>NZ_CP041185.1:0-1262874 GCF_006517255.1 Janthinobacterium tructae | reverse complement strand
GGGCTTGGGCCTGTCGATTGCCCGGCGCAGCGTGGAAGCGAATGACGGTACCTTGAGCGTGGAAAGCGCGCCTGGCCATGGCTGCGTCTTCATCATCGACTTGCCACGGCATGCCGCTGCTATGGCCAATGCCGCCACATGAACGGCGGCGGTCATGCCCTATGACATCCTGCGCGACAGCATCGCGCTCGAACCGGCGGGCGACGTCATCCGCTTTCATCTGACCGTCTTCGGCGTGGAAAAGACTTGCCGTATCAGCGTGACGGCATTGCGCAGCCTGGACCAGGGCCAGGGCGGCGACTGGCTGCTCATCTTCGACGCCCACCGCCTGCGCATCGGCCAGCGCGCCTTCGCTTATCTGAGCCGCGACCTGCGGGTCAGCAGCGTGGTCTTGCGGGCGCTCGATTTCTAGCTGTTGCCCTGTGTCAGCCAGTCGCGCGGCGACAGCCTGGTGCAAGCGCGGAAGGCACGGGTGAAAGCCGGCTGGCTGGCATAGCCCACTTCCAGCGCGACATCCTGCACCAGCCGGCCTTGCTGGAGCAGCGCCTGGGCGCGCAACATGCGCTGGCCCGTCAGGTATGCGGCCGGCGGGCAACCGATGACCGCGTGGAACTGGCGCGCGAAGCGGCTGCGCGACATGCCGCACAGGGTGGCCAGTGATGCCACCGTCCAGTGGCGCCCGGGATGGTCGCGCATGGCCGTCATGGCGTTGGCGAGGACGGCATCGGACGGGTCGAGCAGGCATGCGGCCGACATGAGATGGTTGGCCAGCGCATGGCGCAGCAGCTGGACGATCAGCACGTCGCACAAGCGGTTGAGCACCAGTTTCTGTCCCAGCCCGCCATGCTGCGCCTCGTCGAACAGCAGCTCGAGCACGCCAGCCATCGCCGGCAGTTGCGCCAGCGGCACCTGCAGGCAGGCCGGCAGGCTGTCGATCGCAGCCTCGCCGTCGCCCGCCAGATGCACGCTGGCGCATAACAGCTGCGCCGTGCCGGCACCCGTATGCAGACCATGCGCCTGCGGGCGCGGGTAGAGAATCAGCGTGGGCGCATCGACGTGCAGCCGGGTGCCGTCTGCGTGGACGAAGGTCGCCGGCCCTTCGCGCACCAGATGCAGATGGCCCCTTCCCGGCTGCGCGGGAAAGTGGTTGTTGCCGCAAAACGTTCCCTGGAAGAAGGTGTCGGCTGAGAATCCAAAGCGCAGCAATAGGGCAGACAAGCGATCCATGGAAATTATAAAAAGACGATAAGATATAAATTGTATCCCATAAGCAACAAATGTTTCCTTTTTTATCGCTATGATGGCGCCTTGATGTTTGTTCTTACTGGAGTACGAAAATGGCATTGTCCAACTTGAAGATCGGCACCCGCCTCTACCTGGCCTTTGGCGCCGTCATCGCCTTGCTGGCGATACTGGTCGCGTCTGCGCAAGCGAATTTTTCCCGCCTGGGTGAGGCCAATGGACTGAATATCCATACGTACGAGGTCATGGGCGAGGCCAATGCCTTGCTCGAAAGCCTGATCAACATCGAGACCGGCGAGCGCGGCTTTGCATTGACCGGCAAGGATAGCTCGCTGGAACCGCTGGCAAGCGGCCAGCGCGGCTTTGCCGAACACTTGCAAAAGATCCGCGCTTTGACTGCCGACAACCCTGCCCAGCTGGCGCGGCTGAAGGCATTGGAAGGTGCTCAGCAGCAATGGCTGGCGACGGCGATCAATCCCGTGATCGCCTTGCGCCGCGCGGCGGCCGTCGATGGCAGCCTCGACGCCGTGGTGGCGGCGGAGCAGGCCGGCAAGGGCAAGGCGGCCATGGATGCGATGCGTATCTTGCTCGCCGACATAGGCAAGACGGAAAGTATGTTATTAGGGCAACGCGGCCAGGAAGCGGCCGCCTTGCAGTCGCGCACGACGTGGGTCTTGCTGGGCGGCGGCGTCATCGCCGCGCTGCTGGCGTGCATGCTGGCGATCTTGCTGACCCGTAACATTACGCGCCCACTGGTCGAGGCGGTGGCGTTGGCCCAGCGCGTGGCGCAGGGCGACCTGAGCAGCGATATCGTCGTGCGTTCGCAAGATGAAACGGGTCAGCTGATGGCCGCCCTGCGCGACATGAACACGGCGCTGGTTGGCATTGTGGGCGAAGTGCGCGGCGGCACCGATACCATCGCCACTGCTTCGGCGCAGATCGCCGTCGGGACCATGGACTTGTCATCGCGCACGGAACAGCAGGCCAGTTCGCTCGAAGAAACGGCATCGTCGATGGAAGAGCTGACGGCGGCCGTCAAGCAGAATGCGGACAATGCGCTGGCGGCGCGCTCGCTGGCGTCGGCGGCGTCCAGCGTGGCTGTCAAGGGCGGCGCGGTGGTATCCGAAGTGGTGCAGACCATGGGCTCGATCAATGATTCCTCACGCAAGATTGCCGATATCATCGGCGTGATCGACGGCATCGCCTTCCAGACGAATATCCTGGCCCTGAATGCCGCCGTGGAGGCTGCCCGCGCGGGCGAACAGGGACGCGGTTTTGCCGTGGTGGCCACGGAAGTGCGCAACCTGGCCCAGCGTTCGGCCAGCGCCGCCAAGGAAATCAAGGGTTTGATCGATGATTCCGTGGAGAAGGTGGGCGCGGGCAGTAAGCTGGTCGATCAGGCCGGTGCCACCATGCAGGAGGTGGTCGATAGCGTCCAGCGCCTGAGCGCCATCATCGGCGAGATCACGGATGCGAGCGAAGAGCAGCGCCTCGGCATCGAGCAGGTGAATGAAGCCATCAGTCAGATGGACCAGGTGACGCAGCAAAATGCGGCCCTGGTCGAAGAGGCGGCGGCCGCGGCCAATGCCATGCAGGATCAGGCGGCGCAGCTGTCGCACGCGGTGCAAGTGTTCCGCCTGAAGGACGCGCCACCGGCCACGCAGGCCGGTGCGGCAGGGGCAGCCGGGCATCGGCCCCTGGCCTTGACCATGCGCGGCTAGGCACCCGTAGCGTGGCGCCGCAGGCGGCGGCGCATGACATTTCCGCACAGATCGTCAAGTAAATGCAGGTATGGCTGGACGGAAATGTTACATCTGGGTATTCTGCGCATCTGATACTTATTTCTATACAGAAAAAAGTAAGAGGGCGGTTCGTGCTGGCGGCAACGCGGCTCGCACGGTCAGGCAAGGTCAGGCATGCAAAGGTGAAGTCGTCCGCTTGCTGAGCGAAACGGTCATATTTCGGCTCGCGACGGGCAGGGAAACAGTGCTGTCATCTTTAAAATAGTAGGAGAGGTTGCTCATGGATGCAGAAAAGGATGTTGTGTACGGTACAGAAGATTTGTTGATGAGTTTGTGCAACTCGGTGGTTCGGGTGCTCAACGTTGCAACGCAAAGCAGAGTCAATTATTCAGGCATGGTGCAGCGCATTACCAAGACCGGCCTGAAGCCGGACATCGGTTGCTTCGTGATGTTCGATGGTGGTTTCACGGGTCTGGTGGTGCTCAATTTTGCCGCCGATACGGCGATGGAAATCTACGAGCGCTACATGTTGCACATGGGTATGCCGAAGTCGGAACTGGCCAATTTCTACACGTCGGACGAAGTGTCGAACATCATGGGCGAACTGATGAACCAGATCGTGGGCGACTTCACGGGCAAGGTGCGGCGCGAATTGCAAACGAACATCACCCAGAGCCAGCCGAAGATGCTGGTGCTGAACAAGCAGGTGATGCTCAGTGTAGACACGCCGCTGGACCGCCCGGAAATGCGTCGCGTCACCTTCTACACGGAAAAGAACAACATTTTCTATCTGGAACTGGCGATCGACCGTACCGAGTTCATCAAGCTGCACGATTTCGATTCGCGCGAAGTCGATGCCGACTCGCTGATGGATACGGAATACGCGAACCGCGAACGCGGCGCTGCCCCGGCGCCTGCAGTGGAACCGGAAGACGACGACAACGCCGACCTGCTCAAGTCGCTGGGCATGTAAGCAGCGGTGTCTGAACGTGGCCGGCGGCATCTTTGCCGCCGGCCACTGCCGTTTACAGCCGACAAGGCTTTGCTCCGGGCGCGTCCCTGCAAGATAACTTCCCCTGTTGTTATGGCAACGTCAATGTTTCCATGCGGCGCATGCCGACCATGCCGCTCTGCTGGCTGTCATCGAGCGACCAGTACTCGAGCGCATACACATAACTGCCATCGATGATGGTCAGCGTTTCCTTCTGGCGGCCGTTGGGCGCCTTGTAATACAGGCGCCGCGCGGGCTTGCCATCCATGGTCTGGTTGAATGACTGCGGCGAAATCGTGACGCGCTTGCCAGACTTGCCCGCCATCGACATCGCCGTGATCGTCACATAGGCCCTGTCCGGGCAGCGCGCCAGCAGGTGCGCGCCGCTCAGCACGGTGGGCTGCGTTTGCTCCAGCGGGTAGCCAAATGCCTGCACGCCGACGATATCCATGCATTGCATCTGCTGCGCCAGGGCCGTCAGCGCGGCCGGGTCGAGCGCGCTGCTCAAGTGTTTTTCGGCGGCCTGCGCCTGTCCCAGCGCCCAGCGGCGCTCCAGCTCGGCCAGCGAAATGTCGCTGGGCACGGGCAGCGGCGCGGGAGCATCGGGATCGGCGGCGCTGGACGTTTCCGCCTGCATGCGCGCGGCGACAGAGTGGCTGCGCCCGGCTTGCTCAAGCGGGGCGGCAGCCAGGGCCGTGTTGGTCAAGACGGCGATGGCCAGCATCAAAGCATGTTTTGTCGGCATGGGATCTCGTGGAGGTGCATCTTGCTTGATAAGAAAGATGTCGAACGGCTTAGCCGCACCTTTGATGACTGTGGAAAATTCAGTGTGGCAGAAGATACAAACTCTCTATAAAAGAAAGTATTTTTTAGTAGCGCAGTGATATACATCAATAAGATTGTCACACATATACACAAATCTCGCTACCCTGCCTGAGGGCTGTTCCATCGCGGGTGTTTCTTTGCCACTCCTTATCTTAAGTCATTGATTGTTAAGGCTTCCATTTACTGCAGTCAGGTGGCAGTGATGGTGTCGCATCCGCAGTAGTCTGCTCATCGGCTTTTATCATTCCGGAAAGCAAGACAGGCTTGCATGAGTGCGACAGCCTATCTGGCTGCCCGGCAGGGCGCTTCTTCTTGCGCGACGCGGTGGCGTGATGTTTTCTGATGATCACAGTCAATTTGGAGGCTGGATGTTGAAACGACAGTTATTGTGTATCGATTTGAGTGGCAATGGTTTGCTGCATGAGGCAGACATGCGGCAGTTTGGGGTGGCATGGGAAGGCTGGAAAGTCTGCAGCGTGACCGGCCTGGCGGCTGCGGCACGCGCGCTGCGCACGCAGGCTTTTCCGGTTGGTATCCTGATTTCGCCGCTCGACGGACTGGGAGAAATCGACAGTTTCTTGCATCAGCACTGGGAGATGCAATGGGTGGGCATTTTCCCATCACGCGCCTTGCAGACGGCCGCATGCCGGCGCCTGGTCCGCGACCATTGCTATGATTATCACACTTTGCCTGTCGATATGCTGCGCCTGCGGCATACCTTGGGCCATGCCTATGGCTACGCCTCTTTGCGCGAGATGCCGGACGTGCCTCTGTGTGCGCTGGAACAGGCCGATATGTCGCTCAAGGGCAGTGGCGTCGCCATTGGCCGTCTGCGGCACCAGATCCTGAAGGTTGCCGGTGTCAGCGCGCCGGTGCTGATCTGGGGCGAGTCGGGTAGCGGCAAGGAGTTGACAGCGCAAGCCATACACGTCCATTCCGCGCGCGCGGCAGGTCCATTTGTGCCCATCAACTGCGGCGCGATTCCGGCTGGCCTGGCGCAATCGGAGTTGTTCGGCCATCAACGGGGCGCATTCACGGGAGCCACCTGCGACAAGCGGGGCCTGATCGAGTCGGCGGCCGGAGGCACGGTATTTCTCGACGAAATAGGCGACCTGCCACTCTCCTTGCAAACCAATTTGCTGCGCTTTCTGCAGGAAAAAACGATTTACCGTGTCGGCGCCACGCACAGTACTCCGGTCGACGTGCGCGTCATTGCAGCCTCGCATGTCAATTTGCTGGAGGCGGTGAAGCAAGGGACGTTTCGGGAAGATTTGTACTACCGGCTCAACGTGCTGGCGCTCGATGTGCCTCCCTTGCGCGAACGGAGGGAAGACTTGATGTTGCTGGCAAACCATTTTTTTGCCACCTATGTATCGGAACGGGCGCCGCTGGTGCGCGGCTTCAGCAACGCCGCCGTCGAAGCGATCTGCAGCCATAGCTGGCCGGGCAATGTGCGCGAATTGATCAACCGGGTGCGGCGCGCCATGGTGATGGCGGAAGGCAGGGCGATCCTGCCGGAGGACCTGGGCCTGTCAGTTGCGCACGCGCCGGGCGCCGATGTCGCACTCGGCAGTATTCGCTGGCGTGCGGACCGTGACGCCGTGCAGGCCAGCCTGGCCAGTGCCGGCAGCAATATCAGCAAGGCGGCACGCGACCTGGGCGTGTCGCGCATGACGCTGTACCGGATGATCAAGAAGCTCAATATTGAATGTTGAACCTGGCGCCCAAGAGGAAGTCCTTTGCCCTGCGTGCGGATAGTCGCAGCTGTAACGGTGTAACAGCATTGAGACAGGCGCGGGAGCGGCATGGCATCTTGCAAGTGCTTGATTTTGCGCAGATATCTCTATTTTGGCAAGCCGTGACGGAAAAGCCGGTGGCGCACGACTGTGACAGTTTTCCGTGTTTTGTTTGCCAAGTTTCCGAGGGGAATGCCATGCAAGCCGAAGAGCATCGAATAAGGCTTTGTAATTCAATGACTTGGCCAAATTTTTTATTGCTGGCACTAAATTTGCAGTGTAGCTGTGGACCCGACGCTTTTGTCTGGTGCCAGCATCCTGATTAACTTTTAAAGAGGAAACTGCAATGAAAAAAACTCTCATCGTGGCAGCGATCGCGCTGGCCTTCGGATTCAGCGCTCATGCCCAGAACAGTGGCTCGACCAAGGTCGACGATGTCAATGGCAACAATACCCAGACGGCGAGCAACACCACGACACAGTCTGGTTCCGGACCCGGGGCGAGCGCGCATTCCAGCGCCTCGCAAGACAATAACTCGGACCAGAATAACGACAAGAGCACGGGGCAAAACAATAGCAGCGGCAACGCGAAAGCCACGGCGCTGGGCGCATCTGCGGCAAATAATGGCGGTACCAGCACCAGTAACGTGGCAAATGCCTTCAATACATCGACGGCGACGGCAGCGAGCACCCTGAGTGGCGCGGTGTCGGGCAACAAGGTCAGTGATATCGGCAATGTCGCCACCAATAATGGCAATACCAACGGTGGCACTGGCAAGGGGGGCATAGGCGGCAGCGCACAGGGGGGCGATGCCTATGGCAAGGGCGGCTCGGGCGGCGCGGCCATCGGTGGCGACGGCGCATCGGGTGCGAAAGGGGGCAGCGCCAGGAATGGCAGTGCCATCAATGGCGCGGCGATGGTGGGGGATAGCACTGCCGGGGCCGGTGGCGCGGGCGGACTGGCCAAGAACGCCAGCAGCGGGGACGCTGGCGCTGGCGGCAAGGGTGGTGCAGGTGGTCGTGGTGCTGCCGGCGGCGATGTCTATGGCGGCAACGGTGGCAAGGGCGGCCTGGCTGGTGCGGCCAAGGGCGGCTCCGGCGGCGATACTGGTCGCACGACAGGCGGTAACGGTGGCGATAGCGGCAAAGCCTTCGGCGGTCCAGGCGGCGATGGCGGCAACACCCACAGTGCCGCTGGCGGCTCCGGCGGTAGCGGCAGTACCGGTAGCCTGGCCAAGAACTTCGGTAGTGGTGCCGCCACAGCCAACGGTGGTGCGGCGACGGGCGGTGCCGGCGGTGCCGGTGGCACCAATACCGGTGGCGCGGGGGCCGCAGGCGGTGCCGGTAGCTCCGGTGCCGGTGGTGCTGGCGCCGCGTTGACGAGCACGGGCGGCGCCGGGGCCGCTGCAACTGGTGGTACCGGTGGTGCCGGTGGCGCCGGCGCGGGCGGCACCAGCACGGGCGGCAATGGTGCCGCTGGTGCTGCGGGCGGCAATGGCGGCAGCAGCGGGATGGCGCAAAACACGGGTGGCGCCGGTGCGGCTGGCGGCAGTTCGAGCAATGGCAGCGCCAGCAATGGCTCGCCATCAAACGGCAGCGCCATTGCTGGCGCTGGCGGTGCTGGCGGTGCTGGCGGTGGCAGCAATAGTGGTGGCGCCGCCGGTAGCGGTGGCACCAACACGGGCGGCGCGGCAACCGGCGGTTCCGGCGCGGGCGGCTCGGGTGGTGCCGGCGGTGCGGTGGCCGTCAATGCCGGTGCGTTCGATATGTCCAACACCATGAGCGGTACCGCGCAGTCGGCGGCAGGCTTGCTGGTCATCAGCCAGAACAGCGGCATCTCTTCGCTGATACAGCAAAGTGTGACGGTGCAGGCCAATCTGGCAGTGGGACACTAGGCTGCTTGTCAGTCTAGTGTCAGGCTCCGCCGTGGCAATGCCGCGGCGGAGCATCGCAAGTCATGAACAAGGGGATGAGCATGCGCCTTTTTTTTCATTCGATATGCTGTGCCAGCCTGGCCTGTCTTTCCACAGGTGCCATGGCTGGACAGGAAGCAAGGGCGCTGCCCTTGCTTGCCGGGCCAGAGTTGAGTCTGCCGATTGCTGCTCCGACCACGGCGCTGACCGCGCTGATGCCGTTGACGGTCGATGGGATTTTTGCGGGGGGGCTTGGCCGGGCCGCTGGCGCATCCGCCCTGGACCAGGCGCGTGGCGGCACCGAGACGGTTAGCAATGAAGCGCGGCTGAGTGGCTTTGTCACTGGCAACTCGGCCAGCTACGTCAGTACGGGCGCCAACACGATCGATGGCGCCGCATTTGCCAACGCTTCCGGCATCCCGATCGTCATTCAGAATTCGGGCGCCAATGTGCTGATCCAGAACGCCACCATCATCAATTTGCAGTTGCGCTAGGCATGGCCACGCCCAGCACATGCTCGTTGCTCATGCTATGCCTGCCCTTGCTGGGCGGCGTGGCATCCCCAGGCGCCAGCGCGGCCGATATCGGTGCCTTTGGCACGCGCTTCGAGGTGCCGCTGGTGAGCATGCGCGAAGCGCGTTTCCAGCGCACCTTGCACCAGCAATACGACTTCAGTTGCGGTTCCGCCGCGGTGGCCACCTTGCTGACCCATCATTATGCCGATCCAGTGACGGAAGAGTTTGTTTTTGAGCAAATGTACCAGCAAGGTGATCAGCAAAAGATACGCAAAGAGGGATTTTCCTTGCTTGATATCAAGCGTTTTCTTGCCAGTCGTGGCTTTTTGGCCGACGGGTTTCAGTTGCCGCTGGATAAGTTGGCAGAGGCGGGCTTTCCCGCCATCGTGCTGGTGGCCGAGCAAGGCTACCGGCATTTTGTCGTGGTCAAGGGGCTGGGCCAGAGCCGCGTGCTGATCGGCGATCCGGCCGGCGGCACGCGGGCCATGCCGCGCGCCAGTTTCGAGGCGATCTGGCAGGGCCGTTTGCTGTTCGTGATCCATGGACGCGTGACGCCGTCCGCACCTGGCCCGGTGGCGACCGAGGGGGCAATGCAGGCGGCCCGCTTCAATGATGCCGATGACTGGCGCGCGGCGCCGCAAGCGCCACTGGGACTGGCGATCAGCCGCAGCGGGCTCGATCAGCTCACCATGCCGAAGAATGACGGCGGGAATTTTTAATGGCGGGCAAACGCCACGCTGGAGGATATATGCACAAGAAAGAGCGGTTTGCCGCTGCCAGCCTGGCGTGCCTGCTTGCTGCCGCGCAGAATGCCGGCGCCGAGCCGCCAACAGCGGGCTGGACGCCGGTCAGCGAGGAAACGCTGGAGCAGGCACGGGGCGGTTTCGACATGCCAGGTGGCTTGAGCCTGTCGTTGGGGATAGAGCGCCTGGTCAGCGTCAATGGCAGCGTGGTATCGAGCGTGGCGTTCACGATTGCCGACTTGGCGCACCTGAGCGTCGAGGAAGCGAATCTGGCGCGTACGGCAGTCGCCTCGATGACTGTCCTGCAGAACGGCGCCGGCAACGTGTTTTCGCCAGGCCCGATGGCGCAAACGATGGCCGGCACCGTGATCCAGAACAGCTTGAATGACCAGGTCTTGCGTACCCAGACGATCATCAATAGCAGCGTGAACAGTCTGCAATTGCTGAAGCTGGCGAACTTCCAGGACACCTTGCAAAATGCACTGGGCAGTGTTGCAGGTCCCAGATAGGGTTTTCAGCAAGCCGCCCGGATTCCCCTGGCGGCATCGTGCAGTAGCACCGGGTCATTGCGGTTGGGCTGCCAGGGCCGGCTACTGATAGGCAGGGCTTGTCATCGGGAGAGACTATGCGGCATCTTTACTTATTGCGATTTGGTACGGCAGGTGTGTCGGCTATCCTGCTGTGTGCAGCCGTTCAGGCCCAGCAAGCGCCGGGCGCCAGCCAGGACGATCTGGCGGCGCAGCTGGAAAGCCTGAAAGCGCAATTGGCCGAACAGCGGCACCTGCTGGAGGCGCTGCGCGCATCGATGCATGAACAGCAGCGCCGCATCGATGTGCTGCAGGGCAATGAACCTGTCGACAATAACCGCCTGGCCCGGCAGCGGGGCACGGGTTTGCGGGCGGCGTACTTGTCGCTGGCGGACATCCAGGACGCCGGCTCCGCGCCACAGGCGCCACCGCCGACGCCCCAGCCGGTGGGGCAGGCGCCAAGCCCGCCTGTCCGGCCGCCCGAAGTGGCTCCCCTGTTCGAACAGCCCGGCGTGCTGACGCCCAAGGGACGCTACGTGCTGGAACCGTCGATGCAATTCGGTTACTCGTCCAGCAATCGGGTCGCCCTGGTCGGCTACACCATTATTCCCGCCTTGCTGATCGGCTTGATCGATGTGCGCGAAGTCAAGCGCAATACCCTGACCGGCGCACTGACCGTGCGCACCGGCTTGAGCAACCGTCTTGAAGTCGAAGCCAGGGTGCCATATGTCTATCGCTCCGATGCCACCGTCAGTCGCGAACTGTTTACCGGCACGGCCTCGGAGCGGGTGTTCGACACCAGTGGCCGCGCCTTGGGCGATGTCGAGGTGGCCGCCCGCTACCAACTGAACAATGGCGGCGCCGACAAGCCATACTACGTGGCCGGCCTGCGCTTCAAGTCGCGCACAGGACGCGATCCGTTCGAGGTCATCACGGACTGTACGCAGCGCTGCGTGGGCGAGAACGCGACCGGGACGGGCTTGCCGTTGGACTTGCCCACCGGCTCCGGTTTCTATTCACTGCAGCCCAGCCTGACCTGGCTGTTTCCCTCCGATCCAGCCGTATTCTTTGGCAGCATCAGCTACCTGCACGGCTTCAAGCGCACTGATGTGAGCCGGTTGGTGCTCAATGGCGTGCGCGAACCGCTCGGCACCATCGAGCCAGGGAAGATTTTCGGCGTGAATTTCGGCATCGGTCTGGCGCTGAATGAAAAGGCCTCGCTCAGTCTGGGCTACGATCACAGCAGCGTTGGACGCACGCGTCAAAATGGCATGACCGTGCCCGGTTCCGTGCGTACGCAGCTGGGTACCCTGCTGATGGGGTTTTCGTATCGCCTTGGCAAGGACCGGAGCTTGAATGTGTCGGTGGGCGCCGGTCTGACGCGCGATACGCCCGATGTTTCCATCTCGGTCAGGTTGCCGATGACCTTCTGATCGGGGGGGGGCGGGCAGGGTAGCCCCCGCAGGCTGCCACTGCCGCGCTGCTAGCGGCCGGCCATCGCCGACGCAATCTCGATCGAACTCAGTTTCCAGCCCCACACGCCATGGCGCTGCAGGACCAGTGCACCTTCCTGCGCATTGCCATCCTTGGCGCGCACGACGAAGGTGTTTACGCCGGCATAGCCTGCCGAATAGTCGGCCTTCTTCCGTGCGCCATCGGCCGGCGCATCTGCCGTGTCGCTTGCTTGCGGGCTGACGGCGCTTTTGTTGACCAGCGCGACGACGCCGGCGGGCGAGACCATGGTGTCGACCATCTTGCCCAGCATGGCGCTGGCGATCGACTGGCCCAGGGCGGCCAGCGGGTTGCCGCTGCCGGCTGTCGCCTCGATGCTGCGCGCCATGCTGGCCTCCAGCTGCGCCTTGACGCTGGCGCGCAGGGCGGGGAAGTCCACGTGCCCGGCCAGGGCTTCGGCATTGCGTTCGGCCAGGGCGGTCTTGATCTGGTGCAAGGCGTAGTACGGCGAAGCGTAGGCGGTGGCGGCGACGGCAATGACGGCCACGGCGGCGGCGATGGTGATTTTTTTCAAGTGATGCCTGCGAGGTGATGAGTGGGAAACGGATACCGCGCAGGGTATCTGCTAAATGGAACTGCGGCAATGGTATTTTCTTGCCATCATCTGCTGCCTGTATTTCTCCACATTTGCTCAGAGTGCTCTCGCCGGGCTACTATAGAGTGGAAGAGGGTGGGTGCTGTATAATGGGAGAAAAGTACTTAACTAGCTGTTTTAACTGAATAAAGACCCAATATCACATGCTATCAACCGCAAATATTACGATGCAGTTTGGCGCCAAGCCATTGTTTGAGAATATCTCCGTCAAGTTCGGCGACGGCAACCGCTATGGCTTGATCGGCGCCAACGGCTGCGGCAAGTCGACGTTCATGAAGATCCTGGGCGGCGACCTGGACCCATCGGGCGGCAATGTCATGCTCGATACCAACGAGCGCCTGGGCAAGCTGCGCCAGGATCAGTTCGCGTTTGAAGACATGCGCGTGCTCGACGTGGTCATGATGGGCCACACGGAAATGTGGGCCGCCATCCAGCAACGCGACGCGATCTACGCGAACCCGGAAGCGACCGACGACGACTACATGCAGGCGGCCGATCTGGAAGGCAAAGTGTCCGAATACGACGGCTACACGGCCGAATCGCGCGCGGGCGAACTGCTGCTGGGCGCCGGTGTCGCCATCGAGTTGCATCAAGGCCCGATGAGCAATGTCTCGCCAGGCTGGAAGCTGCGCGTGCTGCTGGCGCAGGCGCTGTTCTCGAATCCGGACATCCTGCTGCTCGACGAACCGACGAATAACCTGGATATCAACACGATTCGCTGGCTGGAAGACGTGCTCAACGAGCGCAACTCCACCATGATCATCATTTCCCATGATCGCCACTTCCTGAACCAGGTCTGCACCCACGTGGCCGACATGGACTACGGCACCCTGAAGATTTACCCGGGTAACTACGACGAATACATGTTCGCCTCGACCCAGGCGCGCAACCAGCAGCTGGCCAACAACGCGAAAGCGAAAGACAAGGTTGCCGAGCTGCAGGAATTCGTGCGCCGCTTCGCCGCCAACAAATCGAAGGCCCGCCAGGCGACATCGCGTGCCAAGCAGATCGAAAAAATCAAGGTCGACGACATCAAGCCATCGTCGCGCGCCTATCCGTTCGTGCGTTTCGACGGCGAAAAGAAATTACACCGCCTGGCTGTGGAAGTCGAGAACATCTCGAAAGGTTTTGACCGCCAGCTGTTCAAGAATTTCAGCATCATGGTCGAAGCGGGCGAGCGCATCGCCATCATCGGCGCCAACGGCGCCGGCAAGACCACCATGCTGCGTTGCATTGCGGGCGACATCGCCGGCCTGCAGCCGGACCAGGGCCGCGTGAAGTGGGCGGAAAACGCCAACGTGGGCTACATGCCGCAAGATCCGACGGAAGATTTCGCCAAGGACACTAACCTGACCGACTGGATCGGCCAGTGGACGAAAGAGGGCGACGATGACCAGGCCGTGCGCTCCATCCTGGGCCGCCTGCTGTTCGGCGGCGACGATGTGAAAAAGGCCGTCAAGGTACTGTCCGGTGGTGAAAAGGGCCGCATGATGTACGGCAAGCTGATGCTGGGCCGCCACAACGTGCTGATGCTCGATGAGCCGACCAACCACATGGACATGGAATCGATCGAATCGTTGAACATCGCGCTGGAAAAATACGCGGGCACCCTGATCTTCGTCTCGCATGACCGCGAATTCGTGTCCTCGCTGGCCAACCGCATCATCGAGATCAAGGAAGATGAAGTGGTCGATTACCGCGGCAACTATGAGGATTACCTCAGAAGCCAAGGGATTGATTAATTATGTAGGGTAACGTTGTGTCGGATTACGCGCTGTGCGCTAATCCGACCTACGTCAGGGTGAGTTGCCCGGGTTGGTCGCGTAGGTCGCGTAGGTCGGATTAGCGGGGCCGCCGAGGCGCAGCGTAGTCCGATATGACAACGCCAGCCACCCAGCCCCACACCGACGCGCCGCGGTCCTTTCGTTCCGGCGCACCAGCTTCATTGCGTTCGTGCCGGTCTATCCCGTTTTTGTTTGACACAGCCATGCAAACTTTAGCCATCAAATCCGTCGAGTATGAACATCCACAAGACGGAGCCAGCTGCACTGCCCACGCATGGGCACGCACGCCAGCGACGCCTTCCCCGGCTGAAAAAGCCGAACTGATCACGCGCATCAAGCGCCTGCTGATCGAGCGCGAAGCCGTGCTCGTTGCCCACTATTACGTTGATGCTGACCTGCAAGACCTGGCCGAGGCCACGGGCGGCTGCGTCTCCGATTCCCTGGAGATGGCCCGCTTCGGGCGCGACCATCCGGCCAAGACCCTGGTCGTGGCCGGCGTGCGCTTCATGGGCGAAACGGCCAAGATCCTCAGCCCCGAGAAAACCGTATTAATGCCTGACCTCGACGCGACCTGTTCGCTCGACCTCGGTTGCCCGGTGGACGAATTCACGGCCTTCTGCGATGCCCATCCGGACCGCACGGTCGTCGTCTACGCCAACACCAGCGCGGCCGTCAAGGCGCGCGCCGACTGGATGGTGACGTCGTCGATCGGCCTCGACATCGTCGCCCACCTGCATGCGCAGGGCAAGAAAATCCTCTGGGCACCCGATAAACACCTGGGTTCGTATATCCAGAAGGAAACGGGCGCCGATATGCTGCTGTGGCAGGGTAGCTGCCTGGTGCACGACGAATTCAAGGGCATCGAACTCGATTTGCTCAAGGAAGAGTATCCGCAAGCCAAGGTCCTCGTGCATCCGGAATCGCCCGCCAACGTGGTGGCGCTGGCCGACATGGTGGGCTCGACGTCGCAAATGATTGCGGCCGCGCAAACCATGGATACGGACACGTTTATTGTCGCCACCGACAATGGCATCCTGCACAAGATGCGCGCGGCCGCGCCGGGCAAGCGCTTCATCGAAGCGCCCACGGCCGGCAACAGCGCCACCTGCAAAAGCTGCGCGCACTGTCCGTGGATGGCCATGAACGGCTTGCTGAACCTGGCGCAAACGCTGGAAAACATGCACAATGAAATCCACGTCGATCCCGCCGTCGGCCAGCTGGCCGTGCGCTCGATCAATCGCATGCTCGACTTCGCCGCCGCCAAGAAGGCGGGCCTCAAGCCGGGTGCGGACCTGGCAAAAGAAACCACATTGTTCCAAGGAATCGGTCCAGCATGAGTACCCTCGTTAATTCTTTCGCTCCTTTCGATCCGGCCCTGGCGCGCGCGTTCGAAGGCAATCTGCTGGCCGCCTTGCTGGAAGACGTGGGCCAGTGCGACCTGACGGGCGAACTGGTGCCGCCCGACCACATCGTCACGGCCCGCGTCATCGTGCGCGAAGCGGCCGTGCTGTGCGGCGCGCCGTGGTTCGAAGGCATCATGAAAAGCCTGGACCGCAGCATCGATATCGTTTGGCATTACGCCGAAGGCGACATGATGACGGCCGACAGCGTTGTCTGCACGATTCAGGCGCCCGCGCGCGCCTTGCTGACGGCTGAGCGCAGCGCCCTCAATTTCCTGCAGCTGCTGTCTGCGGTCGCCACCGCCACGCGCCAGTATGTCGATGTGATCGCCGGCACCAGGGCTTCCATCCTGGACACGCGCAAGACCTTGCCGGGCCTGCGCCTGGCGCAAAAGTATGCGGTACGCGTCGGCGGCGGCAAGAACCAGCGCCTGGCCCTGTACGATGGCATCCTGATCAAGGAAAACCATATCGCGGCGGCGGGCGGCGTCAGCCAGGCCCTGGAAAACGCGCGTAACCTCGACGCGGGCGTGCCCGTGCAGATCGAGGTGGAAACCCTGGCACAATTGCGCGAAGCGCTCGATGCGGGCGCCGTCTCCGTGCTGCTGGATAACTTCAGCAACGACATGCTGCGCGACGCCGTGGCCCTCACCAACGGCCGTGCCTTGCTGGAAGCGTCGGGTGGCATCCATGCCGATACCGTGCGGGCGATTGCCGAAACGGGCGTGGACCGCATCTCGATCGGCAGCCTGACCAAGGACGTGCGGGCCACCGATTACTCCTTGCGCATCGTCGGCTGATGCGAAAAAGCGGGCGGCGCCTGCTGGCCCTGGCGCTGCTGTGGCCGGTGTTGCTTGTGCCATCGCAGGCGCCAGCCCGGGAACTGCTGGCCGTGGGCGCGCAGTTCGAGCGCGTGTTCGAGTACCAGAACAGCGGCGAGTATGGCGGCCTGGGCGCGGAACTGCTGCGCCTGATGGCGGCGCGCACGGGTAACACCGTGCGTTTTCGCATGGTGCCGTGGGCGCGCGCGCAAGCCATGCTGGTGCAGGGCCAGGCCGATATCCTGATCGGCCCCTACAAGACGCCCGAGCGCATCGCCAGCATGGCGTTTTCCGACAAGCCGTTTTACCAGGACCAGATGGTCTTTTATACGCGCCAGGACGCCAGTTTCGGCTGGGATGGCGACTATAGCGTGCTGAAGAACCGCAGAGTGGTGCTGCTCAATGGCTGGGCGTATGGCGCGGACTGGGAGCGCGTGCGGCCCGGCTTGCAGGTCAGCGTGGCCAACAATGTGGAAAATGGCTTGAAGATGCTGGTGCACAATCACGTCGACGTGTTCGTCAGCAACCGCCGCAATACCGATCCCGTGATCGCCCGCCTGGGCTATGCTCGCCAGGTGAAACCTTTGCCCAAGGTCATCGAAGTACAGAATGGCTATTTCGCCTTCCCCCGCTCGCCGACTTTCGACAAGCTGCGCCTGCAGTTCGACCAGGAATTGACTAACCTGATCGAGACAGGCGAACTGAAGCGGCTGGGCAAGCGCTACGACGTCGGCGTGCCCTGAGCGCATGCCGCCCGACCAGGCGGCGTGCCCTGAGCGCATGCCGCCCGACCAGGCGGCATGCTGGCTTTGCCTGCATTACAGCTGGCGTGCCTCAAACGTATTGCACTGTGAAATCTGGCCGCTCTCGATGCCCTTGCTGAACCAGCGCACGCGCTGTTCCGAGGTGCCGTGCGTAAATGAGTCGGGCACGACATGGCCTTGCGACTGGCGCTGCAGCGCATCGTCACCGATGGCCGTGGCCGCTTTCAGTGCCGCTTCCACATCGCCCTGTTCCAGGATCTTGCGATCCTGGTTCGCGTGGAATGCCCATACGCCGGCAAAGCAGTCGGCCTGCAATTCCAGGCGCACGGACATGGCGTTGGCCTGGCGCTCCGATTGCGTGCGGCGCGCCTTGTCGACCTTCTCGGACAAGCCCAGCAGGTTTTGCACGTGGTGGCCCACTTCATGTGCGATCACATAGGCTTCGGCAAATTCGCCCGAGACCTTGAAGCGCTGCTGCATCAGCTTGAAGAAATCGAGGTCCAGGTAGACTTTCTGGTCACCGGGGCAATAGAAGGGGCCGCTGGCGCTCTGGCCCGTGCCGCAGGCTGTGGGGATGCTGCCCGAAAACAGCGCCAGCTTGGGTTGCACATAGGTGCCCCCTTCGGCCTTGAACAGGGCGCCCCACGTGTCTTCCGTATCGGCCAGCACGGTTTTCACGAAGCGGGCCATGTCGTCCGATTCGGGCGGCTGGCGCGCCGGCGACTGGCTTTGCTGGGTGCTGACCTGGCCGCCACCGCCGCTGAGCAGATTCAGCAAGGTCAGGGGATTGACGCCCAGCACATACGAGCCGACGAGGGCGATGACGATGGTGCCGATGCCGATCGAGCGCCCGCCAAAACCGAAACCGCCGCCACCGCTACCACCACTGCCTCCTTCGCCACGGTGGTCTTCCACATTGTCGCTTTCGCGATTGCCT
Organism: Janthinobacterium tructae; assembly: GCF_006517255.1. Classification (NCBI taxonomy): domain Bacteria; kingdom Pseudomonadati; phylum Pseudomonadota; class Betaproteobacteria; order Burkholderiales; family Oxalobacteraceae; genus Janthinobacterium; species Janthinobacterium tructae. The sequence continues at coordinate 1,244,828 of NZ_CP041185.1, read as the reverse complement.
TCCCATTTCATGATCTTTACTCCTGCTGCGATTGATTGGTGACGTCTCAACATGCTGCTTGAGGCGAATCTTGTTATTATCGCAGTAAACCGCGCCGCGACAGGGGCGACAATGTTACGCTTTGCAACTTTCCAACCACATCACAACAGGTGCACGCATGGCGCTTGCCAACGATACACGCATTTCGCCCACGGCGGTGGTCCAGGCACAACTGGACGCCTACAACGCCCACGACGTGCCCGCCTTGCTGGCCATCTATGCCGATGATGCGCAGCAATTCCAGCACCCGGATACCTTGCTGGCCACGGGCAGTGCGCAGATCGGCCCCCGTTTCACGGCGCGTTTCGCCGCCAGCCGGCCACAGGCGCAGTTGCTCAACCGCATCGCTTGCGGCAAGCTGGTGATCGACCACGAGATCGTGCATGGCGACACGCCGGACGGTGTTTCCGCGCAGGAGCTGGTGGCAACATATGAGGTGGAACAGGGGCGCATCGCGCGTGCCTGGTTCAGCTTTGGCGCCTTGACGCGCCTGCGCGTGGCGCTGCCGGCCGATGTGCCCGCCATGAATGCACTGATCGCCCGTTCCGGCGTGGCATTGAGCGCGGGGTTTTATACGCAGGAACAGGCCGAGGCCGTGACGCGCCACGTGTTCGGCGTCGATACGCAACTGGTGGCTGACCAGACGTATTTCGTCATCGAGCGCGACGGCGCCATGCTGGCCTGCGGCGGCTGGAGCCGGCGCGCCACCCTGTATGGCGCCGACCGTGCGAAGAGCGGGCCGGACCCGCTGCTCGACCCGGCCAGCCAGCCTGGCCGCATCCGCGCCTTTTTTGTCGAGCCAAGCGCCGCGCGCCAGGGCCTGGGCAGCATGTTGATGCGCCATTGCGAACGCCAGGCGCTGGCCGCCGGTTTTACTGCACTGGAACTGGCCGCCACCTTGCCCGGCGTGCCGTTGTACCGGGCCAGCGGTTTTGCCGTCACGGAAGATTTTCACCTGGACTTGCCCGATGACATCAAACTGCCGCTGGCGCGCATGCACAAGCGGCTGTAAGGCTGCTTACCAGGGCAGCGGCGCCTTTTCGCCGTTGGCGTGCTCGCCGTAGTACAAGGACGGCAGGAAACGCGACAGATAGGTAAATTCGCTGTAGCAATGGCGCAGCAAATTGAGGCCCAGCACGTCGGGCACCTCGCGCACGGGATCGAGACTGTTGCGGCCCAGCAAGAAGCGGCTGCGCAGTACGCAGCCCGTGGGCGTGTCGCGTGTCAGGTGCAGCATTTCGCCGTCGAGCGGGTCACCGTGCGGATCGAGCACCACGTGGTCGCCAAAGCCGATGCGCGCGCAGATGGCGGCCGACAGGGCGCCGCTGTCCTTGGCCAGTTGCAGTTGCGCCGGGTCAAAGACCTCCTTCGGATCATGGAACTTCAGCTTGGCTTTTACGGGCGCAATGTCGCCCAAGGATTCCACCGCCTCGATCGAGGCGCCGTAATAACTCTCTCCCTTTTTCCACGCGCTGTTCCAGCCGTGATGGGCCACGTGATCGTGCGGATGCCACCACTTGATGTGCTGCGTCGTCTCGAAAAACGTAAACCACCAGTCCAGCATGCGCCCGCTGCAGCCGTGCAGCTCCGTGCGCGCCGCCACCAGCAGGCAACCGTCTTCCAGGCGCGTGATACCCGTTTCCAGGTGCAGGGGAAACGGGTCGAGCAAGTCGCCCGTGTTGGTGATGCTCCATGGGAATTCAATAGGCTTCGTCATGTCGTTCTCCTTTGTTGGGGTGAGACAATTATATATTAAAGAAACGGATAGCGTTTCCTAAATATGTTTCAGTGTAGAATTGCCCATCGATCAAGACTGGAGCCGGCATGCAGGAAGAAGAGAGCAAGGCTGTGCGTGGACGGGGCCGTCCGGCGCGTCCGCCCGAGGAAGCGCGCGAGGCGGCCGTGCAGGCGGCCACCTGGCTGCTGCTGCACGAAGGCTATGCGGCCACGACCATGGAAGCGGTGGCGCGCCACGCGGGCATGGCAAAGAAGTCGCTGTATCAATATGCGGCCAACCGCGAGGAACTGGTCGCTCTGGTGGTACGCGGCTGGACGGATGCATTTTTGCCGGCGATGGCGCACGATGCGGCCGCGCCCGGCGAAGTGCTGCCCTTATTGAAGGAGATCTTGCAGACGATGGCGGCGCGCGTGCTGACGGCGGACGCCGTCGGCCTGTTCCGCCTGCTGTGCACGGAGTTTCCCGCGCGCGCGCAGTTACTTGCCGTGTATCAGCGCAACGGCATCGAGCGGGGCACGGCCTTGCTGGCAGAGTGGCTGGCTCGCCAGGCCGCGCGCGGTCATCTGGTGCTGCACGATGGGCAGGAACTGGCCGGCTTGCTGCTGGCCATGGTGATTGCCGAGCCGCTGCGGCAGATGGCGCTGGGCTTGCTGGCGCCTGTGCCCGCCTGGGATGCCACTTCCCGCATTGACGCGGCGCTGCGATTGCTGGGTGGCCAGGCCGTCAAGGTAGCTGGTGCTTCAGCGCTTCGCGGTAGCTGAGCGGCGATAGTTGCAGGCGGTGCTCCGTAGCAAAAGCTAGCACCTCTGCCGGCGCGTGGCGCGCGTAATCGCGCAAGGCCCAGCCGATGGCCTTGCGGATGAAAAACTCCTCTTCATGGGCTAGTGCCAGGGCCGCGTCGAACAGCCAGCCGGCATCCGTGTCGGCGCGCCAGCCCAGCTGGTGCAGCATGGCGATGCGGCGCAGCCAGAAATCTTCGTGCTGCAAGGCTGCGTCCATGTGCGCATGGCCGTCGCCGCCGCGCCGCAGTTCCGCCTGCAGCACGTCGCCCACGATGCCCGCCATGCCGTCGACGCTGTCCCACCAGGCGCGCTGGCGCGCCAGGCCGAGCAGGGCGGGGAGGTGTTCGACGCCCAGCTGGCGCCGGTGCAGGGCCAGCATGTCGAGCGCCACGTGCTGGTATTCGCGCTGCGGCTGCTGCCACAGCAGTTGCGCATGTTCCAGCAGCACATCGGCATCGATGCCTTTCAAACCCGCCAGCAAGTCCCTGGCGGCCAGCCGCCGCTGCGGTGCCGCCACGCCCAGGAACACGAACTGGTCGCGCATATACGCCTGCATGGGCGCCGCACGGCCCGGTTCGGCAACCGCTTCCAGCGCGATTTTTAATTCTTCATGTAGATTCATCGCATCTCCAAGCGTAAAAAAAGCGCTCCGTGGAGCGCCTTTTCATCTTCATCCAATCTTATTGGATTTTTGCCTTCTTCATCAGTTCATCGCGGTAGGCCGCGAGTTTCTTCTGTTGCAGCGACTCGGCCACTTGACCCTTGACTTCTTCCAGTGCCGGCAGCTTCGTCGGACGGGTTTCTTCCAGCTTGATCACGTGGAAGCCGAATTGCGATTGCACGGGCGTTTGCGTGACCTGGCCTGGTTTCAGGGCCACCATGGCGTCGGAGAATGGCTTCACGTACGAAGCTGGGCTAGCCCAGTCCAGGTCGCCGCCATTGGCTGCGGAACCGTCTTTCGATACTTTCGCCAGTTCTTCGAACTTGGCGCCGCCTTTCAGCTTGGCGATGATGTCTTTCGCTTCCGCTTCGGTGGCCACCAGGATGTGGCGTGCATGGTATTCCTTGTCGCCCGCTTGTGCCTTGAACTTGTCGTACTCGGCCTTGATTTCAGCGTCCTTGACAGGGTTCTTCTTGACGTAGTCGGCCAGCAGGGCATTGATGATGATGCTTTGACGGGCATTGTCGATCTGCGACTTGACTTCCGCACGCGTGCCGTAGCCTTGCTTGTCGGCTTCCTGGATCAGCACTTCACGGCCGATCAGGTCTTTCTTGATGGCTTCGCGCAATTGTGGCGAATCGGCTTGCTTGCCTTGGGCGACGACTTGCTTGACGACCTGGTCAACGCGCGACGATGGGATGGCCTTGCCATTTACGGTGGCGACGTTTTGCGCGAAGGCAGGGATCGCGACGACGGCGACCAGGGCTAAGATCAGGCGGGCTGGCTTCAAAATCATGTTTATTCCTAATAAGTATACAAAAACCGGTACAAAAGATCGCAACTGTCGCGCAGTGCGCATTCAGGCGCAGAATACACGACCGGCGCCGAAAAGGGCGCCGGGGAGGTCAGTTCTTACTGAACTTTTGCTTTTTTGATCATTTCTTCCTGATACGCTTGCAGTTTCTTTTGCTGCAGCGCTTCGGCGATCTGTGGCTTGACTTCTTCCAGGGTCGGCAGCTTGGCCGCGCGGGTGTCGTCCAGCTTGATCACGTGGAAACCGTTAGGCGTTTGTACCGCGGTGTCGGTGACCTGGCCTTTTTGCAGTTTCACGAAGGCGTCGGAGAACACTTTCGGGAACGACGATGGGGCCGCCCAGTCCAGGTCGCCGCCATTGTCGGCCGAACCGGTATCTTTCGATTGCTTGGCCAGGTCTTCGAACTTGGCGCCGGCTTTCAGCTTGGCGATGATGTCTTTCGCTTCGGCTTCGGTGGCCACCAGGATGTGGCGCACATGGTATTCCTTGTCGCCCGTCTGGGCTACGAACTTGTCGTATTCGGCCTTGATTTCAGCGTCGTTGACGGGGTTCTTTTTCAGGTAGTCGCCGACCAGGGCGTTGATGACGATGGCCTGACGTGCGTTCTCGATTTGCTGCTTGACGGCTGCATCTTTACCGAAACCTTTGTTTTCCGCTTCTTGCATCAGCACTTCACGGCCGATCAAGTCCTTCTTGATCATTTCGCGCAACTGCGGCGAATCCGGTTGCTGGCCTTGGGCGACGACTTGCTTGACGACTGCATCAACGCGCGACGATGGGATAGGCTTGCCATTAACAACGGCAACATTTTGCGCAAAAACAGGTACCGCGACAACGGCGAGTAGTGCGATCAGCAAGCGGGCTGGCTTAAAAGTCATTATTAAATCCTGTTAGGGAAAGTTTCGTAAAAAACGCATGGAAAGAAATTGATAACATGGCTGGGGTACACCAAAACGCCATCCTTACACTACTTCGGACGGCGCCAGGGCCACAATCGCCAATGCATGTATCTCATTATGCATCATATCGTGCACGGAATCATACACCAGTCGATGGCGCATGACGAGCCTGAGCCCCTCAAATTGACTAGAAATAATGCGTAGATTGTAATGGCCTCCGCCCGAGGCGGCGCCCGCATGGCCCCGGTGGCGCGCCGAATCGTCTTCCAGTACGCATTCCAGAGGGGAAAGTGCCGTTTCCAGGCGGGTACGAATGCGCTGCATGCGCGTTGTCGTGTCGTTCGTCATCATGCGTCTTCCTTGATATGTTTGGCGAGGAACAGGGTTTGCGCCACGATGAAGGCAAAGAAGATGCCCGTCGCGCCAAACGCTTTAAAACTGACCCAGGCGGCCATGTCGCCCTTGTACAGCACGAAGGCGACGAACAAATTGAGCGCGCCGATGGCGCCAAAGAAAATGATCCATGCCGCCAGCAACTGGTTCCAGACGGCATCAGGCAATTGCACTTGTGCTTCCATGGTCTTGCGGATCAGGTTTTTCTTGAAGCCCACATGGGCGATCAAGAGGGCCAGGCCGGACAGCCAGTAGATCAGGGTCGGCTTCCATTTCAGGAAGAAATCGTCATGCAGGTAAATGCTGGCGCCGCCGAACACGACAAAGATGAACAGCGACAGCCACAGCATGCCGTCCACCTTGCGCCCGCGCAGCAGCAGATAGCTGACCTGGCAGGCGGTGGCGACGATACCGACCAGGGTGGCAAGTATCCATGGCGCCTGGTCAGCCTTGATCAGGCCGCCAGACACGAAGCCGGACAAATATTGCTGCACGAAATCATGCGTGGCCGCTTCATACATGCCGCCCAGTTTGAAGGCGGCGAAGAAGGCGATCAGGGGGAATAGGTCGAATAGAAATTTCATGGCGAGACTTTACACTGGTCTTATTAAAATCATCTTAGGAATGGCTTAGGAGCAACCGGGGCGCTCCCAGGCCATACCGGCGTCTCAAGGATGCGGATCGAAGCGCAAGGAAGCCGAATTGATGCAATAGCGCAAGCCGGTCGGCGGCGGGCCGTCCGGGAAGACGTGGCCCAGGTGGGCGTCGCAGACGGCGCAGACGATTTCCGTGCGCAGCATGCCGTGGCTGCGGTCGACGATCTCCGTGACATTCGCCGGATCGAGGGCCTGGAAATAGCTGGGCCAGCCGCAGCCGGAATCGAACTTCGTGTCCGAGGCAAATAACGGCGTGTTGCAGCAGACGCAGGTGTAGACGCCGTGTGCATGGTGGTCCCAGAACTTGCCCGTGAAGGCCCGCTCCGTGGCCGCATGGCGCGTGACTTCATATTGCATGGAATCGAGCATGGCGCGCCATTCGGCGTCGGTTTTCTTGACTTTATTGGTGGTCATAATGACTCCTCAGGATGAGCAACTGACTTCAAGGTGGCTGGCCCAATCGGGCGGCAGGGCCGCATAGTGCTGGTGTTCGGGCTGTTCGTCAAATGGCTTTTGCAGTATTTCCAGCAATTTCGCCACTTCCGTGTAGTCCTGCTGCTGGGCTTTTTCGATGGCCACTTGCGCCAGGTAGTTGCGCAGCACGTATTTCGGGTTGACGCCGTTCATGGCCGCCTGCCGCTCGGCATCGACGCTGTGCTCCTGCGACAGGCGCGCACGGTATTGTGCCGCCCACGCATCGAAGGCGGGGCGGTCGATGAACAGGTCGCGCAGCGCCGTGTCGTGTTCGGGGGCGGCCACCTGCAGTGTCGCCAGGGCGCGGAAAAAGTTGGTGAAATCCACGTGATTGGCTTGCATCAGCGCAAACATGCTGTCGAAAAGCGCCGTATCGTCGTCCTGAATGGTCTGCAAGCCCAGCTTGGCGCGCAGCAAGGCATTCATCTTCTCCGCAAAGGCGGGTTGGTAGCTGTCCAGCGCCGCCTGCGTCAGCTCCACTTCGCCGATCAGCGGCAGCAGGGCCTGGCCCAGCGCGTAGCAATTCCAGTGGCCCACCTGCGGCTGGTTGGCGTAGGAATAGCGGCCCTGCTGGTCCGTATGGTTGCAGATGTGCTCGGTATCGAACGCTTCCATGAAGCCGAAGGGGCCGTAGTCGAGCGTCAGGCCCAGGATCGACATATTGTCCGTGTTCATCACGCCATGCATGAAGCCCACGGCTTGCCATTGCGCGATCATGTGCGCCGTGCGCACGCAAACCTCGGCCAGCAAGGCTTGATACGGATTTGATGCGGCGCGCAAATGGGGATAAAAACCGTCGATGACGTAATCGGCAAGGATTTTCAGCTCGTCCGGCTTCTTGCGGTAAAACCAGTGTTCGAACGAGCCGAAGCGCACGAAACTGGGCGCCATGCGCGTGACGACAGCCGCCGTTTCCACCGTTTCGCGCATGATGCCTTGCTGCGAACCCATGATGGACAGCGCGCGCGAGGTGGGAATGCCCAGCGCCGCCATGGCTTCCGAGCAGAGGAATTCGCGGATGGACGAGCGCAGCACGGCGCGTCCGTCGCCCATGCGCGAATACGGCGTGGCGCCGGCGCCTTTCAGCTGCAGCTCCATCGGGCCGTGTTCGGTGGCGATATCGCCCAGCAAGATGGCGCGGCCATCGCCCAGCTGGCCGGCCCAGACGCCGAACTGGTGGCCCGAATACACGGCCGACAGGGGCAGCGAGCGCTCGGCAACGGTATTGCCGATCAGCAGCTCCACATAATCGGCTTGCGCCAGGCGCGCGGCATCGAGGCCGATCAGGCTTGCCGCCGACGCGCTGGCGGCGACAAAGTAGGGCGCGGGCAGGGGCGTGGGCATCAGCCGCGTATAGAACGCGGGCGGCAATGTCGCAAAGGCATTGTCCAGTGGTAAGGTATGAGCGGTGATGGCGATTCCATTCAAGTAGATGCGCCGGCAAGGTGCGCCAGGCTGGAACACGATTTTACCGCACGGCGCGAAGGTCCGTACCGGACGCCGGCACTGCAAAAAACGGAATCGAAAATTCCATGCTGCATTGCAATATCGAAATGCGTTGACGATTTCCGCACGACCGTACGAAACTAAGGAAAATCTTTAAATTCCTACCATAACCGAGTAGCCACCCCAGGAGACACGATGTCGGCATTTCCCTTGAGTCCAGTGATGGGCCAGATGATGAATCAGCCTCTGCTGATTTCCAGCATTATCGAGTTTGCAGCGCGTCATTATGGAGGCAGCGAAATCATTTCGCGGCGGGTGGAGGGCGATATGCACCGTTATACCTACCGCGATTGCCACCAGCGCGCGCGCCGGCTGGCCAATGCCCTGCATGGCCTCGGCGTCGGCATGGGCGACCGGGTCGCCACGCTGGCCTGGAATGGCTACCGCCACCTGGAAGCCTACTATGCCGTGTCCGGCTCGGGTGCCGTGCTGCACACGATCAATCCGCGCCTGTTTCCCGACCAGATCGCCTATATCTCGAACCATGCGGAAGACCAGGTCTTGCTGTTCGACCTGACCTTTTTGCCCGTGGTGGAGAAAATCGCCGCCGACTGCACCTTCGTGCGTCATTTCGTCCTGATGTGCGACCGCGAGCGCATGCCTGCCAGCAGCAGCATCCCCGACCTGCTGTGCTATGAAAACTTGATCGCCACGCATTCCGACGAGTACACCTGGCCCCTGTTCGATGAGAATGCGGCCGCCACCCTGTGCTATACGTCTGGCACGACGGGCAACCCCAAGGGTGCCCTGTATTCGCACCGCTCGACCGTGCTGCACGCGTATGCGTCGGCCATGCCCAGCGCACTGAACGTGCGTGCCTCCGATACGGTGCTGCCCGTGGTGCCGATGTTCCACGTGAATGCCTGGGGCTTGCCGTATTCCGTGCCCCTGTCCGGCGCGCGCATGGTCTTTCCCGGCGCGGCGCTCGATGGCAAGTCGCTGTACGAACTGTTCGAGGCGGAAAAAGTGACGTTCTCGGCCGGCGTGCCCACCGTCTGGCTGGGGCTGCTGAATCACGCCTTGCAGAATAACTTGAAATTTTCCACTTTCCGCCGCACGGTGATCGGCGGCGCGGCGTGCCCGCCGGCCATGATGGATACCCTGATCGACAAGTTCGACATCGAAGTCATCCACGCATGGGGCATGACGGAAATGTCGCCGCTGGGCACGGCGGGCGGCTTGCAGACCAAGCACCTGGACTTGCCGAAGGACGAACAACGCAAGATCCTGCAAAAGCAGGGCCATGCCATTTACGGCGTGGACATGAAGATCGTCGACGACGATGGCAAGGAATTGCCGTGGGATGGCGTCGCCTACGGCCATTTGCTGGTGAAAGGGCCGTGGATCATTTCTTCGTACTACAAGAACGAGGGCGGCGACGTGCTGCAGGATGGCTGGTTCCCCACGGGCGACGTGGCCACCATCGACACGGATGGCTACATGCAGATCACCGACCGCAGCAAGGACGTGATCAAGTCGGGCGGCGAGTGGATCGGCACCATCGACCTGGAAAACCTGGCCATGGCCCATCCGGCCGTGCTGCAGGCCGCCTGCATCGGCGTATTCCACCCAAAATGGGATGAGCGCCCCGTGCTGGTGGTGGTGTTGCGTCCCGGCATGACGGTCACGCGAGACGCCTTGCTGCAATTTTTTGAAGGCAAGATCGCCAAGTGGTGGACGCCGGACGACGTGCTGTTCATCGACGCCTTGCCCATGGGCGCCACGGGCAAGATCCAGAAGAACAAGCTGCGCGATCAATTCAAGGGGCACCAGCTGCCCGGCATGTAATCGAAGCGGCGCGCAAGGAGGGCACGGTGTTGTACCATAATGGCCGGCACCGGCACCGGCACTGCGCGCCGCGACTAAAATAATACGAGCGTTCTTTTGTGCGGTATAGTGAAGCTTCATCCCTTGCAACCACTTCATCGCCAAGTAAACACCAATACACCAGTAAGGAAGAGACATGAGTGCTGAATATCAAGTGAACGGCGCCGTTGCCGTCATTACCCTCGCCAATCCGCCCGTCAATGGCCTGGGCCTGGCTACGCGCACGGCCGCCGTGGCCGGCATCCGCCAGGCGCTGGCGGACGAGGCCGTTAAAGCGATCGTCATCACGGGCGCCGGCAAGGCCTTTTCGGGCGGCGCCGACATCAAGGAATTCAATTCGCCCAAGGCGCTCACGGAACCGACCCTGCACACCCTGATCAACGTCGTCGAGCAAGCCACCAAGCCGGTGGTGGCGGCCATCCACAGCGTCTGCATGGGCGGTGGCCTGGAGCTGGCGCTGGGCTGCAACTACCGCGTGGCCGCACCTGGCGCGCAGATGGCCTTGCCGGAAGTCAAGCTCGGCATCTTGCCGGGCGCGGGCGGCACGCAGCGGCTGCCGCGCGTGCTGGGCCTGGAAATGGCCCTCAACATGATCGTCTCGGGCACGCCCGTGGCGTCTGAAAAGCTGGCCGGTACGGCCCTGTTCGACGAAGTCATCGCCCCCGGCGCCGACTTGTTGCAAGCCGCCGTGGCCTTCGCCAACAAGGTGGCCGATGTGCGCCCGCTGCCGAAGGTGCGCGAGCGCAAGGTTGACTACCCGAACCATGAAGCGTTCCTGCAGTTTTCGCGCAATACGGTCAAAGCCATGTCCGGCCCGTTCCCTGCACCGCTGAAATGCGTCGATGCGGTGGCGGCCGCCGTGACGATGAAATTCGACGAGGGCTTGAAGTACGAGCGCGAACTGTTCATGCAGCTGGTGCAGTCGCCCGAGTCGAAAGCCTTGCGCCACGCCTTCTTTGCCGAACGCGTCGCCAGCAAGGTGCCCGACGTGCCGGCCGACACGCCCGTGCGCAGCATCGCCAGCGCGGCCATCGTGGGCGCCGGCACCATGGGCGGCGGCATCGCCATGAACTTCGCCAACGCGGGCATTCCCGTGATGCTGCTGGAAACAAAACAGGAAGCGCTGGACAAGGGCCTGGCCACCATCCGCAAGAATTACGAGAACACGGTGAAGAAGGGCAAGCTGACGCAAGAGAAGGCCGAGCAGCGCATCGCTCTGGTCAGCGGCACGTTGGCGTATGCCGACATCGCGCAGGCCGACATCGTCATCGAAGCCGTCTTCGAAGAGCTGGGCGTGAAGGAAACCGTGTTCCGGCAGCTCGATGCCGTCATGAAGCCGGGCGCCATCCTCGCCTCGAACACGTCCACCCTGGACCTGGACAAGATCGCCGCGTTTACGCAACGCCCGCAAGACGTGATCGGCACGCATTTCTTCAGCCCGGCCAACGTCATGAAACTGCTGGAAATCGTCCGTGGCAAGGAAACGGGAAAGGATGTGCTGGCCACGGCGCTGGCGCTGTCGAAAAAGCTGAAAAAGACGGGCGTCGTCTCGGGCGTGTGCGACGGTTTCATCGGCAACCGCATGATCGAACAGTACAGCCGGCAAGCCGGTTTCCTGCTGGAAGAAGGCTGCTTGCCGGAGCAAGTCGACAAGGCGGTGGAGAAATTCGGCTTCGCCATGGGCCCGTTCCGCATGGGCGATCTGGCCGGCAATGACATCGGCTGGGCCATCCGCAAGCGCCGCACTGTGGAAAAGCCGGAAGTGACGTATTCGAAGACGGCCGATTTGCTGTGTGAACTGGGACGCTACGGCCAGAAGACGGGCGCCGGCTGGTATGACTACAAGGCGGGCGACCGCAAGGCGTATCCGTCGGAACAGGTGAACGCCATGATTATCCAGCACTCCGCCGACATCGGCGTGACGCGGCGCAAGATCAGCGACCAGGAAATCGTCGAACGGCTCGTGTATGCGCTGGTCAACGAGGGCGCGCGCATCCTGGAAGAGGGCATCGCCCTGCGCGCTTCGGATATCGACATGGTGTATCTGACGGGCTACGGCTTCCCGCTGTTCCGTGGCGGGCCCATGTTCTATGCGGACACGGTGGGCTTGCCGAACGTGCTCGATACGATTGCCGGTTACGCGAAAGGCCGCCACGGCGAAGCGTGGACGCCGGCGCCGCTGCTGGTGAAGCTGGCGGGCGAGGGCAAGGGTTTCAATAGCTAATCCGACGCCAACAATATTGTCGGATTACGCGCGGCTTTGCCGCACCTCGGCGGCCCCGCTAATCCGACCTACGCCTCTGCGAGGACTCAATAGCCGGGTAGGTCGGATTAGCGCGCAAGCGCGTAATCCGACACCACCACGGACGCCAGCAAGCATGTTTACTTCTTCTTCGCCACCATCTTGATCGCCTCGTTGACGATGACGGGGTTGTCTTTCTGGATGTAGTAGCCGGCGCCCGTGATGCGCTCGATGGCTGGCGCGCCGGACAGGCGCTGCCAATCTTTTTCCTGGGCCCGCACCACGTTTTCAAACGAGCCCATTTCCTCGATGCTGAACTTGTCGCGCACCAGCAGCATGGCGGGCACGCGCAGGGGGCTGCTCATGTCGACATGCTGCAGGCATTGCGTCTGGGCATCGAATTCGGCCGATTCCGTACTGTTGAACATGAGTTTACGCCGCGTCTTCACGAGCATGGCGTAGGTGGACGCGTCCGTTTGCATGCGGTTCCATTGCTGCGGGTGCGTGGGGTCGAGCAAGACCAGGCCGGCCACGTCCTGCGGGTACAGCCTGGCATATACATACTGGTACAGCCCGCCCAAACCATGACCGACCAGCACATACGGCGGTTTCAGGCCCGCTTGCGTCAGCAGGGCGCGCTGCTGGGCGGCGATGGTGCACGGGTCGCGCGGCGTGGTGGTTTTGCGGCTGTCGCCGTAACCGGGACGGTCGTAGACGAGCACGCGGTGCTGTTTGGCCACTTCGGGCACCACCTTGGCCCACACATCCTTGCCGTCGCCCATGGCGGACTGAAACACCACGGGCATGCCGCCCTGGCCGCTCAAGGCATAGGCGATGCTGGCGTCGGGCAGGGCGGCCGTGGCGGGCACGCCCGGCGTGACCGGGGCAGAGGGCAACAGAGAACAGCCGGAAAAACAGCCTGCCAGCAGCAAGCCGGCGCTGGAGAGGAGCATGGTGCGCGCGGGGCGGCCGACGAATAGATGATGCATGAATCTCCTTCTTGGTGCAGGGACCGGTATGGCGTGCCAGCCATTATAGGCAAATCATGGAAAAGTGAAAATGCTGAACAGAACGGGATTTCCCGTCGTGCTAGCCAACGTCGGCGCGATGGCAGACGGCTTCGATGCGGTTGCCGTCCGGATCGAACAGGAAGGCCGCGTAATAGCTGGCGTGATAGTGGCGCAGGCCGGGCGCGCCCAGGTCGATGCCGCCGTGCGCCAGGCCCGCATGCCAGAACGCTTCCACGGCCGCGCGCGAGGCGGCCTTGAAGCAGCAATGGCGGCGCGGCGCGTCGTCGGGCCTGGGACCCAGGCGCACGGAAAAATAGCTGCGTTCGGGGTGTTCGGCATCGCTGCGCTCGCCGTAGCCTATCCATGCATGGGCATGGTCGCTGCCCACCTTGGGCACGCCCAGCGCGGCGAAGATGGCATCGTAGAAGCGCTCGGCGCGCTCCAGGTCGGCAACGGTAAGGGAAACGTGATCGAGCATGGGCATTCCACTGTAAAAACAAGGACGGCCATAGCATAGCCCGGATCAGGACGGCCGTGGGACGAAGTAACCGAGTGATACTGGCGGCGGCCGACTGCCGGTTAAGGCCGGTTGGCGAGCCGGGCCACGATGCTGCGGCTCATCAGCTGCACGCGGGGCGCGAACAACATCACGGCGCAGAAGGCCACGGGCCAGGCGGCAAAAAACGCATGGCGCCAGCGGGGCAGGAAGTCCGCCTGCAGGCCGATATTGAGCCAGGTGACCCAGGCGCTCATCAGCAGGGTCATCACCAGCGACATCAGGAAGGCAAACGTGCAGCGCAGGCGCAGGGCATCGGACATGGCGTGCTTTCAAAATAGTGGAAAGATGCCAGCGTAACGACTTGCAGCAATCTATACTAGAGCCATATTTTTAATTTCAAATTCCATAAATGCAATCATGCTTGATGATTTAGCCCTGTTCGTCGCCATCGTCGAGGCGGGTAGCCTGCATGCGGCGGCCGTCAAGGAAGACTTGCCTGCCGCCACCGTCACGCGCCGGCTGCAAAAGCTGGAAAGCCAGCTCGGCTACCGCTTGCTCAACCGCAGCGCGCGCCGCTTGCAGCCGACGGCGGAAGGCTGGCAATACTACGAGCAGTGCCGTCCCCTGGTGCACGCCTTGCGGCAAGCGACGCAGCAGCTCGACGCCAGCCTGTCGGCCGTCTCGGGCAGTATCCGCGTGCTGGCGCCCGTGAATTTCGCCAGCGGCTTGCTGACGCCCGCCTGGGTCAGCTTCATGCAGCAGTACCCGGATATCCGCCTGGAGCTGGAACTGTCGAACCTGCTGCAAGACCTGGTGGGCAGCGGCGCCGACCTGGCCATCCGCGTGGGCGCGCTCGACGATTCTTCGCTGATGCAGCGCCGGCTGGGCAGCGCCGCGCTGGTGATGGTGGCGGCGCCCGCCTACCTGGCGCGCGCGGGCGTGCCGCGCGACTTGCAGGAGCTGGCCCGACATGAATTGATCGTGGCCGAACCGCTGCGCAGCTGGCGTTTGCGGCGTCCCGGCGATGGCGCCGAAATGGTGATCGAACCACAGGCACGCCTGCGCGTCAATGAAATGCGCCTGGCCGTGGAGATGGCGGACGCGGGCATCGGTATCTTGCTGTGTCCGCTACTGCAGTGCCGCGACGAAGTGGCCAGTGGCAGCCTCGTGCGCGTGCTGCCCGACTGGATGCCGCAGCCGCGTCATGTGTACGCCGTCTGGACGCAGCGGCGCTACCTGCCGGCCCGCGTGCGCGTGCTGCTGGAACACCTGGCGGCGTTTGCGGCGGGCAATCCGCTGTTGAACGACGCGTTGGATGGGCAGGGCGCCGCACTGCCCTGATCCTTTCTAATCAGTAATACCGAGCGCTTGTACTTTCCGTCAGGATCGCGTTAAGATAAAGCTTGCTCGCTTATCCAGTGGGCAATCTGGTGTTTTTACGCGCAATCCGTCCCTATCCATGAGAGTAGCAATGAAATATCTGATCGTTCCCTTCTTGCTGGCCATGACTGGCTGTGAAGTCTTGTATGACGCGAACCGGGACAAGATCGGTGAGTATTGCAACAGCCTCAATAATTTTGACGACCGCAATGCCTGCCGCAAGCGCAACCAGACCAGCTACCAGGAATACGTGCAACAGCGCGACCAGGTGAAACAGGGCACTAAGTAAGCTCGCCGCCGCATACGCCGTATAAAAACAAACGCCGCTGACCAGTCAGCGGCGTTTTGCATTGCGGGCCCCGGCGTTGCGGCCGGGGCTGGCGCCGGATCAATCGTCGGCGTAGATATTGTTATCCTTGGTTTCCTTGACGAACAGGGTGCCGATCACGACAGTGGCCAGGGCGACGACGATCGGATACCACAGGCCGTAATAGATGTCACCTTTGAAGGCCACCAGCGCGAAGGCCGTGGTCGGCAGCAAGCCGCCGAACCAGCCGTTACCGATATGGTAGGGCAGGGACATCGAGGTGTAACGGATACGCGTCGGGAACATTTCCACCAGCATGGCGGCGATCGGGCCATACACCATGGTCACATACAGCACCAGGATGAACAGCAGCAAGACCACCATCGGCTTGTTGATCTGATCCGGATCGGCTTTCGCAGGGTAGCCCGCTTCCTTGATGCCGGCACCGATTTCTTTCTTCAGTGCCGCTTCGCGGGTCTTGCTTTCGGCATCGAAGTTCAGGCCGTCGGCCGTCATGACGGCGTTAAACGAGGAAAACTCCTTCGTACCGATGCGTACTTTGGCGATCGAGCCGGCCGGCGCATCTTCTTTCGTGTAGTTCACCGAGCTGTTCGACAGGAAGCCCGTGGCGATGTCGCACGAGGATGGGAACTTCTTGGTGCCGGTCATGTTGAACTGGAAGTGGCAGGAAGCCGGATCGGCCACCACCACCACTGGCGAGTTCTTCAGTGCCGCTTCCAGCTGCGGATTGGCGAAGTGGGTCAGGCCGCTGAAGATCGGGAAGTAGGTCAGGGCGGCGATCAGGCAGCCGCCGAGGATGATGTACTTGCGGCCGATGCGGTCCGACAGGCTGCCGAAGAACAGGAAGAACGGCGTGGCCAGCAGCAGGGCGATGGCGACGAGCACGTTGGCCGTTGCCAGGTCCACTTTCAGGGTCTGGATCATGAAGAACAGGGCGTAAAACTGGCCCGTGTACCAGACGACGGCCTGGCCGGCGGTCAGGCCGATCAGGGCCAGGATGACGATCTTCAGGTTTTTCCACTTGCCGAACGCTTCCGTCAGCGGCGCTTTCGAGGTCTTGCCCTCGGCTTTCATCTTGGAAAACGCAGGCGATTCATTCATTGCCAGGCGGATCCAGACGGAAATACCCAGCAGGATGACGGAAACCAGGAAGGGAATGCGCCAGCCCCAGGCCTCGAAATCCTTCTCGCCGGTCGCCAGGCGGGTGCCCAGGATGACCATCAGCGACAGGAAGAAGCCCAGGGTTGCCGTCGTCTGTATCCACGCCGTGAATGCGCCGCGCTTGCCTTCAGGCGCGTGCTCGGCCACATAGGTGGCTGCGCCGCCGTATTCGCCGCCCAGTGCCAGGCCTTGCAGGATGCGCAGGATGACGAGGATGATCGGCGCGGCGATGCCGATGGAGGCATGGCCCGGCAGCAAGCCGACGATGAAGGTGGAGCCGCCCATGATCAAAATCGTGATCAGGAAAGTGTACTTGCGGCCGATCATGTCGCCGAGGCGGCCGAAGACCAGCGCGCCGAACGGACGCACGATGAAGCCGGCGGCAAAGGCCAGCAGCGCGAAGATGAAGGTGGTGGTAGGGTCGCCGATGAAAAATTGCTTGGCGATGATGGAAGCGAGCGAACCGTACAGATAAAAATCGTACCATTCAAAGACGGTGCCGAGCGAGGATGCAAAGATGACCTTGCGTTCCTCGGGCGTGATCGGAGTTCCCTTGGTGGAAAATTTCCGTACGTCGGCCGAGCCGGATGGTGTTGCCATGGTTTGTCTCCCTATGTTTTATAGTGAACCATTGCCGAGGTCTTTTTGACCATTCTTGCAACAGCTGGAGCCGAGTGTGTTCTCCGAACCTTACGTCATGCTTGCTTGAAACTTACACCATGCTTACAAATTGCCATCCATCAGAACTTTGCGAACGACCGTACTTAAATGTGCTATTCTGCTTCCGAGACAGCATGAATGACCCATCATTGACCACATAACATTCCCACAAGGAGACACAGCATGAATGAAGCCGTCATCGTATCGACCGCCCGCACGGGCCTGGCCAAGTCCTGGAAGGGCGCGTTCAACATGACGCACGGCGCCACCCTGGGCGGCCACGTGCTGGCGGCTGCCGTCGAGCGCGCGCGCATCGAGGCGGAGGAAGTGGAAGACGTGCTGGTCGGCTGTGCCTTCCCCGAAGGCGCCACGGGCGGCAACATCGCGCGCCAGGTGGCCTTGCGCGGCGGCTGCCCCGTCACGACGGCCGGCATGACCGTCAACCGCTTTTGTTCCTCGGGCTTGCAGGCCATCGCCCTGGCGGCACAGCGCATCATCGCCGGCGAAGGCGACATCTATGCGGCGGGCGGCGTGGAATCGATTTCCTGCGTGCAAAATGAAATGAATACGCATATGTATCGCGACGTCTGGCTGCAGCAGCACAAGCCGGAAGTGTACTGGCCCATGCTGCAGACGGCTGAAACCGTGGCCAAGCGCTACCAGATTTCACGCGAGCGCCAGGATGTGTATGGCGCGCAAAGCCAGCAGCGCGCAGCAAGCGCCCAGGCGGCCGGCCTGTTCGACGCGGAAATCGTGCCGATGACCACCATCATGGGCGTGGCCGACAAGGCCAGCGGCATGCTGGTGTCGCGCGAAGTGACGATTTCCAGCGACGAAGGCATCCGCTTTGATACTACCTACGAAGGCGTAGCCAAGATCCGTTCCGCCATGCCGGGCGGCGTCATCAGCGCTGGCAATGCCAGCCAGTTTTCCGATGGCGCTTCGATGGCCATCGTCATGAATGCGAAAGTGGCCGAAGCGAAAGGCTTGCAGCCGCTGGGCATCTTCCGCGGCTTCGCCGTGGCCGGCTGCGAACCCGATGAAATGGGCATCGGCCCCGTCTACGCGATTCCGAAACTGCTGAAAAAGGCGGGCTTGACGGTGGCCGACATCGGCCTGTGGGAACTCAATGAAGCATTTGCCGTGCAAGTGCTGTATTGCGCCGACACCCTGGGCATTCCCATGGAGCGCCTGAATGTGAACGGCGGGGCGATTGCCGTCGGCCATCCGTACGGCGTGTCGGGCGCGCGCCTGACGGGCCACGCCTTGATCGAAGGCAAGCGCCGCGGCGTCAAATACGTGGTAGTGACCATGTGCATCGGCGGCGGGCAGGGTGCGGCCGGCCTGTTCGAAGTACTTTAATCTGTCATCCCCTCTGCGGGCTGCTTCCAGGGCCGCCCGTTTGCATTCCACCGGTGTGCTCTGCAAAATACGCCGATAGCGGGTACAGTCATGCTTCATTAATAAACAAGCAGCCTGCCACCATGATCAAGCACATCGTTTTCTGGAAACTCAAAGACCACGCCGAAGGCGCCGACCGTGCCACCAATGCCTTGAAGCTGAAAGCCTTGCTCGATTCCTGTTCCGACCTGGTGCCCGGCATATTGACATTCGAGGCGGCCGTGGCCCAGCCCGGCCTGGAAGCGACCTACGACATCGTGCTGTACAGCGAGTTCGCCAGCCGCGCAGCGCTCGACGCTTACCAGAACCATCCAGAGCACGTGAAAATCAAGCCGTTTTTTGGGGCCGTGCGGGAAGCAAGGCAGTGCATGGATTACGAAGTGTAGTGACACCGAACCAAACCTGCTGCGCGTCGGTATAGGTGGCCTGCGATGCTCACCGTACTACAGTACGGTTGCGCTTCTCGGCCACCTCTCCTTTCCGCTCGCTACGGTTTTGTTCGGTGTCGTGAATATCAATGTTAGCTATCAACTTTATTGACAGGAGCATCATGATCACTTACCAACGCATCGTCCTCGCCTCGCGTCCCACGGCCGAAGTGCAGCCAGATAACTTCCGTCTGGAAACGAAAGACATTCCCGCCATCACGGAGGGGCAATTGCTGGTACGTAACCAGTACCTGTCGCTCGATCCCTACATGCGCGGGCGCATGAGCGCGAATAAAAGCTATGCGGCGCCGCAAGCGCTCGATGACACCATGATCGGTGGCACGGTAGGCGTGGTGCTCGAATCGAAGCATCCGAAGTTTGCCGTGGGCGACACGGTGGTGGGAACCCTGGGCTGGACGGAAGTGGCGGTATCGGACGGCACCATGCTGCGCAAGGTCGACACGACGCATATTCCTGCCTCGGCCTACCTGGGTGCCGTCGGCATGCCGGGCATGACAGCCTGGTATGGCTTGAACCAGATCATGGCGCCGAAAGCGGGCGAAACCGTGGTCGTGTCGGCCGCCAGCGGCGCCGTGGGCAGCGTGGTGGGGCAACTGGCGAAACTGAAAGGTTGTCGCGTGGTCGGTATCGCCGGCGGCGCGGAAAAATGCGCGTATGTCGTCGAGGAGCTGGGTTTTGACGCCTGCATCGACTATAAGGCGGGCAGCTTGGCGTCCGACCTGGCGGCAGCCACGCCGGACGGCATCGACGCCATCTTTGAAAACGTGGGCGGCGCTATCTTTGATGCAGCGCTGGCGCGCACCAACGCGTTTGGCCGCGTGGCCGTGTGCGGCTGGATCGCCGGCTACAACGGCGAACCGACGCCGCTCGACAATGCCCGCTTCATCCTCACCAACCGCCTCACCGTGCGCGGCTTCATCGTCTCGGAGCAGCCGGAATTCTGGCCGCAAGGCCTGGCGGAGCTGGGCACCCTGGTGGCGACGGGCAAGCTGAAATTCCGCGAATCCGTGGCCGACGGCCTGGCCAGCGCACCGGAAGCCTTCATTGGCCTGTTAAAAGGCCGCAACTTCGGCAAGCAGCTGGTCAAGCTCAGCTGATCTCTCTGTGGAAAGGCAGGCCGTGCGACAATAACGGCTTGTCTCTTTCTACATTACATCATGACCAAGCACACCATCCGCCTCGGCGACTGGGCCACCCTGGGCCAGGACGCCACCGCCATCCGTTTTGAAGTTTTCGTCGATGAACAGAAAGTGCCGGCCGAGATCGAACTCGACGACATGGATGCCGTCTGCCTGCACGCCGTCGCCTATGACGAGGCCGGCAAGGCCATCGGTACGGGCCGGCTATTGCCGGACGGCCATATTGGCCGCATGGCCGTGCGCCAGCCGGGCCGCGGCACGGGCGTGGGCGGCGCCATCTTGACCTTGCTGATGGACAAGGCGCGCGCACGCGGCGATGCCGCCGTGGTGCTGAACGCGCAAACCGTGGCCGCGCCATTCTATGCGCGCCACGGTTTCGTGCAAGCCGGGGATGTATTCGACGAGGCGGGGATTGCGCATGTGGAGATGCGGCTGGTGTTCCAGGGTGTTGTCGGATTACGCGCGTAGCGCGAATCCGGCCTACGACGTCAACGGTAGGTCGGGTTAGCGCGCAGCGCGTAACCCGACACCACCAGCACCATCAGTTCTGGGCGTGCGACTGGCGCCATTTGTCCAGAATCACGGCCAGCACGATCACGACACCCTTGGCCACATACTGCCAGAACGACGACAGTCCCAGTATCGTCAAGCCATTGTTCATCACGCCGATGATCAGGGCGCCGATAACGGTGCCCCAGACGGAACCGACTCCGCCCATCAGGCTCGTGCCACCCAGCACCACGGCCGCAATCGCATCGAGTTCATAACCGGTACCCCAGTTGCCGTTGGCCGCATACAAACGGCTGGCCGACATGGCACCGCCTAGGCCGGCGAACAGGCCGCTGATGGTGTAGACAAACATCAGCACGAGGCCGACCTTGATGCCCGTCAAACGGGCCGCCTGGATATTGCCGCCGACAGCGTAGATGTGCAGACCCAAGGTCGTCTTGCGCAAAATAAACCACGTCAGCAAGACGACGGCCGCCGCCAGCCAGATCAGCCAGGGGATGGCCAGGAAGCTGCCGTTGCCCATCCATTCGAAGCTCGGGATTTCCGTGTTCAGCACGCTGGTGCCGTCGGCGAACAGGTAGGCCGCGCCGCGCAGGGCCGTCATGGTGCCCAGGGTGACGACGAAGGGGTTCAGGCCGACGAGGGCCACCAGCACGCCATTGAGCGCGCCCAGCAGCAGGCCGACGATCAAAAACGTGGGGATCGAAAAGCCGGCGAACTGGGCCGATAAAGACATCAGCATGCCCGCCACGGCCGAGACGGCCAGCACGGAGCCGACCGATAAATCGATGCCGCTGGTCAGAATGACGAAGGTCATGCCGGAGGCCAGCACGATATTGATCGAGACCTGGCGGAAGATGTTCATGGTGTTGTTGCTGGTCATGAAGGTGGACGTGCCGTCGGCCGAGAAATACACGGTCAGACCGTACATGGCGAGGTACAGCACGACCAGTACGGGCAGCATACCCAGGCGGCGCATCAGGTTCGAGGCATTGAAGGGTTGGCGCGCGCTTGCGGCGCCGCCGGTGGTGGTGGTAGTCATGATAGTTCTCCCTGTATTGATTTTTTAAGCGGCGTCCAGATGGGTGGCATAGGCGAGGATGTTTTCCTGCGTAATGTCGTCGCCCGTCACTTCGCCCGTCAGGCGTCCTTCGCACATCACCATCACGCGGTCGCAAATGCCGACCAGCTCGGCCAGTTCGCTGGAAATGCACAGCACGGCCGTGCCCGCATCCGCCAGTTGGTGGATGATTTTATAGATTTCGCTCTTCGCGCCCACGTCCACGCCGCGCGTCGGTTCGTCGAGAATCAGCACTTTCGGTGCGATGGCCAGCCAGCGCGCCAGCAAGACTTTCTGCTGGTTGCCGCCAGACAATCCCCCCACGATGCCGTCCGGGCCAGATACCTTGACGTTGAGGTTGGCAATCGCCTCGCGCGTGAGCTGCGTCAGGGCGCCACGGTTGACCACGCCCGCCGTGGAATGTTTGGACAGGATGTTCATCGACATGTTTTCCATGGCCGACAATTGCATGAACAAGCCCAGGCTCTTGCGGTCTTCCGGCAAATAGCCGATGCCGTGGCGTATCGCCGTCAGCGGCCGGTGGATGTGCACTTCCTGGCCGTCGAGCCACACTTGCCCCGATTGCTTCTTGTCGGCGCCAAAGATCAGCCGCGCCAGTTCCGTGCGGCCCGCGCCGACCAGGCCGGCAAGTCCCGTCACTTCACCCGCATGCAGGGTGAACGAGGCGGGCTTGACCTTGCCGCCGCCCACGTTTTCCACGCGCAGGCGCTCGGCGCCCCGCGTGGTGCGCCGCTGGTGTGCATAAAAGTCGTCGGCAGGGCGGCCCACCATCATTTGCACGACTCTCTTTTGATCCAGTTCATCCTTGCCCAGTTCGCCCACATAGGCGCCGTCGCGCAGCACCGTGATGCGGCGCGCCAGGCGTTCCACCTCGGCCATGCGGTGGCTGATGTAGAGCACGGCCAGGCCCTTGTCACGCTGTTCTTCGATAATGCGGAACAATTGTTCGGTTTCCCGGTCGGACAGGGCGGCAGTGGGCTCGTCCATGATCAGGATGCGGCTTTCGTGCACGAGGGCGCGGGCGATTTCCACCTGCTGCTGCTCGGCGATCGACAGGCTGGACACCATGGTGTCCGCGTCGAAGCGGGAACCGAGGTCGGCCAGGATGGCGTTGGTGCGCGCGCGCATTTCGCCGCCCTTGACGGTCCAGAACGGTCCCTGCGGCTCGCTGCCCATGAAGACGTTCTGCGCCACCGTCATGTTCTTGGCCACGCTCAGTTCCTGGTAAATCAGGTTGATGCCCAGCGCGCGGGCCTCGCCCGGGTTGCGGATGCGGATTGGCTTGCCGTCGAGGATGATTTCGCCCGCATCGGGGGTGTACACGCCCGAGAGGATTTTCATCAGGGTGCTCTTGCCGGCGCCGTTCTCGCCCATCACGGCATGGATTTCGCCGCTGCGCACCGTCAGGTGCACGCCGCGCAGCGCGCGTGTGGCGCCAAAGCGCTTTTCGATGCCGCGCATTTCAAAAATAATATCGTCGCTCATGACTGTCCTTCCTTGCTGGTGAAACTGGCGCCGCCGGCCAACTGGCAGGCGGCGCCACGTGGTTCAGGTCAGGCAGATCAGTTCTTTACCCAGCCCGTGTAGGTGGCGACGTTTTCCTTGGTGATGGCCGGGGTCGGCAACAGCACCATGGTCTGTTTCGGCGTGCGGCCGTTCATGATGTCGTAGCCCATCTGCACGGCGTCGGTGGCCATGCGGTACGGGTTTTGCGCCGAGGTGGCGGCAAACAGGCCGGCCTTGTTTTTCAGGGCGTTCTGGCCATCGGGCGCGCCATCGACGGCCGTGATCAGTTTGACATCCGTGCGCTTCGATTGCTTGATCGCCAGTTCGGCGCCGATGCCGGTCGGGTCATTAATGGCGAACACGCCGTCGATCTTCGGATAGGCCGTCAGCAAATTCGACATCACGGTCATGCCGCCATCGCGGCTGCCGCCCGCGTTCTGGTTGTCGGACAAGATCTTGATATCCTTGAAGGCGGCCAGGGTTTTCTTGCAGCCGTTCACGCGGTCGATCACGGACGTCACCGGCGGGCCGTTGAGGATCACCACATTGCCCTTGCCGCCGATCTGCTTGGCCAGGTAGGCGCACGACACGTCGCCGGCCATGGTGTTGTCGGACATCACGGTGGCCGAAGCGCCCACGGCGCCCACGTCGACGGCGATCACGACCACGCCCGCATTGCGCGCTTTCTTGATGGCCGGTGCGATGCCCTTGGAATCGACGGCGTTCAGGATGATGATGTCGGTCTTGTTGGCAATGAAGTTTTCGATCTGGTCCACCTGGGTGTTCAGGTCATACTTGCTGGAAACAGTCGTGACTTTCACGCCGGGGCCACCGAGCTTTTTCGCGCTTTCTTCCGCGCCACGGCCAATCGCCACGAAGAACGGGTTGGCCAGGTCGCCCACGCTCACGCCGATCGATTTCAATGGCTTGTCGGCAGCAAAGGCGCCGCAGGCGGCGGACAGCAGCAGGGTGGCGGTAATGACTTTTTTCATGAGGATCTCCAAGGGTTTTTATTGTAAAAACAAACGGTGTTACGGGTGAAAACTTAGTTGGTACGTAATTTTTCGATCATGGCATCGAGCTTGCCCGCATCGACGGCAAAGCCGCGGATGCCTTCGGCCAGCTTTTCGGTGGCCATCGCATCGTCGTTCAGGGCGTAGCGGAAAGCGGCTTCGTCATACGTGATGGCCGGCTGCGCCGCGCCCAGGTCGCCGCCCAGCGCGCGCTCGAACGGCGCATCGGATGCTTCGAGTTTCGCCAGCAAGTCGGGGCTGATGGTCAGCAAGTCGCAGCCGGACAAGGCCGTGATCTGTCCCACGTTGCGGAAGCTGGCGCCCATCACTTGCGTGGCGATGCCATGTTGCTTGTAGTAATTAAAAATGCGCGTGACCGATTGCACGCCTGGATCGTTGGACAGGCTGCGGGCCGTTTCGTCCCATGCCGCACCCAGCGATTTTTTATGCCAGTCGTAGATGCGGCCCACGAATGGCGAAATCAGCCGTACTTTGGCGTCGGCGCAGGCGACGGCCTGGCAAAACGCGAACAGCAGGGTCAGGTTGCAAAAGATGCCATCTTTTTCCAGTTCGCGCGCCGCCTGGATGCCTTCCCAGGTGGCGGCGATCTTGATCAGCACGCGCTCGCGTTTTACTCCAGCCTGCTCGTACAGGGCGATCAGCCGGCGCGCCCGGGCCACGGTGGCGTCGCGGTCAAAGCTCAAACGGGCATCGACTTCCGTCGAGACGCGGCCCGGCACGACTTTCAGGATTTCCAGGCCGAAGCGCACCAGCACTGCATCGACGATATCGTCCAGGCTGGCGGATTGATGCGCGGCAACTGTGCTTTCCAGCAAGGGCGCGTAATCGGGCTGCAGCACGGCTTTTAAAATCAGCGACGGGTTGGTGGTGGCGTCTTGCGGCGCGAAACGGGCCAGTTGCAAAAAGTCGCCCGTGTCGGCGACAACGGTGCTGGTCTGTTTTAATTGTTGCAGCTGATTCATTACTATTCCTTATCACTGAGTTGGTGCAAGGCTTGCACGGCGGGAAACAGGCTACGGTAGCGGCCATAACGGATGCTCAAGGCTGCGCTGTGCGCGGCATCGGGCAGGAAAGTGTTTTTGATGGGCAAGCCCTGCGTCAGCAGGCTGGTGTCGCCGATGGCGGCGAAGCCCAGCTTGGCCGCGCCCAGGCTGGCCGACAGTTCGCTGTTGTGCAGGGTGCGCATTTCGCGCCCCAGCACATTGGCCAGCAATTGCGCCCAGTACTGGCTGCGCGCGCCGCCGCCCACCAGCATGCAGTGGGGTACCACTGCACCGGTCGAGGTGACGGCCGCCATGGCGTCGCGCAAGGCAAACGCCACGCCTTCGAGCACGGCGTAGCCGAGCTGCGCCGGCGTGCTGTCATGGCCGAGCTGCAAAAAGGCGCCGCGCACCTGCGGGTCGTTATGCGGCGTGCGCTCGCCCGACAGGTACGGGAGGAACAGCGGTGCCGATGGCGCGATGGGGGCATCGAGCGGCAAGCCCGCTGCCACCAGCGCCAGCAGGGCTGCCTCGTCGGGCTGGCCCAGCACGCCCGTGGCCCAGCGCAGACAGCTGGCGCCGGACAAAATCGCGCCCATCGCATACCAGCGGCCGGGCAGGGCGTGGCAAAAGCTGTGCACGCCGCCGGCCGGGTTGCCCAGCGGCGCTTCGGTCACACTGACGATGGCGGCGCTGGTGCCCAGCGAAATGAAACTGTCGCCGCCATTGACGGCGCCGATGCCCACGGCCGAGACGGGGTTGTCGCCGCCGCCACCTGCCACCACCACGTTTGCTGGCAAGCCCAGCTGGTCGGCGATGGCGGCCAGCACGGTGCCGGTGGCGGCGTCGCCTTCGGCCAGCGCGGGCATTTGTTCCAGCGTCAAGCCGCAGGCGGCCAGCATGGGGGTGTACCAGGCGCGTTTGGCCTCGTCCAGCCACAGGGTGCCGGCCGCGTCGGACATGTCCGTCAGTTTGATCCCCGTAAAGCGCAGGCGCAGATAGTCTTTCGGCGACAGCAGGCAGGCGATGGCGGCAAAGGCATCCGGCTCGTGCTGTTGCAGCCACAGCAGTTTCGGCGCCGTCAGGCCCGCCATGGGCAGGCTGCCCGTCACGTCCGCATACGTTGGATAGTCGCGCGCCAGTGCGGCCGCCTCGGCTTCGGCGCGCGCATCGTTCCACAGAATGGCGGGACGGATCACGTTGTCGTTACTATCGAGCAGCACGGCGCCATGCATCTGGCCCGACAGGCCGATGCAAACGATCTGTGCATAGTCCTGCGGCCAGCCGGCGCGCAGCTGGCCCAGCGCGTTGACGCAGGCGGCCCACCAGTCTTGCGGCGCTTGTTCGGACCAGCCCGGCTGCGGGCGGCTCACGTCCAGGCGCACGGACGCCTGGCCGCGCACGGCGCCCGTGCTGTCCATCAGCACGGTTTTCAGTTCGGAGGTACCGAGGTCGATACCGAGGGAAATCGCTGGATGCATAGTGTGTAGAGTAAAAAGTCAGGGGCAGCCGCAGGAGTTGCGTACGCGCAAGGTCGGCGACAAGCGCTGCACGTGCTGGACACGCTCAGGATGGGCGATACGTTCGATCAAGAGGTCGACGGCCATGGCGCCCAGCTCTTCGAGCGGCTGGGCCATCACCGTCAGGCGGGGGCTGAAGTAATCGGCCCAGTCGAAATCATCGAAGCCGGCCAGCGCGACGTCTTGCGGTACGGCAATGTGTGCGTCGCGCAAGGCATGCATGGTGCCGATGGTCATCAGGTTATTGCCGGCCACGATGGCGGTCGGACGCTGCCCAGGTGGCAGGGCCAGCAGTTCGCGCGTGGCCGCGCCGCTGCGCTCGAGATTCGAGTCGCCCGAGCGCAGCAGTTCGGGATCAAAGACGATGCCGGCGCGCTGCAAGGCCAGGCGGTAGCCGTCGATACGCTCGTCCGTCGTGGACAGGCCGGGCGCACCAGCGATGAAGCCGATGCGGCGGTGGCCGTGAGCAGCGATCAAGTGGCTGACCAGTTCGGCCGTCGCCTCGGTGTTTTCCACGCCGACCTGGTCGAACGGTTGCGGCGACATGCGGTCGACCAGCACGGAAGCGATCTTGTTGCTGGTCAAATAGTCGAGCGTGCGGTTGTGCGGATCGCCGGACGGCGCCAGCACGATGCCGTCGACGCGGCGCTGGTGCAAGTTCTGCACCACCTTGAGTTCCTGCGCGGGATCGTCATGCGTATCGGAAAACAGCATCATCAAGCCGTGGCGCGTACAGGCCGCCTCGATGGCGCGCACCGTTTCGCTGAAATAATGATTGGTGAAGGCGGAAATGGCTACGCCGATGGTGCCCGAGGACGAGCCGGCCAGCGCACGCGCCAGCATGTTCGGCACATAGCCGATCTGCTGCATGGCCGCGTTGACGGCGGCGACGGTTTTCGGGCTGACCTTGCGGGTGCCGTTGAGTACGTGCGAAACGGTCGACAGCGATACGTCCGCCGCCCGCGCTACATCTTCCATGGTGGCCATGGTGTCTCCTGATGGTTTTTTTATTATTGTGTGCTGCGATAGTGTGCGGCTGTGTCGCCGCGCTTGAATCTATCGTAAACAAAAGAAAGCGCTTGCGCAAGCGCTTTCTTTTTTGTGCGGACACCTGCCGAGTGGCTTTTCGATGAAGAGAGGGGAAGCGTACGCAGGTCGGATTAGCGCGCCAGAGGCGCGCGTAATCGGACATCGGGGACGGTGGTGATGTTGGTTGAGTGTGGTGGTGTTGTCGGGTTACGCGCTGCGCGCTAACCCGACCTACTGTATCACCAGCTCATGCAATTCGCCGGGCGAGTCGGGGAACAGTTTCACGACGGTGGAGGTGCGCGTGCCGTAGCCCGGCGTTTCGATGCAGACGGCGGACAGCACGCGCTCGAGGTCGAGCGGCACGCCTGTGTCGGGCAAGCGGAAGTCGGGCGCGCGCGTGGTGTCGGCCAGCATGTCGAAATACGCGTCGTCGGGTGCGCCTTGGCACAGCAGGCTGGCGAACTGGGCCTTGGTTTTCAGGACTTTCGGCCACGGCGCGTCCAGCAGGGCGTTCGACAGGCCGTAGATGCCCGGTTCCAGAGGCAGGCCATTGCGCGCGTCGCCATCGCCGCGGTTGGAAAACCAGATCAGCGTCTGCGCGTCGCCCAGCACCAGATTAAAACCGTTGTAGGCTTTGCAGCCGGGGCGAATCTGCGCGATGTAGTCTTGTGGCGACATAGTGCCGGCCAGATAGTCGGCCACCAGGGCGCCGCGCGAGGGGGCGTCCGGGTTGCGGTCTTGCGGGCTGCGGATGTTGGTGATGGCGGCAAAGCGCGAACTGCCGCTGCCGGCCTGGGTGATGCCCATCCAGCTGCCGCCCGCCTGCAGGTCGCGGCCCGCATACACTTGCGGGTGCTCGGGCCAGGCACCGGCGGGGGCGCTGGCGCGTTCATAGAATTCGTCGCGGTTGGCGGCGGCAATCAGCGGGATGTGCGGATTGACTTTCCAGGCAAAAACGATCAGGCACATGGAGGCAAATCCATGAACACTTCCGTATGCCGCGCGCCGGCCGTCAATGACAGCAGGCCCGCCTCGTCGGCGGCAGCGGCCAGCAGTTCGGCAAAACCTTCGCCGACGACGGGATAGATTTCCATCCACGTCTGCAAGCCATCCTTGACTTCCGGGCGGCGCTTCAGTTGCGGCGCCACGCCAGAGGCGGCCGCCAGTTTCGCTTGCAAGGCACGCACGCGCGCTTCCAGCGCCTGGGCGTGCTCTTCCTTTACCTGATAGTAAATGTACAAATCTTTCATGGCATTCTCACAAATCGAGTGCGTCGAGCACGTAAGGCATGGGCAGGAATTGCACGGCGGCGCCCTGGGCCGAGCCGTAGCGCACGGCGCCAGCGGCGCTTGAACCTTCGGCTATCGCCCCCAGCTTCATTTCAACGAGGGCGTCGATGCCGCCTACGCCGTTGGGCGCGGCGTTGACGAGCATGCCGCAAGGCTGCTCGGGGTCGCTGACGGCGTACAGTTCGCCACCGGCCACTGCCGCTGCGTCAGCGATGCTGACGAGGGTGGTGCGGCGCTTGAGCTTGCCCAGATACTGGCTGCGCGCGACGATTTCCTGGCCCGGGTAGCAGCCTTTCTTGAAATTGACGCCGCCCAGCAGCTCGAAGTTGACCATTTGCGGCACGAATTGCTCTTGCGTGGCAGCCGTAATCTGCGGGATGCCCGCATGGATGTCCGACAATTGCCAGGCGTCAGTTCCGCCCTTGGCCAGCTGTGCCGTCAATGGCGGCCACACGTCGCGCGCCGTGGCGGCCGACGTCAGCCATTCATAGCGGGCGCTGCCAAAGGCATCGGCCACGCGCAGCAGCGTACCCAACGCATGGTCGACCTTGCTGAACGGAGTGGCGGGCAGGGTAGGGAACCAGGCGGCCAGGGCGGCGCTGGCTTGCTTGCCGCCGAGGCCCAGGATGACTTGATTGGCCTCATCAAAGGACGCATCGTGCAGCTTGGCCTTGGCGCGCAGCACGAACATCTGCAGGCGCTTCTGGATGGCTGGCTGTATGGCGCGCGGCAATTGCAGATAGATGGTGGTGGCGTTGCGCCACATCAGGAAACTGGCCAGCAGCCGGCCCTTCGGCGTGCAGTAGCCTGCCAGGCGCACTTGCTGCTGGTCCAGGTGTTCCACGTCGTTGGTCAGCTGGCCGTGCAGGAAACTGGCTGCCTCGTCGCCGTTCAAGCCGATCAAGCCCTGGTCCGTGATGGCGGCGACAAAACCTTCTTGCAGCTGGGGCACTGTCAGGGACTGGCCGAAATCGGCGATAGGGGCGGCGGCGATGGGGGCGGTGCTGTCAGGCGCACCCTCGGTGGCAGCGGGGCGGGCGCCTTGTGCGGTTAAAAATTGATTCCAGTTATTCATAATTTCCATTAGATCAGCGATTAAGCATTATCAT
The DNA here is from genome assembly GCF_006517255.1 of Janthinobacterium tructae. Lineage (NCBI taxonomy): Bacteria > Pseudomonadati > Pseudomonadota > Betaproteobacteria > Burkholderiales > Oxalobacteraceae > Janthinobacterium > Janthinobacterium tructae. The sequence goes on along the minus strand of NZ_CP041185.1, from coordinate 1,214,712 downwards.
TACGGGTTCATTATAGTGATGTCGCGCAGATCGCGTCGGCAGCGGCAAAATTGCCAGTGTTGGCGCCGCTTTGCACGCGCTTGCTTCACAAATGAACGATCATAACAAGCGGACGTTGGCCATCAGCGCACGCATCACAAGAATCGGAACAATGGCTTTCTTTAAAAAACTTGTAGTCAGCTCGGTCATCGCCGCCATCGGCGTCGGTGGTACTTTTGTGTACTGGGCGCAGCAGCCGATCACCACGGAAGGCGAGGCGATCCCGTTTACGATCACGCCGGGCAGCGGCGCGCACGCGGCCGGCCAGCAGATCGCGGACGCGGGCGTGCCCATCGTGCCTATACTGTTCAACCTGCTGGCGCGCGTCGAAGGCAAGACGTCGAAGATCAAGGCCGGTTCCTACGAGCTGAAACCGGGCACGACGCCACAGCGCCTGATCACGCAACTGGCACGCGGCGAGTTCGCGCAAGAGTCGCTGACCATCATCGAAGGCTGGACTTTCAAGCAGATGCGCATGGCCATGGCCAGCCATCCAGGCCTCAAGCACGATACCGTGGGCTTGTCCGACAAGGAGCTGATGGCGAAAATCAGCCCCGAGTTTGTGCTGCCGGAAGGCCTGTTCTTCCCGGATACGTATCTGTTCGCCAAGGGCGCCAGCGAAATGCAGATTTTCAAGCAGGCGCACACGGCCATGATAGGCCGCCTGTCCGAAGCGTGGGACAAGCGCGATCCGGCCTTGCCATATAAGAATCCGTACGAGGCCCTTATCATGGCGTCCATCGTGGAAAAGGAAACGGGGCAAAAGTCCGAACGGGCCATGATCGCCGGCGTGTTCGTCAACCGCCTCAAGACGGGCATGCTGCTGCAGACGGACCCGACCGTGATCTATGGCATGGGCGACAACTACCAGGGCAAGATCCGCAAACGCGACCTGGAAGCGGACACCCCGTACAATACCTACACGCGCGGCGGCTTGCCGCCCACGCCGATCGCCTTGGCTGGCGCGCAATCGCTGACGGCGGCGCTGGCGCCGGCCCGCACGCAAGCGCTGTATTTCGTCGCGCGCGGTGACGGCACCAGCCAGTTTTCGGCCAACTTGCCCGACCATAACCGCGCCGTGAACCAGTACCAGCGGTAATTTCACCTGCTAATTTCACCTGCTAATTTCTCCTGATTAAGTAAGAAGTTTCATGACACAACACCATCAACCCCGTTTCATCACCTTCGAAGGCATCGATGGCGCGGGCAAGTCGACGCATATCGGCTTTGTCGCCGACTACCTGCAGCAACGGGGCGTGAGCCTCGTGTCGTCGCGCGAACCGGGCGGCACCAGCCTGGGCGAAAAGCTGCGCGAACTGCTGCTGCATGAAAAAATGCACCTGGAAACGGAAGCCTTGCTGATGTTCGCCAGCCGCCGCGAACACATCGCGCAAGTCATCGCCCCCGCTTTGGCGCGGGGCGAGTGGGTCATTTCCGACCGCTTTACCGATGCCAGCTTCGCCTACCAGGGCGGCGGGCGCGGCATGGACTTGCGCAAGATGGAAGCGCTGGAAGCGTGGGTGCATCCGCACCTGCAGCCGGACCTGACGTTTTTGTTCGACGTGCCGCTGGCCGTGGCCAGAGCCCGCCTGGACGCCACGCGTGAGCTCGACAAGTTCGAGCAGGAGCGATCGGACTTCTTTGCCGCCACGCGCAACGAGTACCTGCGCCGCGCAGCCCAGTTCCCTGAACGCTTCCGCATCATCGATGCCACGCAAAGCATTGCCGATATTCAAGTGCAGCTTGCGCAACTGCTTGATGTCTTGCTTGAGCAAAGCGTCGCAACCGTATGATTTTATAGAAATAAAGAATGATCAGTTCTCTCTATCCCTGGCAGCAGGACGCCTGGCAGCAATTGCAAGCCTTGCGCCCGCGCATGCCGCACGCCATCTTGTTCCATGGCGCGCAAGGCATCGGCAAGGCCGACTTCATCGAGCATTTCGCGCAGGCCTTGCTGTGCGAGGACGTGCGCGCCGACGGCCACGCCTGCGGTGCGTGCGCCTCGTGCGGCTGGTTTAGCCAGGGCAACCATCCCGATTACCGCCGGGTCCGTCCGGAAGCGCTGGAAGATGAAGTGGCGGACGACGGCGAAGAGGGCGAGGGCGCGAAGAAAAGCGCCAAGACCAAGACGCCGTCGAAAGACATCAAGATCGAGCAGATCCGCAACCTGGCCGACTTCATGAACATTTCCACGCACCGCCAGGGCTTGCGCGTGGTGGTGCTGTACCCGGCCGAGGCGCTCAACACGCCCGCCTCGAACGCCTTGCTGAAAACCCTGGAAGAACCGCCGCCGGGCACCGTGTTCCTGCTGGCATCGAACAGCCTGGACCGACTGCTGCCGACGATATTGTCGCGTTGCCGCAAGTTTGCCTTGCCCATGCCCAGCCACGAGCAGGCCTTGACCTGGCTCAAGGGCCAGGGCTTGAACGATGCGGACAGCTGGCTGCGCGAGCAGGGCGGCGCGCCGCTGGCCGCGCTGGCCCAGTCCGAATCGGGTGGCCGCGAGGAAACGGAACAGTTGCTGCAAGTGCTGGCCAATCCCGGCGTGGAAGCGGCGTTGAAGGCGGCGGACAAATTGCAGAAGGCCCCGCTGGCGCCGCTGGTGGCATCGTTGCAGCGCTGGCTGTACGACGTGTTTTCCGTCAAGTTGTCCGGCACCATCCGCTACTACCCGCGCCACCGGCGCGAGCTGGAAGCCTTGGCAGGACGCATCAACGTCAGTCGTTTGATGGCCGCCATCAAGGCCGCCAACGATCGCCGGGCAATCGCCGAGCATCCTTTGTCGCCCAAGCTGTTCCTGGAAGACATGCTGCTCGACTACGCATCAAGCTGTCAATAAAATCAAGTACTTGCGTTGCCAAGTTCATCCAGATTGTTTGGTGCTTGGCGCGCTTGGCGATTGGAGTGACTCAGCCGCAGGCGCGCGTGCAACTGCGGTAGCGTACTTCACACGCTTGCTGGCGTTCGGCGCGCCGGGCACGGAAGGCCTGGGCTTCGGTCGGGCGCAGCTGCTCCGCTTGCGCGTCGACATTCCTGCCGGCGGCAACGTAGGGATTGCTGCTGGGTTTCATCGACAAGATGGGGCTGGTGTCGTTTTCCGTCGCGCCTTGCGCTTGCGCGCGGCAATCCTGGCGTGCCGACGCACACATGGGTGCGCACAAGCCCGCCTCGGGGATGGTCTTGGGCGCGTCGCGCTTGTTTTGCACCTGTACTTGTGCATGCGCAGGCGCTGTCAGGGCCAGGCAGGCCAGCAGTATCAAAGGGCCGGCAACTTTCAGCATGAACACTCTCCACGTTTCCGCGCGCTACCCCATGGCTGCGCACCGGCCGCTCACTATATATCTTGATAACTTTTTTGGCCAGGGCGCCATGTCCGTTTGCCACGCCCGAAACCCGGTGTTACAGTCACTGCACTGGACAGCAACGGAGGCGGGCATGAAACGGGTCACTGGCATCGGCGGCATCTTCTTCCACGCGCAAGACCCGGCCGCGCTGCGCGCCTGGTACCAGCGCCACCTGGGCCTGGACGTGCAGCCGTGGGGCGGGGCCGCCTTCAGCTGGACGGATGCCGATGGCCAGCCCACGGGCGGCACCACCATCTGGTCCGTGGCATCAGCGGACAGCGGGCAGTTCGCGCCCGGCAAGGCGGCCTTCATGGTCAATTACCGGGTCGACGACCTCGATGCGCTGCTGCAAGCCTTGCGCGACGAAGGCTGCACGGTGCTGGACAAGGCGCCCGATTCGGAATACGGCCAGTTCGGCTGGGTCATCGATCCCGAGGGCAACAAGGTGGAGCTGTGGCAGCCGCCCGAGGGGCAATAGGCCAGCCAGGCGCCAGATCAGCGATAATATCGGCTCTGCCAACCATTCTATTTATTTATGCGCGACATTATTGCTGGATTTCTACGCTTCCAAAAAGAGGTTTTTCCCGCGCGCCGCGAGTTATTCAAGACCCTGGCCACGGGACAAACCCCGAAGGCCCTGTTCATTTCCTGCTCGGACAGCCGCATGGTGCCGGAACTGGTGACGCAGCGCGAGCCAGGCGAACTCTTCGTGATCCGCAACGCGGGCAACATCGTGCCCTCGTACGGCCCGGAACCGGGCGGCGTCAGCGCCACGGTGGAATTTGCCGTGTCGGCCCTGAACGTGAGCGATATCGTCATTTGCGGCCATTCCGATTGCGGCGCGATGAAGGCGATCGCCACCTGCGCCTGCCTCGACCACATGCCGGCCGTGCGCAGCTGGCTGCACCATGCCGATGCGGCGCGCATGATCAACGAGTCGATCGAGCATCCGACGGAACAGTCGCGCATCGACGGCATGGTGCGCGCCAACGTGGTGGCGCAACTGAATAACCTGCGTACCCATCCCTCGGTAGCGCTGGCCATGGCGCAAAACCGGCTGACCCTGCACGGCTGGGTGTATGACATCGAGAATGGCTCGCTCGACGCGCTCGACGAGGCGACCGGCAACTTCGTTCCGCTGGCGGAACACCCGTCCTCTCAGCTGTAATCGGCTGCCAGCATCCGCACCGCCACGGCAGGGGGCTGCGCCCAGCGCTTCCCCTGCCAGTTTTTGCTCCCTCCGGTACAATCCCGCCTTATGTATATCGATTCCCATTGCCATATCAATTTCCCCGAGCTGGCTGCTCGCATGCCCGAGATCCTCGCCAAGATGGTCGAGAACAAGGTGACGCACGCGCTGTGCGTGTCCGTCGACTTGCCGGACTTCCCGCAGGTGCTGGCCCTGGCCGAGCAGTATCCGCATATTTTCGCTTCCGTCGGCGTGCATCCCGACTACGAAGACACGCCTGAACCGTCCGTGGAAGACCTGGTGCGGCTGGCCGACCATCCGAAGATCATCGCCATCGGCGAGACGGGCCTCGACTATTTCCGCCTGACGGGCGACCTCGAATGGCAGCGCGAGCGTTTTCGCACGCACATCAAGGCGTCAAGAATCACGCGCAAGCCCTTGATTATTCACACCAGAGCGGCCAGTGAAGACACCATCCGCATCATGCGCGAAGAGGGCGCGGGCGTATCCGACGGCGGCGTGGCCGGCGTCATGCATTGCTTTACGGAATCCCTGGAAGTGGCGCGCGCCGCCATAGCCATGGGTTTCTACATTTCCTTTTCCGGCATCGTCACGTTCAAAAGCGCGAAGGATTTGCAAGCCGTGGCGCTGGAAGTGCCGCTCGAGCGCATCCTGATCGAGACGGATTCGCCGTATCTGGCGCCCGTGCCGTTCCGCGGCCGCATGAACGAACCTGGCTACGTGGCCCACGTGGCGGAATACCTGTCGACCCTGAAAGGCATCCCGCTGGCCCAGGTGGCGCAGCAGACGACGGATAATTTCTTCAAGCTATTCAATCAGTTGCCATAATTTCTTAAGGTTTACCATGATGAAAAAACTCGCGCTGGCGATGCTGCTGTGCTGCTCCACCGCCAGCCACGCGGCACCGGAACCGGATGCCTTCTTCCGCGCCGTGTCCGTCAACAACGCCAGCGGCGTGCGCAGCATGCTGGCGGACGGCATGAATCCGAACCAGGCTGATACGCAGCGCGGCGACATTCCCCTCGTGCTGGCCCTGCGCGACGATGCGGACAAAGTGTTCAAGCTGCTGCTCGACACGCCCGGCCTCGACATCGAAGCGCGTTCGGCCAATGGCAACACGGCGCTGATGATGGCGGCCTACAAGCACAAGCAGGACGCGGTCAACGCCTTGCTGGCCAAGGGCGCCAAGGTCAACCAGAGCGGCTGGACGGCGCTGCACTATGCGGCCTCGGCCGGCGACTTGCCCATCATGAAGATTTTTCTGGAGCGCGACGCCGTGGTCGATGCGCGCGCACCCGCCAACGTCACGCCGCTGATGTTCGCCGCCCGCGAAGGACAGGAGGGCGCCGTCAAGCTGCTGCTGTCCTGGGGCGCGGACGCCAGTCTGAAAAGCGATCACGGCTGGACGGCCGCGCAGTTCGCCCAGGCGGGCGACAAGCCCGGCGTGGTGGCCATCATCGAAGCGGCACAGAAGGCGCGCGCGGGACGTAAATAAGTACCTCTAAGTAGTCTTTCCAGCAATATCTTCCATGCCAGCGCTGAAACTGGCATGGAATTGCCTCTCACCTCAGCCCTTTGTTCTCCCTGCCGATTAACGATAATGATCGTGTCGCATTAATCAGGAGATCTTTCGCATGGGCCGTCACACCACCGTCAGGCGCCGGCTGTATTGTCGCCGCCCCGCGCGCGGCCCGTGCGATATCACTGCTTTCTGGAATGACAAAACCGATCGGCCATCGGAGCCAGACTCCAAGAGGACAGACATGCTGAATGAACGAGAAATCGAGAGTTGTTACCTGGGGCAATTTATACCCGTCCATTACCACCACAATATGTTGATGGACCAGAACCGCATGCACGGCTTCAAGTCGGCGATCGATTACGCGGTAAAACCCGGCATGAAGGTGGTGGAGCTGGGCGGCGGCACGGGCGTGCTGTCGTGGTTTGCGGCCGCGCGCGCCGACAAGGTCTGGTGCGTGGAATTCAATCCGGACATGGTCAAGGAAGCGCGCAAGATGCTGGCGCTCAATCCCAACGGGGAAAAAGTCGAAGTCGTGCACGCGGACGCCTTTGAATTCCTGCCGCCCGAGCCCGTCGACGTGGTCATTTGCGAAATGATCCATGTGGGCATGCTGCGCGAAAAGCAGGTGGAAGTGATCGAATCGTTCAAGCGCCGCTACCTGGCCCGTTTCGGCGGTCCGCTGCCCATCTTCCTGCCTGAAGCCGTCATCATGGCCGTGCAGCCGATGCAGCAGGAATACGACTTCGAGGGCTTTTACGCCCCCATCGTGCAATTCCAGGAAACCGCGGCCATCCACCCGGGCGTGCAGGAACTGGCGCCGCCGGCCGTGTACAGCATCATCGACTTCAGCCAGCCGACGGACAGCATATTCGGTTTCGACGGCAAGTTTGTTGTCGAGCGCAGCGGCACCCTGAACGCCTTGCGCTTCGTCACCAAGAACATCCTGGCCGTCGTGCCCGAGCGCTCGACCACCATCGACTGGCTGAACCATTACATGTGTCTGCCGCTGGCCGCGCCGGTGGCCGTGAAGGCGGGCGACGTGCTGCAAGTGAGTTTCCAGTACCGCGCGGGCGGCTCGATCCCTTCGCTGGAAGCGTCGATCCGCGCCCAGGTGATTTACGATGTCAACTTGCAACCGGTAGTACAAAACGCCGTCTACGCCTAAGTATCATTAATGTAAAGGCAACGCTGCGGGCATTTCGTCCTGCGGCGTTTGTCCATTCAGGGTATATTCCGTGTTTTACCCACTGGACAGCTTTATTATCATGGAACAGATCGATCAGCGTTACCTCGTGCAACAGAACAAAATCAGCGATGGCGAGACCAAGCCGCCCGTGTTTGCCAAGGTAATGCGCAGCAAGGAAGGCGTGTTTGAAGGCGTGTCCTTCATCAAGTCGAAGGAAAAGGCTTCCATCCTGACCATCGAAGAGGCCAACCAGGCCATCAAATGGGCCGGCAGCAAGAAGCCGAATGCGCATGAGTACATCACGAAAGTGATTTGCGTCGGCCAGTAAGCTGCGCGCCAACTACCGCTCATCCCCGTTTTTATCCAGTCCATCCCCGCATGGTGCAGTTCATCGCATGCCCGTTGCCGCCGTGGCGGCGCTTTACTATAGTGCTGTCACGGTAGCGGGGCAAGCACGGCTTGCTCCGCACATTTTATTCGAGGGGAACGCGATGCTGGGATTTGTGCTGTGGTTGCTGCTCTTGCTGGTGTGCTGGCCCCTGGCCTTGCTGGCGCTCGTGCTGTATCCGCTGGCCTGGCTGCTGTTGCTGCCATTGCGCCTGATTGGCATCGGCGTGGAAGGCGTGTTCGAACTGCTGCGCGCCATCGTCATGCTGCCGGCCCGCGTGCTGGGCGGCGGCCGGCGTTGAGACTTACTTTCCCGTAATAAAAAAATGGCGCCATAGGCGCCATTTTCGTTTCTGTCACTGTGCTGCTTACAGGTCGACCATGAAACCGGCGCCGATCGATTTCTGCGAATAGTTGTAGTCGATCAAGCTCTGGCCATAGCCGGAGAACAGTTGCAGATAGCCTTTCAGGTTGGCTTTCAATGGGAAAGCCCAGCTGGCCTGCATGGAACCATGTTTCTTGCTGAAATTGCGGCGGGCCGTCACGGCATACTCGTGACCCTTGTTGCGGTAGCTCACGCGCAAGTCGCCATGTCCCATGTAATCGGTGATGTCGATATTGTCATTGTCGGTCTTGCCATTGTCGAGGCGGTGCCAGACGCGCGTCGTGACGGCCAGATTGTCTTTTTCCACGCCCAGCTCGGCATACACGCGGTTCCAGCTGCGTGACAGGGTCGAGGTCTGGCCGTTCGACTGGTGCACCAGGCCGAAATTCAGGTAATTGAATTCCACGCCGGCAAAGTTCTTGTTGATCGGCAAGACCAGCATCAATTCCGGCTGATAGTTGGTCTCGCGGAAGGGGCTCGAAGCCTTGCGGTTATATGCCTGCCAGAAACTTTGCTGTGTGTAGCCGAACCACATGTCGATGGGCGTGCCGGCTATGTCTTCCAGCAACTTCATCTTGAAGCTCAGCTGGAAGGTCAATTCCACATGCTGGCTCTTGACGCCGCCAGGCGTGAAATCCTGGAACGGCTCGTCGTTCGAAGCGTCGCTGTAGTTGGCCAGCAGCAGATAGGTGTCGCGGTGCGGGCGGAAGTTGAACAGGCCGCGCTTCGAGGCATCGTTGAGTTCCCACGATTGCTGCGTGCGCGAAATCGGCGCTTCCGGCGGCGCCGCGCCAGCCTGGGCGATGGCGGGAATGGCGGCGTTGACGGCGTCCGGCGTGGCCACGCCAGGCGGGCTGACAAGCGTGAGGGGGGCAACCTCGGCGGCCGCTGCCAGGGTCACGGCAGCGGTAGCGGGATCGCCACCGGCGGCGATGGTGGCCTTTTCCGCCGCCTTGGCCAGGGTGTCGAAGCAGCCCAGACGGGCGCTGGCGTCACCGAGCACGGCGCAACGCTGCATTTGCTGTTCCAGTTCGCCGGCCATGGCCAGCGCTGGCGACGCCAGCAGGGAGGAGAGGATTATTTTTCTTAGTCGGGTAGTCATAGGCTGAGTGGGGCATGTCATTCGGTGCGCACCTGGGCTGGCATGCCGGCGGTGTCGCCTTGCACGATAATTTACGGTGCGTGTTGATTTTTATTAATCTTTACTGGATTAATAAAGTTGAAAGTATAGCCGAAACTCTTGTTTGTCCTGTGCAACGCGCGTGCGCGTTAGTATGAGTGTTGCGCGAACGGTAAAAACGGGTCACTGGACGCCCTGCAAATCGATGTCTGCTACACTGGAAAACCGGGCACCGGGGGCTAGCCATGGAGATTGTGATGACCCGCAAAACACCTATCGAGCGCTACCGCAACATCGGCATCAGCGCCCATATCGACGCCGGCAAGACCACCACCACCGAGCGCATCCTTTTCTACACCGGGGTGAATCACAAGATCGGCGAAGTGCACAATGGCGCCGCCACCATGGACTGGATGGAGCAGGAGCAGGAACGGGGCATCACCATCACCTCGGCCGCCACCACGGCGTTCTGGAAAGGCATGGCCGGCAACTTCCCCGAACACCGCATCAACATCATCGACACGCCCGGTCACGTGGATTTCACGATTGAAGTCGAACGCTCGATGCGCGTGCTCGACGGCGCCGTGATGGTCTACGATGCCGTTGGCGGCGTGCAGCCGCAATCGGAGACCGTCTGGCGGCAAGCCAATAAATACCAGGTGCCGCGCATCGCCTTCATCAACAAAATGGACCGGGTGGGCGCGGATTTCTTGCGCGTGCGCAAGCAGATCGGCGAGCGCCTGAAAGGCGTGGCCGTGCCCATCCAGCTTCCCATCGGTGCCGAAGAGCATTTCACGGGCGTGATCGACCTGTTGAAAATGCGCGCCATCACCTGGGACGACGCCAGCCAGGGCGTGCAGTTCAGCTATGGCGAGATTCCCGCCGAACTGCAGGAACAGGCGCAGGAATGGCACGAGCACATGGTCGAGCACGCGGCCGAAGCCAGCCTCGACATGACGGAACGCTACCTGAATGGCGACACGTTCACGGAAGCGGAACTCAAGCAAGCCTTGCGCGCGCGCACCATCCGCAACGAGATCGTGCCCATGCTGTGCGGCAGTGCCTTTAAAAACAAGGGCGTGCAGGCGATGCTGGACGCCGTCATCGAATACCTGCCGTCGCCGATGGAAGTGCCACCCATCATGGGACACGACGAGCACGACAACGAGGTGGAGCGCCATCCGACGGACGAGGAGCACTTTGCCGCGCTGGCCTTCAAGATCATGACGGACCCGTTCGTGGGGCAACTGACCTTCTTCCGCGTGTATTCGGGCGTCGTGAACTCGGGCGACATGGTCTACAACCCGACCAAGAGCGCGCGCGAACGGCTGGGGCGCATCCTGCAGATGCATGCGAACGAGCGCAAGGAAATCAAGGAAGTGTATGCGGGCGACATCGCTGCCGCCGTGGGCCTGAAAGCCGTGACCACGGGCGATACCCTGTGCGCCATCGACCACATCATCGTGCTGGAAAAGATGGTCTTCCCGGAACCGGTGATTTCCCAGGCGGTCGAACCGAAGACCAAGCCGGATCAGGAAAAGATGGGCATCGCCCTGAATCGCCTGGCGCAGGAAGATCCGTCGTTCAGGGTGCACACGGACGAGGAATCGGGCCAGACCATCATGTCGGGCATGGGTGAATTGCACCTGGAAATTCTGGTCGACCGCATGCGGCGCGAATTCGGCGTGGAAGCCAATGTGGGCAAGCCGCAGGTGGCGTACCGCGAAACCATCACGCGCACGGTGGACGATATCGAGGGCAAGTTCGTCAAGCAGTCGGGCGGACGGGGCCAGTACGGCCACGTGGTGCTGAAACTCGAACCGCTGGAGCCGGGCACGGGCTACCAGTTCGTCGACGCCATCAAGGGCGGCGTGGTGCCGCGCGAATTCATCCCCGCCGTCGACAAGGGCATCATCGAAACCTTGAAGGCCGGCGTGCTGGCCGGCTACCCCGTGGTGGACGTCAAGGCCACGTTGACGTTCGGCTCCTACCACGACGTCGATTCGAATGAAAACGCGTTTCGCATGGCCGGCTCCATCGCCTTCAAGGATGGCATGCGCAAAGCGTCACCCGTGCTGCTGGAACCGATGATGCAGGTGGAGGCGGAAACGCCGGAAGAGTTCATGGGCAACGTCATGGGCGATTTGACGGCCCGGCGCGGCATGGTGCAGGGCGTCGACGACATCCCCGGCGGCGCGGGGCGCATCGTCAAGGCCCTGGTGCCGCTGGCCGAAATGTTCGGCTATTCCACCACCTTGCGTTCGCTGACCCAGGGCCGCGCCACCTACACGATGGAATTCAAGCACTATGCGGCCGTGCCCAAGCATATCCTCGATCAGGTGGCATCGGCTGGTCAAGCCAGGTAGGTCGGATTAGCGGGGCAAAGCCCCGCGTAATCCGACACCATTGTTGCCCTGAGCCGCTGGTGATGGTGTCGGCTTACGCGCTGCGCGCTAACCCGACCTACGCTCAATGGGCTGGCGTACAGGGCTTTCCCATTTTCGGCGGCACTGTTACATTATCTGCCAGTTCACCAACACAGGAGAGAGCATGGCCACCGCAGAACAGAAGCAGGAAGGACAGCACCGCGACAGCAGCGACTTTGTCATCACGCAAACTTTCGACGCGCCGCGCGAACTGGTGTTCCAGTCGTGGGTGGAGCCGGAGCGCCTGGCCCAGTGGTGGGGCCCCGTCGGCTTTGAATTGAGCGTGCTGGCGCTGGACTTGCAGCCGGGCGGCGTTTTCCACTACGGCATGCGTGCCGACAATGGCTACGAAATGTGGGGCAAGTTCACCTACCAGCAGATCGAAGCGCCGGAAAAGATCGTCTCGATTTTGTCATTCGCCGACAAGCATGGCAATGCCGTGCAGCACCCCGTCAGCGACACCTGGCCGCTGGAATCGTTCAATACCATGACCCTCACCGAGGAAAACGGCAAGACGACGATGACCTTGCGCTCCACGCCGCACAAGGCGACGGATGAGCAGCATGAGACTTTCAAGCAGGGGTTTGAGTCGATGAAGCAGGGGTTCAAGGCTACTTTCGGCCAGCTGGCACAGTACCTGGCGCGTGTTCAGTAAGGTTGTATTGAATGTGAATGGCGGGCCAGAGCCGCGGGCCTGAGAAAATGGCCATGGCTGCGTTGCTTGGGCTCGCCGTACATGCGTACTGTCTTCGCCCGCGCGCCTTGCCCTGGCCATTTTTCAGGCCCGCTGGGCCCGGGGAGCCTGAGTTAAAGCCTCAATTTACAGTCATTGCGCATGACTAATTCTAAAAATTAATTCTTCTTTTAACGCCACTAATTTTTGTGCAACCCGTTTCGATAAGCCGAATAAATTCTTTTGCATCACTAAAGTAGCTTCTAAATGCCAGGCGTACTTCGGCACTTGTATCTGCTTTCACAAGAACGATGTCATTATTGGGGAACTTTCGCTCTAATTCAAATAATGCTCTGAGAGCGTCAGTCGCATCGCGAAAACTTTTAATTTCAAGACTCCCATCCTCCGAAAAGTTCAAAATTGTATTGCGCTTGTCAGATATGTCTGTTTTTGCTTGAGACAGTCCCGCCAATGTCTGCATTAGTGATAATTCTTTATCTATGGCTAAAAAATTAGTCAACAAATCTGCATCTGAAATTTCTGGAATGGGTCCTTTCCTGCCTTCATGCGCTCTGGCTAGAATTTCACTTGCAAGAACCATTGCTGTAGCATAACGATTATCACCTTGCTGAAATTTCGGTTGGCTCTCAGTAACAAAACCAATGACCTCTACGGCTGTAGCCCAAGCATGCTGAACAAGAGTTCGATATTGTATCTCAATGTACAATCCGGCCAAATCTTTCCCTGCTTCGGAGCGGACATCATATTCATAAACGTCGTGAATTCCTCGATAGCCGGTCTTTTTTGGCTTGTTGATATAATTGTATTTATCTGGTTCATTTCTTAATTTGTGATTAAATCGTGCTTTATGAAAATCCTTGCGGAAATTTTCCAAATCCTTAATGTTTCCAAATATAAGGCGACAGCCGGCAACATCATCCATACGTGCAAGTTGCATGCCTGGAAGTCGTTGGAGTTTGTTGAAAATTGTATTTCTTCGTTTGTGGCGCTGAGCAACAGTTACTTTTTTGTCCTTCGTTCTAAAACGTAAAATTGCTTGGAACGTGTTAAGTACACCGCGATGCGCTGCTCTCCATTCTTCGATTACTGCAATATCCTCTGGTGTAGGTGTCCCTTCTCGGATTGCGGCACCTGCCCGAGTGACACGTTTTTTGGAGCCGCCTGGATATCTCTTTTCAGTAATCATAAAGTAATTTTTGAATAAAAAATAATAAAATTATTCTAGCATATATTTTTGTGTTTTATGAATTATTGGATTTTCATGTTAATTTTTCCCTCCATGTTTTAATGTTGCATTAGGTCATTTGTACTGATATAGCCTATTTTCGCTCTCCATCCCCAACATCTCCCGCACCACCAGCAAAATCATCCCCCAAGCATTTGACGTCGCCGCAATCTCGTCATAGTGGCTGGCGCCGCCCTGGAGCGAAAGGGGCGCATTTCCATGCATGCGTGGCCGTTTCGCGGCGGGGAATCGGTCTAATTGAAAAATTACAATTATTGAAATGCCCTCCACCCCTTCTACGGTGTCACGAGCTGCGCAGAAGCGCTGCCTTCGGGGATAAGCAGGGCAAAGTCGTAGCCGTTGATCAGGTTGAACATTTCAATGTCGCCCCCCGCCAGTTTGCGCGAGTCTGGCCGCAGTGACCGCAGATCAAACAGAGACCAACTGCCGTCGGTGGCGCCTGCACTGGCCAGCAGTTTGAAGGCCGAGCTGTCAAGTTCGATTTGTGCCGGCTGATATGGCTTGCCCGCTCCCGCGAATCTCAGTTGCGTACCCTTCGCCGCCAGGACGATCAGGTGCAGCGAGGTGTGGCCCTGGCCTTCGGCGCGTTCAGCCAGAAAGTTGCCAATGTCACGATTGTTGAGTGGATTAATGCCCTTGTATGCGTGATTGGCGCCGACCTTGACCAGCAGCTTTTGCTCTTGCATGCCGAGCCGGGTTTCCAGGGTCCGCTTTAACAGCGTCAAACGCAAGCGGTTGGATAGGGCGCGATCGCCGGGCACCTTCGAGGCGCTTTTCTGATAGATGGCGCGGGTGGCCAGCAATGCATCGAGCAGGCCTAGCGCGGTTTGCTCTTTGGGGCCGGCAAGTAGCGGGCGCAACGAGGTCAGTTCCTCGGTTGAGGCCGACAGTATAAAGTACTCGAAGGGATTGCCGGTGGCTGCCGCCTTTTGAGACGCGACAGCTTCCATTTGACGCAAGGCTTCCAGCTTCGCGCGGGCGGCCGGATTCACCGGCTGGGCCAGCATCTGGGTGATCAGGTATTTGGCCGCCCCGATGAATTCCTGATCGATGCCCCAGTGCTCGAAGCGCGGTCCTGCGGCCAGGGCAAAGCCGGCGAGCATCTCTGCTTCCTGGCGCATGGTGTAGAAAGCAATGGAGTCCGGATAGGTGGCGTCGAATCTGCCGATAGCAGCAACCGCGTCGGCGCCCTTGAGTATCGCTTCGAGCGCGCTCGTCACGGCTGGGCCATTTTCAGTTACCAAAGTCGTGAAGCCGGCAGGGGGCAAGGCATTGAAGTAGGCGGATGAAAACTGGGCGATCTCGGCGACACCGTGATCCTCGCCGAGGAGGACGTACTGCGCCTGGCGCGAAGCCTGCAGCAGCAGTGCCGCACCGGGTCCCGATAACGTGCCTTTGTCAACGGTGATAGCGAGCCGGCTAGCGGTGAGTTTTTCAAGGACGGCGGTATCGGCGACGGCCGAATCGGCGAAGCCGAGCGTCAGGGTGGTGGCAAGGAAGGCGAGACGGAAGAACATAGTGGTGTGGGCCGATCAGGGCGGTCAGTGAGTGAGTCGAAAGTCTAAACTGTCGCCAGGAACGTCGGCTTCCGGGCAGTTGCCGTCACTGGCTGGTTCTGCCCTGAAGCGTATTGATGCGCTATCGAGCGAAGTGAGGTTTGAACTTAATTCTTTTTTGATGGCCAGATAAAAGCTATTGTTGCGCAAAATATACCGACAAAGGCAGCACGCCCCCAATCGAACTCATGAGCGGCCCCAAGGAAGCGAGTGTAAAGCAAGGTTCCAGTAGCAACTCCCAAACCAACACTGACGAACTGTGGAAATTTTTTTTTCATATGTTCCCTGAATGATGCGATCTGAATCGCCACTATTTCAATAAGCACTGCGGCATCTCTTTCTTAAAGGAGACCGCAGATTTAGCACTCCAAGCGCAGGAATTTGGCAACGACCTCGTTTGGCCGGTAAGTAGGTCGTAATAAATCTTCACAATAATTTCCCACGACCTACTTATGACCGACTGCGGCAATGAGCATAACGAATTAGTGAGCGAGAAAAGTCACGCATTGTCACGTCAACGTGACTGGCCGCTACTGGCGTCACGACTCATCGCGCTCGGCATCGCGCTCGCGGCAGCTCAGGGACGCATAGTGCGCCTTGGGCACCTTGTTCTTGATCGCCACTTCGCGCAATGCCTGTGCAAAATCGACATGATCGGTCAGGGTGCAGCGGCTGGCGCGGGCGAACTGTTGCAGATTCTTGATGCTGCCATGGACTTTCAGCGTGATCCCGACGCCGGGGCTGGCGCAGCAGCCTATGTATTTGCTGCGGTATTCTTCTTCGATCAGCACCAGTTCGTGGCCCATGAAGGGCACGGGCTTGTCCAGCAGGTAGTAGTCGGTGTAGTCGAAGCGCTGGCGGGGCGTCTTGCTGACCAGGCCCGCGTGCTGGTAGGCGCGGATGGCCCGGCCGGACGTGCCCGTGCGCTCGGTCGTGCCCTTTTTGAGCTGCATGGCATGCAGCAAGCCGTTTTCGAGTGACACGGTATCGGCGGCGAACGCCACGGCGGAGCAGGCGGCAAGCAGGGTGAGGGCGATGGCGCGTTTCATTTCGCCTCCACTGCCAGCATCTGTTTGATTACCGGCAAGATCATCCGCCACGCATTCGACGTCGCCGCGATCTCGTCGTAGTGGCTGGCGCCGGGCAAGATCAGCACTTCCGCATGGTCGCCGGCCAGCTTGGCTTTGGCCGCATAGTCATGCGCGACTCTGGGCGGGGAGATGGTGTCGAGCTCGCCCGTGGCCAGCACGGTGCGGCTGCCGTTGGGCATCAGGTCGGCCGCGTTGGTGTCGCTGTAGATGTCGGGACGCTCAGTGCTGGCGCTGCCTGCCAGTTGCGCGATGTCGCGCTCGCAACTGCTCTTGATCAAGTCCTTTTCATGGCGCAGGTCGGCCAGGCCGCCCAGGCTGAGGATATTCTTGATTGGCAGGAAGGTGTCGCGGTACAGGGGGCTGCTCTTCGGCAGTTTGTCCCTGCCTGCGATCCATTGCACCAGCTGGCCGCCGGCCGAATGGCCCATGGCGACGATGCGCTTCACGTCCAGCTGGTACCGGGGCGCGTGCTGCTGCAGGCTGTCGAGCGCCGCGTGCATGTCTTCATACGTGCCGGGATAACCGCCGCCCGGCTCGTCGACCCGGCGGTACTCGACATTCCATACGGCGATGCCTTGCGCCACGAGGGCGCCGGCCACGTTGCGCATCTGCTTGATGCCGCCAAAGGCCACCGTCCAGCAGCCGCCATGCACCAGCACGACGACGGGGAACGGTCCGCTGCCCTCTGGCCGGAACAGCTGCGCGTATTGTGACGGCGCGGAGCCATACGCGATCTGCGCCGTGGGAGCTGGGCCGTTCAGGGCCAGGTAGTCGTCCAGGCTCATGGGGGCGGCGACGGCGCCGTGCACGCAGGCGAGCAGGGCGGTGGCGATCAGGGAGGATGGCAGGGACGTGGGCATCGTTGGTTTCGCTTGAGAAGAGAGCAACACTTTAGCATAGGGCCGCGTGGACGCCGGGATCAAGCGGCACGCTGTTTTCCTCCTGCAAGAGGGGTGCCCCATGGTATATTCCGGGCATCAGTTTCCCCTCCTTATCGACACGGTGCACGCAAACAACATTCTTTCCTTGCTGGACGCCGAGCATAGTGCGCTGGGCAGTATCGCGGCAGGTGCCGACCTGGCCCATGCATTGGAGCATTTGTTGCTGGCGTTGCAAGACCTGGCCGATGGCGGCGCGCATGCCTGCCTGCTGCTCATCGACGAGGCCGACTGCTTTTGCGGCTTGGCCGCGCCCAGCCTGCCACAAGACCTGTGTCTGGCCCTGCGCCACGGCGGCGAACAGCCTTCGCCGTTCGGCATGGCGGCCTTTTCCGGCGCGCCCGTCTATTGCGGCGACATCACGCGCGATGTGCACTGGAGCGCGGGCCGCAAGGAAGCCATGCTGCACGGCTACCGCGCCTGCTGGGTCGCCCCCGTGTTCGGTGCCAAGGGGCATATCCTGGGCGTGCTGGGCCTGTTCTTCCCCGCGTCATGCCATCCCACGCAACCCGAAATCGAACTGCTGGCGCTGGCCGCGCGCGTGGCCGCGCATGTCATCGAGCGGGGCCAGCTGGAAAGAGCGCTGCACGACAGCCGCGAACACTTTCATTACTCCATAGAACTCAACACGCAAGTGCTGTGGACGGCTGACATCGACGGCAAGCTCGACTATGTGGCGCAGCGCTGGCGCGAATGGACGGGCGGCAATGGCCTGGGCACCAGTTGGCTGGACGCCATCCACCCCGACGATGTGCCCCATTCCCTGGCGGCCTGGAGCGAAGCGCTGGGCAGCGGCCAGCCCCTGGACCAGGAGATGCGGGTGCGCCGCCAGGACGGCCGCTACCGCTGGGTGCACTCGCGCGCGTATTGCCGGCTCGACGAGCGGGGACAGCCCGTGAAATGGTATGGCTCGTGCGAAGACATCGACGAGCACTGGCAGGCGCGCAATGCCTTGCTCGACAGCGAGGCACAATTCCGTTCGCTCGCCTCGACCATGCCCAACCAGGCCTGGCTGGCGCATGGCAGCGGCGCTACCTACTGGGTCAATGAGCAGGTGTGCGAGTACACGGGGCAATCGCTGAAGTCGCTGGTCACCAGCGGCTTTCGCCACTGCGTGCATCCGGACGACGTGCAGGCCACGCAGAAAAGCTGGGAGCGGGCCGTCGCCACGGCCAGCGCCTACGAACACGAGTTCCGCATGCGCCGCGCCAGCGACGGCGCCTACCGCTGGTTCCTGGCGCGCGCCTTGCCCCTGTTCGACGAGGCGGGCACGGTGCTGCGCTGGGTGGGCACGAATACGGACGTGCAGGAACAGAAAAACGTGCTGGAAAAGATGGCCTACCTGAATTCCTCGCTGGAAGTGGAAATGGCCAACCGCACGGCCGACCGCGACCGCATGTGGCGGCTGTCGACCGACATCATGCTGGTGGCGGACCTGGCCGGCATGATCATCGCCGTCAATCCCGCCTGGAGCAAGATCCTGGAGCGGCCGGAAATCGAATCGCTGGGCATGGATTTCATCAGCCTCGTGCATCCGGACGACCGCATGGCGGCCTTGCAGGATTTGTCGCGCCTGGCCCATGGCGCGCCCACCTTGCGCATGGAAAACCGCTACCGGCGCCGCGATGGCGGCTACCGCTGGATTTCCTGGACGGCCGTGCCGGCGCAAAAGCTGATCCACGCCATCGGCCGCGACGTCACCGATGAAAAAGAGGCGCGGCTGGCGCTGGTGCGCAGCGAGCAAGCGTTGTTGCAGGCGCAAAAGCTGGAATCGATCGGCAAGCTGACGGGCGGCGTGGCCCACGATTTCAACAATGTGCTGCAAATTATCTCCGGTAATTTGCAGTTGCTGAAGCTGACGGTGGCCGATAATCCACAGGCGGCCAGACGCCTCGATTCGGCGGCCTCGGCCGTCGAGCGGGGCGCCAAGCTGTCGTCGCAACTGCTGGCCTTTGCGCGGCGTCAACCGTTGAAGCCGCTGGTGACGGACCTGGGCCGCCTGCTGCGCCGCATGCATGAGCTGATCCGCCGCGCCCTGGGCGAAGCGGTCACCGAGGAAACCTTCATCAGCGACGGCTTGTGGCATACCCTGGTCGACCCGAACCAGATGGAAAACGTGCTGCTGAACATGGCCATCAATGCGCGCGACGCGATGGACAAGGGCGGTCGCCTGACGTTCACCTTGAGCAATGTCACGCTCGATGCGGCCTACGCCAGCCTGCATGCCGACGTGCTGGAGGGGCAATACGTGCTGCTGACCATCACCGACACGGGCCATGGCATGGAGCGCGACGTGATTGACCAGATTTTCGAACCGTTCTTCACCACCAAGCGCGAAGGCGAGGGTACGGGCCTGGGCCTGTCCATGGCCTACGGCTTCATCCGCCAGAGCGCGGGCCACATCAAGGTACACAGCGCGCCCGGTGCCGGCACGACGTTTAAAATTTACCTGCCCCGTTCGCTGGAAAAGCTGGCCGAACCGCCAGCGGGCCTGACGGGCCCGGTGCTGGGCGGCGGCGAGACCATCCTCGTGGTGGAAGACGATGCGCCCGTGCAGCACACGGTGGTCGACATGCTGCGCGGCCTCGGCTACGACGTGCTGCATGCGGACGACGGCGCCTCGGCGCTGGCCCTGCTGGGCACGGGCGTGACCGTCGACCTGCTGTTTACGGACGTGGTCATGCCCGGTCCCGTCAGCAGCAAGGAGCTGGCGCAGCAAGCCCGGCTGCTGCTGCCGGAGCTGGCCGTGCTGTTTACCTCGGGTTATACGCACAATGCCATCATGCAGGGCGGGCGCCTGGACCCGGGCGTCGAGCTGTTGAGCAAACCTTACCAGCGCGAAGACCTGGCGCGGCGCATCCGCCATGTGCTGGCCGACCGCCGCCTGGTGGGCGCGCCCGACCCGTCCGGGCGGCGCATCCTGCTGGTGGAAGACAATGACGATGCGCGTGAAATGACGACCGAGATGCTCAATATGCTGGGGCATACCGTGCATGGCGTGGCCAGCGCCGAGGCAGCCTTGCCCCTGCTGGCCATGCCGGGCCTGGAGGTGCTGGTGACGGACATCAGCCTGCCCACCATGTCCGGCCTGGAACTGGCGCGCCATGCGCGCGCCCACTGGCCGCAGCTGGAGGTGGTGTTTGCGTCCGGCCACGACTGGGGCGCCAGCCTGATGCAGGACGCCAGCGCGCGCTTCCTGCGCAAACCGTTTGGCCTGGAAGAGCTGGCCGGCGCACTGAAGGCGCGCCGGCAGGACGTTTACTAGGTTGGCGCCTGAAGGGCGTGCTGCAATTGCTCGACGGTAAATGGTTTCACCAGGAAGCGTGCGGCCGGGTCCAGCACGCCGGAATTGGCGGGTGCATGGCCGGTGGAAAATACCACTTCCAGCTGTGGATAGTCGCGCGCCGCCAGCTCGGCCAGCTCGGCGCCCGACATCTGCGGCAGGCTGATATCGGTCAGCAGCAGTTCCAGTCCCGGCGTGCCCAGCAGGGGCAAGGCTGCCTCGGCCGTGCCCACGGCCAGCACCGTGTGTCCCAGCATGGCCAGCAGTTCGCTCGTCATGGCGCGCGCATCCGCATTGTCCTCCACCAGGAGGATATGGCGTCCTGCCGGCAGTGCCGGCGCAGGTTGCGGCGCCAGCTGCGCGCGGTACTGCTGCAGGGCCGTCACGTGGCGGCCGTTGGCCAGCAGGTGGCGGATGCGCCGCGCCAGGTCTTCGCGCCGGTACGGCTTGCTCAACAACTCGACGCCAGGCTCCAGGCGGCCGCCCTGCATGATGGCGTCCTGCGTGTAGCCCGAGGTAAATAGTACCGCCAGATGCGGCAGCAGCAGCCGGGCCTGGCGCGCCAGTTCCGTGCTGGCGACCTTGCCCGGCATCACCACATCCGTAAACAGCAGGTCGATGGGGACGCCGCTGCTGACGATGGCCAGCGCGCTTTCGCCATCGCTGGCGCGCAGCACGCCATAGCCGAGGCCGCGCAACATGTCGACCACCGTCGTCTGCACCTGCACGTCGTCTTCCACGACGAGTATGGTTTCCTTGCCACCGAGCACGGGGCCGCTCAATTGCAGCGGCAATTCCGTTTCCGCTTCGAGCGAGCGCGGCAGGTAGATGCGGAAGGTGCTGCCATGGCCGGGCACGCTGTCCACCGTCAGGTGGCCGCCGCTCTGGCGCAGGAAGCCGTACGCCATGCTTAACCCCAGGCCCGTGCCTTCGCCTTCCTTCTTCGTCGTGAAGAATGGTTCGAAAATCTTGTCCAGCAAGTCGGCGGGAATGCCCGAGCCCGTGTCCGAGACGGTCAGCTGCACGTAATCGCCGGGCGCCACGTCCGCATGGCGCGCCGCAAAGTCGCTGTCCAGCACGCTGTTGCCCAGTTCGATGGTCAGCTGGCCCTGGCCATCCATGGCGTCGCGCGCGTTGATGGCCAGGTTAAGGATGACGTTTTCCAGCTGGTGCGGGTCGACCAGGGCGCGCCAGCAATCGTCGGCCAGCAGCAAACGCGTCTCGATGCTTTCTCCCGTGGCGCGCCGCAGCAGCTCTTCCGTCGAACGCAGCAGTTGCGCCAGGTCCGTCACCAGCGGTTTCAATGGTTGACGCCGCGCAAAAGCCAGCAGCTGGGCCGACAGCTTGGCGCCCCGTTCCACGGCGGCCGAGGCGCTGGCGATGCGCCTGGCGGCCAGCGCGTCGTCGTCCAGGGTCATTTGCAGCAGTTGCAGATTGCCGGAGATAATTTGCAGCACGTTATTGAAATCATGGGCCACGCCGCCCGTCAGCTTGCCCAGCGCTTCGAGTTTTTGCGATTGCAGCAGGGCCATCTCGCTGTGGCGCAACGATTCCTGCATGCTGCGCAAGGTGCTTTGCGCTTCCTTTTCCAGCGTGACATGGCGCCCGGTGGCAAACACCAGGTCGCCTTCGGGCGCCGCCACCCACGACAGCCAGCGGTGGCCGCCCTCGCGGTGCCGGTAGCGGTTTTCAAAGCTGGGCATGGCTTCCTGCGTCACCTGCGCCAGCGCCAGGCGCGTGGCGGCGGCATCCTCGGGCAGCACGAAGTCGAACAGGCTGCGGCCCAGCATTTCCTCGGGCAGCCAGCCCAGGATGGCGGCCGAGGCCGGGTTGACGGCGGCAAAGCAGCCTTCGGCATCGATGGCCACCATCAGGTCTTGCGCGCTGCGCCACAGCCGCTCGCGCTCGCTGTTGCGCGCGGCCAGTTCCGCTTCCAGCTTCTTTTCCACGGTGATGTCACGCGCGCTGCAATACACCTTCTCGCCCTCGGGCACGGCGACCCACGACAGCCAGTGCCAGCCGCCCAGCTTGTGGCGGTAGCGGTTTTCGAAGCGCAGCGCCGGCTGGCCCTGGTTGGCCGCCTCCCAGGCCGCATGGGTGCGCGGCAAGTCGTCCGGGTGGACCAGTTCCAGGAAGCGCGTCGTGCGGATTTCTTCCCTGGACCAGCCCAGCGTGGCTTGCCAGGCGGGATTCGAGTGCTCGAAATAGCCGTCGAGGTTAAGCACGCCCAGCAAATCGGGGCTGACGTTCCAGGTGCGGCCGAATTCGCGCGTGCGCTCGGCCACCTGCATTTCCATGCTGGCACTGAGCGCGCGCAGCCGCGATTCCGCCTGTGCCCGCAGGATGGTTGACCAGACCCGTTCCGACACTTGCACCGCCAGTTCGATCTCGTCCGCGTGCCACAGGCGCGCCGCGCGGCTGTGCACGACGAACAGGGCGCCCAGCCGGCCCTCCTTGGCGATGGGAATGTTCAGGAAGGCACGGATGCCCAGGCGTGCAAACGTGGCCAGCGCGGCCGGCGTGGCGGTGCGCGGGTCGCTGGCCACATCGCTGACGGCCAGCGCCTGGCCGGCGGCCAGCGCATCGGCCAGGCGGGCCGCATAATCGCCGAGAAAATATTCGCCGGCAGCACCGGGCGCCAGGCCGTCGCTCCACGCATGCTGCAGGGTGGGGCATTGCAGGGTCTGGTCGATATCGAAACAAGCCACTTGCTGTGCGCCCAGGCGCTGGCCCAGCAGCTGCGCCGACAGCGAGAGGATTTCGCCCGTGTCGTGCAGCAGGCGCAGCCGGCGTTCCAGTTGCAGCAAAAAGGCCACGCCGCTGGTGCCGGCCTGGCTGCGGGGGGCAGGTGTGCGGTTCATGCCGGCCTCAGCTGCCGGCCAGGGGCAGGGTGACGCTGAACAGGGCGCCATTGCCGGGCTGGCTTTGCAGGGTGATGGCGCCACCATGCGCATCGACCAATTGCTTGGTGATGAACAGGCCCAGGCCCAGCCCGCCCGTGCGGTCCTGGTGCATGACGCGCTCGAACGCGTCGAAGATGCGTTCCTGATCGCGCGCATTGATGCCGATGCCATGGTCGCGCACTTCGATGACGGCGCTGTTCTTCGTGTGCGCCAGGCTGATTTCCACGGGCTGGCCCTGGCCGTAGCGCACGGCGTTGCTGATCAGGTTGACAACGATCTGCTCGACGCGGAAGGCATCCCAGAACCCCTGGATCGGCTCGAAGGCCATCACTTCCAGCACGCTGCCCGTCGTCGCCGCATACGGTGCCAGGTCGTCCGCCACCCGGCGTACCAGGCTGGTCAGGTCGACGGCTTCGCGGCGGATCGACAGCTTGCCGCTGGTGATGCGCGACACATCGAGCATGTCGTCGATCAGGCGCACCATGCTGCGGATTTGCCGCCCGTCGCGCGCCACCATCTTGTTCAGCTTGTCCGGCTCGAAGGCGGCCAGGTTGCCCCGTTCGAGGTTGACGGTGCGCATCTGCGTTTCCAGGAACAGCGTGTTCAGGGGCGTGCGCAGTTCGTGCGCCACCATGGACATGAATTCGTCGCGCAGGCGCAGCGAACGCTGCAGCTCAGCCTGGGTGGCGCGTAATTCTTTCAATAGGGCTTCCTGCTGCTGGCGGCTGTGTTCCAGCGCCTGCACCTGGCGCCGCGACTCGCTGCGCTGCTGGTGCAGGGCCACGAAGACGTTGACCTTGCTTTGCACGGCATTGATATCGAGCGGCTTGTGCAGGAAGTCGACGGCGCCGCTTTCATAGCCCTGGAAGGCGAAATTCATTTCCTTGCCGGCCGCCGTGACGAAGACGATGGGGATGTGGCGCGTCTTCTCCGTGCCGCGCATCAATTGCGCCAGCTCAAAACCATCCATTTCCGGCATTTGCACGTCGAGGATGGCCAGCGCGAAATCGTGTTCCAGCAGCAGGGCCAGCGCTTCTTCGCCCGAGGAGGCCTGGTAGACGCTGCGGTCGCTCTCGCGGATCAGCGCATTGAGCGCGCGCAAGTTTTCCGGCAAATCGTCGACGATCAGCAGTTTGGTGCTTGTTTCATTCATCATGTTTCATTCCTGGCATGTGCCGTCCAGCGTAATGGGAAGCGGCGTGCGACGGCGCACGCTTGCGGTAGAGCTTTTCGGGACCCGGCAATGGCTCGAAGTCGGCGGCAAAGCGGGTGAAATGCGTGCTTTCCTTGCTGCCCAGGCCCAGAAAGCCCCGGTGGCACAGCGAGTCGTGGAACAGGCCCAGGGCCCGTTCCTGCAAGGTTTTATTGAAGTAAATCAGTACGTTACGGCACAAAATCAATTGCGTTTCAATAAAGACGCTGTCCGTGGACAGGCTGTGGTCGGCAAAGTTGATCCTGTCGAGCAGGCGTTGCTGGAAATGCGCGGTCGCATGCTCGACCGTGTAGTACTCGGCCAGCTGGCCCAGGCCGCCCGCGGCCAGGTAGTTGTCGCCGTAGTCGGCCATGCGGTGCAGCCG
The DNA here is from genome assembly GCF_006517255.1 of Janthinobacterium tructae. Classification (NCBI taxonomy): domain Bacteria; kingdom Pseudomonadati; phylum Pseudomonadota; class Betaproteobacteria; order Burkholderiales; family Oxalobacteraceae; genus Janthinobacterium; species Janthinobacterium tructae. Next base: position 1,189,805 of record NZ_CP041185.1, on the reverse strand, counting down.
ATACACGCCGCGCGCGGCCGTGGCCAGCGCTTGCGGGTTGATGTCGGTGGCGTAAATCGTGCTGCGCTCAAGCAAGCCTTCCTCGTGCAGCACGATGGCCAGCGACAGCGCCTCTTCGCCCGTGCAGCAGCCGGCCACCCAGAGCGTCGGCGACGGATAGGTTTTCAGCACGGGCACCACCTGTTCGCGCAAGGCGCGGAAAAACGCCGGGTCGCGGAACATTTGCGTGACCGGTACAGTCAAAATCTGCAGCAGCTTGCCAAAGGCGGCCGGGTCGTCCAGCACCAGTTGCTGCAAGGAGGGCAGGTCGGCGCAATGCAAGCGCTCCAGCGCCTGATGCAGGCGCCGGCGCTGCGAGGGTAACGAGTAGTCGCGAAAATCATAGCTGTAGCGCTGACAGATCGCCTCCATCAGCGCATGCAGTTGCGCGTCCGTGTAGCGCAGGGACATCACATGCGTTCCATCTTCGGCATCCACACGCGCAGCAGCGAATACAAGCGGTCCAGGTCGATCGGCTTGGCCAGGTAATCGGACGCGCCCGCCTGCAGGCATTCTTCCTGGTCATTTTTCATGGCCTTGGCGGTAATTGCGATGATGGGCAGCTTGTTGTAGCGGCCATCGGCGCGGATCAAGCGCGTCGCTTCCAGGCCATCCATGCCCGGCATCATGACGTCCATCAAGACCAGGTCGATATCGTCCACGCTGTTGAGCTTGCTGATGGCCTCAAAGCCGTTGCGGCCGATTTCCACCACCACGCCTTTCTGTTCCAGCGCATTCGTCAGCGCAAAGATATTGCGCACGTCGTCGTCCACCAGCAAAATCTTGCGGCCTTCAAACACGCGTTCGCGGCTGCGTACCTGCTGCAGCATGCCCTGGCGCTCGCTCGACAGTTCCGACTCCACCTTGTGCAGGAACAAGGTCACTTCGTCGAGCAGGCGTTCGGGCGAGCGGGCGCCCTTGATGATGATCGAACGCGAGTATTTCATCAGGTCCGCCTCTTCCTCGCGGCTCAGGTTGCGGCCCGTGTAGACGATGACGGGCGGGAACGAGCACAGTTCTTCATGTTCCATGCGTTCGAGCAATTCGTTGCCTTGGATATCGGGCAGCTTCAAGTCGATGATCATGCAGTCGAAAATCTGCGTCTTCAGTAATTCCAGCGCCTGCTCGCCCAGCGCCACGGCGGTGATTTCCACATCGTTGTCGCTGATCAGGTGGACCACGCTTTCGCGCTGGCGTTCGTCATCTTCAACCAGCAGGATGCGCTTCATCTTTTGCGTGAATTTCGATTCGAGCTTGCGGAACACTTCCTTCAGCTGGTCGCGCGTGCGCGGCTTGGTGGCATAGCCGATGGCGCCCAGCTGCATGGCTTCCTGCATCTGGTCATTGCCGGACACGATGTGCACGGGAATGTGGCGCGTCAACGGGTTTTCCTTCAATTGTTGCAAGACCAGCAAGCCCGGGCGGTCCGGCAAGCCCATGTCGAGCAGGATGGCGTCGGGCAGGAACTCTTGCGCCAGGCGCAAGCCTTCGTCGGCGCCGTGCGCCACCAGGCAGCGGTATTGCATTTCATGCGCGAGGTCGAACAGGATGCCGGCAAACGAGGGCTCATCCTCGATCACCAGCACGGAACGCTGGCCCGTCTTGCCTGGGGGCGCACTGTTCCGGTCATCCTGGAAGGTGGGCAGCGGCACGGGTTTTGCGGCGGGCGCCGCCTTGGGCGCCGCGGCGATTTTTGCGGGCGCTTGTGGCGCCGCTGCCGGCACTGTCGCCGCTTCCCCGGCGCGTTCCGGCATGACGGCCGGCAGCACCAAGGTAAACGTGCTGCCCTGGCCTGGCGTGCTGGCCAGCTCGATGCTGCCGCCCAGCAAGGCGGCCAGATCGCGCGAAATCGACAGGCCCAGGCCCGTGCCGCCATAGCGGCGGCTGGTGGTGCCGTCGGCCTGGTGGAAGGCGTCGAACACCTTTTGCTGCTGGTCGTCGGCGATGCCGATGCCGGTATCTTGCACCTGGAAGCGCACCTGGCCCGCCGCATCGGTGCTTACGTGCAAGGACACGGTGCCCGTATCGGTGAATTTGATGGCGTTCGACAGCAGGTTTTTCAGGATTTGCTCCAGGCGCTGGCGGTCGCTGACCAGCGACGGCGGCGCGTTCGGCGCCACGCTGATATTCAACGCCAGTTTCTTTTGCTGCGCCTGGGCGCCGAACAGCATCTTCATGCTGCTGAGCAGCTCGTCGAAGGGCACGGCTTCCGGCGTCAATTCCAGCTTGCCCGCCTCGACCTTGGAAATGTCGAGGATATCGTTGATGAGGGTCAACAAATCATTACCGGCCGAATAAATGGTTTGTGCAAACGTCACTTGCTCGGCCGTCAGGTTGCCGCTGCTGTTGTCCGACAGCAGCTTCGACAGAATGAGCGAGCTGTTCAACGGCGTGCGCAGCTCGTGCGACATGTTCGCCAGGAATTCGGATTTGTAGCGGCTGGCACGCTGCAGCTCTTCCGCGCGCGCTTCCAGCTGGGCGTGCGCCTGGCCGATCGCCATGTTCTTCTGGTCCAGCGACAGCGCCTGCACGGCCAGCTGTTCGTTCGACTGCTCCAGCGCCGCTTTTTGCTCTTCCAGGTGGGCTTGCGACTGTTCCAGCACGCGCGACTGCTCGCCCAGCTCTTCATTTGCCGTGCGCAATTCTTCCTGCTGCACTTCCAGCTCTTCATTCAGTTGCTGGGTTTCTTCCAGCACATTTTGCAGGCGCTGGCGGTACAGGGCCGCTTCCAGCGACGTGCCGATATTGGTGGCAATCAGGTTCAGCCATTCCTTGGTGCGGGCGCTGACGGGATGCGTAAAGCCCAGTTCGATGACGCCGTTGACGACGCCTTCATTGTTGACGGGCGCCAGGATCAGTTCCAGCGGCGCGCCGCTGCCCAGGCTCGAGGTCACGGTCAGATAATTGTCGGGTACTTGCTGCACATGCTTGAGCTTTTTCTCGCGCGCGGTCTCGCCCACCAGGCCTTCGCCCAGCTTGAAGACCTGTTTTTCCTTCACGCCATGTTCATTGAAACCGTACACGGCCGTGCGGCGCAGGCTGCCATCCTCGTCGACGACGTACAGGGTGGCGACGGCCACGTCGAGCCGGTCGGCCAGGAAATCGAGCACGTGCCGGCCCAGTTGCGGCAGGCCCAGCTGACCGCTCGTATGGGCCGCCAGCTCCGTTTGTCCCGTGCGCAGCCAGGCTTGCTCCTGCAGCACCTCGTTATCCTTGCCGCGCTGCTCGAGCGCATCGTTGTAGATGCCGGACAGGCGCAGCAGTTCGCGCCGGCCCAGGTAGGCCAGCAAGCCGGACATGCCCAGGCTGAGGATCAGGAACACCACCACGGCCAGTATGGTACGGCCCTCGGCCGTGTCGGCCCGTTCCTGGCGCAGCCGTTGTTCCATGGACAGGAAGGCGAGGAATTCGCGGCGGATTTCATCGAATTCCAGCTTGCCTTCACCCTGGCGCACGCGCGCGAGGAAATCCTGGTTGCTGCGACGCTGCGCGATCACGCCTTCCGCATACTCCATCCACTGGTTTTGCAGCGCGCGGATGCGGCGCAGGCGGTCCGTCTGGATGGGACTGTCGGACACGAGGTCCAGCAGGGTCGTCATTTCCACGGCGATCTTGGCCTTGCCCGATTTATACGGCGCCAAAAACGTTTCGTCGCCCGTCAGCAAGTAACCGCGCATGCCCGTTTCCAGGTCGACCGACAGCTTCATGACTTCATTCGCATTGCCGATCACCCGTTCCGAATGCTCGACCGAGCGCAGAGCCGAGAGCAGGTAGGCGATCAGGCCGACAAACACGAGGGCTGTAGCGACCCCGATGACCAGCGGCAAGGTGACATTGCGGGCGAGGATGCGGCGAAAGCTGAAGGAATCGATCGGGGTCTTGGTATTCATCATGTCCGTGGTAGGCTGTCGCGAAAAAGCAATTTTAATTGAAATGCAAGTTTTCTGGAGATCAAGCAAAGCGTGCGCTAGCATAACAGCCTTGCGCTCACTTGCCGACTCGCAAGACGCTGCAAAGCGCGATAGCACACAGATAAAATTTAAGAAAAATCAAGCTTTTTACGATTGAGATAGATCAAAGAGATTGGCTGTTCGCATCCTAAGATGCAGGTGGTGGTGGCGTCCTGTAAACGTCGCCATGTGCAAGCCAGCCCACGCAGGAGGACATTATGGCCAATCATTTGATCCATCGCGATCCGCAGCACCTCTTGGGACGCCTCGATCCCTTCAGCGACATGGAAGAATTCATGCACGACTTTTTCGCGCCCGCCTTGCGCCTGCGCGAGGGAGCTTCGTCACGCATGCGCGTTGACATCGCCGAAACCGAACAAGCCTATCAGGTGCAGGCGGACATTCCCGGCGTCAACAAGGACGATATCCACGTCTCCATCGACGGCAACCGCGTCTCCATCAGTGCCGAACTCAAGGATGAAAGAGTGACGCGCGACGGCGGTGGCAAGATCGTGCGCAGCGAACGCGAGTACGGTCAGCAATACCGCAGCTTCATGCTGCCGCATGAGGTGGACGAGGCCGGTGCGCAGGCGCGCTACCAGAATGGCGTGCTGCTGCTGGACTTGCCGAAGAAGGAGGGCAAGGGCGGGCGGCAACTGGCGATACAGTGAGCCGGGCCGTGCGTAGGTCAGATTAGCGCAGCGTAATCTGACAATCTTCGTGGCGGCGCCTGTCGGCTTACGTCCTACGGGCTAAGCCGACCTACGAAAAAACGCCGGACGGTGCCGGCGTTTCTTGGGGTGTTCTGGGGTGGCAGCGCGCTGCCACCCAGATTGCCTCTATATATGTCAGTCGCGTATTTCCAGTGCCCGGTTCAGGCTCAGGGCAGCCAGCGAGGCGACGGCGCCCGACAGCAGGTAGAAGCTGACATAGGCGAGGCCGAAGTTGGCCGACAGGCCCAGCGCCACCAGCGGGGCAAAGCCGGCACCCACCAGCCAGGCCAGGTCGGATGTCAGGGCCGCGCCCGTGTAGCGGAAGCGGGCAGGGAAGTTGGCCGTCACGGCACCGGCTGCCTGGCCGTAGGACAGGCCCAGCAGGCTGAAGCCCACGAGGATGAACACATCCTGGCCCGCATTGCCGCCGCCCATCAGGGTCGGCACGAAGGCGCTGAAGATGGCGATCAGCACGGCCAGCACGCCCAGGGTGGTGCGGCGGCCCACTTTATCGGCCAGCAAGCCGGAAATCACCACGCCGACGGCAGCCAGCACGGCGCCCAGCATCTGCACTTGCAGGAAGTCCGAAGCGGAACGCGTCTGGTAGACGGAAATCCAGGACAGCGGGAACACGGTGACCAGGTGGAACAGGGCGTAGCTGGCCAGCGCGGCGAGGGCGCCGATCAGCACGTTGCGACCCTGGCCGCGGCCCATTTCAAACACGCTCACGGGTTGAAGTTCGCGTTCGTCCAGCAGGCGCGCATATTCATTCGTCGACACCAGGCGCAAGCGGGCAAACAGGGCCACCACGTTGATGGCGAAGGCGACATAGAAAGGATAGCGCCAGCCCCAGTCGAGGAACTCTTCATCGGTCAGGGAGGTCAGCATGAAGCAGAACAGGCCGGCGGCAAGCAGGAAGCCGAAGGGCGCGCCCAGCTGGCCCAGCATGGCATACCAGCCGCGCTTGTTTTCCGGCGCGTTCAGGGCCAGCAGCGATGGCAAGCCATCCCACGAACCGCCCAGCGCAACGCCCTGACCGATGCGCAGCACGGACAGCCAGATGATGGCGGCAAAGCCCAGGTGGGCGTAGGTCGGCAGGAAGGCGATGCCGGCCGTCGACACGCCCAGCAGGAAGAGGGCGATCGTCAGCTTGGCGCTGCGCCCCATGCGGCGCTGGATCTCCATGAAGATCACGGTGCCGAACGGGCGGGCGATGAAGGCAAACGAGAAAATCAGGAAGGCATACAATGTGCCCTCCAGGCGTTCTTCGAACGGGAAGAAGACGCGCGGAAACACCAGCACCGAGGCGATGGCGTAGACAAAGAAGTCAAAGTATTCGGAAGCGCGGCCGATGATCACGCCGACGGCGATCTCACCGGGGTCGATATGCGATTCGACCGTGCCGGCCCCGCTTGCGTCGCGCAGGGAGTGGGGGGAAAAGTCGGCGGGTACATCGCCGCTGTGTGTGCGCGTGCTGGACATGATGATCGTCTCCAATATAGTTTCGAGTTCGGCCAACGCGTAACATACTCCGGGTGTCTCACGCCCGGAGTAGGACTATTCATCAGGTAGTCGTAGGAAAACTCCGCGCCTACGCAGTGAAAGTCCGAGCAAGGGGTAGGACAAAACGTCCAATTGCCAACGCGCTCCAGTGAGAATACAGTACCATATCTTCATCCCCTGTACTGGACTTTCCTGTATGTTTTCATTAAAAGTTCGTCGCGGACTGCTACTCTTACCTCTCGCATTGTTGGCTGGTTGCAATACGGTTGTACTGAATGCGTCCGGTGACATCGCAGTTCAGCAAGGCAATCTGATTGTCATCTCGACATTGCTGATGCTGTTGATTATCGTTCCGGTAATCGCCCTGACCCTGCTGTTTGCATGGCGCTATAGAAAAAACAATACCGCGGCCAAATACGAGCCGGACTGGGACCACTCGACTCGCCTCGAGCTGATCATCTGGGGTGCGCCCCTGCTGATCATCATCGTGCTGGGCCTGCTGACCTGGATCAGCACCCACACCCTCGATCCATACCGCCCATTGAGCCGTATCGACGCCAACCGCCCGATTCCTGCCAGCCACAAGCCGATGATCGTCGAAGTCGTGGCGCTGGACTGGAAATGGCTGTTCATCTACCCGGAGCAAGGCATCGCTTCCGTGAATGAACTGTACGCGCCCGTCGATCGTCCGATCCGCTTCAAGATCACCGCCTCGTCCGTCATGAACTCGTTCTTCATCCCCGCACTGGCAGGTCAGATCTATGCCATGCCGGGCATGGAAACGCAGTTGAATGCCGTCATCAACAAGCCTGGTGTCTACAAGGGCTTCTCGGCGAACTACAGCGGTGCCGGTTTCTCGGGCATGCGCTTCAAGTTCCACGGCGTGAATGATGCGGACTTTGACAAATGGGTGGCATCGGCACGTGCCGGTGGCGGCGCGCTGAACCGCGACGACTACCTGTCGCTGGCCCAGCCTAGCGAACGCGATCCGGTGCGCCGCTACAGCAATGTGCCGACCGATCTGTACAAGGCAATCCTGAACCGCACCATCGTTTCCGACGCCCTGTGCGTGACGCCGGTCGAGCCATACAAATTGTCGATGGCAAATAGCCCGGTAGCGGCCGTAACGGCAGTAGTCGCTAGCGATGCAGTGGTTGAAAAGGGCGTTCAAGCCAAGTAACAACTGCATGAATCCCGCAGCGCATTGCGCTGCAGATACTGGCGCCGCTTGCCTGGCGCCTCCCTTTTTTCTCTGAGAGTAACAATGCTAGACCATATTGATCTGACGAAGCTTATCTTCGGCCGTCTGACTTGGGATGCAATTCCATTTCACGAACCTATCCTGCTGGCGACCTTTGCGATGGTTGCCCTGGGCGGTATCGCACTCGTTGCGGCACTGACGTATTTCCGCGTCTGGGGTACCCTGTGGCGCGACTGGATCACCAGTATCGACCATAAAAAAATCGGTATCATGTACATGATCCTGGGCCTGGTCATGCTGTTGCGCGGCTTTGCCGACGCGCTGATGATGCGTACCCAGCAGGCGATCGCCTTCGGCGACAATGCCGGCTTCCTGCCACCGCATCACTACGACCAGATCTTCACCGCCCACGGCGTGATCATGATCTTCTTCGTCGCGATGCCTTTCGTGACGGGTCTGATGAACTACGTGGTGCCGCTGCAAATCGGCGCGCGCGACGTGGCTTTCCCTTTCCTCAATAACTTCAGCTTCTGGATGACCACCATGGGCGCCGCCCTGGTCATGGCTTCGCTGTTCGTCGGCGAATTCGCCCGCACGGGCTGGCTGGCCTATCCACCGCTGTCGGGCATCGTCGGCAGTCCGGACGTGGGGGTAGACTATTACATCTGGTCCTTGCAGATTGCCGGGGTCGGGACGCTATTGTCCGGTGTCAACCTGATCGCCACCATCGTCAAGATGCGTGCGCCAGGCATGACCTGGATGAAAATGCCCGTGTTTACCTGGACCGCACTGTGCACCAACATTCTGATCGTCGCCGCCTTCCCGGTACTGACGGCGGTATTGGCCATGCTGTCGCTGGACCGCGTTGCAGGCTTTAACTTCTTCACGACGGAACTGGGCGGCAACGCCATGATGTACGTCAACCTGATCTGGATCTGGGGTCACCCAGAGGTCTACATCCTGATCTTGCCACTGTTCGGCGTGTTCTCGGAAGTCGTCGCCACGTTCAGCAGCAAGCGCCTGTTCGGCTACGCCTCGATGGTGTACGCCACCTGCGTCATCATGATTCTGTCGTACCTGGTATGGCTGCATCACTTCTTCACCATGGGTTCGGGCGCCAGCGTCAACTCCTTCTTCGGCATCACGACGATGATCATCTCGATCCCGACGGGCGCGAAGATCTTCAACTGGCTGTTTACCATGTACCGCGGCCGTATCCGTTTTGAGTTGCCCATGCTGTGGACGATCGGCTTCATGGTCACCTTCACCATCGGCGGCATGACCGGCGTGCTGCTGGCCGTACCACCAGCTGACTTCGTATTGCACAACAGCCTGTTCCTGATTGCCCACTTCCATAACGTGATTATCGGCGGCGTGGTCTTCGGCGTGTTTGCTGCGATCAACTACTGGTACCCGAAAGCCTTCGGCTACAAGCTCGACGCGTTCTGGGGCAAGTGCTCGTTCTGGTTCTGGTTCGTCGGCTTCTACCTGGCCTTCATGCCGCTGTACGTGCTGGGCCTGATGGGCGTGACCCGTCGTGTCAATCACTTTGAAGATCCATCCTTGCAAATCTGGACCATCATCGCCTGGTTTGGCGCCGTCTCGATCGCGCTCGGTATCGCTTCCATGCTGATCCAGTTCGTCGTCAGCTACCGCAACCGTCACGCCCTGCGCGACGTCACCGGTGACCCATGGGGTGGCCGTACGCTGGAATGGTCGACGTCGTCGCCTCCGCCAGACTATAATTTCGCCTTCACGCCACAAGTGCACGAACTCGATGCATGGACTGACATGAAGAAACACGGTTACCAGCGTCCGACGTCCGGTTTCACGAAGATCCACATGCCGAAGAACACCTGGGCTGGTTTCGTGATCGCCGCACTGTCCGCACTGGTCGGTTTTGGCCTGATCTGGCAAATGTGGCTCGTCGCCAGCATCGGCTTCGTGATCATGATGATTGCGATCATCGTCCATACCTTTAACTACAAGCGCGATTACTACATTCCTGTGGAAGAAGTGGTCCGTACCGAAGACGCTTACACTAAATTGCTGAGCAGCCATGTCTGATACCATCGCCCATAACACCGGCGCCGCTGGCGCCGCACCAAGCACGCGCAGCTACTTTGTGCGCGAGCACCACCCGGAAAACGGCAGCTTGCTGGGTTTCTGGCTCTACCTGATGAGCGATTGCCTGATCTTCGCCTGTCTGTTCGCCACGTACGCCGTGGTGGGCCGCAACTACGCGGACGGCCCGACGGGCGCCGCGCTGTTCGACCTGCCGCTGGTGGCTGTCAACACGGCCATGCTGCTGCTGTCGTCGATCACCTACGGCTTCGCCATGCTGGCCATGCAGCGCAAGCAATTGCGCAGCACCCTGGTCTGGCTGGGCATCACGGGCCTGTTCGGCCTGGCCTTCCTGTCGCTGGAAATGTATGAATTCATTCATCTGATCCACGAAGGCGCCGGTCCGCAGCGCAGCGCGTTCCTGTCGTCGTTCTTCGCCCTGGTCGGTACCCACGGCTTGCACGTGACGTTCGGCGTGATCTGGCTCGTGACCCTGATGTTCCAGTTGAACAAGCATGGCCTGACCCCGGAAAACGGCCGTCGCATGATGTGCCTGTCGCTGTTCTGGCATTTCCTGGACGTCATCTGGATCGGCGTCTTCACCTTTGTCTACCTGATGGGAGTGCTGCCATGAGCGACCACCACACACACGGCGATAGCCACCACCATGACCAACACGATCATGGCAGTCTGAAAAGCTACACCATCGGCTTCATCCTGTCGGTGATCCTGACGGCCATTCCTTTCTGGCTGGTGATGGCGAAAGTCATCACCAATTCGGGCACCATGGGCCTGGTCCTGCTGGCGTTCGCGGCGGTGCAAGTGGTGGTGCACATGGTGTACTTCCTGCACATGAACACCAAGTCCGAAGGCGGCTGGAACATGATGGCGCTGATCTTCACGATCATGATCGTGGGCATTGCCATGGCCGGTTCCCTGTGGGTCATGTACCACATGAACCACAACATGATGCCGGATCTGATGCCTGAGTACATGCATACGAAAACGGCTCCATGATGAGTCAACCGCGCCCAAGCAACACCGGGCGCGCCCCTGGCGCCGCATCGCAAGATGCTGCGCCAGGCCCACGCGGCATGGTCGTGCGATATGCATTGGCCTTGCTGGCGGGGATCTTGTTTGCCGGTTTCTGTGCCCTGGGCACCTGGCAAGTCAAGCGCCTGTTCTGGAAGCTTGACCTGATCGAGCGCGTCGAACAACGCGTACATGCGCCCGCAACGGACGCACCTGGCCCCGCAGCCTGGGCCAGCATTACGCCACAAACGGATGAATACCGCCACGTGCGACTCTCCGGTACCTATCTCCCGATTTTCAATACCCTGGTGCAGGCAACGACGGCACTGGGCAGCGGTTACTGGCTGGTGACGCCCTTGCGCCTGGCCGATGGCAGCACCGTGCTGGTCAACCGCGGCTTCGTGCCGAAACGCGCAGGCATCGCCGCCAGCACGCCGGCCGGCATCGTCAATGTCGACGGCTTGCTGCGCATCAGCGAGACGGGCGGCGGATTCCTGCGCGAAAACAGTCCTGCCACCCAGCACTGGTATTCGCGCGACGTGGCCGCCATCGGCGCCTCGCACATGCTCACCAATGTGGCGCCATACTTTGTCGATGCGAAGGCCAAATCGGAAACGGCCGTTGATGCGCCCGTCGGCGGCCTGACCGTGATCTCGTTCCCCAACAACCACCTGGTGTACGCCTTGACGTGGTTTGCGCTGGCCCTGATGGTGGCCGGCATCAGCTGGTGGATCGTGCGCGAAGACAAGCGCCGCCGCGCCCGTGGCGCCCAGCGCCAGGAAAGCGACCATGCCGGGCAGGATTGAGATCCTGCCCAACCGCGAAGTCTTAGAGCGCGGTGCGGTGGCGGCCGAGATGGAACATCCGGCCGGCCACCAGAACATGAAGCTGCTGATCCAGCTGCGCTGGCTTGCCGTGATCGGCCAGATCAGCACCATCTTCGGTGTGGGCGTGGGACTGGGCATCGCCTTGCCCGTGCCCTACATGCTCGAAGTGCTGTCCTGCCTCATCGCTTTCAACCTGGCCAGCCTGCTGCGCTGGCACGAACGCCAGCCCGTGTCCAACACGGCCCTGTTCCTCGCCTTGCTGGTCGACGTCACCGTGCTGACGGCCCAGCTCTACCTGAGCGGCGGCATCAGCAACCCGTTTGCCTTCCTGTACTTATTGCAAGTCATCCTCAGCGCCGTGCTGCTGGAAGTGTGGTCGACCTGGATCATGGTGGCCATTACCAGCCTGTGCCTGGCGGGCCTGGCCTTGCTGCCCGGCCCCCTGATTCTGCCGATCGACCCCGAGCGGGGCTTTTCCAGCCTGTACGTGCAAGGCTTGCTGATCTGTTTTATCCTGAACGCCGCCTTGCTGGTGGTGTTCATCACGCGCATCAACCGCAACCAGCGCGCCGGCGACGCCAAGGTGGCGGACTTGCGCCAGCGCGCGGCGGAAGAAGAGCACATCATCCGCATGGGCTTGCTGGCCTCGGGCGCCGCGCACGAGCTGGGCACGCCGCTGGCAACGCTCTCCGTCATCCTCGGTGACTGGCGCCGCATGCCGGAATTGAGCAAGAACAGCGAGCTGCTGGAAGAAATCACGGAAATGCAGGCGCAGTTGCGGCGCTGCAAGAGTATCGTCAGCGGCATTTTGTTGTCGGCGGGCGAGGCGCGCGGCGAATCGTCCGTGAAGACGACGATCAACACCTTCCTCAACGACCTGGTCGATGAGTGGCGCAGCAGCCGCCCGATCCAGAGTTTCGAGTACGATAACCGCATCGAGCATGACGTGCCCGTCGTCTTCGATTCGACCTTGAAACAAACCATATGCAATGTGCTCGACAATGCGCTGGAAGCGTCGCCCGACTGGCTGCGCTTCGAAGCCACGCGGGAGGCGGATGCCTTGCACCTGGTCATTACCGATGCGGGCCCCGGTTTCGAGCCGTCGATGCTGACGCACCTGGGCAAACCGTATCAAAGCAGCAAGGGTAAGCCCGGTGGCGGCTTGGGTCTGTTCCTGGTGGTGAATGTCGCGCGTACCCTGGGCGGTACGGTGACGGCGCGCAACCGGGTGCAGGGCGGGGCGGTGGTGCATCTGGCCTTGCCGCTGGCGGCCATCAAACTGGAAAGAGAAAGCGACCACCATGCAGGATGACCGTCTGTTACTGATCATCGAAGACGACGCCGCGTTTGCCCGCACGCTGGGCCGCTCGTTCGAGCGGCGCGGCTACCAGGTCATCCTGGCCACCAATTTCGACGAAGCGAGCGCCTTGCTGGAACAGCATTGCCCGGATTATGCCGTGGTCGATTTGAAACTCAATGGCAATACGTCCGGCCTGGCCTGCGTGCAGATGCTGCACCAGCACGACCCGGACATGCTGATCGTCGTGCTGACGGGCTACGCCAGCATCGGCACGGCCGTCGAAGCGATCAAGCTGGGCGCTTGCCAGTACCTGGCGAAACCGTCCAACACCGATGACATCGAAGCGGCCTTCGGCCACGTGGCCGGCAGCGCCGACATCGAACTGAGCAACCGCGCCACCAACATCAAGACCCTGGAGTGGGAACGCATCCACGAAATGCTGGCAGAGACGGATTTTAATATCTCGGAAACGGCGAGAAGGCTGGGCATGCACCGGCGCACGCTGGCGAGGAAGCTGGAAAAGCAGCGGGTGAAATAATCACCGCGCAGTTTGGTTGTTGTCGAACGTCAGCTCGAGCACGCTGTCGTCGCTCGAGTCCGGATCCCGCATGCCCTTTACGCTGACCGACGCAGTCGCCTCCTGGCCCGCTCGCTCCTTGGCGTGATCCGTACCAGCATAGGCCTGTACCGCAGCGCCGCACAGACACGGCAGAAGTCCAGCGATTGCACGCATACCCATCTTTCTATTCATGAATGAAAACGTGAGTGTAGAAAAAACAGAGGTGGGGGCAGGCTGTTAAGGCTGAATGTCAATGGGGATGAATGAGGTGCTTGAGATCGCTGTTTTTCTACACTATGCGCATCTGTATTTGCTTCAATGCCGCCGCAGCCATTCCATCTTCTGCACCTGGATATGCGGATGGCTTTCCAGCGGCTCCCATTCCGGCAGGAATACAAAACCCTGCTTCTGGTAAAAGGCGGCAGCACGCGCATTCTCGGGCGCCACGTCGAGCACCAGCCGCGCGTGGCCATTCCCGACGGCACATTGTTTCACGGCCTCGACCAAGCCTTGCGCCACGCCCAGGCCGCGATATTGCTGCGCTACCCACATGGCGATCAGGTGGCACTCGCCATTGCCGGCCACCACTTGCGCGGCGAGGCCGATGGGGTGTTCTCCGTCAAAGGCGAGGAAAAACGTGCGCTGCGGCGTGCTGATGGCGCGCTGCTGCCAGTCGGCATCGGAAAAACCGGCCGCGCTGGCGTGGCTGGCGCCGAAGGCGGTGGGGGCGTCGAGCAGGGCGGCCAGACGCGTGGCTTTCAGGGCCGGCCAGTCGGCGCCGGTGGTGGGGCGGATGTGCATGGTCGTCTATCCGGAGTGGGTGTAGCGATGGCGCCGGCGCGGTGTGGGTCTAGCCCGCGTCCCGCAAGGTCTTCTGTACCTGCAGGCAGGTGCTCATGTACGCGCTATCGGCACCGCGCTTGTTGCCCGCGGCCTTGGTGGCACGCAGCACGGCTTCGAGCTCGTCCAGCGACGTGGTGGCGCGCATTTCCTCGATGCTCGGCCCCAAAGCGCAGGCGCAGAGGTTTTTCATCTTGGGCACGATGCTCTGGGTCCATTCCGGCATCTTTTCCAGATGCGCGAGCGTTTGCGCATGATCGGTGAAATTGGCACCCTGGGTATTGGCCTTGTCCATGTATATCTGGATCGCCGGTTCCGTCTGGGAGCGCATGCAACTGTTCATGACCGTTTCGATCAGGCCGACCCGGAACTCGTTGAATGGCAGTGGCTCCTTGGCGGCCACGCCGTGCAATGGCAAGGCGAGCAGTGAAGCGATGGCGATCCAATGCTTTGGTATCAAACGCATGACTTTATTTCTTTGCATGAAAACCTGCATGATAAGCCACATTTCCTATTGGCAACAAGCTATTGCAAGCCCATGCCTGGGGCTGGCCGGCTGGAACGCTGTCCAGCCCTGCTGCCGGACGAGCGATCCAGTCTGCCGCGTCAGGACTGGTCCCACACTTCAATCGTCAGCGGCTGTCCCGGCGCACAGGCGGCGATGCGCTCCCGATGCACGGTGATGCAGCCAGGCCAGCCCGTCAGTTGGTCTTGGGGGAAATCGCCATCCTGCGCCTCGGCGATGCCCGCCAGCAGCAGGGGCGCGATGACGTCCGCCGAGGCCGTGTAGCGGTTTGGAAAGCCGTTGCAGGTCAGCTGGGTCGCCTTGCCTTGTTGACACAACTGCGCGATCCAGTCTGCGCCGAACAGGCCCGCTTCCCAGGTAGCGAGAAACGCTTCCTTGTTGACTTTCGTCATATCGGCCATCTGTTCCGGTGTTTGCGTCGAGATAATGGTCCACCAGCCTGACATGGGTATTCCTTGTGAAAAGTGAAAAAATCAGCGGGTCATCGCGCGGCGCAGCACATAGCTGAGGCCATCGACGGCGGCCACCATCAGCAGCATGGCGACGATGACGGTCGCGGCGCTCTGCATCTGGAACAGCGACAGATGGTATTTCAGCATCTGTCCCAGGCCGCCCGCACCGACGACGCCGAGGATGGCGGCGGCGCGGATATTGTTTTCCCAGCGGTACAGCGTATATGACATCATCTGCGGCCCGCATTGCGGCAAGGTGGCGTACAAGAAGGCCTCGGCAGGGCGCGCGCCATTGATGCGCAAGGTGGCGGCGGGCAGGGGCGGGCAATTTTCAAACGCATCGGCAAACAAGCGACCCAGCACGCCCACCGTATGCAGCGCCAGCGCCAGGGTGCCCGCGAACGGGCCCAGGCCGGCGGCGATCAGCAAAATCGAGGCCCACACCAGTTCGGGGATCGAGCGCAGCACGTTGAGCACCGCGCGCGTGGCGTTGCGCGCCAGCTTGCCGAAACGCCCGCTGGCGGGCAGGGCCAGAAGCGCACCCAGGAGCGCGGCGATGACCGTGCCGATGGCCGACATGGCCAGGGTTTCAAAGGTAGCGATGCCGACCTTGATGAGAAACGCGGGCGCCAGTTCGGGCGGCGCGAAGCCGTGCAGGAAATCGGCACTGGTGCGCACGGCATCGGCGCTGAAGAACTCGCCCCATTTCAAGGGCAGGGTGGCGAAGCTGGCGACGACCAGCAGCACCAGGCCGGCCAGCAAGGCCCAGGTCGACCAGCGCACGGGAGGGGCAACCGGCAGCATGGAGGTGTCGCCCTTCATGCCAGCCTCCGGCGCAGCATGGCCGAGACCGCATCGGCGCCCGCCACCAGCAGCACGAACACCATCAGCATGGTGGCCAGTTCATTGCCGGCCATCATCTTCATCGATTCATCCATGCGCTGGCCCAGGCCGCCCGCACCGACAAAACCCATGACGACGGAGCCGCGGATCGCGCACTCCCAGCGATAAATCGTGTACGACACCAGTTCGGCGGCCGATTCGGGCAGGGCGCCGTACAGCAGGGCCTTTAATCTGCCGCTGCCGTTGTGCAATAGCGCGTTGCAGGCGGACGCATCCGACGATTCGAGGATTTCCGCGTAGACCTTGCCCAGCATGCCGCAATACGTGAGGGCGATGGCGATCACGCCGGCCGTCGGCCCCAGGCCGACTATGCGCACCAGCAATAGTGCCCAGACCAGTTCCGGCACGCTGCGCAGCAGCACCAGCACCGCACGCACACTGTGGCGGACGCTGGCGGCCAGCGGCGAAACGGTGCCGCTGCCGATGCGCGAAATCGACAATCGCTCCGTCACCAATAAAGTCAGCGGTATGGCCCCCAGCATGGCCAGCGCCATGCCGGCCGTCGCCATGGCGATGGTTTCCCAGCTGGAAATGGCCACCAGTTGCAAAAATTCCAGCGAGTGAGCGGGCGGCACGAAGCTGGCAAGGAATTGCCAGGTGGCGGCCAGGCTTTGCGCATCGAACAGTATCCACGGCTTGAATTCGGCTTGCACCAGCATCGGCCACAGCACCAGCAGCACGATGGCAGCGCCGGTCAGGCGGCCGCGCCAGGCGGGATCGCGCGGCAGGGCGGCGTTGGCGCTCTTCAGCAAAGCGGCCTCGCGGCGTCCAGTTTCGCGTCCACTGCCTCGAACTGCGGCGCCGGATCGGCCTTGTTGCGGTACAGCCGCTCTATCATGGCGTCGCTGACCTCGCTGCTGGGCAAGTCGAAGACGATCTTGCCGTCGCGCAGGGCGACGATGCGCGTAAAACAGGCGCGCGCGATATCGACCTGGTGCAGGCTGCAGATCAGGGTGGCGTTGCGCGCTCTTGCTTCCGCTTGCAGCACATGGATCGTTTGCAGGGCCAGCGTGGGGTCGAGCGCGGACAGCGGTTCGTCGACGAGGAACGCTTGCGCATTCGACACCAGCGCGCGCGCCATGCCGCAGCGCTGGCGTTCGCCGCCGGACAGGCGGTCGACGCGCGCATACAGTTTGTCCTGCAGATTGAATTTGCCTAAAGCCTCCCACGCGGTGCGCGGGTCGACGGGGGCCAGCAGGGAACGCATCGCCGTCCACAAGCTCCATTGCGGCAGCCGGCCCGCCAGGACGGCGTTGACGACGCGCTGGCGCGGCGGCAGCGGCGGCGTTTGCGGCGCCAAAAACAGGCGCGCACGCAAGGCGTGGCGCTCGGCGCTGCCGATCAGCCACGGAGAACTGCCGAGGACGCTCAAGGTGCCGGACTCGGGGCGCAGCGCGCAGGCCAGCGTGTGCAGCAGACTGGTCTTGCCGGCGCCGGAGGGGCCGATCAGGGCGATCTGTTCACCTTGCGCCACGTCCAGGTCCAGCTCGCGCAGGGCCAGCGCATTGCCGGCGGCGCCCGCGTGGTGGACGCAGATCTTGTGAAGTTGGAATGTCATGCGATGTTTCGGTTTTTTGGGGCGGTGTCGGATTACGCCATGCAAGGGCAACGTAGGTCGGATTAGCGGTGAAGCCGCGTAATCCGACACAGTGAAGCCAACAATGTTGTCGGATTACGGCCTCCGGCCTAATCCGACCTACGGTGAAACGCGTCGGCGTAAATTACTTCAACAACTTCGCATCGCGCGCAGCCGCTTCGATATCCTTGTAGTTCTCGGCCTTGGTCGGGATGAACTTCGTGGCGCGCTGCAGGTCGAGGATTTCCTTGCCTTCGGGCGTGGATGGGTCCAGCGCCAAGAAGGCGTCCGTCAGCTTCTTGCGCACGACGGGGTTCATGTCGGCGCGCACGCTCCAGTTGTAATCGTAGTAGCCTGGTGTCGTGTAGAACACGCGCACCTTGGCTGGGTCGACTTTTTTCGCTTCGACTAGCTTTTCCCACACGGAAATGTTCAGCGTGCCCGCATCGACCTTGCCGCCGGCCACGGCCGCCACGGTGGCGTCATGTGCGCCGGAAAATGCGATGCGTTTCATGTCCGTGTCCGGATTGATCTTGGCGGCCAGCAAGTAGTAACGTGGCATCAAGTGGCCGGAGGTCGACGATTCCGAACCGAACGTGAAATTCTTGCCCTTCAGGTCGGACAATTGATTGATGTCCTTGCTGGTGGTGACGAACACGGAGCGGAACTTCGTGTCTTCCTCGCGCTGCACCAGCGGCACGATCTTGCCGCCGCTGCGCACGTTCGCTTGCACGAAAGTAAAACCGCCGAACCAGACCATGTCGAGCTTGTTATTGATCAAGCCTTCCACGGACGCCGCGTAATCGGTGACGGGCGTAAATTCCACCTTCATGCCCAGCTTCTTTTCCAGGTAGCTGCCCAGCGGCTTGAATTTGCGCTGCAATTCCGTCGGCGCTTCGTCGGGGATGGCGGACACGCGCAACACTTGCTGCGCTTGCGCCAGGCCGCTGTGGATGGCCAGCGTGGCGGCAACGGTGGCCAGGATGGCGGGGAGTTTGGAGAATTTGGTCATGGGACTGCCTTTAGAAAAATTGTTCATTAATATACGGAAACCCCGGTACTGCCTTCCTGCATCTCGCCAATGACGACGGCGTCGCCAAAGCCTTCGGCGCGGAAAATCGCCAGCACTTGCTCGACGGCTTCCGGCGCGCAGGCCACCAGCAAGGGGCCGGCCGTTTGCGGGTCCGTCAGGATCGCCTTGTCGATGGCGCTCAGGCTGTCGGCCAGTGCCACTTGCGTGCCGTACCCCTGCCAGTTGCGGCCGGAAGCACCCGTGATGTTGCCGTTTTGCGCCAGTTGCTGCACTTGCGGCAGCAGCGGCACGTCAGCCATGGTGATGCGCGCCTGTAACTTGGCACCGCGCGCCAGTTCCAGGGTGTGGCCCAGCAAGCCGAAGCCCGTCACGTCCGTCAGCGCATGCACGCCATCGAGCAGGGCCAGTTTCTTGCCCGGGGTATTCAATTTGGTGGTGTTGTCGATCAAGGACGCGTAGCCAGCCGCGTCCAGCGCATTTTTCTTCAGCGCGGCCGACAGGATGCCCACGCCGATCGGTTTGCCCAATACCAGTTTGTCGCCGGCGCGCGCGCCTGCGTTGCGTTTCACCTGCGAGGGGTGGACCAGGCCCAGCACCACCAGGCCGTAGATCGGCTCGACGGAATCGATGGTGTGGCCGCCCGCGATGGGGATGCCGGCCTGGGCGCAGATGGTTTCGCCGCCTTTCAAGATGAGGCCGATGGTTTCCACCGGCAGCTTGTTGATCGGCATGCCCACCAGGGCCAGCGCCATGATGGGCGTGCCGCCCATGGCGTACACGTCGGAAATGGCGTTGGTGGCGGCGATGCGGCCAAAATCGAAGGGGTCATCGACGATGGGCATGAAGAAATCCGTGGTGGCGATCAGCGCCTGCTCGTCGTTGAGCTGGTACACGGCCGCGTCATCCGAGGTTTCTATGCCGACCAGTAATTCTTTCGGCAGGGGAAAGCCGCCGCTGCCCTTTAAAATGTCGGCCAGCACGCCGGGCGCAATTTTGCAGCCGCAGCCGCCGCCATGGGCAAATTCGGTCAATCGGATGGGGGTGGGAATGCTATCGGACATGGTCGTCATCCTGCTCAAAAAGGTCATGGGAAGCTGCGCCGGCACTTACGCGGCGCTGGCGGTACGCGGTTCGCCGACGATAGCACATAATGCGCGCGCGGCTTGCTCAAAGGCATGTTCTGAAATGTCGGGCAAGACCAGCGGCGTCGCCTGGGCGTAGCGGCTGAAGTTGCGGGCGATCGATTGCCGGTAGACGGGGTCGTAATGCTGCACCAGCAACTCTTCCACCAGCTCGGCCATGTGGCCCGCGGTCGCCAGTTGCTGCCAGTGGGCAATTTTCTCCTTGCCATGCAGCTGCGTCAACAGGGCCAGTTGCACGTTCAGGCGCGCCGGGTCGCCGACGAAATGCGCATAGTCTTGCATCAGCAATTGCACGCGCTCGCCAATGTCCAGCTGCACGTCGGTGCAGGCGGCCGCGCGCATCTTTTCCATCAGCGCATCGGGCACGCGCAGCCGGCCTACTTTCTTGCTTTCTGACTCGATGAAGACGGGGAGCGTCGGGTCGAAATGGCGCAGTTGCTGCCACAGCGCGCTTTCAAACGCCTTTTGCGAGGGCTGGTCCGCGTCCGGCAAGCCGCCCAGCACGGAGCCGCGGTGGGCCGCCAGGTCTTCCAGGTCGATCACTTGCGCGCCTTGTTTGTCCAGCACCTGCAACAGGCGGCTCTTGCCGCTGCCCGTGGGACCGCACAGCACGTTGATGAAGTCGAAACGTTCGGGCAGGGTGGCCAGCTCGGCATTCACGTGGCGCCGGTATTCCTTGTAGCCGCCGTCGAGTTGCGTGACGGGCCAGCCGATGCGCGCCAGGATGTGCGCCATGGCGCCGCTGCGATTGCCGCCGCGCCAGCAGTAGACGAGCGGCGACCAGGAGTGCGGATGCGCGATAAAACCGTCTTCGATGTGCCGCGCGATATTTTTCGCGATCAGCGCCGCGCCCAGTTTCTTCGCTTCGAAGGCGCTCGTCTGTTTATATAAGGTGCCGACGCGTACGCGCTGTTCGTCGTCCAGCACAGGCAGGTTGATTGCGCCCGGCAAATGGTCTTCCGCGAACTCGGACGGGCTGCGCACGTCGATGATGGCATCGAACTCATGCAAGCGGGGCAGGATGTCGCTGAAAGGCAGGACTGCAGGGTATTTCATCGTGGCGCGGCTGCTTGGAGTTGGGAAAGACGTATTATCCCCGATAAAGGCCACCGGCGTGGGGCTTTGGCGCTGCCGCTCACACTTCCCGCGCCGCGCCTGCGTCCTGCATGCCCGTGAAGAACTGCACCAGGCTGTACGGCGCGTCGTCGCCAAAGCACAGGCGCAGGATGCGCTCCGATTCGGCGGCGGCCGCGCTGCTGCGCGCAAACAGCGCCGTTTCATACGCCAGCAGGGCCGCTTCCATGTCGCCTGGGTGTGCGGCAAGCGCCTGTGCCAGCTCGGCACCATCGAACATGGCCAGGTTCGCGCCTTCGCCGGCCGGCGCCATCAGATGGGCGGCGTCGCCCAGCAAGGTCACGCCCGCCACGCGCCGCCAGCGGTGGTCGACAGGCAGCATATGCACGGGACGGGGCACGGGCGGCGTGTCCGCGTCCGTGATCAGGGCCGTGAGCACCGGCGCCCAGCCGGTAAATTGCGCGGCGATGCAGGCCCGGGCGGCAGGCGGATCGGCAAAGTCGATGCCGGCCAGCCACTCCTCAGGTTTACTCAGGGCCACATACGCATGCAGCACGCCATCGGCTTCGCGGTGAGCCTGGATACCCTTGCCGGGCGCCAGCGCGAACAGGGCGCCATCGCCCACGGCTTGCGCGGTGGCCCGGTGGCGGCGGTCGCTGTCGAACAGGTACGTTTCAATGAAGGAAATACCGCTATACGCGGGCTGCGCGCTGGAGAGCAGGGGCCGCACCCTGGACCAGGCGCCATCCGCGCCTGCCAGCAGGTCGCTTGTTGCCGTGGCGCCATTGACAAAGTGTAAAAGGTGTTGGCCGCGGTCGAGCATTGCGGCGCTTGTCAATTTATGGCCCCAGCGCACGCTGCCCGGGGGGAGTGCATCGAGCAGGATGCGGCGCAGTTCGCCGCGCGCCACTTCGGGACGGCCCCCCGTGCCATCGTCCCCCTGATCGAGCAAGACCGTGCCGTGCTGGTCGAGCACGCGGCTCGCTTCGCCGCCCGCATGGATGAGGGCGCGGAAGGCGTCATGCAGGTCGGCCGCCCGCAGCGCTTGCTGGCCGGTTTCCTCGTGGATGTCGAGCATGCCGCCCTGGTGGCGCGCCTGCGGCGATGCGTCCGCTTCATACACGGTGGAGGCGATGCCGTGGACGTGCAGCACGCGGGCGAGCATCAGCCCGCCCAGGCCCGCGCCGATGATGGTGATATGCATGGTGATCCTTGAGGGTGGTTTTTAGAATGGCATTGGAACACTGTTCCATCGGAATTTTGCGGCAGGCCAGCATCTGTGTCAAGATAAGCGATGCCGAATAATGTAGCGAACCCACCACGACGCGCAGACTCGCTGACGCGCGACACCATCATCGATGCCGCCATTGCCCTGCTCGATACGGCCGGCGAGGGCGGCTTGACCTTCCGTGCCCTGGCCGCGCGCCTGGCGACGGGGGCGGGGGCCATTTACTGGCACGTGGCCGACAAGGATGACCTGTTCACGGCCGCCAGTGACGCCATCGTCGTGCGCGCCATGCAGGCGGCCATGGATGCCACGCTGCACGGCGATACGCCGCAGGCAGGCATACGCGCCGTGGCGCTGGCCATGTTCGAGGCGATGGATGCACATCCGTGGCTGGGCTCGGCCCTGTCGCGCGCGCCGGGCCAGTTGCCCAGCGTGCGCATTCTGGAACGCCTGGGCCGGCAAGTGGATGCCCTGGGCGTGCCGCAGGACAGGCAATGGCTGGCGGCATGCACGCTGTTGAATTATTTGCTGGGAGTAAGCGGGCAAAATGCCGCCAATGCCGTCATCGCCCGGGAAAAAGGCCTGGAGCGCGCGCACTTCCTCGATACCATGGCGGGCGCCTGGTCACGTCTCGACGCGCAGGCGTTTCCGTTTGCCCGCAAGGTGGCGGGGCAGTTGCGCACGCACGATGACCGCGAGGATTTCCTGGCAGGAATCGACCTGATCGTGCATGGCGTGCAGGCGCTGCAAGCGCGACGTTAGCCCAGCAGATGCCCCAGCAGCGGCGCCAGCAGCACCGTCACGACGCCGGAAAAAATCATCGTCAGGCTGGCCACGGCGCCTTCTTCCGTGCCTACGCGGCGCGCCACGGACAAGCCAAAACCGTGCGCGGCCGCGCCATACGGGGCGCCACGGGCGATGCGCATGCGCAAGGGCAGCAGTTTTAATAGCGGTTTACCGAGCATCAGGCCGAACAAGCCCGTCATCACCACGAAGATGCCCGTCAGCTGGGCCGAGCCGCCCATGTGGCGCGACGCTTCCAGCGCGAACGGCGTCGAGACGGAGCGCGCCAACAGGCTGCGCGCCATGTCGCCGTGCACGCCAAATATCCGGTCCAGCAGCAGGGTGGCGGCCACGGAGGCGACGATGCCGGCGCAACTGCCCAGCGACAAGGCCAGCCAGTGCTTGCGGATCAGCTTGCGCTCCTGGAAGATGGGCAGGGCGAAGGCGATGGTGGCCGGCCCCAGCAGCCAAGGCAGCCAGCGCGTCTCGCCGAAATACGTGGCGAACGGCGTCGAGGTCGCCTGCACGATGACGATCAGTATCGCCGAGGTGCAGATGGCGGGCGTGAGCAAGAAGTGCGGATGGCGGCGGTGCACGGCCTGGTTGGCGTAGAACAAGACCAGGGTCAGCAGCAGAAACAGCAACGACAGGACCAGGGTGCTCATGCTGCCGCCCTGGCTGTGCGCTGGCGCAGCAGCTTATTCAGACGCAACTTGCGTTCATAACGGCACACCCATTCCACCGTCAACGCCGTGGCCAGCATCACGCTGGCAAAGCCGAGGCCGATATTCACGAACAGCATCAGACCTTGCGCCTTCAGCAGTTGCGTAAATTGCACCACGGACACCACCAGCGGAATGAAGAACAGCAGCATGTTGGCCAGCAGCCAGTTCGCGCCCAGTTCGATGGCGGTCGGACGCACCCAGCCCGACAGCAGCAGGGCCACCAGCACGAACAGGCCCACCACGCCGCCGGAAAACGGCAAGTGCAGGGCGGAAGCGGCTTCGTCGGCCAGCCACCAGGCGGCGATCAGTACGCCTACTTGCCATGCGGTCTGCGCGGGCTGGCGCCAGACGGGGATGGAGGGCAGGGTAGCGGTGGAACAGTGCAAGGCTTTCACGGCAGGCTTTCAAACGGCTGGGGGAAGTTTTCATTGTAGTGACCGCACATCAAAAGATAAAATGACTTAAACTCATCATTATCATTCGATATTGGAATGCATCATGGATATCCGCTCCCTGCGCTACTTCGTCGAAGTGGTCGAACAAGCCAGTTTTACGCGCGCGGCAAACAAGCTGCACGTGACGCAGCCCACCGTCAGCAAAATGATCCAGCAATTGGAACAGTCGCTGGACTTGGCCTTGCTGGACCGCGCCGGTAAACGTTTTACGCTGACGGACGCGGGCAAGGTGGTGCTGTCGCG
Organism: Janthinobacterium tructae; assembly: GCF_006517255.1. NCBI lineage: Bacteria > Pseudomonadati > Pseudomonadota > Betaproteobacteria > Burkholderiales > Oxalobacteraceae > Janthinobacterium > Janthinobacterium tructae. The sequence goes on along the minus strand of NZ_CP041185.1, from coordinate 1,165,637 downwards.
CGCGCATACCTTGCTGGCCCTGCACGCGGAACTGAAGGTCGAATTGCGCGACTTGCAACATCTGGAGCGGGGGGAGCTGCGCGTCGGCGTGTCGCCGCAGACGCATTCCACGCTGGCGCCATGGCTGGCCGAATACCATCAGCGCTATCCGGGCATCGAACTGAAAATGTACGAAAGCGGCACGCAGGCGATCGAGCGCGACTTGCGCACGGGCACGGTGGAACTGGGCACCATGCTCGACTATCCGGGCAACGCGGCCACCTGGCAGGATTTCGAAGCGCTGCCCCTGGTGCGCTCACCGCTGTGCCTGCTGGCAGCGCCCGGCTCGCCGTGGCAGGGACGCTCGTCCGTGGCCCTGGCCGAGCTGGCCGAGAGCCCCTTCATTTTCTACGGCGCCGCCTTCGCCTTGAATGACATCGTGCTCGATGCCTGCCAGCGGGCCGGTTTCGCGCCGCGCATCACAGGCCGCAGCGGCCAGTGGGATTTCATCGCCTCGCTGGTGCGGCTGGGCGTGGGCATTTGCCTGCTGCCAAAGATGTATTGCGATACGCTTAATGCCGCGCAATTTGCCGTGATTCCCCTGGCCGGCCCGCCCGTGGAGTGGAATCTGATGCTGGCCTGGCGTCGTGGCGGGCGGCTGTCGTTTGCGGCGCGTGCCTGGCTGGACCTCGTCAGGGCGCGCATGGCGGACGCGGCCCGTTTACAATAGCTGCTCGCCAACCACCGCCAAGAATATGAAGAATATCGGTAAAACAAGTCTGAAACGCACGGCAGGCTCGCTGCTGCTGGGATTGCTATGTACCGTGGGCCTGATGAGTGAAATGGGCTACGCCCAGGCCGCGCTCCCCGTGTATGGCTATTTCGTCAAGAATACCTATCCGCACGATCCGCAGGCATTTACCCAGGGCTTGCTGTTCAAAGACGGTCACCTGTATGAAAGCACGGGCCAGAATGGCCAGTCCTCCTTGCGCAAGGTGGAATTGACGACGGGCAAGATCTTGCAGAAAAGCATGCTCGACAAAAAAGTGTTCGGCGAAGGCATCACGGACGTGGGCGATGAGATCCTGGGCCTGACGTGGATTTCGCAGACCGGCTATGTCTTCGACCAGAAGACGTTCAAACTGAAACGCACCTTCAGCTACCAGGGCGAAGGCTGGGGCCTGGCCAGCGATGGTAAATTTGTCTACATGAGCGACGGCACCTCCGCCATCCGCGTACTGAATCCGAAAACCCTGGCCGAGGTGCGCCGCTTCGAGGTCAAGGCGGAAGGCCGTTCCATCGACCGCCTGAACGAACTGGAAATGGTCGACGGGGAACTGTTTGCCAATGTGTGGGGCGCGGACGTGATCGCCCGCATCGACCCGGCCAGCGGCAAGGTCGTGGGCTGGATCGACCTGACGGGCTTGCTGCCGCCGGAACAGCGGGGCACGGCCAATCCCGACGCCGTGCTCAACGGCATCGCCTGGGATGCGCGCGGCAAGCGCCTGTTTGTCACGGGCAAGCTGTGGCCCAAGCTGTTCGAGATCGAACTGATTGAAATCCAGCGCCGTTGATATTGGTTATCGGACAGCGTTGCCAGGGGGGAATCGTCTATGATATGCCTCCTTCGCACCTTGCGACCTTTACAGGATGCCATGCTGTCCCTTTCTTTCCCCCTGCGCCGCCTGGCGGCGGCCACCAGCCTGGCCGCCGCCATCTGGCCCGCCGCGCAGGCGCAAACGCCAACGCCCTACGTGCCGGTGACCAAACAGTACGGCGACTTCGTCGTCACGAATGACCGCTTCGACTCGCTCGTCACCTTGTCTTTCCGCAAGCAGGGCTATTACCCCGGCGGCGCGCGCGAAGTGGTGGAAGTGCGCCCCCTCAAAGCCACGCGCGAGGGCCAGCCCATGCTGCTGGCGTTTACCAAGGGCTATACGGGGCAGGGCACCATCCTCATCGGCGTGCAGAATGGCGAACCGCTGATGCGCCCCATCAGTCCCCTGCAGCGCGACAGCATGGTGCGCACGGAGCGCGACCCCGAATGGGGCGTGCCGCAGCCGGGCCGCAGCGAAATGCTGCTGTTTCCCCGCGACGGCCGCGCGCTCGATACGGGCACGGGCGAACTGCTGTGGTTTGACGTGCCGGGTGGAGTCACGGGCGATTATGCGCCCGCCATGCTGGTCTCCGTGTCGCCCGACGGGCGGCGCGGCGCCTATCTCGCCAGGAAGCTGACCACATTGCAAGTGCTCGTTGCCACGCGCGACGACGGCGTGGCCGGCGTGCTGGCCTTGCCGCCCGATACCTATCAACGGTGGCTGAAACCGTTGTCGGAGGCCGCTTCCGAACAGGCGGGCGCCGCCATCAAGGCGCGCCAAGGCCGCACCGATTCAAACCGCATCCGGCGCGAGCTGGAACTGGCCTGGTTTGGCCAGCAATTTCAATGGAAACAAGGCAAGAATGGCTGGCAAGTGTCGGGGCTGGGCCTCAGTTCAACGCCGCCAGAAGGAAAACAGCCATGACAATACCCAAACTCCTCGCCGGCTGCCTCGCCGCCTCCTTGCTGGCCGGCTGCGTGCACGGCGAAATGTTCCCCAAGGATTATCTGGCACAAGATATCGACAAGCAAGAAGCGTTGCTGGAACTGGACGTGGTTTTCGGGCAAGCGCCCGATGACAAGCTGACGTCGCGCGTGACGGCACGCAATACCGTGGAATACGCGGGCGCGCCGCACATCGTCGTGCCGTTCTACCAGAAGGGCCTCGGTTTCGACCAGGGTTTCGCCGGCACTTACATGTTTGCCGTGGTGTATCCGGTTGCCAAGGTCGAGACGGCCACGGCCAGCAGCCGCGTCTTCGGCCTGAAACTTGAAGGCCAGCAGCCGGGCAACCCGCGCTACCGCTTCCGCGTGCCGGGCAAGGCGCAATGGAACAGCAATGAAACTTTCATGCTGAGCTTTGAGCGCAAGGGCCGCCGCGAAGACATCACTTTTCGCTTCAGCAACGAGCAAAGCTGCCCGTCCGCCTTCCTGGCCAGCACGCCCAAATATGGCTTCCCCATCAAGGTTGTCGCCACCTTCAAGGATAACAAGGGCTGCCTGAAAGTGTGCGACAGCCGCGACCAGTGGCCCGGCTTTTGCGCTTACCAGCCGCCGCCGGCCGCTGAACCGGCACGGGGCTGAGCAATACCTGCAGACGTAAAAAAGGCCGATGGAAATCGGCCTCGATGACAGCTGTAGGCGTTGCTTAGCGGTAAAACGCTTCGACTTTGCCCTTCAGCTTGATCTGCAGTGGACGGCCGCGGCGGTCCAGCGACTTGGTGGAAGCGACCTTGATCCAGCGTTCGCTGATGCAATATTCTTCCACGTCAAGACGTTCCTTGTCGTTGAAGCGGATGCCGACGTCGTTCTCGAACACGGCTGCAACGTGGTAAGGGCTGCTGGGGTCGATCGACAGGCGATCGGGCAATGGGGGTAAGGTGGTGGTATCGTTCATGGGCGTAATTATCGCCCAGAATGCCAATCCAGACAACGGGAAGTGCATGCTTATCTGGCCGCCCGCGACATGGCGCCCCCCGTATCTCCTTTCCTTGCCGTCCTTCCGCCCTTACAGATGCCGCGTTTCCTGCGGCGGCGTGTGCCACGCGTCATGCGAGCCGTCGACAAAGGTGACGGGCACCTGGGCCAGTTCGGCCACCGCGGCATCGTCGAGGCAGTTCACGCCGATACCGACAAACGGGCCGCCGCGGGGAGAATCGCCGCGACCAAATGGGCGCACGCCGCAATGGCGGCAAAAATAGTGGCGTTCGCGGCCGGCGCCGAAGCGGTATTCGCTCAAGTCCGCTTCTCCGGCCAGCAGGCGGAAAGCCGTGGGCGGCACCAGGCTGGCCCAGCAGCGAATTTTCAGGCAATAGGAACAATTGCAGCGCAAACTCGGCGCCGCCAGGTCGATCTCGGCCGCGAAGCGCACGGCGCCGCAGTGGCAACTGCCATGGTAGGTTTTTTTCATCGTAGCCTACTTTACAGGGTTGCCGTACTGTCATGCAACTGCCGGCATGGCGAGAGTGCGGCATCGGCCAGGCCGCGCACTATAATGGCGCCTGTTCAAGAGAGAGGAGTCGCAGCATGGACATGCGCATGACCGACAGCCTGCGGCAACAGGCCTATGCACAGGCGGCGGCCTTCGTGCACACGCTCGACCTGCGCGATCCGGTGGCGCTGCAACGCGTCTGGTCGCTGGCGCCGGGCGTGGCCGACGAGATCATCGAGATGCTCGACAGCTATTTTGCGGCGAACCAGGCGCTGTCCCTGGCGCCGCTGGCCGAGGCCTTTGTGCCGGGCAAGGGTGGCCGTCCCGCCGTCGATGTGTATGCCACCGATCGCGGGCCGCTGGGTCTGGAATGCCTGTTGCTGGCCGATGGCAAGCCGGGCGAAGCGATCTTGCACCTGGAAATGTCGGGCCATGATGGCGCGCTGCGCCTCCATTATCAATACATCGGATCCTGAGGGCAGCATGACCGTACCGATCAGCAAAACACAGCAGCGCATCTGCGACAAATTCGGCTTGCAGGCGCAGGCGCCCGAGCCCATGGTGGCCCTGGCCATCGGCAGCCTGGACCAATCGCCCATCTACGGCACGCGCATTGTGCTGCCGGAAAACGGCACCATCAGCTGGTTTATTCACTGCGGCGAACACGACGACGCCAGCGGCTTTTACCAGCCCCTGCATGCGCAACACCTGCACGAGATGCTGCCGCAAGTGGTCGATTATCTGGCCTTGCCCAGCGGCGCCAAATTCATTCTCGACCGCGAAGGCTATGAAGACGTGTGGCTGGAAGAGTAGCTTTCTTACCAGCAAGATTGTCATTGACGTTGATAAACAGGTATGGGATGCTGCGATTCCGTTTTCAACTGTCGAAAGCCGCATAGTGACTCCACGCCTTCCTTCCGTCCTGCTCGTCATGGCGCTAGCCGCCATCCCCGCTGGTGTGATAGCCGCCCCTGCCAGCCCATCCCAGGCATCGCGCGCGGCACAGGAGATTGGCGCTTTCGTGCGCAGCGAAATGCGGGAGCGCCAGATTCCGGGACTGCAACTGGCGGTGATCCAGCGTGGCAAGGTCGTGCTGAAGCACAATTTTGGCCTGGCCAGCCTGCAATACCAGGTGCCCGTGACGGACGCCAGCCTGTTTTCCATCAATTCGGCAACGAAAGCGTTTGCCGGCGTGGCCGTGATGCAACTGGTGCAGGAGGGCAAGATCGATCTGGCGGCGCCCATCGGCCAGTACCTGGCGGGGCTGCCATCGGCATGGCAAGCCGTGACGGTGACGCAATTGCTCAACCATACTTCGGGCTTGCCCGATGTGCTGGACCAGCGCAGCGGCAAGCTGGTGGGGCCGCAGCCGGACGATGCCGATGCGGCGTGGACGGCGGTGCAGGCGCTGCCGGTGGAGGCAAAACCGGGTGAACGCTTCCGCTACAACCAGACCAATTACGTGCTGCTGGCGCAATTGATCGAACGGCAAGGCGGCCAGTCCTTTACTACCTTCATCCAGCGCCGGCAGTTTGACGTGGCCGGCATGCCGCACAGCGGCTTTGGTGATGCGAAGGACGTGGTCGCCAAGAAGGCCAGTTCCTACGTGCTGGACCGGGGCGGCAACGGTTACCGCAACGTGATCGAAGACTTTCCCGTCTTCATGCGCGCGGGGGCCGGTATCAATAGCAATGCGGGCGAACTGGCCAACTGGCTCATCTCGCTGCAGTCGGGACGCTTGCTGGCGCCCGCCAGTCTGGCACGGCTGTGGCAGCCGACCAGCTTGAATGACGGCAAGCCGGCGCCGTGGGCGCTGGGCTGGCCCAGCATCGGCCGCGCTGGCCACCGCGCCGTGGCCGGCATCGGCGGCGCCCGCTCGGCCTTTTATGTATATCCGGACGATGGCCTTGCCATCATTATTCTCAGCAACCTTGCAGGTGGCCAGCCGGAACAGCTGATCGATACCGTCGCCGGCTTCTATATTCCCGCCCTGCGCCAGCAGCGCGGCGGCGCGTATGCCGCGCACCTGCTGCGCCAGCAGGCCGCCAGCGCTGGTTTCGACGGGCTGGACAAGAAACTGGCGGCCATCCGGCGCCAGCACGGGCTGTCTGCGCCCACTGAAGACGATTTGAATGCCTGGGGCTACCGCCTGCTGGGCCGGCAGCAGCCGAAACAGGCGCTCGCCGTCTTCCAGTTGGGCGTGCAACTGTACCCGCAAGGGGCGAACGGCCACGACAGCCTGGCCGAAGCGTACGAGGCCGATGGCGCCACGGCGCTGGCCGTCACGCATTACCGCCGTTCGCTGGAGCTGGACCCCGGCAACACGCACGCCGCGGCGCGCTTGCGCGTGCTGGCCCCCGACTAGCGTTCTGCCTGGCCGTGCTCGGCCCCGTGCATGGTCAGGTAGGCCGTCAGGTTGTCGTCGTCAATGCCCAGGCTGCGCAGCACTTCCCGCGTAAAACTGACGGGCGCCGTGCCCGGTGCCGTAACGATGCGCTGGTCGGCCACGGCCCACGGTACGTCCTGGTACAGGGCCGCGCCCGCATAGCCCGTTTGTAACAGGTTGTCCGCACTGTTGGACGTATGGCGCACGGTGTCGAGCACGCCTGCCTGCGCCAGCACGCGCGTGCCGTCGCAAATGCCGGCCAGCACAGTATTGTTGTCGCGGGCGGCGCGCAGCAAGGGGCCCAGGTCGGGCGCCTTGCCGCTTTGCCAGTGGCTGCCGCCACACACCATCAGCAAATCGAGTTCATCGAGCACAATCTCTTCCAGTGCCAGTTGCGGCGTGACCAACATGCCACCGGACGAGGTGACGGGCAGGCCTCCCGGCGTGGCGAACTGCGTGTAAAAGCCGTAATACAGGCGCGCCGTGGAATTGATCAGGGCGGTTTCCCAATCGGCAAAGTTCTCGGTCAGTATGGTAATGGCACGTGTCATGAAAAGTCCTGTCGCAGGTGGAGATATCAATTTGAATACAGGCTGGCTGGCCTGCTGGTGCCGAAAGCATAATAAAAAGTACTGACAATTTCTGTCAGGAGCACGCGTGAAATGATGGCACAAACAGCAAGGGACTACGCTACAATCGCTGGCCCGTTCGCGCGGGCTTGCCCCTGTTCAATACTTACTCCCTGTCGCCTCCATGCTGATTCTGTTTTGCCGTGTCCTGTTCAGCATTGCTGGCCTGTTGCTGTTCTTCCTCTTCGATCAGTTAAGTGCGAACGAATGCCTGAAATTGTGCGTCTTGCTGGCGGCCTTCCTGCTGGGCGTGGGCGGCATGCTGCACGCGTGGCGTGGCAGTTCCAGCGCCAGCGCGGTCACCTTGCTGCTGCGCATCGTGGTGCCCGTGTTTTACCTCGACGCTGCCATCAAGGGCTTCTTGCGTGACTATTTTGGCATGCGGCCCAATCCGAATGCCGTTTTGCAGGCCATGTTTGCGACAGATCAAGCCGAGACGGGAGAATTCTTCCTGCACAACAGCGTCGCCCTGGCGCAAGCGGCGGGCTGGTTTGTCCTCGTGACGGCGGCGGTGCTGCTGGCCGACCGCCAGTTGCTGCGCCGGCAAGCGGCGCGCGCCAGTCGCCCACCGGGCCTGGCGCAAAAATGCTTTGCCGTCAGCATGGCCATCTTTCTCGTGCTGCTGCACGTTAATACCACCATGCGGCGTGAAAATCCGGCCCTGTTCTGGCCGCTGCGCTACCAGCAGTACAGCGCGCAGCTGGCAGCGATGAAATCCATGCAGCAGGCGCTGACGGCGGCCATGGCCGCGCCGGGCGACTGGCATGTGCGCTATGCGGGCGAGGATGCGCGCACCGTCATCCTGGTGATCGGCGAGAGCACCAACCGCGCCTCGATGTCGCTGTATGGCTACCCTCGCGCCACCACGCCCCGGCTCGATGCCATGCGGGCGAAGCTGCTGGTGTTCAATGATGTGATTTCGCCCGCGTCCAGCACGGTGGAATCGATGATGACGATGCTCACGCCGGCCGATATCGGCAGCCCCGATGCGTGGATGGCCAAGCCGAATTTGCTGATGCTGGCCGAGGCGGCCGGCTACAAGACGTTCTGGGTCTCGAACCAGACGCGCAACGACGGCTGGATCGGTCTGCTGGCGGGCCAGGCCGATGAAAGCGACTTCATCAACTACGGTACTGGCCGCGGCGAAAACAATTTCGACGGCAACCTGTTCCAGCCATTCGCCCACGCGCTGGCCGATAGCGCGCCGAAAAAGCTCATCGTCGTGCATTTGCTGGGCGCCCATCCCAGCTATGACATGCGCTATCCCAGCCGTTTTGCGCATTTCGATCAGGTGCAGGACGCCGTCAGCGCGCAGATGGCCAGCCAGGGCAGGTCCAGCTGGATACGCCACCAGCGCGATGAGTACGATAACGCCATCCGCTATGGCGATTATGTGCTGGGCACCCTGATCGGCATGGCCGACACAGCCAAGGCCGGGCGCGCCGCCTCGCTGCTGTTTGTCTCCGACCATGGCCAGGAAGTGGGCTACAGCCGCAATCACGCGGGCCATTCCGCCTCCGACAAGAGCGGCTATGAAATTCCCATGTTAATCTGGGATAACCAGCAAGCGCCGCAATCGACGGCCGCGCGCGCCGCGCTGGAAAGCCGGCCGTATCAGACCGACAAGCTCGATGCGACCGTGCTGGGCTTGCTGAAGATCGAGACGCGCTATTACGCGGCGCATGACGATATCCTCAGCGGCGCCTTTCAGCCCGTGCAGCGCTTCATGAATGGCTTGCAATACCAGCGCGGCACGCCGGCGCTGGTGCGCTGAGCCGCCAATGAAAAAGGCCCGGTCCCGCCGCAAGCTGCGGCGGGACCGGGCCCCTGGCGAACACGCTGGATTACTTTTCGGCGAACGCGCGCTCGACGACGAAGTCGCCAGGCGTCGAGGTATTGCCTTCCTTGAAGCCACGCGCTTCCAGCATTTCCTTCAGGTCACGCAGCATGTCCGAGCTGCCGCAGATCATGACGCGGTCTTCGGCCGGGTTCAGCGCCGGCAAGCCCAGGTCTGCGGCCAGTTTGCCGTTCTCGATCAGTGCCGTGATGCGGCCCATATTGCGGAAATCTTCGCGCGTGACGGTCGGGTAGTAGCGCAGCTTGTCGCTGACCATTTCGCCCAGGAATTCATGCTTGGGCAGGTGCTCTTCCAGCAGCTCGCGGTAGGCCAGTTCATCGACCTGGCGCACGCCGTGCACGAGGATCAGCTGGTCGAAGCGCTCGTAGATGTCCGGATCGCGCACGATGCTGAGGAATGGCGCCAGGCCCGTGCCCGTCGACAGCATGTACAGGCGCTTGCCTGGCAGCAGGTAGTCGGACACCAGGGTGCCCGTCGGCTTGCGGCCGACGATGACGGTGTCGCCCACTTGCAAATGTTGCAAACGCGACGTCAATGGGCCGCCCGGCACCTTGATGCTGAAAAATTCCAGGTGCTCTTCGTAATTGGCGCTGGCGATACTGTAGGCGCGCAGCAAGGGCTTGCCATCGACGCGCAGGCCGATCATGGTGAAATGGCCATTCGAGAAACGCAGCGACGGGTCGCGCGTGGTGGTAAAGGAGAACAGGGTATCCGTCCAGTGGTGCACGCTTAAAACGCGCTCTTCATTCATCGAACTCATAGTATTTGTTGGCTGGTCAAAAAAATGGTTAGTTGCTGGCAACTGCTGGCAAAAGTGAAACCCTGTGTAGGCCCAGACGCTATTGTACTGGCGTCCACACGAAATTGTTACCGTCTATCGCCGCCATTGCTGCCGCACGCGGTGCCGACATTATAGTGCGAATGGCAAGGCGGGGCTGAAAATCGCCCGGAAACGGGCTGTGGGCATGCGGACTCTTGACCTGGCTCAGTTTTTTGCCGGCGGCGTCAGGACGCGGCCCGGCGCTGCCAGAACGGAGCATCGCGCCAGCGCTGCTCGGCGCCGTAGAAGCCGCGCCGCATCTGCAGATAGGTTTCAAACGCGGCGAAGACACTGCGCCGGTAGCCCGCTGCCATGTCCCGGTCGCCGGCCAGGAACGCCTCCGCCACGCGCGCCGCATGGATGCCCGACGCCATGGCCTGGCCGATGCCCAGCGAGGAGATCGGGTCGAAGCAGGCGGCCGCGTCGCCCGCCGCCGTCCAGTTTTCATCGGCCGGCAGCGACGCCACCCGGCTGTGGATGGCGTAGTGGCGCAGGGCGCTTGGCGCTGGCAGGCGCGCCACGATATCGCGCACGTGCGAGGTGTCCGCGGCGGCCTCGCGCCAGGGCGCCGGCTCCTTCAACCGCAGGCGCTTGAGGATGTCGGCATCCGTGATGAAGGCCAGCGCCACGCGCTCGCCCGGCAGGGGCGCCGCGTAATACCAGCCGTGCCGCGTCGTTTCCACCAGTGTGCGGTGCGGCAGGAATTGCGGCTCTGCCAGCTGATAATAGGCGTACAGCGCCACCAGCGAGTCTTCCGTGTGGATGGGGCGTTTGCGCTGGCGCACGATGGTCGCCTGCTTGCCGCTGCAATCGATCAGGTAACGGGCCGTCAGGTCCGTTTCCTGCCCCTCGCTCGCCACGCGCAGACGCCACGGGTCGCCGTGTTCGAGCTGCACCAGTTGCGCGGGACGCAGCAGCGCCACGCCCGCCAGCCGCGCCTGCTCAAGCAGGATGGCGTCATACCGCCTGCGGTCCAGGTGCAAGCCGTGGCCGTGGCTGCTGAAGACGGCGTCGCGCGACATCAGATCGGCGCTGCCCCACGCGGCCGCGTGGGAAAACGCGGGCAGCTGGGCGCCGTCCAGCAGGTCGCGCCCAACGCCCAGAAAATCGAGCATCGAAAAGATGGACGACGATACCGTTTCGCCAGCCCTGTAATCGTCGAACAGCTGCTTTTCCAGCAAGGCGACGCGCAAGCCCGTGTAGCGGGCCAGGGTCAGGGCGGCGGCAGTGCCGGCGGCACCACCGCCGACAATGACGACGTCGTAGTGGCGCGATGACGACATGCCTGGCGCGACACTCAATGGGAAAACCGGCGCCGGTTGGCCGGCTGGATTTTCTTCGGCGTGTCATGCACGGCCACTTGTGCGCCGCCGGTGGCAAACAGCTGCGATGCCTTCTCGGGCGCCGTCTGCGGATCCTCGTCCTTGAGGAACCACGCGGGCAGGTAGTTCGAATCGTCGCCCGTGATGAAACTGCTGGCATTGCCGACACCGACGCTGGCGGCCACGAACTTGGCGTGATTGCGCTCCTTCTCGACAAAATACGGGTACTGGCGGCCCGACTCGGCATCGTGGTTCTGGTTCACGATGAAACCCAGGTAGTGCCAGGAACTGATCATCTGCGAAAAACTGTTCATGCCGCGGCTGTACATCACCTGCATGCCGGCCGGCACGCCCGCAAGCGCCTGTTCTTCCTTGGTGGTGGCGCCATTGATCACGTTCCACGGGCTTTGCGGCGGCCACCAGTAGGCGTAGTAGGTGGGCGGCACGGGAATGAGCGTGTCGGGATTCTTGACCAGGTCCGGATTGTCGAAGTTGATCATCTGCACGGAGCAGTCATAGAAGTCGGCCTGCCACGGGATGGCCATGCGCTTGGTCAGGTCGCCCGGTTCGCAGCCGGTGCCGACGGTCGGGTCGTTCCAGTCCAGCGGTTCGCACTCGTCGCGGCCCGCCGACAGGCCGTTTTTTGCGTAGTCGGCATCCACGCGGTGCAGGATGGCGTACGCTTTCGCATAGATGATGGGATTGCGCACGCTCCACGTCACTTCGATGCCCGGGCACATGGGTTCGCCCACGCAATTGCCAATGGCCGCCTGATCGAGCGGGTCGATGCCCGGCAAGGCCAGGCCCGGCGCATCGGGGGCGAATTTGCCGGCAGCCCATTGCTGCAAAGCAAAATATTGCGTATCCGTCAGCACGGAAAACTTGCTGATGACGTTGTTGCGCACGGAATTGCTGCCCGAATTCAGGGGCACGAGGGGAATCCCGGCGCCGGGGTTCTCCGTGCTGGCTTCACTGAACAATTGGCCGCCCTGGCCGCCCGTGAATCCCGGCACCTGTTCCTGCGTGCCGGGGCGGATGGCCGACGGCTTCCTGAAGTAACTGAAGAATTTTTCGCGCTGCGGCCGGTTCGCTTCCGATGCATCGGCCACGTCGAAGCTGGGGCGGATGAAGGCCGTCATCGAGGGCACCGTCGCCACCCACTGGTAATCGCCTATCCTGGCAAGGAATGGCTGGATGTCCTGCGCGTAATTGACGACATAGTCGGGGTTCCAGCCATCGCTGGCGCTCCAGCGGGCCGCGTCATAGGCTTCGGGCAGCGCGTTCTTGTATTTGATGGCCATGTCGGCCACGACATCATCCCAGGTGGAAATATTCACCAGCTCGGGCGCGAACTTCGGCGAACCGATGACCACCCACGCTTTGAGCACGACGGGCGTGCTGCCATCCTTGAAATGGAGGGTCGCGCTGACGGGACCGTCGCCCACGTCGTCATTCCACGTATCGCCGCCGCCAAAGCCCGTGATGCTTTCGGAGCCGCCGGCGCGGCCATAGGCGCCGATCACCAGCAGGTTGCCGCGCGAATCCGTGCGCATTTCACCGAGGGTACGCACGGGATAGCCTTGCGTGATGGCCTGCGGATCGGGGAAGGACACGTGCGCATAGGAACCGGCGCCATCCTTGTCGAAATGGGCCTTGCCCAGCGGCGCGTCCAGCATGCGCGGTCCCGGGTCGACGATCAGTTTTTGCCGGGCCGCCTCGCCCGTCACATCGCCATTGCGCAGATTGGTCCAGGACGTGGGCGTCAGATTCCAGGCTGGCGGGGTGTTTTCCCAGGTTTCATAGCTGTTGTACGGGCCAAACATCAGGTCGCCCAGCAGGGGAATGAAGTTCCACCACGCTGCCTTCTTGTTTGCCACGTGCACTGTCCACTCGATCCTGGCAATGCTCGGGTCTTGCAGGTCGACCAGGACTTTTTCGCCGGGACGGCCCGCTACCGACTTGTAAATGCGGAAGCTGGCGGCCTGGCGCCGCACGCGGCCGGCCGCATCCTTGAATTGGGTCACGCGGACCGGCTTGCCATCGACCAGTTGCGGATCGTTGTTGCCGTCCGCTTCGATCGGCAGCCCGCCGATCGCTTCCGGCGCCAGGTAGAACGAATCATGGCTGTTGCCCACGCGGGCAATGCCGATCGATGGGTGTATCGAGTACTGTTCCGTGCTATTCATCAAGTTTTCCCCTGAAAGGTTGGCAATCCTGGTGGCATATCTGGCGGCAGCTACCGGGAAAGATACAGAGAAAAATTAACAAAAAAGTCACCTATTGTCACTTGCTGCGAATATATTCCGGCCATGTGATACCGCGCAAGTCAACGATTCTGGAATTTACCGGCACGCGCTGGCGTAATGGAGCAGGGCACCGGCGTATGAGGTTGTATGATGTTGCTAAAAAGAACTATCACCAATCCACGCGGGCGCCACTGCCCGCCAGGATGCCTGTCCAGTAAAGGAAAACCTATGTATAAAACAGTGCGCGACATGTTCCTGCATTTCAAGGAAGCCGTCCCATTCCGCCTCGTCCCCGCCTTAATTTGTACGGCCTTGCTGGTAAGCATGCTATTGCTGCCGGCGCCCGACGGCTTGACGCCCAAGGCCTGGGGCCTGGTGGCGATTTTCCTTACCACCATCCTGGCGATCATTCTGAAAGTCATGCCCATCGGCGTGATGGCCATGATGGCCATCGTCATCGTGTCCTTGTCGCAAGTGACGTCGACCTCGTCCAAGGGCGCCATCACGGATGCGCTCAGCAGTTTTTCGAATCCCCTGATCTGGCTGATCGTCGTGGCGATTCTGATATCGCGCGGCCTGAAAAAGACGGGGCTGGGCAGCCGCATCGGCCTGCTGTTCATCTCCCTGCTGGGCAAGCGCACCATGGGCATCGGCTATGGCCTGGCGATTTGCGAACTGGTGCTGGCGCCATTCACGCCGAGTAACACCGCGCGCGGCGGCGGCATCGTCCATCCCGTCATGAAATCGATTGCCAACGCCTTCGATTCGGACCCGGCCAAGGGCACGGAAGGCAAAGTGGGCACGTATCTGGCCCTCGTCAACTACCACGCCAACCCGATCACATCGGCCATGTTCCTCACGGCCACGGCGCCCAATCCGCTGGTGGTCGATTTCGTGGCCAAGGCCAGCGGCCAGAGTTTCCATCTGACGTGGACCACCTGGGCCCTGTGCATGCTGCTGCCGGGCCTGGTCTGCCTGCTGGTGATGCCCCTGATTATCTACTGGCTGTCGCCGCCGGAACTGAAAGTCACGCCCGACGCCGTCACCTACGCCAAGGCGGAATTGAAAAGCATGGGTCCGCTGTCGCCGTCGGAAAAAGTCATGCTGGGCACCTTTGCCCTGCTGCTGTTGCTGTGGGCCAATGTGCCTGCCATGCTGTTCGGCCCCGCGTTTTCGCTCGATGCGACGGTAGTTGCTTTCGTCGGCTTGTTCGTGCTGATCATTACCGGCACCATCGACTGGGACGACGTGCTGTCCGAGAAGAGCGCCTGGGATACCCTGGTGTGGTTCGGCGCGCTGGTCATGATGGCCGAGCAGTTGAACAAGACGGGCGTGATCGCCTGGTTCTCGGCCGGCATGAAGGCGGCCATCGTCGCCAGCGGCATGGACTGGCTGCCGATCGCCGGCGTCCTGGTGCTGGTGTTCGTCTTCTCGCATTATTTCTTTGCCAGCACGACGGCCCACATCAGCGCCATGCTGCTGGCCTTCCTGACGGTGGGCCTGCACCTGATTCCCGCCCAATACCATGTACCGTTCATGCTGATGATGACGGCCGGCTCGGCCATCATGATGACGCTGACCCACTACGCCACGGGCACCTCGCCGATCATCTTCGGCAGCGGCTTCGTGACGATGGGTAACTGGTGGCGCGTCGGCTTCATCATGTGCGTGGTGGAACTGCTGATCTTCGCCGTCGTCGGCACGACATGGTGGAAGGTGCTCGGTTACTGGTAAGTGGCAAGGCCGGCTAGGCGGCACGGTTGCCGATCTCGATGCCATGGGGACCCCGTGGCGGCCGTTGCACGCCCGATTCGAAACGCAGGAAGGCTTCCAGCAAGTGGTCTTTCAAGAGGGTTTCGTCCCACGGCTTGGTGATGAACTTGTACACCGAGCCTTCGTTGATGGCCGCCGTGACCGAATGCAGCTCAGGATAGCCGGACAGCATCACGCGCACGATCTCCGGATAGATACCCTTGATGCGGCGCAATAGTTCGTTGCCGGACATGCCCGGCATGCGCGCATCCGTGAGGATCACACCCACCGCGTGGGAGGCGACCAGTTCCAGCGCGGCCTGCGGATTGGTGGTGCTGAGTATCTGGTAGCCCTCCTTGCGCAGCGAGCGGCGCAGGGCGGACAGGATATGCTCCTCGTCGTCCACCAGCAGCAGCACGCGCTGCGGCGCCACGGCATGGCAGCTTTCGGGCGGCAAATGGGTGCCGGCATACAACATCAGATCCATCTCGGCGCCGGGCAGGGGGCGGCTGAAGTAATAGCCTTGCATGGCGTCGCAGTGATTGGTATTGAGAAATCCCAATTGTTCCTCCGTTTCCACGCCCTCGGCCACCGTGGTCAGGTGCAGCGACTTGGCCATGGCGATGATGGAGCGGGTCAGCGAAGCGCCGTCCACGCTGTCGGTCACGTCGCGGATGAACGATTGATCGATCTTCACCACGTCGATGGGGAATTGCTTGAGATAGGACAAGCTGGAATAGCCGGTACCGAAGTCGTCCAGCGCCAGGGTGACGCCGATTTCCTTCAACTGTTCCAGCGCCCGCACCACCAGGTCGCGGTTTTGCATCAGCACGCTCTCCGTCAGCTCCAGTTCCAGGCAGCGGGCCGGCAGGCTGCTGTCGGCCAGCACTGCGCGCACCAGTTGCGGCATGTCGACCTGGCGGAACTGGCGCGCCGAGACGTTGACGGCCATCGTCAGATGCGCAAAGCCGTAGGCATGCCAGACGCCCAGTTGCGCGCAGGCCGTGCGCAGCACCCATTCGCCGATCGCAATGATCATGCCCGTTTCCTCGGCCAGGGGAATGAAGCGGTCCGGCGGCACCAGGCCGATGCCGGGCCGGCGCCAGCGCAGCAGCGCTTCCATGCCATAGATTTGGCCAGTGACAAGGTTGACCTTGGGCTGGTAGTGCAATTCCAGTTCGCCCTGCGCCAGCGCCTGGTGCAAGGCGTGTTCGATCTCGGCCCGCTCTTCCACCAGCACGCCCATCTTGTGGTTGTAGAACTGGTAAACGTTGCGGCCCTTGTCCTTGGCGCTGTAAAGGGCCGCATCGGCCGTCTTGAGCAGCATGTCGCCGCTGTCGCCATCGGAGGGAAACAGGCTGGCGCCGATACTGGTGCTGACATGCAAGGTATGTTCGCCCAGCAAAAAGGGCTCGGCGAACACCGCCAGCACCTTTTTGGCGATGTCCTCGGCCGTGTCGCTATCGGGCAAGTCCGTCAGCAGGATGACGAATTCGTCGCCGCCCTGGCGGGCCACGGTGTCGCCTTCGCGCACCGCGTGCTGCAGTCGCCGCGCCACTTCCTGCAGCAGCGCATCGCCCACCGGGTGGCCGTAGCTGTCGTTGACGAATTTGAAACGATCGAGGTCCAGCATCAGCGTGGCCAGGTGCAAATGGGTGCGGCGGGCGTGGACGATGGCCTGGCCGATGCGGTCGTTCAGCAACTGGCGGTTGGGCAAGTCCGTCAGCGCATCATGGTTGGCCAGGTATTCGATGCGCCATTCCTGCCGCTTGCGTTCCGTGATGTCCTGCATCGTACCGCGCATCAGCAGCACCTGCTGGCCTTCGCGTACGGCCTCGGCCTGGTGGAAGACGATGCACTCGCCGCCGCCCGGCTGCAGCACCTTGTGTTCCAGGCTGTAGCCGGTGCCGCTGGCATGCAGTTCCATGAAGGCCTCGAGCAGCATGGGGCGCTGGTCTTCCGGCAGGCATTGCAACAGGCGTTCGAAGCTGGTGGGGCCGGAATCGGCGTCCAGGCCCAGGATGCGCAACAATTCCGGCGACCAGTAGCCGTCGCCATCGGCAAGCCGGTATTCCCAGTTGCCCAGGCGGGCCAGTGCCTGCGCGTGGCTGAGGCTTGCCTGGATACGGTTCAGCTCGGTCAGCGCGCTGCTGGCGCGCAGCAGGTAGCGCAGCCGGTGCGCCAGCAAACGCCATTGCATCGGCTTGGAGATGAAATCGCTGGCGCCCGCTTCCAGCGCCTGCTTGATGGAGTCATCATCATCGTTGCCGGTCAGCACGACGATGGGCACGTGCGCGCCGCCGGGCAGCCGGCGCAGCTGTGCGCAGCATTCGAAGCCGCTCATGCCGGGCATGGCGACGTCGAGCAGGATCAGGTCGGGCACGGCACGCTGGAAAGCGGCCAGCGCTTCCAGGCCGCTGGCCGCTTCCTCGATGCGGAAGCCTTCCGGCTCCAGCGCTTCCGTCACCAGGAAGCGCGTCATGGTGTCGTCATCGACCACCAGGACCCGTGCTTGCAGGGGCAGTGCGGTATTCATATGGCTTCCTTTTCAATGGCCAGGGCGGCGAGGACACGGTCGAGTTCTTGCTGGATGCCGCGGATATGCCGCAGTGCGCTGGCGACGTCATTGCCGCGCGCGTATTGTTCGATTTCACGGCAGGTGGCCGACAAGCCCAGCGCGCCCACGTTGGCGCAGCTGGACTTGAACGTATGCGCCGCCAGTTGCAGCGCCGCGGTATCGCTGGCCTCGGCCGCCACTTCCAGCTGGCCCAGCAGGCGCGGGGCGTCGCTGTTGAACAGGTCGATGATGCGACCCAGCACATCGGGACGGCCGGGACGGCGCATGGCGCGCAGGTTTTGCAGGGCGGCCGCGTCGAGCAGGGCAGCCGGTTCGGCCGGCGCCTGCTGGACAGCCTGCGCCGTCACTGCCGGCGTCTGCACTGCCTTTGGTGCGGCGGACGCCGGGCGCCAGCGGGCCAGCACGGCCAGCAGGGCGGCGCGCGTATACGGTTTGGCGAGGTAGTCGTCCATGCCCGCTTCCAGGCACAGTTCGCGGTCGCCCAGGATGGCATTGGCCGTCAGCGCGATGATGGGCGTGCGGTCACGGCCTTGCTGGGCTTCCATGCGGCGCACGCGCCGCGTCGCTTCGAAGCCGTCCATTTCCGGCATCTGGCAATCCATCAGGATCACATCGAACGGGTAGCGCTCCCACAGGGCCAGCGCGCGCCGCCCGTTGTCGGCCGGCGTGGCGTCATAGCCGCTATCTTCCAGCATCGCCAGGGCGATTTCCTGGTTGATCGCATTGTCTTCCACCAGCAGCATGCGCAGCGGCGCCTGGCCTGCGGCCGCAGTGTCAGGCGGAGCGGGCAGGGCAGGCGTCAGCGCTGCCAGCGGCGTGCCAAAGCCGCCCACGGCTTCGATGCAGTGGCGCAGTTCCAGCGCCCGCACGGGCTTGGTCAGGCAGTATTCCACGCCCAGCGCCGTCACCTGGTGCAGCTCGGCCGAGGCGTCGAGTGAGCTGAGCATGATGATTTTCAGCGCCGCCATGCCGGCGTCGGCCTTGATTGCCCGCACCAGTTCGGCGCCATCCATGACGGGCATGCGCATGTCGATGATGGCCAGGTCGAACGGATGCCCGCCGCGCAGCGCGCCTTGCAGCAGGCCCAGCGCTTCGGCGCCGTCGGCGGCGCTGGCGGCGGCCATCTGCCACTCGATGGCGTGCTGCAGCAGGATATTGCGGTTGGTGGCATTGTCGTCCACGATCAGCACGTGCAAGGCATCGAGCGCCACGCGCGGCGCCGGCACTTGCGGCGCGTCCGCGGGCGCCACGGTGCCCACGACGACGGTCACGGCGAAGCTGGAACCCTGGCCCGCCACGGAATGGAGCACGATGTTGCCGCCCATCATCTCCACCAGCTGCTTGATGATGGCCAGGCCCAGTCCGGTGCCGCCGTATTTGCGCGAAGTGGTGCTGTCGGCCTGGCGGAATGGCTGGAAGACGGCCGCCGCCGCATCCGGCGCCATGCCGATGCCCGTGTCGCGCACTTCCAGGCGCAGCTGGCCGGCGGCGGGACAGCTGACATCGACGGAAATTTCGCCCCGTTCGGTAAATTTGGTGGCGTTATTGAGCAGGTTGGTGAGGATCTGGCGCAGGCGCACGGGGTCGCCGCGCACATGCTGCGGCACGTCGGCAGCGATGCGGCAGGTAAATTCGATGGCCTTGCGCTGGATGCCGTTGGCAAACAGTGCCACCACGTCGTCGATCATCTGGCGCAGGTCGAAGGGGATGTGTTCGAGCACCAGCTTGCCCGCCTCGATCTTGGAAAAGTCGAGGATGTCGTCGATGATGCTCAGCAAGCTTTCGCCCGAGCGGTGCACCGTGTGCACGAAACGCTGCTGCTTGGGACTCAGTTCAGTGCGTTGCAGCAATTCCGTCATGCCCAGCACGCCATTCATCGGCGTGCGGATTTCATGGCTCATCTTGGCCAGGAATTCCGATTTGGCGCGGTTGGCGGCGTCGGCCTCGGCCTTGGCCTGCGTGAGCGCCAGGTCGCGCTGTTCCACGTGTTCGAGCATGCCGTTGAAGCCCGTGATCAGCTGTCCCAGTTCATCGCTGCCGTGCTGCGCCACGCGCACCGACAGCGCCTTGCCGTCGCGGATATGCGCGATGGCGTAGGACAGGCGCGCCAGCGGCCTGGCGATGGACGCGCTGATCAGGCCTGTGATGGCCACGCAGGCCAGCAGCAGCACCAGCGCGATGCCGAGGATCAGCACGAAGGCACGCCGCACGCCATCGCGCACCGTGGCCACCGCCTCCTGTTGCTGGCCCGTGATGCGCGCCACTTGCTGTGCGGAATAGGCGGCCTGTTCGCGTTCGAAGGCGCGCACATGGTCGATGACCTCGTCCAGCGCCGTCTGGCTGTCGAGCACGCTGCCCTTGGCTTGCACCAGCCGCTGTCCCGAGCGCTCCACCGCTTCGAGGTAGGTGTTGACGGTGCGCGTTTCTGCCAGCAAGCCCAGCTGGCCTATGCTTTGCAGCAAGGTTTGCATGGTGGCCATGTCGCGGTGCAGGGCGCTGATGCGCCGGGCGATATCGTGGCCCAGGTGCGTGACGTCGCTGGCGGCCGTGGCGAGCATGACTTCGCCCACGTCGATGCTGATGGCGTCGACGGCAAGGTTGATTTCGCCGCTGGCATCCTCGATGCGGGCCGAGGTGTGCATGTAGCGGCTGGCCTGCGCCAGCCGGTCGCGCCCTATCGCCAGTTGCAATTCGATGGGATCGAGTTCCTCGGCCAGGCGCAGGTGGGCGGTGGCCAGGGCGGTGCTGATTTGTTCCTTGAGGGTAAGATAGGCGGCCTGCTGCGCCGCGCTGGCGCCACCCTCGGCCAGCAGCCCCGCGCGCAACGCCAGCAAGCCGGCGCCAGGATCGAGCAGCTGGCGTGTCGTGGCCAGCAGCTTCGCCCGCAGGGTCAGCTGCGACGGGCTGATGTCGCGCTCGCTGGTGCCCGCCAGGTGCGCCACGGCCGCGGCCAGGCGCTCGCGCAAGGGGGCGATGCGGAAACGGCTCTGCACGGCCTGCGTTTCGGCCAGCGCAATCTGCATGTCGTAGATGCTCTGGCGCAAATCCGTCAGGTAGCGGGCGTTCTGGTTCAGACGCTGGCTTTGCAGCTGCACCTCGGCGGCCGTGGCCTGGGCCTGGCTGTCGACCAGGCGGATATTGCCGCGTGCCCCCTTGGCGGCCGCCTTGATCTGCGCCAGCAGCTGGCGCATCTCCGTTGCCTGCGCCTTGTAATACGCCTCGTTTTCCAGGCGTTTGCGCACGGCAACGCGCATGCGCTGGAATTCCCGTTCGAAGGCCGCGTGGTAGCGGGGCGCCTGCAATTGGCCATGGCGCCGCAAATCGTCGCTGATGCTCTCGGCAGTCTGGATATTGGCGACGATCTTGTTCGACACCTGCTCCAGCTGCGCCAGGTCTTGCGCCTTGCCCAGCTCGAAGAAGTCCGAGGCCATATCCTGCACGGTATAGCGCAGGCGCAACACGTCCGTGTACAGCGGTACCGTCTCGTCGGTCAAGCCATGCACATGGGTTTCGATACCCTTTACCAGCAGCAGGCCGGTCCCCGCCATGGCTGCCACGCCCGCCAGCAGGACGGTGCTACTGACGATCAGCTTGGTCTTGATTTTCACGCCATGCTCCAGGGGAGGTGGTGCGCATCACTTCGCGCCAGGCGCCAGGTCGGCCGGGACGATCCTGCCATCGGCGATGCGGGTCAGGAAAACGGCCGTCGATGCCTGGTGGTCGTCTGCTCGCAGCGTCACTTGCAAGCCGCCGAGATCGAGCCGCTCGAAGGTTTCGAAACTCCGGATCAGGCGTTCGCGCGTGAGGTCCGCGCCCGTGCGGCGCAGCGCCGCCACCATCAGGGTGGCCGAGATGCAGCCTTCGAAACTCACAAACGACAGCCTGGCCGCTGGCACATGCCGGGCCAGCAGGTCGGCGCATTCGGCGGCGATGGGCAGCGTGCGTTCCTCGGGCAGGGGCACCACCTGCGAAATCAGGATATTGTTGCCTTCCGTGCCCAGCAGTTGCAGCAGGCTGTCCGTGCCGACAAACGATACCGTGGCCAGGGCCGCTTTCAGCTTGGCCTGGCTTGCCTCGCGCACGAACGCCGCCACCGGGGTGTAGGGGCCGGCCATGATGACCACCTGCAAGTCGTGGCCGATCAGGGCCGCCAGTCCCGCCTTGACGGCCGTGGTGCCGCGCTGGAAGGCGCCCTTGGCGACGAGTTGCATGCCGCGCCGCTGCAGGGCGCGCACGGTGCCGTCGAGCACGGCATTGCCGAAGCCATCGTCCTGGTACAGAACACCGAAGCGTTTGATGCCCCGGCTGACGAAATACTGCACCAGGGCATCGGACTCATCGTCATAACTGGCGCGAAAGTTGATGATTTCATGCACCACGGGGCGGCGCAAGGTCATGGCGCCCGTAAACGCGCCCACCAGCGGTACCTTCATTTCCTCGACGATCGGTATGACGGCGTTGGTCGTGGGCGTCCCCACGTTGCCGAACAGGGCGAATACCTGTTTTTCCTCGACCAGCCTGAGTGTTTCGCTGATGGCCCGGTCCGGATCGTAGCCATCGTCGGCGACCACCAGCTCGATGCTGCGGCCATGGATGCCGCCGCGCCGGTTCGCTTCCTGGAAAACGGCCGTCGCGCCATCGCGCATGGCCCGTCCCAGCCCGGAGGCCGCCCCGGTCTGGGCATTGACCATGCCGAGCCGGATGTGCGTATCGCTCACGCCCGGTTCGGCGGCATGGACTATGCCGGCCGCGAGGGTGATGGCGAAGCAGCAACATTGCGGGAAAAAGCGCGGAAAAAAGCGCATGAGCTACCTTTATCGAGGTTGACCGGTATCAACAGGTACGGGCTTGACAACGAGTATGGAGGAAATTGCCAACGCAAAACTCACACATAGTCACAGTTCCAAAGGCAACTCAGGGAACGGGCATCCGCACCACCACCTTGCCGCGCGCGCGGCCTCGCGCCAGGCAGGCCAGCGCCTGTTTCGCCTCAAGAAAAGGAAATACCTGGTCGATGACGGGGCGGATGCTTCCCGCTTCGACCAAAGTGGCGATCTGCGCCAGCTGGCCGCCGTCGGGACGCACGAAGTGGAAGGCATAACTGGCGCCGCGCCGCCGCGCCAGGCCGATGATCTTGCGGCTGAGTAAACCAAACACCAGCTTCAGCACCACGTTCATGCCGCGCGCACGGGCGAAAGCGGCGTCCGGCGGGCCGATCAGCGAGACGATATGGCTGCCGGGCTTGACGATGCGCAAGGCCTTTTCCAGCCCGTCGCCGCGCAGCGTGCCCAGCACGGCATCGTAATCGCGCAGCACGTCCTCGAACGGCTGTTGTTTATAGTCGACCACCTCATCGGCCCCCAGGCTGCGCACCAGCTCCACATTCGCCGTGCTGGTGGTGGTGCCCACGCGGGCGCCCAGGTGCCGGGCCAGCTGGATGGCAAACGTGCCGATGCCGCCGGAACCGGCCGGGATGAACACTTTCTGGCCAGGCCGCAGCCGCATGCGCTCGTGCATCGCTTGCCATGCCGTCAAGCCCACCATGGGTATCGACGCCGCTTGCACGAAATCGAGGTTCGCCGGTTTCAGCGCGGCCGCCTGCTCGGGCACGACGGCAAATTCGGCCAGGCTGCCATGTGGCGTATCGAAAATACTCGCATACACGGCGTCGCCCACGTTAAAGCGCGTGACGCCGCTGCCGACTTCCACCACCACGCCGGCCAGGTCGCTGCCCAGGGTGGCCGGCAAGTGCAGTTTCAAGATAGGCTTGAAGTCGCCCTTGGGGATCAGGTTGTCGATGGGATTGAGGCCAACGGCATGCACCCGCACCAGCAGTTCGCCGGGGCCGGGTGTGGGGCGGGGCCGTTCGGCAAACGCCACATGATCGAGGCCGCCGTACTGTTTGAGTTGCAATGCTTGCATGGTGTTCTCTCTGGATGTCGGAAGAAGTCCTGGCGTTCAGGCCAGGCGCAGGTCCTTGCGCAGGCCGGCGTCCAGCAGCGCGGCGGGCAGGAAACGGCGCATCAGGCGCAAGCGTGCCGCCAGCGGCCCGGCCGTGTAGCGCAATTTCGGCTGGCTTGCCTGCGCCGCCGCCAATACCGTGTCAGCCACGATGGCCGGGTCATCGGCACCGGCCATCAGCGCTTGCAGCCGGCTTGTGACGGCCGCGCGCACTTGCCGGTAGGCGGACAGCGGCGTATCTGGCGCCAGCAGGTTGGCTTCGAACGTGGTCTTCGTGTAGGCCGGTTCGATGACGCTGGCGCGGATGCCCCAGCCGCGCACTTCATGGTCGAGCGATTCCGTGTAGCCCTCGATCGCGTGCTTGGTGGCCGAATACAGCGCGCCGTAGGGCATGGGCAAAAAGCCCACGACGGAACCGATATTGAGGATGCGCCCGCCGCCCTGGGCCCGCATGTGCGGCAGCACGGCCAGGGTCATGCGCACGACGCCATGGAAATTCGTGTCGAAGATGGCTTGTGCCTGCGCCATGCTGCTTTCCTCGGCGCCCGCCGGGGCCACGCCGAAACCGGCGTTGTTTACCAGCAGGTCGATGCGGCCTTCGCGCCGCATCACCTCGGCCACAGCGGCAGCGACAGATGCATCGCTGGTGACGTCGAGCGCCAGCATCGCATAACCGGCTGCGGCCGCCTGGCTACCGCGGCGGCTGGTGCCATACACCGTGTAACCCGCTTGCGCCAGGCGCCGGGCCGTGGCCGCGCCGATGCCGGACGAGGCGCCGGTGACCAGGGCAATCTTGTTGTTCTTCATGGCAGTCCTTCAGTGGTTGATAATAATGAATATGACGGTCGTCATATTGGTGTTTGAAAAAAAAACCGGGACGGACCCGGGCCATGGGCGTTACGGCTGGTTGGTGTCTTGAAACTGCGCCAGGGTGGCCGCACACAGGGCGTCCGACAGGGCCGGCTCGTCGACGGCGCGTGCCAGGATGGTGGCGCCGATCATGGCGCACACCGTCGCCATGGCTTGCGCGTGCGCTTCGGGCTGGCCCCAGTTCGGCAGCTGGCGCGCGAACAGGTCGATCATTTCCTTGATGTGGATGGTGGCGGCGCGCCGCACCTCGGGCGCCTGGCGCGGCATTTCCGAACCCAGCGCCGAGACGGGGCAGCCCACCTCGATGGCGGCGATGTGGGCGGGCGACAGGTAGGCCGCCAGCATGGCCTGCAGCGCCTGGCCCGGAGGGGCGGCAGCCGCCACCCTGGCCGCCAGCGCCACCGATTCGGCGCCTGCGCGGTCGCCCGCTTCGGCCAGCAGCGCGTCGCGCGAGGCGAAGTGCGCATAAAAGCCGCCGTGCGTCAGGCCCGCTTCCTTCATGATGTCGGCCACGCCCGTGCCCGCATAGCCGCTGCGGCGGATGGCGCGCGTGGCCACCTCGACGATGCGTTCGTGGGTGGCTTCCTTGCGGGTTTTCGCCGGGGATTTCTTGTCAAGTAATTGGTCGGATGAGTTCTGCATGATGGTCATCATATCGCAGTTTTTAGATCCGTGCAGGATCTGTGTCCGCAAACGGCGCTACCATGCACGCTATCGACAATCAACGAGGGGCGAAAAATGGCAACTATTCCAGCGGCAGCGACAGAACAGCTGTTTTCCTACGGCACCTTGCAGCAGCCCGAGGTGCAACTGGCCACCTTCGGGCGCCTGCTCGACAGCCGGCCCGACCAATTGCCCGGCTATTGTCTGGCCATGCTGGCCATCGACGATGCGCAAGTGGTGGCGACCAGCGGCAAGACGCATCATCCGATTGCCTCGCGCAGCGCCATGCCGACCGATAGCGTGCCGGGCGCCGTGCTGGCTATTTCGCTGGAGGAATTGCGCCAGGCGGACGGCTACGAGGTGGCCGCTTACCGGCGCGAGCGCGTGACACTGGCGTCGGGCATGCAGGCCTGGGCCTATGTGGATGCGCGCGATGCCGCTCCTTGAGCGGCATGGCAACAGATGGATGGTGGGAAAAAGGTGGGAGTGCCGGCCCGGGCAGCTTGGCCGGGCCGGCATGTTTCAAGCTCAGGCCGGCTTGTGCTTGCCTGCCGAATAACGGTTCCAGCCATAGCCGGTGACGATGATGGCCAGGATGGCGGCCTGCGCCAGCAGGGTTTCCGCGGTCGGCAGGATGCCCAAGAGATCAATGCGCATGAAGTCGACGGGGGTGACGCCGACCCAGCCCGCTTCCTGCAGCGCGGCCACGCCTTTGCCCATCAAGATCACGGCCAGCACGGCCACGAAGGCGGACGTCCACGAGAAGAACTTGCCGATCGGCATGCGGGCGCTGGTGCGCAGCAAGGCCCAGGCGATCACGACCAGCAGCACGATGGCCACCAGGAAGCCGCCCAGCAGGGCGCCGCCATTGCCGTCCGCCGCCAGGGCGGAATAGAACAGCACGGTTTCAAACACTTCGCGGTAGACGGCGATGAAGGCCAGGGCGAACAGGCCCCAGGCGGAGCGGCGCGTCATGGCCGCCGTGAGTTTCTCGTGCAGGTATTCCTGCCAGCGTCCGGCGCTGCTCTTCTGGTGCATCCACAAGCCCACGCTGAGCAGGACCAGGGCCGCGAACACGGAACCGAGCCCTTCGCTCACTTCCCGGCTGGCGCCACTGATGGTGACCAAATACGTTGCCGCCACCCATGTCAGGCCGCCCGCCACCAGCGCGCTGATCCAGCCGCCATGCACGTAGGGCATGACATCGCTGCGCTTGGCCTTGCGCAGGAAGGCGATGATGCCGATCACGATCAGCAGCGCTTCCACGCCTTCGCGCAGCAAGATCGTCAGGGCGCCGATAAAGGTCGTCATCGGCTCGGCCTTGGCGTCGCCCAGCTCCGCTTCCACGTGGGTAAATAGTTGCTGCAGCTTGTCGCCCGCCGCTTCGGCGTCGGCCACCGTGCCCTTGGCCACGGCGGAACGGTAGGCCAGCATGGCGTTTTCCACGGCCAGCAGCAGGGATTTGTTGCGCGCGCCGACCATCGGCTCGATCGGCTCGAAACCGTCCAGGTAGGCCGACAGGCCCAGGCGCGTGGCGGCCGCGCGGTCGCCCGCGTGCACGGCGGCCAGGCTTTCTTCCAGGCGCAGGCGTGACAGGGCCAGGCCCGTGGGCTTGTGCGCCTCGGCCTTGCCAGGGGCGCTGCGCAGGTACGCCGTCAAGGCTTGCGCCTCGTCCGCGCCCAGCTTGGCGGCAGCGGCTTCCTGCGTCAGGGTCGTCACGGCAGCCAGGTCCGCATACAGTGTCTTGGCCCGTGGATCGTCCTGCCACAGCTTTTCGCCGTGTGCGCGCGCCGCCGCGCCGTGTGACATGCCGCCCACAAAGAAGGCCAGGTCCCAGCGTTCGTTGTCGGACAGCTGGCCGAAACTGGCCATCGAAGTGCCCGCCACGCCTTGCGAAATGACCTGGTACAGCGCCATCACGCTGCGCGACTGGGCCCGTTCGCCATCCGTGAAGGCGATCGGTTTCGGTTCCAGACTGGCCGCCAGCGGACCGTCGCCGCCGCCGGCCACGCCGTGGCAAGAAGCGCACTGGGCCGCATACAGGGCCGCGCCGCGCGCCAGGTTCGGCAGCACTTTCGGCGCCACGGGGATCGGGTAGGCGGCGATCAGCAAGCCGTTCGCGTGGTGCGCCAGGCGCTTGACTTCCACGCCGTCGGCCTTGGCCACGACGGCTTTGCGCAGGTCGGCGATGGCGGCGGCGATGGCCGGCTGCGACGCGTGGGCGGGCAGCGCGGCGATTTGCGTCGCCGCGTTGTCGGTAAAATCGAGCATTTCCGCGTATTCCGCTTCGCTGACCACCTTGCCGTGCTCGACGGCGCCGCTGTAATCGACGGCCACGTAATCAATCAATTGCCACAATTGCTTGGCACCGGCGCCAGGATCGGCCACTTGCGCCTGCGCGCCACCGGCCATTAGCAGGCTGAGGCTGAGGCTGGCAGCGACGAGCGGATAGCAGACGAGCCATTTTTTCACTTTAATGAACATGATTCTCATTCTCATTTCTTGTTAACCCGGCGACTATAGGACAGACCGTGCGGGGTGTCAACGGCGCACGGCTGCGCGTGGGCGCAAACGGCGCCGCCCTGGTCAAGAATACTGACCAGGGCGGCGTGTTTGGGAAATGGAGCGAGATAGATTGAGGGCTACTGTTTCGATGCCGGTTTGGCGTACAACCCTCTGGCCAGGCTGCTGTCCGCATCGTTCACTTGCAGCCCGCCTTTGACGACGCGCAAGGCCAGCTTCTGGAATGCCTGGCCTCTCAGCCATTGCGGGTCGCTGACGGCGAAGGCGGCGATGCGTTGCTGCGCGCGCTCGGGCGGCACGGCCAGCCATTGATAGTCGGCTTTCGAGCCCTGGCGGCGCAAGCCGGCGCGCACCCAGCGCTCCGACGCCGGCATGCGCACGATGGCGTCGCCGTTCGCCACGCTGACGGCCGTGGCCGTCTTGCCGCTGTGCGCCTCGAACTTCACTTCCACGCCGGGCATCGGCCCCACTTGGGGAAAGCCGACGATGGCCACCCACAGGCCCGCTTCGGCGGGTTTCCGGATGCGCATTTCCGCCTCCTCGAACACGCGGAACTGCGGCTCCTTGCCGCCATTGCCCGCCTCCAGGGTCACTGTGTCGCCGGCAACGCGCCACTCGCCGCTGGCTTGCTCATCGGTATTGCCATAACTGAGCATCCATTCGAACGTGCCATCCTTTTTCAGCAGCAGTTCGGAGCCCGTTTCCATGACGCCTTGCAGGTAATAGTGACCGGGCAAGGCGGACGCGGCCGGCTCGGCCGCGCTGGCGGGAGCGGAGCAGGCGAGGGCGGCGCAGGCCAGCCAGCCAGCAAGAGATATTTTCATCGGTGTGTCCTTTGTAATATGCAATTATGGCAACAAAAATGTAATTGCCGTCGCACGACACACCGGCGCAGTTGGCGCTCTGCTCAGCCGTAACTCAATTGCCGCTGAAATCGAGCACCACGCGCGAGGCCACCTTGCCATGCTCGAGGCGGCTGAAGATCTCATTGATGGCCGACAGCGGCTGCAATTCGATCCCGGCCTTGACCTTGCCGGTGGCGGCAAAGGCCAGCGCCTCGGCCATGTCCTGGCGCGTGCCCACGAAAGAGCCGCGTATCGTCACGCAATTGGCGACGACGTCGAACAGCGGCGTCGGGAAGTCGCCCGGCGGCAAGCCCACCAGCACGCAGGTGCCGCGCTTGCGCGTCATCGCCACGCCTTGTTGGAAGGCATCGATCGACGGCGCCGTGATCAGCACGCCGTGGGCGCCGCCCCCGGTCGCTTCGCGCAGGGCCGCCACAGGGTCACCCTGGCGCGCGTTGATGGTCACTTCGGCACCGAGGGCGCGCGCGTGTTCGAGCTTGCCTTCATCGATATCGACGGCCGCCACGCGCAAGCCCATGGCCACCGCATATTCGATAGCCAGGTGGCCCAGGCCGCCGATGCCGGACACGGCCAGCCACTGGCCCGGCCGCGCCCCCGTTTCCTTGATGCCCTTGTAGCTGGTCACGCCGGCGCAGATGATGGGTGCTGCCTGCACGGCGGACAGCCCGGCCGGAATATGCGCGACGTAGCGCGGGTCGGCCAGGATGTATTCGGCAAAGCCGCCATTTTTGGTGTAGCCGCCGAACTGCGCCTCGGCGCACACGGTTTCCCAGGCGGCCAGGCAATGTTCGCAATGGCCGCAAGCCGAGTAGAGCCAGGGCACGCCGACCCGGTCGCCCAGCTGTACTTCGGTCACGCCCGTGCCCATGGCGACCACCAGGCCGATGCCTTCGTGGCCGGGAATGAACGGCGGTGCAGGCTTGACGGGCCAGTCGCCGCGCGCCGCATGCAAGTCCGTGTGGCACACGCCGCAAGCCTCCGTCTTGACCAGGATCTGGCCGGGGCCGGGAACCGGCACGGGTACGTCGCGCAGCACCAGGGGCTGGCCCAGTTGTTCGACGACGGCGGCTTTCATGGTAGTGGGGATCATGTTATTCCTTATGAAGTTGAGGTGGCGTCAGTCACGCGCCCTGCCATGGGCTGGTCAACAGACACTTGCGAATGATCATATTCTGCTGCATGCGATTCGATAATTGATTGATCTACATCAATGTGTGAGCGCACGGTGCCTAAAACTTCAAGAGCAGCGACTTGCGTGCGGAAATCGCCAGCCAGACCGGCGTTGCTATCGCGATCCGTAGCGTGCCTGCAATCGGATATGGTTTCGCAGGCGAGATCGCGCTTGTCGACAGTGCGCTCATTGCAAGCGATGTGGCAAGATGCATGGATGAGTATGGACAACTGCCGTTGCTTCAAGGGCGGGCTGCTGGCTGGAACAAGCTGGCCAGCAGGTTCATAATGCGTGTAGCCCAACGGCATCGACGCAATAGTGCCAGCCGGCCGGAAGCCGGCCTTGACGGACACCTTCTGGAAGGAATCAACTTGCCACCGATACGTTTCTTCGTCTTTATCGCAGTCTCATTGCTCGTCTTCATCGGCATCCTGCGCTGGACGTTACGCGCCAGGACGGTGGCGCCGGCAGCCAGCCTCACTGGCGGCGTTGCTTTCATCATCGTCGTTGGCGGCATGTGCTTTGCCAAATTCGCGGCGACCGCCGGCCTTCCATGGCCGCTCTACTATGGCGTCCCTGCCGCCGTGACCCTGGCGCTTCCTCCGCTGGCGTTCCGCATGCAGCGCAGCGAGTTCGCCTGGTATGTATTGTCAGCCTTTGCCTCGTCGCCGCTAATCCATGTTGCCTTCTCCTTCTTCGCCGGCTGGCACGAGTACATGCCATTCTGGCACATACCTTCACTCTGGGACCTGGGCAGCTGAGCCGCCGGCCTACGCCACCTTGCTCACCACATAGCGGTACTTGCCCGACGCCTCCGCCGCGATCTCGTCGACTTCCTCGATGACGATGTCCACCTGCGCGCCCAGCCTGGCCTGGAAACCGCGCACGATGGCGCTGTGCGTGGCGTCGTCCAGGCGCGCCACGCAGACCAGCAGCACGCGCGTGCGCAGCAGGCTTTCCTGGATGATTTTAAAACTGCGCACTTGCGGCAGCTCGCGCACGATGTAGACGAGAGCCAGGCCATGCATGACGGTGCCGTCAACCGCCGTGAGGAAATCCGTGCTGCGCCCTTCGATCTTGTGCAGCAGGGGCAAACCGCGTCCGCAGGCGCAAGGCTGCGTGCCCAGCGCACCCACGTCGCCGGTGGCGTAGCGGATGAAGGGGTAGTCCCGCGTGGCCAGGTGGGTGACGACGATTTCGCCCGTGGCCCCTGGCGGCAGCGGCCGGCCCTGGCCATCGACAATTTCCACGATGATGTCTTCGGCCGTGATGTGCATGCCGCCTTCCGGGCATTCGTGGGCGATGAAGCCCGCGTCGCGCCCGCCGTAGCCGTTGGCCACGGGGCAGCCGAAGACGGCGGCGATCTGCGCGCGCTGCTCCTCGTACAGTCGCTCGGCCGTGACGAACGCCACTTTGACGCCCAGGCCGTCGAGCGGCAGGTCTCGCGCTTGCGCGTGGCTGGCGATGCGGCACAGCGCGGACGGGTAGCCGAACAGCATGCGCGGACGCCAGCGGCGCAATTGCTGCACATAGCCATCGAGGCGCGCGGGCGACATGGCAAACGCGGGCAGCAGGGTTGTGCGCAGCAGCGCATCGCGCAGGCGGCGCAGGCGGTCTTGCGCCTGCAGCTCGATGGGCGAGCCCCACAAGACGGCTTCGCGGTCGCCGATATCGACGCCCCACCAGCGCGTGGCGCGCCACTTGGCGGCGATGTCGTGGCTGACCCTGCGCCGTCCCAGGAAAAACTGCAGCGGCTCGCCGCTGGAGCCGCCCGTGGCGAACGGGCGCAAACCCACGGCGCGGGCGGACTTGAAGCTGTCGCGCGCGCCAGCGATATCCGCCTTGCGCAGCAGCGGCAGACGCGCTAAATCGGTCAGTTGCCGCACCTGTTCCGGGTCGAAGCCGCGGCTGGAAAACAGCGCGCGGTAGTAGGGCACGTGCGCGCCCGCGTGGCGCAGCAGCGCGCGCAGGCGCGCCAGCCGCCACTCCTGCAGCTGCTGCGCGCTCCACCATTGCGAGCGTTCCAGCCGGCGCAGCAGGCGTACGCTGTGGTGGCCCTTGAGCCATTCATGCAGTGGAAACAGCCAGCGGGCCACGCAGCGCGTGTAGAAGCCGGGGCGCGGCGCGGCACGGATGCGGCGGTAATGCGCGGCCAGGCCGGGCGCGATGCCGGGCCAGCCGAAAGTGGCGGCGTGCGCCAGGCCCGCGTCTGCCAGCCTATGCGCGCGGCTCGGATCGCGCAGCAGCGCCAGGATGGCCTGCGCCATGGCGGCAGGATCGCCGGGCGGCACCAGCAACGCCGTCACGCCGTCCTGCAGCAGGGCGGGGATGCCGCCCACGTTGGTACTGACGACGGGCACGCCGCAGGCCAGCGCTTCGAGCACGGAAATGGGCATGTTGTCGGCCAGGCTAGGATTGAGGACGATGTCGCTGGCCTGGTACAGGGCCGGCATGGCGGCATTGTCGACGGGGCCGGCGAAGCGCACGGAGGCAAGAACGCCGAGCGACCTGGCCAGGCGTGTCAGCGCCGCGCGCTGCGGTCCGCCGCCGGCCAGCACCAGGCGCGCCGCGGGATAGCTTGGTCGCACGAGGGCAAAGGCGCGCACGGCGCTGGCGTTGTCGTACAGCGGTTCCAGGTGGCGCGCCACGAGGATGCACGGCCCAGCGTCGCCAGTCGCACGCGGCGCAGCCCTTGTAAAACGCTGCAAGTCCACCACGTTCGGCACGATGTGGGCCGTATGGCCATATTGTTCGAAAATGCCGGCCAGGTAGGCCGAGGGCACGACGATGGCGCTGGCGCGGCGCAGGCTGAACGCCACCAGGCGCGGCGAACGGGCAAAAAAGGCGGCCGCTTCGCCTCCACGGTAGTTGAGCAGGGCCGGCTTGCCTTTCAGGCTGGCGATCCACAATGCCGGCGCCGCGTGCAGATGCCAGGACCAGCCGGAATTGGCCATGATGTGGAACAGGTCCACCGTATTGGCCGTACGCCACAGGCGCCACAAGTGCACGGGCAGGCGCAGCGCCGCGCGCAGATAGCGGATGCGCTCCAGCCAGGGCGGCAGCACGGGGCCGTTGACGGCCAGCAGCTGCACTTGCGCGCCATCGTCGCGCAGCTTGCGCGCCAGTTGCGCCGTCTGGTTCGCCATGCCGCCGGCCGGCGGCGGCAGCGGGCCGACCAGGGCGATGCGCAGGCCAGAGAAGATCATGGCGCCACTCCCGCCACCCTGCGCGCCGCGGCCAGGCGCGCATACACGGGCGCATAGCGGCCCACGCTGGCGCTCCAGCTGCGCTCCGTCTCGACGAAGGTGCGCGCCTGGCGCCGCAGTACCGCGCAGCTGGCGGGCGCCAGCAGCAGGTGCAATACCGCCAGCGCCAGCGCTTCGGCATCGCCGGCGCGAAACAGCATGCCCGTCTTGCCATGTTCGACCAGTTCCCGGTGGCCGCCCACGTCGGACGCCACCACCAGGCGGCCCTGCGCCATCGCCTCTAACGGTTTCAAGGGCGTCACCAGTTCCGTCAGGCGCATGGGCAGGCGCGGATACACGCAGATGTCGACCAGCTGATAATACGCGGCCACCTGCGCATGCGGCACCCTGCCCGCGAAGACCACGGCGTACTCGATGCCCAGCTGCGTCGCCAGCGCGCGCAGCGCCGCTTCCTGCGGGCCGCCGCCGGCCAGCAGCAGCCGCAATGCCGGTTGCGCCGCCAGCAGGCGCGGCATGGCGCGCAGCAGCAGCGCCAGTCCCTCGTAGGCATAGAACGAGCCGATGAAGCCGATCACAGGATGACCATCCAGACCCAGCGTGCGGGCCAATGCTGGATTATGAGGGGCCTTGAAGGTGCCCGTATCGACGGCGTTCGGGATGACGGTAATTTTATGCGCGGGCACGCCGCGCGCGCACAGTTCGCGCCGCAAGCCGTCGCAGATGGTGGTGACGGCGTCGGCGCGGCGCAGCGCATAGGTTTCCAGCGCGCGCGTGAGCCGGTAGCGCAGGCCGCCGGGCCGGCTGCTGCCATGGTCGGCGGCCGCGTCTTCCCAGAAGGCGCGCACTTCATATACGACGGGAATGCCCAGCGCGCGGCCCGCGTTGAGGGCGGCGATGGCGTTCAGGGCGGGCGAATGCGCATGCAGGATGTCCGGCCTGGCTTGCCGCGCCAGTTGGCGCAGGCGCACGGCCAGGCCGATGATGACGGCCACCTGCCGCAGCACGGGCAGGCGCGCCCACCAGCGTGCATCGGGCGCCGTGCGGTAGAAATGCCAGCCGTCGATCAGCTGCTGCGCGCTGTCGGACGGCCCCTGCTTGGCGCTCGTGAGTTGCGTCGTGTGCCAGCCCAGCGCGCGCTGCTGGCGCAGGATGGCCAGGGTGCGAAACGTGTAGCCGCTGTGCAGGGGCAGCGAATGGTCGAGGATGTGCAGGATGCGCATGGCTTTACTCCACCGCCATGGCTGGCGCGGGCGCCGGCGCCTGGCGGCCGTCGACGGGCAGCACCTGGCGCAGGAACGCTTCGAACATCAGCAGCGCCCACAGGGGCGCGCTGTAGTCGCGCCGCCCGCTGGCATGCTGCTCGAGCAGCAGGCGCACGTAGTCCATGTCGAACAGGCCGCATTGCGCCAGGGTGGGGCCCAGCAGGCGCTGTTGCAGGCGCTGGCGCAGCGGGCCGCGCAGCCAGTCGGCCAGCGGCACCGAAAAACCCATCTTCTGGCGGTACAGCAGGGTGTCGGGCAGCAGCGGGCGCAGGGCTTTTTTCAGCAGATATTTGCCGACACCGCGTCGTAGCTTGAATTGCGGCGGCAGGCCGGACATCCACGCCACCAGTTCATGGTCGAGCAGGGGCGAGCGCACTTCCAGCGCATGCGCCATGCTGGCCCGGTCCACCTTGGTCAGGATGTCGCCGGGCAGGTAGGTTTTCAGGTCCAGGTACTGCACCTGCGACAGCGGATCTTGCGCGGGGCTGGCCAGCGCGTGGCGGCGCAGCACTTCGACGGCGCGGTAGCCGTGCAGGCTGCGCCGCAGCTCGGGGCTGAACAAACGCGCGCGCATGGCGTCGCCCAGCAGGCTGACGCCGTGAAAATACGCGTCCGTCGTGTCGCGCGCCAGGCCCTCGAAGGTGGTCTTGGCGCGCAGGAAGCGCGGCGCCCAGTCGGCCTTCGGGTACAGCCGCCCCAGGGTGCCGAACAGCGACTGGCGCAGGCCGGCCGGCAGCAAGGGGTCCATCGCCTTGCGCACTTTTTCTTCGCGCGTGTGCAGGCGGTAACGCCGGTAGCCGGCCAGGCTTTCATCGCCGCCATCGCCCGACAGGGCCACCGTGACGCGCTGGCGCGCCAGCTGGCAGACGCGGTAGGTGGGCATGGCGGAACTGTCGGCGAACGGTTCGTCGTACAGATTGGCCAGCAGGTCGATCAGCCCGAAGTCGTCCTGCTCGACCTGGCGCGCGTGGTGCGCCGTGGCGTAGCGGCGCGCCACCAGGTCGGCGTAGCGCGCTTCGTTGTACGCGGGGTCGCCAAACGAGATGGAGCAGGTGTTGACGGGCGTGGCGCTGGCGCCGGCCATCAGCGCCACGACGGCGCTGGAATCGACGCCGCCGGAAAGGAAGGCACCGAGCGGCACTTCGGCCACCATGCGGATGCGCACCGCTTCGCGCAGGCGCGCCAGCAGTTCGTCGGCCGCCTGCGCCTCGCTGGCGGGCGGATTCGGCGTGAATGGAATGTCCCAGTACGCTTGCGGCGCGGGCAGCGGCTGGCCCGCGCGGATGCAGAGGGTATGCCCGGGCGGCAGCTTGCGCGCGTGCTGGAAGATGCTGCGCGGCTCAGGCACGTAGCCGTAGGCGAAATACTCTTCCACGGCCAGCGGGTCGAGCACGCGCGGCATGGCCGGATGTGCGAGCAGGGCTTTGAGTTCGGAGCCGAACAGCAGGGTGCCATCCTGCGCCTCGCCGTAGTACAGCGGTTTCACGCCCAGGCGGTCGCGCGCCAGGAACAGCAGGTGGCGCCGGCGGTCCCACAGGGCGAAGGCGAACATGCCGCGCAGGCGCCGCACGCATTGTTCTCCCCACTGTTCCCAGGCGTGGACGATGACTTCCGTGTCGCTGCTGGTGCGGAAAGTGTGGCCGAACTGGCGCAGCTCGGCCATCAGGCTGCGGTAATTATAGATTTCACCGTTGAAGACGATGGCGATGCTGCGCTCGGCGTTGAACAGCGGCTGCTGGCCGCTGGCCAGGTCGATCACGGACAAGCGCCGGTGCGCCAGGCCCAGGCCCGGCTCGCGGTGCAATCCCCCTTCGTCCGGCCCGCGGTGGCGCAGGCTGTGGTTCATGCGCGCCAGCAGCAGCACATCGATGTCGCGCTGGCCCTGCAAATCAAAGATGCCGCTGATGCCGCACATGGGAGGCCTTTCAGGGATAAGTGGACAGGGGAGAGGGCTGGCGCGCGCCTGTCAGGCGGTCGTACACGGCCAGGTAGGCTCCCGCCATGGCGGGCAGGCTGTGCTCGGCCAGCACCTGGCGCCGCCCGCGCGCGCCGTGGCGCGGGCCCAGTTCGGGCATGCTGTAGTAGTCGAGCATGGCGTCGGCCAGCATCTCGGCAGAACCGGGCGGCACCAGGGTGCCGCTCCAGCCAGACTGCACCAGTTCCGCATTGCCGCCCACCTGCGTGGCGACGATGGGCAGCCCCGTCGCCATCGCTTCGAGGATGGTGTTCGAACTGCCTTCGGCCAGCGAGGGCAGCACGAACAGATCCATCGCGCGCAGCAGCTGCGCCACGTCGTCGCGCGCGCCGGGCAGCCAGGCCAGATGGGCCACGCCGGCCTGCTGCAGCAGCTCCAGGCAAGCCTGGCGGCACGGCCCGTCGCCGACGATGATCAGGCGCAGGCGCGCGCGGGCACCCGGCTGCGCCAGCAACAGCAGGAACGCCCGCACCAGCGAGGCATGGTCCTTGACGGCGGCCATGCGGCCCACGCTGCCGATGACGAAGGCGCCGTTGCACAGGAAGCCGGGCGGCCCGACGGCGGCCGGCGGCCCCAGGCGGGGATGGAATTGCACGCTGTCGACGCCATTGCCGATGTGCGATACCTGTGCGGGCGCCGCGCCGATGCTGTCCACCAGCCAGTGGCCCAGGTCGGCGCTGACGGCGATGAAGTGCTGCACCAGCGGCAGCATGCATTTGCGCAGCAGCCGGTATTTTCGCCGGGTGCCGTGCAAGTCGCTCATGTCGCGCCCGTGTTCGCCATGCACGCGCAGGCGCACGCCGGCCAGGCAGGCCAGCAGTTGCGCTTCGAGGCAGCCCAGGTTGCGCGTGTGCACGAGTGCCGGGCGCAGCTGTTTCAGTACGCGGTACAGGCGCAGGTAGTGGCGCCAGTCCTTGCCTTCGTGCTTGTCCAGGCTGATGACAGCGACACCGGGCGTGGTCAGACGCTGGCGAAACGCGGTGGCGTTCTTCAGGCAGACGATGGCGTGCCGGTAGCGCTCCGGCGGCAGATGGTTGATCAGGTTCACCAGGCCGTTTTCCAGCCCGCCCACGTCGAGCTGGTGGATCACATGCACGATCAGCGGGGCGCTGTTGGCCGCTACAGCGGTCTCGCGTGTGTGGCCAGCATCGGTGTCAGGGGCCATGCGGCAGCTCCTGCAGGCGTTGTTCGATGACGGGCAGCGCCGCCTGCAGGAAGGCGCGCAGGCGCGCGCGCGGCGGCGGCGCCAGCTCGTCGTAGGCGGCAAAGACGAGGATGTCGGCGCCATCCTGGCGCAAGCCAAGCAGCTTGGCTTGCGCCAGCAGCAGCTTTACCAGCACGGGTCGGGCCGTGACGATGCCGCCCTGGCGGTAGATGCGCCACACCAGCAGGCGTTCGCCACCGCGCCCCAGCACGCTTTCGCGCACGGCCAGGGTGCCGCCGGCCAGGGTGATGTCTTGCACGCGTTGCGCCAGTGCCAGCCAGCGCGCGCCATATGGCGAGGACTGGTGCGTCAGCAGTTCGGCATCGCGTGCCTGGCGTGCATACCAGTGCAGTTGCAGTCCCACCGGCGCGCCATCGCCGCGTGCATACATGGCGGCAAACCGCGCGGGCGTACCCGCATACGGCGCCTGCCACGCTGGAGCCGCATCATGCAGGCGCTGCCAGGCGGGCGGATCGGGCAAGGCCAGCACAGCGGGGGAACCGGGCGCCGCTGCGCCATCCTGGCGCTGGCTGGCCAGGGCCAGCGCCGGCCATAGCGCCGCCAGCAGCACGCAAGCCAGGCTGGCGCGCACGACGGCCTGCGGGCTGGCGCCGCGCCCGGCCGCGCATGGCACCGCGCGCGCGAGCGGCAATTCGCGCCAGCGCGCGGCCAGCCAGAACAGCAGCAGTACCACCAGGCCGAAGAATAGCCAGCCATAGATCAGGTGGTCGACGCCCACGGCCAGGCGCATGTTGCTCAGGTGGCCCAGCATCACGATCAGGTAGGCGCGCACGCCATTGGCCAGGACGGGCACCAGCAGGGCGGCGGCCATGACGGCCAGGCGCCGTCGCGCGCTGTGGCAGTGCACATGGGCGTACAGGGCGCCCAGGGCCAGCGCGGCGATCAGGTAGCGCAAGCCGCTGCACGCTTCCACTACCGACCAGTTACCGGTAGGCAGCGAAAAATTGTTGCCATCGCGAAATACAGGTACGCCCGTCCATTGCAGCGCGGTCACCGTGAAGGCGGCCGTGAAGTCGATCAGGGGATCGAGGAAGACTTCGCCAAACGGCACGGCCAGGAACAGATACGCGAGGGGAAAGGCCAGCAGGCGCACGGCCGGCCAGCCGAGGATGGCCAGCACGCAGGCGGGCAGCATGGCCGTGGCCGCATATTGTTCCACCACGGGCACGTTGGCGGCGTCGGCCAGCAGCCAGGCCAGGCCCAGCGCCCCCAGCAGCAGCAAGCCTTGCCACGACGGCCGGGGGGCCAGCGCGGCCAGGCGGGCGCGCTGGCGCCAGGCCAGCCAGCAACTGATGGGCACGATCAGGAAGCCGTGCGCGAAGGTCTGCGAGCGCGACCATAGTTCCAGCATCGACCAGAAGGTGGCGTGGTACAGCAGCACGACGGCGGCCAGGGCCAGCAACAGGATCGCCAGGGCTTGCTGCTGGCCCTGCGCATGCGGCAGGATGGCCGCGTCCGGCAAGCGGGCGACCTGGTCGAGCTGCACGCTCATGTGGATATCTCCCGCACGGGCAGCGTCGGCATGGCGGCAGTACCGGATCCGGTATCTGCCTCGGCCTCGGCCTCGGCCGGCAGGCCCAGCATGGCGCCCAGGCCGCGCAGATTGCGTTCCCAGTTGTAATCTTGCAACACCAGCTGGCGCGCCGCCGCGCCGATGGCCGCGCCGCTGCCTTCGTCACCGCCGCCCCGGGCGTTGCGCAGCACGCGCGCCGCATGGTGGATGAATTCGGCGTCGTCGCGCGCCAGCAGCAGTTCCAGGCCCGGCTGGGCGGAGATGCCTTCCAGCGCCTGCGGCGTGGCCAGCACGATCTTGCCCATCGCCATCGCTTCGAGCACCTTGTTTTGCACGCCGCGGGCGATGCGCAGGGGCGCCACGGCCAGCGCCGCGCCGGCCAGGTAGGGCCGGATGTCGGGCACCTTGCCCGTCACCACCACGCCGGCTACCTTGGTCAGCGCCGTCACGGCGGGCACGGGTGCGCTGCCGACGATATAGAACTGCAACTGGGGAAACTGGCGCCGCAGGGCGGGCCAGACGTGGCGCACGAACCATTGCACGGCGTCGATGTTGGGCCAGTAATCCATGGCGCCCGTAAACACCAGCGCCTGCACGCCGGGCGGATAGATTGCGCTCTGCGCCGGCATGGGCGTGAAATACGCGGTGTCGACGCCGTTATTGACATACCCCGTCTTGCGCCGCGCCATCGGCGCGCACTGGCGGAACAGGGCCGCTTCGGCGGGCGAAACGAAGCTGGCCGCCGTGAACTGGTGGGCGATATGGCGCTCGTACTGCAGCAGCAGCTGCGCTTCGCGCCGGTACAGCAGCGACAGGGGCCAGGGCTTGCTGTCGCCGTACTGGCGCCATTTGTCGGAATCGACGTCGACGAAATCGATCACGCGGTGCAGGGCGCGGCCCGCGCTGCCGTCGATGTATTGCGCCATGGGCCCGGAAAAGGCCAGCGCGTGGCGCACCTTGCCGCTAGACACCAAGCCATCGACCCATTGCAGCAGGCGTGCATCGCGGTAGTACTGCACGCTCATGGCTTGCCGCGAGAGCAGCGCCTGGAGGGCGCGCCAGCGGGCCGTGCCGCGCCGCAATTCAATGAAGCGCGTGCTGGCACACAGGGCGGCCACGGTTTTCGCGTGCTGCCAGTCGTCGTCATCGTCGATGAAACAGCCCAGGTGCACGCGGAAATGCCGGCTCAGGTACTGCAGCATGTGCCACGAGCGTATCTTGTCGCCCTTGTTGGGCGGATACGGCAGACGGTGGGCGAGGAATAATAGTTCGCGCATGGTGTGTCCCCTTGCTTAGCCCAGTTGCCGCACAATGTGCGGTCCCAGCAGGTTGGCCAGCGGCAGCGGCAGGCGGCGCCAGGCGCGGATGAACAGCGCGTAGTTGGGATTCAGAGGATTGACTTCCGGCAAGGCCGTGGCACGCACCAGCTGGTAGGCATACGGCAGCGGCTGCGGCGCAAACCCCCAGTTCTTCTTGAAGTCCCAGGCCCCCGTACCGAGCTTGCTGCGGCCGAAATCGAACAGGCGGTAGCCGCGTTCGCAGGCGCGGCGCATCGCTTCCCAGTACATGAAGTCGTTGGCGCCCGTGCTGCGCGCCAGCGGCGTGCCGCCGCCGTAATACGGCAGCACTTCATCGCGGAAATAGAACAGCAGCACGCTGGCCTGCGCCTGCTGGCCGTGGTAGACGGTAAGGATGTCGCAATCGTCGCCAAACACCGTGCGCAGCAGGGCAAAATGGCGGCGCGCGAAGACGGGCGTGCCCAGCCGGTGCACGCTGGCCGCATAGATCGGGTAAAAGTGCTGCAAGTCATAGTCGATGGCGCTATGCAGGCCGCCGGCCACGGCCTTGCGCACGACGGCGCGCTGCTTGCGCGGTATCGCCAGCAGGTTCTGTTCGGCATCCGGATGCAGGTGGCGGCGGAAGGTCGCGTACAGCGGTTTATGCAGCCAGGCAGCGTGTGCATTTCCTTTCATTTCGCGCCAGCGGTATTCCAGGTGCCCCACGCCGAGACGCCGCGCCAGCGCCAGCGCCGCTTCGTCGAGGGCCAGTCGCACGGCAGGGCTGCCGCCGGCGATGCCGCCGTACACGCAAAACGGCAGCGAGACGAGGGAGGAGCCGAACAGTCGGCTGCGCACATGCGCCAGCGGCAAGATAGCGGCGATGCGCCCGTCCTGTTCCGCATACAGGAAATGGCTGTCGTGTTTAAAACCTTGCTGCAGGATGGTGTGCCAGCCGGCGCGGTGAAAGAAGGTGGCTTCGGGACAGGCCTCGACAAAGGCATCCCAGCGTGCATGCTCGTGCGCCTGCAGGGACCGCACGGCAATGGCGGCGCTGGACGGCGCCCGGTCGGCAGGAAGGCTGGCCTCGTGCATCATGTGCTTTCCAAAAAGATACGGTCCATGCGGTCCCAGGTGAAGTCGGCCGTCAGGCGCGCCAGCCGTGCTTCCATGCGTCCCAGGTTCAGGTAGTGGCGAAAGCGCGTTTTCGCGCTCAGGCCCGGCGGGCGCGGCTGGCCGGGATCGAGTTCCCAGGGATGAAAGTAGAATATGCCAGCTTGCCCGTCGCGCGAATTGATGCGTCGCAAAAGCCAGCGCGACAGTGCATACGGCATCAATCTGAAGTAACCGCCGCCGCCGGCCGGCAGGTTGCGCCCGCGCAAGCGCACTGTGCTGACAGGCAATTCCAGCATGCCTTGCGGCCCGCGTGGGCGCCAGGCGAAGCGGGGTGCATCGGGCATGCCGTAATGGTCGTGGCGGATCGGATAGATGCTGGAACTGTAGCGGTAGCCCGCTTCCTGCAGTACGTCGAAGGCCCACAGATTGGCCGCGCCGATGGAAAAACTGGGCGCCCGGTAGCCGTGCACGGGCAGCCCCGTCAATTGCTCCAGGATGGTCTTGCTGCGGCGCACATCGTCGGCGAACTGCGCGGCCGGCTGGTCGCAGGCGCGCAGGTGCGCATAGCCGTGGCTGGCCACTTCGTGCCCCGCGCCGGCCACGCGGCGCAGCATGGCCGGATAGCGCTCGGCGATCCAGCCCAATGTGAAAAAGGTGGCGTGGATGCGCCGGCTTTCCAGCAGCAGCAGGATGCGCTCGATGTTCGCCTCGACCCGGCATTCCAGGCGGGGCCAGTCGGCGCGCGCGATGTGCGGCGCGAAGGCGGACACCTGGAAATAGTCTTCCACGTCGATGGTCAGCGCATTGCACAAGGTTACCGGTGGCGGCGTCATGGCGGTCCCCGGCGCGCCGCCAGCCAGGGCGCGATGACGGCGGCGATGCGCTCGGCTGC
Organism: Janthinobacterium tructae; assembly: GCF_006517255.1. Classification (NCBI taxonomy): domain Bacteria; kingdom Pseudomonadati; phylum Pseudomonadota; class Betaproteobacteria; order Burkholderiales; family Oxalobacteraceae; genus Janthinobacterium; species Janthinobacterium tructae. Next base: position 1,123,519 of record NZ_CP041185.1, on the reverse strand, counting down.
GTGGCCATCCCACAGGGGCGGAATGCGGCCCCGCTTGCCTCCCGTCTCGAGGATGGCGCGTGCCAGCGCGAGAATGGTTGCCGGCTGTGTGCCGGCCAGGGTATTCGTGCCGGCACTGACGGTGACGGGGCGCTCCGTATTGGCGCGCAGGGTCAGGCAAGGCACGCCCAGGGCCGTGCTTTCTTCCTGGATGCCGCCGGAATCGGTCAGCACCAGGCGCGCGCCCTGCATCAGGCCCAGCATTTCCAGGTAGCCCAGCGGCGGCAGGCAGACGATGGCTTGCCGCGCCAGCAAGGGTTCCAGGCCCGCCAGGCGCAAGCCGGCCAGGGTGCGCGGGTGGATGGGAAACAGCAGCGGCAGCTGGCATGCCAATTGCCCGAGCGCCTGCAGCAGCGCTTGCAGCTGCGCCGCATCATCGACGTTCGACGGCCGGTGCAAGGTCAACAGGCCATACGCGGGCGGACAGGCGTGGCCGTGCGCGCGCACGGTGGTGGCAGGCTTGACTGCGCGCGGCAGTTGCTGCCGCAGGCTGTCGATCATGACGTTGCCCGTGAAGTGGATGCGTTCGGGGGCGATGCCTTCGCGCAGCAGGTTGCCGCGCGCGCCTTCCTCGCTGGTCAGCAGCAGATCGGACAATTGATCCGTCAGCACGCGGTTGATTTCCTCGGGCATGCGCCGGTCGCCGCTGCGCAGGCCCGCCTCGACGTGGATCACGGGAATGTTCCGCTTGGCCGCCACCAGCGCGCACGCCAGGGTGGAATTGACGTCGCCCACCGCCAGCACGGCGTCGGGCGCCAGCGGCGGATGCGTGTCGAGCACGGCGTCGAAGCGGCGCATGATCTCGGCGGTCTGCTGCGCATGGTTGCCGGAGCCGACGTCGAGGCTGATGTCGGGCGCGCGCAGATTCAGATCCGAAAACAGCTGGCTATTCATGGCCGCATCGTAGTGTTGGCCGGTATGCAATAGCGTCACGCGCACGGCGGGCGCCTGGCGCGTCAGGGCGGCCAGGATGGGCGCCATTTTCATCAGGTTGGGGCGCGCGGCCACCACGCACAGCAGGTGCGCGGGCGCGGCGGACGGTAGCGAAGGATGGGACATGCTGGACATGCTGCTACCTCCTTAGAATTGCATGGTGAGCGTGGCGCTGACGCCGTTTTCGCGGTAGTTGCCGCCCCGGTTGCTGGTGTGCCGCATGTGCCGCACATCGATGCTGGCCGTCATGTTGGGCTGCAGGATGCGGCTGTAGCCGGCCGTCACGGTGATGTTGTTGTCGCGCCGGGGCACGCTCAGCGAGCGCACGCCAGCGTAGCCGGCATTGACATTCACGCTGGTGCGCGAATTGGCTTGCCAGCTCCAGCCCACATTGGCGCCGATCTGGCGCGTGCGGTCTTCGCTGCCGAACTCCATGCCGGGCAGCAAGGCGCTGTCGATGCCGCTGGCCGTTTGCGCCGTGCGGTCGACGGCCGTGACGCCGGCGACCAGCGTGCTTTTGCCCGTGGCGCGCGCCATTGTCAGTTTCAGCTGCTTTTGCAGGAAATAGCGGTGGCTGAAGTAATTGATGGCGCCCCGTTCCGGCCCCAGGCTGTTGGCGTAACGCAGGAAGGCATTGATGCGCAAGCGCCTGTCGCGCGCGTTGGGAAAGATGCCGCGCCATAATTGATCGAGCAACTGGCCCGCGTCGCGGTCGCCCAGGCGCGCAAACTGCGTGGGCATGGTGGTGATGTCTTCGCTGTAGCTCAGTTGCCAGTTGGTATGGCGCTGCAGGAAGTTGGCATCGAGGCTGTAGGTGGTGCCAAAAAAACGCTTGCCCGTGCTGAAAGCCAGGCTGGTGCGCGGCGACGGCGTCCACACGCCGCCCAGCGACCAGAAGCGGCCTTCCGGCGCCTTGCCGCTGCTCGACAGATAGCCTTCCTTTTCCATGCCGCCGCTGGCCGTGGCCGCCCATTTTCGGCTGAACGGATAGCGCAGGCCCACGCTGCTGCGCTGCATGCGCACGGGCGTCAGCTTGCTGTCCTGCGTGCGGCGCACATCGTGGCTGGCGTTCCAGGTCCAGCCCTGGCCGCGCGGTTCGCCGCTGAGCAGCAATTCCATCTCGTCGCTATGTACGGACAGCAGATCGCCGCCGCTGGCGACCGTATTGCGCGTATAGCGCAGCTCGGCCGTGGCCACGCCGCGGAAGCGGTGGCGCAGGTAGGGGCTGATGCTGGTGGTGCGCACCGTGCTGGTATTGTCCGTGTCGGGCAGCTCGTCGATCAGTTGCGGGCCGAACGGCGAGATGTTGCGCCGGCTCACGCTGGCGTTGGCATCGATGAAGAACCAGTCCTGCACCAGCTCGGCGTCGGCTGCGGCGTGCAAGTCGTGGTTGTCGCTATTGCCGCGCTGCCCCGAGAGGTATTTGTGCCAGCTGTAATCGAGGTTCACGCGCAGGCGCGGTCCCGTGCCGATGAGGGCGATGGCGGGCGCGATTTCCGTGATGAAGTCCGATTGCGCCTGGCCTGGCGGCGCGCGCAGCGCATTGTCCGTATAGCTTACACGCTGACGCAGCGACGGTTTCACCAGCCAGTCGACAGCAAAGGCCGGCAGGGGCAGCAGCAAAGAGAGCAAAGGCAGCAATGGCGGCAGCGCCAGCGGTAGCGACACCCGGCGGCTAGTCGTAATAGCCATAGCCGTAGTAGTCGTTGCCGGGGAACGATTTGGTCTTGTTGTAGATCAAATGAATGTGTTCGCACGCTTCGATCTGGCGCAGCGCTTCCTTGACGGCGTGCTGGGTCGTCGTTTCCGCCTCGACCACCATCACCACTTGGCCCATCTGTCCCACCAGCGCGTGCGCTTCGCTGGTAATGAGCAGGGGCGGCGAATCGAAGACGACGATGCGGTCGCTATAGCGGCTGGCGATCTCGGCCAGCAGGCGGCTCATGGCCCGGCTGGCCAGCAATTCCGTCGCGTGCTTGTTGCTGCGCCCGGCGGGCAGGATGCGCAGGTTGGCCACGTTGGTTTTCAGGATCACGTCCCCCATGGCCAGCTGCGGGTCGAGCAACACGTCCATCAGTCCAGGCTCGGGCGGCAGGCCCAGCACTTTCAGCACGGACGGGCGCGCCACGTCGGCATCGACCAGCAGCACCGTGATATCCATTTCCATGGCGATGCTCATGGCCAGGTTGATGGCGCAGTACGTCTTGCCTTCGCCGGGCATGGCGCTGGTGACGACGATCAGGTTGCCGTGGCGGATGGCCTCGGCGCCGCTGGCGCGCGCCTGGCGCAGCAGCGGGCGCTTGATGATGCGAAAATCTTCGGCCACCGAACTGCGCCCGCCTTCCTGCGTGAGCATGCCTTGCTCCGCCAGCCGGGCCAGGTTCAGGGGGCGGTAGCGGGGGTTGCCGGCCGCCGTTGCGCCATCATCCGCACCATCCGCAACATCTGGACCATAAGCCACGCTGGCCTCGGCCACGCCCAGGATCGTGGGTTCCTGCTTGCCGCTGTCCTTGCTGCTCATCGTCGCTCCCTTGGTGGCTCTAGAATTTCAGCAGCGCGGCCGTCATGACCCCGCCGTACAGAAGGAACAGGCTGCCCAGACAGCCGGCAAAGGCATAGCGGGCGCGGCGGCGGCGCACCTGCTGCAGCGGCGTCCAGTTCATCGATACCGTGCCCAGCACATTCAAGCCCGTGGCATCGCGCAGTTCGGCGGGGCTGAGGAAGGTGGGGCGCACCTGGCTGATCAGCAGTGCCGTGGCGATGCCGGCCACCAGGGCCGCGCCCAGCGCCGCGGAAAACAGCAGCGGACGGTTCGGGCCGACGGGCGCATATTGCACCGTGGGCGGGTCGATGATCTTGAAGGCCATCATCTCGGTGGTGGAACTGAGTTCGCCCGACAGCTTGGCCGCTTCGCGCCGGCCGATCAGCTTTTCATAGTTTTCCTTGTTGATGATGTAGTCGCGGTTCAGTTGCGCCAGCTGCGATTCCACCTCGGGCACGGCATTGCTTTGCGCCAGCAGGCGCTCATTGCGCGCGTTGTATTCCTGCACGCGGGCGCGGATGGCGGCCACCTTGGCGTCCGCGTCCGTCAGCGCCACCTTCAGCTGCTGCAGCATGGGGCTGTAGTTCTTGCCCGGATCGCCGGACGCCGTTTTCAGCTTGCTCTCCTCGATCTTGCGCTCTTCCAGCTGCGCAATGAGGCGCTTCGAGGCGATGATGTCGGGATGCAATTCCGTAAATTGCATGCGCAGGCTGTCCAGATTCTTGTTGAGCGAGCCGATGCGCTCATCGAGTTCCGGGTTCGTGATGGCCGAAGCGTTCGGCTCCAGGTCGAGCACCGGTTCGTCGCCTTCTATCTGGCTCAGGATGGCCTTGCGCGCCTGCTCCGCCTCGACCAGTTCCAGCTTGGCATTGTTCAGGCTATCGGATGACATCAGCAGCTGGCTGCCATAGTCGATGCCCTGGCGCGGCAGCAGCAGGTTGTTGCGGATCTTGAATTCCTTCACCAGGTTTTCCGCCGCGCTCAGCTTGTCCTCGTAATTCTTGATCTGCTCGTCGATGAATTGCACGGCTTTCTGCGAATCGCCCTTTTTTCCCTGGAAACTGCCTTCGACAAAGATGGTCAGCAGGCTTTGCACCACGTCGCGCACCAGCTTCGGGTCGCGCCCGCTGTAGCTGATGGTGTAGATATCGTAGGCGCTGGTGCCGCTGATCTTGATGCGGCTCATCAGCTCATCGAGCCGGGCTTCGTGTTCGCGCACGGTCTTCGAATTCAGGTCGAGGTCGACCATGCGCATGACGCGCTCCACGTTCGGGCGGCTGAGCAGGGTGCGGCTCATGATGGCCACCTGCTGTTCCGTGTTCGGCACGCTGGTCATGCCGGCCAACAGCGGCTTGAGGATGGTTTGCGTATCGACAAACACGCGCGCCGACGTCTGGAAGTCGTCGGGTAGCGTAATGACCTTGATGAAGCCGACTATTGCCACCAGCCACGCCACCAGCACCGCATGCCAGCGGTACTTCCAGATGCCTTTCAGGCTGGAAAGCAGTTGCTGTATCAATTGTTCCATGTCGCTTCCTTCTGGTGACGGTGCTGCACGGTCGATGGCTGGGCGGCGCGGACAACGGCGTCTTGCAAGAAATGCTTGCCTGTTGAGTAAGCAAAGTATAGGGCGCCTGTGAAGCAAGATTTCCCAAGATGATTGCTTCTTGATACGCCTCAAGGTTCCCTTGCCGGGTTTTAATAATCATAGGAAGTTCGCGGCCCAGGCTGGTTCTGCGGGGCCTGCCATGGACGCGCCATCGACTCGAAGAGGCCCCGCATGAATCCGTTTCGCCGTGCTTTTGTCTGCCACACGCTGCTCCTGGCCGGTAGCGCCAGCTTGCTGGGGGGCTGCCGCACACGCTATCCGCTGGCGCCCGCCGACGACAGCGCCCCCATGCACGACTATCTGATCGGCCCGGGCGACTCCGTCAACATCATCGTCTGGCGCAATCCGGAAGTGTCGCTGACGGTGGCCGTGCGGCCCGATGGCAAGATCACCACGCCGCTGGTGGAGGATTTGGCCGCCAGCGGCAAGACTTCGACCCAGCTGGCGCGCGATATCGAGCAAGCCCTGGGCAAGTTTATCCAGCAACCGGTGGTGACGGTCATCGTCACCAATTTCTCGGGCCCGTATGGCGAGCAGATCCGGGTCATCGGCGAGGCGGCCAAGCCGCAGGCGCTGCCGTACCGCCTCGGCATGTCGCTGATGGACGTGCTCATCGCCGTGGGCGGCATCACTGACTTTGCCGCCGGCAACAAGGCCAGCATCATCCGCATGCGCGACGGCAGCCAGCAGCAGCTGCGCGTGCGTCTGGACGATCTGCTCAAGAGTGGCGATATTTCCGCCAACGTCATGATGCGGCCGGGCGACGTGCTGCTGATACCGGAGAGCTTTTTTTAGCAGCAGGCTCGGCAATATCAAAACAGCACTTATATTTGTCAATTTGTACTTGCGGGCAAATTTCAGCATGCAATTTTGCTATTGAATAGTATATTTCTTCTGTTTTTTTTGCCTGACGCGGGAACTTCTCTGCTTTTTATCTTGTCACAAGGCATTGGCTTCAGTCCGTCTTGACGGCTGCCCAATGAACGTGAGGACAAGATGAGCTTTCAAGATGAACCTATTATTTCCTTCGACACGCCCGGTGCTTTCAGTGACCTGGTGGTGGGCGAGGGCCAGATCGACCCGGCCATGGAGCACGAGCTCGACCTGCAGCGCTTTCATATCCGCATGGCCAATTCGCGTGGCCGCCGCGAGGCGGCCAGTTTGCTGATCCGCAAGATGTATGGCTGGCGCGGCTATGCTGTCGATCCCGGCATCGCGCATGCGCTGAATAAAATTACCCTGTTTGCGGAAACGGCAGGCACCACCGTCGGCACCATGACCCTGTGCCTGGACAATGACGAGACGGGCTTGCCCGCCGATGAAAACTTTCGCGACAAGCTCGACGTGCTGCGCGAGCAGGGCCGGCGCCTGTGCGAACCGTCGCGCCTGGCCATCGACAAGGGCGTGAGCAAGCGCGTGTTCGCGGCACTGATTCATATTTCTTATATCTATGCCCACAATATTCACGGCTTTACGGATTACGTGATCGAAGTCAATCCACGTCATGTGGTGTTTTACAAGCGCATGCTGGGTTTCAAGGATTTTGGCGGCGAGCGAGAGTGCACGCGCGTGGGGGCGCCGGCCGTATTGCTGCGCCTGGACCTCGACTACATGGGGGCCCAGATCCGCAAATACGGCGGCATGATGGAACAGCATGGGGGTGAACGATCGTTTTACCCCTTTTTTTTTCCGACATGGGATGAACCAGGCATTACCGACCGGCTCAGGCAGGGGCGCAACTGATTCATTTGTTTTTCAGCAGGATCGCCTGCATGTGGCTGCCCGGAATCGCGTAGGTGATGCCGCTGGGCGCGGTGATGGCCGCCTCTTTCAGGCCCTTGACATACACCATGTTGACGATGCCATAGACGAGACCCGTCCCGGGATCGAACAGGGGGCTGCCGCTGCTGCCCGGATACGCCGTCGCGTCCAGCTGGAACACCGTGTACGGCGCTTTTTGCAGTTGCGCCAGGCGCCGGGTGTCGAGGCGCTGCGCCGTTGCGCTGGGCCTGACCACCGGCGTCAGCGACGATACGGTGGCGCGGTGCGTCACGTGGTGCAGACCCAGCAAGGTACCCAGCGGGAAGCCGGTAAAGGCCATGGCCTGGCCTTCGCGCACCGTGCCCGCGTCGCCCAGCGCCAGGGCCGGCAGGGGTGCGCCGGCCAGGCGCAGCAAGGCCAGGTCGTGCTCCGTGTCCAGCGCCTGGATTTTGGCAGGGCGAAATTGCGCCGCCTCGCCCTGGCCCGTGAGTATGCCGATCACTTCGTTGGGATTGGCATCGAGCAGTTTTTGAATCACATGGGCGCAGGTCAGCACACTCAAGCCGTCGCCTGCCACGAAACCCGTGCCGAAGAAATTCATCGGTGGCGTGCGCGTCGCTTGCAGGCTGCCCACGCCGACGATGGACGGCTTCACGCGCGCAATGACTTGCGCCAGGTCTTGGTCGGCACGGCAAGGCGCGCTGGCCACAGCCAGGATCAGGCCGGACAGCAGGGCAGAGGAGAATGTCAACGGCAGGGCTTTCATGGCGGCGTGCTTTCAGGGGGAGGAGGTTGCGGGGGCTGCAGCAATGCGCACAGCAGCATCAGATAGCACAGCAGGGCGATACGCGGCACGTCGAGCAGGCTGTCGAACAGGCCGACGACGAGAAAACCCAGCAGGGCGGCGGCGCAGGCTAGCGCGCACTGGTTGCCCCCCGTGGCCTGGCGCAGCAGGCGCAGGCCGGCCAGGGAAAGCAGGGCCAGCAGGGAAAGTGCCCCGCACCAGCCCATTTCCACCAGCACATGCAGCGCCAGGCTCTTGATATGCCACGGCAAGTGATGGTGGTCGCTGCTGAAAAACCAGTAATTGTTGGCCTGCGTAAAGCGCCCGTTGGCGATCAATTCCTCGCCGCCCGGCGCGCGCAGGCTCAGATTGTCGACGTCGATCACGGACGAGGTGGCCGTGCCGCTGGCCGCCAGTTCCAGCTGCACGGGCGGGCGCAGCAGCCAGGCGCCCGCGCCCAGCCATTTGCTGTCAAACGGCACTTCATAGTGCTGCCAGGCCGGCACGGGACTGCCAGGCGGCGGTGCCTGCAGGCGCAGGGGGACAGGCACGCAAGCTTGTGCGTACAGCAATTGTCTCTGGCACAAGCGCACCAGCAACACGGGCATGGGTCCGCTTCGGCGCGCGTCCAGCGCCAGCGCGTAGTGCGTGGCCGGCTGCAGCGGCAGGCGTTGCAGCAGCCGCAGCAGTTCGCCATAGCCGGCGCTGTAGCCGGGACTGGCCAGGCGCACATAGGTGTTGCCGGCAGTGCCAGGCTCGCCCTCTTCTTGCGCATAGGCGATGCTGGCCGGCACTTCGCGCCCCGGATTGTGCCAGTAGTACGTGGCGGGAAAGCTGCCCATGCCCATGCCGAACAGCTGATCGTCCCAGTCGGACGGCTGCATGGCCAGCACTTGCCGCCAATGGCGCAGGCGGCCTTGCAGGTCGAAGGCCGTGGTGGCGAAGCGTTCGGTGGCGTAATAGCTGGCCGAGACGGGGATGGCCAGCAGCAGCAGGATGCCGGCCGCGCCCGCGATGCTCAGGCTGGCCCGGTCCAGCCGCCATAGCGGCGCGCGCAAGCGTCCATTGCACAGCATCAGCATGGCCAGCAACACGACCAGCCCGGCCGGCGCCAGGGCGGGAGCACCGGCCCAGTGCCAGCCTATCCAGACGAGATTGCACGCCAGCATGGTCCACGCCATCATCGCCAGGACCAGCCTGGCAGGGCCTTTGCCGGCAGCGCTGCCCGGCCACAGGGTGCAGGGCAGCAGCGCGCCCGCCAGCAGCACGGCGGCCAGCAGGAACAGGAAATACGGGCCTTTCAGCCAGCCGGCAGCCGGCTGGCCGGCCCCTTCCGGCCACCAGCTGGCCAGCAGCCCCTGCAGGCACAGCGCACACAGCAGGCTGGCCGGCGCCAGGCGCCACGGCAAGGGCCGTGCCGCCAGCACGAAGCTGGCCGTGAGCAGGATGACGGCGGCCAGCAAGCCACGGTAGCCGGCCAGGCTGAACATGTAGCCGAGCAGGACGGTGCCCAGGCCGGCCAGCAGCAGCATCAGCAAGGGTTTGCGCATGGCTCGCCGGCCCGTCGGGCGCAGCGCCGCGCCGGGGATTGTCCGCAAGGTCTGCCACAAAACGAGCAGCACGGCCGCCGCCAGGGCCGCGTACAGGCCCCGTGAAAAGGTGGTACATGCCGCGTGCAGGGCCAGTGCCAGCAGCAGCAAGGCCAGCGCAGCCTGCCAGCGGCTGCGCGCGCGCGCCAGCCACAGGCCGGCAAATGGCAGGCTCAGGGCCAGATAGCCGTCCAGCGCGGCGCCGCCCGTGTGCATGGCGGAAAACGGCGCCGTGATGCGGTAGTCGCTGGACAGGTTCGTCAAACCGGGAAACACGGCCCGCTCCCACAGCGCGAACAGCGACACCATGGCCAGCCCGGCCAGCATGCCCGGCAGCGCATAGCGGCGCAGGGCGGACGGATCCCCGTCGCGCAGCAGCAGCGGCAGCAGCAGCATGCTCCAGGCCCAGGCCTTGCCCAGCCGCAAGCTGTTGTAGGGGCTCAGGTAATTATCCCAGGCATACGCATCGAGGGGCGGCAGCGGCAGCACGCCGCGCAGCAGCGCTGCCAGCCAGGCCAGGCTGCACAGCAGCAGGCAGGCGCGGGCGGCGGGCGAAAGCTGCGCCGCCGCGCTCCGGGCCGGTTCGCCCAGGCGCCAATAGCCGCAGGCTACCGTCAGCAACAGCAGCACGTCGATTTCTTCGAGGAAGAACCAGCCCGTCCACGGCGCCAGGTCGAGCACGGGCAGCAGGGCGGGAACGCAGAACAGCCAGCAGGCGGGACGCCAGCACAGCAGCAGGAAATAGGCTGGCAGCAGGGCGGCAAACAGCAGGCCAGGCCAGCCGTGGCCCAGCGGATAATGGCGCAGGCCCAGCATGCAGGCCACGCCCGCCAGCAAGGCCAGCAGCCGTGCTGCCAGGCCGGGCAGGGCCGTGTACGCCAGCATGGCCTAGAGCTGGGTCAGCAAGGCCTGCGCCTCGGCCCGCTGCGGGAACTCCTTGTTGGCGGCAAGCAGCTGTTCCAGTTGCTTGCGCGCCCCCGGCTTGTCGCCCGATTTCGCCAGCGCCGCACCCAGGTGGTACTGGATGTCGGGCGACTTCGGCGCCAGGCCGGCCGCCTTGCGCAGCAGGGTGGTCGCCCGCTTGACGTCGCCCTGTTCCAGCACGATCCAGCCCAGGGTGTCGAGCACGATGGGGTTGTCCGGCACCAGCTTGAGCGCCTGCTCGGCCGTCGCCAGCGCGCGCGGATCTTTTTCCTGCTGGTACGCCCACGCCAGGTCGTTCAGCGCCGCCACATTGGCCGTATCCTTGGTCACGATGTACTGCAGCTGTTCGATGGCCGCGCCGTATTGCTTTGCCGCCAGCCTGGCGCCGGCCAGGTAGCTGCGCACGCCAAGGTCATCGGGCTTGTCCTTCAGCCAGGCCGCCATGCGCGTATCGGCCTCGCGCACCTGGCCCGCGGCCAGCATGGCGCGGTGCAACTGCACCTGCATGGGGCCGATATTGCTGAGCTGGATGGCGTGTTGGTACAGCTTGACGGCTTCCTGCGGCAGTTTCTGCGCCATCAGCACGTCGCCTTCGAGCTTGTAGCCGGCGGCCAGCGTCGGTTGCTGTTGCTGCACCTGGCGCGCCACGGCCAGCGCGTCGTGCTGGCGGTTCAGGCCCAGCAGCAGCGACACTTCGACCACGCGCGCTTCGAGCAGGGTGGGATCGAGCAATTGCGCCCGCTTGGCCGCTTGCAGCGCATTCTGGCGGTCGCCCAGCGCCAGGTGCAAGCTGGCGATGCGCATCTGCAGCGGTGCCGACGTCGTCTGTATGCTGGCCAGCTTGCTGTAGCTGTCGAGCGCCGCCTGCGTCTGGCCGGCGCCGTATTCGACCTGCGCCCGCAGGGCCAGCGCATCGGCGTCGTCCGGGTGGCCCGACTGCAGGGTGCGTGCCAGTTCCAGCGCCTTGTCGGGCGCGCCTGTCTGGAGGTAAAAGTTACTCAGCAGCAGGGCCGGCGCGACGGCGTCGGGATTGTCGCGGTGGGCCCGTTCCAGCCAGCGCCGCGCCTCGTCCGTCTTGCCTTGCGAAGCGGCCAGCTTGGCCAGCGCCGCGCACAAGTCGGCATTTTTTGGCGCTTTCGCCAGCGCCCGCTCGAAGCGCTGTTTCGCTTGTTCCGGCTTTTTCCCGGCCAGGTCGAGTTGCGCCAGGTTGTTCAGCGCCGGTAGATAGACAGGGTCCATCCCCAGCGCCTGCTCGAAACTGGCGCGCGCGGCGGGGACGTCGCGCAAGGCCATGTAGACGCCGCCTTTCAGGTTCAGCAGCAGGGGATTCGTGCCTTTCTGCTGCTGTTCCAGCATCTTGACGGTGGCCAGGGCCTTGTCATTCTGTTTGTTGCGCAGCAAGGTCAGCACCAGCATGGAGCCCACCTGCGGCGTGCTCTTGTCGAGCATGCTGGCGCGTTCCAGTTCGTCGATGGCACGGCTGTTCTCGCCCAAGCCCAGGCGGCTGATGCCCAGCGCCGCATGCAGCCTGGCCGTGTCCGGCGCCAGGGTATTGGCCTTTTCGAAATATGCTGCGGCCTTGTCGTAGCGGCGCGCGCGCAAATGCGCCTCGCCCGCCAGCGACAGCAGTTCCACGTCGTCGGGAGCGGTGGCCAGCACGGGCAGCAGCAAGTCGAGGGCCGCATCGGTCTTACCGCGCATCAGTTCGATCGACGCCATCATCTTGAGCGCGTACACATGTTTGGGATAGACGGCCAGGAAGCGCTGCAGATAGCTTTCCGCCAGTTGCGGCGAGCCCAGCTTCAGCTGCACGGCGCCGGCCAGCAGGATGGACGGCATGTGCTCGGGCGCCACCTTGAGCACCAGTTGCAACGATTGCAGGGCCGCCTTGTTCTTGCCCTGGCGGAAATCGAGCAGCGCCTGGGCCTGCAGCAAGCCCAGGCTGTTGGGCGCCGTCTTGCGCGCCGTGGCCAGCTGGGCCGCCGCTTCCAGGTAGCGGTTTTCCAGCAGATCGAGGTTGGCCAGGTCGATATGGGCCTGGGTATTGTCCGGCTTGAGCTTGAGAATCTGCATGTAGGCGAGGCGCGCAGCACCGTTCTTGCCTTGCAGGCGCTGCAGGTCGCCCTGCAGCCGCAAGGCGTCGAGGTTGGCGGGCGCGCTCTTCAACGCCTGGGCCAGCAGCAGCTCGGCCGCCGGCACCTGCTGCTCCAGCGCCGCCAGCCGCGCCAGGCCCAGCAAGGCCTCAACCTGGCCGGGACGGGCTTCGAGCAGGCGCGCAAACACGGCGCGCGCCTCGTCCCGGCGGCCCACGGCCAGCAAGGCATCGCCGCGCAGGGCCAGCAGGCTGGCCGGCTGCGCCGCATCATCGGCGATCTCGGCCAGTACCTTGTCGAACTGGCCCAGCATCAGCCAGGCCTTGCCCAGCAATGGCATCACTTGCTGCGCCGGCGTGCCCAGCGACTTTGCTCTGCGCAATTCTTTCTCGGCCGACAGCGCTTCGCCCGTGTCGATATAGATGCTGCCCAGCAGCAAGCGCGCCGCCGCATTGTCCGGCTCCTGTTGCAGCAGGTTCTTCAACTGGATGATGGCGGCGCGCGCCTCGCCCTTCTGGCGGTACTGCTGCGCGTCGGCCAGCAGCGATGCGCTGCTCTGCGTGCCGTGGCACCCCGTCAGCAAGGGCAGCAGCAGGGTGCAGCACAGCGCGGCGGCCGGCAAGCCGGGGAAAGGGCGGGGCAGGGTACGGGCCATGGAAGTCTCCGGTAGCGGCGTGCATGAAAGATGGGCATGGCCTAGCTTAAAAAGATGGGCGCCGCTCTCCTTGATTGCGCTCAACAAGCCGCCGATTGTCCGCGCGCCTGCCTGGCGCCGCTCCGTGTTCCTTGTTCCTGCTCAAGAATGGCCAGCCCGGCGACCGTAGAATTTCCCGGACGGCGATGCTCAGGCCGCAAACATTGGGAGCACATGCATATGGACAGCAAGCTGGATGGCAATGTGAATCACAAAGCGGACGTGGTGGCGGTGATGGGGCTCGGTTATGTCGGCTTGCAGCTGGCCGTGGCGTTCGGCATGCGCCAGCGCACCATCGGCATCGACTTGTCGGCACGCAAGGTAGAAAGTTACCGCAACCATGTCGACCCCACGGGCGAAGTGAGTACGGAACAGCTGCGCGCGGCGCAGTGGCTGAGCGTGGGTTGTGATCCGGCCGAGCTGCAACTGGCCGATTTCATCGTCGTGGCCGTACCCACGCCCGTCGACAGCGCGCACAATCCCGATTTCTCCGCCCTGGCCGGCGCCAGCGCGGCCGTCGGCCGCCATATGCGGCGCGGCGCCACCGTCATCTACGAGTCCACCGTGTATCCGGGCGCCACCGAGGAAATCTGCATCCCCATCCTCGAGCGGCATTCTGGCCTGCGCTGGAAGGAAGATTTTCATGTGGGTTTTTCGCCCGAGCGCATCAACCCCGGCGACAAGGACCACACCCTGCACAGCATCCGCAAGGTGGTCTCGGGCGACGACGACGCCACCCTGGACAAGGTGGCCGCCCTGTACGAAGGCGTAGTCGCGGCCGGCGTGCACCGGGCGTCGAGCATCCGCGTGGCCGAAGCGGCCAAGGTGATCGAAAACACGCAGCGCGACCTGAACATCGCGCTGATGAACGAACTGGCCATCATCTTTGACCGCATCGGCATCGATACCCTGGAAGTGCTGCAGGCGGCGGGCACCAAATGGAATTTCCTGCCGTTCCGTCCCGGCCTGGTGGGCGGCCACTGCATCGGCGTCGACCCGTATTATTTGACGCACAAGGCGGAAATGCTGGGCTACCATCCGCATGTGATCCTGGCCGGGCGCCGCATCAACGACGGCATGGCCAAATTCGTGGCGGAAAAGACCATCAAGGAAATGGTGCGCGCCGGTTTCAAATTGAAAGGGTCGCACGTCAACGTGCTGGGCCTGACCTTCAAGGAAAATTGTCCGGACTTGCGCAACTCGAAAGTGGTCGACATGATCCACGAACTGCAATCGTACGGCGTGCAGGTGCATGTGCATGACCCCGTCGCCGATGGCCGCGAAGCGCTGGAAGAGTACGGCTTGACCCTGGAAAGCTGGGAACAGCTGCCGCGGGCCGAGGCCATCATCAGCGCCGTTTCGCACCAGGCCTTGCTGGCCCGCCCGCTGGCCGACTTCCAGGCCAAGGTGCTGGAAAACGGCTGCTTCATCGACATCAAGTCGCATTTCGACCCCCGTCCGCTGGCGGACGGCGGCCTGCACGTGTGGCGGCTGTGATGGCGGCCGGCGCTCTCGATGCCGCAGCAGACACGGCGCTGGGGTCAGCCGGTGACGTGGCGGGCCCGGCTGCCGGCGCCTACGCGCAAGCGTGCGCGCAACTGGCCAGCGAACCGCGCCGCTGGCTGGTGACGGGCGTGGCAGGCTTCATCGGCTCGCACCTGCTGGAAACCTTGCTGCAACTGGGCCAGGAAGTGCGCGGCCTGGACAACTTTATGACGGGCCACCGGCATAACCTGGAGCAGGTGCGCGCCAGCGTGGGCGAAGCGGCATGGCGGCGCTTCACCTTCATCGAAGGCGATATCCGCGACCCGCAGGCGTGCGCGCGCGCGTGCGGCGCGCCGGTGCCTGCCACCAGTAGTGGCGACGGTGGGGCAGATGGCGGCGGCACTTTGAGCGAGCACGGCCGTGCCGATCCTGGCGGCCCCGTCGCCGTCGATTTTGTGCTGCACCAGGCGGCGCTCGGTTCCGTCTCGCGTTCACTGGAAGACCCGCTGCTGTGCCATGCCGTCAATGTCAGCGGTTTCCTGAACATGCTGGCCGCCGCGCGCGAGGCAGGCGTGCAGCGCTTCGTGTATGCCGCGTCCAGCGCCACCTATGGCGACCATCCGGCCTTGCCGAAAGTGGAAGAGCACATCGGCGCTCCCCTGTCGCCGTATGCCTTGAGTAAATATGTCAATGAACTGTATGCGCAGGTGTACGCGCGCTGCTACGCCATGCAGACGGTGGGGCTGCGCTATTTCAATGTCTTCGGCCCCAGGCAAGACCCGCTGGGCGCCTACGCGGCCGTCATTCCCCGCTGGATCGCCGCCATGCTCGACGGCCAGGCCGTGCACATCCATGGCGACGGCGCCACCAGCCGCGATTTCTGCTTTGTGCACAATGCCGTGCAAGCCAATATCCTGGCCGCCACCGGCACCGACCCGGCAGCCGTCAACCAGGTCTACAACGTGGCCGTCAACGCCCGCACCAGTCTGACCCAATTGCACGCCAGCATGCAGCAGATGTTGCTGGCCACCCTCCCGCAGCACGTGCCGCTGGCACCCGAATATGGCGAATTTCGCGCCGGCGACGTGCGCCATTCGCAGGCGGACATCGCCAAGGCGGCCCGCTTGCTCGGTTATGTGCCCACGCACGACCTGGCGCAAGGCTTGCGGCACACCATCGCCTGGTATGTGGAGCAGGCGAACCTGGCCTGAAGGGGGCATCAGTTGTACAGCAGTTGTGCATCAGGTACACATTCAATGTACATCAAGTACGCATCAAGTACGCATCAGTTGCGCATGATGTCCGCATGGGGAGCCTGCCAGGTGCCCGCACTGGCGGCCATCGTCCATGCTGCGCAAGGCGCGCATTGCTACTGCACAGGCCCTGCGCCAGGTTCGCCGCTTAATGCTGCACGGGCGCCGCTGCCGGTACGGGCGGTGTTGCCGGCTTGGGAGGTTCGGGCACGCCGTCGCTCTTGCTGTGCAGGACACGGGGCGTGCCGCGAAAATCGGCCGTATGCAGGGTGACGGGGCGGCGCCAGATGCGGGCGAAATACGCCAGCACCTGTTCCGCCCGCTCCAGGTCGAGGCCGCGTCCATCGCGCTGGTGATCGTGGCGCAGCACCAGGCTGCCGTCGTCATTGAGCAGGGTGACGGCGATGCACGGCACGCCATAGTTGTATTTGGGCGCCAGGATGGCTTCGCGGATGGCCCGCAAGTCGCGGCTGGCCAGGCGCGTTTCACCGTCGCGGCGGCTTTCATGCACGAACAGGCCCAGGCGGTCAGCCAGTTCCCCGTCCAGATAGTTGCGGATGAAACTGCAGTCATCGTCGTCGCGGCAAATCTGGCGCGCCCGCGCCAGTCCTTCGCGCTCGATGATGTGTTCCCACATGCAAAAGCCCAGGTGATAGGGATTGACGGCCAGCGCCTGCTGGTGCTCGCCCGCGTAAGGGCGCACCACGTCCGAATGCGATTTGATGGCGGACAGATACAATGCGGGCGGCAGGAAGTCGGCTTCGCGCAGCAGCCGCGCATGCCAGTACGAGGCCCAGCCTTCATTCATGATCTGGCAGGCGTACACGGGATAGAAGTAAAACGATTCTTCGCGCACGGCCAAAAAAATGTCGCGTTCCCAGTCGGCCAGCTCCGGCCCATGTTGTGCGATGAACCACAGCAAGTCGTACTCGGCTTGCGGCGGCAGGAGCGGGCGCTGCGCCAGCCGCGCGCTGGCCGCCTCGCGCGCCGCCAGCTTGGCGGCTTCACCGGGCAAGCGCCGGTAGCGCCGGTCAAACGAATCGTCTGCGGCGGCTTGGTCTGGCGTACCCGCGACGCCGGCTGGCCCCGATGCCGCAGCATAGGGTAGGCGGTGCAGCTCGGCATGGATGTCCACATGCTGTTCCAGCGCCAGTGCCGCGTCGAGCACGGCTTCCACCTGCTCTTGCCCGTACCGTTGCAGCGCTATTTCCAAACGCCGCGCCCGCGCTGCGCTTTGTTGCAGGATGTGCTGGCCCGCCATGGCACCGAAGCGCAGGAACAGGGCATTGCGACTGGCAAAATCGGCGTGACCGAGCACATGCGCCGTGACGAGGGTGTTTTCGGCCACGGAATTGTGTTCCGCCATGTAGGCATGGCAAGGGTCGCCAGGAAACATGACTTCGAAAATATGCGAATTGCCCATCTTCTGATGCACGAGCTGGTGGATGTAGCGCACGCCGAACGACCAGTGGCGCATGCGCACGGGCAAGCCATAGTTGGCGATCTCGTTCATGAAATTGTCCGGTACCAGTTCGAACTCGACGGGCGCAAATGCCAGGCCCAGCTCGCGCGCCAGTGCTTCGATGCGCGCCGCGTAGCCATCCAGGCCCATGGTCTCGACTCTGTCAGCCTTGCCGGCCTGGTCTGGCGCACCGCCGTGGCTCTGCGCGTCAGGCCGTGTCATGATGCTGCCTCCGTGTCGGCCGCTTCGTGCTGGAAAAAGGTGCGGATGGCCGCCCACACATCGTCAGGCTTGCTGAGGATGCTGCTGTGCAAGGGCAAGCCCCGCCGTTCCTGCTCGGCGCACAGGCTGTGCATTTCCGTTTCCAGGCTGCGCGGCACGCCGGGCAAGGTTTCCACATAGCCCATATAGTTGAGCAAGGCGGCCAGTTCGCCCAGGCCCAGGCTGGCGGCCGCCCGGTCTTCGCTGAAATTTTCGCCATCGGAGGCATAGAACAGATAGGCGTTATAGCGCCCCGGTGCGTAGTGTTCCTGCAGCAGTTCGCGGCTCAGGCGAAAGGCGGTGGACGCCATGGTGCCGCCCATGCCACTGACCTGGAAGAATTCGGCCTCGGAAAATTCCCAGGCCCGCGTCGTATGGGCGATGAAGCGCGTTTCCACGCGCGCATACCTGCGCCGCAAGCCCTGCAAGGCAAAGAAAAAGAAGGATTTGGCCAACTTGCGCTCGGCTTGCGCCATGCTGGCCGACACGTCCAGCACGAAAAACACGACGGCATTCGTGCTGGGGCGGGGCTGTGCCAGCACCTGGCGGTAACGCAAGTCATCATTGGTGAAGGGCACGGGCTGCGTTTGCAGGGCGCGCCGCTTGATCGCTTCCTTGACGGTGCGGCGCCGGTCCAGGCGCGAGCGGGCGCCATGCCGGTCCAGGCCGCTGCGTACCAGCCGCACGTCGTCGATCGCGCCCAGGTGGCGCGGCTTCAGGTGCGGCAGCTCGAAGGCGTCCCACAGCCAGTCGAGGATGTCGTCGATGGGAAACTCCAGCAGCAGGCGCACCGCCCCCTCGCCATCGCCGCCTGGCGCACCGCCCTCGCCTGTGGCGGCAGGGCGCGCCGCGCGCAGGAGATCGCCGGGCTGGCCTTCGCCCTGGCCCGCGCCCACGCTGTTGCGCGCCGGCGCCAGGCGAAAATGCGCGTGTTCGAGCAGGCGCATGGGCACTTGCACCGTACGCTGCTGCGGTCCGCCGATCAGGTCAGGCGTGGCGATCAGTTCGGGCAAGTGCGCCTGCACGGCATCGCGTACTTTCTGGTTGTGACGCAGCCAGTCGCGCGCGCCGCGCGAGAACAAACCGTACCAGGGCTGGGCCAGGGCTGGGGCGGTGGACACTGGCGAAGTCGTGGCGGACATGGCTATTCCTGCGCCAGCAAGGTGGTCACGTAGTTGAGCGCTTCGCGCGCGCTATGGGCGTCATAACCGTATTCGTCCACCAGGCGCTGCTCGACGGCGGAGATCCTGGCCCGCACGTCATCGTCGGGGCGCTTGGCCGAACCGACCAGGCGCAGCACGTCGCGCCGTTGCTCGAACAGATATTGCTGAATGGCATCGTGCAATTGCGCGTGGCTAGCCAGGCCGAAGGGCTCGCCCCGCTTGAAGGCGCCCATGGCCTTGCGCACCACTTCTTGCCGGAACGACTGCTTGCCCGCGTCGCTGATATGGATTTTCTCTTCCACGGCGCGCAGGAAGCGCTCGTCGGGGCGGCGCTCTTCGCTGGTCATGGGGTCGCGGATCTGGCGGTTGTCGAGCATGGCTTCGACTTCATCGAGATACTTGCTCAGCAAGTCCTGCGCTTCTTGCTCGAACGACACGAACAGGGCCTTGTGCACGTCGGCCTTGACCCAGCGGTTATAGAAATCCTTGCGCGTGAGCACCAGATAATCGACCCACTGACGCTTGCGCCGCGGTTCGATGCGCGCATCGCTTTCGATGCCATCCTTCAGGGCCAGCAGCACATCCATGGTGGAGAGGCTGTTGCGCTGGGCGGAAATGATGGCGTGCGACAGGGCATTGATGACGAATCGGGGCGACACGCCCGACAAGCCTTCGTCGGGCGACTTGTCGCGCGCGCGCAAGCGGCGGATGTCGGCATGCTGCAAGTCGTCAACGTCTTCGTCTGCATACACGCGCAGCTTCTTGACCAGTTCGGCTTCCTTGTCCTCGCCTTCGGGCAGGCGGCTGAGGATGGCGAACACGGCCGCCGCATGCAGCACGTGCGGATCGAGATGCACGTCGCGGAAGGCGGGCGCGGCCGCCAGGATCAGCTTGCGGTAAATGCGCGCTTCTTCGCGGTAATTGAGCGTATACGGCACTTGCACGATGACCATGCGGTCGAGCAGCGCCTCGTTTTCGCTTTCTTGCAGGAATTTGCGAAATTCGGCCAGATTCGTGTGCGCGAGGATGGTTTCGTCGAGGTAAATCAGGGGAAAGCGCGACACCTTGACATTCTTTTCCTGCGTTAAAGTCAGCAGCAAGTACAGGAATTCGCGCTTGACCTTGAGGATTTCGATCATTTCCAGCATGCCGCGGCTGGCCGCATACACGGCGCCGGACCAGGACCAGGCGCGCGGATCGCCTTCGTCGCCATACTGCGTCACCTTCGACAGGTCGACGGAACCGACCAGGTCGGCCAGGTCGGCCGTGGTGGGGTCGTGCGGCGCATACGTGCCGATGCCGCAGCGGCCCGCCTCGGACAGGTGGATGCGTTCGACGGGCATGCGCAGGAAGTCGCCCGCGTACTGTTCTTCCAGCCGCGCGCGGCAATGGGGACACAGTTCGCCATGCAGCTCGGCGTCATAGCTGGCGCGAAAGTCGGCGCGCATGCTGTGCGGCACCAGGTGCAGCGGTGATTCATGCACGGGACAGCCGGCGATGCCGTACAAGGCGCCTTCGCTGCTGTGGCTGTATTCTTCCAGCCCCCGCTTGAGCAGGATCACCAGGCTCGACTTGCCGCCCGACGGCGGGCCCAGCAGCAGCAACATGCGCCGGCCCACTTCGGAGCCGGCGGCGGCCGCCTTGAAGTAGGCGGCCACGCGGTCAATCGCCTCGTCGATGCCGAACAGCTCGTTGTCGAACAGGCGACAGCGGAAGCGCCCGCTGTCATCGGTCTGGCCGTTCCAGCGCATCATGTCCCACAGGTACTGGTGCGCGCTGCGCGTCAGCAGGGCCGCGCGAGCGGGCAGGATTTGCTCGATAAAGTCGGCAAAACTGCCGCGCCAGGGGCTGATGTTGTGTTTTTCCGCCCAGGCCGCCATGCCGTGCAGAAAGCCGGCATGCTGGCCTGCTTGCTCGCCCGCAGGCGCGTCGTCGTGGCGTGTCATACCAGGGCTCGTCATTGTTTCCCCATCCATGCCGTTGCTGGCGTTGCTAACCTTGCTGTCGTGGAGCAGGCCCGGTTCCAGCCTGTCGGCCAAGTATACGGCGGTGCCTCTGCCCGCACGCCTGATCTCGCTCAACCTTGACGAGGGAACTATTTTTGCCCTCCTTTGGCCCCTTTGGCGCAGGGCTGCCACGCGCCTGCGCAATTCAATCCAGATCAATACCGGCCGGCGCGGCCCGTCCACACTGGATATCCGGAGCACCCCACGAGGAGAACATGATGATCGGCAATGATAACGGTTTCAGTGCCCCACCCGGCAGCAGTGGCCAGGGGCAAAGCGCGGACGATGAAGAGGCCATCGGCCAATTTTCCACCCCCGGCGAGGACGACAATACGATCGAAAGCGCATCCGTCTCGGACGTGCCCGACGCCTTGAGCGGTGTCAGCATGGAATTGCTGGAAATTAAGCGCAGTATCGAAGACGGCATGCGCCAGTCGATTTCCCAGGCGGGCGGCGTGCGCGCCGCCGACGCCTTCAGCGACGGCGGCAATATCCAGGGCGTGTCCATCGGCCTGGGCGAGGGCGCCAGCGACAGCTCGTCCGGCGAGCCGGGCTTGCCAGCCCTGACCCTGTACGTGGCCGAACCGACTTCCGTCGACCGCGCCAAGGCTGCCATCGTGGGAGCCATGGGCGTGCGCGCCGTGGCCAGCGACAGGGTGCCCGTCAATATTGTCGTCACGGGCGTGATCGACGCGCAGCCGCACCGTTTCCGGCTGCGTCCGGCGCCGGGCGGCGTCTCGGTCGGGCATTTCCGCATCACGGCCGGCACCATCGGCTGCCTGGCCGTGGGGCGCAGCGCGCCGCGCAACAGCCGTTTGATGATTCTGAGCAATAATCACGTGCTGGCCAATTCCAACGGCGGCGCGTTCAACGACTGCATCGTGCAGCCGGGCCCCATCGATGGCGGGCGCTGCCCGCAAGACCAGGTGGCCGTGCTCGAGCGCTTCGTGCCCATCAATTTCAGTGGCGGCGTCAATTTTGTCGATTGCGCTACCGGCTGGGCCTGGCCAGACCGCGTGCGTCGCGAACTGGTCTACCTGAGCGGTGGCGTGCCGGCCTATTTCCGCATCAGCAACGCGCTGGCAGCGCCCGCGCTGGGCATGCTGGTCGGCAAATCCGGACGCACGACGCAATTGACGCAGGGCCGCATCACGGGTCTGGGCGCCACCATCAACGTCAATTATGGCGGCGGCAGGATCGCGCTGTTCCAGGACCAGATCGCCATTACGGGCGTCAGCGGGGCATTCAGCGCGGGTGGCGACTCCGGCTCGTCCATCTGGACCTGGAACCAGCAGCGCAATCCCGTCGGTCTGCTGTTTGCCGGCGGCGGCAATATCACGTTTGCCAACCAGATGCGGCGTGTGGTGGTGGCGCTCGATATCAATTTATATACTTGAGCAGGGTCACAGAAAACGGTGCGGCGGCGTGATGCTTCCTTGCACTGCGCCACCTTTTGCACGATGATGATAGGGTCAAGTGTGGCTGCCATGCATGGCCTGGCGGGCAAGAGGCGCGCCGTGCCTCCTTGTTCAACGCGTGCCATGGGCAGCATCAGGAGGATGTGTCATGTCAAACAGTAAATTTGTAACAGCGCCTTACGCCGTCTTCGAGGATGCGGCCATGCCGTATGTGCCGGACGAGGCGAGTAGCCACGCGGTGGCGGGCCTCGCGCATGCCGCACCGCCGCCCGGCCGGCTGGAAGCGGCAAAGCGGCGCAATGAGCGGGCCCTGATGGCGATCGATGGCGTCGAAGGCGTCAGCCTGGGGCAGACTGCCATCGGCGGCGAAGCCCTCGTCGTGTATTTGCGCGATGCGTCCGTCAAGCGGCGCGTGCCGTCGCAGGTCGACGGTTATCCGGTGGAAACGAGCATCACGGGCCAGATCGATATCCAGCGCTGGTAGGGGTGGCGTAGATGGAAAGCAAGAAAAGCCCGCTTGCGG
Source organism: Janthinobacterium tructae (assembly GCF_006517255.1). Lineage (NCBI taxonomy): Bacteria > Pseudomonadati > Pseudomonadota > Betaproteobacteria > Burkholderiales > Oxalobacteraceae > Janthinobacterium > Janthinobacterium tructae. The sequence goes on along the minus strand of NZ_CP041185.1, from coordinate 1,100,980 downwards.
GCCTTCCTTGCCCTGCGTGCGCTGACCCTATTTGCTCAGGCGGGCTATCGCTTCGGCCACGCCCGCGCCATACGCGGGGTCGCACAGGGTGCAGTTGCCGATGTGGCGTTGCTTGACTTGCTCCGAGGCACCCGAGATGGCGCGCGCCGTGTTGTCGAACAAGGCTTGCTGCTGTGCCGCAGTCATCAGGCGGAACAGGGCTCGCGGCTGCGAATAGTAATCCTCGTCGACCCTGTGGTTCCAGTGGTCGGCCGCGCCTTCGATACTCAGCGGCGGTTCACGGAAATCGGGCTGCTCGGCCCATTCCTGCTCGCTGTTCGGTTCATAGCCCAGGGTGCCGCCCTGGTTGCCGTCGACGCGCATCTGGCCGTCGCGGTGATAGCTGTGGAACGGGCATTTCGGCGCGTTGACGGGGATATGGCTGTGGTTGACACCGAGGCGGTAGCGCTGCGCGTCGCCATATGAAAACAGGCGCCCCTGCAGCATCTTGTCCGGCGAAAAACTGATGCCGGGCACCACGTTGGCCGGGTTGAAGGCCGCCTGTTCCACTTCGGCAAAGTGGTTGTCGGCATTGCGGTTCAGTTCCAGCACGCCCACCTCGATCAGCGGATAATCGCCGTGCGGCCACACTTTCGACAGGTCGAAGGGGTTCAGGTGATACGTGCCTGCCTCTTTTTCCGGCATGATCTGCACGTACAGCGTCCAGCGGGGGAAATCCTTGTTTTCGATGCTCTCGTACAGGTCGCGGTGCGAACTTTCGCGGTCCTTGCCCACCAGCGCCTCGGCTTCGGCATCCGTCAGGTTTTCAATTCCTTGCTGGGTTTTAAAGGTGAACTTGACCCAGAAACGCTCGTTTTGCGCATTCAGGAAGCTGAAGGTATGGCTGCCGAAGCCGTGCATGTGGCGGAAGCTGCGCGGCAAGCCCCGGTCGCTCATCACCACCGTCACCTGGTGCAGTGCTTCCGGCAGCGAGGTCCAGAAGTCCCAGTTGCTGTTGGCGCTGCGCAGTCCCGTGCGCGGGTCGCGCTTGATGGCGTGGTTCAAATCGGGGAATTTCAGCGGGTCGCGCATGAAAAACACGGGCGTGTTGTTGCCAACCAGGTCCCAGTTGCCTTCTTCCGTGTAGAACTTCAGGGCAAAGCCGCGGATATCGCGCTCCGCATCCGCCGCGCCCCGCTCGCCAGCGACCGTGGAAAAGCGCGCGAACATGGGTGTTTGCTTGCCCACGGCGCCAAAGATTTTCGCCCGCGTGTAGCGCGTGATGTCGTGCGTGACGGTAAACGTGCCGTGTGCGCCGGAACCCTTGGCATGCATGCGGCGCTCGGGGATGACTTCGCGGTCGAAGTGGGCCAGCTTTTCCAGGAACCACACATCTTGCAGCAGGGCAGGGCCACGCGGGCCGGCCGTCTGGATGTTCTGGTTGTCGACGACAGGCGCTCCAAAGGCGGTGGTCAGCTTTTTCATTGGACTCTTTCTTTATAGGGAGGTCGACGGACGAGCCAGGGCCTACCCAAACACTGGCTGGGCTGAGCGTATGCGACATACTCACCGAGGCTGGTCCAGAGTAACAAATTTCTAAAAAGCAAATTCAGTGTGCGATTTCGAGGCTGGCGACAGCCTCGCCGCGTCCAGGGACGCAGCTAGACCATCATAGCCCCTCGGCAATGTCTAGTCCAACACGATTGATCTGGCGTAAAGTGCAGCGTGATTTTCTGGCGCGCCAGCGCATGGGCTTAAAACCTGTTCCAGTTATTGTGCCGGTGTTCCGTCGCTTCCTTCATCAGGTGGCCCGCGCGCAGGGCGTCGTCCGCCTGCACCGTCATGGCCAGCTCCTGGATGGCGGGCGGGTATTCGTGATGGGCCGCTTCTTCCAGCAGCGCATGGCCCTTGGCCAGGTCGCGCGGCACGCCGCGGCCTTCGCGGTAGGCGTTGTACAGCAGGAACATGGCATGTGGATTGCCCAGTTCGCTCGATTTTTCCAGCCAGCGCGCCGCTATCACGGGATCTTGCGGCACGCCTTCGCCGTTGGCTGCCAGCAGGCCCAGCATCAATGCCGCCTTGGCATGGCCTTGCTGCGCCGCTTGCCGGTACCACAGCCAGGCCTGGCCGGGCGTGGCCGCGCGCAGCATTTGTCCCAGTTCGAAGGCCGCTTCCGTGTCGCCGGCGCGGGCCGCCTGCTCGAACAGACTCAGCGCTTCGGCGCGGCGTTCCGGACGGGCCTGGTAAATCAGCGCCAGTTCGCGCTCGGCGACGGGCATGTCCTTGCCGGCCCAGTTGCGAACCTTGCGCTCGGCCTGCTGGTCGCCCGCCTGGCGCGCGTGCATGGCGACGGCTTCGATTTCCGCCGGCGTGGGCGGCGGGGAGGCCTGGCAGGCGGCCAGGACGGCGGCCAGCACGACGGCGGGGAGGGAGAGTGCGTGTTTCATCTGGATCACCTTGCAGAATGAGGGGCCGGAATTGCGGCAGTTCCGGCCCATGGACCTTATTTGCTCAGGTCAATGCGGTACTTGGCGAAACCGCTGGCGTCGAGGCCGCCTTCAGCCGCCACGTTGGCGATGCCGCTGCCTTGCGCCAGCGCCAGGTGACCGGGTGCCGAACGCAGGATCACGGGACCGGCCGTGGCCGTCTTGACGAAGCTCCAGCTGCGCGCGCTGCCATTCGCCGCCAGGGTCACCTTGCCGGCCTTGGTACTGAGCGACGCCAGGTAATTGCTGACCACGGCCTGGTTCGCATCGGGCGACTTGATGATGGTCTTGCTGCCATCGATGCCAGGCACGGCGCCGCCGCCACCGGCGCGGTAGTCGTTGGTGGCAACGATGAAGTCATCGCCATCGGCGACGGCTGCGCCCTTGTACGTGAGGTTGACGATGCGGCTGCCCGGCTTTTTCGTCACGTCGATCTGGTACGTGAGCGCATTGTTTTCCGCATAGAACACGTCGTAGTTATAAATCGTGCCATACGACGGCACCAGGTCCTGCTCGGCAGTACTGGCCGGGTCGATCTGGCCAAATTGCTTGGCCGACGTTTCCAGCCAGGCCTTCAAGTCCGATCCCTTGATTTTCACGGCTTGCAGGTTGTTGTTGCTATATAAATACAGGTCGCCCGGATTGCGCACTTGCAAGCCAATTGGCGCGGCGGGCGTCGCACCTGCGGCCACGTCCGTGAAGTCCGATGGCCCGTTGCGCCCTGCCTTGAATGGCGCGCTGCACGAGATGACGGGGATGTTCTTGTAGCCGGACAAGGTGGCATCCGTGCTGGTGGCGATGAAGTTCTTCACGTAGTCGAGCTGCGCCTGGTTCACCAGCTGGATGGCGCTCACGTCGCCCACCAGCGCAAAATAGGCGGACATTTCGAAATCCGTGCTGATGCCCAGCGGCTGTTTGGCGTAGGCGATGGTGGCTGCGTGCTCGGTGGCCACCAGCGGTGCGATGGCCGGGTCGGCTTTCACCAGGGTCTTGCCGTCCGTGTACTTGAAGCCGCGCGATTCCACCGTGGTCTTGGCCGGCTGCACTACCCACTTTCCGGCCTGATACACCATCGTCAGCTTGATGATACCCAGGCGTCGGCCCCAGCTTTGCGCCATGACGGTCGGCACGCCGTTCACGAAGCCGTTGACGGCGTCGATCTTCGCGCTGGCCGGGAAGGCGGCAAACGAGGCGTCCAGCGCGGCCGCGCCTTCTTCTTTGCCTTTCGGGAAGATCAAGTGCGAGTGGCCGATCATCAGCGCGTCGATGCCCGTGCTGGTCAAGTGATAGCTGCCGTTTTCCATTTTCGGGCTGTAGGTGCTGGTGTCCAGGCCGCCATGCGACAGGGCCACGACGAGGTCGGCGCCCTTGTTGCGCAATTCCGGCACATACTGTTTCGCCGCCTCCTGCACGCCCGTCACGCTGACCTTGCCAGCGAGCACTTTCTGATCCCATTCGAGGATTTGCGGCGGCACAAAGCTCAGCACGCCCACATTGATCTTCACGCTCAGCTTGCTGCCATCGGGCGCCGTGGCGGTGAAATCGCGGGGCAGCAGCGTATACGGCTGGAAGATGGGCTTGCCGCTGGACACGCCGACGACATTGCTCAGCACGGAAGGGAAGGCGGGCGCGCCGCAGGTACCCGTCGGCTTGGCCACGCCGGGTATGCCGAAATCCGTGTTGGTGATCTGGCTCAGGTAAGGCAAGCCATAGTTGAATTCGTGGTTGCCCATGCCGCCCGCATCGTATTTCAGCGCGTTCATCGCCTTGTGCACGGCCAGCGTGCCGGAGCAGGGCACGGGCGCGGCTACGGCTTGTAAATCGGCGAGCAGGGTGCCCTGGATGACGTCGCCATCGTCGAGCAAGACGTTGTTCGGGTTTTCCGCGCGCGCCGCCTGGATCAGTGTGGAGGTGCGCTCCAGGCCCAGGCTGGTGTCTTCGGCCAGCGCGTAATAGTTGTAACTCAGGACGTTCGAGTGGATATCCGTGGTTTCCAGCAATGCCACGCTGACCGTCGTGCCCTCGGGAATGACTTGCGCCGTGTTTGAACTGCCGTTGCAACCGACGAGACCCGCACTTGCCAGCGCCGCCAGCATGATCCAATTTGTTTTCATTACCGCCCTCGGAAAGATTCAAAGGACGCGACTGTAACGCCGCCATATGACGCGGCGATGACAGACGTGCAGGGCGCATGGATCCAGCTTGTCTGCCGCCAGCTGGGCGGCAGACCCGGCTATTAATCCGTTACCCGGCGAACTGACAGATTTGGCGCAGTAGTCGATTGCGGATTCGCGTATAGCGTCGCCAGCACATCCCAATAGGCTGCGGAAATCGCGGGACCATTGCCAAATCCATTGAAATGGTTGGCCAGCCCAAGCGCATGGCCAAATTCATGTGTCACGATATCCTGGGTGACATTGCAATGTCCATTCCCCAGATTCAGATACACGGGATTCGAGGCGATGCCATTCTGGCTGCTTGGTTGAATCGGGTTGCCCATATTTTTTCCTGTCGCCACATTGGCACAGTAACTGGCGTAATCCGTGGAATTCGGTGGAACATATGACGTGCCATAACTGACGTGAATGTAATTGCCGCTGGCAGGGATGGAATTGACCGCATCGAGCACCAAAAGCCCCCGCAACTTCGTATTAATCTGCGCGATCGCGTTTTGCGTCTTGCTGGAGTAATCGAGCTCGGTGGCATTGCCAGCCGCCGGCGGCGTGACATACACGCTAACGTGCTGTTGCGGCGTCCCAGGCCAGCGCCAGGTGCCGGCAGGGCGATTCGCGCTTGAAAATTCAATATTACTGGACTTGATATTGGCAATGACATCGCCATCGTTCGCGCTGACATTGTCACCGCCGCCACACGCTGATAATCCACCACAGACCAGGGCCATCGCAATCAGATTTAATTTCATCTTGTTTCTCATGTTGTCATCGTTTTGGCAGGGCCAGGAAACCGCTTGCATACAAAAGCCAAAGGCTTGCAGGATTCTTTTACGCCGGGATTGTACCTCAGCCATTATTAAAAAAATACCGCGCTATCGGTCTGCCATTCTGATTGACGTCGATGGCCATGACGACGACAGTCTGCCTTCCACGGAGTACCCCATGATCGTGAGCAGCAGCCCGGAGGCCGGGGCAGCCGTCAACGATTGCCGCACAAATGCAAATTAGTTGCATTATAATTGCAAACGCAATCAACTTGCATTTGATGGTCCGAGTGCCATTGCCTCCCATACCTGACTCCACTCCGAAGGAATCCCATGTCGCAACTCCAGCGCAATCTCCCCGTCACCGTCCTGTCCGGCTTTCTCGGCGCCGGCAAGACCACCTTGCTCAACCACATACTGCGCAACCGCGAAGGCAAGCGCGTGGCCGTCATCGTCAACGACATGAGCGAAGTCAATATCGATGCTTCGCTGGTGAAAGACAGCGCCGCGGCGGCTGGCGCGGCCCTGTCGCGGACGGAAGAAAGACTCGTGGAAATGTCGAACGGCTGCATCTGCTGCACCTTGCGCGACGATTTATTGCTGGAAGTGCGGCGCCTGGCAGCCGAAGACCGCTTCGACTATCTGCTGATCGAATCGACGGGCGTGGGCGAGCCGATGCCCGTGGCCGCCACCTTCGACTTCGAGGACGAGCACGGCGACAGCCTGAACGACGTGGCGCGCATCGACTGCATGGTCACCGTCGTCGACTGCGCCAACCTGCTGATGGACTTTCATAGCGAAGACAGCCTGGAGCAACGCGGAGAAACGGCGGGCGAGGGTGACGACCGGCAGCTGGCCAACTTGCTCACGGAACAGATCGAATTTGCCAATGTCATCGTCCTCAACAAGGTCGACATGGTGGCGGCGGCCGAGCGCCTGCGCGTGCTGGCCATTTTAAAAGCGTTGAATCCCGGCGCGCGCATCATCGAAACCAACCAGTCCGTCGTGCCGCTCGATGCCATCCTCGGCACAAACTTGTTCGATCTGGAGCAGGCGGCCGCCATGCCGGGCTGGGCCCAGGAACTGGCTGGCGAGCACACGCCGGAGACGGAAACGTATGGCATCAGCAGCTTCGTCTACCGGGCCAGGGAACCGTTCCACGCGCAGCGCCTGCATGAGTATATTTCGCAGCCGATTCCAGGCGTGGTGCGCAGCAAGGGCTACTTTTGGCTGGCCAGCCGTCCCGAATGGGTGGCCAGCCTGTCCGGTGCGGGCAAGCTGATGAATATCGAACCCGTGGGCCTGTGGTGGGCGTCCGTGCCGAAGCAGCGCTGGCCCACGGATGCCGCCTCTCTGGCGGAAGTCAAGGCGGGCTGGAGCGAGCCATACGGCGACCGCTACCAGGAACTCGTCTTCATCGGCCAGGACATGGACCAGGCCGCCATTGAGTCGGACTTGAAAAAATGTCAATTGAACTACACGGAAACGCTCCAGGGCATGGCTGCCTGGCGCCAGCTGCCCGATCCGTTTCCACTATGGCAGCGCATGGAAGAACTGGAAGACTAACCCTGAACAGGAACACACCATGACAGAACTGATCCCCGTCACCATCATCACGGGTTTTCTCGGCAGCGGGAAAACCACCTTGCTCAAGCGCATATTGCAGGGCGATCACGGCGTGCGCATCGCCGTGATCGAAAATGAATTCGCCGCCGAAAGCATCGACCATGGTTTGCTGGTGCAGGACAGCGACGAGCAGATCGTGGAAATGAACAATGGCTGCATCTGCTGCAGCGTGCGCGGCGACCTGATCCGCATCCTGGGCGAGCTGCACGCGAAACGCGCAGCCGGGACGATCGCCTTCGACCACGTGATCATCGAAACGACGGGCCTGGCCGCACCGGGACCCGTGGCGCAAACCTTTTTTGCGGAGCCGTCAATCAGCGAGTGCTACCTGCTCGACGCGATTTTGACGGTGGTCGATGCGCGCCATGCGCAGCAGCAATTGACGGCGCACAGGGAAGCGCAGGAGCAGGTGGGCTTTGCCGACCGCATCCTGCTGTCGAAGACGGACCTGGTCGGCAAGGACGCGCTGGCCGCGCTGCGCCAGCGCCTGGTCGCCATCAATGGCCGCGCCGGCATCCAGAAAGTGCGCTTCGGCAATGTGCCGCTGCGCGACATCCTGAACATACGCGGTTTCAATTTGAACGCCATCGTCGAACTGGAGCCGGATTTCCTCGGGGAACTGGGCCACCGCCATGGCGACGGCGTGCAATCGTTCGTGTATCACCAGGCCCAAGCCCTCGATATGCTGCAGGTGGAGAACTTTCTCGATGCCGTGGTGCAGCTGTTTGGCAACCAGTTGATGCGCTACAAGGGCATTTTGTACGTTGCCGACTTGCCATGCCGCGCCGTCTTTCAGGGCGTGCACATGCTGATGGGCTCGGAACTTGGCGCGCCGTGGCGTGATGATGAAACGCGCGCCAGCAAGATCATCTTCATCGGCCGCGACTTGCCGCAGGACATGCTGATCCGTGGCCTGGACCGCTGCGTGGCCAAGGCGGCCGCATGAGCATGGAAGCGGGCATGCCCGCGCTGGCGCTGATTTTCCTGCTCGGCATGCGGCATGGGCTGGAACCGGACCACCTGGCCGCCGTCGACGGTCTCACTTTGCGCAGCCAGGCCACCCATGCGCGCTGGACACCTTGGATGGGCGCGCTGTTTGCACTGGGGCATGGCGTCTGCGTGCTGGCCATCGTGGCCGTTGCCGCCCTGGCATCGCGGCAATTTACGCCGTCGCCGAACTTGTTCGCCTGGCTGGAGTGGCTGCCCATCGCCTTGCTGTTGATGATAGCCGCCATGAATGCGCGCAGCTTGCTGGCCGGTGCGCAACTGGCCGAGGTGCGCGGCCGGCTTCTGCCTAGTTGGCTGCGGGGCGCTTCCGGGCCGCTGGGCGCCATCCTTGTCGGCATGCTGTTCGCGCTGGTGTTCGACACGGCCCTGCAGGCGGCGGCCTGGGGCTATGCGGCCGTGGCCCTGGGCGGCCTAGGGCCGGCCTTGCTCACGGGTACGGTGTTTGCCGTGGGCATGGGCGTGACGGATACCTTCGATGGCTGGGTCACGGCGAAAGTCATGCGCACCGGCAACCTGGTCGCTGCCCGAAAGCTGGATGGCGGCACTGGGCGGGGCCATGGTATTGCTGATGGCGGCCCTGTACGGCTGGACGTTGCATGGCTTGCGGCGCGTGCGTGCCTGAGACGGGGCGTGGGTATAATGGAAAAAAACTCCCGAGTCTTCCCATGCACGCACCCGATATCGTCATCCGCCTGCTGACACCAGCCGACACCGCCGCCTTTTGCGCGCTGCGCCTGCGCGCCATCCTTGACTCGCCCAGCGCGTTTTCCTCGTCGCGCGAGGATGAACTGGCGCGCACACCGGAAGAACACGTTCAGCGCATCGCCGGCCCCATGCAGCGCGGCTTTGGCGCCTTCGATGGCGCACGCCTGGTCGGCTTTGCCGGCTTGCGGCGCGAACCGCTGCGCCAGCTATGGCACAAGGCCTTGCTGTGGGGCGTCTTCGTCGATGCGCCGCACCGCGGGAAAGGCGTGGCGCGGCGTCTCGTCAACGCCTGCATCGAACAGGCCGAGACGGACCCTGCCATCATGCAAGTGCATTTGAGCGTGAATGCGGAAAATAATGCTGCAAGGCAACTGTATGAATCGCTGGGATTTATCGCGTATGGCACGGAACCGCGTTCGATGCGCGTGGGCGACTTGTTTTATGACGAACACCACTTGGCCTTGCTGCTCAAGTGATGTTTCGGGGGAATTATTTACAGCGCGGGCACAGGCCTTTGATCAGGTAATCGACCTCGCCGCCGCTGAAACCTTCCGGCAAGAGCACGGGCGGCGGCAGCTTGACTTCATTGAAGCAGGTGACGTTGGCGCACTTGGTGCACTGGAAGTGCGCGTGTTCGTGCGCCTGGTGGCCGGCGCCCGCGCTGAAGCGCCACACCTGGTCGGCGCCCGCGATGCGGTGCACGAGTTCATTTTCCGTCAGCCATTCCAGTACCCGGTACAGGGTGACGGAATCGATATCGCTGTCCTGCGACAGCGCCTGCTGGATTTCATGGTGGGTCAGCGAACGGCTTTGCGCCATTAAAAAGTCGAGCACCTTCACGCGCGTCTTGGTGACGCGGGCGTTGGTGTTACGGATCAGCGATTCGGCGTGCGGTGTAGAAGATGATGTCAACATGATAGGCCTGCTTGCGGGGGACCGGCTGGCGGCGTCATCGCCGTGCCCGTTGCCACCCTATGGGCCGTATCTTAGCATGCGTGCCGCACCGGATGAAACGGTGTCATGCTTTGAACGTCCAATAGCGGCCGGCGAGCGTATCGACGGGGTCGAGAAAGCGCTGGTCGGCGCGCGCCTGGTCGCGTATCAGATAAAACATGTCGGACAGGGCGGAGCGCTTTTCCGCAAAGTAGGCGTGCTTCATGAAGCTGGTGTCGACCCCGGTGGCGTCGATGGTTTCCACGCCCGCCACGATCAGCATGCCGGCGCCGCTGTCGCCCGCGCGCGGGTAGCCGTGCACGGCTTTCGAGGCGGCCAGGGCCAGGTCTTGCGACGAGGCATACAGGGTGACGGGGTTGCGCGCACCGGCCAGTTTGGGCGCGATATCGTGCTTGAAGACGGCAGCGTCGATGTCGGGTGCGGACAGGATGAGTTCCGTGATTTTTTGCGCCAGCTGCGGCTGCGTGGCCAGCAAGTCGGCCACGGCCCGCGCCAGGCCGCGGCTGCCCATGCTGTGGCCCACCAGATACACTTGCGCCGCCTGCGTGTTGGCGAGAAAGTCGGCCAGAAAGCCGCTGATGTGGGGCGTGCTCCATTCGATATTGTTTTCATCGATCGTATAGCCGGCCAGGTCGCCGCGCGACGGCCAGCTGTAGAACACGGGCGCGCCGTCGAAACCCAGGTCGTAAGCCATCTGCCCCGTGCGCCGCGCCGCATCCTCGAAACTCACGTTGTAGCCGTGCACGAAGACAAAGGCGCTCTTGCCGGCCGAGGCGCGGATCTGCGTTTTGAGCGCTGCAAAGAAGTTGTCGCGGTCCTGCACCTCGGCCGAAAGCAGCACCACGTGCTTGGCCGGGTCGTCGCGAAATTCCAGGCGCCACAGCGACGGCGATTCCAGCTGGCCCATGCGGTGGTCGCGCGGGATGCTGATGTCGCAGCTGCCATAGCTGAGCGGACCAGCGCCGCCGCCATTGCCGCCTGTCATACTGCGTTCGCCGCTGAAGCGCTGCGTCGGCGGCTTGCCCACGTCGCGCTGGCGGTCCGTGGCGAAATACACTTTGACGACCGCATAATTGGACACGACGGCGCTTTTATCGGCTGGCGCGGGTACGGCTTCCACCTCGGGCGCCTGGAGAAAAGGCCGCTGCAGCGCATCGAGCAAGCCTTGCGCGCCAAACAGGGTTGCCATGTCGTCCGGCGCGTTCGCCGAGGCCAGGGCGGCCGACAGGGCCAGTTGCAGGCGGATATTGGCAGGATCGGCTTCCAGCGCGGCGATGGCGGCCAGGATGGCGGCGGCGCTGTCGAACCTGGCGATGGCCAGCTTGAGGCGTTGATAGTGGCTGGCGACGGCCTCGGGCGCGTGGCCGGGTGCGCCACGCCCGATGGCTGCCACGACAGCGGAAGTGATCAAGTCCATGCGCCACCTGCCTTTCAGGTTAATCTGGATTGAATGTCAACCCATCGCCATAAAAGCACGCGCAAAGCGATTTGTCCAGCGCCTTGCGCAGCGGTAGCGTCACCGGTCAATGCTGCTTGTCGTCGCTGAACTGCTGCGCCAGCGATTGCAGGGGCGCCACGGTCAGGCCGCCGCGGCTCACGTGCTCGGGGATGGCCACGCGCACGGGCTTGCTGTGCATGTTGGCGGTCGACAGCACGTTGCTCGTCGTTTCGGGCGCCGCGTTCCACACGGGATCGACGATGCCTTCGAACACATGTTTCAATTGTTCGCCCCAGGTATCGCGGATCATGCGGAAATACTGGTTCTTTTCATCGATGGTGACGAAGCGCGTGACGGCCAGGCTGCCCGTCTCGTAGACGAGCAAGTCGAGCGGCAAGCCGACGGAAATGTTCGAGCGCAGAGTCGAATCCATGGAAATGAGCGCGCACTTGGCCGCCTCGTCCAGGCGCGTGGCCGGGTTGATGACCCGGTCGATGATGGGCTTGCCATATTTCGCTTCGCCGATCTGGAAATACGTGTTTTCATCGTGCGATTCGATGAAATTGCCGGCCGAATACACCTGGAACAATCGGCAGCGCTCGGCGCCTATCTGGCCGCCTAAAATGAAGCTGACATTGAAATCGATGCCGCACTCGGCCAGGGCCTTCGCTTCGCGCTGGTGCACGGTGCGCACGGCGTCGCCCACGATGCGCGCCGCATCGTACATGCTGGCCACGTTCCAGATGCTGCGTCCATCCGCATCCACATGTTCGGAGACGATCTGGCGGATCGCTTGCGAGATCGACAGGTTGCCAGCCGTCATCAGCACCAGCATGCGGTCGCCCGGGTTTTCGAACACGCTCATCTTGCGGAAGGTGCCCACCTGGTCCACGCCGGCGTTGGTGCGGGAGTCGGACAGGAAGACCAGGCCTTCGTTGAGGCGCATGCCTATGCAATAAGTCATCGTCGTAAATCAAGTCAAAAGGGGTAGCATTCTACACCAGCCGGGCCGTACCACCTGCTGGCAAGGCCCGGCCAGCCTCATTCTTGCCACTACACGGGCACGATCTGCACATCGACTCGTAAGGTTTCCGTGCCGCCACCCTGGCGCACGCCGCGCACGGGCGCCGCCGAATCGTAGTCGCGCCCGATGGCCAGGCGGCAATACGCGTCCGTCATCAGCCGCGCGTGGGTCACGTCGATGCTGACCCAACCCGCGAAATCCGGGTCTTCCGTCCAGGCATCGACCCAGGCATGGCTGGCCGCATGGCCCGTCGTGCCCGGATCGATATAGCCGGAGACATAGCGCGCCGGGATGCCCCAGGCGTGGCAGCAGGCCAAAAACAGGTGCGCGTGATCCTGGCACACGCCGCGCCCCAGCGCCAGCGCGTCGCCAGCCGTGGTGGTGACCATCGTGGCGCCGCTTTCATACGCCACCTTGCCGACGATGTGCTCGGCCAGGCGCAGCAGATGCCCCGTGCCTGCCGTGACGCGCTGGTCGGGCAGGCTGGCGGCCGCCAGTTCCAGAATAGCGGGGTTGGCCTGTGTCAGGGCCGTCGGCATGGTAAACAGCAGCGGCGACAAGGTATCGATCAGATTCAGGCGTCCCTTGTGAGGGTAGATGGTTTCCACCACGCCGTGCGCCACCAGGCTCAGCGACTGGTGGCTGCCGTTGATCGTCAGCATGTGCGACAAATTGCCGTAGGCATCCGTATAGGCATGGCACCGGCCCGGCGTGCTGATTTGCCAGGAGAGGGCCCGCTGCTGCGGCTCGATACGCGGCGTCAGGTGCAGCTGCTGGATGGTGTAGGCCAGCGGCGCACTGTAGGCGTAATGGGTTTCGTGGCGGATAGTGAGCTGCATCAGGCCGCCAGGGGAACGAGGAAGTCGCGGCTGACGCGGTTGCCCAGGTCGTAGATGTTTTCCAGAAACTCCGTCAAGGTCAGGTGCAAACCGGCCTTCATGATGTCGTCGATATGGCCGAATTTCAGCTCCGCATGCAGTTTGCCCGCAAACCTTTCTGTATCGGCCGACACATCGTTACGAATATGTTTCAGGTTTTCCACCACGTCATCCATGCAGGCAAGTAAAGACCTGGGCATGTCGCCGCGCAGCATCAGCAGTTCCGCCACGCGTGCTGGCGTGATGACGTCGCGGTAGACCTTGCGGTAGATTTCGAAGCCGGAAACGGAGCGCAGCAGGGCCGCCCAGTAGTAAAAGTCGCGCTGGGTGATGTCTTTCGAGGTGTCGCGCGCGCCGTGGAACTTCACGTCGAGGATGCGCGCCGTGTTGTCGGCCCGCTCCAGGAAGGTGCCGAGACGAATGAAGTGGATCGCCTCGTCCTTGAGCATGGTGCCCAATGTGACGCCGCGCGACAAATGCGAGCGGTACTTGACCCATTCGAAGAAGGCGCTGGGGTCCGTTTCCAGCAGATTGCTGTTTAATCGCTTCTGCATGTCGAGCCAGGTGGCGTTCTGGATTTCCCACACTTCCGTCGTCAACGTCCCCCGCACGGCGCGGGCGTTTTCGCGCGCGCCCGTCAGGCAGGCGAGGATGGACGACGGATTGTTCGGGTCGCGCACCATGAAGTCGAGCACGTCGCGCGTGTGGAAGCGGCCATACTTATGGTCGTAGGCGCTTTGCAGCTCGGAAATGCCCAGGGTGGCGCGCCAGCCCTGTTCCGCGTCCTGCTCGGACTGCGGCAGCATGGACGTTTGCATGTTGACGTCGAGCATGCGCGCCGTGTTTTCCGCCCGCTCCGTGTAGCGGGCCATCCAGAACAAATGATCGGCGGTGCGGCTCAGCATGTTTTCTCTCCTGCAAAAGCGGATGTATCTTCCAGTACCCAGGTATCCTTGGTGCCGCCCCCTTGCGAGGAATTGACCACCAGCGAGCCTTCCCCGAGCGCCACGCGGGTCAGGCCACCTGGCACCATGGAAATGGTCTTGCCGGACAGCACGAACGGGCGCAAATCGATGTGGCGCGGCGCGATGCCGGCGTCCACATACGTGGGGCAGGCGGACAGGGCGAGTGTCGGCTGGGCGATGTAGCCGCCCGGATTGGCCAGCAGGCGCTGGCGGAAGTCCTCGATCTGCGCCAGGCTGGACGCCGGCCCCACCAGCATGCCGTAGCCGCCCGCGCCATGCACTTCCTTGACCACCAGTTTCGATAAATTGGCCAGCACGTACGACAGGTCGGCGCTCTTGCGGCACTGGTAGGTGGGCACGTTGTTGAGGATCGGTTCCTGCGACAGGTAGAATTTGATCATGTCGGGCACGAACGGGTAGATCGACTTGTCGTCGGCCACGCCCGTGCCGATGGCGTTCGCCAACGTCACTCTTCCCGCGCGATACACGGACAGCAGGCCCGGCACGCCCAGCGAGGAGTCCGAGCGGAATGCCAGCGGGTCGAGGAAATCGTCGTCGATGCGGCGATAAATGACGTCGACGCGCTTGGGGCCGCGCGTGGTGCGCATATACACGGAATTGTCGTTGACAAACAGATCCTTGCCTTCGACCAGTTCCACGCCCATTTGCTGAGCCAGAAACGCATGCTCGAAGTAGGCCGAGTTATACATGCCGGGCGTCATGACGACCACCGTCGGGTCGTCCACCCCCATGGGCGCGACGGAGCGCAGGTTGTCGAGCAGCATGTCCGGGTAATGGTCGACGGGGGCGATGCGGTTGCGGGCGAACAGTTCCGGGAACAGCCGCATCATCATCTTGCGGTCTTCCAGCATGTAAGACACGCCCGACGGCACCCGTAAATTGTCTTCCAGTACATAGAATTCGCCCTGGCCTGCGCGCACGATATCGACGCCCGCGATGTGGGCGTAAATGTCGGAAGCGACGGAAATGCCCTGCATTTCCGGGCGGTACTGGGCATTCTTGTAGATTTGCTCGGCGGGAATGATGCCCGCCTTGATGATGTTTTGCTCATGATAAATATCATGGATGAACATGTTCAAGGCTTGTACGCGCTGCACCAGGCCCGTCTGCATCTGCGCCCATTCGGCGGCGGGAATGATGCGCGGGATGGTGTCGAACGGAATCAGGCGTTCCGTGCCGGCATCGTCGCCATACACGGCGAAGGTGATGCCGACGCGGCGGAACGTCAGGTCGGCTTCGGCCCGCTTGCGGGCGATGGTCTCGGGCGATTGCTGCGCCAGCCAGTTGTCAAATTCACGATAGTGTTCACGTACCTTGCTGTCCGTACCCACCTCATCCGCAGTCATTTCATTGAAAAAATTTGCCATGTTGTGATTTCCCTTGAGCCGTGTCTATGTATAGCTCAGCAGGAAGCGTGCCAACAGCGCGGCTGCAGGAAGGTGGAAACATGAGCACTTTTGTGGCGTCACGCCGCCGTTCGCACCAATTCGGTGCGCTAGCTGTCACTCTTGGGAGCGCCGGCGGGCGGGACGAACGGACGGCAATCGACGGGGACGTCGAAGATGAAGCTGGTGCCCGTTTCGGGTGCGCTGTCGACGGCGATGCTGCCGCCGTGGCTTTCGGCCACGTTCTGCACGAAGGGCAGGCCGATGCCCCAGCCGGGCGCGGGGCTGTCGTTCTCGCGGCGCAGGTAGTCGAAGATGCGCTCGGCCTGTTCCGGCGCGATGGCGTGGCCGCCATTGTGGACGGTGAGGATCAGGCGTTCGTGCACGGCTTCCACGTGCACCTTGACGGGCGCGTCGTCACCGTACTTGATGGCATTGCTCAGCAGGTTTTCCAGCGCGCGCCGCAACGAGTTCTCGCACCACCAGCCGGTGACGGCTTGCCCGCTGACCTGGCATTTGCCGGGCCGCTGCAGGTTGACCTGGCCGGCCACGGCGTGTACCAGCGGCAGCACGTCGAACTGGCTCAGCGCCAGCGGCAGCTGCTGGCCCCGGTGGTAGCTGAGGCTATCGAGCAATTCCTCGATCATGCTGTCGAGCCGTTTGCTGTGCTCGGCAATCTTGTGCGCCAGCAAGACCACCCGTTCCGGGTCGGCTGGCCGCAGCAGCAACTGGGCGCTGGTGCTGATCACGGCCAGGGGATTGCGCATGTCGTGCGACAGGCCGGCCGCGATGCGGCGCCGGAAGCCTTCGTGCATGCTGGTAAATTCGCGTATCGATTCGCGGATGCCCACGTCGATCGAGGCGTTGATCACCTGCCAATCCTTGCGGCGCAGGGTGATGCCGGACGCATGCGCAACGGCGGCGAAGCAGTCGCGGAAGATCTGGTATTCCTGGATCACCTGTTCCGGCCCGTAATTGGTCATGCGCGCCCGTTCATTGCCATGCACGGCGGGCACGTTGCTGTTGCTGGCGGCGTTTTCGCGCGGATGGCCCGGCGTCAGCGCTTCGGCCAGGTTATCGAAAAAGGCGGGCAGAGTATTGATGAGTATGGGCGTGAGCAGCTGGTCGGCGCCGCGCACGCTGGCGCGCACGCGCTGTTCCCAGGCGCTGAGGACGGCGTCGCGCATGGCGCAGAGGCGCTGCGCGCGCTGCAGTGGCTGACGCGCGCTGGCCTGGCGATCCGCCTGATGATCCGTGGCAATACTCACCTGAACTCCCTGACAGGAATGACTATGCTCATCATAGTATGCACCTAATCCGCCGTCAGGAAAATGCCTTATTGACCAGTATCTGCCTGCTGCAGGGCCGCCTGCAGGCGGGAAAGCGAGGCTGACCAGTCGGCCAGCGAAAAGTTCTGGGGGTCATCATGACCGTTCGCAAAGCCCGTATCGAGCACGGCGTGGAAGGCAGGGATCAGCCACGTGCCCTTGCGCACGCTGGCGGCGAAGTACAGCAGGGCCAGCCGGTCGTATTGCGCGGGCGTAAAGCCCGGATCGGGCGCCAGGCCGTCGTTGCCCCTGCCGCCACCGGGCACGGAGCGGCGCGGCTGCACCAGCTCCACGTGCAGGAACAGGCCCGTCAGCGACGGCTTGTCCTTTTCCAGCTTGCTGGCATAGCCGGGCGTGCCAAAGTTGCGCACTGCCAGGGAATTGCCGAGGCGGTTCACGTAGACATGGCCTTTCGGCCCGCCGCCCGGCGCCGGATTGCGCACGGTAAAATCGTTGAAGTCCCAGCTGGCGTCGTTGATGTGGCCTGGAATCGTTTCTAACAAGAAATTCGGGTAGCTGGTGTCGTGGATGACGAAAAAGCGGGCCATGGGCGCGGCCAGCCGGCCCACGGCGCGCGACAATGGCGCATCGACGGCGCCGCCCACGTCCGCTTCGCTGATCGATTGCGCGGCCAGCCAGGCGCGCAGGCGGGCCGGGGCAATGCCCGTGCGCTGACCGACGTGACTGGCAAGGAAATCCGGCAGCGGCCCACTGTCGCCCAGGCGCGCATACAGTTTCACCGGGCGCAGCAAACACGTGGCTTGCGCCCGCGCATCGCCCTTGAAACCGCTCTTCCAGGCGGCGTAGGGGCAGGCGGCTTGCTTTTGGGCAAGGGCGGCGCTGGCGGTGGCGAAGAGCAACAGGGAGAGGAGGGCGGGGCGCAGTGTCATGCGCGCATTGTCGCCGAAGCACAAACGATTGCACAGGGGCGCACGCGGCGCGGCGCCCCTGCCGGGCATGGAATTGCCGTTTAGAAGTTGACCGAGGCCGAGACGACCACGGTGCGCGGCGCAGCCAGCACCAGGGAGCCGATGTTGAAAGACGACACGGCCGACGACCAGTAGTTGCGGTCCGTCACGTTGTCCACGCGGGCGCGCAAGGTCACGTCATGGCCCGCCAATTGCGTCAGGTAGCGCGCGCCGATGTCGAGGCGCGTCCACGATGGCAGTTGCTTGCTGTTGGCCAGGTCCGCATATTGCGTCGAGGTGTAGATGCTGCGGGCGTTCAGACTCAAGCCTGGCGCGCCGGGCACGTCCCATTCGCCGCCCACGCTCACCTGTGTTTCCGGTGCGCCGATGGGGCGCTTGCCATTGTTGGCGGCCACGTCGGTCTTGCTTTGCTGCGCCTCAAGCCACGTCAAGCCGCCCAGCAGGCGCACGCCCTGCGTCGGCGTGCCGAAAATCGACAATTCCAGGCCTCGGTTGCGCTGCTCGCCAGCCAGTTCGGCGCGCTTGCCGACCACGGCCAGCAAGGGCTTGGCCGTGGTGAACAGGGCGGCGCTCATGCCCAGCTTGCCACCGTCATACTTGAAGCCGATTTCCTTTTGCTTCGATTTGTACGGCGCAAACACCTCACCCATGTTCTCGACATTGAAGCGCTGGCCGTTTTCCACATACGTTCCCGTGGCCGCCGGCCCCTTGACCAGCGCCTCGATGTAGTTGGCGTACAGCGACACGTTCTTGCTGGTTTTGAAGACGATGCCGGCGACGGGCGTAGTGGCGCTCTCGTCATAGGCCTTGCCTTGCAGCACCGAGGTGTTGTAGTCGTAACCGGCATCCTTGATCTGCTGGCGGCGCAGGCCCACGGTCAGCAGCAGCTTGTCGTCGAGGAAGGCCATGGTGTCGGCCAGGGCATAGCTGCTGAGGATGGTTTTCTGGGTGATGCGCGGATCGCTCATGTTGCCGCCCGTGTAGGGGGTTGCCGGCGCGGCGACATTGACGGGCGCGTAAATATTGGTGGCAAACGCGTCGCCGATGGCATACGCATTCTTCGCTTCATTCCAGTGCCCGGACCAGCTGGCCACCAGCGTGTGCTTGACGGCACCCGTGACGAGCTTGCCGCGAATGCCCACTTCGCCCGTGCGGATTTCCTGCTTGCGCGCATTGTCGAAGCGCGACACCGTGGCATTGCCATTGATCGAGGTCAATGACGGCTCGGCCAGACTGTTGGCTTCCCTGGTCGAGCGGGAGCCAAATGCGGCCCAGCCCACCACATCCTTGGCAAGGTCCACCTCGGCGCGTGCCGTGCCGAACACATCGTGTTCCTTCGAATAGCTCCAGGGCTGGGCGAAGTTCTTCGAGGCATCGGGCGCGCCAGGCAGCACGGCCACGCTGCCAATGCCAACGGATGGGCGGGGCGCCGTCAGGTTGAAATTCTGGTAGCCGGCATCGGCCGACAGGCGGTAGCCGCGGCCGCGATAATCGAGGCCCACGGAAAACATGCCCACGTCGTGGTCTTCATGCTCGATGCCCGTCTCGCCCTGGCGCTTGGCGGCGTTCACGCGCACGCCAAACTCCTGGTTCTCGCCAAAGCGGCGCGCCACGTCGATGGCCGCATAGGCGTGGCCGCCCGATTCCACGCCCACCGTCAATTCCGTCAGCGGCGTGTTGCCTGCGCGCTTGGGCATCAGGTTGATGGCGCCGCCGATGCCGCTGCCGCCCGGCGCGGCGCCGTTCAGGAAGGCGCTGGCGCCACGGAACACTTCCACGCGCTCGAGCAGTTCCGGCGATACATATTGACGGGGCAGCACGCCGTACAGGCCGTTATACGCCACATCATCGGAATCGAGGGCGAAGCCGCGGATCACATACACTTCCTGGAAATTGCCATAGCCGCGCGACATGCGCACGGCCGGATCGCTTTGCAGCAAGTCGCCCACGCTGCGCGCTTGCTGATCGGCAATGAATTGCTGCGTATAACTGGTGCTGCCGAATGGCGAGTCCATCATGTCCACGGCGCCGAGTATGCCCATGCGCCCGCCGCGCGCCACCTGGCCGCCCGCATACGCCTTCGACAAACCTTCCGCCGAGGCATCGGCGGAGGCGTTCACGACCACTGTCGGCATGGTTTGCGCGTCGCCGGCCGGCGTGGTTTGGGCATGGGCGGCGCTGCTGGCCAGCAGGAAGGCGGCCAGGGCGAACGGGGTAGGGGCAAGGCGGAAGGTGCGCATGGAGTTATCCGGATATTAATGAGAATGATTATCATTATATTCCAGCGCGGCGCGGTGCGTGGGAAAGTGTGAGAATGTTGAAAAGAAAGTCGCCATTCGTACAACAACTGCCGGAGCAGGCACTGGAATCTGGCGGGAAAGGGCGCGCCAGACGATACCTTGTGGATTTATCAATGCTTGCCGCACCATTTCGCTAGAATGGGCCATCGCGCCCGGCGCCCACAGGAAACCGCATGCCATTGCTCCGCCATCTACCGTCCGTCTCCATGCGCGTGCGCATACGGGACGGCCTGAGCCTGAAAGGCGCGGCCGTCGCGCTGATCCTGGCCATGCACGCGCTGGGCCTGTACTTCCTTTTGCTGCCGGCGCGGCAGCTCAAGCAATACACGGAAGTGGCTTTCATGACACTGTTGCCGCCACGGCCAGTGCCGCAGACGCCGCCGATGGCCTTGCCGTTGCCCATGCCGATTCCTTTGCCGCGCGCGCGCGCCAGTGTGGTGCCTGCCACGCCGTCCGCCATCCTCGCACCGCCTGCGGTGGCAGCGGAAACCATCACCGTGCCGGCCGAAGAATTGCCCGCCGCGCCGTCCACGGCGCCATCCACCGCAGACTTGCGCACGCGCGCCCGGCTGGCGGCAGGCGCCGCCGACAAGGCCCTGCGTGGCGAACTGAAACAAGACAAGCCCTGGCTGGCCGCGGCCGATCTGAAAAGCGAAAGCAGCTTCCAGAAACTGGTCGCCTCCGCCTGGCGCGGCGGCCCGATCATCCGCGTGGAGGAATACCTGACGGCCGATGGCCGCCCCGCCACGCGCGTCGTCAGCGCCGTCGGCGCCACCTGCTATGGCCTGGATGCGAACCCGGGCGCGGGCGCCGACCCGTTCAAGACGGGCGGCAAGGTAAAACGCGTGCCTTGTCCGGGTTGAGGCGATCTGACAATCGTTGTGGCGGTGCTTGTCGGCTTACGGCCGTTGGGCTAAGCCGACCTACGCATGATGCAAGGGTGATCCATGCCAGGCAAAAACCGCGCGGCGGGCAGGGTTTTAGGGGCGGTAACAGGCGATGCCATCCCCCGCAGGGTCGCAAATATGCTAAGTTGCGTCTGCAAATCTTGCCGACACCGACCCGGACGCCCATGCCACCCGAACTCCTCATTCTCGCCCCCAGTCCCTCGGCTGCCGTCAACGCGCAGCTGGAGCAGCAATACACCTGCCACCACGCCTGGCAAGTGCCGGCGGACGGGCGCCACGCCTGGCTGGCCCAGCGCTCGCCGGCCATCCGCGCTGTCGTCACCACGGGCGCGCTGGGCTTGAATGCCGGCGACATGGCCTTGCTGCCGCATCTGGAAATCATCGCCGTCAACGGCGTGGGCCTCGACGGCGTGGCGCTCGACCAGGCGCGCGCGCGCGGCATCGCCGTCACCACTACGCCGAACGTGCTGACCGATGACGTGGCCGACGTGGCGCTAGCCTTGCTGCTGGCCAGCGCGCGGCACATCGTGGCGCTCGACCGTTTCGTGCGCGACGGCGGCTGGGAACGCCGTGAAGCGATCGCGCCAGCTTCCAGCCTGCGCGGCAAGACGGCCGGCATCTTCGGCTTCGGCCAGATCGGGCAAGCCATCGCGCTGCGCCTGGCCGCCTTCGGCGTCCACGTCCGCTACTTCCAGCCGCGCGTCATCATGGGCACGTCCGTGCCGCGCGCCGCATCCCTGCTGGCCCTGGCGCAGGAAAGCGATTACCTCTTCGTTTGCGCGCCGGGCACGCCGGCCACGCGCCAGAGCATCGACCGCAGCGTGCTCGACGCGCTCGGTCCGCAAGGCACCCTGATCAATATCGCCCGTGGCGCCCTGATCGATGAAGACGCCCTGATCGCCGCTTTGCAGGATGGCCGCCTGGGCGCGGCCGGTCTCGATGTATTCGCCGACGAACCGCGCGTGCCAAACGCCTTGCGCGCCTTGCCGAACGTCGTGCTGACGCCCCACGTGGGCAGCCTGACCGTGGAAACCCGCCATGCAATGGGGCAACTGGTGGTCGATAACCTGGCGGCGCACTTCGCCGGCCTGCCCTTGTTGACGCCAATCACATTATAAAAGTCGCCAGTTAAACGTTTTAATCAAGCTTGAATGAAAGAGTAGCTATGGAATTGAGAAAATCGCTGTTGCGCACGCGCGGCGGGCAAGACAGCGGCAAGGTGGGCATGATCGAGCTGTTCTTCGACCTGGTGTTTGTGTTTGCCGTCACGCAACTGTCGCATGGCTTGCTGGCGCATTTGACCGCCATGGGCTGGCTGCAGACGGGCTTGCTGCTGATGGCCGTCTGGTGGGTGTGGATTTTCACGTCGTGGATCACCAACTGGCTCGATCCCGAGCGCATTCCCGTACGCATCAGCCTGTTTGCGCTGATGCTGGGCGGCCTCATCATGTCGGCCTCGATCCCCGAAGCGTTCGGTACGCGCGGCCTGGGTTTTGCGCTCGCCTACGTCGCCATGCAGGTGGGCAGGCCCCTGTTCGCCTGGTGGGCCGTGCGCCATGAAGAACTCGCGCGCCGCCGCAATTTCCAGCGCATCGCCCTGTGGGCAGTGCTGTCCGGCATCTTCTGGATCGCCGGCGGCGTGGCGTCGCCCGAGCAGCGCCTCTTCTGGTGGGGCGCGGCCCTGCTGATCGACCTGGCCGGTCCATGGATGCAGTTCGGCATGCCGGGCCTGGGCCGTTCCTCGACGGCCGACTGGGATGTCGATGGCGGTCATATGGCCGAACGCTGCGGCCTGTTCGTCATCATCGCCCTCGGTGAATCCCTGCTGGTGACGGGCGCCACGTTTGCCGGGCTGGAATGGACGCCCGGCAACTGGCTCGGTTTCCTGTCAGCACTGGTCGGCAGCATCGCCATGTGGTGGATTTATTTCGACACAGGCGCCGAGGCGGGCCACCATCGCATCGCCCATTCGAAGGACCCGGGCCGCATCGCCCGCAAGGCTTACACGTATATCCACGTGCTGATCGTGGGCGGCGTGATCGTTTCCGCCGTGGCCGACGAACTGGCCCTCGTGCATCCGGATGAAGCAAGTTTTGCCGGCATCAGTGCCTTGCTGGGCGGCCCGATCCTGTATCTGCTGGGGAATGCCTTATTTAAATGGGTCAGCAATGACCGCGCCACGCCGCCGCTGTCGCATTTGCTGGGCATCTTGATCATCCTGGCGCTGATCCCGATGGCCTACGGTCGCCTGTATTCACCTTTGACCCTGGCTTGCATCACCAGCTGCGTGCTGGTTCTGGTGGCCGTGTGGGAACATATGGCGCTGCGCCGCCCGCCGCCGGAGATCGATCCTTGACGCCTGCCTGGCCTTAGCCGGGCGGCGCAATGCCGTCCGGATCGCTGCGCGTGTCGAGCTGCAGCTGCAGGAACGCCAGGTCCAGCCAGGCGCCGAACTTGGTGCCGACTTGCCGCATCAAGCCCACTTCCGCGAAGCCCAGCTGCTTGTGCAGGGCGATCGAGCCGGCATTGCCCGCTTCGATGCCCGCCACCATCACATGCTTGCCCAGGCCGCGCGCGCGCGCGATCAATTCCCCCATCAAGGCCTTGCCGATGCCGGCGCCGCGGCGATCGGCGCGCACATACACGGAATGCTCGACCGTATGCCGAAAACCCTCGAACGGGCGCCAGTCGCCGAACGAGGCGTAGCCGGCGACAGTTCCTTGCGCATCGATGGCGACCAGCACCGGATAGCCGGCCCGCTGGCGGTCGGCCAGCCAGGCCGCGCGGTTGGCCGCATCGACCGTCCGTTCATTCCAGATGGCCAGGGTATTGCTGACGGCATCGTTGTAGATGGCCGTGACGGCCTCGATGTCGCCCGCATGGGCGTCGCGTATGTGCATGTTGTTCTCCTTGCTGGTCGTCTACTATAATGGACAAATCATAGATTGCCGCCCACGCCTTGTCCAATAGAATCCGAATGGAAGCTAATATATGTCCACTAAACCAGACGAATTGAACCAGCGCATCGGTGCCAGGGTGCGCCTTGAGCGGGAAAACCTGGGCTGGTCGCTGACGCAGCTGGCGGCCCGCTCGGGCGTCTCGCGCGCGATGGTGCACAAGGTGGAACGCGGTGATTGCAGCCCCACGGCTACCTTGCTGGCGCGGCTGTCGGGCGCCTTCGGCCTGAGCATGTCCGAACTGATCGCCCGCGCCGAGATGCGCGCAGGGCGCTTGCTGCGCAAACTTGAGCAGCCCGTGTGGATCGACCCGCAGAGCGGCTATGTGCGGCGCCACGTGTCGCCCGCGTCCGACATGCCGCTCGACCTCGTGCATATCAGCTTGCCGCCCGGCGCCGTGGTGGCCATGCCGGCGGCCGCCTATGTGGCGCGGCGCCAGCTGATATGGTCGCTCAGCGGCAGCCTGGTGTTCATCGAAGGCGATACGCGCCACGTGCTGGATGAGGGCGACTGCCTGGAACTGGGGCCGCCGGCCGACTGCGTGTTCAGGAACGAAACGGCGACCGCTTGCACCTACGCCGTGGCCGTGCTGAAGAACTGAGGCTACGCCAGCGTTACAGCGCTACAGCGCGCAGCTGGGCAATGAAGGCGCGCGCGGCCGGCGCCTGTTCGTGGCGGCGGAAGGCCACGGCGATTTCCGAGCTGATCTGCGGCGTGGCCAGTTCGCGGAATACCATGCCGGGCAATTGCACACTGGCCATCACGGAGTGGGGCACGATGGCGCAGCCCACGCCCAGCGACACTTCCGTCAGCACGGCCACCAGGCTGCCGGGGCGCGACACCACCTGCGCCGCAAAGCCGCCGCGCCGGCTCACTTCCAGCGTCCCCAATTCCTGTTCCGGCACGATGAACGCCTGCTGCGCCAGCGCGGCAGGTTCCGCCATATCGAGACGGGCGAGCGGACTGTCCGCCTGCACGGCCAGCACGAAGCGGTCGCGCAGCAAGACCACGCTGTCCAGCCCGTCCGGCAAGTGCAGGGGCGGGCGCACGAAGGCCAGGTCGACGCGGCCCTGGTCCAGCAAGCCGGGCAGGGCATCCATCGCGTATTCGCGCGCACCGATATGAATGCCGGGATGGCTGACGCGAAAGCGGGAAAACTGGTCCTGCAGCACGCCTGAGTATGCGGCCGAGGCCACGTAACCGATTTCCAGCCGGCCCAGTTCGCCCCGCCCGGCGCGGCGCGCCACGTCCTGCGCCTGCGCCAGCTGGTCCAGCGCGCGCGCCGCTTCCAGCACGAACAATTCCCCGGCCGCCGTCAGGGACACGGCGCGCTTGCTGCGCTGGAACAGGCGCGTGCCCAGCAACTGTTCCGTTTCCTGCACCTGCTTGGTCAGCGCGGGCGGCGAAATGCCCAGTTCCGCAGCGGCCCGCGCAAAATGCAGGCTGTGCGCGACGGCCAGCACGCAGCGGAAATGCCGCAATTCCATGTCTTTGTCTGTATTCACCATGGGTGAATTATAAGGCGCTTGTCTTATAACAGAAAATAATACAAGACTGCTTAAAATACAGGCATGAAAAATACCAACTGGACTTTATATACGTGCTCGGGCGTGTGCGCGCTGATCATGCTCGACACCAACGTGGTGGCCGTCTCGCTGCCCTCGATCGCCCGCTCGCTCAACGCCAGCTTCGTCGACGTGGAATGGGTGGTCAGCGCCTACATGCTGGCGTTCGCCTCGTTCCTCTTGCCCGCCGGCAGCATCGCCGACCGCCTGGGACGGCGCAGGGTCATGCTGTATGGCCTGGCCGTGTTCGCGCTGGCGTCCCTGCTGTGCGGCCAGGCGTGGACGCCGTTCGTGCTCAACGTGGCGCGCGCCATCAAGGGCCTCGGTGCGGCGCTGCTGCTCACCTCCGCGCTGGCCGTCATCGGCCACACGTTCCATGCGGAAAAGGAGAGGGCGCGCGCCTGGTCCGTGTGGGGCGCGGCCATGGGCGTGGCCATGACGGTGGCACCGCTGTTGGGCGGTCTGATCACGAGCGCCATCAACTGGCGCTGGATTTTCTACCTGAACCTGCCCGTCGTCGCCATCCTGATGTGGTTGGTGGGCAAGCACGTGGACGAATCGAAGGATGCCTCCAATGCCAGCTTCGACCCGGCGGGCGCGGCGCTGTTCTCCGCAGGCCTGTTCTGCATCATCTGGGGCTTGATCGACGCCAGCGTGGCGGGTTGGTCCAGTCACGCCACCATGCTGCGCTTTGCGGCCGGCGCGGCGCTGCTGCTTGTGTTCGTGCTGGTGGAACGGCGCCAGCGCGCGCCGATGGTCGATTTGTCGCTCTTTGGCCGGCGCGTGTTTGTCGGCGCCGTGCTGGGCATGTTCGGTTACGCCATCGCTGCCCAGGTGATGATGACGTTTTTGCCGCTGTATTTGCAGAACGCCTTCGGCTTTTCCGCCGTGCTGGCCGGCTGCGCCATGCTGCCGTTTGCCGTCGCCATGGTGCTGCTGTCGCGGCTGGCGCCGCGCGCCATGCGGGTTCTGGACGACCGCGGCATTTTGGTGACAGGCTTGCTGATCGTCGCCGTGGGCAACGTGGCCACGGCTTTTGCCGCCGCCAGCCTGCAATACGGCTGGGTGGCGGCCGGCATGGTCGTCACGGGCGCGGGCGCGGGATTGCTGAACGGCACCACGCAAAAAGCCATCCTCGCCTGCATCCCGCGCGAGCGCACGGGCATGGGCTCCGGCATCAGCACCACCACGCGCTTTGTCGGCATCGTGCTGGCCGTGGGCGCGCTGGGCGCCGCGCTGGCCATGCGCACGGCGGACTCGTTCGACAAGTTGGCGTGGCTGCATGGCTTGAAGGCTTCGCCCGAGATGATAGGGCGCATCGTCGCCGGCAACGCGGCCGAGGCCTTCGGCCAGCTGCCGCCCGCCATGCAGGCCGTGGCGCAGGAAGCGGCGCGCCACGCCTTCATCGACGGCTTTGCCAGCGTGCTCTACCTGGCTGGCGGCTTGGCGGCCGTGGTGGCGGCGCTGGTGTTCGTGCTGGCAAGGCCCGTGCAACAAGCGGAAAAAGTGTAACTGTTCAGCAAGTTCCGCGTGCGCCGCCTCTGCTTGTAATATGATGCCAACGAGCAATACATGGCATTCATATAACTACCGCAGGTAATCCTCGGTCACGGTGCGGGAGGCGCACATGCGCAGAAAACGAATTATTATTACGAGCGTGCTGGTCGCCGTCATCGGCGTGGCCGCTCCCCTGAGTCTGGCCTTCTACTTGTCGTCCGTGCGCGCAGAGCAGGGCGAGCAGGAACGCCTGCGCCTGCTGGCCGGCTACGCGCTCGAGCGCGCCCACCGTTCGATCGCCTCGGCCAGCATGGCCCTGCGCAGCGCCGATGCGCTGGACCTGGCGCCGTGCTCGGAAGCGCATATCCAGCAGCTGCGCCGCATCACCATGACTACGCGCAGCATCGACGATATCGGCTATATCGAAAACGGCTTGCTCAAATGCACGTCCACGGGCATGGAGGAGACACGCATCGCCATCACGCCCGCCGATTTCACCCTGGCCAATGGCATGGGCCTCGATTTCAACTTGCGCCCCGTCGTCAGCGGCGGCAAGCGCATGGTAGGGCTGACTTACCGCGCGTACAAAGTGCTGATCGATCCCGTGCGCTTTTCCGACGTCATCGTCGACAGTGAAATCCAGATGGCTGTCGCCATCGGCAAGCGCGGCGTGCTCGACACCTTGCACCATCCCGACCCCGCGCAGGTGCAAGCCTTGCTTGCCGGCACGGGGGCAGAGGACAAGCTGGCGCACGAGGACAGCATCCATGCGTTGCTGTACCGCGATGGCTTGACGGCCGTCATGATCGAGCCGCGCAGCAAGCTGAACGACAGGCTGCGGCGCGAACAGCTGCTGCTCCTGCCGCTGGGCCTGCTGATGGCCGCCTTTATTGTCGGCATCGTCATCTGGCTGTCGCGCCGGCGCCTGTCGCTGCGCGGCGAACTGGAAACGGCGGTCGAGCGGCGCGAATTCTTTGTCCATTATCAACCTATCATCGCGCTCGACACGGGCGTGTGCGTGGGCGCCGAGGCGCTGATACGCTGGCGCCGTCCCGACGGCAGCATGATACGGCCCGACCTGTTCATCCCCGTGGCCGAGGAAAGCGAGCTCATCTTGCCCATCACCGACCAGGTGATCGCTTGCGTCATCGCCGACATGCGCGCCGCGCTGCTGGCCGACCGCGAGTTGCACATCGCAATCAACCTGTGCGCCAGCGATATCGAAACGGGCCGGGTGCTCGGCGTGCTCGAGCGTGCACTGGACGGCACGGGCATCGAGGCGCAGCAGATCTGGCTGGAAGCGACGGAACGGGGTTTCATCAACGTGGAAGCGGCACGCGCCACCATCGACAAGGCCAGGGCGCGCGGCCACGCGGTGGCCATCGACGACTTCGGCACGGGCTATTCCAGCCTGTCGAGCCTGCAAAACCTGCCGCTCGACGCCCTGAAAATCGACAAATCGTTCGTCGACACCATCGGCACGGACGCGGCCACCAGCAGCGTCACGCCGCACATCATCGACATGGCCCGCACCTTGAACATGCTGATCGTGGCCGAAGGCATCGAAAGCCAGGCCCAGGCCGACTATTTGCGCGAACGCAAGGTCGAATTTGGCCAGGGCTGGCTGTTTGCCAAGGCGCTGCCGGCGGCAGAATTCCTCGGTTTTTACGCAACCCGGCGCATGCCGACTTCCACATGAGCCAGCCACGCTTTCCCTATCCCTTGCAGCCGCTGCGCGTGCCTGGCGGCTGGCACATCACCGTCAACACCCTGTTCGAGGTGGAGCCAGGCCCGGATACCATGCAATGGTTCAGCAGCGCGCTATTACTGTGGGGCAGCTGCCGCGACACGGGCTACTGCTTCAATTCGCACTTCGAGCCGGAAGACGATCCCGATGGCGAATTCGTGCTGGAGATGGGCAAGGTGCAATATGACCGCCACGGCAAGATCGTCCGGGGCAGCGACGCCTTCCTGGGCGAATTTCGCACGCGCAGCAAGGCGGCGTTTATCGCCCGGGTCGAGCTATTCATGCAAGACCCGGCCGCCTGAGCGCTACGGCTTGCGCGGCAAGACCACGTCCTGCCCGCCTTGCGTGAGTACGGCGCTGATGATCTTGCCTGCCGCAGCGCGCGTAAACGCCAGTTCCGCGTCGATGGCGCGGAAGAAAAACTGGTCTTTCGCGCTGGCAAACAGGGGCGCCGAACCGACACCGGTTCCGGCCGCTTCCAGGCCGTTCTTGCCCAAGGTCACCGTCAACGTGAATTCCTCGCCCAGCGGATACTCGCCTACGTACTCGGCCAGCGCGGCGTGCGGCAGCGCGATGGCGGCTTGCGGCTTTTTCAGCGGCGGCAAGGGCGTGCCAGGCAGCAAGGCGGACAAGCCCAGCGCATCGACGGTGCGCGCCGTGTTCGTCAGCACCACCACGCCCCGCTTGCCGTCCGTGGTAAACGCCGCATAGCTGGTGTAGCCGCCCGTCTGGCCGCTGTGCCAGGCGTAGCTTTGCCCCTGTTGCTGCTCCAGCAGCCAGGCCAGGCCGACTTTCGTTGCGCTATCCGGCGCCAGCGGACGCTGCGGCTGGATCGCCAGCGCGTACGGGCGCAGCGGCTTGAACATGTACGCCTGCAGGTAGGCGACCATGTCGCGCGCGCTCGAATACACGCCACCGGCTGGCGCCACCACGTTCAGCTCCCAGGCCGGTGTGGGCTCGCCCGACAGCAAATGGCCGGGCGCCAGGCGCGCCAGCATGCCGTGGCTGGGCGTGTTCGAGGTCGAGCGCATGCCCAGCGGCACGGCGATGCGCTTTTGCAGCAGCGCTTCATAACTGCTGCCGGCCTGCGCCGCCAGGGCCGTGCCCAGCACGGCATAGCCGATGTTCGAATAGTCAAATGCCGTGCCCGGCGCGCGCGGCAGGTGGTAGGCGGCGAGAAACTGCCGCTGTTTGGCTTGCGTGTAATCGGCATACGGATTGGCCGGGTCTTTCGGCCTGAAGTTGTCCGGCAGGCGCGGCAGCGAAGAATAGTGCGTGGCCAGGTCGAGCAGGCTGATCTTCTTGCCGTCGAAGGCGGGCAGCGTATAGCCCGGCAATAATGTCGCCACCGGTTCGTCGAGTTTGACCTTGTTCTCGGCGACGGCGTCGGCCAGCAGCAAGGCCGTCATGGTCTTGGTGACGGACCCGATCTGATAGACGGTATCGGCGCCCGGTTTCATGTTCTTGCCTGGCTGCACGCCGCCAAAGCCGTAAACGGCGCTGTGCTTGCCATCGAGTACGGCAATGACGATGCTGGCGTGCATGCCGGTGCGCGTGAGTTCTTCCGCGCGCTGGCGCACGGCGTCGTCGAGGATGGGCGCGGCCAGGGCAGGAGCGGCCAGTGCAGCGGTGCCGAGCAGGCAAAGGGGGAGGAGGGCGAAAGTGGGTGTCATGGGAACCTTGTCCAGGGTGGGCCGAATGCACGCCGGCGCCTGGATAAGATGGCTGGCATGCCCTGGGAAGGATACGGCGCCGATATGAAGGGCGCCTGAGTTTTATGCCACTTTTGCCGCTTTGCTAAGGCTTGCGCTTGCCCGGCAGCGCCTGGCCGTTCTGGTGCAGGACGACGCCCGTGATGGCGCCTTGGGCGTCGCGCTGGAATACCAGTTGCGCTTCGACCACCTTGTAAAAGAAGGTGTCTTTCGCGCTGGCGTACACGGGCGCTTCGCCCTGGCCCGTGGCGCCCACCAGCAAGCCGTCCGGCCCCTGGCGCACGCTGAGGACAAACGTGGGCGCCAGCGCATACTGGCCCGCATATTGGACCAGTTCGGCCGGGGCGATGGCGATTTCCTTCGGCGCCGGGGCATTCGGCGGCGGCAGGCTGCCGGGCAGCAGCACGCCCACGCCCAGTCCATCGACGTCGCGTGCCGTGCTGCTCAGCACTACCACGCCCCGTTTACCGTCCAGCGTGTAGCCGGCAAAGCTGGCATAGCCGCCCGTCTGCCCGTTATGCCAGGCGAAAGGCTGGCCCTTGACCTGGTCGAGCATCCACGCCAGGCCGATCTTTTTCACGCCGTCGCCAACCCCAGTGCCGGCCAGCACCTGGCGCGGCTGGACGGCCAGTTGCTGCGCGGGACTGGTGCCGCGCATATACGATTGCATGTAGGCAATCATGTCGCGCGCGCTGGAACGCACGGCGCCGGCCCCTGCGATGGCCTGGAAGTCCCAGTTCGCGGCCGGCTTGCCGTCGGCCAGGTGGCCGGGCGCCAGGCGCGCGAGCAGGGCGGGCGTCGTCACTGCCGAGCTGCTGGCCATGCCCATCGGACGGAAAATGCGCGCTTGCAGCAGTTCTTCGTAAGACACATTGGCTTGCGTGGACAAGGCCGTGCCCAGCAAGCCATACGCCAGGTTCGAGTATTCATACGCGGCGCCGGGCGCGCGCGCCAAGGCATGGCCGGCCAAAAAGGCGCGCAGCTGGGGTTCGGCATAGTCGGCGTAGGGATTGCGCATGTCCGCCGGCGCCAGGTTGGCGGGCAGGCGGGGCAAGCCGGAAAAATGCGTGGCCAGCTGGCCTACCGTAATTTGCTGGCTCGCCAGTGCGGGGATGGCGTAGGCGGGCAGCAGTTCGGCCACCGGCTGTTCCAGCTGCGCCTTGCCTGCCACGATGGCGTCGGCCAGCAGCAAGCCCGTCATGGTTTTCGTCACGGAGCCGATTTCATACACGGTATCCGCATCGGGCACGCCCTTGTCGCCGGGCCGCGCGCGGCCGAAGCCGTACACGGCGCTGTCCTTGCCGTCGATCACGGCGATGACCAGGCTCGCATGCTTGCCGTCACGCACCAATGTTTCTGCCCGTTCACGCACGGCGGCATCGAGGACGGGGGCGGCCAGGGCGGCGGCGCTGGACAGGGACAGCATGGATAGCAGCAAGGTGGGTAAGCGCGGGAGCATCGGCGATTCCGTCAGGTAAGTGATTGATGTGAATACAGCATAACAGTTTCATTGACAAGATGGCCGTTTTGGCAAGATGGCGCGGTGAGCATGGCCGCCAGCTGCGCGCGCATGTCGGCGGTCATGCTGAGCAGCAATTCGCCACGCCGGCGCGCATCGGCGCGTTTCTTGGACGGCACCTCGGCCAGGTCCGGCACCCGGTAGGGCAGGCAAGGCAAGTGATAATTACCGTCGCGCATGCGCAGGGCGTGCAATTCCTGCCACGCCAGATCGTAGTCGGCGGCGATATGGCGCCGGCGCCGCGCATTCAGGGCGATGCGGTTGTCATTGCTGATCAAAAACAGGTTATTGCAGGCAAAAAAATCCCCGAAGTCGCGCAAGGCCGTCACCATCAGGTTTTTCGGACGGCAACCGTATAGCGCCCGCGTGGCAGCTTTCACGGCTTGCGCTCCCGCGTCCGAACGCAAGCCTTGCAGCGCGCCCAGTTGCAGGGAGACGCCATCGGCGCGCGGCAGGAACAAAAAACTGGCCAGGTACAGGGGCTGGCCATCGCGCGTCAGGCGCAGGCACAGTTCGCCTTCGCGGTAGCTGTCGTGGATGGCCGTCAGCTGCAAACGGTACAGCGCCCCATCCTTGCCTTCGAACGCGGCCAGCACGACGGGCTGGCGCGCGGCGCGCTCGACCAGGGCACGCGCCCCGGCCTGCCACAGGAAGCGGTAATGCCCTTCCAGCAAGGCCAGGCGATCCGTGCAACCGAGCTGGCGCGAGGCGTAGGGCCGGTAAATCTTGAAGCGCAGGCAAGGATGCAGCTGCGCCAGCGAATGCAAGCCGGGCATGCTATCCAGGAAGGCTTGCCAGCGCGTGCGCTGGCGGGGAAAGAAGAGGGCGCCAAGCGCCGCTTTCAGGCGGTGGCCGCTGGCGGGCGGCTGGGGCACTGCGGGCGGCACGGCGGCGCCGTGGCGCAAGCTTAAAGCGATGTCATTCATGGTTCTGCCGGAAAATGGCAGGCGCTGCACAATGAGAGCCTTGCCAATTTGAATGCTACGCGGGCAAGGTGAATTTCATGTTAAGAAGCTGGCGATACATCAAACGCGGCGCAACACGCGCCTGGACGCAGAAGTGCTAGCATTGGGCACCCCCGGCATCGCGCAGGCGCACACGGGCACAGACAGGCCAGGAAAGGAGAACGCAGCCATGAAAAAAACAGAGCCAGACACGCAGTCCGAGGACGGCGCGGTGAGCGCCGCGTCCGCTACCTGCCAGATCGACGCTAAAATCGCCTCGCTGGCCGACTGGCGCGGCACAACCCTGGCCGCCGTGCGCGCGCTGATCCGCCAGGCGGACCCGGACGTGGTCGAGGAAGTCAAATGGCGCGGCGTGCCCGTCTGGTCGCATGCGGGCATGATTTGCACAGGCGAAACCTATCAACTGGCCGTGAAGCTCACGTTCGCCAAGGGCGCCGCCTTGCCCGACCCTGCCGGCCTGTTCAACGCCAGCCTGGAGGGCAGCACGCGCCGGGCCATCGACCTGCACGAAGGCGAGCACCTCGATGCCGCGGCGTTCAAGGCGCTGATACGCGCCGCCGTGGCATGGAATACGGCACCCAAACCAAAGCGGACGAACACTTGAGACACTATTTGTATATCTGGCATGACCCGGTGGCGCGCATGATTGTCGCTTCCGGCCTCGAATTGAAGGATGTGATCCCCGCGCTCCAGGGCGCGGACGGCATCGTGCTGCGCAAGGGCAGCGCCGGCACGGCCAGGAAACCTACCGCCTGCCAGACGGTGGCGCGGCAGCAACTGGCGGCCCTGGCCCAGGAAGACCTGTACGCCTGCGGCAGCCATGCCTGGGCCGATTACCGGGGCGCGCCGCCGGCCCCCGGCGATGCGGAGGTGGCCGCGCTGCTCGGCCACCGTGGTGCGCTGACGCCGCTGCCCGCCTTGGGGAGCCGCTTTCTTGCCTTTGCCCACGACGACGGCTGGTATCTGAAGCTGTTGTATGCGGCATGGGACGATGTGGCGGCCTTGCTCGCCGGCGCCATCGCGCCAGCACTGGGCACGCTCGACATGGATGCACTGCAACGGGGAGGCGACGGCTACTGGCTGCAAGACGGCGTGGTCAACCTTGAACTGAGCACCCACGACATCGACAGCGTGCTGAATCGCCGCCTGTAGCCCATGAAAACACCGCAAGAAAAGAAACACCTCAGTTACGCCCAAGACCGCCGCAACACGTATGGCGAAAACAGTAAATCCTCGCGCACGGCGATCCGCGGCGCCAAGGCACGGGCGAATCGCAAGGAGCGACATACGCAAGAGCAACTATTGGCGGCCACCCTGACAGCGGGTGGCGCCGAGCAGTTGGCCGCTGTCGAGAACCGCGTGCGCGCCACGCCACCCAGGCGATGGCGCAAATTTCCCGATACGGCGCTCGGCCTGGTGCTGGCGCGCCGCAAACCTGTTTGACACTGCTATTGCAGCTCCCAGCACCGGAAGATTTGCCGCTGATCAACTGCCAGCGCCTGCAGCGGCGCGCCGATTGGCGTCAGGGTGAAATGCTGCGCATCTCGTCCCCACCGGCGATCCCCGTCCTGGGGCCATCATATAGATCCCAGACCAGGTGTAGACGGTTTCAAACATCGCGTTTCTCCTGGCTATCCATGAGCAGGGCCAGCCTGGCCGCCATGCCGGCATGGTCGCGCAACAAGCCATCGCGCTCCTGCGCCAATGCGTCCATTTTCTGCTGCGCTATTTGCCCATGTTCCGCCAGCATGTCGAGCTGGCGGTCTTGCGCGGCCAGCGCCACCTTCGCGTCGTTCAGCGCCAGCAGGGCCGTATCGAGCTTGGCCAGCAAGGCATCGGCGGACGCGGCCGCCTGCAGATACTGAAATTCGAACTGGTCGCGCTCGGGGCGCACGGTGGCCAGCGCTGCGCGGTCGGCGGACGCTTCGCTGGATAAGCGTGTCTGCTCCGCCTGCAGCTGCGCCAGGCGCATGTCTTGCTGTACCAAAGTCGCTTGCTGGCCTTGCAGGCGCTGCTGCAACTGGGCGTTGTCCTGTTCCAGCCGGCTGATCCGTTGCTGCGCCTGCGCGCGTTCCTCGCTGCGCTGGGTAGCGGCCGCCTCCTGGTAATGGTCGAACTGCGAGCGCACCTGCGCCAGCTGACGATTCAGGGCGGCGATTTCCTCGCCCCGGTCGGCCAGGCGCTGCGTCAGGCCCGCGTTGTCGCTGTGCAAGGTGGCCAGCGTGACGGCGCGAAAATGATGTTCTTCCTTCAGTTGTGCCAGCGCGTGCTGCGTGGCGCGCAATTCCTGGGTGAGGGCGGCGCGCGCCTCCGTCAGCTTCAGCCGTTCGCTTTCCGTCTTCTTCAGTTTTTCCAGCGCCGCATCGAGTTCGGCGCGATTCTGCTGCATGCCCGTTTCCAGCTGCTGCGCCACATCACGCTGCTGCTTGTCATACACGCCGCGCATCGCTTCCATCAGCTCGGCCGGCAAGCCGGACTCCGTTTTCATGGCACCCGCACCCTGAAATTCTTCCTTCCAGCGTTTTAACAGGGGAGCGATGGTGCTCTTGCTGCCCGTGCTGCCCAGCGCCTCACGCACGCTGTCGACCGTGGGATTGCGCCCATCGGCAGCGACGATTTGGGCTGCTTTCATAACATCAGAGTACAGAATGCCGGTGCGGGCCATGAAACCACCTATGAACGAAATTTAGTAACGTATTACATGATACGTAATATCACATAATATTACGATATAAATTTTGATGGTTTTTGAAAAATATAAACTGCGATAAGATCGCTTATCGCGTGTTATGGGGGTGTTTGGCATGGTATTCTGCGTGTCTCCCAGTACAAAACCACGATTTCGCCACCGCCATGCCCGATTTGCCCCTCCCGAAACGCCGTGTTGGCGTGCCAAAAGTGCCAAAAAGCACCGCCATCGCCGTTGCACCGTTACACGGCGCCCTGATCGATGCCGAGCTGGCCGCGCGCCACCAGGCGTTTCTCGCCGCCGCCACCTCCGACAACACGCGCCGCACCTACCGTTCCGCCATCCGCCACTTCCGGGCGTGGGGCGGGGCGCTGCCTGCCGATGAGTCGACCATCATCCGTTACCTGATGGCCTACGCGGACAGCCTGAACGCGCGCACCCTGGCCCTGCGCCTGACGGCCCTGTCGCAATGGCATGTGTATCAGGGCTTCGCCGACCCCGCCTCCACGCCCACCGTGCGCAAGACCCTGGCCGGCATCGCCCGCCTGCACGGCAAGCCGAAAAAAAAGGCCAAGGCCCTGCCTCTGGAAGACCTGAAAGTGATCGTCGCCAAACTGGCCGAGCTGGGCAACGTCAAGGCCCTGCGCGACAGCGCCTTGCTGCAACTGGGCTTTTTTGGCGGTTTCCGCCGCAGCGAACTGGCGGGATTGACACTGGAAGACGTGAGCTGGGAGCCGCAGGGCATGGTGATCACCTTGCCGCGCTCGAAAACGGATCAACTGGGGGAGGGCATTGTCAAGGCGATCCCGTTCGGCGACGGCGTCTGCTGTCCGGCAACAGCCGTGCGCGCATGGCTCACCGTGGCGCATATCCGCACGGGGCCGCTCTTGCGTACCGTCAACCAGTGGGGCCATGTGGGAGCGAAGGGATTGCACGCCAGCAGCATCAACACCATCCTGGCAAGCTGCGCCAGGCTGGCGGCGCTTGATTACGTGCCGGAATTGTCGAGCCACAGCCTGCGCCGCGGCATGGCCACCAGCGCGCACCGCGCGGGCGCCGATTTTCAGGCCATCAAGCGCCAGGGCGGCTGGCGCCACGACGGCACCGTGCATGGCTATATAGAAGAGGCGGGCCGCTTCGAGGAAAATGCGGCCGGCAGTTTATTGAAGGCGAAGAGGAAGCCGGCGGGCTGATGGCGCCCGACAGCGCCTTGCTGGCATCGGTCTGGCGGCGAACAGGACGGCCAGTCTGACGCTCGCACCATGGCTTTAGTCCCAAAGCGGAGATTGATATTTATCCTGCGCCCTCCACTTGTCTAACGGAGCGCGGGCCTGCGTGTGCTATGTGAACCGCCCTGAGTAAACACGCGAGTGTCATTCGGCATGCATTTGCCGTGTGCCATAAACGTCACCTGGTCATCCAATCTTCGTAGTCTCACAGTGCAAGTGAATGCGTCCCCGATCCAATGGGGCTGGAAGTGCGTTGATGGAACGTTGGCTTTAAACTGCACCGTTACCGAGGCTTCAGTCAGATCCTCCACTTGCAGATTTTTTTTTAACAATGCACACCGTAGGAAGTCAGCATAACGCACTGCAATTCGAACGGCGTTTTGCCCACCGGGCGTGGCAGTTTGCTTCAACAGATCGAGTTCGACGCAGTAAGGCGCTGTCTGCACTTCCGCATAGAGCATGCCCAAAGCCCAGAAACCATCAAGGTCATTGCATCGGCTGTAGAACGAGTCAAGCAAGCCCGCCGCAACGTGATTCATTCGCTGACGTATCGCCAAAGTATTCTCCAAGGGGCTGTCCGTCCGCTTTGGGCCTGTCGTGTTGAAAAACGCGGGTACGTTAACGTTTAGATAGAAGTCCTGCCAGCCTAGACTGGCCAGAACCGCCGCTATTGAACGATCACCGATTGATTGGAGACCTGAGACCTCCGCGAATTGTTGCCGCTCGACTCTTTCAACACAATAGGCCGAATTCGGCCGTTATTCTTCACATTCGTCGAGCAAAAGCAAGTGCTGCACTTCTTCATCACTCGGCTGCCAGTCAGCACCACGTTCCTCGTAAATCTTTACATCAGTACAGATGCATTTCGTGCCAAGGGCCGTCCGCTCTTGGCCGTATGCTGTCTTCGCCGGGAGCATGAGCGGTTGAGTCGAACGAATCAATCGGGAACCCAAATTTTTTTCGGCACGGCGCGCACGTAGAGAAAAAGTAGGCCTAAGCAGATCCAAAAGCTATTTCTATAGATGCTTTCTTCCGGAAAAGTGAAGTTCAACATCACACATAACAAAATCAAACTTGCGATCAACGACGCTCCAGCGAAGGCAAGTCGTCGTGCATTATGCTCAGTCATCATCTTCTCCCGGGGCACTTCGTTCAGCGCAGTATATGCGAAAGCGTGAATAGGTCTGCTTCTGGCCACTAGCAGCAGGCACTGGCGCAACGACGATTGAGGTCAGATTTCCAAAGGCTTGCCATCGACAAGTATGCGTAATCGTTCACCTGAAAATCCAGCCCGCTGGCTTCCGTAAATAGCCTTGCCGATAGACTCGTAATATATGGATTCGCTGGCCTCGATAGAAACGGTCACACCAGAGTTTTCGGGACACATTTTTTCAAGAGCTTCCGCAACATCACTTGCTGACCGTAGTTTTGCACCATTCAAGTCCACGCCATCATTATCGGAAATTTGCAAAACAATTATCTTATCCACAATCGTTGCTCCAAAAATTCAAAGAAGCGATACTTCAGTACTTACATTAGTGAACGGCGGCTTCTGGCCGGTTGCAGTCGTAGGGCGAACGGTCGCTCCTCGGCCGATAGCGGACGTCCTGAATGCTTCAGTGTATGGCGTTGTTACTCCTTTGGCAAGAAGCAGGCAGGCCAGTGGCTTTGCAAGGCGCTTTAAGCTAGGGGATTAATGAAGTGAATGCGCTCCTGGGGCCGGTCGCCAAAGTGTTCCACGGCAGGTATCCGATAGCCATTGCGGTAAAGAGCCATCCTCGGCACCATACCCCAGCTTGAGGCGGCCCTCAAAAAAGCATTGAGCTAGAAAATCATGGGTGTTGCTGCTTGTAGAGCAGGCAGGTCAATACTGCCATGAGCAGAGAGAATACGACAAACGCCGGTCCTTGCACCGACCTCAGCCGCATGAGGCAGCCTATCGAAGGCGACGCCTGCCAGGAATCCGGGGACAACAAATCCTGTCAAGCATCCTTGCGCGCGATGCTGGCGGCGGCGCTGGCGCGGGCCAGGCTTGAGCGCGCGCCGGCCACCGCGCGCAGGCGTTCTTCCAGGTAGGCGCTCACGCGCGGATGCTGGCTGAAGGCGACGTTGAAGCGGATGTGCTGGTCGGGCGTGTCATTGGCCGAGAACGCGGCGCCGCGCATCAGCAGGATCTTGTTGCGGTAGGCGTCCTGCACCAGCAAGTCTACGTCCAGCCCTTCGGGCATGCTGCCCCACAGGAAAATGCCTGCGTCGCCGGGCTGCTCGAACAGCACGCCGGCCGCGCTCAGTTGCCGGGTGCTGGCGTTGCGCGCCACCATGATCTTGCGTTGCAACCGCTCCATGTGCTTGCGCAGGTTGCCGGCCTTGAGCACTTCCAGCAGCACGTATTCGTTCAGCGCAGGCAAGGTCATGATGGAATGGATTTTGGTGCGCATCAGCGGCTTGAGCAGGGCGGGCGCCGCGGCCAGGTAGCCCATGCGCAGGGCCGGGCTCAGCGCCTTGCACAGGCTGGAGTAGTAAATCACGCCGTCCAGTCCGGACAGCGACGCCAGCCGCGTGCTGTGGCCCGGCTGGAAATGGCCGTGCACGTCGTCTTCGGCGATCAGGAAGCCATACTGCTGCGCCATGATCAGTACCTTGTGCAGGTTGGCGGCGCTGCTGCTCCACCCGGTGGGATTGTGCAAGGCCGTCTGCATGAACAGCAGGCGCGGACGGTGCACGCGGCAGGCCGCTTCCAGCTCGTCCAGGTCGAGGCCATCGGGGCGGCGCTGGATCGGTACCAGGCGCACGCCGTCCTGGCGCAGCCGGCCGAACATCAGGAAGTATCCGGGGTCTTCCACCAGCACCGTATCGCCGGGCTGCAGGAAGGTGCGGCAGATCAGATCGATGGCATGGGTGCCGCCGAACGTGGTGAGGATGTGGCTGGCGTCCGCAGCGATGCCGATGCCGCGCATCAGCAGCGCGATCTGCTCGCGCAGTTCGGCCAGCCCTTGCGGCGGACAGCGCGAGGCCATGCCGGCCGCGCTGCGCGCCAGGCCACGTTGCACGGCCGCCGCCGGCAGCGCATCGTGCAGCCAGGTGGGCGGCAGGGCGCCGCTGCTGGCCAGCAGCACGCCCGGCCGCTGGTCGTTCACTTGCTGGCTCAGCCAGACCGGCTCCTGCTCCTGGCCCGCTTCCAGCGCCACCTCGTCGGGAATGGCGCGGCTGGCGTCCATTGGCGCGCAGACGAAGAAGCCTGTCGTGCCGTGCGTATCGATGACGCCGGCGGCCACCAGCCTGTCATACGCCACTACCACGGTGTTGGTGCTGACCGCGAGCTGCGTGGCGAGCTGGCGGATCGACGGCAGCTTGGTCCCGCCAGGCAGGACGCGTTGCGCGATCTGCAGGCGCAATGCGGCCTCGATCTGCTTGAACAGGGCGATGGGGGAGGAGCGGTCGATGGCGAACATGGGTGGCAG
The DNA here is from genome assembly GCF_006517255.1 of Janthinobacterium tructae. NCBI lineage: Bacteria > Pseudomonadati > Pseudomonadota > Betaproteobacteria > Burkholderiales > Oxalobacteraceae > Janthinobacterium > Janthinobacterium tructae. Next base: position 1,060,767 of record NZ_CP041185.1, on the reverse strand, counting down.
TCTAGCGTAAAAACGTCATGGCGAGGACCAGCAGGATGGCGCCCATCACCAGATTGAAGATGCGCTGGTTGCGCGGTGCTTTCAGTACGCTGCGGATCGAGATGCCGAACAGCGCCCACATGGCGTTGCACGGCATGCCCACCACGGTGCCGGTCACGGACACCAGCAGCGCGCTGGCGAGCATGTTGCTGTGCGCCGGCATGAAGACTGACGCCATGGTGATCGCCTTGAGCCAGCTCTTGGGGTTCAGCGCCTGAAACAGCGCCGCCTGCGCAAACGATACGGCCTTCGGTGCACTGCTTCCCGCCACCGAGGCGCCGGCCAGCTTCCAGGCCAAAAACATCAGGTACAGCGCACCCGCGATGCGCAGTACCTGCTGCGCCATCGGGTAGGCGACGAACACGCTGCCCAGCCCCACGCACATGAGCATGGTCTGCACAAAGATACCGGCCTGGATGCCGAGGATGACCGGCAGCGCGCCGCGATAGCCGAAATTGGCGCCGGTGGTGGCCAGCATGACGTTATTCGGCCCCGGCGTGGCGGACATCACAAAGCAATAGCTCATCAGGGGAAGGAGGTCGGTCATGGTTGGCAGTCGCAGCGTGGAGAAGGCCCCAGTCTAGAAGCGCGACACGGCAGGGACAAGACACAAGGTGCCGCGTAGCGGCACATGCTGTATCAGTCGAACGACTGCTACAGGGGGATGCCGGCCGCTACGCCCCGCCACATGCAGGATCTCACAGGGCGGCGGCATACAGCGCGTCAACGTCCCCGCCCCGGATCAGGTCGAGGTGCCGGACCGTATCAGGCGGCCGCCTGCTCCCGGGGGCGGATGATCATGCAGGTGGCTGTCGCGTGCGCGTACACTTTACCGGCCTCATCGCGGATCGTGCCTTCGGAAATGACCAGGTTGCGTCCCGCATTGATGACCTTGCCTTCGGCATAGACCGTCACGTTGAAGGGCAGGGGGCGGCACATCTTGATGTTCAGGTCTGTGGTGCCGTAGCTTTCGCCGGCAGGCAAGACCGTGTGCGTGGCGCAGCCCGTGACCGTGTCGAGCACGGTGGCGGCGAAACCGCCGTGCACGCCGCCCATGGGATTGGTGTGCGTTTCATTCGCCGTGGCCGTGAAGATCACGCGGCCATGCTCCACCGTGTGCGCGTCCATGGGCATGGTCTTGGAAATGCCGGGCCGGGGGAACAGGCCTTGCGCGAACGCTTGCATCAGTTGCAAGCCGGTCATGTCGTTGGGGTGCATGGGGTAACTCCTGTGGTGGTGATGAGGGGATGAGTCAGACGTCCTGCGCAAAACGCAGGCGCGAGGCATGCAGCAGGAAGCGGGCGACGACGGCCAGTTCTTCCTCGCTGAAACCGGCTTTCAGTTGTGCATTCAGGCTGTCGAGCAGGGGCAGGGCGGCGGCCAGCACCTCGCCGCCCCTGGGCGACATGTGCAGGGTGCCGGCGCGCGCATCGAGCGCCGACTGGCCGCGCACGATCAGGCCGTTTTCTTCCATGCGCGCCACCAGGCCCGTCACGGCCGAGTTTTTCAGTTGCAACAATCTCCCCAGATCCTTGAGTTGGCAGCCTTCCTCGCCCTTCAGGGCAAACAGGGCGACGACTTGCGTGCCGGAAAATCCCAGTTCGCTGGTGAAGACGGCATCGGCCGAGCGAAACAGGTTCTGGCGCGCCAGGTTAAGCAGATTGAACAGGCGCGGCGAACGCTCGCCCAGCGGGCAGGCGGCGGCATCGGGGAGGTCGGATTGGGGAGAGGTATTGGTACGCATGCGGAGTATACTACTACGTATGCGTAATAAATCAAGCGACTATTTTCAGTCGCGCTGGTGGCGTCCGATGTAGCGGGCACGCGGACGGATCAGCGCTGCGCTGGCGGCTTGCTCGGCCGCATGCGCGATCCAGCCGGCCGAACGGGCCAGCGCAAACACGCTCAGTGCTGCGCCCTCGGGCCAATCAAACGCCAGTTCCATGGCCGCCAGCGCCAGGTCGGCATTCGGCTTGACATCGAGCAACTCGCCTGCGGTGGCGCAGATGGACAGGATGGCGTCCAGCTGCGGGTACCCGGGCGACAGCGTTGCCAAGATTCCCAGCAGATACGCGGCGCGCGGATCGCCGTGCGGATACAGCGGATGGCCAAAGCCGAAAAATTCCGGCGCGACGGTCGCGTAGTATTTGCCGATGGCGGTGCTGACATACTTGGCGTCCGGCGCGGCCAGCGCCTGCATCAACATGCGCCGCGCCGCCGCACTGCCGCCGCCGTGTTTGTCGCCGGACAAGGCTGCCAAGCCCGCGCCCAATGCGGCGGGCAGGCTGGCGCCGGTCGAGGCGACGCAGCGCACGGCAAAGGTCGACGTATTCAATTCATGGTCGGCCAGCAGCACGAGGGCGGCGCGCAGCAATTCCGCTTGCTCCTCGTCGGCTTGCCACGCCTGGGCCAGTTGCAAGTGCAGCGGCAGGGCGGACGGTGCCGTCTGCAGCAGGGCGGCGGCCAGCAGGCGCATCAAGGCGGGGCCGGACTGCAGCGAGTGCGCAATGTCCGCTGGCGTCAGCATGGCCATGGCCAGCATGGCGCGCGCCAGCGGCGGCGCATCGGGCGCGCTGGCCAGCTCTTGCTGCTGGACAGGTGCATCCTGCCGGAAATAGTCACTCGCGCCATCGTCCCACAGCAGGCTGGCGGCCGCCTCCAGCGTCGCGGACGCGGCCAATGCCGTCGCATCGCAGCCGCGATACAGCAATCGTCCGTCAGCAATATGCGAAATCCGCGTTTCCAGCACGGGCAAGCCCCAGTGCATGGCGGCCACGGCCGTCTGGCCGCCTCGTTTGGCGTCGTTCTTGCGTGCCGCCAGGCGCAGCACGTCTTCCCGCGGATAGCGCTTGCGGCGCGATTGCCCGTTGCTGACAGAAGCGAGCAAGCCCCGGCTGACATACGAATACAGGGTGGGCAGGCTGACGCCCAGGAGGCGCGCCGCTTCAGGAGCGGACAGATCGTTGTTCATGGCGGCCATTGTAGCGGCTGTCACTTTATATTGATTGATCGAATCAATATTGACGGGCCGGGCGGCGTGTCACTAGACTGATGCCTTTCCAGGAGCCTGCATGAGCACACACACCATACGCACCCTGCGTCCCGACGACGCCGCGCCATTGCTGGCCTTCGAGCAAGCCAACCGGGCCTGGTTCGAGCGCCATATCGACGGGCGCCCCGACGATTTTTACAGCATTGACGGCGTCCACGCGCACGTCGCGCAATTCCTGGACGAGCACGCACAGGGACGCATGCACCCCTGCGTCATCTTGGACGAACACGGACAATTGATCGGCCGCGCCAACCTGAAGGACATTGACCGGCAGCAAGGCGTGGCTGAAGTCGGATACCGCATCGGCGAACAGCAGGCGGGCAAGGGCCTGGCCACGGCCGCGCTGCAGTATCTGATCGCGCTGGCGCAAGACGAGTGGCGGCTGCAACGCCTGTGCGCCTGCGCCATCGACGGCAATGCGGCGTCGATCCGTGTGCTGGAGCGCTGCGGTTTCGTGCAGGGAGTGGCCGTGCCCGATATTGCCATCGTGGCAGGCAACGTTGTCGATGGCCATGCGTATGCGCTGGAGCTGCGGGCAGCCCCCCACCGCATCGTCGTCATCGGCGCCGGCATCGTCGGCGCGTCGCTCGCGTACCACCTGGCCAGCAAGGGTGCAAAAGTCACCGTCGTAGAGGCGGGCGGCATCGCTTCCGGCGTGACGGGCACCTCGTTTGCCTGGATTAACACGTCCTGCGCCGGGCCGGACCCCATAGCGGCCCTGCGCGGCGGCGCCATCGTTGCCTGGCGCCGGCTGGAAACGCAGGTTCCCGGCTTGACGCTGCGCTGGCATGGCGCCTTGTCGTACGGCACGCAGGATGGGCGCGTGTCTTCGTCATCCAAATTGATAAACCGCTCGCGCATCGCCCAGCTTGAACCGCAGCTGCGGCAGCCGCCGCAACAGGCCGTCTACGAACCGGAGCAGGGCGCCCTCGACGCCGTTGCCGCCACGCACGCCTTGCTGGCAGCGGCCAAGGCGCTGGGTGCAACCGTCCGCACGCACACGCCCGTGCTGGGCTTTACCGTCCGCGACGCGCGGGTAACTGGCGTGGAAACGGCCACGGGCCTCATCGAGGCCGATATGGTCGTGCTGGCAGCGGGCACCGGCACGGCCACACTGGCCGCGCAGCTGGGAGTCAACCTGCCGATTCACGCCTCGCCCGCCATCTTCCTGCGCTACCAGGCGCCGCCCGGCCTGGTGCGTGGCATCATTTCCAGCCATGCAATGGAAGTGCGACAAGCCGAGGATGGCACCATGCTGGCAGCGGAAGACTATGTGGACGACGCCCCGGACAAGCAGCCCGCCGCCATCGCGCAACGCACGGCCAGCGCAATCCGGGAAGAACTTGAAGGCGCCGACGCCATTGCGCCGGCATTCGCCTGCATCGGCCTGCGCCCCATACCCATTGACGGCGTGCCCGTCATCGGCTACTTGCCGCAAGTAAGCGGTGTGTACGTATGCGCCATGCATCCGGGCGTGGTGCTGGCGGCCATCGTGGGCCAACTGGCCAGCGGGGAAATCGTCGATGATGAGCCAGCATCAGCCCTGGCGGCTTGCCGGCCCGCGCGCTTTCAGGCCTGATTGTGGCGTGCTGATTCCTATGGAACAGGCACGACAAACACGGGCAGGACGAACGGCGCGATCTCCTGCTCATCGCCTTGCTCCGACGGCGCCTGCATATAATGCTCGTTGCGCCAGTCACCGTTCACCACGCGGTCGGCGATCAGAGATAAATCCTGCGTTTCGCGCAGTGCGCAGCGAAACGGCAACCGCCCATGCGAGCGCGACACCAGACTGAAGCGCAACTGGCGGCATTGCGCATCGTGCCAGCAATACAACAGCATATCCTCTCCAACGAGCGCGCTGCGCCGCGCCTCGATCACCTGGCCGATGAATTCAACGATATCGGCCGCATGAATCTGCGGCGTTTCCTCGTCCGTGGGTGAAAAGCGCCACATATTGGTTCGGGCTTCGTGATTGATGTCGTCGGAATCGACGAGCACCTCATCGTCTTGCGCCATTTCCAGCCATGCATTGACTGTCTTGCAATTCATCATGTGATTATGCGTCCCATGTTTCAAAAGCCGTGGATACCGACCGCCATGCGCCATGCGGAAGCTTGGCCTGCATGGAAAGTGACAGTGCGCCCGCACCCAAACAATCACCTGGCTGCCATTCTGCATTGTCCAGACAGAGTGCCCGTGCTCTTCCCACGTCGACATTTGTCATTGCATTTATGTCATAGCCGACTTCCAGTACGGGATGCAGTACTTTTCCATTGGCTGTCAAATATAAAGTATCGACATGGACCTTGGGTTTGTCAAAACGTTCGTAAAGCCTTGTTGCAGCGGATTTGAAACCCTGGCCAATGGCGATGCTGACGGTCGTTGGACCATTGCAGCCCAGAAGCGCGGCAAGCGCCCAATAGTCATGATCAGCAGTGACAAGCCTGGCCAAGCAGCGTTCTATCCATGCCGATTCATCAGCCCTGAATTCTTTCCAGTATGGAGACAAGGAATTTTGCAGGTAGCCGACTTCGTGCAGTGCCCCGACCAGGTTGATTTGCTTGTCCACGCAGCCAATATCGTGCAACAGATGGGCTGCAGCTGCGGCGACCGCATACTCGCCTTTGGCCATGGCCTTATCTTCGAGTTTTTTCAGTTTGGCGTTAATACTCATCATTTCCCTTGGCTCGCCAATACCGCCAGTATCGATAAAGATGCCGGCGTTCGTCATTTCATACAGCTGTTTTCAATCATTCAAGTTCAGCCCATTGCGGATTGTGCCATACCTCGCCCCTTATTGACCCTTAAGCTCCGGTTCCTTGACTCACCCCCTCGGCCCATCCAACAACAACTCCGCCAGCCTCGTCGTCAGCCACAAACTCGTCTCGCTCAGCTTCTTGCCGTGGATCGACAGCCGCCGCACAGGCAAGCGCGACAAGGCCAGCGCCGGGCAGGGTACTTCCTGCAAAAACCCCTTGTAGTTATCGTAATTGGCGATATTCAGCGGCAAAATCGCCCAGCCCAGCTCATCGGCGACCATCTCGGCAATACTGTAAAAACTGTCGGAAAACCAGACGGCGGGGCTGAAAGCGTGTTCGCGGTTCAGGTCGGAATCCATGATCAGCTGGCGGTAGCGGGTCAGCTCGTTGCGGCTGACTTCCTGGCCGTGCGCCATAGCGTGGCCTTTGGCCACGAACACGCCTTGCGCCACGCTGCCGATGTGCTGCTGTTCCAGCACGGGCGAGATGGGGCCGCGGTCGAAGTGAAAGGCCACGTCGGCTTGCTGCTGCTCCACGTATTGCGCCACCTCGGACGCCGTGGCGTTGAGCATCACCAGTTCCAGCGCCGGGTAGCGCGCCGCCAGTTCCTTGACCAGCTTGCTGATGGCCAAATAGGGCAGGGCTTCGTCCAGGGCCAGGGTCAGCTGTGCTTCGGGCGCTTCGCTCAGCAGTTGTGCGCGCAGTTGCAAGCGCTCGGCCTGGCGCAGCAGTTCGCACGCTTCCAGGTGCATGACCTTGCCCGCTTCCGTCAGCACGGCGCTGCGGCGCGAGCGGTCGAACAGTTCCACGCCGAATTCCGCTTCCAGCAGACCGATCGAGGTGCTGACCACCGATTGCGCGCGGCCCAGCCGGCGCGCCGCGCCCGAGAAAGAACCGGCCGCGACGGCCGCTTCAAAGTAGCGCATTTGTTCCAAAGTCCATTGCATGGCATCCACCTATCTGTTTTACAGATGGATTTTAACTTGAATGCCATTCAGGGGCGACATAAAATGCCTTTACTACTTCAATAACATGAGATCCGCCATGCAAAACGCCCAAGCCAATTCCCCCGCCATCAGCTTTGCCTGGTGTCACGACGCCAGCGCCGAAGATGCGCTGTGCCAGTTATATCTTGATAACGTCAGCGCCGACTATATCTCCCATTCGGAGCTGCAGGGTGAACGCGCCGATGCGCCCGGCAACTGGCGCGCGGACTTGCCTGAGGTCATCCGTGGCGAAATCCGCGCCGCCCTGTCGCATGACTGGGCGCATGGTGATTCGACCCTGCTGGCTGTCGCCATGTCCGGTGACGCCATCGTCGGCATGGCCCTGGTGTCCATCGACACGCGCCAGCGCGCCTCGAAATCGTTCGCCGCGCTGGACGACCTGGTCTTGCTGCCCGCCGTGCGCGGCAGCGGCATCGGCAGCCAGCTGGTGGAGTGGGTGGCCGACGAGCTGCGCAGCCACGGCATCGCCCGCTTGTTCCTCGAATGCGGCGCGCACAACCTGACGGCGCAACAATTCTTCCAGGGCCGCGGTTTCAAACAAGTGTCCGTCGTCATGCTGCGCGAACTTGACGCAATGTCCGCCGCGGTGGATGACAAGGATGGCGACCGTGGCTGACGCCCGCCGCCCCCGACAAGCCCAGGCCCGTTGCAGCCTGGAACGTAAATATTTGCGCAGCACCAAATTTATCCATACCGATAGTTGTTAAAAGTTACACTAAAATCCATGAGTTGTTTATGCATCCAATGAAAAAATGGCTGACGCTGGCCATCGTCTCCAGCGCCTTATTCCTGATCGTGGTCGACATGACCGTGCTCTACACCGCCTTGCCCGCGCTGACGCGCGACTTGCAGGCATCCTCTTCGCAAAAATTGTGGATCATCAACGTCTACGCGCTGGTCGTCTCCGGCTTGCTGCCCGGCCTCGGCACCCTCGGTGACCGTTTGAGCCACAAACCCGTTTTCCTCGCCGGCCTGGCCGTGTTCGGCATCGCCTCGCTGTGCGCCGCGTTTTCGCCCGCGCCGGAATGGCTGATCTTTGCCCGCGTGCTGCTGGCCATCGGCGCCGCGCTGATGATGCCGGCCACCTTGTCCATCATCCGCCTGACGTTTACCGATAACCGCGAGCGCTCGTTCGCCATCGGCGTGTGGGCGGCGATTGCCTCGGGCGGCGCCGCGTTTGGCCCCGTGCTCGGTGGTTTCCTGATGGAACATTACTGGTGGGGTTCCGTCTTCCTGATCAACGTGCCCATCGTGTTGCTGACCCTGGTGCTGGCCGCCGTCGTCCTGCCGAAACGGGCTGGTAACCGCGACAAGCCGTGGGACTTGAAGGGTTCGCTGCAAATCATGATGGGTCTGCTTGGTGGCGTGTATGCGATCAAGGAGCTGGGCAAGTCGCAACCGTCGTATGCGCTGGCGGCCGCCTCGTTCGCCGTGGGCGCCTTCTTCATGCTCAAATTCGTGCGCCGCCAGAAGCGCCAGGCCAAGCCGCTGATCGACTTCGCCCTGTTCCGCGAACTGCCGTTTTCCAGCGCCGTCGCTGCCGCCATGGTGGCCTCGGCCGCCCTGATCGGCATGGAACTGGCGCTGAGCCAGCACATGCAGCTGGTGCGGGAATTGTCGCCGCTGGAGGCGGGCTTGCTGCTGTTGCCGCTGCCGCTGGCGTCCGTGTTTGCCGGTCCGTTGACGGGTTTCATGCTGCCGCGCGCCGACAAGGCCAAGGTCCTGTGGGGTTCGCTGCTGCTGTCCGGTATCGGCATGGCCTCGTATCTGGTGCTGCATGACGCCGCCGTGTCGGCGCAAGTGGCCAGCCTGATGATCCTGGGCCTGGGCCTGGGCGCCGTCATGACGGCCGCGTCGAGCGCCGTGATGCTCAACGTGGCGCCGCAGCAAGCCGGCATGGCCGCCTCGATTGAGGAAGTGTCGTACGAGCTGGGCGCCGTCATCGGCGTCACGGTGCTGGGCACGATTCTGTCGGCCGTCTACAGCGCCACCCTGGTGATCCCGGAAAGCGCGGGCCTGTTGCCGAATGCCCATGACACCCTCGATGCGGCGCTGCTGGCCGCCGAGCAATTGCCGGCCGAACTGGGCTTGCAAGTGTCGGAACTGGCCCGTTCGGCCTTCGACAAGGCGTTTATTGTCGTGCTGGCCACGGCGTCCGGCATTTTGATGGTCTCGGCCATGGCGATTCGCCACCTGCATCTGCGGGCGCGCAGGGCGATCTCGGTTTAACGGATCAGCGCTTCAGCAGCGGCGCCACCTTGTCGCGCAAGACGGTCCATTGGGCGTCGTGCACGGCCTGGTTGGGGTCGTGCCCGGCGCGTTTCACCAGGGTAAAATCCTTGGCCGGCGCCGTGATGCTGTCGAAATACGTGCGCGCGATGGCGGGCGAGGTCAGCAAGTCCGCTTCGCCCATGATGAAAAACACGGGCAAGTCAAAGCGCGTGCCCAGCGCGGGCAGGTCGACCTTGGCGAACATGCCGTCGCCGCGCAGGCCGATGAACTGGATGTACGAATAGTCATCGGCCGCCTCGGCGGCGGCCAGCGCTTGCGACGTGGCGTAGAACGGCGCCGGCTGCCACCAGTGCCTGGGTGGTGCATCCGTTGCCAATCCTTCATATTTGCGGTCGAAACGGCGCAAGATGCCGAAGTTGCGCGGGTCCATCCATGGCGGCGCACCGAGCGCCGTCAGCTTGTCCACCGTGGAGGTATCGCCGGCCGCCTGCGCCAGCGCCATCACTTCCCGGTACATGCCGCTCTCATTGTCCCGCGCATTGACCACCTGCGCCGTGCCGACATACGCGTGGAACAGGTCGGGGCGCGCCTTGACCATGTGCACGCCCAGAATCGATCCCCAGGAACTGCCCATCAAAATGACTTTTTGCTGGCCCAGATGCTGCGCGATATAGCGGGCCACGGCGATGCCGTCGTCGCGCATCTGTTCCACCGTCAAGGGCACATCGTCCGTCGGGCGCTGTTTGGCATACGTCATGCCCGCGCCGCGCTGGTCCCATTGCACCAGCGTGTAGTGGCGTTCCCAGCCGGCATAGATGGCATCCGCGTACGGACTTAAGGCATTTCCCGGACCGCCATGGATGAACAGGATCACGGGATTGCCGCAGGCGGCGCCCGTGAGCGTGATCCATTGCTCGATGCCGTTGACTGGCACGTAACCCTGTTCGCGCACGGGCTGCGCGGGCGAGGCGCAGATGGAAGGGACGTCGGGCGAGGCCGCCTGCGCCACGCCGAAACAAGATAACAGCAGCAATGCCAGGCCTGGGATGCGCATATCGTCCTCTTCTATCTAGTGGCTGAAAACTACAGCGTGCAATCCTGCGCCGTCTTGCCGGCAATAAAGCGGGTGCTGGCCTGTTCAAAGCAGGCGGGCGCCGTCCATAAAATGAAATGCGGGGCGTTGTGTACGGTGGACAGGGCCACCTTGCCGGCCTTGCTTTGCGTCAAAGCCTGCGCTTGCGCCTGCGCGCCCGCGTACGGCGTCTTCGGGTCCAGGGTTCCCTGCAGCACCAGCATCGGCGGCACTTTCGCCGGCAAAGCGCCGAAGTAGCTATCGCGCGCGTAGGTCGGCAAGCCGCCGCCGAGCAGGATACGCGGCAGGGGGCTGGTAAACAGCAAGTCCGCCTCTTCGCGGTCGAGGTCGGCGGTCGTCCAGCCAGGGCGCAACGATGGCTGCAGATTGTTTTCCGAATTGCTGATGATGCTGACCAGCGGTATCGACAGCGGCGACTGGGGATAGCTGCCCAGCCCGGCCGCCGCCTGCGTCAGCGTGGCGCGCACGGCCGCCAGTTCCGTTTCGCCGCCCTGGTCCAGGTCGCGCAGCAGATACGCGATGCGTGCGCGCGCGGCCGGCACGTCGAGCATGCCACCGAGGAAGTTTTTCAGGTTCTTGCCCGGAATCTTCGCCAGCGCGGCGGGGTCGGCTTGCGCCTTGTCCAGCACGCGCCGGTACAAGGTTTCGGCCGGTTCACCCAGTGCCGCGTGGCAAGCCGGGTCCGCATCGCAGTTGGACAGCACCTGCATGCCGACCTGATTGACCACCTGCGAGCGCTGGCTCAAGTCCCAGCGCGCATCCGTTTGCGGCGGCACCAGCGAATCAAAAATGACGCCCTTGACGGGCAGCGGCCCCAGCTGCAAGGTGCGCAAGACCAGCTGCGTGCCGTACGACACACTGTATACATACACGGGCGCTTTGTTCTTGCTCCGTTCGCCTTCGATCAAGGCCTTCAAGTCGCGCGCGGCCGTCGTGATGGAAAACTGCGCCGCGTATTCCGGCATCAGATTGATGCCCATAAAGCAGCTGGCCCATTCGGCGCCCGCCAGCGCGCGGCCGCCGGGGCTTTGTTCGGATTCCTCCACCTTGCACAGGCGTGACGAATGGCCCGTGCCGCGATGGTCGGGGATCAGGAATTCAAAGCCGGGAAAGCTGCGGCGCAAGGTGGGCAGCAGGCTGTAGAACGAGGCGCCCGATTCGCCCGGACCGCCCGCCACCAGCCACACAGTGCCCTTGACGGGCTTGCCGGCAGGCACGTCGGCGGCAAACTTGCGCACGAAGACGTGCATGGCGTCCGCCTCGCCGACGGCGCGGCCCTGGGCATCGTAGCTGCCGGGCACGTTCAAGCCCGAGCACAGGCTGCCGGGAGCGGCCGTATCGGAGCAGGGCGTGAAAAACATCGGTTCGGCGTGCAGGGAGGTGCCAGCCAGCAGAGTGGCCAGCAGGGTCAAACGGGGCAGGAAGGTCATCGGCTACTTTGGCGAAGTTGGAGATCAGCCGCCAAAGTAGCGTTTTTTACAGCAATTGTCCAGATGGAAATATTTCTGCGTGGGACTATGCTTGCTTGTTATTGCGTAGCAAGCGCAGCCCGTTGGCCACCACCAGCAGGCTGGCGCCCACGTCCGCGAACACGGCCATCCACAGGGTCGCCATGCCGGCCAGGGCCAGGCCGAAGAAGACGGCCTTGATGCCGATGGCAAAGCTGATGTTTTGCACGAGGATGCTGCGCGTGCGCTGGCTCAGGCTGATGAATTCGGGCAACTTGCCCAGTTCATCATCCATCAGGGCCACGTCCGCCGTTTCGATGGCCGTGTCGCTGCCGGCCGCACCCATGGCAAAGCCGATGTCGGCCTGCGCCAGGGCCGGGGCGTCGTTGACGCCGTCACCGAGCATGGCCACCACGCCGAACTGCTGCTGCAAGGCCTTGATTTCATCGAGCTTGTTTTCCGGCAGCAATTCCGCCTTGACCAGGCTGACGCCCACCTCGGCCGCGATGCGCTGCGCCGTCAGCAAGTTGTCTCCCGTCAGCATCACGGTGGTCACGCCCAGCGCATTCAATCTGGCGATGGCCGCCGCCGCCGTGGGACGCAGCACGTCGGCCACGGCAATCACGCCCAGCGCGCCGGCCGGGCTGGCCAGCACCATGGCCGTGTACGCTTGCTGTTCCAGCCGCGCCAGGATGGCTTGCAGCTCAGGCGTCAAGAGCTTCAATTCCGTCATCAGGCGCGCATTGCCCAGATAATAGGTCTGGCCATCGATAGTGCCTTGCACGCCGCGCCCATGCAGGGCGGCAAACTGGGTCACGGGCAAGTGGCTGCCGGCGGGCGGACCCGCCTTGACGATGGCGGCGGCCAGCGGGTGGGCGGAGTTGGCGTCCAGGCTGGCGGCCAGCAGCAAGATGGCGTCGCGGTCGCTGCCTTCCAAGGCCACCACGTCCGTCACGGCCGGTTTGCCCATGGTCAGGGTGCCCGTCTTGTCGACGGCGATGGCCTTGATCCGATAACCGGTTTCCAGGAATTGTCCGCCTTTCACCAAAATGCCGCGGCGCGCGGCCGCCGTCAGGCCGCTGACCACGGTCACGGGCGTGGAAATGACCAGCGCGCACGGGCAGGCGATCACCAGCATCACCAGCGCTTTATACACCCAGGCCATGAAGGGCTGGCCCAGCAGCAGCGGCGGCAGCACGGCCACCAGAATGGCGAAGACGACGACGGCGGGCGTGTAGTAGCGCGCAAAATTGTCGACAAAGCGCTGCGTGGGCGCCTGCTTGCCCTGGGTTTCCTCGATGACCTTGACGATTTTCGCCAGCGTGCTGTTGCCGCTGTTGGCCGTCACGGTGACGTCGAGCAAGCCCCGTTCATTGATGGTGCCCGCATACACGACGTCGCCCACGGCCTTGTCCACCGGCATGCTTTCGCCCGTGATCGGCGCCTGGTTGACGGACGATGCGCCGCTGGCCACCACGCCGTCGAGCGCGATGCGCTCGCCCGGTTTCACGCGCATAGTCGCGCCGATGGCCACCGTGGCGACGGGTACTGGCTGCCAGGCGCCACTGGCGTCGGCGACCGTCGCCGTGTCGGGCGCCAGTTGCATCAGGCTGTGCACGGCGTTGCGCGCGCGGTTCAGCGACAAGCCTTCGATCAGCTCGGCGATGGCGAACAGGAAGATGACCATGGCCGCTTCCGGCCACTGGCCGATGGCGATGGCGCCGAAGACTGCCAGGCTCATCAGGAAGTTGATGTTCAGTGTGAAGGTTTTCAGGGCGATCCAGCCCTTTTTCAGGGTCGGCCAGCCGCCCGTGGCGATCGACAGCAGGGCCAGGGCGATGACGAGGGGCGAACTGTCTACATGCGTGGTCCACGCCAGCGCCTCGGCGCCCGCCGCAGCCAGGCCGGAGACCACCAGCATGCCTTTTTGCACGCTGCTCAGGCTGCCTTCATTCGGGTCGCGCGCGACGACCGCGTCCGCTTCCATGGGAATGGCCTGCATGCCGATGCCGTGCAGGGCCGCTTCCACCGTGGCCAGTGTAGGCAGGGTGTGGTGCACGTCGAGCACGCGGTTCATCAAGTTGAAATCGAGGCCCACCACGCCCGCCATCGTGGCCAGCTTGTTGCGGATCAAGCGCTCTTCCGTGGGGCAATCCATGTTGGCGATGCGGTATTTGGCCGTGCTCGCGCCGGCGATGGGGGCGCTGGGCAGCACTGGCGCGGTGTCGCCAGCGGGGGCGGCGTGACTGTGCGAACAACAGCCGCCGTGGCTGGGCTTGGCGTCTTGCGCATGGTCATGCTTATGCTCGTGGGTGTGATCGTGGCTATCGTGCGGCATCGCATTCGTCCTTCCGGTTTCGTGTATGCTTCCATTAGAAACCCTGTAGTCGCTACAGGGTCAAGCGGAATGTGCAAGAAAGAATGAAAAGGGGATGCCATGCGTATCGGAGAACTAGCCAAACGGACAGATTGTGACGTCGAAACCGTGCGTTACTATGAAAAGGCGGGCTTGCTGCAGGAACCGGGGCGCAACAGCGCCGGCTACCGCGAATACCGCGAAGAACACCAGGAGCGGCTGCAATTCATCCGCCATTGCCGCTCGCTGCAGATCGGTTTGACCGATATCCGCGCCTTGCTGGAATTTAAGAACAACCCGGCCGAAGGCTGCCAGAGCGTCAATGAGCTGCTCGACCACCATATCCTGCGCATTGCCGAGCAGATGGCGAATTTGCAAACCCTGCAGCAGCAACTGGTGACCCTGCGCCACCAGTGTGACCAGCCGCAGCCGTCGCAAGACTGCGCGATTCTGCAAAACCTGTCCGAGGCCGCCAGCGGCCACGACTGCGCCTGCCATACCGACCTTCATTGACGATTGCTGCATGCTGAAACTGATACCTGGAAGTACTTTGCTGACCTTATCCCTGCTGTCGCCGCTGTGCCATGCGGCCGATGCGCCTGCCGCTACCGGCCACTACCTGACCCTGTACGCCGTGCCCGGCGTGCCGCAAGACGATGACCCGTATACCTGGAGCACGGTTGGCGGCAAGCAGCTGACAAAAGGCGTGACGAAGGCGGACGGCCGCGCCTACGTCAAGGGGGAAGAGGGCGAAGAAAACTATATCTTGAAAACCGTCAGCATGCGCTGGCAACTGAAGGTGCCCGCCGAATGCTGGCAGGGTGCGCCTGACGCCTTCCAGCAATGCATGCAACTGGCCAAAACCACGAGCCGCTATGATGAAGAGCAGGATGCGCTCAAGCTGGCGGAGCAGCAGAAAGACGTCAAGATGCAGGCCAAAATCGCCGCCTATGCCGTGGCGGCCAGGGCCAACGACGATGCACTGGCCTGGCTGGGGCGCGTACCTTCGAGCTGGACCCTGGAAAGCTATGGCACGCGCCTGCTGCGCATCGGCGACAAGGTAGCCGCGCAGATTAGCAACGCGCTCAAGGATGGCGGGCCAGATGCGCGCCAGTTCGTCTGCCGCGCGCCGGACCACTACGGTCCCGTGCCGGACCAGGCGGCTGTTGACGCCTGGATAGGCGCGCCGCGCGACGTGCGCAAGGTGCGCTCCGGCCCCGCCTGGGATGCGCTGGTGGCGGCCGGCGCAAAGGGCAACTGGATGGCCCGATTGGAACTGTATTACACCTTGTCCAGCGTGAATGTCAGCGAGCTGAGCCTGCTGGAACAGTACCGCATCGTGCAATTGATGGAATGGCTGCACAAGAAACAGGTTGGCGGACTGTACAGCTACTTCAGCATCGGCATCCCTGCCGCGCCCGGCAATTCCCGCAGCGTGCAGGACCAGGCCTCGCTGTATGCAGCCATGCTGGGCAGTTACGATGACCAGAACACCAGGGGCAGGGTCTTGCAGGCGGAATCGGATACGGCACTGGCCGAAGCGGGCAATCAAATGCTGGCCTGCGCCAAGGCCGCGTTGCCGCAACGACCCTAACGCGGCAGCAACGGCGGGCCGCCATCGCCCAAGCGGAAGGCGTCGACCACACGCAATAAATCATGCGCCTGGTCTTGCATGCTTTGCGCGGCGGCGGCCGACTGCTCGACCAGGGCGGCATTGCGCTGGGTCAATTCGTCCATTTCCGTGATGGCATTGTTGACTTCCTCGATGCCCTTGCTCTGGCGCTGGCTGGCCGCCGTGATGTCGTTCATGATTTCCGTCACTTGCTTGACGGAGGCGACAATATCGCCCATGGTGCGCCCGGCGCTGTCGGCCAGCTCGCTGCCCGTTTCTATCCGGGCCACGGAATCCTCGATCAGCTGCTTGATTTCGCGCGCCGCCGTGGCCGAACGCTGTGCCAGGCCCCGCACTTCCGTGGCGACGACGGCAAAGCCGCGTCCCTGTTCGCCCGCGCGCGCCGCTTCCACGGCCGCATTCAAGGCGAGAATATTGGTCTGGAAGGCAATGCCGTCGATAACGGCGATGATATCGACGATGCGCCCGGAACTGGCCTTGATCGAGCCCATCGTTTCGACCACCTGGCCCACCACGCGGCCGCCTTCCAGCGCCACGTTCGAGGTCGACAGCACCATCTGGTTGGCCTGGTGCGCATGGCTGGCGTTTTCGCGCACGGTATCGGTCAAGGCATGCATGGACGTTGCCGTTTCCTGCAAGGAATGGGCTTGCGACTCCGTGCGGGCCGACAAGTCCGCATTGCCCAGCGCGATTTCACTCGCTTCCACCGTGATGGTGGAGCCTGCCTGGCGTATCTCGCCCAATAAAGTATTCCAGTTTTTCACCACGGTGGCCAGCGCCCGCGACAGCTTGCCCACCTCGTCGTCGCCACGGGCATCGATGCGCATGGTCAGGTCGCCGGCGGCCAGGCTTTCGGCGGCGCGGCACGCTTCGTCGATGGGACGCACGACGGAACGGGCCACCCAGGTGGCGATCAGGGCCAGCAAGGCAAAACCGATGGCCATGGTGCCCAGCGACAGCCAGCCGGCGCGCTGGCCCGCATTTTTTGTTTCCTGCAACGCGTCAGCGGTGCGATTGTCGAGGTTGAGCAGTACCTGGCGCAGCTGCCCGCGCACTTGCTGGTAGTGTCCGGCGGCATTTTGCATCGCCGCCACGCCCGTATTCGGGTCCATCGAGGCCAGGTCCAGTGCCTGCGCCACGCTGGCCCGGTAGCGCTCGACGCCGGGCAGGGCCTGGGCCGCTTCCGTGGCGGCGCCCGAAAATTTCTTGAGTTCCGTCAAACCTTGCGCGATGGCGTTCAGCTGGCCATCCGTTTGCGCGCCGAATTGCTTGAACTGCTCGTCCGTCAGGCTGGCGGCGATGGCAATCTTCGCATACACGTCGGCATGCACCTGGCCCAGGGCAATAGCTTGCTGGTTGGCAAGCCGCTCGGCTGTCAGGGTGACATCTTTCAGCTCGCGCATGCGCTGCTCGTTCTGCTGCATGGCGAAGTAGGACATGGCCCCCATGGCCAGCAGGCAAGCCAGCGCGACCACCGGGACGATCAACATCTTCTGTGCGATTTTCATTAGGGCCCATGTCGTTGAAAAAACCGTTGAGAAATTCGTTCAGAGATCGGCGTACCATCCCGGCGCTGGCGGCGGCTGGCTACAGGTAGATGCCGCCGCAGACGACGGTCTCGGCCAGCTTTTCGCAATACATTACCTTCGGCTCGATCTTCTTGGTTTCCGGATTCGTGAATTTGTATTCCTGCCAGAACGTGCCCTTGCTCTTGGCCAAGTCGACGCGCTCCTTGACGAAGGCCTTGCCGTCGATATCCTTCAATTCGATCAAGTTCTTGCCCACCATTTTCGGGTTGGCGCCATGCGCGACCACCGTGCCGTCGAGCTTGTAGACGACCAGGTACAGGTCGTGCAGGATGAATTGCGGCGACTTGGCCGTGATCTCGCCATACGCCTTGGCATCGCCGGCGCTCTTGATATACGACACGCCTTTCTTGACCATGGCTTCGGCATCGGGGCGCGTGGCGCCGCCTTCGGCCGCGCTGGAGATGGATGGCAGGGTGGCGGCGGCAAGCATGAGCGACAGGCAAACGGCAGGGGCGAACTTGGACATGAAAATCTCCTTCACATTGCGGCAGGGAAAGCCGGCAGAGTACCGGTACGGTGGGGGAAGTGCTGTTGATTCATAGTAGCGCGATGCCAGCACACATGCACTGGTGCAACAAATATTTTTTCAAAACGGGCGTTTTTGCAACGCCGCGTGCAAATTGAAAAAATGCAGTATTTAGAGAGGAAATGGTGTCACTTGCTATCGAGACGATAGCCTGGCATCCGCACTGCACTAGCAGCCGGATGGGTCTTCCGCAGCCGCGCGCGCCAGGCCATCGCGCCAGTCTTGCTGCACCAGGCGGTAGATATCGGCAAAGAAGGCGCGCGGGTCGGCCATCTCATCCCAGCGGGCGAGCAGGGCGTAGCTACTTTCGGGGTCATGTTCGAGGATGCCCCCGAAGTCATAGGCGGGGTCTTGCAGTGCCTGCGCCAGCACGGCCACCAGCGCATGGCGGTGGCGGTAGTCCAGTTCTTTGTATTGCGAAGTGATGTCGCGCCGTATCAGCGCCGCACGCTGGTCGGGATCGTTCATGTCCCAGGCGGCCAGTTCCACGCCCAGCGTGTGTTCGCGGTCATACACGTCGAAGGGGCCCAGGAAATGGTACAGCGTGGGTTCATATGGCATATCGCCCCAGGGGCTGCGCAGGCCTGATGGCGCAGGTTTCGGCATCAAGGCTGGCGGATCACGCGCATTCGGGCAAGGTCCAGCCTTCGTAGCCCATGTCGGTCGGGTAGATGGCGCGGTTCTGGCCCCAGCGGGCATGGTCGAGGATGCCGTCTTCATGCATGTCCAGCACCCATTCCGTGCTTTCCAGCAGGGTGCCGTCCTTGTGGTACACGCGGAAGAAGCTGGAAGTGCTGAGGGCGCGCACGATATTGTGCGGCACGCCGTTGCCGTAGTGTGGCACATAGGTCTTGATGACGCACGTGCGCTGGTCGTTCCATTGCTGCGCGTACACGGTGGCGTTGCGGGCGGCCGCCACCTTGATGAACAGCCAGCCTGCCAGCAGGATGAGGAGCAGGAGGGCGGCGGCGATCAGGCCGGTTTTCTTGAGTAGCTGCATGAGGTCATGGCATGGCCGAAAACGAAGTTGCCGCATTGTATGTCAAGAGCGGAAATGCTTGCTGTACAGCACGTACAGCAAGCATTTCACCGCGTATGGTGGTCTATTTCGCCAATGCCGCCTGCAGCGCGTTCGCCATGTCCAGGTGATGTTGCAACGCTGGCAAGGTTTTCGTGGCAAAAGCCTTGATGTCGGGATCGCTGGCCTTCTGGCTGGCATCCGTAAACAGCTTCACGGCGTCCTTGTGCGCGGCCACGCCGATGCTGGCCGCATATTCCTTGTCGAAGGGCAGGCCTTCCAGGCGGCCCAGCTTGTCGATCTGTGCCTTGTGCCTGGCGCCGGGCTGGTCGCTGACCTCGATCTGCTTGCTGCTGGCCAGCTGTTTCAGCTCGTCCGCCACTTTCGTGTGATCGGCAACCATGGCGTCGGCGAATTTCTTCACCTCGGGATTGCTGCTCTTGCTTTGCGCCACTTTGCTGGCGGCAATTTCCGTGCTGCCCGCGTCGGCGGCCTTGCTGAGGAATTGCTTGTCGTACGCGCCCGGCGCGGCGGCGGCGATGCTGTTGATGGCGATGCCGCCGAGCAGCGCCACGGCGGCGCCGATGGCCACGCTTTTCAGGGATGGGGTACGGGAACTGGTGGTCGAGATGCGCATGGGATGCCTTTCAAGTATGGTTTTTTCTGCAAGCTGATGGCAATGTTAAGCCCTCAGCCTGCGCACACCCATAGGACAGGCACGATGATCCCCGTAGGACTAGTCCTGTTCGTTAGCGCACAGTTCGACTTGTTTCAGCGCAAATAGGGCGGCGATGCCCGCATCGCGGCGCCAGGCGGGCATGCCGATATCGAGCCATTCTTCCATCGCGTCCAGGTGGGAGGGCTCCGAGACGCTGTGTTCGAGTTCGTCGAGCACCGTGTCGCGGTCGATATACAGGCTGTCCAGCCAGGCATCGAAGGAGGGCGCCAGTTCGATGAAACCGTGGGCGCGCTTGCCCGTCCACTCCGGCAACTCCTGTACATAGGCCAGCACGCGGCCGCCGCCGTCTTCCGTCAAGTCCAGATAGACCATGGAATTGCCGCCATCGCGGGCGAAGGGCAGGATGCGCACCGGCATGTCCGTATGCTGGCGCGCGGCGCGGATCTCGCCGACCAGGGTTTCATCGCAGAAATCGCCCTCGTCGGCGCTGAAGAAGGTATTGAAACCCATTTTTTCCACGCCGCCATTACCGTCCGGCACATCCGTGGTGTAGTCGAACCAGGCGCCGTTGGCCACTTGCAAGAAAGCCAGGAAGGCGGGCGGCAACGGGGCTTCCAGCAGGGTTTCGATGGCGGAGATCTGCTGCGCCGTGGGGGCAGGCTTGGCGCCCTCGAGCGCCAGATGGCGGTATTGCGTGTAATAAGTCATTGATTATCCTTGTAAGTTTCTTGCGACCGCGACGCCATCTTCGCAGCCCGTCTCCACCTTTGCCAGCGCATCGACGAGTCCGGCGCGCAGCACGGCCATCGAACGGGCCTTGTCGTCGATCTGGGCGATTTTCGTTTCCAGCATGACCCGTTTGGTAGCCGCATCGAGCGCATTTTCCTGCCAGACGGCAATGACTTCGGCGATTTCCTTCAAGGTAAAACCCAGCGCCTTGGCATGGCCGATCAGCTCGATCCGGCGCAAGGCTCGCGCCGAGTACTCTTTATAGTTGTTCGTCATGCCCGGCTGCGGCGCTTCATCCAGCAGCCCCTGGCGCTCGTAGAAGCGCACCGTGTCCTTGCTGACGCCCGTCAGGCGGGTAATTTCTCCGATGCGCATATTTTTTTGACTTTCTACTAATTTGTGGAACGCGAAAAATGTGCAGGGCAAGCCAATGCAACGCAGCCATGCGCAGTTTTTTGCGTTCCACGCTTGACCGTGGACTAAAGACCACAGTTTACAGTGAAATTCTCTCCACTTCGATTCAATTGCCATGACCGCCTTCAACTATACCAACCAGACCGTGCTGATCACGGGCGCCTCGTCCGGCATCGGCCGCGTCTTTGCGGAAACCCTGGCCGCGCGCGGCGCGCATTTGCTGCTGCTGGCTCGTTCCGGCGCCGTGCTCGACAGCCTGGCCAGGGAACTTTCCCAGCGCCACGGCATCCGCGCGCATGCGCTGGTGGCCGACCTGAGCCTGCCCGGTGCCGCTGCGCAAGCCCATGCACAGGCTTGCGCGCTGGGCATGCCGCCCGACGTGCTGATCAATAACGCGGGTTTCGCCACGCATGGCAGGTTCGAAACCATCACTCTCGCGCGCCAGGCGGCCGAGGTGACCGTCAATTGCACGGCCCTGATGGAACTGACGCACTGCGCCTTGCCGCACATGCTGGCGCAAGGGCGGGGAGCCATCATCAACGTGGCGTCCACGGCAGCCCTGCAGCCCGATCCCTATATGGCGGTCTACGGCGCCAGCAAGGCTTTCGTGCTGTCGTTTTCGGAAGCGCTGTGGGCAGAAAACCGCAGCCGCGGCGTGCGCGTGCTGGCTCTGTGTCCGGGTGCCACGGAAACGGCCTTTTTTGACGTGGTGGCCGCGCCCGAAGCGGCCGTGGGCAAGCGCATGGATCCCCAAGCCGTCGTCGATGAAGCGCTGCTGGCGCTGGACCGTGGCCGTAGCAGCCACGTGGCGGGCCGGCCGAACCGCCTGCTGGCCTGGCTGCCGCGACTGCTGCCGCGCCAGACCGTGCTCGGTATCGTGGAAGGCATGCTCAAGCCGAAGACGGCGTAGGCATCAGAACGCCATGCTTGCGAACATGGCCAGCACGGCCGTCGCCATGACGATGGTCGACAGCCAGCCCAGCGCCCGCAGGCGCCTTGAAATGGTCAATGTGCCCATGATGGCGGGACGCGACGCCATCAGCATCATCAGCGCCATGATGGGCACGGAAATGACACCATTGATGACGGCGCTCCAGTACAGGGCCTTGATGGGGTCGAGCGGCGAAAAGCACAGGGCGGCGCCGATCACGGTGGCCGTGACGATGATGCCGTAGAACTTCTTGGCGGCCTTGGGCGCCAGTTCCAGGCTGTTTTTCCAGTGGAACGCACCGGCCATGGCGTAGGCGGCCGAGCCGGCCAGCACGGGAATGGCCAGCAAGCCCGTGCCGATGATGCCCAGGCTGAACAGGGCAAACGCGAACTCGCCCGCGATGGGACGCAGGGCGGAGGCGGCTTGCGCCGACGTATCGATATGCGTGATGCCTTGCGCGCCCAGGGTCACGGCCGTCGTCAGCATGATGAAGAAGGCCACCAGGTTGGAAAAGCCCATGCCGATGGCCGTGTCCATCTTGATGCGCTGGAATTGCCGGGGCGCCTGCTCGGGCGCGCGGCGCAAGGCTTGCGCGCTGGAATCGGCCTGCAAGTCTTCCACTTCCTGTGATGCTTGCCAGAAAAATAAGTATGGGCTGATGGTGGTACCGAACACGGCGACGATCATGGTGACCGAGGCGGCCGACCAGGCGAACTGCGGCCAGACGGTGCGCAGCGCCACTTCTCCCCACGGAATATGCACGGTCAGCACGGTGGCGACATAGGCCAGCAAGCCCAGGGTCAGCCATTTCAGGATACGCACGTACTGTTGATACGGAATGAACACTTGCAGCAGCAGGGACAGCAAGCCGAAGCCCACGGCGTACAAATGGGTGGGACCACCGATGATCAGGGTCAGGGCATCGCCCATGGCGGCCACGTCGGCGGCGATATTGATGACATTGGCCAGCAACAACAAGCCGACGATGGCGTACAGCAAGGAACGGGGGTAGTGACGGCGGATATTCGTCGCCAGCCCGTGGCCGCTGACCCGGCCGATCTTGGCGCTGATGACCTGGATGCCCAGCATCAGGGGAAACGTCAGGCACACCGTCCACAGCATGCCGAAGCCGAACTGGGCGCCCGCCTGCGAATACGTGGCGATGCCGCTGGGGTCGTCGTCGGCCGCGCCCGTGATCAGGCCCGGCCCCAGCTTGCCCAGCCAGGTGTCGGAGGGGGCCGCGCGGCCGCTGTCGATCTGCATGCATCACTCCTGTGTGGTGGAGCGAGCAGGGTAGCACAGGCGGGCGGCGCCAAGAAGGGCGCCGCCCGGGAAACACGCGCTTCAGTAGCGCGCATCCCTGGGCTTGCCACCCTTCGGCCAATCCTTGACCTTGTCGGGGAAGTCCGGACGCGGCATGTGCGTAAAATACTCGGCCACGTCGACGGCGTCCTGGTCGGACAGGTTGCCTTGCCCCAGCGGGAACTTCTGGCCGTGGCCCATCACCATATTGGCCTTGACGAAGCCGGCCGCCGTGTAGGTGCGGGCCATGCCGGCGCCGATATTGAACGAGCGCTCTCCCCACAGCGGCGGGAAGGCCACCACGCCATTGGCGCCCCGGATGCCCTCGCCATTCGCGCCATGGCAGACGGCGCATTGCTCCGCATACACTTTCTTGCCGTGCACGGGATCGGGCAGCAGGCTGCGGGCTATCTTTGCCACGCCGCGTCCCGCCACCTTGTCGTTCGCCTGCGTGGCGCCCTTCATCCAGTCGATGTAGGCGACCATGGCCTGCAGGTCGGGGCCGTCCACGGGCAGTGGCTTGCCGTGCATGGAGCGGCGGAAGCAGCCATTGATGCGCTCTCCCAAGTTAATCACCTTGCCGGCGCGCGGCGCTTCCGCCGGGAAGAAGGCGGAAATGCCGAGGAAGGGCGAACCGTTGGCCACGGTGCCGCCATTCAGGTGGCAGCTGCTGCAATTGAGGTCGTTGCCCACGTTGTGCGGCAGGCGGGCACGCGTTTCCGTCATCAGTTGCATGCCGTGGATCAATTGATTGGCATTCGGATCGGCCGTCAGGGCGGCGAAGCGGGGCGTGACGAAGCCACCCGCGTCCGGCGCCTTGAGCTTGAGCTCCTTGCGCACTTTGGCGATCTGCGCAGTTGTCACGGGCGCGCCATGATTGCCCCACTTGCCGCGCACAAAAGTGAGGATTTCCGCCAGTTCCGTATCCGACAGGCGGTCATACGCGGGCATGCCAAAGGAGCGGGGCGAGTGCTGCGTGACGGCCGACTGCCAGCCCGTCAGCGCGATATGGATGACGGAGGTAGCATCTTTCGACTGTACCGAGTCGTTCTGCGCCAGCGGCGGGAAGATGTTTTCCACGCCACGGCCGTCGCGGCGGTGGCAGGTGGCGCAAAACTGCAGGTAGCCGAGGCCGCCGCGCGTGTTGTACAAGGCGTCGTTGCTGGCGGCCACGACGGGCGCCAGTTTCCTTGCTGGCGCTGCTGCCCCGTCCCTGGCCGGCAAGCCGTGCAGGTAATACGCCAGCGCATCAAGGTCGCCATCCGTGAAGTATTGCGTGCTGTGCGTGATGACTTCCGTCATGCTGCCGGCCGCCGTGCCGAAGCTGTTGCGGCCCGTCTTGAGCAATTGCACGATGTCGCCCGGCGTCCACAGATTGCGCAAGTTCACCGCATGCCAGCCGTCAAAAGTAAAACCGGACAGGTAGAGCTTGCCGCTGCCGCCATCCTGACCCATGGTTTTTTCCTGGAAGGCCACGCCGCGCGGCGTGTGGCAGGAGCCGCAATGACCGAGGCCCTGGGCGATGTAGCTGCCCCGGTTCCACATGGCCGACTTGGCGCTGTCGGGCTTGAACGGCGCATCGTCGAGGAAGACAGCATTCCACAGCGACAAGCCCCAGCGCATGCTGAACGGCCATTTCATGTCCGTTTCGCGGTTTTGCTGCGCCACGGGCGCCACGCCGCGCTGCAGGTAGGCGTACAGCGCCTGCATGTCGTCGGGCGTGATCTTCGCGTAGGAAGGGTAGGGCATGGCCGGATACAGATTGTGGCCATCGGCCGCCACGCCCTTGCGCATGGCGCGGTCGAATTGCGCGAACGAGTAACGGCCCAAGCCGGTCTTCGTATCGGGCGTGATATTCGTGCTGTAAATGGTGCCGAACGGCGTTTTCAGTTCCAGGCCGCCGGCCATGGCGGCGCCGTTCGGACTGGTGTGGCAGGCCACGCAGTCGCCCAGACGCGCGACATATTCGCCGCGCTTGATCAGTTCGGCCGACGCCGTGGGCGCGGCCCAGGCGCTGGCGCAGCAAACCAGCATGCCCAGAAGCAGTAGCCATATGGAAAAGAAGAAGGCGGGAGGGCGGCGCGAACCGCGCTGCAGGATGGAAATGGCGCTCATGGTGACCCTTTATTATTGGGGCCAAGCTTACGCAGTCGTCACCACGCTGAAAATTGGGAATTTCTTTCGAATAACTAGGTAATCTTCCCTAGTGTTTTACATGGGAAAGTCGTGTACGGCAGTCTGCAAGCTGGCCATGATGCGTTCGCGCAGCCAGCGGTGCGCCGCGTCCAGGTGCATGCGCTCGTGCCAGACCATGGCCATTTCGTAGTCGGGCAAGGTGACGGGAGGCTCCCATGTGCGCAGCGCGCCCAGCGCATTCTTCAGCAGGCGCGACGGCAGCAGGGCCACCATGTCGGACGCTGCCAGCAAGGGCGGGACGATCAGGAAATGCGGCACGGACAGCGCCACCTTGCGTGCGCGGCCCAGCTGTTCCAGTGCCGTGTCGACATTGCTGCGGAAACCGCCGCCGTTTGGCGAGACGACGATGAATTCCAGCGCGCAAAACTGGTCGAGGTCGGGCGCCGCCTGCAGCAGCGGGTGGTCGCGCCGGCCCGCCAGCACGTAATGCTCGGTAAACAGGGTACGGTGGCGTAAACCAGGCGGCGCCTCTTCCTGCGCCAAAAAGCCCAGGTCGACCTGGCCGCTTTCCAGGTCATGCGCCATGCGCGCCGGCACGGCTTCGAACACGGCCATGCGCGACAAGGGCGCCTGCGCGCGCAGGGATGCCAGCAGGGGCAGCAAAATCGCATACTCGGTGGCATCGGCCGCCGCCAGATTCCAGCGCACTTCGGCCGTGGCCGGATCGAAGGCCGATTCCGGCTGCAAGACTTGCTCCAGCTGGACCAGCACGGCTTGCAAGGGTGCAAACAGCGCCAGCGCGCGGGCCGTGGGCAGCATGCCGCGCGGACCGGGCAAGAGCAGCGGATCGTCGAAGGCCGTGCGCAGCTTGCCCAATTGCACGCTGACGGAAGGCTGGCTCAGGTGCAGCCGCGCCGCCGCCCGCGTGACGTTGCGTTCAATCAACAGCGCGTTCAGGGTCAACAGCAGGTTCAAGTCCAGCTTGTGCAAATTGTTCATGGCTATACCTAGTATATCAACTATTCATTTCTACTATGATAGCGCAAGCCCTACAGTTGTTCCTGTGACTTTCACTCTTCACCTTTTACAGGAGATAACTGATGCAACTGCATGAATATACGAGCTTTGATGGCTTGGGACTGGCCCAGCTGCTGCGCACTGGCGCCGTATCGGCGGCCGAACTGCACGACGCCGCCTTGCGCGCCTGCGCCGCCGTCAACCCGCAGATCAATGCCGTAGTCGAGCTGTGGCCGGCCGATTTTTCCACCCTGGACCATACGGCGCCGTTCGCCGGCGTACCGTTTCTGATCAAGGACGTGGCCGTCACCATGGCGGGCCAGCGCAGCGAAGCGGGCAGCCGCCTGGGCGCCGGGCATGTCGCTACGCTTGATTCCCACCTGATGACGCAGTTCCGCGCAGCTGGCCTGCTCACGTTTGGCCGCACCAGCACGCCGGAAATGGCCTTTGCCACCACCACGGAACCCGTTCTATATGGCGCCACGCGCAACCCGTGGAACGTCAGCGTGAGCGCGGGCGGCTCCAGCGGCGGCGCGGCGGCGGCCGTGGCGGCCGGCATCGTGCCCCTGGCGCATGCGACGGACGCGGCCGGTTCCATCCGCGTGCCAGCCGCCTCGACAGGCCTGTTCGGCTTGAAACCGAGCCGGGGCCGGGTCTCGAATGGCCCCGCCATGGACGAAATCTTCAGCGGCCTGGGCGTGCAACTGGGCGTGAGCCGCACCGTGCGCGACAGCGCCGCCTTGCTCGACTGCGTGCAGGGTGTAATGGCAGGTGAACCCTATGTGACGCATGCGCCCAATTTCACCTGGCTGTCGCAGGTCGACGTGGCGCCGGGCAAGTTGCGCATCGGCGTACAGCGGATGGCTCCCAATGGCGCCCGACCCGTGCCTGCTGTCGATATCGCGCTGCAAGACACCGTGCGCCTGCTGGAAAGCCTGGGCCACCACGTGGAAGAAGCAGCACCCGCGCTGGGCGTGTCATGGCAAGCCTTCGTGCACGCCAATGCCGGCATCTGGTGCGCCAACCTGGTGCCGTGGATAGCGGCCCTGGCGCAGGAAAGCGGGCGCGCCGCGTCGCTGGACACCCTGGAAGCGGCCACCCTGGCCTGCTACCAGTACGGACAGACGGTGTCGGCCGTCGATTTCGTCGCCGCCCTCGACGTGCGCAATACCGTTACACGTCACGCCGGCGCCCTGTTTGAGCAGTACGACTGCTTGCTGACACCCACCATGCCGGATGTGCCATGGCAACTTGGCCGTTATGGCAAAGACGAGACACAGCTTGATGGGCCGGGCTGGACGGCGCGCCTGTTCGAGCACTCGCCCTACACGCCGCTGGCAAACGTGGCGGGCTTGCCGGCCATGTCCGTGCCGCTGGCCATGTCCAATGAAGGGTTGCCGATCGGCATGCAGTTCATGGCGGGCTATGCTCAGGATGGAACGCTGCTGCGCCTGGCAGGGCAGCTGGAGCGGGCGGCGCCGTGGCTTCCAAGGCGGCCGCCCGTGTGGGCAGGTAATTAAGAAGAGGAGGAGGCCTACAGCGCGGCGAGGCGGGCCGCGCCCCGGTTTTCCAGGCGCAAGCGGACTTTTTCCCACAGCCGGTCGTGGAAGGGCAGGACGATCACGTTGCAGATCGGCTCGACCACGGCCAGCAAGCCGCCGAAGGCCATGGAACCGGTGGCCCAGTACATGACGCTGAAGGCCACGCCCATGTGCAGGGCCGTCTGGCTCAGCTTTTCGCCGGCCAGGGCGGCAAAGCCCAGGCGGCTGGCGGCATGGCGGCGGCGGATCGCGTGCCAGGCTTTTTCATGCCATGGCAGTAAGCCCACATTGATGATCGGTTCGATGATGGCGGCCAAGCCACCGAGCGCGAGCGACCCCGTCAGCAAATAGGCGAGGCCGAAGGCGATCGACATGTGCGTGCAGACCTGGCTGAATGTTTTGATGGCGGTGAACAAGGGAGGCTCCTTTCTGTTGAATTCGCTTATCCTTGATTTAGATAGTAACGATTCTCATTTACAAAAGGAAGTAATATATTTTAACTGAATCCATAGATTGAAACTATGGATTGAGAAAAATCAATTGCCCCTACTGCCGACGCATCCATCTGCAGCCACCGCCGTCAGCGTATCGCCGTCGCCTGCGACCAGACGGCTTGCCAGCGTCCATCGCGCCGTTCATAGCTATCGATATGCCAGTAGCGCGACCGGGGCACGGCCTGGCCGCCGAAATTGATTTCAAGCTGGGCCTGATAGCGCAGGACAGCCGCGTCGTCATGCAGGCGCACCGCGATCTCGCCCGGTTCCCAGCTCAGATAGCGCATGTGGCCTGCCGCGATGGCGCCCAGATATTCTTCCCGGGACAGCATGCTGCCGATGGGCGTGACCAGCTGAAAATCATCGGCGTGCAAGCTGCGCGCCACTACCAGGTCGCCATCGACCAGCGCGCGCAGGCGGCTGCGTTCGATGTCGCGCAATTCTTCCTGCAAGGCCGCCTGGCGGCCAGGGTCCAGTTCTTCCATGCTGCTATCCTCCGCAAATTAGACACTTTGACGTAATTTGTCTAAAAGTCATATTGACATTATATATCCATAGTGTCAATATGCCAGCATGTCACTCCACACCCTGAAAACCCAGCGGATACTCGATGCGGCGCTGGCCGTGTTTTGCCGTTACGGCTACCGCAAGACGTCCATGCTCGACATCGCGCAGGCGGCCGATATGTCGCGCGCCGCGCTGTACCTGCACTTCAAGAACAAGGAAGACGTGTTCCGCGCCGGCTCCGAACGGGCGCATGCCAGCGTCATGGCGCAAGTGGCGGCGGCGCTGGCCCAGTCCGTTCCCGTGTTCACGCGCATCGAAACGGCGCTGCTGGCCTTCCAGCAAGGCTTGATGGCGGACATTTCAGCCAGCGCGCATGGACAGGAATTGTTCGATGTCAACATGACCCTGGCTGCCGACATCACCTTGAGCGCGCGGGCAAGCTTGGTGGCGTCATTGGCCGGGGCGCTGGAACAGGCCGAAGCGGCGGGCGATATCGCGCTGCGGCGGGTGGATGCGACTGCCGCGCAAGTGGCCGCCCTGCTGGTGGCCAGCATGGATGGCATCAAGCACACGCAAGGGGGAGGGGAGGCGTTGCGCCAGGGCATAGCACTGCAGATGCGCGTACTGGGCGCGGCGCTGCTGCACATGTGAGCATCGCGGCTCCCATGCGCAGTCGGACCAAGGCGCTTACGGCAGGGTCTTCAGCACATTCTTGGTCGGCACGGAGAAATTATAGTTGTCGTGGCGGTCCCAGTTGATCGACCACGTCATCACGCCGCGGAAGTCCGGATACGCCTGCAGCGGCTTGATGGTGCCGCAATTGAGCAGACGCGTCAGGCAATTCAGGGCGTTGCTGACGTCGGCATTCGTCGTAAAACCCGAGCCGGCCGAGCTGCGGCCGGACGGCACGCCGAAGCCCACCTGGTCCGGACGCAGGCCGGCGAAGGTGTTGCCGCCATAGTTAAAACCTTCGATCAGCATGCGCGCCGTGGCCACCAGTTGGTCGGCCGAACCGGCCTTGATGGCGCCCGTGGCATACGGTGTGTAGATGTCGCCATTGTTGTAGTACTGCGGGTGCAGCACCGTCAGCTCGCTGCGCAAGGCATTGATAATGGGAATGTAGGCGCCCCAGATGCTGCCGTAGCTCGTATATCCCCCTTCCACATACACCCATTCCGGCGCCATCGACAGATAAAAGCTGCTGCCGACCTTGGTTTTCAGGTTTTTCACGGCGATCGGCAGATAGGTCTGGATGGCCGCGCCTTGCGCCACGCCATTTTCCAGGTCCAGGTCGATGCCGTCGAAGCCATACTTGGTGATGATGGCGTATAGGCTGTTCGTAAAATTCGTCGCTTCGGCCGTGTTGCCGACGGAAACGGAACCGTTTTGCCCGCCCAGCGACAGGATGACTTTCTTGCCCTTGGCCCGCTTGGCGGCCACATCGGCGATGAACTGCGCTTCCGTGCCCGCGCCCGGATCGATGGTCAGGCTGACATTACCGCCGCCCGCATTGTCGCCGAACGAGACGACGATCACATCCCAGTCGTCGCTGACCTGGCTGATTGGGTAGGTGGCGCCGCTGGGATTGGTGAAGTTGTGCCAGTAGCCGATCAGCGCGTGCTTCGCCAGGCCGGTGGGCGTTGGTGTCGGAGTAGGCGTCGGAGTCGGGGTAGGTGTCGGGGTAGGAGTGGGTGTCGGCGTCGGGGTGGGAGTCGGCGTAGGAGTTGGGGTAGGCGTTGGTGTTGGTGTCGGCGTGCCGCAGTCTCCCACCACCGTCCAGGGCTGGCCGCTGCCGGCACCGCCGCTGCTGGTCGCTGGATTATTGCCTTGCGTCCACCAGTTGGCCGTGTAATTGACGTTGTTGTAGCTGGCCTGGCCGCCGCCGTTGTAGGCGGTGCCACTGTTCCACGGCGTGTAGCAGGCCACCGCTTCGGCGGCGCCGGCCAACAGTTGGCTCGCGCCCCCGCTGGCGCCGTCACTGCCGCCGCCGCAGGCGGCCAGGGTCCCGCCGAAGAGGGTAATGATGAGGCTATTCATGACTGTCCGGTGCATCGCATCTCCTTGTATGTTTTTATCATGGTCGGGCGGCTGGACACCGTCCGCTGTTTCAGAGTGCAAGCATTGCAAATGGTAGTCAACTGGTTTTATTCTTTGCGCAAGATCACAATACCAGTCGAAGTCTTGTCCCAGAGGATGGGCGATGCGGGCCATACCAGTGTCTGTTTGCCCGTGTGCTGGTATGGTGTACGGAAGAGCGCCGGGAGCAGGGCGGGGAAGGGCGGAGTACTCTCGCGACGGCTACGGCGCTGTCTCCTTGCGCAAATCGGCATACGGCACGCGCGACAGCTGCAGCAGCATCTGCGTCAATGCCACGGTTTCGCGCTGCATCAGCCGGTAGTCCATCTGGGTCACCGTGCCGATGCCATAGCTGAGCTGATAGGTCGGCGCCTTGACATAATTTAGCGTGGGTAGACGTTGCGCAGCCCGGAACGTCTGGCCTGCAACGGGCCAGGCGGCCCCCTGCGCACTGCCATCGCCGCCGGTATTGGCAGGCGGCAGCACGAACGCGGGGGCCACGCCGGCCTGCCTGAGCATGGCGTAGGATGCCGCCCTCAGGACAGGCGTGCGCGGTGAAAACAGGGCGGCCGGCTCGGACCTGCCCGTGAGATGCAAGTAGCCGTTGCTGTCGGGCAGCACTTCCAGCGCGCCCAGTTGCCCGATGCCGAGCATCGCGGCCATGCGCTGCGTCAAGCCATCGTCCTTGTGGCGATCCATAAATTGCGCGATGCCCGCGCCGCCCGCGAGATGACCGCCCGTCAGCAGCAGCATGACGCTGCGCGGCAAGCTGTCCTGCGGCAGGCGCGCCAGGTACTGAGCCATGTCGACGATGGCGTTCGGTCCATTGTTTTCCAGCCCGTTCGTGCCATCCGTGTAGCTAGCCAGCACCATCAATTCATCCGACTTGCCGGGGAGGATGCCGACCAGGTTGCGCGTCTGCACCTGCCGCACGGTGGCCGCCATGGTCAGCCGCAAGACAGGCGCCGCGCCCGCCAGCACGCGGTCGCGCAGGCGCAGGCCCCGGCCGCGGTCGATAAACACGCCCGGCAACTGGCGCACCACGCCGTCGCAGGGCGCATACAGGCCGTCCGCCGCCAAGGAAGGCGTATCGAGAATGACGATCACGTTCGCCGCACCGGCCGCCTGCAGGCTGTCCAGCAGCGAAATGAACGGCCCCAGCATCTGGAACGGGTGCGCATACGGCGTGTCCGGCCCCATGGCGTGCTCCGGGTCGTGGACGTGCACGGCCCTCTGGTGGAAAACCTGGCCCGTCCACGCCACTTCAGGCATTTCGACGAGCACCAGCTTGCCCGCCTGGCTGGCATCGGGCCTGGTATTGGGCGCCAGGTAGGCGATGCGTCCCGTAATGCCGGCGCGAAATATCTTGAGACTTTGCCTTCATAATCGCCTGTAAACCCTTGATTTCATAATTGTGTTTCACCGAGAAAATCGTTGAGGAAGTCAAGGCATGCCCGGCAAAAGAGATCTGGTGCGGCAAGCACTGTGCTGTCAACTCGCCGCGTCCGTTGAGCCATGCCTGGCCGCCAATGCCTGGTCAAATCCATCGCAGTGGTCCGCATGGACAGTTTGGCGCACGTCGCCAGCCAAATAAGCCGACACACGGTAGCCGTGGCAGAACGCGGCCGAAGTTGCGCGGCCACACGAGCAGCCGAACGGAAGCGCCAG
Source organism: Janthinobacterium tructae (assembly GCF_006517255.1). Lineage (NCBI taxonomy): Bacteria > Pseudomonadati > Pseudomonadota > Betaproteobacteria > Burkholderiales > Oxalobacteraceae > Janthinobacterium > Janthinobacterium tructae. The sequence continues at coordinate 1,028,518 of NZ_CP041185.1, read as the reverse complement.
ATCTGCGGCGTTGCAGGCCAGCAGGCACGCAGTGCACCGGGAGACAGGCACGCAGCGCAGCGCGCGGCAGCAACCGCTGGGAATCCTGCGCGCCAGCCTGGAGCCGGCCAGCGTATCGAAGCGCAAAGGGACTGCGCGAGAACCCATGACGAAAAAGTCCGGGCGCCAGGCGGCGCGCAAAGGGCTAAAATCGCATTTGCGATTGTACAAGTTGCAAAAAGGGGCATTTGACGAATTCATTCATAACTTCGCATAATTTATATTATGTAAAATTAGAGACGGAGGACGAACCTACTTTTGTTGCATCGTACCCCATCCTTCTGACATTCTTAAAAAGTTCACTTTAGCGTAGCACCCCCGCTGTAGCTACGTCTACTGGATCGCCCTCAAAACCCCAAAATAACAAAATGGTAGGAGGAAGAAAACATTGGTAACAATAGGCCAAGAGCATTCGGAGGCGCCGTGAAAAAATAATCACCACACAATTTTGTCCTACGAAGCGGCTCCACCTTCGCTTGCACAGGCAAGAGAACTACCCATCCTTCACAGCTTTCTGCTAACCCAGCTTGGCAGCACTAATGTTCATGTTGCCTCCCTTGCTCTCACATCAACAAACAATCCAAGACATTAATGACACCTTGACTCCAAGGTTGCTATCGCCGCTTAATGTTCCTGTACTTATTGAGCAGTGCCCCAATTGCCGTTTGCTTCATTGCAAAACCATCTTTACTTTGGGAAATATCACGTTCAATTACTACAAGTTGGCTGCTTTGACCTAATCCTTTTCCTGCTAAAACACCATTGAAGTCCAGACGATCAACCTTTATATATGCGACAAATCGACCAAAGTAAAAGCGATATGCATTTACCCCATCCCACTTTTCACGAAACGGATCCATCATAATTCCGTTATATTCGTCAGCTAAACCGCCCCATATCGATAATACGGCTCCGAAAGTTACTGGTACCTCTAATTCGGGATGTAAAATAACTTCCGCCGCTGCTTTTTCATATGGCCCTAGCTTCACTCTTTTAAAAAATTGATCTTTCGAAACGGATGCACGCCACAGGACGGAAATAAAAAAACGAAACAATAGAATCTGATCAACTTTCTCGGACTGTATAAATCTATGTCCTGTAACGCTAACTTCATCTGAAAAGTATGATGAAGTTTCGTTCAATAGAATGCATGCTCCATAATCATCAACCTCCTGAAAGTATTTTGCCTCACAATTTAGACATAAAATTGTAGGATCATATATTCCGTTAGGAGATCTCTTTGGGAATGCCCCTTTCGTGTTTGACAATATGATAGCTGGCTTCTTTTCACCTTGATATTTCCTAAAGAAAGAATTCGGAATGATGTGAGAATTTGCAAGCTTTTCGCCATTTTTACAAACTCTTCCGCAAAGCTTACAATCATTATTTTGGTGCTGCATTCCCAACATTTAGTTTGCCCTTGTTAGTTGAAAGCGATTGCTTGCTGAATTTTCGACCTCACAAAAATTCTTCTTATTGTACTACTTTAGGTTTTAGGTTTGCGCCAAAATAGTTTAACTTATAGTTCTAATTAGTCGAAGTCTCCACGCTTGGCTCTACCACATAGCCCATGACAACAAATTTCATCTTTAAAGCATCGCTCACAAACCCGTAAACGCAGACAATACCTAGGTTGTTGAACGGCCCATTTAGGCACACCTAGCATGTACATAAAGTCGCCAAGCATCCTAGTTCGATTGACTGCACGCCAGTTGGTACGCCTAGATTTGCGGATTATCCAGTACTGATTGCGAAACTCATCTTCTATCTGCTCAAGTACCCGCAGTGAATTAGCGTCAAAATTTGCCATGTCACGTCCCCCTCCCCGTCAATCAAGGTGGAGTAACTGTCAGAACGGACAACCTGTGGCAATCCCGGCGCGGTCGCCAGATACACGACGCCGAGATTGTTATTGCACCAGATCTGCAAGTCGTCCATGCAATGGCCGGAAATCGCCTGGAATGCCACCTGCGCAGCGCGCAGCATGTTTGTACAAAACGGCACCCGCCATACATCGAATTCCTGCACCACGATGCCCTTGGAGCGGAAGTAGCGTTTCTGGTCAAGCGCCCTGCACTGCATTTCCTTTCCGCAGTACTTTGCTATGTAACTGGCGATCTTGTGCGCTCCGGCCACGCCGAAACGGTGCGGGTCGCGGACGTGGACCTATCCCATTTGTTCACCGTTCGGGCCACGCCCCAGGATGCCCTGCCAGATGGAGCGCAGCAGTGCATACATTTGCCGCCCAGCGACAGCCACATGAAAATGCAAGGCACCACGGGCCGGTTCCTCAATGACCGCTACATAATGAAATTGTTTATGCTTGCCAAGCTTTCGACAAAATGCCTTCCAGTGTTTTAATGCAAGTTCGCGGTCCAGCATGTTTCTCTGTCGGTCAACGTCACCATGCGATCAGCGCCGACTTGCTTGCAGCAAAGACGCACATTCTTCTTTGCGCGCCTGCCCGCATCGTCGTCATTCGCTTCGCGCTGGCTCGACTCGCCGCGTTTTCCCGTGGTTTGCGCTGCAGCGCTGGACCGATAAAGAAACGTTCCTTGACGACAGTAACTTCGCACTGTCCATCTGGAAATACACGACGCCGTGCCGTGTAAGTGTCGTTCCAGGTATTCTTGATACTTCTGCCGACCGACCACGCGCCAGGGCGAGTAAACAACTCCGTTTTATTTCAAATGATACAAACATGCTACAAAGCTGTTCAATAGTTTGGCGGATTCCTGCCGTTTACCTATGCATGGCATGAACAACAACGTTCTGCCGCACCAACAGGAGAGATCGTATGGCAGGAATATCAGCAGTCAGCGGCGGTACGGGATTTATCCCTACGCAAAGCAAAAAAGACGTCACCAGCGCGGCGAGTGCGGCAGAGCAAAAGGTCGCCGCGCCGGTCAGCGAGCCGCCGCAGGGTGCCAATGCGGAAGTTGCTGGCGCCACGGCCAGCAAGGCGCCGAACGGCGCGGCAGCGTTGTCGAACACGCTGCAGAGCCAGTACGACGCCTCGCGCGTAGACACGTCGGCTGTCGATGGACGCGCCGCCAAGACTGATACCGGCAGCGCCGACACAGCCGAAGCTGGCGGTACCGAACAGGCCGGCGCGGCCGACGCGTCGGCCGTCAGCGATGACACCAGCCTCACCGCCACGGCGAGTTCCAGCGAGACTTACGAAGCCGAAGACAAGAACGAAAACGGCGAGGTCACCGAGCAGGAGCGCGCGGACTACAAGGAAACCGACGCCTATCTCAACAAGCATCCCGAAGCCGCTGCCAACGCAAAAGTCAAGGTCGCGGTCGATGCCTACGTGAATGGCGCGGCATCCTTTGCCGAACCACCACGCTCCGCCATTGCGACACAGGCCTGATACTACAATGGCGGGTATCAGTTAAACTGCTCCCGCTTTCCGTTTCGTTCCTGTTTCAAGTAGACCATGCCAACAACTGCCGAAGTGCTCATCGTCGACGACGATCCCGATATCTGTACCCTGCTAGTCGCCTATCTGGGTGATTTCGGCATCCGCGCCCAGGCGGTCCATGACGGTACCGCGATGCGCTCGTCTCTTGCCCGGCAGCGCTTCGACATCATCATCCTGGATTTGATGTTGCCGGGTGAAGATGGACTGTCTCTGTGTCACAGCATCCGCTTCCTGTCTGATATTCCCATACTCATGCTCACGGCGCGGGGCGAACGCGGCGACAAGGTGGCCGGACTGGAGGCTGGCGCCGACGATTACGTGATTAAACCGTTCGACCCGCGCGAGCTGGTGGCGCGACTGCACACAATCTTGCGGCGCATTCGTGGCCGCGGCGTGGGAGCGCCGCCGACGCCAGAACGCAGGCCGCCGCCGGCCAACGACATCTGCTTCGGAGGCTGGCGGCTGAACCGCGCCACTCGCGAACTGACCTCGCCGGCGCAGTTGCTGATCCCCCTGTCCTACGGTGAATTCCGGCTGTTGTCTGCGTTCATCGAGAAGCCGCAAAGTGTCCTCAGCCGTAGCTATCTGTTGAGTGCGGCGCGCGGGCGCAGCATGGAGGCGTACGACCGAACCATCGACTTGCTGGTGTCCCGGCTGCGCCAGAAACTCGACACCGACAGCACGGCCAAGCCGCTGTTGCGCACCATCCGCGGCGAGGGTTATCTGCTCGACGTGGCATTCGACGCATGAGGTTCAAGTTCGTAGACACGCTGTTCTCTCGCCTGTTCGCCTTGGCAGTGGGCGCCATCGTGGCTAGCCACGCCATCGCCTTTGGCCTGTTTTTCATGCTCTATCACGACGCGGCTCGCTGCCACCCGCAGCCGCCGGTGGGCGGCGTGGTCATTGGAGTCGTCACGGAGTTGTTGGCACTGGCCACGGCCGCCTGGCTGGGTGCGCGCAGCATCGCGCGTCCGATCCAGCAATTGGCGGTCGCCGCAGTTGAGCTCGGCAACGACGTGAACCGCTCGGCCCTGCCGGAAAGCGGCCCTGTCGAGGCGCAGTTGGCGGCGCGCGCTTTCAACCGCATGCAAGCCGATCTGCGGCAGCAACTGGCTGCCCGCGGCCACTTTCTCGCCGCCGTTTCGCACGACCTGCGCACCCCGCTGACGCGAATACGGCTGCGCGTGGAACAGTTGGCCGAGCCCGATGTGCGCGCCCAACTGCACGCCGATGCCACCGAGATGGCCGCCATGCTCGACGCCACACTGGAGTATCTGCGCGGCGAAGCGGCCATCGAGGTCCCGGCCATGCTCGATGTGCAAGCCCTGGTGAGTTCAATGACTGAAGATTATCAGGAGCAGGGACACGCCATCGAATGCGCTGGCGTCGTCGCGCCCATTCTGGCGCAGCCGATCGCGTTGCGGCGCGCCCTGGCCAATTTGATGGAAAATGCGCTGCGTTACGGCGGAATGACGAAGGTTGAGTGCGCCATGCACCCATCCGGACTGTCCATCACGATCCACGACCAGGGCCCAGGCATTCCGGCCGCCGAACTGACCGCCGTCATGCAGCCGTTCTACCGCCTGGAGTCGTCGCGTAACAAAGCCAGTGGTGGCGTGGGCCTCGGATTATCGATCGCGTGCGAAGCCATAGAGAGACAAGGCGGCACGCTCACCTTATACAACGCCCCCGAAGGCGGCCTGGTCGCCACAGTGCTGTTGCGACCGAACAAATGTTGAGTGGCGCCAGCCTGATCCAGGCGCTGTTCTTTGTCACCAGGATATGGCGTCCGGCCAAGTGCCGAGATTTCAGTCTTGTCTATCGGGAATTCAGACGCTCTGCAACCGCGAAGACCCCCATGCCCGCGAGCATGGCGATGAAGAAAACGAGCGGCTTGGCCCCTCCTGACGCCAGCGACGCCACGGCCGGACCGGGGCAATAACCAGCCAGTCCCCAGCCGGCACCAAATGCCAGGCCGCCAAAGACCAGGCGCCGGTCGATTTGCCTCGATGTCGGCAAGCGCATCGCATCGCCCAACAAGCTGCGCTCCCTGCGCGATGCAAAACGGAATGCCACGATGCCAACGCCTATCGCGCCACACATGACAAGGCCCAGCGACGGATTCCAATGCCCCGCCACGTCGAGGAAACCAAGCACTTTCGATGGATCCGTCATGCCCGATACGATCAGTCCGATGCCAAAGACCAGACCCACCAGCCCCGCCAGTATGTTTTTCATGACGAGTGCCTTAAGCGATGAGGTGTCGGACGACAAAAACAGTGGCGAAGCCGGCAAGCATGAAGGCGACTGTCGCCACCAGCGAACGTGGCGACATGCGCGACAAACCGCAGACGCCATGTCCGCTGGTGCAGCCTGAACCATAGCGCGTCCCCACGCCGACCAGGAGGCCGGCAATGATCAAGGTGGGGAAATCGGCGTCTATCCGTACTTCCGGCAACGTCAGTACTGCGCCATACACCAAAGGTGCGCCAATCAGGCCGGCAAGGAAGGCGACGCGCCAGGCAATATCGCCTTTCGGCCATTCCAGCAGGCCGCCCAGGATGCCGCTGATGCCGGCAATACGGCCGTTAAACAGGACGAACACCGCAGCCGACAAGCCGATCAGCATCCCTCCTGCCAATGAGGCCCATGGCGTAAAATTATTCCAGTCTATCTGCACGCGACTTCTCCAATTCTGATGTGCTATTCATCCTGTGCCAACTCGACGCCCCTCAGGCCGGGGCCGAGAATTCCTCGAATGCCGCCAGCGCATTGGCGCAATACATCGCCGACGGCCCGCCGCCCATGTAGATGGCCATGCCCAGGGTTTCTTCGAATTCGGCCCGGGTGGCGCCCAGCTTGACGAGGGCCTGCACATGAAAGCCTATGCAGGCATCGCAATGGGCCGCGATGCCCAGGGCCAGCGCGATGAACTCCTTGGTTTTCTTGTCCAGCGCACCATCGCGCGTTGCCGCGCGCGCCAGATCACCAAAGCCTTTCATCACGTCGGGAATATCCGCGCGCAGGGTCGCCAGTTGTTGCGATACCGATTGCGTCAAGGCGCGGTAGCTGCCAGCTTGCATGCTCATGTTGTCGCCTCCGTTGCCCGCGTCATTTTTTCACCGCACAGGTACGGAAGCCAAACGGCAGATACGCGGGACAGAAGCGGAAAATGCCTGTCGCCAGGGGAATCACGCCCAGCCAGCCCCAGGCGCCGATGGCACCGGCCAGGGTGGCCACGATCAGGCCCAGCCCCAGCAGTATCCGAATGGCACGATCAATATTGCCGACGTTCGCGTTCATGGTCTTGCTCCTCAATGGTTAATCTGCTTAAGCGTTGCGATGACAACACGAGATACACGCCCAAGTTTCAGGCACGCGTCACGCTTTTATCACAGCATATTTCGTGCCAGCGTTGCACGAGCGGAGGAATAGATATAAAACAGGGACTTAGAGCGCTGCGGCAGGCAGCAGCGCGCTGCCAGCCGACGGGTGGCACTGCCACTCTGGCAGCATGGCAGTGCCGCCAGGCTCCTGCCAGGCGACGCCCAGCGCTTGCAGGCGGCGCTACAAGGTACGCTCGCTGAGGCCCAGGTACGCCGCCAGCAGGTGCTCGACGCGGATCACGCCATCATCGGCAAACAGGCGAAAAATAATCAATCAAAGGATGGCAATGCTGGTTTGGCGACCGGTTTTCCGGCATCAATCCAGGCATCAATACCGCCGGTGATCGAAAGCACGTTCAGATAGCCCATGTCGTGCAAGGAACAGGCTGCGAGCGCTGAGCGTCCGCTGTTTTTACAATAAAGCACGATGTTCAGATCCCGCGAAGATAGCTCGGGCGTATTGCCAAGCTTGAATTCCAACAAGCCGCGCGACACATGGATGGCGCCGGCAATGTGACCTGCAGCATATTCGTCGGCTTCGCGCACATCGATCAGCACATCGGCATCGAGGATCGCTTGCTCGGCATGATCCAGAGATATTTCCTGGATGCGCGCCTTGGCGGCGGCAACCAGATCGTGGGCAGTCTTCATCAAAATTCCTTGTGAAAAATGGTTGGATGAAAAGACGGCAAGCCTTCATGCCTGCCGCCCTGATATTACAGCGACTTGGTCGAGTAATACCAGTCCACGGTGTCATAACCTTCGGAGGCGCGATTGTCAGCTGCTTCGGCAGTTTTAGGTGGCGGCACGATGACAGCCTGGCCTGGGCGCCAGTTTTCCGGTGTCGCAACTGCATTGGCATCGGAGGTTTGCATAGCGGTCAACAAACGAACGAATTCGTCGATGCTGCGGCCATTGCTCATTGGGTAATACACCATCGCGCGCAGAATTCCTTTGGGATCAATGAAGAAGGTCGCGCGCACAGCCTGGGTGTCGGCAGCGCCCGGATGCACCATGCCATAGGCACGTGCAACTTCCATTTTGATGTCTTCGATGATAGGGAACGGAATGGCGACGCCAAATTTTTCCTGGATGTTGCGTACCCACGCCAGGTGCGAAAACAAGCTGTCGATCGATAAACCAAGTAGTTCGCAACCCATTTCGGTAAATTGTGGCGCTGCCTTGGCAAAACCGATAAATTCGGTGGTGCAGACCGGCGTGAAATCGGCAGGATGGGAAAACAGAATCAGCCACTTGCCCTGGTAGTGCGCCAATGTACGGTCGCCATGCGTAGTTTTGACATTGAAGTCGGGTGCCGGCGAGTTGAGTTGTGGAAAGCTTGCTGCTTGAGTGTTATCCATGATGGTGAACTCCTGAAATTGAAGAATATAGAAAGGATGTGATGCAAATGGTCAGTTCAGCGGTCGTGCCAATTCCTACGTAAGCTGCTCCAATCCAATATATTGCCGGCGCATCAGCCGTTCGCCGCAGCACATGCGCTGCGGCCATCGGTATTGACCATATGGTCGGCCATGTCGCCAAAGGCGCGCAATACCGTCGCATGCAGGACCGGATCGCGCACTTGTTCGGCCAATGCCTGGCGCATGCACAGCATCCATTCATCGCGCTGGGCAATGCCAATCGCATACGGTGCATGGCGCATCCGCAAGCGCGGATGGCCGCGCTCGTTGATATACAGCGGCGGCCCGCCGAACCAGCCGCTGAGAAACTTGAACAGGCTATCGGCACTGCCGGCCAGGCTCTCCGGGTGCAGGCAGCGCACCGACCAAGCCTCGGGCAGCTCATCCATCAGCGCGTAAAAACGATCGACCAGCGTATGCATGGCTTGCTCGCCGCCCAAACGCAGATAGACGCTGTCTGGCGCCAGAGCGGACTCTTCTTTCATGTCATTCCCTTTCATCAATTGCCACTCAAAAATTTTATCCACAGCGCCACGGCTAGCGCCGCCATGCAGGCCCAGCTTGAAAATAGGCACCGCCAGGCCAGCGCCTGCGGCACAAAGCCGACGCCGCGCACGAAGCCAGCGCTCATCGCAAAAAACAGCGCCGTCATCAACCCATGGTCAGCCTTGCCTGTGGTATCCACCATCAAAGGTGGATACACGGTCGCCACCAGCATGATGACAATTGCCATTGTCAGGCTGGGCACATGGATGTGCGATGGCGCCGCCGATACTTGCGTGGCATTCGTGGTTTTGATGGTTTTCGTAACGCTCATGGCAGGCTTTCGTGGCGTTCGCCACTTTCTTCATCATCTTGCTGCGCGCGCGCGGCTTCGTTTTCTCCCCACATTGCATTCATGATGGCCAGCAGCAGCGCAAAGCCGACTCCCAGCATCCAGGCGAAATACCACATAATGTGTTTCCTTAATTGATTAACAAGTCAAACCAGGTCATGAGCCGAATCTGTCAACGGCTGAACGCTTCAATACGCCGAATGTTCATTGGCCTCGATGTGCGCTACAGTGACCTTGCCGCGCATCACGCGATAAGTCCACGATGTGTACATCACGATCAACGGCAGGAGGATCAATGTGGCCCACAGCATGATGGCCAGGCTCAGATGGCTGGAAACGCTGTCCCACAGCGTCAGGCTGGCATCTGGCATCGATGACGATGGCATAATGAACGGAAACATCGACGCCCCGGCCGTGCCGATCACGCCGACTACCGCCAGCGAGGACGCAACAAATGCAGTCAATGTCCAACGTGCCAGCAACAAGCTTGCTGCCAGCAGCGCGCCCGCGATACCCAGCGCAGGTAGCAGCCACAACAGCGGTTGCTTGGCATAATTGCCCATCCACGCGCCAGCTTCGCGCACGACCGTCTTGCCCAGCGGATCAGGCAGCGCTCCCATATCGATCACCGATGTGATCCGGAAGCCTTCAATGTGTTGCAGCCAGAAGCCGGCTGCGATGAAAGTGACCGTCAGCAAGATGGCTGCGCCGATGGCACCCTGGATCGCGCGACGCTGGAGCACGCCTTCTGTGCGGTGCGCCAGATAGGTGCCGCCTTGCAGCGTGATCATCGCGCTGCTGACGACGCCGACCAACAACGCGAACGGGTTCAGTAGCTGCCAGAAACTGCCTGTGTAGGTCGACACCAGATAGTCATCGAAGTGGAATGGCACGCCTTGCAGCAGGTTGCCGAACGCGATGCCGAACACCAGGGGCGGCACCACGCCACCGATGAACAAACCCCAGTCCCATGTGCTGCGCCATGCAGCATTGTGGATCTTGCTACGGTAATCGAAGCCGACCGGGCGGAAAAACAGCGCCCACAGCACCAGCATCATGGCCCAATAAAAGCCGCTGAACGCGGTCGCATACACGATCGGCCAGGCAGCAAACAAGGCGCCGCCGGCGGTGATGAACCAGACCTGGTTGCCATCCCAGTGCGGGCCGACCGTGTTGATGACGACGCGCCGTTCGATGTCGCTCCTGCCGACGAATGGCAGCAGCGTGCCCACGCCCATATCGTGCCCATCCATGATCGCAAAGCCGATCAACAGCACGCCCACCAGCAGCCACCAGATGATTTTAAGAGTGGAATAATCGAGCATCTTGGTTCTCCTTATGCCTGTATGGGCGAATGACGAGCAACATCTTGCTGATAGCGGCCGGTGCCGAGGCTGCCCGGTCCCTGGCGCGCGAACTTGACCATCAAGAACATCTCGACGATCAGCAGCACCGTGTAGAACACGATGAAGCCGGCCAGCGAGCCATAAAGGTTATTGACGCTGAGCGTGGAGACGCTCATGTGGGTTGGCAACACGCCATAAATAGTCCACGGCTGGCGGCCATATTCGGCGACGAACCAGCCCAGTTCGCAGGCGATCCACGGTGCTGGCAGCATCCACAACGCCCACTTCAGTAGCCACGGCTTTTTCGAACACGTCGATTTCAGCGTACTCCAGAACGCGAGGCCAAACAGCAGCAGCATCGCCACGCCCAGGCCCACCATGATGCGGAAAGCCCAGAACATCGGCGTCACGCGTGGCATCGTGTCGTTGACGGCGCGCGCGATCATTTCCGGGGTGGCCTGATTGACATCGACGACATATTTTTTTAGCAACAGGCCAAAACCGAGATCTGCCTTATGCCGCTCGAACACCTGCAGCGCGACGGTGTCAAGGCGATGCTTGCGCAGCGTTTCCAACGCCGTCACGGCCAGCATGCCGTTGATGATGCGCTCGCGGTTCTTGCTCTTGATGTCGTGGATGCCGGGGATTTGCTTGCTCACCGAGCGGGTGCCGATCAATCCCATGACCCACGGCACCTCGATTTCCCAATTGTTCTTCGATTCAGCTTCATTGATGCTGGCCACCAGGGTCAGGCTGGCGGGCGCTGGCTTGGTTTCCCACATCGCTTCGATCGCCGCCATCTTCGTTTGCTGGGCTTCGCCCACGGTGTAGCCGGACTCGTCGCCGAGAACGATCACGCTCAGCACCGACGCCAGGCCGAACGCGGCCGCCACGCGGAAGCTGCGCTTGGCGAATTCGATATTGCGGCCCTTGAGCAAGTACCAGCTCGAAATCGACAGCACGAACATCGCGCCGGTGACATAGCCGGCCGATACCGTATGCACAAACTTGGCCTGCGCCACCGGATTGAACACCACGGCCCAGAAATCGACCATTTCCATGCGCATCGTCAGGTAACTGAATTCGGAGCCGACCGGATTTTGCATCCAGCCATTCGCAATCAATATCCACAACGCCGACAAGTTGGTGCCGATCGCCATCAGCAGCGTCACCAGCAGATGCTGCGGCCGGCTCAGGCGGTTCCAGCCGAAGAAGAACAGGCCGATCATCGTCGACTCGAGGAAGAACGCCATCATGCCTTCGATCGCCAGCGGCGCGCCGAAGATGTCGCCGACATAATGCGAGTAATACGCCCAGTTGGTGCCGAACTGGAATTCGAGCGTGATGCCGGTGGTGACGCCGAGCGCAAAATTGATCCCGAACAACTTACCCCAGAAGCGCGTCATGTCTTTCCAGATCACCTTGCCGGTCATCACGTAGACGCTTTCCATTATCACCAGCAACCACACCATACCAACGGTGAGCGGCACGAAAAGAAAGTGGTACATCGCCGTGGCGGCAAATTGTAGCCTCGACAAGTCCACCAATTGTTCTGAAATCACTTTCTTGCTCCTTGAGAAGATGTTATGCCACTGATCCGGTCTGAGACGCCATCTCCATCGACGCTGACGCGGGCGTCGCGCACGAATGACCACCACAGTGCAGTCAAGACAATGATCTTGATCAGCACAGCGATGATTAACTGGCGCAGGAGGCGTTGGTCGACAGGGGGCATAACATCTTTAGAGCAGGTTTCATGCCAATGAAATTTTTTTTAATTAATCAATTAAAAACAAGGACTTGAACATTTTTATTGAAAACAGTGCTGAAATATGGCAGCGCAATTTACCGTCACACTGTCAGTCACTGCCATGACTGACAGACGCTGTCATGATTGCGCGACGGTGTGAAACCGGCGGTTGCTGTTTTTTCTGGCTGGCAACTGCATTGCCATGTCGCCGTAAATGGCAAAAGCGCGCCCCCCCTTGCCAGCGAGGGTAATTTCACATGGCTAATCGGTACCGATGCGCCTCGGGCATGAACACAGTGCTTTTATGTAAAAAAGCTTCCTCGGAGGGAAGCTTTTCATCGGGATTGCGAATGCATTCCCTGAAACTGTTTGACCAGGTAGTCAGAACGCCAGCGTTTTCACCTCGGACCTGAGCAAATAGGCAATCACGTCGGCAGGTATGGCCGCTGTCACACCGTCCAGCAAGTCACTAGCCTGGCGCCCGGCATTTGGCAAGTACAATGCGCAGACCTCGACCTTGGCGCCGCTCTTGATCAAGCCCTGCAGCATTTGCTGGGGCGTCACATTGCGGGGCTTCAGGCTTGGCATGACCTTACCGATGACAGCAATGTCGCCGCCGGCATCACATAACAGCACGCGTACCGTGGCTTTTTGCTCGATCGCCTGACTGGCCAGTACCAAGCCGGCAGCTTGCGTCATGGGACTGCCGCTATTGATCGTCAAAAATAATTCGGCAGCTTGACCAGACAACGATACCGCCAACAAACCAGCACCCACCAACATCGGTTTTTTCATGCGAACTCCTGTAAAAATTACCTGCATAGCAGACCAGCCAAAGGAAAGATGCCTGTTTGCCCAGCAGCGCGAATGACAAAACATCACACGCTGACTGGCGCGCAACGGACGCCCCGTAATTTCATACATAGCAATATGCGCGCCATATCCGCTGTGAATAAATATTCCATCATGCAATCAATGACTTGTAATATCCCCCGCAGCTATTCTGCCTTGCAGAAACCGCATGGCAGTCAATTCTGGCAGAACTTGCTGCCAAAAGCTGACCGCCACTGGCAGTCCTCCGGCGCTGTCAAGCCAGACCTAGCTTCTTCAGGCGCCGGTATAGCGTGCGTTCGCTGATGCCGAGTTTCGTCGCCAGTTCGCTGCGGGTGCCGGTGAAGGTGGCGATAGCCTCCGTCAACGAGGCGCCGATCGGAATGGTGTCGATCGGCAGCGCCGGTAGTGGCGTAGACGGCCCCAACGCGGATGGCAAATGTTCGCAGCGGATCACGCCATCGTCGGCAAACAGGCGCGCGCGCTCGAGTACATTGCGCAATTCGCGGATATTGCCCGGCCATGCGCGCAACTGTAGTTGCAGCAGCGCTTGTGGTTCAATTGTCAGGCGGCGCTGGCCGGAGATACTATGCTGCAAGAACGAATGAACCAGGAGCGCGATGTCATCGCTGCGCTCGCGTAGCGCCGGCAAGTGAATCGGGAAGGCGCTGATACGGTAATACAAGTCGGTGCGAAAGGCGCCTTCCGCCATCATTTTTTCCAGCGACTTGTGGGTCGCCGCCACCAGTCGAAAATTGGCATGCTGCGTCTCGATGCTGCCGACGCGCCGATAGGTGCCAGACTCGATCAAACGCAACAATTTCACCTGCATGGCCAGCGGCACATCGCCGATCTCATCCAGGAACAACGTGCCGCCCTGTGCCGTTTCAACCAGGCCCGGCTTGCGCGCGGTAGCGCCGGTGAACGCGCCTTTTTCATGGCCAAACAGTTCGCTTTCAAAAAGCGTTTCGGTCAAACCAGAGCAATCGACGACAACGAACGGTCCACTGGCACGCGCACTGCCCTCGTGCACGGCGCGGGCAAACAATTCCTTGCCGGTGCCGGATTCTCCCAGCAGCAGCGCCGGCAACATCGACGGGGCGACCCGCTGCAACGCCGACAATGCCAGATTGAATGCTGGCGAGCGACCGACCAGGCCATCTCCGCTGGGGCGCGCCGACGCGCTGCGCACCACGGTGAGCCGCTCGACGTAGGCGACGATCACGCCGCGCTCATCGAGGATGGGACGCAATTCGACTTCGACATGCTCGGGGCCGCGCGGCGTGTGGTGGATGTGCAAGACCCGGTCCGGTCCGCGCAGTTCCAGGGCCTTTTTCATCGGACAATGTTCGCCAGCCTGGTCGCACGGGACATCGTAGTGATGCGAGACGCGGTAACACTTGTGGCCGATGTACGGCTTGTCGACGCTGGCGAACTGGCGCTGATAGGCGGTATTGGCTGCCAGGATGTTGTATTCAGGATCGAGCACAATCATTGGATCTGGCTCGTGTTCGAGGAAGGAAACCAGCGCCTGGACTTGCGGCGAATGTGGCTCCAAAGCGATGACGATAGGCGTTGTGATGGGCATGGTCTCTCCTGGCAAGACAGTCACCTTGCCACAGGACTGCCATCGACACCAGAAATACTGCCACCTGAGTGTCATTTAGCTGCCAATGTCAGCGCATAGCGCGGCGTTAGCGCAACGACGTGATAAAAATATGCATCAAATCAATTGCTTATAAAAATTCATGAAAATAAATTGATTGGCATGATTATTGCAATATACCGGCATGCCTGTCGCAACAGGCCAGCTTCCACAGGAGACCCATCATCATGGCAAACACCGTACACGCACAGGTCGAAGGCTTTTTCGACCCCGCCACCAATACCGTCAGTTATTTGGTGCTCGATACGACAACAGGGCAATGCGCATTGATCGACAGCGTGCTCGACTACGACCCGAAGTCGGGTCACACAGCCACCCGCTCGGCGGATAAATTGATCGCGCGCGTGCGTGAACTTGGCGCCAACGTGCAATGGATATTGGAAACCCATGTTCATGCCGATCATCTGACGGCGGCACCTTATCTGAAGGAACAACTCGGCGGCCAGATTGGCATCGGCATGCACATCACGACGGTGCAGCAAGTGTTCGGCAAACTGTTCAATGCCGGTGCCGACATGGCGCGCGATGGCAGCCAGTTCGATCACTTGTTCGCGGACGATGAAACGTTTGCGATCGGCTCCCTGGCATGCCGCACGCTGCACACGCCAGGCCATACGCCGGCCTGCATGACCTATGTCGTAGGCGATGACGCAATGGCGTTTGTCGGCGATACCCTCTTCATGCCCGACTACGGCACCGCGCGCTGCGATTTCCCCGGTGGCGATGCGCACACGCTGTTTCACTCGATTAACAAGGTACTGAGCTTGCCGTCTGACACCTTGCTGTATATGTGTCACGACTACCTGCCCGGCGGGCGCGAAGTGCAATTCGTCAGCAGCGTTGCCGACGAGCGCGCCCACAACATTCACGTGCGCAACGGCATTAGCGAAGCCGGTTTCGTGGCGATGCGCAAAAAGCGTGACGCGACACTTGACATGCCGACGCTGATCCTGCCGGCGGTGCAGGTGAACATGCGCGCCGGCCACTTGCCCGAACCGGAAGACAACGGCGTGCGTTATCTGAAAATTCCGCTCAACGCAGCCTGAACCATCCTATAAAAAATACACGGAGACAACATGGATATTCGCCCACTCGTGCCGGGACTGGCGGTCGCACCGCAGATCACCGCAGCCGAACTCATAGAATTAAAGCGGGCAGGCTATCGCGCCATCATCTGCAATCGTCCCGACGGCGAAGGCGCCGATCAACCGCTCTTTGCCGAGATTGCCCATGCGGCGCAAGCCGTCGGCATCGAAGCGCATTATCTGCCGGCCGAATCGGGCAAGGTGAGCGATGAGCAAGGTGTCGCGTTTGGGCAATTGTTCGACAGTTTGCCCAAGCCGGTGCTGGCGTACTGTCGCACCGGTATGCGCTCGACGACGATGTGGGCTCTGTCGCAAGCCAATTCGCAAGCGTTGCCGGCCCTCCTGGAATCGGCGAAAAATGCCGGCTTCGACCTGAAGGGCGTGATCCGCCGCATCGTCAATCTTGGCCGCACGCCGGTCGAAGTCGCCGAAGCAGAGCATGTGGTGGTGATCATCGGCGGCGGCGCTGCCGGCATCGCGGCCGCAGCCAGCCTGCTGGCGCGCTGGCCCGGGCTCGACATCGCCATCATCGATCCGGCCGACATCCATTACTATCAGCCCGGCTGGACGCTGGTGGGCGCCGGCGTGTTCGATGCCGCCAGCACGGCGCGCACGATGGCGTCCCTGATTCCGCGCGGCGTGCATTGGATCAAGTCTGCCGTTGCCGCATTCGAACCGGAACGCAATGCCGTGATCCTTGATGGTTGCCGCGTCGTCAAATACCAGCAACTGGTGGTGTGTCCTGGCCTGAAGCTGAACTGGAGTGCGATCGAAGGCTTGTCAGAGACGTTGGGACGCAATGGCGTCACATCGAACTATCTGTACCATCTGGCGCCATACACGTGGGAACTGGTGCAACAATTGAAAGGCGGGCACGCAATTTTTACGCAGCCGCCTATGCCGATCAAATGCGCCGGTGCGCCGCAAAAGGCCATGTATCTGTCAGCTGACCATTGGAAGCGCAGCGGCGTGCTGGAGCAGATCGAGATCGAGTTTTACAACGCCGGCGCGGTGCTGTTCGGCGTCCCCGCCTATGTGCCGGCGCTGATGGAATACGTGCGCGGCTATGACATCAAGCTCAATTTTGGCCACACATTGACCAGTGTCGATGGCGCGCGCAAGACCGCCACCTTCAGCCGCGCCACCCCTGATGGCAGCAAGGAGGTCGTGACGCGCGAATTCGACCTGCTGCATGTGGTACCGCAACAGGTCGCGCCGGATTTCATTCGCGTCAGTCCCCTGGCCGATGCCGCCGGTTGGATCGATATCGATCCGGCCACGCTGCGCCACAAGGTCTACGAGAATATCCACGCGCTGGGCGATGCCGGCAACTCCAGCAATGCCAAGACCGCCGCAGCGGCGCGTAAGCAAGCGCCGGTGGTGGCGCACAATGTGCTCGCTGCGCTGGGCAAGATCAAGGGTAGCGCGCAGTACGACGGCTATGGCTCGTGCCCGCTCACGGTGGAGCGCGGCAAGATTGTGCTGGCCGAATTCACTTATGGCGGCAAGGTCGCACCCAGCTTTCCCTCCTGGCTCATCGATGGCACCAAGCCATCGCGTCTGGCCTGGCTGCTGAAGGAGCGTATTCTGCCGCCGCTGTACTGGAAAGCCATGCTCAAGGGACGCGAGTGGATGGCCAAGCCGGAACTGGAGGATCTGTAGTCATGACAACGATACTGCTGCTAGGTTTTACCGTCGGTATCATTCTGGCACTAACCGGCGCCGGCGGCGGCATTCTTGCCGTACCGCTGCTGGTGTTCGGCGCAGGTCTCAGTATGGCAGAGGCCGGACCTATCGGCCTTCTGGCCGTTGGCCTGGCGGCGCTGCTTGGCACCATCATGGGATTGAAGGCCGGCACCGTGCGTTACAAGGCGGCGCTGCTGATCTCGGTGACGGGAATACTGTGTTCTCCGCTGGGGCTATGGCTGGCCCAACGCATGCCTAACCGGCCTTTGACCATAGTGTTTGCCTTCGTGCTGCTGTTCGTCGCTTGGCGCGTGTTTCAGAAATCGATGCCAAGCACCGGACAAGATCAAACAGCCCAACGTATTCCTCCATGTCAGATCGATTCGGGCAAAGGCAAGTTGATCTGGACTGCTCCGTGCGCGCGCGCGCTAGCCCTGGCCGGCGTGGCCGCAGGTGGTCTGTCAGGCCTGTTGGGTGTCGGCGGCGGCTTCGTCATGGTGCCGGCGCTGCAGCGCTACACGAACCTGGCAACCCAATCGATACTGGCCACGTCTCTGGCGGTCATCGCCCTGGTGTCAATGTCAGGGGTCGTGGCCAGCACGCTGTCTGGTCACTTGCAATGGACGATCGCATTGCCATTTTCTGGCGGTGCACTGGCGGGCATGATCGCCGGCCGCCTGGTCGCGGCAAGGCTGTCCGGTTCGCTCTTGCAAAAGGGCTTCGCAATCGTCTCGGCACTGGTCGCGGTAGCGCTGCTGGTCAAGGCCCTGCGTTGAGCCGTGGATGGCGGCGCTGGCGCCCCGGGCGTTCCAGCTATTCCCTCCTCGATTTAATCAGAAAGGTTCGCATGACTTACACAAAAAAATTCCAGCAGCTCGCCGATTCCGCACGTGAACGGGTTATTGAAGTATCGCCGTGTGATGTCGATAAACTGATGGCTAACGGTGCCATTGCACTTGATATACGCGACAAGGAAGAGCACGACATCGGCCATATTGCAGGCTCGCTCAACATCAGCCGGGGCAAGCTCGAAATGAACATCGAGCAGGCAATACCTGATCTTGATGCCGTCATCCTTTGTTATTGCAATGCTTACAATCGGGGAGCATTGTCCGCAGATACACTGCGCGCCATGGGTTACCGCAATGTACGCCTCATCGCAGGCGGGTTGAAGGCTTATCGCGCCAGGGATTGATATTGCAGGCTATCTATCGTTGAACAGCGTTACCACGCATGGCGCGCGAGTGCGTGGCAACGCATTTCAACCGATTTTAGCTACGCGCATCCTTAGGTTTGTCGCCTTTTGGCCAGTCCTTGGCCTTGCCTGGATAGACCGGACGCACTTGCTTGGTGAAGAACTCGCTGACATCGAGCGCTTCCTGATCGCTCAGGCTGCCGCCCTGCCCTAATGGCATGTTGTACTTGACGAAGGCTGCGGCGGTATAGGTGCGGGCCATGCCGGCGCCATCGTTGAACGAGTACTTGCCCCACACCGGTGGAAAGACATAGCCGCCAGCGCCATTCGGCAGGCCCTGTCCCTCGGCACCATGGCAGCTGGCGCACTTGGCGGCATACACTTGCTTGCCTTGCGCGCCATCGGGCTTGAGCTTCTGGTCGAACGGACCGAAGCCGCGCCCCTTGACATTGACGCCGGTTGGCACCCCCGTCGATATCCACTGCATGTAAGCGAGGATATCGTTCATCTCGTTCGAGGCGATAGGCAGCGGCTTGCCATTCAACGAGCGCTCGAAGCAATCATTGACGCGCTCTTGCAGTGAAATGAGCTTGCCGCTGCGCGCGCGGTATTCCGGAAAAACACCCCAGATGCCGACCCACGGCGAGGCGTTCGGTGTGGCGCCGCCAGCCAGATGGCAACTGGTACAATTGAGACCGTTGCCGACATTGTTCGGCAGGCGCTGACGTGTGTCTGTCAGCAGCAGTTTGCCGTGCTTGATAGCATCCCCCTTGGGGCCAGACGGGATGCTGGCATCGAGCGGCGGATTGAAATCGGCGCCTTGCGCATGAGAGTTGCCGATGACAAAAACTGCGGCGCAGATTGTTACAAGGATTTGCGCCCCCCACAGCGGCCGGTCAACCTTGCTCGACATGTATTTTTTTGACATCACTATCTCCTGTATTTTTTTAATTCTTGTAAACTGCCTGCTCGCAATGTTTACGCCGCCGAGAATTCCTCGAATGCGGCCAAGGCGTTTGCCGAATACATCGCGGATGGACCTCCGCCCATGTAGATTGCCATTCCCAAAGCCTCTTCGAGTTCAGCCTTTGTGGTGCCAAGCCTGACAAGTGCCTGCACATGAAAGCCAATGCAGGCGTCGCAATGGGCTGCCACGCCCAAAGTCAATGCAATGAGCTCTTTGGTTTTCCGGGAGAGGGCACCGTCACGCGACGCCGCCTTCGCCAATTCGCCAAAACCCTTCATCACATCAGGAATATCGTTGCGCAATGTGCTCAGTTGTTTCGATATGGCAGTAGTCAGTTCACCGTAGGCGTTCGGATTTGTTGTCATTTTATGTACCTTGTTGGTGGGGTTATCGTTTGATCCCGCAGGTGCTTATCCCGAACGGTAAATATGCAGGGCAAAACCGGAAGATTCCGGTAGCCAAAGGGATGACACCGATCCATCCCCATGGGCCAATTAGGCCCAACAACACTGCGGCGATCAGGACCAGGCCCGCCACAATGCGAATTGTGCGGTCGACACTTCCAATATTTCTTTTCATGATTGTTCCTTCTGAGTAGGTAAATTGGGCGAGTGAGAAAATCGCTGAATACTGCACACGGTAGTAATGTTCACATAAGCGGTTTGCGCGCAACCATGCCGAGTAAAGCCGAGCGGCCTACGTGCTGGATACCTTCATTGAGTTCTTCTTCGTATTCGCACAATTCCGCGATTTGGAGGGAGGAGAACGCTACACGCATCATGTCGGCGGTATATAAGTGATCGAGTAGGCCCGGGCCGCCGGTTTTGTATTCCAGCTGCTTTGGCGTATAGCCCTGGATGATCAGGTAACCGCCGGGCTTGAGCGTGCCGATCATGTTGGCAAACATGCGGCGCCGCATTTCTGGCCCTGCAAATTGCACAAATATTGCGGCAACCACATCGTATGCCTCATGCTGCCAATCCCACGCGTCACAATCGCAGACGCGCAAATTAACGGTGACGTCGTGATGACGAGCAAGCTCCGCAGCCTTCGCCACGCCCACCGGAGAAACATCGAAGGCATCGACTTGCAGGCCCTGTTTGGCCAGCCAGATGCTGTTCCGACCTTCACCATCGGCGACTGCCAGTGCCGTTTTACCCGCTTCCAGCAAACAGCGATGCGCCGCCAGGTAGGCGCTCGGCTCAGTGCCAAATAGGAAATCGGCACGGCGAAAGCGCTTGTCCCAGATTTGTGCTGCATCATTGAAAGAATTGTCATGCGTCATGTGGACATCCCTAAATTTCGTTCACGGGTATGGCAAGGTCAATCGGCTGCAGTTCAGGCATCCCCTCCATTCGCGTCGACACGGTCACAACGGTGCTGGCGCAAAGCGCGGAAGAGATGCAATGTCATCTTTTGCTCAAGCAATTTGCTTTCGGCGGATTGGCAGGCGTTCCAGCAATTCAAATACCACCATGCCAGCAAGCATTGCGGCGAAAAAAATGAGGGGCTTGGCACCACCGCTGAGCAGTGACGCCAGCGCCGGTCCAGGGCAATAGCCTGCCAGTCCCCAGCCGGTGCCGAAGGCAAGGCCGCCCAGTATCAGCCGCCTGTCGATGTGCGAGGCCGTCGGTACGCGCATGATGGCGCCGGTCAGTGCCCGTGTGCGCCCTTCTGCCCAGCGAAACGCCACCAGCCCGACAACGATGGCGCCGCCCATGACCATCGCGAGTGAAGGATCCCAGCGTCCTGCCAGGTCGAGAAAGCCGACGACCTTGGCTGGATTGGTCATGCCGGAGAGAATCAAACCGAGGCCAAAAACGATCCCTGCAATAAGTGCCGTGATGCTATGCATGGTGCGCTCCTTATCCAATGACGTGACGAACGATGAAAACGGTGAGGAAGCCGGCCACCATGAAGGCCCCGGTCGCTACCAGAGAGCGCGGCGACCTTCGCGACAGGCCACAAACCCCGTGGCCGCTGGTGCAACCTGAGCCATAACGCGTACCGATGCCGACCAATAAACCGGCCGCGACCAGTGTTATGGCTCCCGCGTCCACTTGAACCGTGGGCAGCGGCGCAAAGAGGCCATACACTAGTGGTGCGCCAACCAGACCGAGCAGAAATGCGATGCGCCACGCCAGGTCGCCAGTCGGCCATTGCAGCAAACCGCCGAGGATGCCGCTGATCCCGGCAATACGGCCGTTGAAAAGCAAAAACATTGCTGCTGCCAAGCCGATCAGCATGCCGCCGGCCAGGGAGGTCCAAGGCGTGAAATTGACCCAATCGATCATCATGATGTTGCTCCCGTTGCTTTTTCACAATAGAGTTGATATAGCACCTGCATGACAGCCTTTGCCTCGCTACTGGCAATGCTGTAGAAAATCTGTTTCCCTTCGCGCTGCGTGGTCACCAGCGCTTCATCGCGCAACACGCCAAGCTGCTGAGAAAGGGTTGGCTGTTGTATACCCAGGACATTTTCAAGCTCACGTACACAGTGAGGCCCCTGCGTCAGCTGGCAGAGGAGAAGCAGCCGGTCCGGATTCGCGAGGACCTTCAGTATGCCGCATGCCTGAGTTGCCGCCGCACGCATAGCTCGCAAATCAAGCCCATTTTCCAAGTCGCTCATAGATTAAATATAGAAATTAGACAGAACTTATATTATATGAAAAAATATAATATGTATAGTTATATTATTTGTCGCCTTAAACTAGCAATCGTGCCGTTGAAGATATAGCTTCAGAATCAACTTTTAGGGTAGGCCTGCTACCCTGGAGGACCAGCCCAGTGTCGTAAAGTTGCGCGAGCTGTCCCAGTGGCCGGAAGGCCAACCCCTTCCGGCCTGTGGCTGGCGCGGCGCAGTCCGAACCGGCCGATACTGCGGCAACTGGCAAACGCGCGCCGCCCTGCCAGTTCGACGCCAGGCGCGGAAAATTGCGCTGGATGGCGCCCATCAGAATACCTGGCGCTCAGCCGCTACAGCCGGCATGCTCAATTGCTCCAGATGGGCGATACCCACAGGATCCTCCGCCAGCAGTGGCACTACCGCGTAGCGATGCGCGAGCTGCCGGGCCACTGTGGCAATGTGCACCTGTTCGTTCAGGGCGCGCTGGCGCAACAGCGGCGAGCGCGGGCTGGCCGCGCACAGGCTGTTGTTGATGACCCAGGCCCACGGTTCGATACCCGCCCTGCGCAGGTCGGCCTGCAGGCCGGCCGCTTCCAGCACCGGGGTCGTCTCGGCCAGCGTGACGATCAATACCTTGGTCTGGGCCTGGTCCTGCAACTGCATCATGGGCGTAGTGAAGTGCAGCTGCGTGTCGGCCATCTGGCGCAGCACTTCCCGGTGATAGGCGCCCGTTGCGTCCAGCAATAATAGCGTGTGGCCCGTGGGGGCGGTATCCATCACGACAAATTGTCTGCCAGCCTCGCGTATCGCGCGCGAGAACGCCTGAAAGACGGCAATTTCTTCGGTACAGGGCGAGCGCAAGTCCTCCGCCAGCAATGCGCGTC
This sequence comes from Janthinobacterium tructae, assembly GCF_006517255.1. Taxonomy (NCBI): domain Bacteria; kingdom Pseudomonadati; phylum Pseudomonadota; class Betaproteobacteria; order Burkholderiales; family Oxalobacteraceae; genus Janthinobacterium; species Janthinobacterium tructae. The sequence goes on along the minus strand of NZ_CP041185.1, from coordinate 1,005,374 downwards.
CGGCCGCATCGAGTTTCTTGCCTTTTGTCTCCATCACCTCCCGGCGGTAACGCTCGATTTCCGCATGCGGATCGATGCGGCTCACAGTCAGATGCTCCAGTGAGCCGCTGAGCGTTTCGGACAGGTGCGCCGCAGGATCCGAGGTCGTCAGATGCACCGCATGGCCGCGCCTGGCCAGCGCCACCGCCACGGCGGCGGCAATGGTGGTCTTGCCGACGCCGCCCTTGCCCATCAGCATGATCAGACCGTGACCGTTACGGGCGATCTCGTCGACCAAGCTGGCAAGGGCCGGCGTGGCGATCTCCGGCAGCACCGCGACGGCGGGAGGCGTCCTGCCGCCCTCGGCCAGCAGCAGGCGGCGCAAGGCGTCGAGGCCGACCAGGTTGAACGGCATCAGCGGGATCCGGTCTTGGGGCAGTGACAGCAGAGCCTCAGGCAAGGCGGCCAGGGCGCGCTGCTCGCGCTGCACGACGGACGCGGCCAGCGGATCGCTTGCCCCCTCTGACGCTGGCAACACGCCATTGATGACGAGGTATTGTTGCGTCAGGCCAATGGCGGCGAGCTCATCATGCGTGCGGGCCGCTTCACGCAGGGTGGCGCCTTGTGCCCGCGCCACCAGAATCAAACGGCTGCGCGCAGGATCGGCCAGCGCCGCGACGGCCGCATGGTAGCGGTCGCGCTGCTTTTCCAGTCCCGCCAGTGGCCCCAGACAGGATGCATCGCCCTTGCCCTCCTCCAGGAAGGCATCCCAGGCGCCCGGCAATTGCAGCATCCGTATGGTATGGCCGGTAGGCGCCGTATCGAATACGATGTGGTCATAGTCCTTGAGGATATGCGCATCGGTGAGCAGCGCGGTAAATTCGTCGAAGGCCGCGATTTCGGTGGTGCACGCTCCGGAAAGCTGCTCTTCGATGGATTTGACCACCGCTTCCGGCAGCACGCAGCGCACCGGCCCAACGATCTTGTCGCGATACAGCTGGGCGGCGGCCTGCGGATCGATTTCCAGCGCGCTCAGGCCGGGAACGGCCAGGATGGGAGTAATCCGGTTGCCGATCGCCATGTCAAACACCTGGCCGACGTTGGAAGCGGGATCCGTGCTGACCAACAGGACGCGCCGGCCCTGGTCGGCCAACAGCACGGCATGGGCGCAGGCCAGCGAGGTCTTGCCCACGCCTCCTTTGCCCGTAAAAAACATGAACGCGGGAGGATGGTCGAGAAAGTGGAAGGCGGCTGGCATGGAAGAACTCCTTAGCAGGTTTTTCCGCCGCAGCAGGAGCCGCCGGTTGGGGCTGTGGCACAGGCGTCGGGCATGGCGGGCTCAAATACCTGAATGATTGTCATTTGCACGCCCTCCTGTCGTTCCTGTCACCAGACAATAGGCCCTCTATGGCCCGGAAACAAGCGCGGTGGCGCAGTGTGCCGCCTATATTTGCAAAAAAATTGATCTCACGATGGTTGACCCGCAAATACCCGGATTTGTCATCGCGCGATGCCTGGCAGGTCAGTATCATGTCAGCATGAACTGCCATGCTCAGGTGGTTATCAAGGAGAGCAAGCGATGTTCTTAGCGCGCACATGCATGGCGTTGTCTGCCCTGGTTTTCAGCAATGCGGTCCATGCGGATGTCCACTGCACGGATCCGATTGCCGACTGGAAACCTCGCGAGCAATTGCAGCGGGAAGCCGAACAGCGCGGCTGGACGGTCCAGCGCATCAAGATCGATGATGGCTGCTACGAGCTCAGAGCCATTGATCGCAACGGCAACAAAGTCAAGGCCAAATACTCCCCGGCGTCGCTGCGCATGCGCAGCATGGCGGTGGACTTCGGCAACAACGGCGACGCCGCCGACTACCTCGGCCCTGTACCACAGGCTCCCGTCAGGCGGCCTGCAGGTCCGACATTCCAAGGGGAAAAGAAATGAAACACATCACAGCCTGCGCCTGCCTTGCAGGTGCATTGGCGCTGCCCGGCTTCGTCCAGGCACGCCCGGTCACACTCACCGCGCAACTGAAGAACTACGCCGGCAACGGCGCCTACCTGGCGGTATATGTCACGGATGCCGCCGGCAAGTACAAGAAAACGTTGTGGGTAGCTGGAAAGAAGACCAAGTATTACAAGCACCTGAGCGACTGGGCCCGCGGTAGCGGCATGAACGCGCGCGAATTTGACGGGATCAGCGGAGCGAGCGTCGGCAGCGGCAAAACCCTCAAGGTGACAGTCGAACTGGCCGACACCCTGATCGATGCAGGTTACGAGATCCGGGTTGACAGCGCGGCAGAGGACGGGCGCGACAATCCGGCCGACGTGCGCACGCCACTGAGCAAACAGGGCGCCGGCAAACCCGTCGGTGGACGCGGCTACGTCAAGTCCTTCATTTACGACATGTAGCCACCGCCGCATGTTACGACAGATACATTCGCTCGCTGGCCTGATCAGCGCACTGCTGGTTATGCTCATCGGCTTGACGGGCGCCGTGCTGTCGATCAACCCCGCGATCGAGCGGCTGGCCACCAGCGTGCCGGCGGGCGTCAGCGTTGCCGAACTCGCGGGCCGGGTGGCGCGCCACTATCCGGGAGCCGAGCAGATCCAGCGCACGGCCTCCGGAACCATCATCGTCTACTACAGCGCCGGTGACATCTCGGGCGTGGACCGGGTCGACCCATCCAGCGGCAAGGCGATCGCGCCCTATGCGCCGCCGGCCTACGCGCGCTGGTTCAAGGAGTTGCACAGGTCACTCTTCCTCGACACGCCAGGCAGCGCCGCGGTCGGCATCACCGCCCTGCTGATGCTGCTGGTCTCAAGCTCAGGCTTATTCCTGCTGCTCAAGCGGGTGGGCGGCTGGCGCCAGCTGGCACGTCCACTGCATGGCAATCGCAGCCAGCGCTGGCACGCCGCGGTGGCCCGTTTTGCTGTCGCCGGCCTGCTGTTGTCCGCAGTGACCGGCAGCTACATGTCGGCGGCGACCTTCGCCCTCATTGCCGATGGCAGCCAGGACGAACCCGATATCCCCGCCACCACCTCCGGCGGAACCCCGCTGCCTGCTGCCCGCTTGCCAGCCCTGCTGGCCACCAGGCTGGTCGATCTGCGCGAGCTTTCCTTTCCGCTTGCCGGTGACAGCAGCGCCGTCTATACCTTGCGCACCCGGCAAGGCGACGCCTATGTCGACCAGTCCAGCGGCGCGCTGCTGGCCTTCCGCGCGCACAGCAATGTCCGGGAAGCCTTTGAACTGATCTATCAGTTGCATACGGGCGAAGGCCTGTGGTGGCTGGGTCTGATACTCGGCCTGAGTGCGCTCGGCGCGCCCTGGCTGGCGGTAACGGGCATCGCCGTATGGTGGCAGCGGCAGCGCGCCAAACCGCGCATCGCCAACAACTCGGCTCCGGCTTCGGCCGACAGCGTGATCCTGGTGGGGAGCGAAAACAACAGTACCTGGGGCTTTGCCCGCGCGCTGCATGATGCCTTGCGACAGGCCGGACAACGCGTGCACACGGCGCCGATGAATCAGTTCTCGTCGCGCCACAACGCCGCGCGCCAGTTGTTCATCCTGACGGCGACGTATGGCGATGGCGACGCCCCCGCCTGCGCCACGCACTTTCTGACCAATTTGGCCGGTATTGCCCCCAAGCAGGAGGCAAGTTACGCTGTACTCGGTTTCGGCGACCGCCAGTTCCCCACGTTCTGCCAGTTCGCACACGAGGTCGACGCGGCGATGGCGGCGCGCGGATGGCGCCGGTCGCTGGAACTGGCCCTGATCGACCGCCAGTCGCCGCAGGAATTCGCGCGCTGGGGGAGCCAGGTCGGCGCGCTGCTGGGCCACGAGCTCGTACTCGACTATGCGCCCGCACATCCGCACACGCATGCGCTGCAGTTGCGTGAGCGCATCGCCTACGGCGAGGAGGAGCACGATCCCACCGTGGTGCTGCGCTTTATAGCCGCCCCGCCGCCGGCCAGCGCCGGTTGGCTGAAAAGCCGGCTTGCCTCCCACCGACTGCCCCGCTTCGAGGCCGGCGACCTCGCGGGTGTCATGGCGCCCGGCAGTTCCATGCCGCGCTTCTATTCGCTGGCGAGCGGATCGGGTGACGGCGTGCTGGAAATTTGCGTGCGCAAGCAGCCCGGGGGCGTGTGTTCAAGCTACCTTTACAACTTGCTGCCGGGGGACCGCATCGAGGCCTTTATCCAGCCCAATCCGCAATTTCGTCCAGCCCTGGGCAAGGCGCCCGTCATCCTGATCGGTGCCGGTACCGGGATCGGGCCACTGGCCGGTTTCATCCGCAACAATACGGGCCAGCATCCGATGTACCTGTACTGGGGCGGGCGCCATCCCGACTCCGATTTTCTGTATGAGCCCGAGCTGCGCAACTATCTGGCCGACCGCCGGCTGACGCAGCTGCACACGGCCTTCTCAAGAGTCACGAACGGCGTCCACGTGCAGACCCGGCTGATGGAGGATGCCGACAATATGCGCCGCCTGATCGCCGACGATGGCCAGGTGCTCGTCTGCGGCAGCCGCGCCATGGCTGCCAGCGTCAGGCAGGCCATGGACCAGATACTCGCGCCGCTCAAGCTCGATGTGGCGGCGCTGCGGGAAAAAGGAAGGTATCGTGAAGACGTCTTCTGAACCCGCGCTGCGGCGCTACAGCCTGAATGGCGAAACCATGGGCAGCCGCTATACGGCCGTATTCTATGCGGGCGGACAAGCGGACCTGGCCGCCATCGGCGCCAGCCTGTTTGCCGCCGTCGACAGGGTCGACCGGCAGATGTCGACCTGGAATGTCGCCTCGGACCTGTGCCGCCTGAACGCGGCGCCGGAAAATACCTGGATTCCTGTGCCGCGGGAACTGGCGCAGGTGCTCGCTGCGGGGCTGCAGGTCAGCGGCGAATCGGGCGGCGCCTTCGACATGGCGGTTGGCCAGCTGGTGGAGGACTGGGGATTCGGGCCGTCGCAATGCGCGCCATCGCCGCAGATCGCGGCCCGGCATGGCAAAACGTACTGCCCCGCCACCAAGGCATTGGAGGTGGATCTGGCGGCTCTGCAGGTGCGCAAGCGCGCGCCGCTGACGCTCGACCTGTCGGGCATCGCCAAGGGTTTTGGCGTCGACCAGCTGGCGCATTGCCTCGATGGCTGGTCCATCGCCAGCTACCTGGTCGGCATCGATGGCGAAACGCGCGCGCGCTCGACCAGACCCGATGGCCAGGCCTGGAGCGTGGCGATAGAAAAGCCGACACATGGCATGCGTGAAATCGGTGGCGTGATGGAACTGCACGACGTGGCCATCGCCACCTCGGGCGACTATCGCCGCTGGGTCGAGATCGACGGCACGCGCCATGCCCACACCATGCATCCGGCCTTGCACCAACCGGTAGCGAACCGTCTCGCCGCCGTGAGCGTGCTGGCCCCCAGCTGCATGCTGGCCGACGCCTGGGCCACGGCGTTCATGGTCCTGGGCGAGGTCGACGGTGTCGCGCTGGCCAGGAAACGCGGCATGGATGTGCTGTTCGTCCTGCGTCACGGCGCCCTGCTCGAAGAAATTCTGCTCATCGACGGCAAGATGGTCTGATCTGCATTGCCGTGCATCACTGCGCCGCCGCCGCGCGGCGCGGCCATCGCCATGTCGATAGCGCCCACTTGACGCACTCGAACCAGGCGATGCCGAGCACGGCGACGAATGCGCACTGCATCAGCAGCGCCATGTCCGGCAGCGCGAAGGCAAACAATTCGCGGACAGGCGCCGCGCCCAGCACCAGCAACAGCAACAGCGAGGCCGCCATGCTGATCCAGGCGAACGCCCGGTTCGACTTGATCCCCCTCCTCCATGACGGCTGGGTCCACTGGCGGTTGACATAGATCAGTCCCAGGTTCGACAGCACCAGGCTGAGGAAGGTCGTCGTGCGTGCCACTTCGTCGGAATGGCCGGCCCAGCGCACCAGCACGTGGAAGCCGACCAGCATGGCCAACAGCCCTGCCCCCTGCAGCAAGCCGCGCAGCAGTATTTCACGGTCGAACAAATGCATGTCCGGCCTTCTCGGTTTGCTCGTCATGGCATCGGCTTCGATCGGCTCGGCCTCGAACACGATCGAGCAGGCGGGGTCGATCACCATTTGCAAAAACAGTATGTGCACGGGCATCAGGAGCATGGGCCAGCCCAGCAGCACGGGCAGGATGGACAGGCCAACGATGGGCACATGCACCGCGACGATGAAGACGATGGCCTTGCGCAGATTGGCAAACAGGCGGCGGCCATGTTGCACCGCCAGCAGCAGCGAAGAAAAATCATCCTTGAGCAAGACCAGCGCTGCCGCCTCGCGCGCGACGTCGGTGCCACGGGCGCCCATGGCCACGCCGATGTTGGCCGCCTTCAATGCGGGCGCGTCGTTGACGCCGTCGCCGGTCATGGCGACGATATCGCCACGGCTGCGAAAAGCTTGTACCAGGCGCAACTTCTGTTCCGGCGCGATGCGGCAAAAGACGTCGGTGTCGGCCAGGCGCGCGCGCAGTGCCGTGTCGTCCAGCGCGGCCAGGTCCATGCCGGACATCACAGCGCTGGCCACGCCGGCGATACCGGCCTGCCGCGCGATCGCCAGTGCCGTGGCGGGATGGTCGCCCGTGATCATCACCACGCGGATGCCCGCCGCGTGACATTGCGCCACCGCATCGGGCACTTCCGGGCGCACCGGGTCGTGCAAGCCAAGCAGGCCCAGGAATTCAAAATCAAAGACGTGCTGGTTGTCAGGCAGGGGCGGCGCGGCAAACGTGGCGCGGGCGACGCCGATCACGCGCAAACCGTCGTTCGCCATGGCCTGCACCTGGGCCGCGATGGCGGCGGCGCGCTTTGGTGCCAGATGGCACAGATCGATGATGGCCTCGGGCGCACCCTTGGCAGCCACCAGGAACTCGGAACGGTCCGGCGATTGCCACACCCGCGACATGGCCAGCATCTGCCGCGACAGCGGATAATCGTCGATCAGCTGCCAGTCGGCATGCAGGTGCTCCGTATTGGCCAGCAGGCGGGCGCCGGTCTGGCCGATGGCCGACTCCATCGGATCAAACGCCCGACGATGGCTTGCCAGGACGGCATATTCGAGCAAGCCGTGCAGCTCTTCCTGCAAGGCAGTGGCAGGATTGCCCTGACAATCGTGGGTGCAAGTTTCCGAGCAGAGCCGGGCCACGTCCATGCGGTTGGCCGTCAGCGTACCTGTCTTGTCAACGCACAGCACCGTCGTTGCACCGAGCAATTCGATTGCGGGTATGCTGCGCGCCAGGATGCTTTCGCGCCCCAGGCGCCAGGCGCCCAGGCCCAGGAAAAGCGTCAGTATCACCGGCAATTCTTCAGGCAGGATCGCCATGGCCAGCGTAAGGCCTGCCAGCAGTCCTTGCAAGGCGTCGCCGCGCAGCCACCAATACGCCAATGCCAGGCCGGCGGCGAGACACAAGCCGCCGATGGCGACATGCCTGACGACGCGCCGCGTTTCCCGTTGAATCGGCGTCAGCTCGCTCCCCATGCTGGCCAGTGAGGCGCCGATGCGGCCAAGCGCGCTGTGCGGGCCGGTGGCGACCACCAGGCCGCTGGCCGTGCCTTGCGTGATCAGGGTGCCGGAATACACCAGACTGTCCGGACTGCCGCCGGCATCGGAGGCGCCATGCTTGATGACCGGCACGGACTCGCCCGTGAGCATGGACTCGTCGGCCGTCAAATTCGATGCGCTGAGCAGTTCCATATCGGCGGGCACGCGGTCGCCCTCGGCCAGCAGCACCAGGTCTCCCAGCACCAGGTCCCTGCCAGCGATGCGCTCCTGCTTCCCGTCGCGTATCACCAGGGCGCGCGGACAGGAGAGGTCGCTTAGGGCATTCAGCGAGCGTTCCGTGCGCCTGCGCTGAAAAAAAGTGATGCCCATGACGATGCAAACAAAGCCCAGCAGCATCAGCGCTTCATTGCGGTCGCCCAGCAGCAGGTAGATGACGCCGCAGGCGACCAGCAGCAAAAACATCGGTTCGGAAACGACATCGAGCAGCAGGCGCCCGGCACTCAAGGGACGGGAGGCGGGCAAGGCATTTGGCCCGTTTTCCAGCAAGCGCTGCGCGGCCTGCGCGGCTGTCAGCCCTTCACTACCCTGCGGCTCCGACATGGCATTCATCCTTTTCCTGAGAGGCAGCGTGTAGTGGCTAAGTAGGTCCTGGTCGTGATTGCGGCATTAGGGTTTGGGCGCGGGCGACCATACAGGCCGCACTTCCGTCAGCGAATCGACGATGACCATATACTGCCCCGGCCATTCAATGATATCGCGATCCGCTTTGAGCACCCACAAATGGCGGCCGTCCTTGACGGCTTGTTCATAGACTGCATCGAGCAAACCGTGTGAATCGAGAAAAACATTCAATGTGGCTGGAATGCGGATGCAGCCCTCGGAAGCAACATTGCCCAAGCGAGCTTCCAGCACATCCGGATCGGTAGCGTGCATTTGCAAGCGCATCTGGCTGATGGCGCCCGTGCCCCAGCCGCGCTGTGCCTGTTGCCAACCGAAATCGAAGACGCGCATGCCGCGCCGTCCATAGCCACGAATGTGATTGTCGTTGAACGTGCCTTCGGAGCGAAAGTCGGGATTTTCCAGGGTATGTGGAAACACCCCCAACGGCGTCAAGAAATGATTATAGCTTCCCACCTTGCCGGTCGAGACGGCCGTGGCGCCGATGAACGACCATGCATCTGGCTCTGTATGCAAGATCACAAAGGCGGCCTGTACCTGCGGGCTGCGGTCCACCAGCAGCAAAGTCTGTGCTGACGTATCGGTGACATTGGCATCGGCCAGCGCTTGTTTCAACAGCGCCACATAGCGCGCCTGGTCAGCCGTTGGCACCTCCAGCCGATGATCGACTTCGCGTGCGAATCGCGCGCGCCACGCGTCGGCGCCCGGATCGGGCGGGGCCGCGACCACGGCCAGCGGACAGAGCGCTACGCTCAGACACAACATCATTCGCACTTCCCGCACTGCTCGCACCCATGCGCAAGACGTTCGGGCAGAGGGAAAGAACACAGGCTTATCAATTTTCATAAAAATCATTTGTTTCCTCAATAAAACAATCTATCCAGCCCTTGCTGGTCGCCCGCCGCCACAAACCACGCCACCTGCCAGCACTGCGTGCGCAGGGCCTGGGCAGATTCTGGCAGGCACCAGGGCGGATACACGCGCAGCGCGCGCTTGCCGCCGCTGCCCGCGCGCGACATCACGCCGCGTTCGAGCAGCACGCTGCGCGGAAAAATGAAAAAGCCGTGCTGCGCGCCGTCGTCCACGGCGATGATGACGATATCGACGGGGTCCGCTTCATCGAGCGGGGCGATCTCGGCATCGGGATGGGGGCGCTTCCAGACGGTGACGAACTGGCCTGTTTTCGTCGGCGTGGTTTTCGCCACGCGCAAGACCAGCCGCTTGCCATCGAACATAGCGCGGCAGGCGCCGTAGTCCGCGCTTTCCGCTTCCGGCACGGGCGCTTGCGGCAAGCCCAGGAAGGCCCATGGACTGGCCTTCATTGCGCGCTGAACTCGGCCGCGGCCTTGGCCGCCCACAGCGCCTCGGCGTGGCTGGCGAACGGGCTGTCATAGCCGTCGACCTTGCCGTCTTCGTCGACAAAATATAGCCACCAGCCATCGGCCTGCTCGCGGATGGCGGTCTGGCCCGGTGCACAATGGGTTTCGACGGACTGGCCGGCGGCCAGGGTGGCGATGCTGATGCCGCGGTGAATAATAGGCTCGGGTGTCATAGGAAAATACGTCATGCGAAAAAATCAATAGATGTAGTGTAGCCTTGCCGGCGACTCCTGACCAGTGCGCTACACTGCTGTTTCAAACGGAGGACAACATGGCATCACAGCAAGGCACGGTGGATTTTTTGCTCGATCAACTGGCGGGCGTGGGCAGCGTCAACGCGAAAAAAATGTTTGGCGAATATGGCCTGTATTGCGACGGCAAGATGTTCGCCATCGTCGCCGACGACCAGCTGTTCATCAAGCCGACGGACGCGGGCCGCGCCTGGATCAGTACGATGAGCACGCTGCAGGAGGCGCCGCCCTATCCGCAAGCCAAGCCGTATTTCCTCATCGATGGCGGCCTGTGGGACGAGCGTGAGTGGCTCAGTCAGCTGGCGCGGCGCACGGCGGACGCCTTGCCGCTGCCGAAACCGAAGCCGCCGCCCAAGCCCAAAAAACCGGCTTCAAGCAGCTAATACGCTGTTTTCACATGCCTTGCCCTGCAGGAAACATTGCAGGTTATGATAGGTGATGGCGGCGATCTCGCGCAGCGCTTCGATGGTGAAGAAGCCCTGGTGGCCCGTCACTAGCACGTTCGGGAAGGTCATCAGGCGCTGGAAGATGTCGTCATCGATGATGTCGGACGAGCGGTCCTGGAAGAACAGATTGCTTTCCTGTTCGTACACGTCGATGGCCAGGGAACCCAGCTGGCGCGATTTGAGCGCTTCGATGACGGCGCCCGTGTCGATCAGGCCGCCGCGCGAAGTGTTGACCAGCATGGCGCCCTTCTTCATCAGCGGCAAGGTCGCTTCGCTGATCATGTGGCGCGTGCTCTCCATCAGGGGGCAATGCAGGGAAACGATGTCGGACTCGGCCAGCAGCTGCGGCAGTTCCACCATCGTGCCCAGCTGCGCGAACGCGGGTGCAGGATACGGGTCGTGGCCCAGCACCGTGCAGCCGAAACCTTTAAAAATGCGCGCCGTGGCCAGGCCAATCTTGCCCGTGCCGACGATGCCCACCGTCTTGCCGTGCAAGGTAGAGCCCAGCAAGCCATCGAGCGAAAAATTTCCTTCGCGCACGCGGGCATACGCGCGGTGCGTGTGGCGGTTCAGCGTTTGCACCAGGGCCAGCGTGTATTCGGCCACGGCTTCCGGCGAATACGCGGGCACGCGGGCGACAAAAAAGCCAAGGCGCCTGGCCGCTTCCAGGTCGAGGTTGTTGTAGCCGGCGCAGCGCAGCAGGATGGCGCGCACGCCATAGCCGTGCAGGGCTTCCAGCACGGGCGCGTCGAGCACGTCGTTGACGAACACGCAAACGGCCTCGGCGCCTTGCGCCAGGACCACGGTTTCCTGGCTCAGCAAGGCGCTGTGGTAGACCAGTTCGATGCCGGCAGAGTCGGGTTGGGATGGCAAGGCTTCATCGAAGAAACGGCGGTCGTAGGGCTGGCTGGCAAAGAAGGCGATTTTCATGGTGAGTCCTGGAACTTGCTGAATGGCAAAACAGCATCATAGCGCACGCGCCCTGCCCCACGGCGTACGCCTGGCACCGTTGATCGCCTATCTGGGTTCGCGGGGCAAGGTCAGCACGTGGCGCAGATACGCCGTTTCCTCGGCGTGCTGCACGTGGTAGCGCTCGCGCGCGGCGCGCGTGACCGCATGGTGGGCCGCGATGCCCGTTTCCGTCAGCTCGACGCCGAAGTCCGCCGGCACCGGCTCAGGGCCGCCGAACAGGCGCGCGAGGATGAAGCGGCCGACATTGTCGCGGTAGTGCGATGCTTCCCAGTAATAGCGCATGTCGCGCGCGCCCGTCACCTGCGGGATAGCTTCGCTGGTGATGCTGTTGAAGCCGGAAAAATCAAACAGGCGCACGTCGCAGCCCTGGCGCCGGTAGCGCCCGGCCATCTGCGCCAGGTCGCGCTGCCATGTTTCCATGGCGTCCCACTTGCCGCGCCAGTACAGGGCGTCGAGCGTGAGCGCATGCGTGGGATTGATGTACAGGCGCAAGCGCGTGCCGCCCCGGCACAGTTTGCCGACACTCGCGTCGAAGGCGCGCAGCGCAGGTTCGGTCGGCCCCAGGCCGTCACTGAATTCCTGCAGACGCGGCGTGAAGGCGCGCGCCGTACCGGTCCAGGTACGGTTGCGGCTGGTGAGGCAGGACTCGTCGCGCTGGCCGTGCAGCGCCAGGCTGGACAGGCAAACGCCGTCATAGCTGCCGCTGAGGATGCGCCAGGTGTCGCGCGTCATGTCGACAGTCAGGCCGCGCTTGATATTGAGCAAGGCGCGCCGCGCGAAGAACGCGGGGCCGCCATCAGTCAGGCCCGGTTCCACGCCGGCCGAGCCCAGTTCCAGCGAGAACGAGGGGGCGTCGATGCCCCACACCATGGTGTCGACATGGCTGACCCTGGCCGCGTGCTCGGCCAGGCGCATGGCCTCGCCGATCGAGGCGCCCGAGACGGCGCTGTTGAAGACGCTCTTGCCTTCAAATAAGGTGCGCGCGCTGTTCGCCGGCAAGCCCATTTCCGTGCGCGAGTTGCCGATATACACGACGGCGGGCCGGTAGCGCGCCACGGCATATGTCTTGCCCCACACGCTGAGTTTTTCCGTCGTCGGGCGCAATCGCTGCAGCAGCGGGCTGTCCCACTGGTGCAGCAAGTACGGGTCGACGTGGTAATTCACGGCCGAAACGAGGGCCAGCGCGGCCAGTACGCAGGCAAAAAAGATGGCGAGGTAGCGGCGGGCGGAAGTGTCCATGATCAGCATTGGAAGGTGAAAAATGGCGTATTTGTGTGGCTTTGCATCATCGCCGGATCAGCGGCCCGTCCAGCACCCGCTGCGCATAGGCCGCCTCGCGCGCGTGTTCCACGCGATAGCGCTCGCGCGCGGCGCGCGTGGCCGCCTGGTGGGCGTCGATGTTGGCCTGCGTCAGCTCGACGCCGAAATCGGCCGGCGGCGGCGTGCCGCCGCCGAACAGACGCGCCAGGATCAAGCGGCCCACGTTGTCCCGGTAATGCGACACTTCCCAGTAATAATGCATGTCGGGCTTGCCGCTGACGAGCGGGGTCGCTTCGCTCGTGATGCTGTTGAAGCCGGAAAAATCATGCAGGCGCACGTCGCAGCCCTGCCTGCGGTGGCGTTCGATGACCTGCACCAGGGCGCGTTGCCAGGCCTGCATGGCATCCCACTTGCCGCGCAAGTGCAGCGCGTACAAGGTCAGCGCGTGCGTGGGGTTGATGTACAGGCGCAGGCGCATGCCTGGCCGGCACAGCTTGCCGATACTGGCGTCGAGCGCTGGTGTCGAGGGCGGTGTCGGCCCCAGGCCGTCGCCGAATTCCTGCAACCGCACGGGAATGGCGTCCTTGGTGCCGAGCCAGTGCTTGATGCCCTTGAGGGTGCACGTCTCGTCGCGCTGCCCGTACACGGCCAGGTTGGAGCGGCAGGTATCGCCGGCATGGCCTGTCAGGATGCGCACGCTGTCCTGCGTCATGTCCAAGGTCAGGCCGCGCTTCAGGTTGACCAAGGCGCGCTGGACGAAAAAGCCGTGCCGGGCGCCCGTCAGGCTGTCTTCCACGCGCGCCGCGCCCATGTCCAGGGAAAAAGTGGGCGCGTCGATGCCCCACACCATGGTCTCGACGCGGCTGACCCTGGCCGCATGCTCGGCCAGGCGGATAGCGTCGCCGATCGAGGCGCCAGAGACGGCGCTGTTGAAGATCCTCTTGCCGTCGAACATGGCACGCACGCCCGTCGGCAAGCCCATTTCCGTGCGCGAATTGCCGATGTAGATGATGGCCGGCCGGTAGCGCGCCACGGCATAGGTCTTGGCCCAGGCGCCGAGCTTTTCGTTCAGCTGGCGCGGACGCTGCAGCAAGGGACTGTCCCACTGGTGCAGCAGGTAGGGGTCGACCTGGTAATTCATGAACGAGACGGCGCCGAGCACCAGGGCGACGCAGGCGAGGAAGCAGACAAGATAGCGGCGGCCGGCAGTGTCCATGCTCAGAACTGGAAGTAGAGAAATTCGGTAACGCGGTTCATCCCGAAGATGCAGGCGACGAACAGCGCGGCAAAGCCCACGCTCCAGCGGCGCGTGGGGCGCCAGCTGAAGGCCCAGTGCCCTGAAGGTTGAAATATTCTTTCAATGGCAGGCTCGTACAGAAAGAATATTTCTTGCGTGTTGGGCGCCTTGAAAGCCAGCAACATGGCGCCCAGCAGCACGGGCAAGCCCGGCCCCGCCAGTTCGATCCAGCGGATGCCGTCGAACGCGGGGTGCAAGCCCCATTGCGCCAGGCTGGCCGCATGGCTGGCCAGGCCGCGCGGCAGGCTCACGCCATTCGCGCCCACCAGCGCGCCGCTGATGTCCCAGGCCGTGGCCACGTCGGGCGCGCGGAAGTAGATCCAGGCCAGCATGACGGCAAGAAAGGTCAACACGCCGGGCCACCAGCGCAGCCAGCAGTACCCCGGCGCCGCGCCAAAGACCCGTTGCCACGCCTGCTGCAGCACCAGGTACAGGCCGTGCAAGCCGCCCCAGATGACGAAGGTCCAGCCGGCGCCATGCCACAAGCCGCCCAGCAGCATGGTCAGCATCAGGTTGCGGTAGCGCATGGCTTCGCCGTGGCGGCTGCCGCCCAGGGGAATATATAAGTAATCGCGCAGGAAACGCGACAAGGTCATGTGCCAACGGCGCCAGAAATCGGCGATATTGGCCGCCTTGTACGGCGAATTGAAGTTCAGCGGCAATTTCACGCCGAACAGGCGCGACAGGCCGATGGCCATGTCCGAATAGCCGGAAAAGTCGAAATACAGCTGGAAGGTGTAGGCCAGCACGCCGATCCAGGCCTCGATCAGGGTGGGTGTGGCCCCGGCCGCGAAGACGGGCATGGCCAGTGGCGACAGGTTGTCGGCGATCAGCACTTTTTTGGCCAGTCCGATGGTAAAGATCGACAGGCCGATGGCGAAATTGGCGGCGCGCGGGTGGGCGTTGGCCGGATCGGCGAACTGCGGCATCATGTCGCGGTGGTGCAGCACGGGGCCGGCGATCAAATGGGGGAAATAGCTGACGAACAGCACGTAATGAATGAAACGGTACTCGCGCACCTCGCCCCGGTAGCAATCGACGAGGAAGGCGATCTGCGTGAAGGTGAAAAACGAGATGCCGATCGGCAGGATGATGTCGAGGCCGGACCACGGCAGGCTGCCAGCGCCAGCACCGGCGGCCACGGCGACTGCGTTGACGCTGTCGATGAAGAAATTCGCATATTTATAGTAGGCAAGCAAGCCCAGGTTCAGCGCCAGGGCCGCCACCAGCACGCGCTTGCGGGCCGCGCCCGCACGCGCACCGATCAGGCGGCCGGCGCCGTAATTGACGCAGATCGACGCCAGCAGCAGCGGCAAATAGCGCACGTCCCACCAGGCATAGAAGAACAGCGAGGCGAGCGCCAGCCACACGGCTGGCGCCAGGCGCCAGCTGGCGGAGGACGTCAATCGGTCCAGCAGAAAATAGCCGGCCAGCACGATGGGCAGATAGCCGAACAGGAAGGCGAAGGAGTTAAACAGCATGTTGCCTCCTGGCAGGCAAGGACTGCAGCTGGTAGTAACACTCGGCAATCTGCGCCGCCACCCGCTCCCACGTAAAACGTTCCACCAGCGCTTGCACGCGGGCGCGCTCGGGCGGCAGCGCCAGCAAGTCGAGGATGGCCTGGCGCTGCGCGGGGCCATCGTCCCAGGCCACCTTGCGCAGCGCGAACGCGGAATCGGGCAAGTCCAGCGCGCTTTGCGCCGTCATGACGGCGGGCGTGCCGGCCGCCAGCGCTTCCAGCACGGATAGCGGAAACACTTCGCCCTGGCTGGGCAAGGCCGCCACGGCCGCCGCATGGTAGGCGCTGGCCAGAAGCGGGTCGGCGTGGTCGAGCGCGCCGAGCCAGCTGACGTGCGGCAAGTCCAGCAACTGCTGCAGATACGCCTGCTGTTCGCGCGGCGCGGCGCCGATCAGCACCAGGGGCAAGCCGGCCCCTGCCAGCGCCTGGGCCAGCCCCAGCTGGTTCTTATATGGTGAAATGCTGCCCGTCATCAGCACGAATGGCCCGGCGATGCCTGTTTCGCGCAGGAACAGGTCGCCATTGGCCGTGAAGAAATGCGGATTGACCCCGTTCGGCAAGACGCGGATGGCCTCCGCCTCCATGCCGAAACCTTGCGCGATGGCGTCGCGCTCAGCCTCGCCCAGGGCGATCACGACGTCGGCCAGTTGCAGGGCGCGCCGCGTTTGCGCATAGCTCGTTTGCACCATCCACTCCGTCAGGCGCCCTGCCAGCCGGTCGGCCAGCCGCGCGCGCCAGGCGCTGGCACGGCCCCAGCCGGGCGACAGCAGCGGCGACAGCACCACGGGCACGCCTTGCTCGCTGGCCATTTCCATGATGCGGTAGGTGCCATTGCTCGCCGAAAACACGTGCAGTACGTCGAAATCGGCCAGTCGCTGATGGTTGGCGTCGACCAGCTGCACTTCCAGGGGCCGCGCAGCTTGCTGGGGCAGTCGGTTCAGCGCGGCAATGGTTTCGCGTACCTGGATCTGCAAGCCGCCGTCGCGCTGGAACAGCATCGGGTAGGACAAGATACCGACACGCATGGTCATCCTTTCGTGCATTTGACGGCCAGCCAGCGGCCGGCCAGCTTGCGTTGCAACAACAAGAATTCTCCGGCCAGTTCATGTTTCAACAGGAACAGGCCCGCCAGCCAGCACAACAAGGTAGCCAGCGCCGTGCCCGTCAGCGCCAGCAGCGCCGGCGTATCAACAGGCAGCCACAGCAGCGCAGCGAGGGGCGCCACGCCGCTCACGCCGCAGAGCAGCAGGCTTTTGCGCACGGCCCGCGCCAGGGTGCGCCAGTCGAGCGCGCTCAAGCGCCGCAGGCAGCCATACACCAGCCAGCTGCGCAGCACATTGCTGAGCACCACGGCCCAGGCCACGGCCACCAGGCCGAATGGTGCCGCAGCCAGCAGCAGCGCCACTTTGCTTGCGCCCGCCCAAGCATCGAGCCGCACCTGCGCATGCAGCTGGCCCGTCGCCACGAACAGGTAGCGGGCCATGCTGAACATGCTATACACGGCCGAGGACAGGCACATGATGCGGATCAAGGGCACACATCCTAGCCATTGCGTGCCATACAACACCTTGACCAGGGGCAAAGCCATGCAGGCGAGGAAGAGAAAAAACGGCCAGGCCAGCGCCGTCATGTAGCTGATCGTGCGCAAATACACGAGCTCCGCCCCGCCCTTTTCCCCTTGTCCTCCCCCTTCGCGCGCGCGCGCCGCGAACAGGGGAAACACCACAGGCGAGATGGCGCTGGTGATGGCCTGGTTGAAGATATTGAGTACGCTTTGCGCCTTGCCGAACAGGGCCAGGCTTTCAATGCCGATCAGCTTGCCGATGATCAGGTCCGGCGCCGCCACCCCCGCCTCATCGACCAGGCTGCCACCCGTCGCATAGGCGCCAAAACGGGCGATATCGCCCACGCCGCACCGTCCCGGCAGCCACGGCAGTTCGCGGGGCCGCACCAGCAGGCTGACTGCCAGCGAGGCGCAGGAACCGGCCAGCGCCGCCCATACCATGCTCATATAACTGTAGCCCTGCAGCGCCAGCAGCACGGCCACCAGCAGGTTGACCACACTATTGGCCCCATTGATGGCGTAAATGGCGCGAAAGCGCAGTTGCCGGCGCAACATGGGGAGTGTCAAGGCGCTGAACGGGATCAGCAGGAAGTTAATCGACAGCAAACGCAGCACGTGGGTCAACCGGGGTTCGCCATAGAAATGCGCGAGCGGCGCACTGGCCAGTAGCACCAGGCCCGCCAGCAGCCAGGCGACAAGCAGGCTGGTGGCCAGCGCGGCGCGCAGTTTCACGGCATCGAGCTGCTTTTCCTGGATCAGGTATTGCCCCACGCCGAAATCGCGCACCACTTGCGCCAGCGCCACCAGCACGGCGCCCAGCGAATACACGCCCACCTCGGCCGGCGTCAACAGGCGCGACAGCACCATGGTGGCGATGATGCCGAGCAGCAGCACCGTGTATTTCTCGGCAAACGAAAACAGAAACGAATGACGGGTGGCGCTCATGCGGGCCGCCCGCGCCTACACGAGGCCGGCATAGAACTGGCGCAACTGGCGTTCCAGGCGCGGCATCGAATAGCGCTGCACGGTTTCTTCGCGCGCCAGCCGTCCCATGCGGGCGCGCCGGGGTGCATCGACCAGCAACCTGGCCACGGCCGCGCAGGCGGCGTGCTCGTCATCGAGCGGCAGCAACAAGCCGCCTTCACTATCGTGCAGAATATCGCGGGTGCCCGGCACATCCGTCCCCACGGCCGGCACGCCGCACGCCATGGCCTCAATCGTGGCGATGCCGAAGCCCTCGTTTTTACTCAGCAGCACGTGCAGGTCGAAGGCGGGCATCAGCAACTCGACGCGCTGCCGGAAGCCGGCAAACACGATTCTGTCCTGCAAACCCGATTGCTGCGCCTGCAGCCGCAGCATGGCGTCCAGCGGCCCCGTGCCCACCAGCACTACATATAAGTTGGGGAACTGCGGCGCCAGCCTGGCGAACAGGGCCAGCAGCGCTTGCGGACGCTTTTGCGCGGAGAGTCTGGCCACGCAGCCGAGCACGAGCGCATCCGGCGGCAGCCCGAGCTGCTTGCGCGCCAAGACTCTCCGTTCGGGCGAAACAGTAAAAGTGTCCGTATCGACGCCGTTGGGAATCACGGCCAGCCGCGTTTGCGGCGCCAGCATGTCGCGGTACAGGTCGAGGAAATGCCGCATGGCCGAGTCCGACACGGCATACACGCCTTTGACGCTGCGAAACGCCTCTTCCAGCCGGGGCCGCTGCCAGTCGCTGAAGGTTTCCAGGGGAAACGCGTTGTGCACGCTGATCACGGCCGGCAGTCGGCATTGCCGCGCCAGCCACAGGATGGAAGCGCCATATGCCGTCCAGCAAAACGCCACGTGGACCAGGTCCGGCCGCAGCCGCCGCAGCCGCCAGGCGCCCGTGACTCTGGCGCGCAGCCAATTCCAGCGGCGCCACGCCCAGTGTTCGAGAAACAAGGGCGGCTCGTACACGCGCACTTGCATCTGCCTTGCGCGCAAGTCTTGCGCCCAGGCAGCAAAACCGGGAAAGCGCCGCAGCGCCAGCACGCTGTCATAGCCGCTCGCGCCCAGCATCTTCGCCTCTTGCGCCATGCGCAGCTCCATGCCGCCCAGCTCGCCCGAATAACTGCTGATGACGATGCGCGGCAGGCGTTTGCGCCGTCCCCGCCACGCTTCATGAAAGAAACCGCGCAGCCAAGCGCGTTCCCACTGGCGCAGGAACAGCTCGGCCCGGTCGCGCCGCAGCCAGGCCCGCACGGCGCCGAGCGACTCGCGCACGTATCGGCCCAGCATCCAGCGCGGCACGCCGAGAAACTCCACGCTGGGCGCGAAGGTCGCAAGCCGGCATTGGCCCCGGCCAAACAGCATGGCGCGGCGCAGTATCCAGGCGCGCTGCACTTGCGGGACGCGGATGATGTGCGCCACCCTGGCTTGCGGACAGAACCAGGAAGGATTGCCCGCCGCATGCATTTCCAGGTTGAGGCGGGTTTCGCTGCCCATGGCGTAATTGGCCCCCTGCGGGCCGATGCTTTCGTCATAGCGGGCGCCCGCCTCGAAGATGCGGCGGCGTATCGCCATGTTGGCGCCCCACACCAGGCCCGGATAGATGGGGGCGTCGCGCAGGTCGGGACTGGTAATGCCCCACGTCAAGCCAACGGGCGTCAGGCGCAGCAGCCAGTCGGCCGGCTTTTCCCGCCAGGCGGGCACGATGGCGCCGCCGAACAGCGCATAGCCGGGGTGATCGCGCGCGCAGTCCTGCAAGCGGCACAGCCAGTCGGATACGGGCATGGCGTCGTCGTCGCCAAACACGAACAGCTCGCCGCCATCGCCGTTTGAGCGCAAGGCGTGTTCGACGGCGCCGTTCAGGGCGGGACTGCGGCCGCGCCGCGCCACGTAGATATAGCTCAAGGGCAAGCGGCCGCGAAAGGCGGCGATCACCTGGGCCGTGGCGTCCGTGCTGCCATTGTCGGCGATGACCAGGCGCCAGCCGCCAGCGGGCGAACGCAGCGCCATGTAGGCGCGCAAGACCTGGGGCAAAGTGCCGGCGCCATTGTAGGTCGCCATGAGAACGGTCAACAAGGACATGCCTCCTTGGTCTTACCATGACAAAACTATGCATCAAGCAGTATTGATCCAGTGTACTGAGCCTGCCCGCCAGCCCGTTGACAGGCATCAAGAGCTTGCCAAGCCGGGCAAAACCAGGAGCGTCCCCCTTCATGCGCGACATACTGATTACCATCATCATCCTCGGTTCGCTGCCCTTCATCCTGAAGTCACCGGCCATCGGCGGCCTGATGTGGGTATGGGTCAGCGTGATGAATCCGCACACGCAAGCCTGGGGCTTTGCCACCCACTTGCCGTTCGCCTTCATCATCGCCATCGCCACCATGCTCAGCCTCGTGATGACGCGCGAGCCGAAAAGCCTGCCGCTGACGCCCGTCAGCGTGCTGCTGCTGCTGTTCGTCGGGTGGATGAATGTCACGGCGCCGTTCGCCCTGTTGCCGGAAGCGTCGTGGGTGCAGTGGAACAAGGTCATGAAGATCATGCTGATGAGCTTTGTGATCATGATGGTGATACGCACGCGGCGCGACATCGTGCGCCTGATCTGGGTGCTGGTGGGCTCGATCGGCTATTACGGCGTGAAAGGCGGCATCTTCACCATCCGCAGCGGCGGCACGGAACGGGTCTGGGGACCGGAAGATACGTTCATTGGTGATAACAATGCGCTGGCCCTGGCCCTGATCATCACCATCCCCCTCATGTACTATTTGCAGCAAAACACGGACAAACGCTGGCTGCGCCATGGCTTGTCGGCGGCGATGCTGCTGTCGGCGCTGGCCGCGCTGGGCTCGTATTCGCGCGGCGGCCTGCTGGCCATTGCCGCCATGGGCCTGTTCATGTGGCTGAAAAGCGACCGCAAGCTGGTGCTGGGCGCGCTGCTCGGCGCCGTCGCGCCCCTGCTGCTGGCCTTCATGCCCGAGCGCTGGACCGAACGCATGGACACCATCAACACCTATCAGGATGACGTGTCCGCCATGGGCCGCCTGAATGCCTGGCGCATGGCCTGGAACCTGGCGCGCGACCGTTTTCTTGGCGGCGGCTTCGACGTGTCCGATGCCGCCATCTTTGCCCGCTACGCGCCCAACCCCATGGATGTGCACGCGGCGCACAGCATCTACTTCCAGGTGCTGGGCGAACACGGCTTCGTCGGCTTGCTGATTTACCTGGCGCTGGGCGTCGCCACCTGGCGCACGGCGGCCGTCATCATCCGCCGCACGCGGGGCCAGCCGGAACTGCGCTGGGCGCACGGCCTGGCCACCATGAGCCAGGCCAGCCTGATCGGCTTTGCCGTGGGCGGCGCCTTCCTCAGCCTGCTGTATTTCGACATGCCGTATTACCTGATGGCCGCCCTGATCGCCACGCGCATCATCGTCGAGCGGCAGGCACCGGCCCCGACATCGCGCCAGGCCCGGGCCAAGGCCGAGGCCCGGGCCGCCGTCGCGGAACAGCCATGAGCGCCACCTTGTCCATCCTGATCTATCACCGCGTGCTGGCGCGGCCCGACCCGCTGTTTCCCGGTGAAGTCGATGCGGCCCTGTTCGGGCGCCAGCTGCGCCTTGTAAAACGTTTCCATACGCCGCTGCCCCTTGCCGAGGCGGTGCAGCGGCTGCAAGATGGCAGCCTACCCGCGCGCGCCGCCTGCATCACCTTTGACGACGGTTATGCCGACAATGCGCAAGTGGCCCTGCCGCTGCTGCAGCGCCACGGCTTGCACGCCACGTTTTTTATCGCCACGGGCTACCTGGACGGCGGACAAATGTGGAACGACACGGTGATCGAGGCCGTGCGCCAGGCGCCAGCTCCTGTGCTCGACTTGCGCGAACTCGGGCTGGACTGCCTGCCCGTCGCCAATCTGGCGCAGCGGCAAGCGGCCATTGCCACCTTGCTGGGCCAGCTCAAGTACCTGCCGTTCGACCGGCGCCAGCAGCTAGCCATGCAGATCCGCCGCCAGGCGGGCGCCACGGCCGGAGCGCCAGCCATGCTGAGCACGGCGCAGCTGCGTCAATTACAGGCGGCAGGCATGGAACTGGGTGCGCATACGATGAGCCACCCGATATTGTCCACCTTGCCGGAGCGGGAGGCGTGGCTCGACATCGCCAACGGCAAGCATCAGCTGGAAAGTTTGATACAGGCGCCCGTCACCGCGTTTGCGTATCCGAACGGCAAGGCCGGGCGCGATTATGGCGCGCCACACGTGGCGATGGTGCGCAGCCTGGGTTTCACGGCGGCCGTGGCGACGGACTGGGGCGTGGCGCGCCCCGGTGCGGGACTGGACTTGCTGCAACTGCCCCGCTTTACGCCGTGGGATCGAGGACGGCTGGCGTTTCTGTGGCGCTTGCGGCAAAACCGCCGGCAAGCGCACCCAGCGCGCCCGGATGCTGGCTGAGCCACTGTTCCAGCATCAGCAGCAACCACACCATGGTGCCGTGATAGGCCGGGTGTTCCGCCAGCAAGCGTCCTTGTAAATCGTCGATGAAGGCGGGCCGCACGATGCCGCGCCCGCGCAGTTGCGTCAGGTTGTCAAAGGCGAATTCGCGCAGCGGCGCGTGACTGTGCAGCCACTGGCCAAAAGGCAAGCCGAAGCCGTGCTTTTTCTTGCGCACGATGGCCGGTGGCAGGATTTCCGCCAGCGCCCGCTTGAAGAAGGGCCGCAGCTGCCTGCCGTCGAGCTTGTCGCGCGGCGCCAGGCGCGACGCAAACGCCACCATCGCGTCGTGCAGAAAGGGAAAGGCCGCTTCCACGCCCGCCAGCTCGCACGCCTTGCGCACCTTGAACAGGTCGTTGTCGGCCAAAGTAAAGCGCATGTCCAGCGCCAGCAACTGATTGATCTGGCTCAAGCCCTGGCCTTGGCGCTCCCAATACGCGCCATTCACGCAGCCGGGCGCCATGCCCGGCTCGATGGTATCGATAAAGCCCGCTTCCAGCACCGTGCGATGACCATGGCGCAGCAGCAGGTTGTAGCCGTCGAGGCGGGCTGGCAGCGGCAGGCTCGCCTGCTCGATGTAGCGGCGCGCCTTGTCGCCCAAGCGCCACGGCTTGCCCCTTTGTTGGCGAAAGAGCAGCGGCTCGATGATGGCCTGGCGCAGCATGACGGGCAAGCGCTCGTACTGCGACAGCAAGGCCTGGTGCGCGTAGCGCTCATTGCCACCAAACAATTCGTCGCCGCCATCGCCGCCCAGCAGCCGCGTCACGCCATCGTCGCGCGCCATCTGCGCGCAATAGTAAGCGGGAATGGCCGAGGCATTGCCGAAAGGCTGGTCGAAGATGGCCGCCATGGCGGGGATCGCGGCCAGCACGTCGTCTGGAGTCACGTAGCGTTCGTGGTGGATGCTGCCCGCGTGGCTGGCGGCCAGGCGCGCATACGCCATTTCGTCATAGCCGGGAGCGTCAAAACCGATGGAATACGTGCGCGCGGGCCGGCCCGTCACCTGCCCTATGATGGCGGCCAGGGTGGAACTGTCGGTGCCGCCGCTGAGAAACGCGCCCGTGCTGGCGCTGTCGTTGCCCAGGCTGCTTTCCACGGCCTGGCGCAGCAGGCGCAGGAATTCCTGCTTGTTGGCGGCAAAGCTGGCTCGCGTGCGCGCCGCGCCTGGCTCCTGGAAGGCCAGCTGCCAGTAGCTGCCCTTGCATTGCCTGCCGCCGCGCACATGCAGGTATTCGCCGGGCAGCAAGCGCTGCTGGCCCAGGTAAGCCGTGCCCGGGCCGGGCACCATGTGGAAATACAGGTAGTGATACAGCGCTTGCGGATCGAGCGCGCCGCGCACGGACGGATGGGCCAGCAAGGCATCCATCGAGGAGGCAAAAAACAGGCCTTGCGTATTGCTCGCATAGCTGAGGGGGTGGATGCCGGCACGGTCCACGGCCAGCAGGGCCGAGCCGGAAAAGGCGTCGAGGATGGTCAAACAGAAAGGTCCGGACAGGCTGGCGCAGGCGGCCACGCCCCGGCTCAGCCACAGGGACGCGAGGCGGGACGCCACGTCGTCGGCCGAGCCGTCGAGCACGGGCCGGCCCCAGATGGCCACTTGCAAGCCATCTTGCTGATATACATGGCGGCTGCCGTCGATGGCGGCCACGGCCACGCCGCCCACTTCGCTCAAGCTGGCGGCCAGGGGCGCGCCATCGAAGCGCGACAGGGGCGCGGCCATGCCGGCCAGGGCGACCCGCGCCGCGCCATCGGCTGGCGCAACACTCTGCGCCGGCGCCAGCCAACCGCACAGGCCGCTCATACGAGCACCTCGGCCGGCAAAGGATGGCCGAGAAAGGCCGTCGGGCTGGCCGTCAAGCCATAGGCGCCCGACTGGAACACCACCACCAGGTCGCCCTCCTCGGCGCGCGCCAGCTCCATCTGGTCGGCCAGCACGTCCAGCGGCGTGCACAGCGGTCCCACGACGGATGCCACTTCGCGCACCCCGCCGTGCAGCCGGTTGCCGATGGCGACCGGGTAATTCTTGCGGATCAGCTGGCCAAAATTGCCGGAAGCGGCCAGATGGTGATGCAAGCCGCCATCCGTGACGAGAAACACTTGCCCATGCGATAGCTTGCGCTCAATGACCTTGCACACATAGATACCGGCCTCGGCCACCAGATAACGGCCCAGTTCCAGGTTCAGGCGCGCGCCGGGCGCCGCCTGCGCCAGGAGACCGAGCTGCCGCTGCAAGCCGTCCGCCACTGGCGCCAGGTCCAGCGCCTGGTCGCCGGGGAAATACGGCACGCCGAAGCCGCCGCCGATATTCAGGGTGCGCAAGGGTGACGGCGCGCTGTCGGCCAGCTGCAGCGCCAGCTGCACGCTGAGGGCTTGCGCTTCGGCCAGGGCCGTCGCCGACAGGCTTTGCGAGCCCGCATACAGGTGAAAGCCGTGGAAATCCAGGCCCAGCTGGCCGATGCGGCCCAGCAGTGCCGGCACCAGGGCCGCATCGACGCCAAACGGCTGCGCGCCGCCGCCCATGCGCATGCCCGTGCGGCGCAGGGCGAAATCGGGATTCACGCGCACGGCCACCCTGGCCGTCACGCCCAGCCGTTCACTGGCCAGCGCCGTCCTTTCCAGCTGCCCGCCGGACTCTACATTGATCAAGACGCCCGCCGCCACGGCACGCGCCAGCTCGCCGTCGCGCTTGCCCGGTCCCGCAAAACTGATGCGTTCGGCCGCCATGGGCGTATCGAGCGCGGTGGCCAGTTCGCCGCCCGAGGCCACGTCGATGCCATCGACCAGGCCCGCCAGCGACTGCACCACGGCCGGCATGGGATTGGCCTTCATGGCGTAATGCAGGTGCACTCCGGCCGGCAAGGCGGCGCGCAGTTCGGCCACGCGGCGCATGATATGCGCGCGCTCATAGGCATAGAACGGCGTGCTGCCCACCCTCTGGGCCAGCCGCTGCAACGATACGCCGCCGACCTGCAGCATGTCGTTGTCCACGGCAAACTGCTGGCCCAGGGACGAGTGCAACGGCAATGGCGTACTGTTCGAGCGTATCAAATCCTTCATGCCACCTCTCCTGATTGGACCGCATACGCACGCGCCAGTTCCCTGGCCAGCAAGGGACGGTCGATCTTGCCATTCGGATTGCGCGGCAGCACGCCGTCGCGGATATCTACCCACAGCGGCACCATATAGCTGGGCAAGCGGGCGCGGCAGGCGGCCAGCACCTTGTCGCGCAACAATTGCGTGCCCGGCGCGGGTGTGACGAGCAAGGCGATGGCCTGGCCCAGCACGGCATGGGGCAGGCCCAGCGCGACCGCCTCACCCACCAGTCCGCTTGCATACGCGACTTCCTCGATCTCGGCCGGGCTGACCCGGTAGCCGGAGGTCTTGATCATGTCATCGCTGCGGCCCACGAAGTACAGATAGCCATCCGCATCGCGGCGCACGGTGTCGCCCGACCAGACGGCCAGTTCCGGCAGCACCAGGCCGCTGGCCTGCGGCGGCAGCGGCTTGAAGCGCTCGGCCGTGCGCGCCGCATCGTTCCAGTAGCCCAGCGCCACCAGCGCGCCACGGTGCACGAGTTCGCCCGGCTCATCGGCGTCGCACACGCTGCCGTCGGGGCGCAGCACCAGCACTTCCGCATTCGGGATCGCTTGCCCGATGGAATCGGGGCGCCGCTCCAGCTGTTCCGGCGCCAGATAGGTGGAACGGAACGCTTCCGTCAAGCCATACATCAGGTAGACCTGCGTGCGCGGCAGCGATTCGCGCAGCTTGTCCAGCGTGGAGCGCTGCATCACGCCGCCCGAATTGGTGATGTAGCGCAAGGGCGTGGACAGCGGCCAGCTCAGCTGCGACAGCTGCACCCACAGCGGTGGCACGGCGGCCAGGCCCGTGATGGCTTCCTGCTCCACGGCTTCGACGATGTCGCGCAGCAGCAGATAATTCATCAGCACGGCGCAGGCGCCGCTGGCAAACGCCGTCGTCAGCTGGCTCAGGCCGTAATCAAAACTGAGCGGCAGGACGCACAGGATACGGTCGTCCGGCGTGTTGCGCAGATAGCCGGACACGCTGAGCGCGCCGGCCAGCATGTTGCGGTGCGACAGCACCACGCCTTTCGGCCGCCCCGTGCTGCCCGAGGTATATAAAATGGCGGCCATGTCCGTGTCGATCGCCGTATGCCACAGCAGTGGGAGTGCGGGCGCGGCGGACAGGCCACGCCACGCCAGCAGCCGTACCTTGCCCAGTTGCGATTCCGTCTCCCCTTCGCCTGTCAGCAGCACCGTCTGCAATTCCGGGCAGGCGGCCAGCGCGGGGCCCAGCTGCGCCAGGCGTTCGCGCGAGGTAACGAGGATGGCCACGTTGCAATCGGCCAGGATATACGCCACCTGGTCCGGCTTGAGCAGCGGATTGACGGGCACGAACACGCCGCCGGCCGCCGCCGCGCCAAACATGGCGCTGACGTTTTCCGGGCGTTTTTCCAGGTACACGGCCACGCGCGCGCCACGCCGCAAGCCCAGGGTCAGCAAGGTGCCAGCCACTTCGCGCACGGATTGTGCCAGCGCGCCATAGCTTGTTTCTTCGCCCTGCCAGGCCAGGGCCGGCGCGTGGGCCGCGCGCTGCGCCGTCTCGAAGATCAGGTCATGTATCAGTGTCGCCATCGTGTCGTCCCCGGGTTGCCATGATTGCCATGCATTCCCCTATGATTCAGACAAACGGCCACAACGGTCTTGATTTTGATCAATTAACAGTTTCAGCAACACAGCTTGAGCCGGCGCAAGACCGCCGCTGGCCGCTGCGCTCTAATGGACAGCGTTGGCTGCATAGCCGCCTCATCCCTTACTGCCATGGCCCTGTTTCCACAATTTCCCCTGCTGCAACGGCTGAGCGCCAGCCTCGATCAGCTGGGCTGGCGCGACAGCGCCTGGCTGGCCGTGGCACGCTTGCTGGCACGCGTGCCGGGCGGGCGCTGCGCGCTATATCGTTATCAATTCGTCGCGCAGGCAGTGGCGCCCGGTTCGCTATGCCGCGGCCGCGGCCAGGCCATCACCGTCATGCGCTGCCTGGCGGAGGCGGACTTGCCGCCCGGTCCCGAGCGCCGCCCCGGCGCGCTGCGCGAACGCTACCGGCAAGGTGCGCAATGCCTGGTGGCGCGTGACAAGTCAGGCATGGCCGGCTGGATCTGGCTGCTGCGCCACGGCTGCCAGGAAGACGAGGTGCGCGCCCGCTATGCGCTGGCCTCGCAGCAGTCGTCGTGGGATCTGGACGTGTGGGTGCATCCCGAGCAGCGCGCCGGCCTGGTCTTCGCCCGGCTGTGGGAAGAAGCCAACGCCGTGCTGCACGCGCAGGGCGTGCGCTGGTCGTGCAGCCGCATTTCGCGTTTCAACCGCGCCTCGCTGGGCGCCCATGCACGCCTGGGCACGCACGCGCTGGGCACGGCCACCTTTATCCGCTGCGGGCGCTGGCAATGGATGGCCGCCAGCCTGCCGCCATATGTCCACCTGTCGCGCCGCCCGGACGACATCCCCTGCTTGGCCTTCGATACGTCGTCCCTGCCGCACTACCCTTCCCTGGAGCTGACATGCCGCATCTTGAAGCAGTAAAACGCATCCTCGACACCACCCTGGGCTTGAACGGGCGCGCGCTGGAAGAGCACACGCCGCTCTTGGGCAGCGTGCCGGAACTCGACTCGATGGCCGTGATCGGCGTGATCGCCGCGCTGGAAGACCATTTCGGCATCATTGTCGCCGACGACGACATCCACGCGCGCCACTTCGCCACCGTGGGCACCCTGCACGACTTCGTGTTTGCACAGCTGCGGCCATGAACAGCGCCGCCGTCGACGCACTGCCGCTGCTGCCTTTTTTCCTGCCCGCCAGCGGCGGCCAGCGCTACTGCCTGCTGCACCTGCCGCCGCCGGGCCGCAGCGCGCGCGGCGGCATTCTCTACGTGCATCCGTTCGCGGAAGAACTCAATAAAAGCCGCCACGTAGCCGCCGCGCAGGCGCGCGCCTTTGCCGCCCTGGGTTACAGCGTGCTGCAGATCGACCTGTTTGGCTGCGGCGACAGCTGCGGCGACTTCAGCGAAGCGCGCTGGGACATCTGGCACAACGACCTGCACCTGGCTTGCGCGTGGCTGGCGCAGCGCGTCGACGGCCCCTTGACGATGTGGGGCTTGCGCCTGGGCGCCCTGCTGGCCCTCGATTTCGCCAGCCGCGCGCCGCTGCCGCTGGCGCGTTTGCTGCTATGGCAGCCGGAAACCGATGGACGGCGCAGCATCGACCGCTTCCTGCGCCTGCGCCTGGCGACCAGCATGCTGGCCGGCGGCATGCGCGAAGCACCGGGCCATGCGCGCGCCGCCCTGGCGCAGGGTGAATCTGTGGAAGTGGCCGGCTACCTGCTGGCGCCCGAGCTGGCGCTGGCCATCGATGGCGCCAGCGCAGCGGCGCTGCCGCCCTCCGTGCCAGTCTACTGGCTCGATTACCAGGCACCGGAGCAAGCCGGCGCACCGTTGCCGCCGCTGGCGCGGCACTGGCGCGAACAGGGCGCCGCCGTGCACGTGGCCAGCTTCGGCGACGGCCCGTTCTGGCACAGCGGCGAGCTGCTGGCGTGTCCGCAACTGCTGGCCGCCACGCGCACCCTGTGCCGCGACTGGCTCGACGAGGAAAGGACGCCGCCATGAAGCGCGACAGCAGTCAGCAGCACCTCGCAGGACACGGCGTGCGCGAGCTGCCCCTGCGCTTTCGCAGCGCGGCCGAAGACGCTGAAGCGCAGGCGCGCATGGTCGGCATCCTCAGCCTGCCCGCCGCACCGGGCCCACGCGGCATATTGATCGTCACGGGCGGCCCGCAGTACCGGGTCGGCAGCCATCGCCAGTTCGTCCTGCTGGCCCGCGCCCTGGCCGCGCAAGGCTGGCCCGTGCTGCGTTTCGACTTGCGCGGCATGGGCGACAGCGAGGGTAGCGCGCGCGATTACCGCGCCGCCGGTCCCGACATCGCCGGCGCGCTGGCGCAATTCTTTGACGCCGTGCCAACCTTGCGCGAAGTGGTGCTGTGGGGCTTGTGCGACGGCGCCACGGCGGCCGCCTGCCATGCGCCACGCGATGCGCGCGTCTATGCCCTGATCCTGCTCAATCCGTGGGTGCGCAGCAGCGCCGGCCTGGCGCGCGCCACCTTGCGCCATTATTATTTGCCGCGCCTGCTGCAAGGCGCGTTCTGGCGCAAGCTGGCCAGCGGCGGCGTACGCACGGGCGCCAGCCTGGCGTCGCTGCGGCAGGCGGCCGCCGCCACGCTGGCGCAGACGCAGGAAGCGCAGGAAGACGATGCGCCCGCGCCGGCCCTGCTGCGGGCGCTGACGCAATTCCAGGGCAAGGTGCTGCTGATCCTCAGCGGCGACGACCTCGGTGCGCGCGAGTGGCAAGCCCTGCTCCATGGCGACGGGGCCTGGCGCGCCGTCGCCGCCCGCGCGCAATGGACGCAGGCGCAGGTCGATGGCGCCAACCACACCTTCGCCAGCGCCGCCTGGCGCGGCGAAGTCGAACAGCTGTGCGCACGCTGGCTGCAGTCATGGTAGCGCTCACGCCGAACGCGGCCCGACCGAACGCGGCCCGACCAAAACGGGTGCTGATGGTCGCCTACCATTTTCCGCCGCTCGCCGGCGGCAGCGGCATCCTGCGCACCCTGGGCTTCGCGCGCCATTTGCCCGACTGCGGCTGGCAGCCGCTGGTGCTCAGTCCCAGCCCTGCCGCGTATGCGCAGAAAGGCGTGTCCCAGCTGGCGCAGATCGGGGAGCGCGCCACCGTGCGGCGCACCCTGGCGCTGGACGCGGCGCGCCATTTCTCCATCGGTGGGCGCTATCCGCGCTGCCTGGCCCTGCCCGACCGCTGGAGTTCCTGGTGGCTGAGCGCCGTGCCGGCCGGCCTGCGCATGATCCGCGAATACCGCCCCGATGCCATCTGGTCGACGTACCCGATCGCCACGGCGCACCTGATCGCGCTGACCCTGCAAAAACTCAGCGGCCTGCCTTGGATCGCCGACCAGCGCGACCCCATGCTCGATGACAGCGACCCGCTGGCGCCGTATCCGTCCGAAGTGCGTTTGCACCGCATGCATGCGTGGATAGAACAGCGCATTGCGGCACGCAGCGCGGCCATCGTCTGCACCACGCCGGGCGCCATCGATGCGCACCGGAGGCGCCTGGCGCAGGTGGGGCGCGAGCGCTTCTGCCTGATCGAGAACGGCTACGACGAAGACGGCCATGACGGCAGCCCTGCGCGCACGGGCCACCGCAGCCGCTTCCTGCTGCTGCACAGCGGCGTGATCTACCCGTCCGAGCGCGATCCGCAAGCGCTGTTCGAGGCGCTGGCCAAGCTGCGTCACGACGGCGTACTGCATGCGCGCAATTTCCAGCTGGTGCTGCGCGCCACGGGCCACGACGCATGGCTGGCCTGCCTGCTGGCGAAATACGGCATCCTCGATCTGGTGCGCCTGGAGCCGCTGCAGCCGCACGGCGCGGCGCTGCAGGAAATGCTGGCCGCTGACGGCTTGCTGCTGCTGCAGGCGGCCAACTGCAATGCGCAGATTCCCGCCAAGCTGTATGAATACCTGCGCTGCCGCCGGCCCATCCTGGCGCTGACCGACCTGGCGGGCGACAGCGCGGCCAAGCTGCGCCACAGCGGCATCGACACCATCGGCCAGCTGGCGTCCAGCGCCGACTGCGCGCGCGCGCTGTTGCGCTTCCTGGAACTGGCGCGCCAGGGCCGCGCGCCGCTGGCCAGTCCCGCCGCCATCGCCCTGCAATCGCGGCAAGCCCGCAGCAACGCCCTGGCCGACTTGCTGGACCAGGTCAGCCACAGGAGAACAGCATGAAACACCTGATACTTGCCTGCGCCCTGGCAGCCTGCTGCGCCGGCGCCGGCGCCGCCGACTGCCCGCCCTACGTCAAGGGCACCACGGGCGGCGACTACACGAACGCGGAAGACCGCAAGGACCTGTCCGTGGTCGAACAATTCCATTTTTCGCGCGCCGTGGAAACGCTCACGCAAGGCATGACGGGCAGCCTGGGCGGCGACATCAGCTACACCCTGGAACACTTCCCGAACCACCACCGGGCGCTGGCCTCGATGGCCAAGCTGGGCTTGCGCCTGAAAAGCGCGCAGCCACATGGCGCACGCTACACCGTCAGCTGCTACTTCGAACGGGCGATCGCCTTCGCGCCGCACGACGTGACGGCGCGCATGGTGTATGGCAGCTACCTGCTGGCCACGGGCCAGGATGCCATGGCGCTGGAACAGCTGGACGCGGCCAGCCGCCTGGCGCCCGAGCAGGCCACCATCCAGTACAACCTGGGCTTGATGTATGTGAAAAAGAAGGAATACGAGAAGGCCAGCGCGCACGCGCAAAAAGCCTATGCGCTGGGTTTTCCCCTGCCGGGGCTGAAGAACAAGCTGAAGGCGGCGGGCAAGTGGAAAGAACCGGCGCCGGTACCGGTACCGGTACCGGCCGCGGCCGTTACGCCCGCCGCCGAACCGGTGCCACCGGACGAAACGCCCGCTGGCGAAGAATGATGGCCTGGAGGCCGCTTAAAATCCCGGCTGGCCGGTATCGGGCCGCCATGCCCATCAGACGTCAACCACGTCGGCCTCGGCGATTTCCACGTCCGAGATTTCTATTTCTTTCTGAAAAATCTCATTGGCACGCCGGCCTATATTCTGGGTCATCTGGTTGGTAATCCAGGCCATGAAAGCAGCGCCAATCACAGGCAACCATTTGCTGATAGAGGATTTCAAAGCCTGCTGCGTGACTTTCCCTGAAAGTAATGTAACGATCTTCTTGAATACTCTCAACGACGAGCGCCGTATCAGTACTTTCCCGCCATGCATTACCATCAAGCCTGCGACACCATTACTCATGGCACTTAATACTATTGCCGCGAGCAATTCCTTATTGATCTCGGCCGCCTTGCCATTGGCTGCGCCAATATCGTACACCATGGAAATTTGATTCCTGATCACCAAGGCAATTTCTGGCACCACGGCAACCATGCCCCACGGCCCGGGAATCAGACTGGAACCACCAGCAATGGCGGCATTTTCCATTGCACACTTCTTGATAATGTAATCCACATCCGTGCTCATGGCAGACTCAGCCGATGGCAGGGCTTTGCGTTTCGATTCGATCACGGACTCAAAGGCGCCATCAATGCTCGCCGCCAGCTTTTGCTGCATCGCCGCGTAGGCATCGGAAGAATCAAGTTTATCAGCGGCCCATTCCTTGCCTTCCGTAATTTTCCCCTGGACCTTGTCCAGAATTTCGGAATTATCCACTTTCTCCGATATCCATCCCTTGCCACCAGCAACCGCGCTTTGCATTTTTTCAGAAATGCCAGCATCCTGGATTTTCTTCGACAGCCAACTCTTCATGAATAGCGCCTTTAATTATATTCAAAAAATTTCCATGTGGAAATTATACCTTGTCTTTATAAATAAGAAACAAGTTAATTTGAATATTTGAATACTATTTAGAGATGTGGATTATTCAAAGATGGCAAGCGCGGCAAAAGCGCGGCAATATAGGGTGGGACGGAAAGTTGGCACCACCCGCCGTCAAAGGATGACGCTAGCTAGCGGACAATGACGGCGGGCCGCTCGGCCACGCTCCAATGCCCGGTCGGCGAGGCGGCCAGCGCGGCGGCCAGGTCGCGCCGCGACTGCGCCTTGTCGGCGGCTTCGCCGATGTGCGCCAGTTCGGCCGGCTGCAGCACGGTGGCGGTCAGCAGCATCACCTCGCCATAGGGCGTGTCGAAAGATGGGGGAAGCGTGGCTGTGCCCTGGACCAGCAGCACGCCCACCTGTTCGTTTTCGTCTTCCAGCCCTTCTGGCGCATGCTGCACGTCCAGCGCCATCGAGACGCTGCCGTGGCGCTGCAGCAGCAAGTCGATGGAGCCGTGGTCGGCCACGTTCTGGCTGACTTGATAAATCACGTCGAACAGCCACGATGCCTGCGCGGGAGCGCTGTCGAAGGCGGCCAGCGGCGCTTCGATGCACACTTCCAGCAGGTGGCCGCGCGGCACGAACACGTCGTCGTCATCTTCAAAAGGATCGCTCAAGCCGTCGCTGGCGATGATGATCGAATCGGCACGGCGGATCACGCGCCAGGCCTGGCGCAGCGATGGCCAGCGCGGGCCTCCCATGAAGGCGGGATTGACCAGCGGCACCAGCACGTCGGCATCTACGGTGCCCAGGCTGGCATAAAAGGCGTCGCGCGCGGCGCAGGCCGTGGCCAGCATCTGTGCGCCTGCGTCCTTGCCGACGACGGCGTCGTCAGGTTGCGGTACTTGGGGGATAACGTTTTCAGGCATGAGATTGGTCTTTGAATTAATCAGCGGGAGGGAAGTCATGATAATTGCGGGGCAGATAGCCCCAGATGCGCGCTACCCGCTCACGCACCTCGAAATCGAAGCCGATGCGTTCCAGTTCGGGCACGATCCACACCCCATGGTCGATGATTTTCTTTGGCAGCAGCATGGCCACGTGTTCTTCCGAGGTCAGGCCGATGTCGAACCATTCCACGCCCATGAAGGGGAACGGCGGGTGGTAGTCCCATTCCGTATCCCAGCGCGAGACGTAACCGGACACGGAACCGTAGCGGTACGACGGCACCCAGTCAGTCCGCCCGCGCATGAAGGCCAGCAGCTCGTTCCACTTGCAGTCGTTGGCGGCGCCGGCCAGGTTGCGCCGCGCGATGTGGCCGCGCAGCTTGCGCTTGATGTCGTCGCCGCCGGCGTCGGCCAGCGGCAGGCTGGCGTCCGCCACTATTTCGCCACCGGCTTGACCTTCGACGCGGCCAGCACGGCGCGCGCGCGGGCCGTGTCGATATCGTCGGCCGTGGCCAGGGCCACACCCATGCGGCGGCGGGCGAACGATTCCGGCTTGCCGAACAGGCGCAGGTCCGCGCCCGGCACGCTCAAGGCGTCGGCCACGCCTTCGAAGGCGATGCCTTTCGCTTCCAGTTGGCCGTAGATGACGGCCGAGGCGCCGGGCGAACGCAGCGCCACGTTGACGGGCAAGCCCAGGATGGCTTTCGCGTGCAGCTCGAATTCGCTCTGCACCTGGCTGGCCATGGTGACCATGCCCGTGTCGTGCGGACGCGGGCTCACTTCCGAGAACCACACCATGTCGTCCTTGACGAACAGCTCCACGCCGAACAGCCCCAGGCCGCCCAGGTTATCGGTCACCTTGCGCGCGATCTCGCGCGAACGCTCGAGGGCCAGCGGCGCCATGCGGGCCGGCTGCCACGATTCCACATAGTCGCCGTGCACCTGCAAGTGGCCGATCGGCTCGCAAAACTGCGTCTCGATCTGTCCCGACGCGCCGACAGCACGCACCGTCAGCAGGGTGATTTCATAATCGAAATCGATGAAGCCCTCGACGATCACGCGGCCCGTGTCGACCCGGCTGCCGCTGGCCGCATACGCCCACGCCGCGTCCACGTCAGCTGCGCCATCGAGCTTGGACTGGCCCTTGCCCGACGACGACATCACGGGTTTTACCACGCATGGAAAGCCGATTTCCTGGCACGCCAGCTGCAGCTCCTGCAGGCTGCTGGCGAAGCGGTATGGCGAGGTGGCCACGCCGAGCGTTTCGGCCGCTAGGGTACGGATGCCTTCGCGGTTCATCGTCAGCACGGCCGCGCGCGCGTTCGGGATGCAGGTGATCTGCCCGGCCGCTTCCAGCGCCGCCAGGGTCTCGGTGGCGATGGCTTCGATTTCCGGCACGATCAGATCCGGCTTTTCCAGGTCGATCAACGCGGCCAGGGCCACGCCGTCGCTCATGTCGATCACATGCGAGCGGTGCGCCACCGGGTGGCCCGGCGCGTTCGGATAGCGGTCGACGGCAATCACTTCCACGCCCAGGCGCTGCAGCGAAATGATCACTTCCTTGCCCAGTTCGCCGGAGCCCAGCAGCATGACTTTGATGGCGGTGGAAGACAGCGGTGTGCCGAAGGTACGTGGCGCGATAGTGCTGCTGGTGATGGTGCTAGTGGTCATGGCAGGATCTGTAGGCGGATGGAAAGATGGCTGGGACTATAACAAATGCCGGCCCTCTTGGACAGGGCGCGCCCGCTGGCGTGCGGCCGTCCCCCTGCGCCCAGCGGGCCGCACTAACCGGCGTACGCCCGCTTGATCTCGTCAATGTCGATTTTCTTCATGCCCATCATGGCTTTCATCACGCGCCCGGCCTTGACGGGGTCGGGGTCCGTCAGCAGGCGCATCATGAGGGTGGGCACGATTTGCCAGGACACGCCGAACTGGTCCTTGAGCCAGCTGCACTGCTGCGCTTCCGGGGGACCGCCCTGAGACAGCTGCTTCCAGTAGTGGTCGACCTCGTCCTGGGTTTCACAATTGACCTGAAACGAGATCGCCTCGGAAAACTGGAACAAAGGGCCGCCATTCAA
The DNA here is from genome assembly GCF_006517255.1 of Janthinobacterium tructae. Lineage (NCBI taxonomy): Bacteria > Pseudomonadati > Pseudomonadota > Betaproteobacteria > Burkholderiales > Oxalobacteraceae > Janthinobacterium > Janthinobacterium tructae. The sequence goes on along the minus strand of NZ_CP041185.1, from coordinate 969,588 downwards.
ACCCGTGAAAGTCTGGCCATCGAGTTCGAAGGCCACCGTCAGCACGCTGCCCGGCTCCTGGCCGTGGATTTCCTTGCCCTCCTCGCCATAGCGCAGGATCTGGCCGATCCTGGAATTGGGAAAAATTTCCGTATAAAACCGGGCCGCCGCCTCGGCGTTGCCGTTGAACCATAAACATGGGGTAATCTTTTGTACGCTATGCATGATGTCTCCCTAGTCCGAAACAGGAATGCCTTCCCGCGCGGGAAGGACAGCCACCAATATAGTCACTATTGCGCGGCCATGGCGCGCAATGCGGCCAAGGCGCGGGCATCAGCCGCCAAAATTACGATCCTGCAACTGCTCCACCAGGAAATCAATAAACACGCGCAAGCGCGGCGGCAGGTGGCGGCTGGCCGGCCACAGCAGCCAGAATGCCGTATGCGCCTGCGTATGCTCGTCCAGCAGCGAGACCAGTTGCCCGGCCGCCAGCTCGCGCTGCACGGCAAAAGCAGGCAGATAGGCGATGCCCTGTCCCTGCACGGCCAGGAAGACGCGCATTTCCACGCTGTTGCAGACCATACCGGGCGCCGGCTGGACAGCCTCGTCCAGCAAGGGCCACTGTTCCAGGCGGCCCGTAGCGGGAAAACGGTAATCCAGGCGCGCGTGGCGCAGCAGCGCGGCGCCATCGACGGGCCGGCCATGGCGCGCCAGATAGGCGGGCGACGCCACCAGCAGGCGGCGGAATGTGCACAGTTTGCGCCGCATCAAGCCTGAGTCGGCCAATTCGCCCGTGCGCACGGCCGCGTCAAAGCCATCGCTGACGATATTGACCATGGCGTCGGAGAAATCCAAGTCGAGTTCGATGGTGGGATAGGCTTGCATGAAGGCGCCGATGGCCGGCTCGAACAGGCCGCTGTAGCGCGGCAGGCTGATGCGCAGGCGGCCGCTGGGCCCGCTGCTGGCCTCGCTCAATTCCCGCTCGGCCGCTGCCACCTCCGCAAGGATGCGCTTGCAGCGCTGCAGGAATTTTTCTCCTTCCGCCGTCAGCGCCAGATGCCGCGTGCTGCGCTGGAACAGGCGCCGCCCAGTCGCACTTCCATGCGCGCCACGCTCTTGCCCACGGCCGACGATGACAGGCCCAGCAGCCGGCCCGTGGCTGAAAAACTGCCGCTGTCGGCCACCTGCACGAACATGGCGATGCCACCCAAGCTATCCATCCGCGCTCCATTCACGACATTTTTGTCCGATATGTTCGTCAGTTTAGCCCATTTTTCTTCAATGACGGGCGCGCCATACTCGCCGCTCCTTCTTTCCGAGCCGATCCCATGCCCTCTTCCTCACCACTGTCACTCCCCCTGCAAGTACTGGCCGCCTGCCTGACAGGCTTGCTGATACCCCTGTGTTTTACGGGCCCCGCCGTGGCGCTGCCCGCCCTCGGCGCCGAACTGCACGGCAGCGCCGCCGCGCTGAACTGGGTCATCAATGCGTATATCCTCAGCTACGGCAGCGCCATGATGGTGGCGGGCAGCCTGACGGACGTGCTGGGACGGCGCCGCGTCTGGCTGGCGGGGCTGGCGCTGTTTTGCGTGGCGACCCTGGCCATTGCCCACGCGCCCTCCGTGGCATGGATCGCCGCGCTGCGCTTCGTGCAGGGCCTCGGTGGCGCGGCCGCATTCGCCGCCGCCATGTCGTCGCTGGCGCCGCTGTTCCACGGCGCGGCGCGCAGCCGCGTGATGAGCGTGCTGGGCACGACGTTCGGCCTGGGCCTGGCCTTCGGTCCGCTGGCGGCCGGCGCCATGCTGGCGCTGGCCCGCTGGCCCGCCATTTTTTACGCCACGGCCGCGCTGGGCGCCATCGGCATGCTGCTGGTCTGGGGCAGCGTGCCGGCCGATCCGCCGCGCGGCAATAGCCGGCTGGACTGGCTTGGCGCCCTCAGCTTCAGCGCCGCGCTGGCCCTGTTGACCCTGGGCATGCTGCTGGTGCCCGAAAACGGCTGGCGCAGCGGGGCCGTGCTGCTGTCCGTCGCCGCGTCCATGCTGCTGTTCCTCGCCTTTGGCGCGATCGAGCGCCGGACGGCGCAGCCCCTGCTCGATTTATCGCTGTTCCGCCAGCGCCGCTTTATCGCGGTGCAAGTGCTGGCCGCCTCGCCCGCCTTCCTGTTCATCGTGCTGATCGTCATGCTGCCGGGGCGCTTCATCGGCATCGACAGCATGTCCGCGCTGGCGGCGGGCCGTTTGATGATCGCCCTGGCCGCGCCGCTGCTGCTCGTGCCCATGCTGGCGGCGCTGCTGTTGCGCTGGGTCAAGGCCGGCAGCGTGTGCGCGGCGGGTTTGCTGCTGGCAGCGGCGGGCCTGGCCTGGCTGGCGCAGGTGCTCGGTGGCGGTGACGCTGGCACTTTGGCCGGCCCCCTGCTGCTGATCGGCGCGGGCATCGGCTTGCCGTGGGGCTTGATGGATGGCATGGCCCTGAACGTGGTGGAAACAGAGCGGGCCGGCATGGCGACGGGCATCTTCAATACGGTGCGCATCAGCGCCGATGGGCTGGCGCTGGCCCTGGCGGGTGCCATGCTGGCCGGCCTGATCGGCACAGGCCTGGCGCGCCAGCTGCCCGCCGGTCTGCCCGTGCTGGCGGCCGCCAGCCGCGCCGCGCTCGGCGATATCGCGCAAGCGACACAGCTGCTGGGCGGCCACGAAACGCTGCTGCGCGCCAGTTATGACGCCGCTTTCCGCCTGCTACTGAACGGCCTGGCTTGGCTGGCCGTGGCGCTGGCGGCGCTGGTGCCGTATTTGCTCAGGAATAAAGAAGGCGTCTATGTATCCAGGCCGTAGAAAACAGCAACAAGGACGGCGATGTTATTGCAGGCGCGGGAAAATGTCGTTGTCGCATAGGCAACAGCCACGCCGGGAGCACGGTAGCGCAGGTAGACAAAGCTGAACATGGCGCCCGAGCCCAGCGCGACGATGGCGTGCAGCAAGCCGCCGCTGATGAAATGCACGATGGCCCACAGGAGGGCGCCGATGAAAATGCTCAGCTGGCGGCTGGCGCCCAGGCGCTTGAGGATTTCCAGCGGCAGCAGCTGGCCGAGGAAGGTTTCCAGGATGGGAGAATAGATGACGACCCAGAACACCAGCAGGGGCAGCGACATTTCGTGCTTGAACTTGGCCAGGCCCGTGTGCGCGCCCCAGTAGGCGGGCGGCAGCAGCCATTTGGTGAGGAACAGGATGGCAAAGCACAGCATGCAGGTGAGCAAGCCCCAACCGAGGCCGGCAAGGGCCAGTCGCAGCACGGGCGGCGCCGCTTGCTCGTCGTCCGGGCTGGATAGATCGTGGCTGCTGCGCACTTGCATGAGAAGTCCTGGCGGTGATCCAGCTCTCATTGTAGCGCGGAACATGCCTGTTGGCGCGCCGCGCTGCTGCAAGATCGGCCTCAGGCCGCCAGGCGCAGAGGACCGCTGGCCGGCTGGGCCAGTTTGAAAATCCCCACTTCCTGTTCCAGCTGCGCCGCCTGCTGCTGCAGTTCGTGCGCGGCGGCGGCCGCCTGTTCCACCAGGGCCGCGTTTTGCTGGGTCACGCGGTCCATGTCGACGATGGCGCGGTTGACTTGCTCGATGCCGGCGCCCTGCTCCTGCGTGGCGTGGCTGATCTCGGCCATGATGCCCGTCACCCTGCCGATGCCGGCCACCACCTCATGCATGGTGGCGCCCGCCTGCTCGACGAGCAGCGTGCCCGTGCCCACCTTGCTGACGGAATCGTCGATCAGGGTCTTGATTTCGCGCGCGGCGGCGGCGGAACGCTGTGCCAGGCTGCGCACCTCGGTGGCGACCACGGCAAAGCCGCGCCCCTGCTCACCGGCGCGCGCCGCCTCCACGGCCGCGTTCAAGGCCAGGATGTTGGTCTGGAAGGCGATGCTGTCGATCACGCCGATGATGTCGACGATCTTGTTCGACGAGGCATTGATCAGGCCCATGGTATGCACCACTTCGGCTACGGCCTTGCCGCCCTGCTCCGACACCTTCGACGCTTCACGCGCCAAATGATTCGCCTGCTGCGCGTTGTCCGCATTCTGGCGCACGGTGGAGATCAGTTCTTCCATCGACGAGGCCACTTCTTCCAGCGAACCGGCCTGCTGCTCCGTGCGTTGCGACAGGTCGCGGTTGCCCGAAGCGATCTCGGTAGAGGCCGTGGCGATGCTTTCCGTACCGAGGCGCACCTTGCCGACGATGGCAGCCAGGTTATCGCGCATGGTTTTGATGGCGAACAATAAACTGCTGTCGTCGCCATCGCGCGTGTGCACGTCGATGGCCAGTTCACCGAGCGCGATGCGGCCGGCAATCGAGGCCGCATACGCGGGTTCGCCGCCCAGCTGGCCCAGCAATCCCCGCGTGATGACGGTGGCGACCGCAATGCAAATGAGCACGCTGAGCGCGGCCAGCACGCCGATCCAGCGCAGCGACTGGCCGTAGATGGCGCGCGCGGCCACGCTGGCCTGCTCCGATTCGCGCTGCACGTTTTTCAGGACAGCATCGATGTCGGCGACGATCTGGCGCCGCAACGGGCTGCACTCGTCGACGAGGAAGGTGCCGTACTGCTCCATCTGCCCCGTGGCACGGAACTGGCGCGGACGCTGCAGTTCCTGCGCCATGGTTTTCAGGCCCGTGCTGACTTTCTCGAACTGGGCATCGCCGGCAAACTTTGGCGCCAGCCGGGCCAGCGCTTCCAGGTACAGCGCCTTCTGGCTGTCGAGGATGGCCAGCTCTTTTTCAGCGGCGGCCTGGTCGTGGAAGATATACGCGTTGCGGGCGGCCATGCCGGTCTGATCGAGCGCTTCGCGCGCCACGTACAGCGGGTCGAGTTTTTCCAGTTGAACTTTTTCTTGCGCATCCATGGCGCCGGAGATGGCACCCATGCGCAGCAGCGCGAAGGCGGCCAGCACCAGCATGAGTACCACCAGCAGCCCGAAGCCTGCGCTCAGGCGCGCGCCTATCGTCAAACGATTGAATGACATCATTATTGTTATTGCCCTGTAATAAAGTTGATTGTTGCCGGTCATCTAAAAACCAGCGATCTGCTCACCGTCACTTGCCGATATTGCATAGAGAGCAATATCAGTATCCAACTGGCGTTTTTTGGGCAGTCAGCTTCTATTTCGGGCAATGTGAATGCGCGCGGAAAAACTCCCACACAGGCACAACAGCACACTGAATTATAAGCGAACAGCGTTGTGGATGATTCCACGCGTTCACTTTTAATGCTTTGATGCAAGTCAAGGAGCGTCGATGACGGCCATGGTGATGCGCGAAATGCAGCACAGTTTTCCGCCGTCATCGACGATGCGAATTTCCCAGACCTGGCTGCTGCGGCCCCGGTGTATCGGCGTGGCGCGCCCCGTCACGAGGCCGCCGCGCACGCCACGCACGTGGTTGGCGTTGATTTCCTGCCCCACGCTGACATGCCGGCGATTATCGAGGCAGGCATTCGCGGCCATGCTGCCCAAGGTTTCGGCCAGCAAGACGGAAGCGCCGCCATGCAGCAGCTTGAACGGCTGCATGGTGCGGCGGTCGACGGGCATGGTCGCCTCGATCCAGTCGGGGCCGAAGGCCGTGAATTCGATGCCCAGGTGGCGCATGGCCGTGCCCTCGCTGGCGGCGTTGAGCGTGGCCAGGTCGAGCGGTGCGTGCCAGATTTCCATGATTACCTCGGATATGTGTAGAGAAAAAACCATTGTAGGGCAGCCGGCGCGCACGCGCTGCTTCATCCTTCCTTCACCGTGGCACGGGGTGGCGAAGGCATTAACTGGTTATAATTGCCCCATTCTTTCAAAACGAGGTTGTGTATGAAGTGGGCCTTGCTGGGCATTTTTGTGTTTTCTGTTTTACATATTCATTTTCGTGGCAAGGTACGCCTGCCGTTTCGCCGCCAGATCTTCGATCACTCCTCGTTCATGGCGCCGCTGAACCTGTTCATGCACACCTTTTCCAAGGTACCGGCCACGCCATATCTTTCCGTCGATCAATTTCCGGAACTGGCGCCGCTGCAGCAGAACTGGCAAATCATCCGTGATGAAGCGCTGCGCATGCAGGAAATGAAAAAGATCAAGGCGGCGGAAAAGAACAATGACGTGGGCTTCAACTCCTTCTTCAAATATGGCTGGAAGCGTTTCTACCTGAAATGGTATGACGCGAATCACCCCTCGGCACAGCAGATGTGTCCGCAAACCTATGCGCTGCTGCAATCGATTCCCTCGATCAAGGCGGCCATGTTCGCGGAACTGCCGCAAGGCGGCAAGCTCAACCCCCACCGCGACCCGTTCGCCGGTTCCCTGCGCTACCACCTGGGCTTGCAGACGCCGAACGACGACCGCTGCTTCATCGACGTCGATGGCGAACGCCACAGCTGGCGCGACGGCCAGGCCGTGATGTTCGATGAAACGTATATCCACTGGGCCCGCAACGATGCGGACAGCGACCGCATCATCCTGTTCTGCGACATCGAGCGCCCGATGCGCTACCGTTGGGCGCAAGGACTGAACCGCTGGCTGGGGCGCACCCTGATGACGGCCGCCGCCTCGCCCAACGAACTGGGCGACCAGGTGGGTGGCGTGAGCAAACTGTTCCAGATTTCCTGGACCATGGGCCAGTACCGCCGCCGCTTCAAGGCGTGGAACAAGACAGCCTACCAGCTCACCCGCGTGGTCCTGGTGGTGGGCGTCATCGCGCTGATCTACTTTATCTAGCAACCGGCCTTGCCTGTTTGATCAAACCGCCTTCGGGCGGTTTTTTTATAGTGCAATGCCACTGACCAGGAGAATTTTAGAAAATGACCGAACGCGACCGCCAGTACGATATCCAGATCGGCGACGACGCCTGGATCGAATTCATCGATCTTGACGGCCGCTATGCCCAGGCGATCGACATCGATGCCTTGCTCGATGGGCTGTGGCCGCTGATCTGCCGCCTGGAAACGCATTGCGTGGCCGGCTGCTGCGGCATGGATGCCTACGACTTCACGCGCGAAGGTGTCGCTACGGCGCTGCTGGAACTGGATCGCGCACAACTACATGCCGCCTGCATGGCAGCCAAGGAGGCCGTGACGGCCGCTGCCAGCGATGTATTGACGAGTGCCACGATGAATCACTTTGCCGATAAACGCGTGTTCCTGCAATTGCTCGAGCATCTGGACGAGTGCATCACCGCGCAGGATTGCGCGGGGGCTTGACCTTGCCAAGGCGGGAAGGTCCAAGCTAACGGTATTCAAGGAACTCAAGGAGAATCCCGCATGCCCACCATCACCGTCCTGCCCCATCCCGAGCTGGCCCCCGAGGGCGCCGTGTTCGACGCGCCCGAGAAAATGAGTATTTGCGACGCTTTGCTGCTCAACAAGATTGACATGGAACATGCCTGCGGTCAGGTGGGCGCCTGCTCCACCTGCCACGTGGTCGTGCTGCAGGGTTTCGAGTCGCTCAATGAATTGGGCGACAATGAAGAAGACATGCTCGACCAGGCCTGGGGCTTGCAGCCCCACTCGCGCCTGTCGTGCCAGGCGCGCCTGGCGCAGGAAGACCTGACGGTGGAGCTGCCCAGGTACACCCTCAACCACGCCAAGGAATAGTCCCTGGCGTGGCGGCCGGCTTATCTGACCATGCTTACCACATGATCACGCGCTGCTCGGGTGGCAGATACATCGGGTCGCCCGGCTTGATGCCGAACGCTTCGTAAAAGCCGGGCTGGTTTTTCACCGTGCCCTTGGCGCGAAATTCGCCCGGCGAATGGGGGTCGCTCTTGATCTGGGCGATGGCCGCTTCCGGACGCAGTTTGGCGCGCCACTTCTGTGCAAAGCCGATGTACAGCCGCTGTTCGCCCGTCAAGCCATCGATGACGGGCGACGGCTTGCCGTTCAAGGAACGCTGGTAGGCCTTGTAGGTGATCGACAGACCGGAATTGTCGCCGATGTTTTCACCCAGGGTCAGCTCGCCATTGATATGGTAGCCAGGCACGGGGCTGTAGGCACCGTATTGCTTGACCAGCCCGGCGGCCAGCGCCTTGAAGGCCGTGCGGTCTTGCGCCGTCCACCAGTTGCGCAGACGGCCCTTGGCATCATATTGGCTGCCGGAATCGTCGAAGGCATGGCTGATTTCATGGCCGAAGGTAATGCCCAGCAAGCCATAATTGACGGCATCTTCCGCTTTCACGTTGAAAAACGGCGGCTGCAAAATCGCGGCCGGGATCGTGATGGCATTCAGGGCCGGGCTGTAGCTGGCGTTGACGGTTTGCGGCGTCATCGACCATTCGTCGCGATCCACAGGCTTGCCCAGCTTGCCCAGGTTTTGCTGGCGGCTCCATGCGCGCGCGGCGCGCACGTTGGCGATCAGATCGTTCGGCCGCGTCTGCATGCTGCTGTAGTCGCGCCAGGTATCCGGGTAGGCGATCTTCGGCTTCAGCGCTGCCAGCTTGAGCTGGGCTTCCTTCTTGGTTTCCGGGCCCATCCAGTCGAGTTGCTCGATGCCATCCTTGAACGAGGCGACGAAATTGTCGAACATGGCCATCACGCGTGGCTTCGTTTCCGGCGGCAGATACATTTGCACGTAGCGCTTGCCGACGGCGTCGCTGATGGCGCCATCCGTGAAGCGCAGCGCCAGTTGCCACTGCGGTTCGCTTTGCGGCACGCCGCGCAGCACCGTGCCGTCGAAAGCGAAGCGCTCCTTGACGGTGGCGCTGTCCAGGTAAGACGCATAGCTTTCGATGATGCGCCAGTTCAGGTAGCTCTTCCAAGATGCCAGCGGCACGGCGGCCACGGTCTCGGAAAACCCTGTCATGAAGCTGGGCTGGCGCACCACGGCCGAAGAGGCTTTCGGCGCCAGGCCGGCGGCGGTAAAGTAAGCGTTCCAGTCGAAGGCCGGCGCCAGTGCCGTAAATTTGTCGAAGTCGACGCGGTTGTACGATTTGACGGGGTCGCGCATCTGCACGCGCGTCCACTGCACTGCCGCCAAACGCGTTTCGATGTCGAGAATTTGCGCCGCGTGGTCGGCAGCGGCCTTGTCGCCGCTCATGGCCAGCATGGTTTCGATATGCTTGAGGTACTTGGCGCGCACGGCTTGCAGCTTGGCGTCGTCCTCCTTCAGGTAATAATCGCGGTCAGGCAAGCCCAGGCCGGACTGGCTGATGTTGACCGTGTACCGCTCGGGGTCTTGCGCGTCGGGCGCCACATAGGCGGAAAACGGCGTGGCGACACCATTGCCCTGCAGGTAGGCGAACAGCGCCGGCAAGTCTTTCTTGTCCTTGACGGCGGCGACGCGGGCCAGTTCGGCGTGCAGGGGCTTGAAGCCGGCAGCATTGCGCGCCTTGTCATTCATGAAGCTCGTGTACAGGTCGGCGATCTTGTGCGCTTCGCTGCCGGGCTTGCCGGGGTTCTTGACGGTAGCATCGATCAGGCCGCGCAGCTGGCCTTGCGCGATTTCACGCAGTTCGATATACGTGCCCCAGACGGATTTGTCGGCCGGGATATCCGTATTGCGGGTCCAGACGCCGTTGACGTAGCCATAGAAATCATCGCGGGGGCTCACTGCCGGGTCCAGGGTTTTCAGGTCGATGCCGGAGACTAACGCGGTAGCGTTGGTGGCTTGGGCGTACAGCGATGGCGAAGATAAGGCGAGCAAGGCGCAGCAGGCGGCGCTGATGAGTGAACGTTTCACGAAGATTCCTTTAATTGTTTTAACTTCATGTTGGGGAACATGCTGTGTCCAGGCATGGGAGGCCGAATTATAGTCGGCCTGCCAGTGGGCAACAATGACAGTTGAACAATCCCAGGGATTAGCGGATCAGCAGATCGAACAGGTCCAGGTCTTTTTTATCCTGATTTTTCAGCATGTCTGCAAGCGAACCCGGCGTTGGCCCGCCATTGCCGGCCGCGTGATTGAAATAATTGAAATCGAGCTTGATCTTGTCTTCCAGGTCGCTCGCATAATTGGCCGGATATTGCGACTGCTCCAGCTGCGGCAATGTATTGAAATGCGCGAGCACCGACTTGAAGAAACTGGTCATCTTGCCGGTGGTATTGTATTCCTGCATGGCTTGCGCCACGACCTGGGTGCGCCAGGCTTGTTCTTCATCATAGGCCTGCGTAAAGGCGGCGCGCCGCTCGTTGATGGTGAATGTGCCGCTGTCATCGTTCGAAATGGCAGACAATTGCTCGCGCGACAAGCCCGCAAACGGATTGGGGCCCTTCCTGTCGACAAACGCTGTGGCGGCAGCAGCCGACTTTGCGGCTGCCGCGTCATTCGGTTGCGGCACCTGACTGGCGGCGGCCGCCTTGTGTTCGGCGTCCAGCGGATACAGGATGTCGGTGGTATTGTCATTCACCCAGGCACCCAGCGCCGCATGATCGTAGCCCCGGATGGTGGCGCTGGTGGCCGTCGAGGCCGCCGACAAACGCCCGGCCAGGGTCGAAATCACGACCTCGTCGGCCACGGCGCCGACGGTGGTTGGCGCCTGCGTGGCCGGTGCCTTATCCGATGACGTTTTATTGCCTTCTGAGCCAGACAGCGTCCCAGACCGGATTCCCGCAGTGCTGATATTCATCATCGCCCGCCCCAAATCAGTAAATGTTACTATATAAGTAAATATTACTATAGCACAATAAATGCTCAAGCCTGAGCAAGGGAATGGAGCAGCTTGATGCAGGAATGCAGATTCAATATTTTCGGCACGCTGATTGCCGTCCGGGGAAATCCGGGAGCATGGCGCGCATTCTATCTCGGTGCGGAAGGCAAACGCCGCCCCGCCGATTTCATTATTCCGGACGATATTGAAGCCGATGCGCTGTGCGAATACCTGGCGGACCTGTTCCATGAAGAGGCGACGCCGCGCAACAACACGGCCACGCAAATCAGCTCGCCCGCGTTCGAGGCCTAGGGCTTACTTAGCCTACTTCACCGGCTCAAACGTCACCGTCAAGCCATTGCCTGTCGTCCTGATTTGCGTGGGCACGAATTGCACGCCCGCATAGCGCAATTCGTCAGGCTTGAAGGTGTAGATCGGCGTTTCATGCATGAGCTGGTCGGCCACCAGGCTGGCCACCTTGGCGAACTGGCGCTGCTGCGACTCGTCCATGCCGTCAATGCTGACCTTGTCCACGCTCGCTTCGCTCAGGTAGACGGCATTGCGCCGGGCGTCGAGCACCAGCCGGCCCGACATGGCCAGGCTGCCGCGCCAGCTCTGGCGTATGAACGGCGGCAGGACGCTGGCATCGACGCTGAGGGCGACTCTTTCACGCTCGGGCTGCAAGGACAGTTGCGGATGCGTCAGCTTGACGTCCAGCACGGACAGCACACGCTTGTCGATGGGAAAGCGGCGCTCCAGGCCTTGCTGCATCTTGCTCAGCGACACATTCACGTCGCGTGGACCGATCAGGGTGGAACACGAGGCCAGCATGGCGCACGCAAAAGCGGCGATGGCGGCGGTTTTCAGCAAGGGACGGATGGCGGTCACAGTCATGGATAGTCTCGGTGGAAAGATGGCGCCATCTTACACATGCGCCTGCTTCAACACAAACGGCGCCCGGCTTGCGGCGGGCGCCGTTTTTTTACGTCAACATCATATTAATGCACGAACAGGGCGATCAGTATGACGATGGGCAATGGGATGCCCAGCAGCAGCAAGAGGATGGAACGCATGGCAGTCTCCTAGATTGAAATGGATGATTTAAATGGTCACGTGGCGCAGCACGCGCTCATGGTCGCGCTGGCGGCCGCCAAACGTTGCCGCCAGGCTGGCGACGAAAGCACCGAGCAGCAAGGCGACGAACATCCACAATGCCGTGTGGGCACCGGCCTTGCGGGCCGTGTCGGCCGCCTGCTGTGCTTTCGCCTTGGCATCTGCGGCGGCCTTGGTGGCGCGGGCGTAGACGGCGTCGACGCGCGCTTCCGCTTCAGCTTGCGTCAAGCCCGTGCGGCTGGCCACGACCTGGCCCAGGTAGGCGCGGTCATCGGCGGCCAGGCTGCCCGTGGACAGGCTTGTTGCGAAGATCTTGCCGATTTCCACGCGCTGGTCGGCAACAGTACCACCCGCCTCGCCCGTACCAGCCGCTGGTGCGGCGCGCAGCAGCATGTCCGAGAAATAATCGAGCGGATTGGCGCTGCCGCCACCCTCGCCGGCCTTCGCACCGGCCGCACCGGCCCCAGCCGCTGCGGCCGGTGCCACTGCCGCCGCCACGCCGCTGCCAGCATCGATGGCGCCGCTGAGCACGGCGCGCGTGCCGCCGGCCAGCACGGCCACGGTGAGCAAGGTGGCCACGGCCCAGGCCAGCAAGCCATGCGCCGTATCGCGGAAATGCACCTCATCCGTGTGGATGGAACTCCATTTCACGCGCAGACGGCCCGCCAGGTAGCCGCCGATGCCGGACGCGGCCAGCTGCATGAAGGCCAGCCAGGCGATGGTCGACACGCCGATGGCCGTGGCGTTGAACGACCATGGCGACACGGACGACAGGCCCAGGCCCACGCCGAGGATCAGCAGGATGAAGGACAAGGCGGCGGCCGCGGCGGCGCCCGCCAGCACGGCGCCCCAGGACACGCCAGGATTGTTCAGGTCCGACGCGGACAGTTGTGTAGCTTGCATGGAATTCTCCCTGTTGACTTGATTAAGTTGCTGGGGGAAGCATGCCGCGCCGGCGCCGCCACGTATGTGCGACGCCATACACAATATTGATTTTTAATACATTTACTTATTTAGCTGCCTACTTGATGCCGTGATGCCCCATCAGGTCGTACAGGGTGGGCCGGCTCACGCCCAGCAGTTCGGCCGCGCGGGCGATATTGCCGTCGGCCCGCGCCAGCGCGCGCACCATCACCTTGTATTCGGCCGCTTCGCGGGCCTGGCGCAGGTTGATGGCCTCGTCCACGGGTGCCGCCTGGGCGCTGGCGGGCAAACCCAGGTCGTCAGCGGCGATCTGCGGCCCGTCGCTCATGATGACGGCGCGCCTGATGCAGTTTTCCACCTCGCGCACATTGCCGGGCCAGCCATAGCTTTCGATCAGCTGCAGCGCACCGGCGCTGAAATGCAGGTTGCTGCGTCCTTCGCTGGCGCAGAACTTGTTCTTGAAGTGGTGAGCCAGCAAGGCCGCATCCCCGGCCCGCTCGCGCAGCGGAGGAATGCGCAAGACGATTTCGCTGAGCCGGTAAAACAGGTCTTCGCGGAAACGTCCCTGTTCCGCCAGCACTTTCAGGTCCTGGTGCGTGGCGCAGACGATGCGCACATCGACGGCGATCTCGGCGCGCCCGCCCACCCTTTCGATGACCCGTTCCTGCAAGAAGCGCAGCAGTTTCGCCTGCAGCGCCATCGGCATGTCGCCGACCTCGTCGAGAAAGAAGGTGCCGCCGTGGGCCAGCTCGATTTTGCCCAGGGTTTGTCGCGCCGCGCCCGTAAATGCCCCCCGTTCATAGCCGAAGAGCTCGCTTTCCAGCAGGTTTTCGGGAATCGCCGCGCAATTGATGGCGACGAAGCGCTGTGTATGACGGCTCGACAGCGCATGCAAGCCCCGCGCAATCAGCTCCTTGCCGCTGCCCGAGTCGCCCAGCAGCATCACGCTTGCCGACGAGGGCGCCACTTTTTCCACGCTGCGACACAGTTTCAGCATGCCGGGGTCGCGGCTGACGATGCCCGCCAGCGGCGAGTCCGCCTGCGTCTGCAGCATGCGCCGGTTTTCCTGCTGCATCGCGTGCAAGTAGAACGCGCGGGCGATCACCAGGCCCAGCATGTCGGCGTCAAACGGTTTCTGGTGAAAATCATAGGCGCCCAGGGCAATCGCTTTCAACGCATGCGCGCGTTCCTGGTTGCCCGAGAGGATGATGACTTTCGTGTCCGGCGCCAGCGCAAGGATTTGCTGCAGGGTGGCCAGGCCTTCCGTGGCGCCGTCCGGGTCGGGCGGCAAGCCCAGGTCCATCGTCACCACGGCCGGCTGGTGGCGCCGCACCAGCGCCAGCGCCGTTTCGCGCTCGCCCGCCAGCAAGACGTCATAGCCGTCAAAACTCCAGTGCAGCTGCTTTTGCAGGCCGGGATCGTCTTCGATGACCAGCAGTTTTTGTTTGCCCATGGCACTCCTTTGCTATGCCGCATGCAGCGGCAGGATCACGCGAAACGTCGTGCCCACTTGCGGCTCGCTGCGCACTTCCAGGCTGCCGCCCACTTCGCGCAGGTATTCGCGGCTTTCGAACACGCCGATGCCCATGCCCGCCGTCTTCGTCGTGTCGAACGGTTTGAACAGGCGTTCGCGGATGAATTGCTCGCTCATGCCCTGCCCCGTATCGTCGAGTTCAACCACGGCCGTATGCTGTACGCGCCGCAGCCGCACGTCCACCGTGCCATCGCTGGCCGTCGCCTCGATGGCGTTCTGGATCAAATGACCGAGCACGCGCTCCAGGCGCGCGCGGTTGGCCAGTACCGTCAGCTCGCCATCGACGATTTCCAGCCGGGGCGCCGGCGCCAGGCTGGCCTTGGCGGCCACGGCCTGGCGCAGCAAGCCATCGAGCAGCAGCGGTGCCGGTGCTTCCGGCGCCTCGCCACGCGCCAGTTTTTGCAGCAAGGTCTTCATTTTCTGCACGGAATGGTCGAGCGTGCCCAGCATGTCTTCCTGGAAGGCGGGATTGGCGCGGTGCTTTTCCGCATTGCTCAGTAGCAGCGACAATTGAAACACCAGGTTTTTCAAGTCGTGCACGATGAAGGTGGACATGCGGTTGAACGAGTCGAACTGGCGCGCCACCGTCAGGGTATCGAGCGATTCGCGGTGCGCCAGGTAGCTGGCGGCCTGGCTGCCGGCTATTTTCAGCACGTCGCGGATTTCCCAGTTCAGGCCGATACGCGTGCGGGGCCGCGCCAGCGCGACAAAGGCGAACAGCTGGCCATGCAGCATCAAGGGCACCAGCAGCCATACGTCGGGCAGCGCCAGCAGTGCCGGCGGTAACTGCAAGCCGCCGTACTGGAGCGGGTTGTGCTGGCAGTCGGGCACATCGATCACCCATAGTCTTGCCTCCAGGAACTGGCACAGGGGGCCGGACGCCGGCTCGCTCCATGTACTCGGTGGCCAGTTCCAGCTGGCGGCCGGGGTAAACTGCCCCTGCTCGCGCAAGATCCACAACGCGCCGGCGCGGCTTTCCACCAACTGCGCCATCGCTTGTATCGTGCGTTCGCCCAAGGCCGGGCCATCTTCGGACAAGGCGCGGGTAAAACGCAACCATTCTTCGCGGTAATCGAAGATGGCATTATAAAAATGTTTATTAATGCTGACCTTGAGCTTGGCGCGCAAGCTGCCGGAAAACAGCACGCCCGCCAGCAACAGGGCCGCGCCGCCCAGGTAAGCCATTTGCATCAAGGAGCCCCAGGTACCGCCGAAATAGCGCAAATAATAGGCGCTGGCCGCCATGGCCAGCAGATAGATTGCCGAACCGAGCAAGGCGGCCGAGCGGTACAGCATCTGGCGCGAGACGGACAAGCCCAGCGCCCAGCCGGGATTGCGCGCGGCCGAGACGGCCAGCAGCGGCGCGCACAGGGCGTCGACGATGCCGCGCGCGGCCCAGATGTCATCGTTGATCGCGCGAAACAGCAAGGCGTCGCTGTACAGATAAAAATCGTAGGCGAACAGGCCGCCCACGCCCAGGCAGGCGAACTTGATGCCCCAGCGTTTCAGGGGCGGCGTGTTGCGGTACCACTGTTCCACCAGCAGCATGCCCAGCACGGCCAGCAGCAAACGGCTGACGCTGGCGATGATGCGCGCCGGCAAAGGCAACGCCAGCCACGACGAGGCCAGCGCAGACAACGCTGGCGCCAGCGCCGTGAGGACGATGCCCACCAGCACCAGGCGCAAGCGGGGCCGCGACGGTTCGAGCAGCAACAGCAAGAACACCAGCCAGGCCAGGGTGCGCAGCAGTTCCAGCGCATCGCCGGCCAGCGCGATGCGCTGCCCCAGCAGCACCAGCACCACCGTGCCCGTGGCCCAGCCGCCCGTCGCCAGGCAAGCGACCAGCAAGGCGCGCACATTTTGCCGCGCGCGCCAGTTGCTGATGAGCAGCAGCGCCAGCACAAAGAAGGCCAGCGACGCCAGGCCATGGCTGAGGGCCGCCGCGTCGGCCGCCGCCAGCCAGTCTGACTGCGACCGCATCATCGGCTGCCCTTGCCAAACAGCACCACCTGCACCGTGTCGAGCAAGATCAGCAAGTCGAGGAACAGGCTGTTATTTTTCACATAATACAAATCGTATTGCAGCTTCTTGACGGCATCGTCGACGGAGGCGCCATACTGGTAGCGCACCTGCGCCAGGCCCGTGATGCCCGGCTTGATGCTGTGACGGATGTTGTAGTACGGCACCTGCTGCTTTAGTTGCTCGACAAAATAGGCGCGCTCGGGGCGTGGCCCGACAAAACTCATTTCGCCGCGAAACACATTGAGCATCTGCGGCAACTCGTCGATGCGCAGCTTGCGAATGACATTACCCACGCGCGTGATGCGGGCATCGTTGGCCAGCGCCCAGATGGGTTTGCCGTCGCGCTCCGCATCGCAGCGCATGCTGCGAAATTTCAGCACATTGAAGGGCAAGCCGTCGCGTCCCACCCGTTCTTGCTGGTAAAACACGGGGCCGCCGTCTTCCAGGCGGATGCACAGGGCCGTCACCAGCATCACGGGCAGCGCGGCCAGGCAGATGACGCCGCTGGCCGCCAGGTCGAACAGCCGCTTCGAGGCTGCGCGGAAAAAACTCTGGTCGAAGCCACCGCCGTAGATCAGATAACTCGGTTGCAAGGAATCGATGCGGATCTGGCACGCTTCACGCTCGAAAAACGTGGCCGCGTCGATCACCTTGACGCCGCCCAGCGCACATTCCAATAGTTGCTTGGCAGGAAACGCGCCATTGCGCCGGTCGCTGACGGACACGACGATCTCATGCGCCGCATGGCGCTGGGCCATGGCCAGCAGCGACGGTTCGGCCGGCAGCAAGGCCGAGGCAGGCACGCAGCATTGCTCTCCTGCCACATCGATGCAGCCGACCACCGTAAACTGGTGGAAACCGATCTTGCTGGCCGCCAAGTCCATGCACTCGCGCGCCAGCGCCCCGCCGCCCACCAGGATCAGCCTGCCTTCCATCAGCGCCGATTGCGAAGATTTGAACACCACCAGGCGCGCCAGCAGCACGCCGATGGCGCCCAGGCCGAAGATCAGCACGCTGCCGCGCCCGAAATGCAGGGACGGGACGAAGCGGATCAAGACGCTGAGCAGGGCAAAGCCCAGCGCGAACGATGGCAGGATGCGCAATAGCGTGTTGCGGATATCTTCGCGCGAGCGGTGCTGGTACATGCCCAGCGCGCTCATGCTCAGCACGATGACCAGCGCAAAGATCGTCGACGACAGGTAAATCTCGCCCACGCGCAGCACGCGGCTACCGTCCGCCAGCCACAGCATCGATGTAAGGGTGGCCGACAGCAGCAGGATCAGGATTTCCAGCAACAGCAAGATAAACGCTGTTTTCGAGACATAATGGCTGAAGATGCGGATCATGGTTCCTCCTGCGGCAAAAAACATCACGCCGCGCACAGGGCGGCTTGCTGCTGTCTTGCCATGATGGCGAACTGTTCCAAGAAGACATTGATGCGTCACAAGCTACGGCCCCAGCTATCTTTCGCTTGCATAATTTATCTCAACACATTACCGAATGAGGGGAAATGGCATATAGTATGCTTCCCCTAAAAGAGATGAATGTCATGAAATTTGATGTAGCGATTGTCGGCAGTGGCCTGGCGGGTTTATCGGTTGCACTGCATTTAGCTGAAACGCGCACTGTCGCGATCATTTCCAAACGCGCGCTGCTCGATGGCGCCAGCAACTGGGCGCAGGGCGGGATCGCGGCCGTGCTGGACTCGGGCGACAGCCACCAGCAGCACATCGAAGACACCCTGATCGCCGGCGGCGGCCTGTGCGACGAAAGCGCCACGCGCTACATCGTCGAGCACGGCCGCGAAGCGATCGAATGGCTGATCGAGCAAGGCGTGCCATTTACGCGCGATGCCTCGGCCGAGCTGGGTTTTCATTTGACCCGCGAAGGCGGACACAGCCAGCGCCGCATCATCCACGCGGCCGATGCCACCGGGCACGCCGTGCAGGTGACCCTGGAAGAAAAGGTGCGCGCCCACCCGAACATCAGCCTGTTCGAACACCATTGCGCCATCGACCTGATCACCTCCGACAAGCTGGGCATGAAGCCCACCCAGCGTAATGCGCAACCGCATTGCCACGGCCTGTACGTGCAGGATGAGCAAACGGGCAAGGTGCACACCTTCGCCGCCGAACACACCGTGCTGGCCACGGGCGGCGCCGGCAAGGTGTATTTATATACCACCAACCCGGACACGGCCAGCGGCGACGGCATCGCCATGGCCTGGCGCGCGGGCTGCCGCGTGTCGAACATGGAATTCATCCAGTTCCACCCGACTTGCCTGTACCACCCGTATGCCAAGTCTTTCCTGATCACCGAAGCCATCCGTGGCGAAGGAGGATTGCTGAAACTGCCGCCCGAAGCGGGCGCGGCAGCCGGCACGCGCTTCATGCTGGCCCACGATGAGCGGGCCGAACTGGCGCCGCGCGACGTGGTGGCGCGCGCCATCGACTTCGAAATCAAGAAGCGCGGCCTCGACTACGTGCACCTGGACATCAGCCACAAGCCGGCCGCATTTCTCATCGAGCACTTCCCCACCATTTACGCGCGCTGTCTGGAACTGGGCATCGACATCACCAAGCAGCCTATCCCCATCGTGCCGGCCGCCCACTACACGTGCGGCGGCGTGGTAACAGACTTGGCGGGCCGCGCCGACTTGCCGGGCCTGTATGCCGTCGGCGAGACGGCCTGCACGGGTCTGCATGGCGCGAACCGCCTGGCGAGCAATTCCTTGCTGGAATGCATCGTCATCGGCCGCGCCTGCGCGCAGGATATCGAAAGCAAGGAAAAGCTGGGCACGCCGTACCTGCCCGACTGGGATGAAAGCCGCGTCACCGATGCGGACGAGGAAGTGGTGATTTCCCACAACTGGGACGAGCTGCGCCGCTTCATGTGGAATTACGTGGGTATCGTGCGCACCACCAAGCGCCTGGAACGGGCCCAGCACCGTATCGCCCTGCTGAAGGAAGAAATCGACGAGTACTACCGCAACTTCCGCATCACGCACGATTTGCTGGAACTGCGCAACCTGGTCGACGTGGCCTCGATGATCGTCAACAGCGCCCTGTCCCGCCGCGAAAGCCGCGGCCTGCACTTCAGCCGCGATTATCCGGAAACCTTGCCGAAGGCGATAGCTAGCGTGCTGACGCCGCCGCACCGGTAAACTTATTCGTGATCGGGGAGATGCCTCACTGGCATACTCCCTGGCGGCTCGTCAGACCACGCTTCTCGTTTATTTTTGCGTTCCCCATACAGACGGCTGTGGCAGCGGCTGCGTTGGTTGAAACGATGGTAGCGGTTGCAGTGGTTGAATCTCTTGGCGTGGTGCTGGCTTTGCCTGAGGCTGATATCCGTAAGAGCTATCTGCTTGATTGGGAACAGTTCCAGCCTTACCGGTGTAGGGATTGACATTGCCTTGAGTGCTGTAATTATTCGAAATGGTGCTGTCAGGTGCGGTTCTATGATGAGGTGCCACATAAGTTCCATCTTTTTTCGTGTACCCATTTACATGCACTTGGGCACTCGCAATGCTGGTGAAGAACACCATTGATATCGCTAAGTATTTAATCATTTACTTCTTTCAAGTTCCGGCATCGTGGCGTGTCGTTGCGCCCGCAAAAAAGATTGCCGTTTCCTTGAGGCTATATTTTTTGGTATGCTGACTATAGGCCAATTCCCGTAGACCAGAGATAAAGCCTATCTTTCCACTACTAATAGAGCCAATTGACTGACTTTCTGTAGCAAATATGCAACCATCCAGAAAACTACAGTATTTATCAAACTGCCGCAGCACCGTTGGAATACACGTCAAGTATCAAGCCTTCGGCATCTCAAACTCAATCCCATCCTCCGTGTACGACATCCTGGCAGACGCCCCGTTACACTCCCCCTGCGCCACATCGGCGACATAGCGGCATTCGCTCTCCAGGCCGCCATCTGCACGCCAGTGCCGCGTCCAGCCCTGGCGCTCGCCATCGACGTATTCGATCAATTGCCTCGGCTTGCCATCGGCATACCACGAACGCAAGGCGCCCTCCTCGCGTCCGCCCGCGTTCCACAGTTTGTGCACGAGCAAGACGCCGGCCCGGCTGAAGCGCTGCTCGCTGCGCAACACATAATGGTCGCTGTGCGTGCGCTTGCTGGCGACCTTGCCGTCCGGATAATATTCGACGCTCTCGCCAGCGGGCTTGCCGTCAACGTAGGTGGCGGTGCGCTGTACCTTGCCATCCGGGAAATAGCCGATGCTCGGTCCCGTCTGGATGCCGTTCACATACTGGCTGCGGCTTTCCACGGTGCCATCCGGATAGAACAGCAGCAGTTCGCCCTCCGTCTGGTCCTTGACCTGGGTCATGCGCGTGCGCAGCTTTCCGTCCTGGTTGAACGTTTCGACCAGACCATCGGCGCGGGTGCCGTTACGGTAGGTGCGCGACTCGATCAGCTTGCCGTTCTGGTGATAAGTCTGCTCCTCCCCCTCCTGCACGCCATTGCGCCACGTGTTGCGCATGGAAACCTTGCCGTCCGGGTAATACAGGGTCTGCACACCCTCCTGCACGCTGCGCCCATCGCGCGCCACCTGCATCTCGACCTGTCCGTGCGGGTAATACATGCTGTAGTTGCCCACCAGCTTGCCGCGCAGGTAATCGGGAGCGTTGACCTGGCCGATCAGCCGCTTCGGTTCGCCTTCGCGCACGTGATAGATCTCGACTTGCCAGGTGCCCGGCATCTTGCCTGGCGGCAGCGGCAGGAGCAGCGCATAGCGCGCCTCTTCCATCACCTCGCCGCGCGACAGGTTGTGGTTCAGGTAAAGACGGGCCTTGCCATCGGCACAGTGCTCATCGCAGCCGCGCAACATGTGGATGACGGGAATGGCATCGACGCCAGCGCGGTCTGGCGCCGGGCAGGCACGCAGGCGCACGAGCAAGGGGTTCCTGTCGCGTATCATGTTGGCCAGCTCGGCCTTCATGACGCCATACTGCTCCTCGCTCAATCCTAGCGATGCAGCATCCATGCGCAGCTGCCTGCCGCCGCAGCCCGTGTCGTCGGCCACCGTCAGCACATCGCCGCTGCCGGGCGCGGCCTGGATCGCCGTGATCACCTGGCGCTGCACGATCTCGGCGTGGGCCAGCGCCGGCAACAGCAGCATGGCGCCAAACAAATGTTTCAAAGTGCCCGCCATGCCTGCTCCTTGCGCTGCAGTTCCGGCGCTGGCGGCGCTTCGCCGCAGTCGCCCTGTGCCTTGCCGGCCACATACCGGCATTCATTCTTCAGGCTGCCATCCTCGCGCCAGCTGCGGCTCCAGCCGTCGCGCCGGTCGTTCACGTAGTCGATGGCCTGCTCGGGCTTGCCGCTTTCGTACCACGAGCGCGACGTGCCCTGCTCGCGCCATTGCGCATCCCAGCGTCGCTCCAGCACCAGCACGCCCTGCGGGCTGTAGCGCTGGATACTCAGCAGCCCGCCTTTGTCGCCATACTGCTGGCGGCTTTGCACCTTGCCGTCCGGATAGAACTCCAGCGCTTCCCCGACCGGCAGGTCGTTGACCAGCGTCATGCTGGCGCGCACGGCGCCATCGGGATAGTACTCGGCGCTGCTGCCATTGAACTTGCCCTTGCTCACTTGCGTGCGGCCCGCTACTTTTCCATCCGGGAAATACGCGAGCAGCTCGCCTTCCATGCGTCCATCGCGCAGCACAAAACTGGTGCTCAGCTTGCCATTTGCGTCAAACGTCTGCACGGGACCGTCCACGCGCTTGCCCTCGCGGTACACGCTGGCCTCGCGCAGCTTGCCCGTGGCGTGATATTGCTGGTGCGTGCCTTCCGGCAAACCGTGACGCCAGTTGCCACGCGATTCCAGGCTGCCATCGGCACGATACAGGCTGGTGGCGCCATCCTGCCGGCCCTGCCCATCCTGCGCCACCTGTTTCTCGATCTTGCCGTTCGGGTAATACGTGACATAGCCGCCCACCAGCTCACCGGAGGCATAATCGGCCTTGTTGACGTGCCCGGACAGGCGCAGCTTGTCGCCGGCCACGCTGACAATATCCACCTTCCATGTGCCAGGCGGCTTGCCTTTCGGCAAGGGCAACAGCAGCACATTCGGTGCTTTTTCTTGCTCGATGGGGAAGAAACGTTCGTGCAGGTACAGCCGCGCCCGGCCATCGGTGCAGGTGGCTGGCGTGCAGGCGGCGATGTGGCGCACGATGGGCACGCTCGCATCGTCCGGGCATTTTTTCAGGGTGATGAGCATCGGCGTCTTGCTGCGGATCTGCTTGGCCAGCCCGGCTTTCAGCGCGTCGTATGGCGCGTCGTCCAGGTTCACCGAGCGGGCATCCATGCGTATCTGCTTGCCGCCGCAGGCCGTCGTGCCCGCAATACTGAACACATCGCCGCCTTCGCTATCTGGCTCGGCCGCCATGGCTGTCACTACCAGGCGCTGCACGATGTCCGCCTGCGCCATGCCTGGGCTCAGCAAGCAGGCGCCCAGCACGGCGCATAGGGTCTTGATTTTCATGCTATTCCTTTAATTTTCCGTCGTGGCGGCCACGCCGCCCGGCACGAAGCTGACCCGGCCATCGCGGTAGCGCACCAGCACCACCACCTCGGCATCGCGCAATTGACCGTGCTGCACGGCCGGCAGGTAGGTCCAGCGCTTCACGCTATCGAGCAGCACCTTGTTGAGCATCGGCTCCATCGGCAACTCGGCCGCCGCATAGCTGAGGCTGCCATCTGCCGCGATGGTCAGGGTCAGGCGGTTTTCACCCCTTGCATGCTTCTCGTCCAGCACGCCATACGCAACCGTCGTCATCGTCTCGCGCTGTACGCCGCCGACCTGGTCCCGCAAGGGCGGCATGGCCTTCAGTTTGGCCGCCAGCAGCGCGCCCTCGGCCAGCACCTTGTCCCAGCGCTTCTGGTAAGCGCCCGGCTGCGCCAGGCGCAGCACCTTGGCGTTCAGATCCATGCGCTGCGTCATGCGCGCGACGCCATTGTCGGCCGGCTGCCCCGGTTCGGCCGGCAAGGCATGCTCGACGGCGTAGCGGTAAGCCGTCAGTTGCGCCAGCGCCACCAGGTTGACGGCATCGCGTTCGTCGCCACCACGCAGCTGCGCCGCAGCCGCGATGCCCAGCCAGGCCGTGCCATCCGTCGGGTGCGCCCACACGGCTTGCTCGAAGTACTGGCGCGCCGCCTGCGGTTCGTTCAGGCTCAGATGCATGCGGCCCATGGCCGCCGCCACCAGATGGTCGCGCGGGTTCGCTTGTAGCAGGTCAAGATAGGTTGCGACCAGCCCCGGCTCATAGCCGGGCACCCAGCCCAGGCCCTCCAGCAACGAGGCGCGCAGCTGCGCCTGCGTGCGGTCGACGCCGTAGCCGGACGGCTTTTCCTGGCCGGAACGGTACAACAGCTGCAAGCCGCGCGTGACGGCGTCATCGTCGCCCTTGCTGATCGCTTGCGACAGGCTGCGCACAGCCTTGCGCGCATCGGACGGCTGGAAACCGGCCGCCTTGCGCGTGCGCCAGCGAAACACTTCCAGGCCAGCCGCCTGCTCGGCTTGCGCCTGCATCTCAGCCTTGGCCTTGGCTTCATCGGGCGACGAGGTCCAGGCCGTAAAGCCGATCAGGAACAGGACGATCAGCAGCACCACCACGGCCCAGCCCTTGCCGGTGATGCCGCCGCCAGTGTTTCCGGCCGCATTGGCGGCGGGAATGGCGACCGGCGCCTGCCCCGGCGCCGTATGGTGCGTGCGGCGCGCGCTGCGCTGCTGCGGCAACGATTGCTGTTGCAGCTGCATCTGCTGCGCCTGCACGGACGCTTGCCCGGCCGCGACGATGACCTTGTCGCGCGCGCAGGCGGCGCAACCATGGCCGGCAAAATGCTGGTGTTCGGGATTCACGGCGCAAACGACCAGCTTGCCGCCGCTGCGCTGTGCATAAGCGCGCAGCAACTGCGCCCAGTCCGCCGCCGACGGCCGCTGCGGTTTGGGGGATGGAGAAAACGCGCGGTCGAACATGGCGCGCAGTTCGGGCGGCATCAGCGCATGGCCGCTGGTGGCGTTCGGCGCCAGCTGCTTGTGGCGTTTGACGCCATACGCATAGCAGCCGTCGCGGATGCGCCCGGGAATATCGGTCGCCACTTGGACATTGCCGGGCCGCCCGCTGTACGGGTGGATGCCGAAGTTGAGCAATTGGAAGATGACGACGGCCAGCGCAAAACGGTCTTGCGCCATTTCCGTGCCCGCCGGCATGCCCTTGCGCTGGAATTCCGGCGCCAGGTAGTCGGCCGTGAATTGCTCGGCAGGAAAACGCTCCGCATGGCCCTGGATGCTGAAGCCGTCGCAATCGAGCATGGCGATGTACAGCGAATCGCGATAAAAGCGCAAGTTCACTGGTTTCAGGTCGACCACGTAATGCTGCTGCTGATGCAGCGCATCGATGACGGCGGCCAGGTTGGCGGCCAGGGTCAGCTTGGGACCGAGCCCCGTGGGCAAGCCGGCCGCGCGCGCCTGCCGCTCCTGCATGATCTGTTCCAGCTCGGCCGTCTGCGCCATGTCCAGCAGGGGCATGACGAAGCCCGCGAAGCCGCCCTGCCCGTCGAACACGGCCGCTTGCGGCCAGGCAATCTGCACGTAGCGCTTGCCGTTTTCCACTTGATCGGGCAACTCGGGCGACAATTCCAGCATCGCTTCGAGCTTGCGCCGGTTGGCGGCCCGGTCCAGGTGCGGGTGGTACAGCTTGGCGACCTGCGCGGGCGCGCCGGGCAGCAGATACACGCTGCCCGCGCCGCCGCTTTTAATCAGTTTTCCCAGCACCAGCGTCCGGACTTTATCCAGCCAGATCTTGCCGCCCGGACTCAGGCCCGGCGTCACGCCTTGCTTCCGGCTCATGCGCGCAAGGCCAGCAGCAGGGTCTTGTCATCGCCCGTGATCTGGTGCGTGCGCGGGTCGGCCAGGGTGGATGCCAGCGCCGCATTGCCCAGCTCCACGCTCTCGACCGTGCGCAGATAGCCTTGCACGGCATCCATGAAGGGCGCGTACAAGGCTGCATTGTTCTTGCTCATGGCAAAGGGCATGCAGCCGTCCGACATCAGCACCACGCCGCGCACGGACTGGGGAATCGGCAACAGGCGCAACTGTTCGCGCCAGCGCTCGCCCGACAGAAAATAGGTTTCGTTGGCGTATTCGCCATTCGCGGGCAGCGAGATCAGCTCGCTACCGTCGGCCAGCTGCGCCACGCCCAGGCCGTCGCCCAGGTGGAAAAAGAAGCCGGCATCTTGCCCCATGACCACGCCCACCACAGTAGAAGCGTAGTCGTCCAAGCTGGCGTTGGCGGCGCGGGCGATGTCGTCCAGCGCGGCGCGGATCTGCGCCAGCGTGCCCGCCAGCGCGCCGTCGTGCAAGTCCTGCACGGTGGCGCCCTGCTCCAGGCGGCCGGCCAGCGCCTGCACGCTTTGTGCGGCAACAAACTGTGCGCCCTGCTCGCTGAGCCTGGCCGAACCGGCCCCATCGCAAACGATGGCCACCAGCACGCCACTGACTACGGCGTGCGCGTGCGCATCCTGGCAAGGGATGGCTTTATCCAGGTGCGCCTTGCCCGTGACGGAGGCGCCAAACACGCGCCAGGTATCCTTTACCGCAGTCATGGATCAGCGGGCTTTCACGTATTGACGACAGACCAGCCGTCCGTCGAGGCCAGCTGCGCCTGCGCGCCGGGACGCGACTGCGACACCACCTGCATGCTGGCGCTCAGCCACAGGAACAATTCGCGGAACTGCAAGCCTTTCAGCTGCTTCACGCCGCGCTCGCCACGGCTGGAAAACTGCCCCAGCGTATCGATATTCGCATGGTCGCCCACGGCGATGGGGAAGATCGCCACTTTATTGCCCTGCTCGGCCGCGCGCGCCTGTTCGGCGCCGTGCTGCCATTGGTCCGTCGGCTCGCCGTCCGACATCAAAAACAGCCATGGCCGCGTGTACGCCACGCCAGCGGCGCGGAAGCGCTGCTTTTCCTGCTCGATTTCCGCCAGCGCCAGTTCCACGGCCGCGCCGGTCGGCGTGGTGCCGTTCGCCTCAAGGCGGGGCGACGTGAAATCCATCGCGTCGCACCAGTTGCTGGCGACCACGGCTTCATCGTGGGCGCCATATTGAATCACCAGGATGCGCACGCGCTTGGCGGCGATCACGTCGGACTTGAGTTCCTGTTCCAGCAAGGCCAGGCCTTCGTTGAGCAGCGAGACGGGTTCGCCATCCATGCTGCCGGAACAGTCCAGCACCAGCACCAGCGGCGTGCGTTGTTCGGTATTGTCGACCAGGGCGACGTCGGGAATCATTATTGAACTCATGGGCAATCGGAAAATGTGAAATCGGACATAGTGCGAATCTTACATCACGCGCCGCGACATGCCGCGCGAGATTGCGTTGATGAAAGATTTTTGCTGACGCGGCGCCCTGGTCGATTTTGCCTGACGCCAGAATCGGGCCTGACTTGATGAATGCCCGGATGGCCTTGGGGCCATGCCTGATAGCCGCACCCCGCAAAATATCAATCCCCATCTCATTCGGATGAATGATGCGCCGCGCAGCACCCTTGCCTAGACTGGCTTCAGCCTCACGCCAGCCCGACCGGGCGCCACGCCAGGGGCACTCAACCATCGAGGGACGACATCATGAAAACCATCATCCTGAGCACATTGCTGGGCCTGTCAGCCACCTGCCTTGCGGCGAGTGCGCAAACCCTGCCGCAAGACAAGACCGTGGACGTGGCGGCGCACTCGCTGCGCATCGACGTTCCGGACCAGCCACGTTACATGCTGCGCGAAGACTTCCAGAAATTCGCGGGCGCCTACGACCTGTCGAATGGCGACACCCTGCAGCTGCGCCGCGCCGGCACCATCATGTATGCGCGCATCGGCAACCAGCCCGAACACCGCATCGTCGCCACCAGCCGCAATGCCTTCGTCGCGCTGGATCGCCAACTGAAGGTACGCATCGACCATCACGACGATGGCAGCGTGGGCGGCGAACTGGTGATGGTGGTGCCGGCACGCCAGTTGGCCGATGGCAGCGCGCAGGGCGAGCATCTGGCCACGCTGGGCTTTCCAGGCCGCTGATCGCGTGGCACGAGCTGGCGGACGCCATGGACATGCCGATGACAGCGCCGCAGCAGGCATTGATCGCCCGCCTGTATGACGCGGCGCTCGATGATGCGCTGTGGCCGCAGCTGTGCCGCGACCTGGCCGATGCCTTCGGCGGCGCCAGTGACACCAGCCTGATACTGCAAAGCGACAGCGGCGCGCAGCTGCTCAATCCTGCGGGGCGCTTCGGCAAAGAGACCACCAGCGCCTATGAAGCGTATTACTGGCAGCACGATATCTGGGCGAAACTGGCTTACCGCCTGGGCGTGAGCCAGGTACACGGCAGCGCGGAGCACATTCGTCCGCGCGATTTCGAGCGCACGGAATTCTATGCCGACTTTTGCCGCCCGCATGATCTTTACCACGTCATCGGCGCGGTCTTGCCCTTGGCGCCCGGGGAAACTGCCCTGCTGGGTGTGCACCGCCAGCACGCGCAGGGGCCGTTTGCGGACAGCCCACTGGTGCAGGCGCAACTGCAAGCGCTGCTTCCGCACCTGCAGCGCGCCCTGCGCATCCGCGCCCGCCTGGCCCAGAGCGGCATGCAGGCACGCACCACGCGCGCGGCGCTCGATGCGCTCGACACGGCCGTGCTGCTGCTAGATAGCCGGCTCGACGTGCTCTACGCGAATGCCAGCGCACTGGCCCTGTTCGGTCCCGGCCTGGAACGCAGCCTGCATTGCCCGGCTGGCGGCAGCCCCCGCTGGTGCGCGCTGCCGCAACTGGCGCAAGCCGTGCGGCAAGCCATCGGCACCGGCAAAGGCAGGCGGGTCGCCGCGCCCGCGGCCAGCGCCCTGCGCCTGCCGCGCACGGGCGCGCCCGACCTGTGCCTGACGGTGGCGCCCTTCCAGCCGCAGCAAGGCCAGTCCAGCCAGCGCCCATGCGCCCTGGTGCTGGCGCGCGACCCGCAGGCGCCGGCCATCGCCGTGCCTGCGCTGCAGCAGCTGTTTGAACTGACACAGGCCGAAGCGCAAGTGGCCCAGGCGCTGGCGCAAGGCGCCGCCATCGACCGCATCGCCGCCGATACGGGCGTCTCCATCAACACCGTCAGGACGCATCTGCACCACATCTACGACAAGACGGGCACGGCGCGCCAGGGCGAACTGATCGCCAGGATCCACCGGAGCGCCAGCCCATTCACCAGAAAGGAGTATTCACCATGAAAAATACCGTGATTTCCATCATCGTCATCGCCGCCAGCGCCCTGGCCACGGCCCAGGTGCTGCCGCCGCAACGCACGGTCGAAGTGCCGGCCCTGTCGCTGCGCATCACGCCGCCCGCCCAGCCCCGCTACCTCAGCCGCGAAGACTTCCAGCCATATGCGGGCGAGTACACCCTGGCCAATGGCCAGAGCCTGCGCCTGCGCCAATACGACGGCTTGCTGTACGCCAAGGTGGGCGACGGCGAGGAACACCGCATCGTCGCCGCCGCGCCCAAGGTATTTGTCGCCCTCGACGGCAAGCTCAAGGTGCGCATCGACCGCCGCAGCGACGGCACGGTGACAGGGGAATTGGTGATGATGGTGCCGCCGCAGCGCGTGGCCGACGGCAGCATGCGGCTGGAACGGGTGGCGGCGCCGCCGATCGCGGCGCGCTAGCGTTGCTGCAGGCGTGCTCCGGGGGGAAATAGGTGCGTGCTATGATCGCCGCCTTCGGCGCGACGCCGCCGCAGCCATTCTCCGTGGAGCACCATGTCCCAGACTGAAAAGATTCCAGCACGCCTGCTGCGCCGTAGCCTGCGCCTGCTGGCCTGGCCATTGCTGGCCCTGGTCAGCGCCGCCTGCACCAGCACCACGCGCCATCCGGCCAGCGAGCCCACGCAAGTGACCCTGCGCTTTACCTATGACGACGGCAAGCCGATGCGGCATGACGATTACCTGGCCAATGCGCGCCAGCAAACGTATATCAAGCACTGCAGCAAGATAGGCAGCACCACTGTCTGCGACATTGGCTCGGATCCACTGTTCACGGGTGGCGACGCCCCGCTGGACGCCAACGGCGAAGTGCGCGTCACCCTGCACTCGACCGGTCCCATCGGCAACAACCCAACCAGTCTTTGCATCAAGGGCAAAGGCTACGTCTTTGATTCCGGCGACTGGAAACGCGGTCCCTTCAGCCCCGGCCAGGTGATCGAGATCCGCTACAGGATACGCGAAGTGGAAATGGCGTGCCCCTGGTCGTCGGGCACGCCGCCGTGGTGG
The DNA here is from genome assembly GCF_006517255.1 of Janthinobacterium tructae. Classification (NCBI taxonomy): domain Bacteria; kingdom Pseudomonadati; phylum Pseudomonadota; class Betaproteobacteria; order Burkholderiales; family Oxalobacteraceae; genus Janthinobacterium; species Janthinobacterium tructae. Next base: position 940,103 of record NZ_CP041185.1, on the reverse strand, counting down.
GACAAGAGCTAAGGCTGGCCAGCCGTGGCCGGCTGGCTTGAAAGTTACTGCAACTCGAACTCCGCCGGAGTCAAGCCCAGCTCGCGCGCGATCTTGCTGGCCACGCGCTGCTCGTTGGCGTCGAAATTGCCGTCCGACGAAGCGACGGCGATAATCATGCGCACCAGCAAGCGCGACGCCTCCACATTCGGCTTCATCTTGCCCAGCGCCTGATACGCCTTGGCTTCGCCGATATCCTTGTCGAACTCCAGCTGACCGACATAGTCCTGGAAAGCCTTGATCACGTCCGTGGTGGTAAACACCGACAGCGCATCATTGCTTTCAATAAACTTCACCATCTTCTGCTTCTCTTCCGCACTGACGCTGCCGTCCGCCATGGCGATCAGGGCCGAGCCCGCCATCGCGGCATTCAGGAAATCCTTGTTCTTGTACTTCAGCGCTTCCGTTTTCAGTTCACTTGCTTTGGTCTTCAGTTTGGACAGAAAGGAATCGAAACTCATGGTGGTTCTCCTGGTTGGTTCGGATGAGGCAGCGCTACAGGCTACCATTGCCACACAGATGAGGGCACATGTCTGAAATGCAAGCGGCGGGAACGAGCCTTGCCTCCTATGAAAGCATCGCCAAACCCAGAGCAAGGGCCGGGGTCTGACCCCAGTTTCTGCCTTGGGGTGAAAAACTGCCAACTGCATACAAACACACGACGAAAACGAATTAACTTGAAAATTGTCATATTCGCAGTTGAAAAATAAGTAACTCCATGGCAGCATGGAATTACATTTTCTTTACTGCAAGGTTGTGATGGACAAGCAATTGCTGTTGATTTGCGCACTGACGTTCATCATCCACATTATCGGCACCCTCGCCTATTCCGTGCGCATCGCCGGCATCCGCACGCGGCGCATCGCCGTGTCGCTGGCCCTGTTCAGCATTCTGATGCTGCTGTCGCGGACGTCGAACTCATTCCTGGGACCATTCCTCGCCAAGCGAGTCGAGACAGGCATAGACCAGCATGTTGCCGCCAGCACGCTATTGGTAGACTTCCGCTGGCTGCTATTCTCCGCCAGCCTGGCGACGATACTGGGCGCAATCCTTATCCCCACCTTCCAGCGCGCCTTCTGCCGCGCAGTCGAGCACTTCCAGGTACACAGGTCGGTGCCGAAACTGCTGTTGCACACCGTCTTCAAGGGCGGCTTGTCCTACCTCAAGACCTCCTCCAGCCTGCCCAAGCCCGCCAACGTCACGGGCCTGCGCCAAAAATCGGGCATCTCCGTCTCCATCGTCATCGCCACGGCCCTGTGGACGGTGGGCGCATCGTTGTCCACCTTACACCGCGGCGCGGTACGCGGGCGTGCTGGATCCCAGCGTGCGCGTCACCTCCAGCACGCTTTCATCGATCATCAACGGCGGCGCCACCATCATGATGGCCGTCTTCATCGGCACGTGGTGTCGGGCATGACGGATGACGTCATCGAAGGCAAGATCGAAGAATCGCAATTCCGACGCGCGGTGGTGTGGCTGGTGGGAAGCAGATTGGCGGGGACGCTGATTGCGCAATTTTTGCTGGTGCCGTCGGCGGTGGTGATTGTGGGGGTGGCGAAGGGGTTGTGAATATTCAAGAATATCCAAAAGTACAAACTTAAAATGGACTACCAATGAGCGATTACGTTGCCTTCGTCGATGAATCCGGAAACCACGATTTAGCAACCGAGAAGGATGGTGCGTCAAATTACTTTATAGTACTAGCAGTAATAATTCCGACCGAAGAAAGATCGGAACTTGAAGCATCGATGGAAAAAATTAGAATAAAACATTTCAACTCCAGCGAAATTAAATCAAACAAACTAAGCAACAGAAAAAGACTGAAAATAATCAATGAAATATCACCCTTGAATTTCAGGTTTTATGCAGTTTGCGTAGACAAATCACGAATAATAAAAGATAGCGGGTTGCAATACAAAAAAACCTTCATTAAATTCATAAATGGACTCCTATACAATCAGCTTTTCAAATCAGTAAAAAATATAACGATTTATTCTGATGGCCACGGGGGTTCAGATTTCATTAACGGCTTTAAAAATTACATTGCCAAAAATCATATTCCCGATCTTTTTTTCGAATCAAAAATTGAGATTGTGGATAGCAGAACCCAAATATTAGTTCAGCTTGCTGATTTTTTGGTTGGCACCACCGCAAAACTATACGAGGAAAAAGTTTCTGGAAACGTACGAAACAGCTTCCTAAGCTTCATTCAAAATAGAAGAATAAGGATAGATGAGTGGCCACCAAAATTCGAAACAGATCTAGCAGCCAACAACTCATCCGCTGACATTGACTCGAAAATTTCCAACATCTCACTTCTTAGAGCATCTGAATTTTTAAGGAATAATTTTAATTCGTCAGACCCGGAAATAGAAATTCAATACGCAACGCTAAGCTACTTACTTTTTTGCGCCAGATTCCCCTCTGAAAAAATATTCACATCAACAAATGAAATTCTTGAACATTTAAAAAATCAAGGATTTCATGAGATCACTAAGCAGTATCTACGCTCAAATATAATTGCAAAACTTAGAGATCATAATGTTGTAATAGCCAGCTCGACTAAGGGCTACAAAATACCATCTAGTTATGCCGACATGATAGTTTTTGCAGATTTGGTAGATGGGATTGCAATACCTTTACTTAGTCGCCTAAAAAAAGCTGACGAGATTTTTGACCTTGGAAGTATAGGTGAAATAAAATTCCTTAATGAACAACGATTTCAGAGTTTGCAATTTATTATTAAAAACATGAAATGAGATATTTTAAAAAACAAAAGCCGCTGTCTCCCGACAGCGGCTTTCTCATTCCCACCCCAGCAGCAGCGCCTTGAACAAAGACGCCGCGCCGCAGATAAAAAAATTACCCCACAAACTTCCGTGCATTCCTGAACATGCGCATCCACGGCGAGTCCTCGCCCCATGCTTCAGGGTGATACGACTGCTGAACCGAGCGGAACACGCGTTCAGCGTGCGGCATCAGCACGGTGAAGCGGCCGTCTGGCGTGGTGACGGAGGTGATGCCTTCCGGCGAGCCGTTCGGGTTATACGGGTACGCTTCGGTAGCGGCGCCCTTGTTGTCCACAAAACGCATGGCTTTGCTGACCTGGGTGATGTCGCCCGTTTGCGAGAAGTCGGCGTAGCCTTCGCCGTGGGCGATGGCGATGCCGGCTTGCGTACCGGCCATGCCGTTGAAGAAGATCGATGGGGAGTCCATCACTTCGACCATGGCAAAGCGGCCTTCGAATTTCTCCGACTTGTTGCGCGTGAACTTGGGCCAGGCGTGGGCGCCGGGGATGATCGATTTCAGATTGCTCATCATCTGGCAGCCGTTGCAGATACCCAGGCCAAAGCTGTCCGTACGGTTGAAGAAGCGCGCGAACTGTTCCGCCAGGCTGGCGTTGAAAAGGATGGTTTTCGCCCAGCCTTCGCCGGCGCCCAGCACGTCGCCGTAGGAGAAACCGCCCACGGCGATGACGCCCTGGAAGTCGTCCAGCTTGACACGGCCCGCAATCAGGTCGCTCATGTGCACGTCAACAGCGGCAAAGCCTGCCTGGTGCATCACGTAGGCCGTCTCGATGTGCGAGTTGACGCCCTGCTCGCGCAGGATGGCGACACGCGGACGCACGCCGGTGGCGATGAATGGCGCGGCGATGTTCTCGTTCTGGTCAAACGTGACGATCGGCGACATGCCCGGATCTTGCACGTCCAGCAGGCGGTCGTATTCGGCCTCGGCGCAAGCCGGGTTGTCGCGCAGGCGGGCGATGCGCCAGCTCGTTTCGCTCCACAGGCGGTGCAGTTCGGCGCGCGGCTGGGTGTAAATCAACTTGGCGTCGCGCGTGAATTCGATGACGTCGCGGTCGTTCAATTTGCCGATGATATGGCTGCAGGCGCCCAAATTAAACGTGCGCAGCACGTCCATGACGAGCGACTTTTCTTCCGCGCGCACCTGGATGACGGCGCCCAGTTCTTCGCTGAACAGGGCACGCAGGGTCAGTTCGTTGCGGCGTTCCGCTACCTGGCCGGTCCAGTTCTTGGCGTCGCCCCAGTCGCTCGAATGCTCGCCTTCCATGGTCAGCATGTCCAGGTTGACGGACATGCCCGTGTGGCCGGCGAAGGCCATTTCCGTCAGGGTGGCGTACAGGCCGCCGTCCGAACGGTCATGGTAGGCCAGCAGCTTGTCGTCGCTATTGAGCTTTTGAATGGCGGCGAAGAAGCCTTTCAGGTCTTCCGCGCTGTCCACGTCCGGCGTTTCATTACCCAATTGGCCCATGACTTGCGCCAGCGCCGAAGCGCCCAAGCGGTTTTTGCCGCGACCCAGGTCGATCAGGATCAATGACGTGTCGCCCTTGTCGGTTTTCAGCTGCGGCGTGAGCGACTTGCGCACGTCGGTCACTGGTGCGAACGAGGAGACGATCAGCGACACCGGCGACGTGACGGATTTCGCCGCGCCCGTGCTCTCGTCTTTCCACGTCGTGCGCATCGACAGCGAATCCTTGCCGACGGGGATGCTGATGCCCAGCGCCGGGCACAGGTCCATGCCGACGGCTTTCACCGTGTCGTACAGGGCCGCATCCTGGCCAGGCTGGCCGCAGGCGGCCATCCAGTTGGCGGACAGCTTGATGTCGGAAATGTCGGCAATCGCCGCGGCGGCGATGTTGGTGACGGCTTCGCCCACGGCCATGCGGCCCGAGGCGGCGGCGTCGATCACGGCCAGCGGCGTGCGTTCGCCCATGGCCATCGCTTCGCCCAGATAACCTTCGAAGCTCATGGTGGTGACGGCGCAATCGGCCACCGGCACTTGCCATGGTCCCACCATCTGGTCGCGCACGGTCATGCCGCCCACGCTGCGGTCGCCGATAGTGATGAGGAAGGATTTGTCGGCCACGGTCGGCAGCAGCAGCACTTTTTGCGCCACGTCCTTCAAGTCCATGCCCGTCAGGTCAATCGCCGGGAAATCGTTGGCCACGTGGACCACGTCGCGCTGCATCTTCGGCGGTTTGCCCAGCAAGACATCCATCGGCATGTCGACCGGCTCGTTGCCCAGTTCCGGGTCGATCAATTTGAGTTGACGTTCTTCGGTGGCCACGCCCACGGCGGCGAACAGACAGCGTTCGCGTTCGCACATGGCTTTGAACAGTGGCAGGCTTTCCGGCGCGATGGCCAGAACGTAGCGTTCCTGCGACTCATTGCTCCAGATTTCCTTCGGCGCCATGCCCGATTCTTCCAGCGGCATCTTGCGCAAGTCGAAAATCGCGCCGCGCTTGGCGTCGTTGGTGATTTCCGGGAAAGCGTTCGACAAGCCGCCCGCACCCACGTCGTGGATCGAGATGATCGGATTGTCTGCGCCCATTTGCCAGCAGGCGTTGATGACTTCCTGGGCGCGGCGTTCCATTTCCGGATTGCCGCGCTGGACGGAATCGAAGTCCAGGTCGGCCGTGTTGCTGCCGGTGGTCATCGACGAGGCGGCGCTGCCGCCCATGCCGATGCGCATGCCCGGGCCACCGAGCTGCACCAGCAGGCTGCCGACGGGGATGTCGTTCTTGTGCGTGTGCTGCGCCGAGATATTGCCGATGCCGCCCGCGATCATGATCGGCTTGTGGTAGCCGAACACGGCATCGCTGTCGACGCCGACGTTCTGTTCATACGTGCGGAAGTAGCCGCCCAGTACCGGACGGCCAAATTCGTTCGAGAACGCGGCGCCGCCCAGTGGGCCGTCGATCATGATTTGCAGCGGCGAAGCGATGCGTTCCGGTTTGCCGTATTGCTCCGCATCAGAGCGCGATGCCAGCGGCGCCGTCACGGAAGCGGCCGTTTCCCAGCTGCGCACGGCGTCCGGCAGCGACAGGTTCGAGACGGTGAAACCGGTCAGGCCAGCTTTTGGCTTGGCGCCGCGGCCCGTTGCGCCTTCGTCGCGGATCTCGCCGCCCGCGCCCGTGGAGGCGCCCGGGAATGGGGAGATGGCCGTCGGGTGGTTATGCGTCTCCACCTTCATCAGCGTGTGCGTCAGTTCGGTCGACGCCGCGTATTCGTGGCTGTCACCGCGCGGGTAGAAGCGCGACACGGTGGCGCCTTCCATGATGGACGAGTTGTCGCTGTAGGCGACGACGGTGCCCTTCGGCTGCAGTTCGTGCGTGTTCTTGATCATGCCGAACAAGGATTTTGGCTGCGCCACGCCGTCGATGGTCCAGTCAGCGTTGAAGATCTTGTGGCGGCAATGTTCGCTGTTCGCCTGCGCGAACATCATCAGTTCCACGTCCGTCGGGTTGCGGCCGGCCTTGGTGAAGGCGGCGTCCAGGTAGTCGATTTCGTCTTCCGACATCGCCAGGCCCAGTTCCGTGTTCGCCGTTTCCAGCGCGCGCTTGCCCTGCCCCAGCAAGTCGATCGATTCGAGCGGACGCGCTTCCAGGGTGCGGAACAAGTCCTTGGCGTCGTCTGCGCTGCGCAGCACGGATTCCGTCATGCGGTCGTGCAGCAGGTCGGCCACGGCCTGTACCTGCTCGTCCGTCAATTTGCCGGCGCCAATCGCGCTGCCCAGGATGCCCGATTTCAGGTTGATGCGGAAAGCGATGCCGCGTTCGACGCGCTTGATGTGCGCCATGCCGCAGTTGTGCGCGATGTCGGTGGCTTTCGAGGCCCACGGCGAGATCGTGCCGAAACGGGGGATGACGAAGAATTCTTCGGCAGCGCCTTCCGTATTGTCAGCCTGGGCCGGCTCGCCGTACGTCAGCAAGGCGCCAAGGCGCGTACTGTCGTCGTCGGTGAGAGGCGCGCTGGCATCGATGAAATGGACATAGCGTGCTTGTACGGCAACAATCGCAGGCGAGACGACTTGCAGTTGGCTTAACAGACGGTGGCTACGGAAATGGGACAGGGCATTGGAACCCGGCAGTATCAACATGATTGGAAGGTGGTTGATGCAGCGTGGCTGCGGGTTAAAGGTAGGTATGACAATATCTTTCGTACGGCAAATTTCCTTTGCGCGCATTATACCCGTTTTGCCCCTGCCTTATGACCGGAACTTGCGGTTTTGCCCCCCTTTTGCCCAGCACAGCGGCAGTTTTTGACACGCCAACAACACCCTCAGGCAATCATCCGGCGAACACATAGCGGTTCTTGCCCTGGCGCTTGGCCAGGTACAACGCTTCGTCGGCCAGCCGGTAGCTGTGGCTCAGCTCTTTGCCCCGGTCCAGCTCGACCACGCCCACGCTGATCGACACGAACTGTGTCGCATGGAAAGCCTGGCTGACGGCCTCGACCAGACCACCGGCAAAGGCGCGCGCCTCTTCGCGGCTGCCCGCATACACGATGCCGAACTCTTCGCCGCCCAGGCGCCCGCACAGATGGCCTTGCGCCTTGTCCGCGATGATGGCGGCCGTGCGCACCAGCACCTCGTCGCCTGCATCGTGCCCCTGCTGGTCGTTGATGATCTTGAAATCGTCGATGTCGATCATCAGGAAATGCAGCATGCCGCCATGGGCCGCGCCATGCATCTGCTGGGCGCGCTGCGTGAACATGCGGCGGTTGTTCAAGCCCGTCAGGCTGTCCTGGAAGGCCAGCCGCGTCAATTCCACCTTGGAGTGATAGTTGCGCAACCGCAATAAACTGAAGCTGACATTCAGCGCCAGACCGAACAGCACGCTGACGGCGATCATCAATGACACCCAGGATTGGTCGGGCAGGCCCGCGTTGACGGGGTACAGGCCGTGACCCACGTTCCACCAGATGCCGGCCACCACGGCAAGGTAGCTGAGGCCGCCATTGAAGATGGAGGCGATGGCCAGGGTCATGAAGACGCCCACGGGCAAGACCCAGAAGCTGGCGTGCTGGACGGCGTCGGCCATGGTGCGCAGGCCGAAAGTCAGGGCCAGCACGGCGCAGGCGCCGGAAATGGTCAGCACGGGCAAGGTGGTGCAGCGGTAGCGCGCCACCAGGCTGACCAGCATGCCCAGCAGCGCCAGCACGGCGTGCAACAGGTTCGGATGATAGGGATCGGGCATCATCAGCCAGGTCAGGCTGTAGGCAATGATGCCCATCACTTGCGTGACGAGGCCGACCCGGTGCAACTCCGCAAAATAGGTATGCTGCTGTTCGCTGTTGCCGCCAAATGCAAGCGGAACGGCAACGCGCCGCAAGGTAGACAGATCAGGAACGCGCATGACGGGTATCGACACCAGAGAGAGATAAAGCGCCCGGTAAAGCCTTGCGCATGCCTGGCCGCGGCATGGCGCGGCATGCAACAAGTGTTGCATTTTTAAAATACTATCATGCCAGTCAAGGAATGGACGGAAAAACAGGCGCGGGTACCGCCGCGATGGCCCCCGCGTCATGAAATACAACGCCGGACGGCACCGGGCGTCCCTGCCCTCGCGCGGCGCACCCGATTGCATGCATTTTGCTGGCAGTGTCGACCGGCTTTGCAGTATGCTGATAGGAAATATTACTGCCAGACAGATACCTATAAGAAGAGTTCCCGCAAATGACCGAACAGATGAACGAGAGCTGAACAATGCCAGAAACTAGCGACTTATCTGTCCTGATCGTCGACCCGAACCCCAGCATGCGGGGCAATCTGCACAATATGCTGAACCAGGCGGCCATCAGCAAGGTGGAATATGCCGTCAATTCCGGTACGGCCATCCGCTTGCTGATGAAGAAACCGTTCGACATCATCCTGTGCGAATACGATCTTGGTAGTGGCACGGACGGCCAGGATGGCCAGCAATTGCTGGAAGACTTGCGGCACCACAAGCTGATCGGCCTGTGGACGATCTTCATCATGCTGACCTCCGAAGCCATCCACAGCAAGGTGATCAGCGCGGCCGAACTGACCCCGTCCGACTACATATTAAAACCGTTTACCGTCGATGTACTGAGCGGACGCATCGCGCGCGCCATCGAACGGCGCGCCATTTTCCTGCCTACCTATCAGCTGATCGACAAAGGCGACTTGCGCGAAGCCGTGAAAAGCTGCCGCGCGGCCGAACTGCAGCACCCGCGCCTGGCGGCCGATTTCACCCGCCTGCGCGCCGAGCTGCACATTGCCCTCGATGAATGGAAGGAAGCGGAACAGCTGTACGCCGACATGCTGGCCACGCGGCCCATGGCCTGGGCACACCTGGGACTGGCGCGCACCCTGTTCGAACAGCAGCGCCATGAAGAGGCGCAGGAGGCGCTGCTGCAACTGGTGGAAACTTATCCCCGCTTCATGGCCGCCTACGATTTGCTGGCGCAAAACCATGAAGCCATGGGCCAGCAGATACAGGCGAAGAACGTCCTCGAAGACGCGGTGGCCATCTCGCCGCACATGGTGGCCCGCCTGCGCCACCTGGGCGGCATCGCCTACGACACGGGCGATATCGGCGCGGCCGAACGGGCCTACAAGCAGGTGGTGAGCAAAGCCAAGTACTCGGAATTCCGCGACCCGGAAGACCACGTCAACCTGGTGAAAACGCTGGTAAAAAAGGGCGATGCGCCGCAGGCGAGCGGCGTGCTGCGCGATATGGAACGCTCCCTGCGGGGCAGCGCCAACGTGGAAGCGTGCCGCGCCATCTCGGCCGCCATGCTGCATGAATTGTCGGGCAACGACATCGCCGCCGCCGCCGAACTGCACCTGGCCGCCGCCGCCCTGGACACGGCGCGCGGCCTGTCGACGCAGCTGAAGGTAGGCCTGGTGCAAAGCTGCCTGAAAAACAACCTGGAGCAGGCCGCCTCCGAGGTCATGATGAAACTCGTCAACGAAGCCGACAGCGACGTGACGATGGAAGCGGCCGTCGACGTGTTTGAAAAAGCGGGCCGGCATGACCTGGCGCAAGGCATGGGCCAGCAGATCACGTACCAGGTGCAGGAACTGATGCAGGAAGCGGCCAGCAAGTCGGAAAGCGGCGAGCTCAAGGGCGCCGTCTTCGTGCTGCGCCAGGCCCTGCGCAAGACGCCGGGCAACCTGCCCGTGCTGTTTGCCTCCGTCGACGCTATCCTGCGCCAGCTCAACATGCTGGGCTGGGAAGCCCAGCTGGCCGAACAGGCGCAGCACCAGATGCAGGTGATCCGCAAGATCGATCCAAGGCATCCGCAGCTGGAATCGCTCAAGCAGCAATACGAAGCCACGCAACACAAATACGGTATCGCGACCTAGTTAACGATTTTCGTCGTTGCACTTATTGAGGACCTGCCTGGCGGAATGACGGTTGTTTTTCCGCGTCTCGGCAAGACCAGCTTCATCGACAGTCGCGATGCCATGTGTGAACGTAATGCGGGTGCGTGCGATCTACGCATAGGCGCACTTTCCCGAAACCGATTTTCGGAGACGTCTGCTTCGGCGCGAACACTCCCGGCGACGGCAGCCGGCCGGGAGCAGCCGAGTTAGTATCGATTTTCCATCTGCGTGCAGGTTTATTGGGATAATGCCGTTTCCTGGCTTATTTTGAAAGTGCGATAGTGGCTATAACGGATGTATCGACCCTATTCTTTGGCATGACACTAAACATGTCGATCATGGCCGTGGCGCTACCCTATTTCATGGGGCGTGTGAACCGTGCTGCACGGTATGCACAGACCGGTATCATACTGCAAACGTTGGGGTGGGTTTTCCTGCTGTGCTCAAACACCTTTGAACGGGGCGGCTGGGCCGACCACCTGCTGTCAACGATGGCAATGGGCAGCGTCTCGGGCGGCATGGTATTCAACGCCATGGCCTTTCAATTGTGGTACGGCCGCAAGGCGAGTGCTCGCGCTCCGGCCGCCATCGCCATACTGATGACAGTAGGTTACAGCATCGGCTTTTCCAACTATCCGTTCAGGGTGGGCTGGGCGAATGGCCTGCTGGCATTACAGATTGCAACCATCATAGTTCCCTTGTGCCGTAAGCCACAGTTGGCGGTCGGACGCTGGCGTTGGCTATTAATCATCTGCCTGACAGTTCAGATGCTGGTACTTGCCGGCCGCGCCGTGCTGGGCGCGTTCTACACCGCCGAGTTTCCGAATTTTTTTGGACCGTATCTGATCAACCGCGTGTTTGCCTTGTCATCGAACTCGATGATGATGATGTCGGTGGTGGCCATTCTTCTGGCACACCGCGACGAGGCAGCCCGGGAACTGGAACGGTTGGCGACGCTGGACGGTCTGACCGGCGCTTTGAACCGCCGCGCCTGGGTATTGAAGTCCGAGATCGACCTTGCCAGCAGTTTGCGATACAAGCAGCCGCTCGGCGTGTTAATGCTTGACCTCGACTATTTCAAGCAAATCAACGACCAGCATGGCCATGCCGGCGGCGACAGGGCGCTGCAAGTTTTCGTCGCCGGCTTACGGGCTGTCAGCCGTGTCGGCGATCTCTTCTGCCGCTACGGCGGCGAGGAATTCTGTGTGCTACTCAACTGTGCCGACTTTGCGTCGATCATGGCGTACGACGAACGCCTGCGGCAGTGGCTGGCGCGGCATTCGCTCAAGGAACTGGGTTTTGAACTCTCTTACAGCGGAGGCATCGCCATGCGCATGCACAATACCGACACCATGGAGAATATGCTTCAGCGTGCCGACGTCGCCCTCTACAAAGCCAAGTCGCAGGGGCGTGGCTGCACGCTTGCCAGCTCGGAAATGCTCTGCGCATAAATCGGCAGCTTTTATGTCTGCACAGTTTGCTGGCAGGCCCGGCGCGAAGGCAAGCCGCACAGCTTCGATTAACGCTCGCCTCTGAGCGTGTAGACCGGCTTCTCGGACTCCCCTTTCTCAGCCATCACAAGCACGCGCTGCAGTTCCTTGCGCTCGTTGCCCTCCTTGGCCGATGACGCCAGCATGCGCAGGATGGCGACGTGCGCCGTCTGCAGCGCCTGCGCAGCCGGCACGGCGATGTCCGGTTTCACGCCGACGTGCTCCCAGTTGGTTTTGGTGACGGCATTGGTCGCGCGCGCGGTCGGGATCGCGACTATGATGTCCTGTCCCACGTTGAACCAGCTCACGGGATTGGAACCGCCGCCGGTGGTTTCTCCGACCACCGTGCCGCGCTTCTGCGCCTGGATGCCATAGGAAAAATCCTCGCCGCCGGAAAACGTGCGGGCCGAGGTCAGCACGTACACGGGCTTGTCGTAACGCTGTGCGATCGTCTTCACGGTCCAGAACTGCCGCGTCGCACCTGTCGGGCGGTCGTACATGTCGATCAGGTGGCGCTCGTCGCCGAGCGGAAAGAAATGACTCATCAGGTAAGCCACGCTGGCCGGGCTGCCGCCGCCGTTACGGCGCAGGTCGAGGATCAGCGCATCCGTCCCCGCCATGAGCGACATCGCCGCCGTGTACGCCGCGCCGACGAATTCCGGGCCGCCGAAGCCGCGCAGCTCGATATAGCCGATGTTGCCGGGAAGGCGTTCGATCTTCTCGATGTCATAGCCTCGCCGCGCGGTCTGCTCGCGCCATTCTTCCATCTTGGCCCGGCTGGGCAGTTCGGGGGTGGCGCTGCGCTCGCGAAGACCTTCATAAAACGCGGCGCCGAAATGCAAGTCGCCGCTCAATTCGCGCAAGTCCTTCGCCAGCGCCTCGCTGAACGCCTTCACGCTGGCGGCGCTCGCATAACCTCCTTCGGTATTTTTCCTGGCGATCGCACTGCCGACCCGTTCAGCCACCGCTGGCTCGATGTAGTTCGCATTCATTTTCGTCACCAGTGTCTGCACGATCGCAGCGCGGGCGGACGCGTTCAACGGAGTATCCTCCGCCGCAAAGGCGGAAAACGACAACATGCTGCTCAGCACGACTGCCGAGACAAACTTCTTTCTACCTGACATACATTCCTCCAACTTGGACTACGAAGCGATTGATTGTTGTGTGAAAAAGTGTGCGTGGCGACATCATTCGGATTTAGCGTCAGGGGTTGCCGTGCCTGCGTCAGAGCGGGTATCCGGGAGCGGCCTGCCGTCGCGGATGCGCGCGCCGAAGGAGCGCGTCTCGAGTACGGCGATCGCCTGTGCGAGGCAGGTGGACAAGGGAAACGCCAGTTCCGCATCGAGGCTGTCGGCCGCGGATTTGGTCGCTAGCCAGCACACCCGCAGGCGCGGCAGCATCGCTGCGCCTGCGGCGCTGAGGCGCACCACGCGCTGCCTGCCGTCTTCGCCGCCGGCGGCCACCGTCAGCAGGCCCTTCTTCACCATCAAGGCCACTGTCTGCGTCGCGGCGGGCTGCGTGAGGCCGGCCACGGCCGCCAGCTCCCCAATGGTCGCACTCGGCTGCTCGGCCAGCACGCGCATCACCGGCGTGTAGCGGGGCCGGTAATCGAGCCCCGCTTCCACGTAGGCCTGCTCGACCGCGCCGTCCAGCAGTTCGATGAGATGTCGTAATTGTGTGCCGAGTCCAAGTTTCATGTAGCCATGGTAGCACCATTTACATAAGAGCTTATATAAAAATGTTCCATATTTGAAAACTTGTGATTCGCGATTTTCAGCGCGGTAATTTATACCGTACCAGCAGCGTAGGTCCCCTGCCGCCGGGTGGCGTCAGCAGTATCTCGCCATCCGGCGGCATCTCTTCATACATCACCGTGCGACAGGTCGGCATCGAGTGGCCGCGCGCCGGATAAACGCCAACTTCGGTGTGCAGGTTCGCAGCGCGTACGTCCACGCTGGCCTTGCCGGCCTTTCCTTCTTTTTGCAGCAGCTTGCGCAGTACGGTGACGAAGTCCCCTTTGCTGAGCCTGGCAGGTGCCTGGCTTGCCTGCGTTTAGGGTAGAGTGTTGCATCTTGCGGAGTGACCCGCCGAGCTGAATTGCCAATGGTAGCAGCCGGCCATCCGCCGCCGTTCGCCCATGTAAGAACTGAAGCATCACCTCTTTTATTTTTGGAGCATCGATTTGGAAAAGCTAGTTGTATTGCGGATTTCCGACAATGACGGCGTAGACTTGAATGGTGTCAAACTACGCTCAACAAGTGAGGTCGCGGAAGCTCTTGAGAAAATCGGTGCCGAAAACCCGGATGACCGTTTCTGTCGAGGCCACCGATTCCAAATGGTATGAGTCTATCGGAAAGGCCATTTACGGTAGCCACCGGGCGGGGTTTTCAGGTGAGCGATTTCGCGTACTCATCGACGGCAAGCCTCTGGAAGCCTGACCTACACCGCCTGCTGCCGGCCAGGAGCGGTCATTCGCGGCAGCGTGACAATTTGTGAGTTTTTCTGCTTAGCAATCCGCTATGCTCTGGTGCCGCTACCGGCCAGAAGCGGACACTGAACAAAATAGGTTTATAGACGCGGATACGGCCAATGATTAGTTTGGTAGTGCAGATAGAGCGTGTTGTTGACGACCACTTTCCGGTATGGGTAGGATGCGTGCTTACCGATTCCGACGGCGTACGACATGAATTCGTAGAAAAAGAGCCCGTCATAGGAATTGGGGAACGAATGTCCGGGAGCCATTACCCCCACCCCGGGCACATCGCCTGCGTCATTGAAGAGGAATGGGCTGATGAACTGGGACGAAGCCTGGTACGGGTGAGCACTGATAAGCCTTGGTCCATAGAGTCGGTAGCTGGAGAGACCAAGTTCACGGTGTTTAAAGAACAAATATTTTCGGGTTAAGTTTGGGCCGCGAACGGCCAGAAGCAGACGGACTACTGGACGTCGATATCATCTCAACTGTAGTGGAGGCGAGAATTCAAAGCTATCTATTCGCATCGTCAAACGAACCAAGTGCAACAGCGTCTTTGTCGATTGAAGCCTTAATGGCGGCGGCCTGTGCCGAGTTTTTCTCGGTTATGCTCGCCAGTGACGACGAATTGGAGTTGCTGATGGGTTTGCTCGGCATTGAACCATTGCGCTCAATATCGTTGCGGCCTAACACTGAGTTCCTTGCCCTCTTTGATTATTCCGATAAGTTTTTACCTCAAATGACTCAGGAAGACTTTGACGTATTTTATGAAAAATGGCTACGCTTAACTCACCGAGATTCAAATATGGATGAGTATGGACAGCTGTTATTTCTTCAAGGGCGGGCTGCTAGCTGGAACCAGATGGCGAGCAGGTTCATACTCCGTGAAGCCCCAATGACATCAGCAGAGTGACTCCAACCGGCCAGGAGCAGACAGTGGTCTTGGGGAAATCTAATGGAGCGGATATATGTTTTTGTTCGATTCAAACGAAACGGTCGTTAAGACCGGAACCTTTTTGTACGACGATACAGTGCTGTGCGATGTGCGAATTGTCTACAGTACAATTAGCCCCGGCTCGGGTGATTGGGAAGACCCGCCGCAATTGGCCGACGACCAGGTTGGCGATTTTTTCGGCGTGCAATGGGGCAGTACGACTTCGCGAGGTGTCTTTAACGCAGGGAGCGGTGGTGGGGACTCAATTCAGGAAGCCATTGCGGCAGCGGAATCCATGCCAGGCGTGGGCAGAACCATTGTGTGGCTCGATTAATCGCTTTGGCCGCTTGCTGGAAGCGATGCGAAGTCTTCAATCGGCCATAAGCAGACAATACTCATGACATTGGGACGCCTAAAGTTCACGACAGTCCAGTTAAGCCCAGTGAAGCTAGCTTAAAGTGTGTTATTGCGTCATACTGGAAATCTCAAAGGCGTCATTTTGAGGTCCGCTTTACGTTGGAATGTAAGCACAAACTGTAATTTTTGAGCCACAAAGGAGAGCATTCATGGCGCTTAAACCAGGACCAAAGCCGATAGCAAAATCAACAGGGCAGCCGGATCAGCGCCGCCGTGATAACAAAACCACACCAGGGAATACACCATCCCTCAAACCTAGCAAATCTAGCAATCCCCCAAAAAGTAAATGATAGGGGGGGCGTTAACCCGGCGGTCGACCACGTGTCCTGCACACACTGTACGCTGGGCGATAAAGCCGCACAGCGCAGGTCACGACTACTTTGGTCATCTATGCCCTGTGAGTCCGCTATGGGGCGAAAGCAGACGTACACGACGGCCAGGGATAAGATGGCGCAGGTTTTCCTGGCAGGACTAATGCCACGGCTAAAGCAATGCTGCCGATGGCTTTCAGCACAGTCGGATTACGGCCCTACCGGACCTAATCCGACCTACGCGCCACCCTCGCCACCACCAGTTCAATCAACTCCGCAATCAACGGCCGGAACGTGGCTGCATCGCCGCCCTGCCCCAGCATGACGGTGCGCGTGGTCAGGTGCGAGAAGACAGCATCGAACAGGATCTGCGGCAGGTTGGAAAACGAAGTATCGGGCGCGATGCGGCCTTGGGCGCGCTGCTGCTCCAGCAGACGCAGAATCAATGCGTGCCACACTTGCGGGCCGTGCTCGTACCAGGTCAGGCCCACGGCCGGCACGGCGGCGGCGCCCGTGACGACGAGGCGGTAGAAATCCACGTGGCGGGGACTGGTGACGACGGCCACCAGTTCATCGAGGATCAGCTGCAAGCCCTGTTCCAGGCCGACTTGCGAGGTATCGAGCTGGCGCAGCGCGATGATGAAGTCGGCGCACAGATATTCGACCACCGCCACCAGCAGCTCCTGCTTGCTGCCGAAGTAGCGGTAGGCGGTGGCTTTCGAGCCGCCCGCCACGGCCACGATGGCGTCCATGCTGACGCCATCGTAGCCGGAGGCGAGAAAGAGATCCGCTGCCGCCACCAGCAGCTTGCGCCGCCGCTCCTCGCTTCGGGTACTCGGGGAAGCTCGAACGGTGCGCAACTGGGACATGAAGCAAACTCTTACTGTGTCTTGGGAAGCGCGTATGCTATCACGTAATCTCCCCGGTCCGGACTCTGGCGGGCGCCGCCCGCCACCACCACGACGTACTGGCGGCCCGACCTGGGCGACACATACGTCATCGGCGTGCCTTGCGAACCGACGGGCATGCGCGCTTTCCACACTTCACGGCCCGTGGCGATATCCATGGCGCGCAGATAGTAATCCTGCGTGCCCGCATAAAACACCAGGCCTGACGCCGTGCTCATGCCGCCGCCCAGGGTCGGCATGCCCAGCGGGATGGGCAGGCGCGCGCGCACGCCGTGGATGACGGCGTCCTGCACCGTGCCGGCCGGACGCTCCCACACTTTCGTGCGGGTTTTCAGGTCGATGGCGGCAAACACGCCCCAGGGCGGGCTTTGGCAGGGAATGCCCAGCGGCGAATTGAAGGCCTTGTGGTCGATGACGAACGGCGTGCCGTCCATCGGATAGGTGCTGCCCACGCCGTGGCCAGCCGTCAGCTTGGCCACGTCCACCGTTTCGCGCGGCACCAGCTTGACCACTTGCGGCATGCGGATGTCGTTGACGAACATATAGCCATTGCTTTCATCGACGGCCGCGCCGCCCCAGTTGAAGCCACCGTAGTAGCCCGGGTAAATCAGCGTTTCGCGGGTGCTGGGCGCCGTGAACTCGCCCTGGTAATTGAGCTTGCGGAAGCTGATGCGGCACGCCAGCTGGTCGAAGAAGGTGGCGCCCCACATGTCGCGCTCCGTCAGCGTATCCGCACCGAGGGCCGGCATGCCGGTGGAGTATGGCTGCGTTTTTGACACCCAGTCGCCGGCCGCGTGCTCCTGCGGCACGGCTTTTTCCACCACATCGGCAATCGGTTTGCCCGTGCGGCGGTCCAGCATGAAGATCTGGCCACGCTTGGTCAGCTGCACCAGCGCGGGGATTGTGCCGCCCTTGCCGTCCGGGACATCGTACAGGGCCGGCTGCGCGGCGACGTCGTAATCCCAGATATCGTGGTGGACGGTTTGATATGTCCAGCGTTCGCGGCCCGTGGCCATGTCGAGGGCGACGATGGCCGACGCGTATTTTTCCGTCAGCGGCGGACGCTTGCCGCCCCAGAAGTCGGGTTGCTCATTCCCCGTCGGCAGGTACACCAGGCCCAGTGCATCATCAAAAGCGGGCGCCGACCACATGTTCGGCGTACTGCGCGTGTAGGTCTGCCCTTCCGGCGGCAGCTTGGTGATGGCCGGATTGCCCAGGTCCCAGGCCCACACCAGTTCCCCCGTGTCGGCGCTGTAGGCGCGCACGACGCCCGATGGTTCATCGGTGGAGCGGCCGTCAAAGACCCAGCCGCCAAGGATGATCAGGTTGCGCGCCACTGTGGGCGCCGACGTGTAGGCGTAGTACGGTACATTCATCTTGACCTTGCCCAGGCCGACCGTCAGGTCGACGGAGCCCTTGTCGCCGAAACGCTCGCACTGCTTGCCAGTCTGCGCATC
Source organism: Janthinobacterium tructae (assembly GCF_006517255.1). NCBI lineage: Bacteria > Pseudomonadati > Pseudomonadota > Betaproteobacteria > Burkholderiales > Oxalobacteraceae > Janthinobacterium > Janthinobacterium tructae. The sequence goes on along the minus strand of NZ_CP041185.1, from coordinate 921,919 downwards.
GATCTCGATCAGGCGCGCATCCATGGTCACTTGCACGATGCGCTTGGCGCACACGCCCGCCACCGGCGCTCTGGCCGCCTGCATGCCCTCGAACTGGAACGGTTTTGTCACTTTCGCCGGCTCATAGTAGCCGACGCCCCGGCAGCGGTTCCAGGTCTTGATGTTGGCCGGCTTCGGGTCGAAGCTCCAGCGCTGCTTGCCCGTATCCGCGTCGAGCGCAATCACTTTGCTGGTCGGCGTGCATGTATAGATGGTGTCGCCGATCTGCAGCGGCGTATTCTGCGCTTCGGACGCGCCTTCGGCCACCTCGCCCGTGCGGTAGCTCCAGGCCACCTGCAACTGGTCGACATTGGCCTTGTCGATCTGCGTGTACGGCGCGAAGCGCGTGCCCTTCGGCCCATAGCCGTAATGCGCCCAGTTGGCGCTGCCGTCATTGATGGCCGTCACGGCATCCTGCTGCGGCTGCGCGGTGGCATCCAGCACGCCATGCGGCTTGAACATGGAGGCGAAACCGGCTGCCAGCACGACGGCAAGCAGCGCGGCGAAACCGCGCGACTGCCCCGTGTGCCTAGGCCCCGTCAGCCATGGATGCAGCAAGGCGGCCAGCAGGCCGATGACGAGGAACGGCGCCAGGCGCGGCACCATGGGCCAGAACGCGAACCCGATTTCCCACACGGCCCAGACCAGGGTGGCGATGACCAGCGCGGCGATGACGGCACTGGTCATCGGTTTGCGGCGCAAATACAGCGCGCCAGACAATATCAGGCCGAGTCCGGCCGGCAGGTAGTACCAGGAACCGCCGAGGGTGATCAGTTCGATGCCGCCCGCCGCCAGGGTGAGGCCGGAAAATATAAGGAAAATGCCGAAAACCGCCAGCGCAATGCGCTTGCCCCTGGAGACCGCCGGGATCGCCGCCGCTCCATTCTTTGTTGTAGTGTCCATTTTTTATCCATGACGCCTCCCCTGCCCAGGCCAGCAGGCCGGGGATGGCTGATTTTTTTAAATCTACGTAGTAAAACTGTACTGTACGGTTTCATTTTATGCCGATTTTTGACGCAAGGAAAGAAAAATTGACGCGGGAGCTTGATTTTTGGCGGGGATGAGGAAAGTCTGGCGAACCGAATCCGGTCCTGGCTTTTCGGGTAGCGTTCATGGAACGCTCGAAAAAGCCCAGGGCTAGGCGCCGCGTCGAAGACAGTACGAATGTACGGCGAGACGCGGCAACAACGCCCTGGGCTTTTTCTCGAGCGTTACAAAGAGGCCATGTCGATCACGAAGCGATAGCGCACATCGCTCTTCACTACGCGCTCAAACGCCTCATTGATATCCTGGATGCGGATGATCTCGATGTCCGACACAATATTGTGCTTGCCGCAGAAATCCAGCATTTCCTGGGTTTCCTTGATCGAACCGATCATGGAGCCGGACAGGCTGCGGCGCGCGCCCACCAGGCCGAAGGCGCTGATCGGCGGCACGGCGCCGTCGGGGATGCCGACGATGACCATGCTGCCATCGACTTTCAACAGGTTGATGTACTGGTTCCAGTCGATGGACGCACCCACGGTGCAGATGATCAAATCAAAGGTGCCAGCCAGCTTTGTAAACGTTTCCGCGTCGTTGGTGGCGTAGTAGTGGTTCGCGCCCAGGCGCAGGCCGTCTTCGCGCTTCGACAGGGTCTGGCTCAGCACCGTCACTTCAGCGCCCATGGCGTGGGCAATCTTGACGCCCATGTGGCCCAGGCCACCCATGCCCAGGATGGCGACCTGCTTGCCAGGGCCGGCTTTCCAGTGGTTCAGCGGCGAATACAGGGTGATGCCGGCGCACAGCAGCGGCGCGGCGGCGTCCAGCGGCAGGTTGTCGGGAATCGACAGCACATAGCCTTCCTTGACGACGATGCTGTCCGAGTAGCCGCCCTGCGTGGCCGTCTTGCCATCGGCTTCGACGCCATTGTAGGTCTGGATCAGGCCAGGCATGTACTGTTCCAGGTCCACGTTGCGCGTCTTGCAGGTGGTGCACGAGTCGACGAAGCAGCCCACGCCCACGTGGTCGCCCACCTTGAACTTGGTCACATTGGCGCCAACGGCCGTGACGACGCCGGCGATTTCATGGCCGGGCACCATCGGGAAGGCGGCGCCGCCCCATTCATCGCGCGCCTGGTGGATGTCGGAATGGCATACGCCACAGTATTTGATCGAGATGGCCACGTCGTCTTCGCGCGGGGCGCGGCGCTCGAACGTGAACGGTTGCAGTGCGGAAGTCGGGCCCAGTGCGGCGTAGCCTTTGGCGATGGTGGTCATGAAAACTCCTTGAGTAGTGTTGCGAGAGAAGCGCGTGCCTTGCATGCGATTGCACAAGTGTGCCCGAGAAGCCCGCCAGCCGTTACCGCGATCCTGCAAGACCTTTGCACGATCCTCCAAATCTGCGTAAGATCGAGCCCTGCCCTTCCCTACCTGACGCATACTGGCCCACATGTCCACCCTGTCCACACAGATCCCCCCGCAAGATGAAATCGCCGCCCTGATCAGCCGCCACGCGCCGCGCAATGGCGACTACGCCACGGCCATCGGCAACCTGACGTTTCACCGCCAGTCCTCGGTCACGGAATCGCTGTTCCATGCGGCGCGCCCCAGCGTGGCCATCATCGCGCAGGGGGCGAAAGACGTCACATTGGGCACGGAAACCTTCCATTACAGCCGCATGCAGTATCTGCTGACCTCCGTCGACCTGCCGGTGCAGGTGCGCGTGGCGCAAGCGAGCGAAGAACAGCCGCATTTATGCGTGGTGCTGGGCATCGACATCGCCGACGTGGCGGCGCTGCTCGACAGTGAAAGCACCAGCGGCGCAGCTGGCAGCGCGCAGCAGAAAATCCTGCCCGCCACGCGCGGCATATCCGTCAGCGACGTCTCGCCCGAGCTGCTCGATGCCATGCTGCGCCTCGTGCGCCTGCTCGACAAACCGGGGGAAATCGCCGCGCTGGCGCCCTTGATCCGCCGCGAACTGACCTACCGCCTGCTCAATGGCCCCGTCGGCGCGCGCCTGCGCCACATGGCGCTGGCCAGCAGCCAGTCGCACCAGGTGGGGCAAGCCATCGACTGGATCAAGCACCATTACGCGCAGCCGCTGCGCATCGAGCACCTGGCCGGCATGGCGAACATGAGCATGTCGTCGCTGCACCACCACTTCAAGGCGATTACGGCGATGACGCCGATGCAGTACCAGAAGCTGCTGCGCCTGCAGGAAGCGCGGCGCCTCATGTTGGTCGAGCAGATCGACGCCGGCACGGCCGGCTACCGGGTTGGCTACGCCAGCGAATCGCAGTTCAGCCGCGAATACAGCCGCCAGTTTGGCCGCGCGCCCATGCGCGACGTGGGCCAGGTGCGCGCGCAACTGAGCGGCGCCAATGGCGGCACGGCCTATTCCGTTTTACCGTAACCGCCACCGCCCGGCGTTTCGATGACAAAGAGGTCGCCTGCTTGCATCTCGGTCTTGCCGATATGCGCCAGATGCTCCACCGTGCCGTCCGCCCGCTCCACATAGTTGCGTCCCAGCGCGCCCGGCGCGCCGCCGTCCATGCCGAAAGGAGGATGGATACGGTTGTTCGACAGGATCGCCGCCGTCATCGGCGCCAAAAAGCGCACCCGGCGCACGCCGCCATTGCCGCCGTGCCAGCGCCCCGCCCCGCCCGAACCGGCGCGGATGCTGTAGCTGTCCAGCCGCACGGGGAAGCGCCATTCCAGAATTTCCGGGTCGGTCAGGCGCGAATTGGTCATGTTCGTCTGCACCACATCCGTGCCGTCGAAGCCGGGACCGGCGCCCGAGCCGCCCGATATCGTCTCGTAATACTGGTACTTTTCGCTGCCGAACGTGAAATTGTTCATCGTCCCCTGCGAAGCGGCCATCGCCCCCAGCGCGCCATACAGGGCGTTGGTGATACAGGTCGAGGTTTCCACATTGCCCGAGACGACCGAGGCCGGGTACTGCGGATTGAGCATGGAGCCGGGCGGGATGATCACGCTCAAAGGCTTCAGGCAGCCCGCGTTCAGGGGAATGTCGTCGTCGACCAGGGTACGGAACACGTACAGCACGGCCGCCATGCAGACGGCGGACGGCGCGTTGAAGTTGTTCGGCAGCTGGGCGGACGTGCCCGTAAAGTCGATGGTGGCGCTGCGTGCCGCCACGTCGACCCTGATCGCCACCTGGATCTGCGCGCCGTTGTCCAGCGCCAAAGCGTAGCTGCCATCTTTCAGGGTCGTGATGACCCGGCGCACGGCTTCCTCGGCATTGTCCTGCACGTGGCCCATGTAGGCTTGCACGACCGGCAAACCGAAATGCGCGACCATCTTGTGCAGTTCTTCGGCCCCCTTCTGGTTGGCCGCCACCTGGGCGCGCAGGTCGGCCAAATTCTGCTGCGGCTTACGCGCCGGCCAGCTGGCGCCCGCCAGCAGGGCCAGGGTTGCGTCTTCGCGCATCACGCCAGTGGCGCCGTCGACCAGCTTGAAATTGTCGATCAACACGCCCTCTTCCTCGATGCGCGTCGAATCGGGCGGCATCGAGCCCGGTGTCGTACCGCCGATATCGGCATGATGGCCGCGCGAACCCACGTAAAACAGGATGGCCACGCCCGCTGCATCGAAGACGGGTGAAATCACCGTCACGTCGGGCAGATGCGTGCCGCCGTGATACGGATCGTTCAGCATGAAAACGTCGCCGGGCCGCATGGCGCCCGCGTTGCGCGTCATGACGGTGCGGATACTCTCGCCCATGGAACCGAGGTGCACGGGCATGTGCGGCGCATTCGCGATCAACTGGCCTTGCGCGTCGAAGATGGCGCAGCTGAAATCGAGCCGCTCCTTGATGTTGACGGAATGGGCCGTATTTTGCAGGCGCAGGCCCATTTGCTCGGCAATCGACATGAAGAGGTTATTGAAGATTTCCAGCATCACGGGGTCGGCATCCGTCCCGATGGCGCGCCGCTCCGGCAAGGCGACGACTCTGCGCAAGATCAGATGGCCGTGCGCCGTCACGTCCGCGCGCCAGCCCGGCTCGATCACGGTGGTGGCGTTGGCATCGCTGACGATGGCCGGGCCATCGATGGCGTCGCCGGGACGCAGGCTATCCGCGCCATACAGGCCGCTGTCGCGCCACGCGCCGGCGCAGTACATGGCCACCGTCGCCAAAGGCGCCAGCGCGCCCGCACGTGGCGCATGGGCCGGCGTGGCTACTGCCGGCGCGTCGGACGCGCCGATGGCTTCCACGGAAATGGCTTCGACGATCAAGGCGCGCGCCGGCATCAAAAAGGAAAAGCGCTTTTTGTACGCCGCTTCGAACTGCGCCTGCATGCCCGTTAGCGTATCGAACAGCACGACGAGGGCAGTATCCGTGCCCTCATAGCGCAGGTGCACGCGCTGCACCAGTGCGATGCGGTCAAGCTCCACGCCCTGGCGCAGCAAGTCGCCCCGCGCCAGCTCGCCCAGTTGCACAAAATCGGCGGCCAGATCCGCGCCCAGTGCCGCCTCGACGGCCTGCTCGCGCATGGCGCTCTGGTCGGCCAGTCCCATGCCGTAGGCCGACATCACGCCCGCCAGGCTATGGATGAAGACCGTGCGCATGCCCAGCGCGTCGGCCACCAGGCAGGCATGCTGGCCACCCGCGCCGCCAAAGCTGGTAAGCGTATATTCGGTGACGTCATGACCGCGCTGCACGGAAATCTGCTTGATGGCGTTGGCCATGTTCCCCACGGCGATGGCGACATAGCCTTCGGCCACCTGTTCCGGCGTGCTATCTACCGTGCGGGCCAGCGCTTCGAACTGGGCGCGCACGGTGGCCGCGTCCAGCGCTTCGTCGGCGTCGGGGCCGAAAACGCGGGGGAAGAAGGCTGGCTGCAGCTTGCCCAGCATGACGTTGCAGTCGGTGACGGCCAGCGGGCCGCCGCGCCGGTAGCTGGCGGGGCCGGGGTTGGCGCCCGCGCTGTCCGGCCCCACCTTGTAGCGGGCGCCGTCGAAGTGCAGGATCGAGCCGCCGCCGGCGGCCACCGTGTGGATGCTCATCATGGGCGCGCGCATGCGCACGCCGGCGATCTGCGTCTCGAACACGCGTTCGAATTCGCCCGCGTAATGCGACACGTCCGTCGAGGTGCCGCCCATGTCGAAGCCGATGACTTTATCGAAACCGGCCAGCGCGCTGGCGCGCACCATGCCGACGATGCCGCCGGCGGGGCCGGACAAAATGCTGTCCTTGCCCTGGAAGGCGCGCGCATCGGTCAAGCCGCCGTTCGACTGCATGAATTGCAGGTGCACGCCGGGCAGCTCCATCGCCAGCTGGTCGACGTAGCGGCGCAGAATCGGCGACAGATAGGCGTCGACCACCGTGGTGTCGCCGCGCGCCACCAATTTCATCATGGGGCTGACCTCGTGCGACACGGAGACCTGCGTAAAACCGGCTTCGCGCGCCAGCTGCGCCACCCGCGCCTCGTGCGCGTGGTAGCGGTAGCCGTGCATCAGCACGATGGCGATGGCGCGCACACCGCGCGCATGCGCCTGTGCCAGCGCCGTACGCGCAGCCGACTCGTCGAGCGGCGTGACCACCTCGCCATGCGCGCCCATCCTTTCATCGATGTCGATCACCTCGCCGTACAGCAGTTCCGGCAAGATGATCTGGCGCGCGAACAGCTGCGGGCGGTTCTGGTAGGCGATCCGCAAGGCGTCGCGAAAACCGCGCGTGATGGCCAGCACGGTGGGCTCGCCCTTGCGTTCGAGCAGCGCATTGGTGGCCACCGTCGTGCCCATCTTGATGGCGCCCACCTGATCCACGGGCAGCGGCGCGCCGGCTGCAATGCCCATCAGCCGGCGCATGCCGGCCAGCGCCGCGTCGCGGTACTGGCCCGGGTTCTCCGACAGCAGCTTGTAGGTGGCCAGGCTGCCGTCAGGACGGCGCGCCACGATGTCCGTAAAGGTGCCGCCCCGGTCGATCCAGAATTGCCAATCCATCGTCCTGCCCCCCGTGCCTGTGTGTGATCCTATGTGAGATGGCTATTGTAGCCGCCAAACAGGGGCGCGTTTCAGGCGTGCGCGCCTTGCCTTCCGCGTGGATCGGCCGTATGTTGAAGGCATATCAATAAATGGAACGCCCCATGACCCCCACCGCCCTTCCCCTGTATTCCATCGCCGAACTGCGCGCCATCGAACAAGCCGCCATGCGCGACCTGCCGCAAGGGCTGCTGATGCAGCGCGCGGGCCAGGCTGCCGCCAGTGCCGCCCTGAAGCTGCTGCACGCCACGGAAGACGGCGACGCGGGCCACCGGCGCGTACTGGTGCTGGCCGGCCCCGGCGACAACGGCGGCGATGCGCTGGAAGCGGCCGCGCACCTGGCCGCCAGCGGCACCGAGGTGCTCGTCTGGCTGGCGCCCGAGGCGCAAGCCACCTCGCCCGAGCGCGAGCAGGCGCTGAGCCGCGCACGCAACAGCGCCGCGCGCCTGATGGAAGCGGCAACGTCCACGGCGTCGGCCGCGGTGGGCGCGGCGCCATGGCACCTCGTCATCGACGGCCTGTTCGGCATCGGCGCGTCGCGCCCGCTGGACGGCGAATGCCGCGACATGGCGCAGCTGGTCAACAATCTCGATTGCCCCGTGCTGGCGCTCGACGTGCCCAGCGGCCTGCACGCGGACACGGGCGCCATCGACGGCGTCGCCATCCGCGCCACGCATACGCTCACCTTCATCGGCGACAAACCGGGCCTGCACACGGCGTATGGCCGCGACCATGCGGGCGAGGTGGAAGTGGCGGCGCTGGCCATCGACCCTACGCTGCTGCCGGCCGCCAAAGCCCAGCTGGGCGGAATGCACCTGTTCGCCCGCCAGCTGCAGCCGCGCCAGCAGAACACGCACAAGGGCAGCTACGGCAGCGTGGCCATCATCGGCGGCGCGCACGGCATGGCGGGCGCGCCCATCCTGGCGGCGCGCACGGCCTTGCACGCGGGCGCGGGAAGAGTGTATATCGCCTTTCCCGACACGCCGCCCGCGTTTGACAGCGGCCAGCCGGAGCTGATGTGCCGCCGTGCCCAGGACGTGGATTTCTCGGGCCTGCACTTTGCCGCCCTGGTGGCGGGGCCAGGCCTGGGCGACGACGCCGATACGGTGGAACTGCTGCAGCGCACGTTCGAGAGCGACAGCCCGCTGCTGCTGGACGCCGATGCGCTGAACCTGATGGCGGCCGAGCCGGAACTGCAATCGGCGCTGGCCGTGCGCACGGGCGCGGGCGCGACAATCTTGACGCCGCATCCGCTGGAAGCGGCGCGCCTGCTCGACATGACGGTGGCCGAGGTGCAAGCCGACCGCCTGGGCGCGGCGCGCCAGCTGGCGGCGCAGCTGGGCGTCATCGTGGTATTGAAAGGGTCTGGCACGGTGATCGCCGCGCAGGATGGCAGCGTGGTGGTCAACAACACGGGCGGCCCCGCGCTGGCGACGGCCGGCACGGGCGACGTGCTGTCCGGCCTGTGCGGCAGCCTGCTGGCGCAGGGCTGGCCCGAGTGGGAAGCGGCGCTTGGCGCCGTCTGGCTGCATGGGGCGGCCGCTGACGCGCTGGTGGCCGCAGGCAGCGGTCCCATCGGGCTGACAGCCGGGGAATTGATCCCGGCGATACGCAAGCTGATCAATGCCTTGTCGGCATAGGTATGCGGTGCGGTGGTGTTGGATTACGCTGCGCTAATCCAACCTACGGCTGCGATGATGGCAGGAAAGTAGGTCGGATTAGCGCGCAGCGCGTAATCCGACAATCACCACCTGCAATCACACCAGCCTGCCCGCAGCAATCGTGATGGTGCGGCCACAACGGGCCGCAATGGAACTGTCATGCGTGACGAGCACCAGGGTCGAACCCCGTTCGCGGTTCAGCTCGAACATCAGCTGGATCACGGCCTCGCCCGTGGCGGCGTCCAGGCTGCCCGTCGGCTCGTCGGCGAACAGCAGCGGCGGCTGCGTGACAAAGGCGCGCGCCAGCGCCACGCGCTGCTGCTCGCCGCCGGACAGATATTTGGGATAGTGCTTCAGGCGGCTGCCCAGGTTGACTCTGCCCAGCATGGCTTGCGCCTTCTCTTTCGCGTCCGGGTCGCCGCGTAATTCCAGCGGCAGCATGACGTTTTCCAGCGCCGTCAGGTGGGCCAGCAGCTGGAACGACTGGAAGACGAAACCCAGCTTTTCCTTGCGGAAACCGGCGCGGCCGTCTTCGTCGAGGGCGAAGATATCGGTGCCGTCGAGGATGACCTTGCCCTCGCTGGGCGTGTCCAGGCCGGCCAGCAAGCCCAGCAAGGTGGACTTGCCGGAACCGGAGGCGCCGACGATGGCCAGCGTCTCCGCCGTTTGCACGGTAAAATCGACTTGATGCAGGATGGTCAGCTCACCATCGGCATCGGGTACGCGCTTGGCCAGCTGGACCACTTCGATGGCCGGCCGGGCATTTTGGCTGTTTTGACTGTTGAGTGCGGCGGGCCGCTGGACCGCAGCGTCTGATGGAATAAAACTGGTGGAAGTCGCTTTAGGGAATTCGGGCATGCTGATCTATCTTAAAAAAATTCGTGAACATATGAGTGTCAAGGACAGCAGCCGCATGCGGCGGCGCACGCTGTCCCTGCTTCCTGCGGCAGCCCTGCTGCTGGTGTCAGGCATGACGAACGCCTATTCTGCACCAAAAACGCTGCTGGTGCTCGGCGACAGCCTCTCGGCCGAATATGGTCTGGCGCGGGGCACGGGCTGGGTGGCGCTGCTGGAACAGCGGCTGGCCGCGCAAAAGAACGACACGCGCATCGTCAACGCCAGCATCAGCGGCGAGACCACCAGCGGCGGCCGCGCGCGCCTGCCCGCCCTGCTGAGCAAACACCAGCCCGACGTCGTGCTGATCGAACTGGGCGCCAACGACGGCTTGCGCGGCTTGCCCGTGGCAGCTGCCGAAGCAAATCTGCGCGCCATGGGTGAGGCAGTCAAAAAAGCGGGTGCGCAAGTGGTGCTGGTGGGCATGCGCATGCCACCGAACTATGGCCGCGCCTATGGCGAGCAGTTTTATGGCGTGTACGGCAAGCTGGCGAAGGAATGGAAGGCGCCGCTCGTGCCCTTCATGTTCGAAGGCATCGCCGATCAGCCGCAGCTGTTCCAGGCCGACCGCATGCACCCGAATGCGCAGGCGCATCCGACGATTTTGAAAAATATCTGGCCGCAACTGGCGCCGTTGTTGAAGGCCAAGTAAGTCTGCGCCAAGGCTTCACATGCTACAGACAAGAAAATAGCCGCTCGAGAGCGGCTATTTTTATGCGTGGAAACTAAATCTTACGGTGCTGGCGCTGGGGCCGCTGGGGCGGTGACCGGCTTGACGATCTTCACCTTGGCCTTGGCTTTCAGGTATTCGACATAGTCGTACATTTCCTGTTGCGCCAGGATGCCGCTGATCTGGTCTTTCTCTTGCTGGCGGCGTGCCGCATCCACTTGTGCCGGCTGCTGCACCTTGCCGATGCGGTAGATGCCGTAGCCCAGGGCTGGCAGGTCCACGCCCACGTACGCTGGCAGCTTGCTCGTGTCGGCTTTCATGACTTGCGCGATGGCGGCGCGGTTGATGCCGTCGAGCTTGCTGCGCGACACCCATTGTGCTGCGCCGAAACCGGTCGCGTCACCCGAAGCCTTCAAGGCGGCCAGCTTGGTCTCGCCCGCTTTCTTGGCCAGCTTTTCCGCTTCTTCCATCGTCACGCGCTGACGGATCATCGCTTCGACTTCGGCCAGCGGACGCTTGCTTGCTGGCTTGAATTCCACCACGCGGCCGGCGATCAGCACGTTCGGTGCAATGGTGACGGCTTCCGTGTTGCGCTTGTCCTTCAAGGAATCGTTCGAGAAGATGGCGGTCAGGAACTTGGCGTTGTTGAACGGCGCCTTGCCCAGTGCTGGCGACGGCGTGCGCGACAGGTTGGCGACGCTTTCCACTTTCAGTTTCAGCTTGTCGGCCACCGGTTTCAGGCTGTCCGATTGGTCATACACAGTCTCGGTAAAGACGGTAGCCATTTCCGAATACTTCTTGGCGGCAAATTGCTTGCGCAAGTCAGCCGTGATTTCGCCGCGTACTTCATCGAGTGCCTTGACGTGCTGTGGCTTGAGCGAGGTGACGGTCAGGATGTGGAAGCCGAAATCGGAGGCGACGACATCGCTGATTTCGCCTTGCTTGAGCTTGCTTACCGCGCTCAGCAGTGGTGCTGGCAAGCCATCCTTGCCAATCACGCCCAGGTCGCCGCCCTGTTCGGCGGAGGCCGGGTCTTCCGACTTGGCTTTCGCCACAGCGGCAAAGCTGGCAGGCGTTTTGCGCACGTCAGCGAGGATGGCTTCAGCCTTGGCCTTGGCGGCGGCCTTGTCGGCGGCCGAGGCGTCTTTCTTGACGGCTACCAGGATGTGGCTGGCCTGGCGCGCTTCTGGCGTCGTGTAGGCTTTCTGGTTCTTCGCGTAGTAGCCGGTGACGTCGGCCTCGGTGACGTCGACTTGCTCGCCGGCAGCGCTGTCGTCGAGCACGACGTATTCGATCTTCGCTTGCTCCGGAATTTCGAAGAACTTGCTGTTCTTGTCATAGAAAGCCTTGATCATGGCGTCCGTCACTTTGACTTCCGACACGTACTGGGCGATCGGCAACAGCAGTTCCTGCACTTCACGCTCTTCCGAGGTGATGTCGGACAGGCGCTTGGAGACGGTGTTCGGCGCGAAGGCGGTGCCTTGCACGGCGCCGGCCAGTTGCTGCAGGGCCATATCGCTGCGGCGGCGCGCGTCGTACATCTGCGGCGTCATGCCTTGCGCGGCCAGCATGGCCTTGTAGCGTTCCAGGTCGAATTTACCGTCCGGCAAGGTCAGGCCTGGGATTTCCAGCACTTCCTTTTGCAGTACGGCATCGCTGATGACCAGGTGGCTACGGCCCACTTCGGTAGCCACGGCGCGCTCGGCGATCAGGTTATCGAGGATGCTCTGGCGCGCTTCCGGCGTGTCGAACATTTTCTGGTCGAACTGCTCGCCCATCATCTGGCGGTAGCGGTCGATCTGCTGGCGTTGCGCTTCTTCATATTGCTGCTGCGTAACGACCTGGTCGCCGACCTTGGCGATGGTGTTCGCGCCATCGCCGAAGCTTTGGTAGCCGCTGATACCGACCAGTGCAAAAGACGGGACGATGACCAGCATCAAGAGAAACTGCATCAAGCGTCGATGGGTACGAATAAATTCAAACATGGTCAGCCAATTCGGGATGAGTGGATCACTATAAAAAAAGGCGAACATGCGTTCGCCTTGATTTCTTCGGCGGAATGGACGGGACAGATGTCCACTTCCCCTTTAGATTCAACAACTTGGCGCTGGAACTAAAGCAGGATTCTGACGCCCAAGCCATTATCTCCTGATTCTACAATGCCCATAGCGCTATAGCAAGAGTAAATCAGGGCGCGCGCCCTGCCCTGGCGCCGCGCGGACGGCAAGGCGCCGGGCTCGCGCATTTAACCGGACGCAGCTTAAAGCTGATTTAAACGCAGGCTTTTTTATTCAGAACGGCAGGACGGGATTTTAAAAGCAGGCGCGCCGAGATAATCTGGCGCTGAAAAAGAAAAACCCGCGCTACTTATTCAGCAGCGCGGGCTTCTATATTCTGGCGGAGCGGACGGGACTCGAACCCGCGACCCCCGACGTGACAGGCCGGTATTCTAACCAACTGAACTACCACTCCTTAAGAGCGTATTTTTTTGGCGGAGCGGACGGGACTCGAACCCGCGACCTCCGACGTGACAGGCCGGCATTCTAACCAACTGAACTACCACTCCGAAAAATACACAGTACTGCTTGCATCTGTATCCAGGGTTGCGATTCGCAGAACTTCAACCCTGAAATCGCGGCACCCGAAAGCGCCGCCAAATGTTTCCGGTGATTGTCACCTCACCGAAGTCCGTTAGTTTACAGCATCCTTCAAAGCTTTACCAGCTTTAAATTTTGGAACTTTTGCTGCTTCGATCGTGATCGCTTCTTTCGTACGCGGATTGCGGCCGGTACGCTCAGCGCGTTCGCTGACCGAGAAAGTGCCAAAACCAACCAGCGTTACGCTGTCGTTGTTTTTCAAAGTTTCCGTCACGCCGCCGATAACAGCGTCGAGTGCGCGCGCAGCGGCGGCTTTGGAAATGTCAGCTTTTTCAGCAATGTGGTCGATCAATTCAGTCTTGTTCACTAGCATCCCCAATTACAAAGGTATAAAACGATTACCGTATCGTTGCGGCACTTTTGGCACCACAGCTGTCCGGCGAAAAAAATGTGCAGGCGTATTAAACAAGCCACACTGTATATGTGTCAAGCGCTTTGGGGGCGCAATTCACGTTTCAATATAAAACAAGCGCTCTAAAAGCGCTTGTTTGGGGAAAACAGGGGTAAAACGTTAGTGTTTTACCACCTCGCCAGCCGCGTCAGGCTTGGCCGCAGCAGCCGTGACAGCCTCCACCGCAGCGACTTCCACCAAGGGTTCCGGCATGCGCTCGAGGGCGATTTCCAGCACTTTATCGATCCAGCGCACGGGCACGATCTCCAGTTTGTTCTTGACGTTGTCCGGAATTTCGGCCAGGTCTTTCACATTCTGTTCTGGAATCAGGACCGTCTTGATGCCGCCGCGATGGGCCGCCAGCAGCTTTTCTTTCAGGCCGCCGATCGGCAACACTTCGCCGCGCAAGGTGATCTCGCCCGTCATCGCCACGTCGGCACGCACGGGGATGCCCGTGTAGACCGACACCATCGCCACCGTCATGGCCGCGCCAGCCGAAGGACCGTCCTTCGGTGTCGCGCCTTCCGGCACGTGGATGTGGATGTCGCTCTTCTCGAACACGTCCGCCTTGATGCCCAGGCGCTGTGCCCGGCTGCGCACCACCGTGCGGGCTGCCTCGATCGACTCTTTCATGACGTCGCCCAGGGTACCGGTGCGGATGATGCCGCCTTTGCCCGGCATCGACACGGCTTCGATGGTCAGCAGATCGCCGCCCACTTCCGTCCATGCCAGACCGACCACCTGGCCCACCTGGTTTTCTTTCTCTGCGACGCCGAAATCATAGCGGCGCACACCGAGGAATTTATCCAGGTTCTTCGAGTTGACGATGACTTTCTTGTCGGATTTCTTCAGCAGCAGCATCTTCACCACCTTGCGGCAGATCTTCGACACTTCACGCTCGAGCGAACGCACACCGGCTTCCCGCGTGTAGTAGCGAATGATGTCGCGCAAGGCCGACTCGGCCACCGAGATTTCCTCTTCCTTCAAGCCATTGTTCTTGATCTGCTTCGGCAGCAGATAACGCTGCGCGATGCTGGTCTTTTCATCTTCCGTGTAACCGGACAGACGGATCACTTCCATGCGGTCAAGCAAGGCTGGCGGAATATTGTACGAGTTCGACGTGGCCACGAACATCACGTCCGACAAGTCGAAATCGACTTCGATGTAATGGTCGGAGAACGTGTGGTTCTGTTCCGGATCGAGCACTTCCAGCAGGGCCGACGAAGGATCGCCACGGAAATCGGCGCCCATCTTGTCGACTTCATCGAGCAGGAACAGGGGATTGCGCACGCCGACTTTCGACAGCGATTGCAGGATCTTGCCCGGCATCGAGCCGATGTAGGTGCGGCGGTGGCCGCGGATCTCGGCTTCGTCGCGCACGCCGCCCAGGGCCATGCGCACGAACTTGCGGTTCGTCGCGCGGGCGATGGACTGGCCCAGCGAGGTCTTGCCGACGCCCGGAGGACCGACGAAGCACAGGATAGGCGCTTTGAGTTTGTCGACGCGCTGTTGCACCGCGAGGTATTCCAGGATGCGTTCCTTGACCTTGTCGAGGCCGTAGTGGTCGCCTTCGAGCACTTTTTCCGCATTCGCCAGGTCGTTATTGACCTTGGATTTCTTTTTCCAAGGCAAGTTGACCAGGGTGTCGATGTAGTTGCGCACGACGGTGGCTTCGGCCGACATCGGCGACATCAGCTTGAGCTTTTTCAGCTCGTTGGTAGCCTTGTCGAGCGCTTCCTTCGGCATTTTGGCCGAAGCGACTTTTTTCTCCAGCTCGTCGAGGTCGGCACCATCTTCGCCCTCGCCCAACTCTTTCTGGATCGCCTTGACTTGCTCGTTCAGGTAGTACTCGCGCTGCGATTTTTCCATCTGGCGCTTGACGCGACCACGGATGCGTTTTTCCACCTGCAAGATGTCGAGCTCGCCTTCGAGCTGACCCAGCAGGTGCTCGAGGCGCTTGGCCACGCTGAAAATTTCCAGGATGACTTGTTTTTGCTCCAGCTTCAGGGGCAGATGCGCAGCCACCGTGTCGGCCAGGCGGCCGGCATCATCGATGCCCGACAGAGACGCGAGGATTTCCGGTGGAATCTTTTTGTTCAGTTTGACGTACTGGTCGAACTGCTGCACGATCGCGCGGCGCATGGCTTCGACTTCCGACTCGTCGCCCGGCTCGGACTCGAGCGGCGTCAGGTCGGCGATGAAGTGCGTCGGCGCATCGCTGATGTGGTTGATACGGGCACGCTGCGCGCCTTCGACCAGCACCTTGACGGTGCCATCGGGCAGCTTCAGCATTTGCAGAATATTGGCGACACAGCCAATTTCATAGATATCGGAAGGGGACGGCTCGTCCTTCGCGGCTGCTTTTTGAGCGGCAAGCATGATGCTCTTGCCGTTCTCCATCGCAGCTTCCAGCGCCTTGATCGACTTTGGACGGCCAACGAACAGCGGTATCACCATATGCGGGAAAACGACGACATCCCGCAACGGCAATAACGGCAGTTGAGTTTGCTCAGTTAATTTGGAAGTTGTCATGGCGTACCTTATAGAAAGCGTGTTTACGATGTTGGCGCTCGCTGCCAAAACACAAGACCGGCGAGAATAAATAATTCTGTGAAACAAACATAGAGTCTATTTCGCAAAACACACCCGCATGACTGTAACAAATGCAGTTTTCACAGTAAAAAAGCCACACGCAGCTAAGCGCCGCGAGTGGCTTTACGATTGAAGCCTGCACTCATTGATTTAAATTGTACTGCCATGCATTAAGGAATCAAAACCCTTTTTATGCATTTGTCTCGGCAGTAATCAATTTTCTCCGGAGGCCTTGGCAGTCTCTTGATAAATCAACAAAGGTTTGGCGCCACTGGTGATGGTATTTTCGTCGATGACGACCTTCACCACATTTTGTTCGCTCGGCAGTTCGTACATGACGTCCAGCAGAGCATGTTCCAGGATGGAACGCAGGCCACGGGCACCGGTCTTGCGCGCCAGCGCCTTCTTGGCGATCGCATGCAGGGCGGCCGGACGAATCTCCAGTTCCGCGCCTTCCATCTCGAGCAGCTTCGAATACTGCTTGATCAGCGCATTCTTAGGCTCGACCAGGATCTGGATCAGCGCCTCTTCCGTCAATTCCGCCAGGGTGGCGATGACGGGCAGACGACCCACCAGCTCCGGGATCAGGCCGAACTTGACCAGATCTTCCGGTTCCGCTTGCAGCATCAGTTCGCTGGCCGAGCTTTGCGACTTGCTGCGCACCGTGGCCGAGAAGCCGATGCCGCTCTTTTCGGAACGGTTGGCGATCACTTTCGACAGGCCGTCAAAGGCGCCGCCGCAGATGAACATGATGTTGGTCGTGTCGATCTGCACGAAATCCTGGTTCGGGTGCTTGCGGCCGCCTTGTGGCGGCACGGAAGCCATCGTGCCTTCGATGAGTTTCAACAAGGCTTGCTGCACGCCCTCGCCCGACACGTCGCGCGTGATGGACGGATTGTCGGACTTGCGCGAAATCTTGTCGATTTCATCGATATAGACGATGCCGCGCTGGGCTTTCTCGACGTCATAGTTGCAGCTTTGCAGCAGCTTCTGGATGATGTTTTCCACGTCTTCACCCACGTAACCGGCTTCGGTCAGGGTGGTGGCGTCGGCGATCACGAACGGCACGTTGAGCATGCGCGCAAGGGTCTGTGCCAGCAGGGTCTTGCCCGAGCCGGTAGGACCGACCAGCAAGATGTTGCTCTTGGCCAGTTCGATGTCGTCTTTCTTGCCCAGGTGCTTGAGGCGCTTGTAATGGTTGTACACCGCCACCGACAGGATGCGCTTGGCAGTCTGCTGGCCGATCACGTACTGATCGAGCAAGGCGGCAATTTCTTGCGGCGTTGGCAGGTCGGATTTGGTACCGGTCACTGTCTCGATGCTCGACGTTTCATCACGGATGATGTCGTTGCACAGGTCGATGCACTCGTCGCAAATGAACACGGACGGACCGGCGATGAGTTTCTTCACCTCGTGCTGGCTTTTGCCGCAGAACGAGCAATACAGTAATTTTTCGCCGCTAGAGGATTTTTTGTCTGACATAAGGCATTTTGGTTGGAACTGCATTAACAATATTGCAAAATCGCAAGCCGGAGTGCGGTAGTTGCCCGCAAAGGCAGCCACCCATGGCGCAAGCCAACAACGTGCACAAGCTCCATGCTACCCGAAATAAAAGCGAAACGCCCGAACGTTTGATCGCCCGGGCGTTAACTTACGTACTTAGCAATACCGGTAGGGGCTCATCAAGCGCGGCTGGTCAACACTTTGTCGATCAAACCATACTCAACGGCCTCGTCGGCGGACATGAAACGGTCGCGGTCGGTGTCCTTGGCGATCTGTTCGATCGACTGGCCCGTGCGCTCGGCCATGATGCCGTTCAAGCGGGTGCGCAGGTAAAGGATTTCCTTTGCCTGGATCTCGATGTCGGATGCCATGCCTTGCGAACCACCGGACGGCTGGTGAATCATGATGCGCGAGTTCGGCAACGAGAAACGCTTGCCCTTGGCGCCAGCGGCCAGCAGGAAAGCGCCCATCGAAGCAGCCATGCCCGTGCACAGGGTCGAGACGTCCGGCTTGATGAACTGCATGGTGTCGTAGATGGCCATGCCGGCCGAGACCGAACCACCTGGCGAGTTGATGTAGAGCGAGATTTCCTTTTCCGGATTTTCGCTTTCCAGGAACAGCAGCTGGGCGACAACCAGGTTGGCCATCTGATCATTGACCGGGCCGACCATGAAAATCAAGCGTTCCTTCAGCAGGCGCGAGTAAATATCATACGAGCGCTCGCCGCGACCGCTTTGTTCCACCACCATCGGCACCAGGCCGAGCATCTCTGTGTCCAGCGCCGGATTACGGTTCATACCTGTCATTTCATTTCCTTGTGAAGCAGTTAGAGGGCGCCGCCTCGGCCTTGCGGCCGGGAGCGGTGTCCGGATACCAACTGGTTTACGCTTGTGCGTTGCTTCCCATCAGTTCGTCGAAAGCAACTGCTTTCGTCGTGACTTTCGACAGGCCCAACACGTAAGTGACGACGTTTTCTTCCAATACAAGGGCTTCGATCTCACCCAGACGACGACGGTCGCTGTAGTAGTACTTCAGCACTTCGCGTGGATCTTCGTAGCTTTGGGCGAAATCTTCGATTTGCGCCTTGACTTGCTCAGGCGTCGCCTGCAGGTTGTTGTCGCCTACCAGTTGCGACAGGATCAGGCCCAGGCGTACGCGACGCTCGGCTTTTTCTGCGAACAGTTCTGCTGGGAAAGGCACGTCCTTGACGTTCATGCCGCGCTGCGCCATGTCTTGACGCGTCATTTCGGCCAGGCGCTCGGAATCTTGAGCGATCAGGGTTTTTGGCACGTCCAGCTCAGCAACTTTGATCAGCGCGTCCATGACGGCTTCCTTGTTGCGTGCTTTTACGCGGCCAGCGACTTCGCGCTGCAGGTTGACTTTGATGTCTTCGCGCATTTTGGCCAGGTCGCCATCGGCAACGCCCAGGGACTTTGCGAATTCGGCATCGACTTCCGGCAGGTGCGCCCATTCCAGCTTTTGCAGGGTGATGGTGAACGAGGCGGTTTTGCCGGCCACGTCCTTGCCATGGTAATCCTCAGGGAACGACAATGGGAAAGTCTTGGACTCGCCCACTTTCAGGCCCAGGGTCGCTGCTTCGAATTCTGGCAGCATGCGGCCTTCGCCCAGCACGAAAGCGTAGCCTTCAGCTTTGCCGCCTGGGAATTCAACGCCGTCGATAGCACCGACGAAGTCGACGGTCACGCGGTCGCCGTTGGCAGCGATCGGCTCACCGCCGTCGCCGTGTTCGCCAGCTTCGCCCTTGGTGTGGAAGTGCACGCGCTGCTTGCGCAGGATATCGAGGGTCTTGTCGATTTCGGCTTCCGACACTTCGGCTTGCACGGTTTCGATTTCAACGGCCGTCAGGTCGCCGATAACGACTTCCGGATACACTTCGAAGGTTGCATCGAAAGCCAGCTGGCCTTCGGCTGCTTCTTCTTTTGGCACGATGTTCGGGAAACCGGCCACGCGCAGATTGTTTTCGTTGGCGGCGTCGTTGAACGCGCGGCCGACTTTGTCGTTCAGCACTTCGGATTCAATTTGGTAGCCGTATTGTGCTGCGACCATTTTCAACGGCACTTTGCCCGGACGGAAGCCCGGTGCCTTAGCCGTACGGGCTTGCACTTTCAGGCGCTTCTCAACTTCCGTGCGGACGTCCGTCAGCGGGAAGGAGATCGTGATACGACGTTCGAGTTTGCCCAAGGTTTCGACTGCAGTTGCCATGTAAAAAATCGTCCAAAAAATAAACACTGTTGGTGCGAGAAAAGAAGACCCGACCCCTTGCGCCATCACTGGCGGCAAGACATGGGTCCAGCTTCACTCGCTCGCATATTCATCTGTAAAAGTACTGAAAACAGGACGATGGACCTGGTCTACCCGGCTGAGGGAAAAACCCGCACCAGGCACCAAACAATCCGCCGCTTCCAGTACTGCGACAGGGCTCCGAGCGTCCAGCCTTGCTTCCAGGTAAATGCAAGGCCGGCCATCATTCGGTAAAGCGTGGCATTATAACAAAGGACTTCGGGAAAGTGGCTGGCTTTGCAGCCCGGCCACAGAGGATGCCAGCGGCGGCGAATGAATCGCCACAGCCTGGATTGCCCTGTCTTTACTCTTGCCCCGGCTTTTCTTATTTCGCCCGAGACAGGCTTTCCAGCCTGCTTCGTTCATTAGTATATGCGAACTGTCGCTCCGTCCGAAACAAAGAAATGCGCTCTTGACGAAGATTTCAGTCAAAAAACCTTTGATTTACCTCAATTTGGCCATTTTTCAGCAAAATCTCCGCCCTGCCCCTGCCCTGCCGCCCGATCTCTGGCAAAAAATAGCGCGAACAAAGGCATCACGAATGACGCAAATACAGCAATAGCAACAGGAAAAACAAGAAAGATGCCTGCAACGAGGCTAAAGAACAACTTGATGGTGCTGCACCTCCGGGCTGGAACAACCCGGATTGGTGCGGATGGGGAGACTCGAACTCCCAAGCCGAAGCACTGGCTTCTAAGACCAGCGTGTCTACCAATTCCACCACATCCGCATTTGGTACTACTTTGTGCTATTTGCCACAGCTTGCGCCCCTGATTTTAACAACTCGGGAACGATCTGGCTACCGTGGACTGATAGAGCAAGCCCTCGGCAAAGCAAAGGCGGCATTCTACTGGATTTCCCAGAGGAATGCCGCCTTTTTTACGCCAACACCTTGATGCCGATTTCTAGCCCTCTTTTGCGGTCACCGCCACCGGCTTCTTGACCCGGAACCAGGCCGCATACAGAGCCGGCAGGAACAGTAAAGTTAACGCCGTCGCCAGGATCAGGCCGCCCATGATGGCGACGGCCATCGGCCCCCAGAAGACGGAGCGCGACAGGGGAATCATGGCCAGCGCGGCGGCGGCAGCCGTCAGTACGATGGGGCGGCAGCGGCGCACGGCCGAGTCGATGATGGCATCCCATGGCGCCGAGCCATCGTTGATGTCTTGCTCGATCTGGTCGACCAGGATCACCGAATTGCGGATGATCATGCCGAACAGCGCGATGATGCCCAGGTTGGCCACAAAACCAAGTGGCCGGCCCAGCGCCAGCAAGGCAAAGGCAGCGCCCGCCACGCCCAGCGGCCCCGTCAGGAACACCAGCAAGGAACGCGAGAAACTGTGCAGCTGCAGCATCAGCAAGGTGAAGATGATGAAGATGGCCAGCGGCAGATTGGTCGCAATCGACGCTTCCGCCTCGCCGCTGTCGGCCGCCACGCCTTTCACGGTGATGCGGTAGCCGTCCGGCATCTTGGCCCGTAAAGCGTCGAGCTGCGGCGCCAGCTGCGTCGAGACTGTCGCGCCCTGGATGCCGTCGACCACGTCCGACTGCACGGTAATGGCCCATTCGCGCTTGTCGCGCCAGACCACGCCCGGTTCCCACACGAAATGCACGCGGGCCAGCTGCGAGATGGGCACGGACTTGCCTGTTGCCGTCGGAATATTCGTGTCATTCAGCACGGATATCGTCGCCCGCTCCTCCAGCGGCTGGCGCACCTGGATATCGATCAGCTTGTTGTCTTCGCGGAACTGGCCGATGACGGTGCCCGAGAGTATCGTATTGGCCGCCTGCATCACGGTTTTCGAGGTGACGCCCAGCGCGCGCATCTTGTCCTGGTCCAGGTCCAGGCGCAGCACTTTCACCGACTCATTCCAGTTGTCATTGACGCCCAGAGTGTTCGGATTGGCGCGCATGATGTCCTTGACCTGGTCGGCGATGGCGCGCACACCCGCCACTTCCGGCCCCGTGACACGGAATTGCACGGGATACGGCACCGGTGGTCCGTTCGGCAACAGTTTTACCCTGCCCCGCACTTCCGGGAAATCCTTCTTGAAGACATCGATGATCTTCTGGCGCAGCTGCTCGCGATCCGCCAGGCTCTTCGGCAGGATCACCACTTGCGACACATTGGTCTGCGGGAAGATCTGATCCAGCGGCAGGTAGAAACGGGGACTGCCCGTGCCCACATAGCTGGTGACGCTGTCCACACCGTCGAGCTTGCCCACAAAGGCTTCGAATTTCTTCACCTGCTTTTCATTCGCGGCAAAGGTCGTGCCTTCGGGCGACCACAGTTCCACCATCAGTTCAGGACGGCTGGAATCGGGGAAGAATTGCTTTTCGATAAAATTGAAACCATAAATGCCCAGCGCAAAGATGGCCAGAGTGGCCGCTATCGTTGTCTTGCGCCATTCCACGCACCAGGTGACGGCGCGGCGGAAGCGGCGGAAGTTTGGCGTATCGAACAATTCATGGTCGTTATGCGCGTGCGGCTTCACTTTCAGCAAGACGTAGCCGATGTAGGGCGTGAAGACGACGGCCACCACCCAGGAAATGATCAGGGCCAGCGCATTCACGGAGAACAGGGAGAACGTGTATTCGCCGGCGGCCGACTTGGCCAGGCCGATGGGCAAAAAGCCCGCCACCGTAATCAATGTGCCCGTCAGCATGGGCATGGCCGTCGAGGTGTAGGCAAACGTGGCCGCGTCGAAGCGCGACATGCCCTCTTCCATCTTGCGCACCATCATCTCGACGGCAATGATGGCGTCATCGACCAGCAAGCCCAGCGCGATAATCAGGGCGCCCAGCGATATCTTGTGCAAGTCGATGTCGAGCAGGCGCATGAACAGGAACGTCACGGCCAGCACCAGCGGGATGGTCAGCGCCACCACCAGGCCCGGCCGCACGTCGATGCGCAGCGGTTTTGTATGCAAGCCCAGCGCGACGAAGCTGACGGCCAGCACGATCAGAATGGCTTCGATCAGGGTATGCACGAACTCGCCCACGGAGGCGGACACGGCTTCCGGCTGGTTCGACACGCGCTGCAACTCTATACCGACCGGCAATTCGCTCTTCATGCGCGTCACCGTGGCCTGCAAGGCCTTGCCCATGTCGATGATGTTGCCGCCCTTTTCCATCGATACGCCCAGGCCGATCACTTCCTTGCCGTTGAAACGCATCTTGTCCTTCGGCGGATCGACGAATTCGCGTTTCACGGTGGCAAAGTCGCCGAGGCGGAAGGTGGTGCCGTTGGCGCGCAGCTCCAGGTTTTCCAGATCCTTGACGGTCACCATGGCGCCCGTTACGCGCACTTGCAGATTATCCGTCGGCGTCACCAGCACGCCCGTGGCGTTGATGCTGTTTTGCTCGGACAATTGCTGCACGATGGCGTCAAAAGGAATGCCCAGCTGGGCAAATTTCTTGTGCGAAAAGATGATATTGATCTTTTCATCCTGCACGCCAAACAGTTCCACCTTCGATACCTGGCCCACGGCCAGCAGTTCCTGGCGCACCTTGTCCGCGTAATCCTTCATTTCGGCATAGGTAAAACCATCGCCGGACAGGGCAAAGATGGAGCCGTACGTGTCGCCGAACTCGTCATTGAAGAACGGGCCCACCACGCCGGCCGGCAAGGTGCCCTTGATGTCGCCGATCTTCTTGCGCACCTGGTACCAGGCGGCCGCCGTTTCCTTGGGCGGCGCCGATTCGCGCAGCTCCAGCAAGATCAAGGTTTCGCCGGGCTTCGAATAACTGGTGATTTCATTGATGTACGGCGTTTCCTGCAGCTTCTTTTCCAGCTTGTCCGTCACCTGCTCGGCCATCTGCAGTGCCGTGGCGCCGGGCCAGTACGCTTGCAAGACCATGGCGCGGAAGGTGAACGGGGGATCTTCATCCTGGCCCAGGCTGGCATAGCTAAGCATGCCGCCGATCAGCAGCACGGCCATCAGGTAGCGCGTCAGCGGGATGTGTTCGAGGGCCCAGCGCGACAGATTGAAACCGCCCTTCATTTGACGGCCCCCACGCTGACGGCGGCTGCGGCGACATCGGGTTTACTGGCCAGTTCGGCGCCGAGAATGGTCACTTTCTGCCCAGGCTTGAGCAGGTTGACGCCGGCCGTGACCACCGTCTGGCCCGCTTTCACGCCCGAGGTCAGCAGCAAATCATTGCCCGCCACGCCACCCACCGTCACCGGCACCAGCTTCACGGCGCCGTTTTCCACCACCCAGACGGAGCTTTGCGACTTTTCATTGAACAGGGCCGTCAGCGGCACCTTGATTTGCGGCGTGGCCGTCTGCGAAGCGAACTGCACCACGGCCGTCATGCCCAGGCGCGCTTGCGGCGCGTCCGGGATGCTGACCTTGGCCAGGTAGGTGCGCGTGGCGGCATCGGCCACGGGCGACACGACACGTATCTTGCCCGGCAGCGCCTGCTTCGGGTCGGCCCACAGGCGCACCACCACATCCTTGACGCCGCGCAAGGTCTCGACCTTGTCTTCGGGAATGCCGATCACGACTTCCTTCTCGCCGCTCTTGGCCACCTCCACCACGGGCGCACCGGGCGCCACCACCTGCCCCACTTCGGCCTCGATGCGCGTGACGACGCCATCGACGTCGGCCAGCAAGCTGGCATAGCCGGACTGGTTGGCCTGGCCACGGTACAGGGCTTGCGCCGCTTCCACGTTCGCCTGCGCCGCCTTGTAGGTGGCATTTTTTCCATCGAGCACGGCCTGGCTGACGAAATTTTTCTCGCGCAAATCCTGGTAGCGCTTCAGTTCGGCGCGCGCCAGGTCGCGGCTCGTTTCCGCGCTGACCAGCGACGCCTTGGCCTGGGCCTGCGACAGCTGCAAGTCGACGGGATCAAGCTGCATCAGCACTTGCCCCTTTTTCACGCTGGCGCCCACCTCGACCTTGCGCGCGACAATCTTGCCGCCCACGCGGAAACCCAGCTGCGACACCACGCGGGGTACGACCTCGCCCGCCAGCTCGGCACTCACATCAACATTACTGCTAGACAATACCATCGCGCGCACGGGGCGCACGTCTTCCACTTTGACGGCGGGCTTGGAACAGGCCGCCAGGGTCAGCGCCAGGGCGGCGGCGGCAATCAGCCGCAGGGCGGGCAGTGCGGGTGCGCCGGTCTCGCGGCGCAGGGTTTTCAGGGCAAACAAGATATTTTCCTTTACTATGCGGGCTGTAATATTTTTATGCGGAGAAACTTTTTGCTTGCCGATTGGGATAAGCCAAATTTTTTCGCACGCGACATCCTTAAATTTGTGACAATATCAGCTTGATCATGGCTGGGAGTGACTTCCCCTAATGACTTTCTGGTTATTAATTATAATCGTGCGTAAAAGTTTTTAGTGACTTTTGCGTCATTAATCTTGAGACGTACAACGTCCGGCCACATTCCAGCGTTTGAGGGGTGCCGGACAAACGCAAGACTAGAGAAGCGTGTTCAATGCCTGTAGACCATTACGAAAATTTTCCTGTTGCATCATTTTTACTGCCGCGCCGCCTGGTGCCCGCCGTCGAAGCCATCTATGCCTTCGCGCGCAGCGCCGACGACCTGGCCGATGAAGGCGACGCCACGCCGGCCGAACGCCTGGCCTCCCTGCACGCCTACGAAGAGGCGCTGGGCCGCATCGAGCGCCACGAAGGCCATGCTGGCGAGAACGCCGCCATGTTCGAACGCCTGGCCGCCGTCATCGCCAAACACCAGTTGCCGCTGAAGCCATTCCACGATTTATTGTCGGCCTTCAAGCAGGATGTGCAAACGACGCGCTACGCCAGCTACGACGACGTGCTCGATTACTGCGCCCGTTCCGCCAACCCCGTGGGGCTGCTGATGCTGCACCTGTACGGCGCGGCCGATGAACAGAATGTACGCGATTCCGATGCCATATGTTCAGCTTTGCAACTAATTAATTTCCTGCAAGACGTCGCCATCGACCAGCAAAAAGAGCGCATCTACCTGCCGATGGAAGACCTGAGCCGCTTTGCCGTCTCCGCCGCCGCCTTCGAGCGGCCCGAGGCGCACGGCAAGTGGAGCGCCCTGATGCGCTTCGAAGTGGCCCGCACGCGCGCCCTGATGCTGTCCGGCGCGCCCTTGGCCCTGCGTTTGCGCGGGCGCATCGGCTGGGAACTGCGTCTCGTGGTGCAAGGGGGCTTGCGCATCCTCGAAGCCATCGAAGCGGTCAATTACGACGTGTTCCGGCGCCGCCCGAAACTGGAAAAGCGCGACTGGCTGATCATTTTCTGGCGCGCGCTGCGCATGTCGCGCAAAAGCCTGCATCAAGAGACGCAAGTAAAAACGGCTTTTCCCCCGTCGCCCACTCTGTAAGACGATAGAATAGCGGCTTCGATCTGCAACCCTTGCTCTTTTGACTATGTCTCCCGACGAATACTGCCAACAAAAGGCCGCCCAGAGCGGCTCCAGCTTCTACTACAGCTTCCTGTTCCTGCCGGCCGAACGCCGCAAGGCCATCACCGCCCTGTACGCCTTCTGCCGCGAAGTCGATGACACGGTCGATGACTGCACGGACGAAGCCGTGGCACGCACCAAGCTGGTCTGGTGGCGCAAGGAAGTCAAGGCCATGTACGAGGGCATCCCCACGCATCCCGTGATGCGCGCGCTGGAGCCGCACCTGGCCGTGTATAAATTGGAAGAAAAGCATTTGCAGGCCATCATCGACGGCATGGAAATGGACTTGAACCAGACCCGCTACCTCGATTACCAGGCCATGAGCCGCTATTGCTGGCATGTGGCCAGCGTGGTGGGCATCTTGTCGGCCAGCATCTTCGGCGCGACCCGCCCGGAAACGCTGCTCTACGCGGAAAAACTGGGCCATGCCTTCCAGCTGACCAATATCATCCGCGACGTGGGCGAAGATGCGCGCAAGGGGCGCATCTACCTGCCGATCAGCGAATTGCAGCAGTTCAATGTGACGGCGGCCGATTTGCTGAACGCGCGCCACAGTGAGAACTTTGAAAACCTCATGCGCTTCCAGGTGGCGCGCGCGCAAAAGGCGTATGACGAAGCGTTCGCCCTGCTGCCGGCGGAAGACCGCCGCGCCCAGCGCCCAGGCCTGATCATGGCCGCCATCTACCGCACCGTGCTCAACGAAGTCGAGCGCGATGGCTATCACGTACTGAACCAGCGCATCTCGCTCACGCCGATCCGCAAACTGTGGCTGGCCTGGAAGACCTGGGTTCGTGGCTGACAGTAGCGTGAAGCAACGCTACGCCGTGATCGGCGCCGGCTGGGCGGGCTGCGCGGCGGCCATGGAACTGGCGCGCGCCGGCCATGCCGTCACCGTCTTCGAGGCGGCGCGCACCCTGGGCGGGCGCGCGCGCCGCGTCGAACGGGAAAGTACTGTACTCGACAACGGCCAGCATATCTTGCTGGGCGCCTACACGGAAACCTTGCGCCTGATCAAGCTCGCGGGCCAAGACCCCAGCGAACTGATCCTCACCCTGCCCCTGCAGATGCGCTACCCGGCCGGCACCGAAGGCATGGATTTCATCGCGCCGCGCCTGCCCGCGCCGTTGCACCTGGCGTGGGCCCTGCTGCGCGCCAAAGGTTTGCAGCGCGCCGACAAGCTGGCCCTGATGCGCTTTTCCACCGCCATGCGGACGATGGGCTGGCAGTTGTACAACGATTGCTCGGTGACCGAGTTGCTGCAGCGCTTCGACCAGACGGATCGTTTGAACCGGCTGATGTGGCACCCGCTGTGCCTGGCGGCGCTGAATACCCCGCCCGAGCGGGCCTCGGCCCGCGTCTTCCTCAACGTGCTGCGCGACAGCCTGGGGGCGAGCCGCCGGCGCGCCTCCGACATGCTGATCCCGAAGGCGAACCTGAGCGCCCTGTTGCCCGAGGCGGCTGCCCGCTATGTGGAACAGCATGGCGGCGCAGTGCGCACGGGCGCCAAGGTGTCTGCCTTGCACGCCTTGCCCGATGGCCGTTGGAGACTCGATGACGGCGTCGATGACGGGGAAAGCTTTGATGGCGTGATCGTCGCCACCTCATCCGTGCAGGCCGCCAGCCTGCTGCAAGACTTGCACGACGCACGCCTCGCCGACGTCATCAGTCGTATGCAGGCGTTCACGCCGGAAGCCATCAGCACCTGCTACCTGCAGTACGACGCCAGCGTGCGCCTGGACTTGCCATTTTACGCGCTCGTCGATGCGCCGGAGCAGCAGCACTGGGGCCAGTTCGTCTTCGACCGGGGCCAGCTTGACGCCAGCCAGGCAGGCTTGCTGGCGGTCGTCATCAGCGCCTCCGGCCCTGCCGCCGAGCAAGGCCATGGTCCGCTGGCGCAAGCGATCGCGGCACAACTGGTGCAAGTATTGCAGCGTCCGGAACTGGCGCAGCCCGTCTGGACCCAGTTGATCACGGAAAAGCGCGCCACCTTTGCCTGCACGCCCGATTTATTGCGTCCCGACAACTCCAGCGGCGTGCCGGGCTTGCTGCTGGCGGGCGACTACACGGCCAATGCTGACCGGAAGCAAGACTATCCGGCCACCATCGAGGCGGCCGTGCGCAGCGGCGTGGCGGCGGCCAGGATGCTGAACACGGGCAAGGCGTCACAACAGACTTGACGCTGCATCCTGCCCTGGTGTCGCTCGCCCCCGCGAAATTGCATTCTATCGCACCGCGCTGGTGCGCTAGGCCGCGCTTGGGTACAGTCTGATCATCGACAACGGCCATGCCACGGGGAATACCATGCACACCACCTTGCACTTGAAAAATAGCTTGAAAGCCCTGGCGCTGCTCGCTTGTGTGGCACTGGCCACCCTGATCGTCATTCACGGACAGCAAACGCCACAAGCACCACTGATGCTGAGCCAGGCAAGCATGCTGCTGCCGGCCATGGGCTGAAGCGGCAAAGCGGACGCACAGGAAGAATATGATGAACAAACAAGATTATCTGGACGCGCTGCGGCGCGCGCTGGCAGGCTTGCCACCGGACCTGGTGGCCAAGACGCTCGATTATTACGAACAGACCTTCATCGAAGGCGCTGCGGCCGGCCGCAGCGAGCACGAAATCGCCGAGGACCTGGGCGAGCCGAAAAAAATCGCCCTCACCTTGCGCAGCAGCACGCACCGCCAGGCCTTCGAACAGAAGAAAACCCCCGTCAACCTGCTGCGCCTGCTCGTCTCGCTGGTGGGCCTGGCCATCTTTAACCTGTTCATGGTCGTGCCTGCCGCCGTCTACGCGGCCCTGCTGGCTACCCTGTATGCCGTCGGCCTGAGTTTTTACCTGGCCGGCATCGCCATCACGGCCAGCGGCTTGTCCGGCGCCAACGAACTGGTGCTCGATGGCCCGCTGCGCCACGTCTTCATCCATGACGATGACGGCGGCGAAGGCGGCGAGCGGCGCGAAACGCGCATCACCATCGGCGACACGGGCATCGAAATCGACCACGTGCCCGGCCCCTTGCAGCGTGAACCAGCCGAACCCCAGGGGCCGGGCGTTTCATCGCGCATGATGGAGCGGGCCGAAGCGCTGGCCGGCGGCGGCATCCGCATCTCCACCGACATGGACCGCGATGCGCGCACCACGCAAACCGTCTTCGGCGTGGGCATGCTACTCGGCGGTATCGCCATCTTCCTGCTCAGTCTGGTGGTCACGCGCTATACCTTGATCGGTATCAAACGCTACATCGCCATGAATGTCTCCCTGCTCAAAGGTCACTAGAAAGGCTGCCATGAAACGCTTGCTCAAAGTTGGCCTGTCCATGCTCTTGCTGGCCATAGTCCTGATCGCCATGTCGTATGCGGCGCTGCGCGCCAAGGGAATCAGCAATCCCAGCAGCGCTGCCGGCCGCGCCGTGCGCAGCGAAACGCGCCCCATTTCCGCCAACATCAATAGCATCGACCTGGCCGGGCCCATCGACCTGGTGCTGCGCCGCGGCGCCACGCCATCGATGAAGGTCAGCGGCGAACAGCGTCTGCTGTCGAATGTCGACACCACGGCCGATGGCACTACCCTGCATATCGGCCCGAAAGGCATGTTGTTCCACCATCGCCAGCCACTGCAGGTGGAACTGGTGCTGCCATCGCTCGCGCGCTTGGAAGTGCACGGCAATGGCGACAGCAAGATCACGGGATTTTCCGGCGACAGTTTCATCCTGGAATTGACGGGTTCGGGCGACGTCAGCTTCACGGGACGCTACAAGCAGGTACAAGCCACCGTCAACGGCAGTGGCGACCTCGACATCAATGCCGGCAACAGCGACAGCGTGGTGCTGGAAATGGTGGGTTCCGGGCGCATCGCCGCCAGCGGCAACACGAAATTCCTGCGCGCCGACCTGAGCGGCTCAGGCGATATCGATGCCGAGCACCTGGCGGCCGACAAGGCCAGCGTCAGCCTGCAAGGCTCCGGCACGAGCACCGTCTTCGTGCGCGACGCCGCCAACCTGACCTTGCGCGGCAGCGGCGACATCCACATCCACGGCAACCCGCGCCAGCGCGATGCGCAGAAAAGCGGGTCAGGCGATATTATCTGGCATTAATGATGACGCAGTTCACAATCTACTGCGCGGCGCGATTTGCGGCCGGCGATGCTCGCTGTACTAGAGTACAGCTGCGCTTCTCAGCCACAACTCGGAGCCGCTCGCTACGATTGTGAACAGCGTCGTGGCGCTAACGATCAGTAATTTCAAGAATTCCCTTCCAGCCAACTGACCGCCTGCTCGCCGGCCGCCTTGCCTTGCGCCAGGCAGGCCGTCAGCAGGTAGCCCCCCGTGGGCGCTTCCCAGTCCAGCATTTCACCGGCAACAAACACGCCCGGCATGGCGCGCAGCATGCTGCCGTCGACGCCGTCGAAGGCCACCCCGCCGGCGCTGCTGATGGCTTCATCGATGGGACGCGGGCGCTGCAAGGTGACGGGCAGCAGCTTGATGGCGGCAGCCAGCCTGGCTTCGTCGGCAAAGTCGGCCGCGCCCAGGCATTCTCGCAGCAAGCCCGATTTCACGCCCTTGATGCCCAGCCGGCTTTGCAGGTGGCTGGACATGGAGCGGGCGCCACGCGGGCGCGTGACTTCCTCGAACACGCGTGCATGACTGTGATCGGGCGCCAGGTCCAGCCAGATGGTGGTGTGGCCGTCACGCGCGATCTGCTCGCGCAGCGCGGCCGACAGCGCATAAATCAGGCCGCCTTCGATGCCGCCCGCCGTGATGACGCACTGTCCCTGGCGCTTGACCGTCAAGCCATCGAGGTCATGCGCCGTGATGGCCAGCGTGGCCAGGTGCTCGCCCGCGTAACGGCTGCTGAAATGTTCGCTCCAGTCCACGTCGAAGCCGCAATTGGCCGGCGCCAGCGCTGCCACGGCCACGCCCTGCCCCTGCAGCAGCGGCACCCAGGCGCCGTCGGAACCCAGTCGCGCCCAGCTGCCGCCACCGAGCGCCAGGATCACGGCGTCGAAGGAGCGCAGGCGTTCGCCGTCCGGCGTGGCAAACGCCAGCTGGCCATCGTGCCAGCCCGTCCAGCGGTGGCGCATGTGAAATTGCACGCCCGCTTCGCGCAGGCGGTGCAGCCAGGCGCGCAGCAAAGGCGCGGCCTTCATATCGGTCGGGAAGACGCGGTTCGAGGAGCCGACGAAGGTCTCCACGCCCAAGCCGTGCACCCAGTCGCGCACCTTTTGCGGGCCGAACTGGTCCAGCGCCGGTTTCACCCGGTGCGCTTGCCTGGCGTAGCGCGTGACGAAGGCCTGGTAGCCTTCCGCGTGCGTGATATTCATGCCGCCGCGCCCTGCCAGCAGGAATTTGCGGCCGACGGACGGCATGGCGTCGAACAATTCCACCTGCGCCCCCTGGTCGGCAGCCGCCTGGGCGGCCATCAGGCCGGCGGGGCCGCCGCCGATGACGGCGATGTGAAACGGAGGGGAACTGGAATGGGTCATGGCAAGCTGGAAAGACGGTGAAAACCCCGGCATTTTAGTCGAGATAAGACCCGGAGATGGCAAGAATGCCGAAAAATGATGCATACTGCGCGGACATGCTGCAGCGCTCAGTACTTTGACTTCACCAGACAACGCGACGACAAGAGGAGAAACACATGGGTGCAGGATTCTGGATTTCCCGTTATTTGCTGGCCAGTTCGATTTTATTCATCATCCTGACGGTGGTCGAATACAGCAAGGGCACCACCAGCAACGCCGACATCCTCAGCGCGCTGGCCTGGTCGCTGGTGGCGTCGGCCATCTTCATCGGCTCGAAATACTGGCGCTACAAGAAAGCCATCGCCTGCGCCACCTGCAGCGATACCACGGCCAGCAAACCAAAAACCAAGTCGTCATGAAAAAACGGCCACTTCGATGAAGTGGCCGTCTCACTGGGAAGCGGGATCAGCCGCCCGTCACGGGTGGGAAGAATGCCACCTCGTCGCCTTCCGCAATCGCGGTATCGGCATCGCACATCACCTGGTTATGCGCCATGCGCAGCGCGCGGCCCTGCGCCAGCGCGTATTCCCAGTTGCCGCCACGGGCGATCAGCAGGGTTCTTACCTCGCCCACCGTCAGCGGCGCGGCCACTTCCAGCACTTCCTGGCCCGTGCCCACCAGCTCGCGCACGCTGGCGAAAAAACGCAGATTGATCTTCATCGATACTTCCTTAGTACAGCAATTCGTTAAACGGGATAAAACGCAGCATGTCGCCGCGCGCGATCGACAGCCCCGGCGGGCAATCGATCAAGCCGTCGCCCCACACGGTGGAGGTCAGCACGCCCGAGCTTTGGTTGGCAAACAGTTCCAGCTCGCCGTCGTCATTGACCTTGGCGCGCAAGAACTCGTTGCGCTTGTCCGCCTTCAGGCGTTCGAACGCGGCCGGCAGCTGGTAGCTGCGCGGCGCCAGCTTGCCCGTCACGCCTTGCAGGCGCAAAATGAACGGACGCACGAACAGCAGGAAGGTGACAAAGCTGGACACGGGATTGCCGGGCAAGCCGATAAAGAAGGCCTCCTGCACTTCGCCAAACGCCAGCGGTTTGCCCGGCTTGACGGCGATCTGCCACATGTTCAAGCGCCCTTCCGCTTCCACGGCCGGCTTGATATGGTCTTCCTCGCCCACCGACACGCCGCCCGAGGTGATGATCAGATCATTGCCCTGGGCCGCCTGGCGCAGCACAGTTTTTGTCGCTTCCAGGCTGTCTGGCACGATGCCCAGGTCCGTGATCTCGCAACCGAGATTTTCCAGCAGTCCCCGCAGGGTAAACCGGTTCGAGTTGTAGACGGCGCCCGGCGCCAATGGCTGCCCCGGCATGGCCAGCTCGTCGCCCGTGAAGAAGACGGCGACCCGCAGCTTGCGCAGCACGGGGACTTGCGCCAGGCCCACGGAGGCAGCCAGGCCCATTTCCTGGCTGCGCAGGCGCCGGCCCGCACCGAGGATAACGCCGCCGGCGCGGATATCCTCGCCCTGGCGGCGCACCCATTCGCCCGCATGCGGCACGTGGTTCACCGTCACCACGCCGTCCAGCAAGGTGCACTGCTCCTGCATCACCACGCAATCGGCGCCGTCCGGCAGCAGCGCGCCGGTAAAGATGCGCGCCGCCGTCCCCGGCTGCAATGGCAGGCCCACGTGGCCGGCCGCGATGCGCTGCGACACGGGCAGGATGGCCGCGCCGCTGGCGCAGTCACTGGCGCGCACGGCATAGCCATCCATCTGCGTGTTGTCGCGCTCGGGCACGTTCAGGGTCGACGTCTGCGCCGTGGCCAGCACGCGGCCGTTGGCGCGCATGGTGTCGACCAGCTCGACTTCGGCCACCGGACGCGCCGCGCCCAGCATGAAGGCTTGCGCCTCGGCCACCGAAAGCATGCGTGGTGCAGTCGGATCGCTCATCACAAGCCCGTATTGGCGGCGATGTACGCCTTCATTTTCTCGACGTCGGCATCCATCACGACGAACTTTTGCGGCAAGTCTTCGATGTTCTCGAAGCCGGCCGGGCGCTCGGCGTCCACGCCCAGCGCTTCCAGGATGGTTTCGTTGAACTTGGCAGCCAGCGCCGTTTCCAGCACGATCATCGGCACATTCGGTTCCAGGTGCTCGCGCGCCACCTTGATGCCGTCGGCCGTATGCGTGTCGATGGTGATGCCGTAGTCATCGGCCACGTCGCGGATGGTGTCGAGGCGGTCCTGGTGCGTGGACTTGCCCGACTTGAAGCCGTATTTGGCCACCAGCTTGAATTCGTCGCCATCGCTGCCAGGCTTGCCGGACAGGTCGAAGCCGCCGTGCGTTTCCACTTTCGTGAACAGTGCGCGCACGCGCTCGCTGTCGCGGCCCACCAGGTCGTACACGAAGCGCTCGAAGTTCGACGCTTTCGAAATATCCATCGACGGGCTGCTCGTATGATAGGTCTCGGCGGACTTGCGCACGCGGTAGACGCCCGTGCGGAAGAATTCGTCGAGCACGTCATTTTCATTCGTGGCCGCCACCAGTTTCGAGATCGGCAAGCCCATCATGCGGGCGATATGGCCGGCGCAGATATTGCCAAAGTTGCCAGACGGCACCGTGAACGACACTTTTTGCTCATTGCTGGTGGTCGCCGCCAGGTAGCCGCGGAAGTAGTACACCACCTGCGCCACGACACGCGCCCAGTTGATGGAATTGACGGTGCCAATCTTCTGCTTCGCCTTGAACGGCAAGTCGTTCGACACGGCTTTCACCATATCCTGGCAGTCGTCGAACACGCCTTCGACGGCGATGTTAACAATGTTCGGGTCTTGCAGGCTGAACATCTGCGCCGTCTGGAAGGCGCTCATTTTCTTGTGCGGCGACAGCATGAAGACGCGGATGCCCTTCTTGCCGCGCATCGCGTATTCGGCCGCGCTGCCCGTGTCGCCCGAGGTGGCGCCGAAGATATTGAGTTCGGCGCCCGTCTTGGCCAGGGTGTATTCGAACAGGTTGCCCAGCAGCTGCATGGCCATGTCCTTGAAGGCCAGGGTCGGGCCGTTCGACAGCGCTTGCAGCATCAGGGTGGTCGATCCGCCCTTGACGAGGTTTTCTTCGAGCACGCGCAGCGGCGTGATGTCGGCCGCGTTTTCGCCGGCACGGGCGTTCTTGTAGACTGCCTTGGTATAGGTTTTCGCCGTCAGTGCCTTCAGGTCCGCGGCCGGGATATCGGTGGCGAACTTCTTCAGGATTTCGAATGCCAGGTCGGCATACGACAATGTGCGCCAGGCGTTGAGCTCGGCACCAGTGACTTGCGGGTAGTGTTCTGGAAGATACAGTCCGCCATCGGGGGCCAGGCCGCCCAGGAGGATGTCGGAGAATTGCTGCAAAGATGCTTGTTGCGATTGCGATGGCGCTTTATCAGCGCGGGTAGACACGTAATGCATAGATTTGAAGAGTCCAGTTGAGCTGAGTGCGGTTGATCATGAATGGCAGCGGATATTATAGTGCCAGCCGCGCCCCAAGGCGAATCCGTCGCGTTTGCCCGGGCAGCACCCGCCCGGCGCAGGGCGCGTCTGTTGTCAAACGACACACCTTGTCGCACGGCAACTGTATCATGGCCGCTTTACAGACTAGCCGGGCACGCCAGCCCGCCCACGACGACCATGCCACAGCTCATCGACCATATCGACGCCATCGCACGCAAGCGCCAGCGTGCCGTGCTGTACCTGGAGTTTCACCCGAAAAGCTACGAAGAGTCGCGCCTCTACCGCCATGACGACGATGCCGTGCGCACCAGCATGCTCGACTGGTTTGACGCGCAGGCGATCGCCTGGCAGCCTTGCGGTCCCTATGCCGAACTGTCGGGCTTTTCGTCGTGGCGCGGCCAGATCTGCTTCGAGCTGCCGTATGACGAAATGCTGCCCGCGTATTGCCAACTGCGGGACTACCTCGAGCATGCGGACGGCAGCATGCGCCATGCGGGCGTGCGCTTCTACCTGCTCACCCTCGATCTCGCCATGCAGAACGCGGCCCATGACGAACCCGGCTTCTGGGACCGCTGGGCGCAAGATCTGTAGGTCGGGCTCCGTTTTTACCCCACTTTAACAACACAGCAATGAACAGGAAGGCCACATGAAGCGTGACGATTTTCTCAAGCAGGACGATGTACGGGGCTTTATCGACTGGCTGGCGGCCGAACTGCCAGTCAAGCCCTTTCACCTGAAGATGGCGCGCAGCCGCTTCGTGCCGGGCGGCCTGGACGTGCAGACGACGGGGCTGGAAGCGGTGCTGGGCCACTATATGTGGAGCACGCGCTGGACCGATGCGCAAGGCAAGGCTGTCGTCTCGGGCAACTGGCACGAGACGCGCGCCTCGCTGGCCATGCTGCGCGGCTGGCTGAAAGACGCCATCGCGCGGCAGGATGAAGACCAGGCGCTGGCCGCCTGCCTGGCCATCCTCGAATGGGGCGGCGTGCGCGGCGCCATCGTCTTCCTCAAGCGCCTGCACGCACAAGGCCGCCTGGTCGCCTACTTCACGCGCCTGGCGCCATTGATGTCGCTCGACTCGGACGCTTCGCTCGATGCGCTCGATACCGACAGCGTGGAACGCTTCGACGCGGGCCTGACCAAGATCCACGCCCTGTTTGATGACAGCGGCTCGCCCATCTACGACAGCCGCGTGGGCGCCGCCATGGCCATGCTGTACGCGCAATACCGCAGCCAGACGGGCAAGAAGCTGGCAAAAAAACACTGGCTGGCCTTCCCTTCGGGCGCCGCGCGCGGCAAGCAAATCCGTAATCCCAAGGGGATCGACAGCGGCTTTGCCGGTGCACCGCAATTCTTCGGCAAGGCCGTGTCGTGCCAGGACTGGGCGCAATGGCAGGTCAGGCTGGGCTGGATCCTGCGCGCCGTGCTGGAACAATGCGACTGGTTCAAGGCGGACAGCGCCGACATGGCCGCCCGCTGCCATGCCTTCGAAGCGTGTTTGTTCATGCTGGGGTATGACTTGCGGTGTTTTGCTGCGACACGTGTCCCGGAAGCGGTGGCCGTCGCAGCGCCGGTCGAGGAAGACGAGGTGCCGCAATTTGGCTGGGTACCGACTGGCTGTTCTTTTGAAAAAGTCCTCCCTCTGTACGCACAGTTCCGCCGTGGCCAGGAAAAAGACGATCTTGCCACTTTTGCCAGGTGGTACACCAGGACTCAGGGTGCTGCGGTAAAAACCGCCAATGCCTACTGCTTTCCATACTCCGCGGGCGAATTTGATCTGTTTGGCAGCAGCGAAGAGCGTCTGAATGAAGTTTTGGCCGGTGGCAAGAGCGGACTGTATGCCGCGGTGGGCAGCGCGGAGCCTTATGTGGAGAGCGCCGAGCGGGAACGAATTTGTCTGGTCGACGCTTTGCTGGTTGGACGCACAGCGGATATGTCGGCTCCGGTGCGCACAGCCTGGCTACTGAAAAAAGGCTATGCGGGAACGAAAAGTGCTGCCGGCACCCTGATGACGGTCGGACGCCAGGTCGGCCGTCATTTCGGCCTGCTCGACAAGGATAACAGGCCTACCGCCTTTTACCACGAGTACTTCGGCGATTGCATGCGCGAGCTTTAAGTCAAAAAATCAGGCGCCCGTGCTGGCGCGTGCGCCTGATTTGCGCCACACTGGTGTTTGTCGGCCCGCTTCCGGGCCATTCATGGAACCGGCCATGTCGCTGAGTAAAAAACCGTATCTGCAAAGCGCCGCGCTGCGCCACGACGCCGTCGTCGACCTGGACCACTATCCGTTCACCATCCCCGCCATCCGCGACTTCGTGCACATGGACTTCCACCCCGATGTGACGTTTTTCGTGGGCGAGAACGGCAGCGGCAAGTCGACCATGCTCGAAGCGCTGGCCGTGGGGCTGGGCTTCGGCAAGGACGGCGGCACGCGCAATGTGCGCATCGCCCTGCCGTCGGATGAGGAATCGGGTTTGCATGCGCATCTGCGCCTGAGCAAAAGCTACAAGAAACCCGACGACAGCTATTTCCTGCGCGCCGAGAGCTTTTTCAATGTCGCCACCTACATGGACGACATGCCCGAGTACCTTCGCAGCTACGGCGGCAAGTCGCTGCACGCGCAATCGCACGGCGAAGCGTTCATGGCAACCCTGATCAACAAGCTGCGGGGCAAGGGACTGTATCTGCTGGACGAGCCCGAGGCAGCCCTCTCGCCCAGCCGCCAGATGGCGGCATTATCGGTGATCCACCAGCTGGTGCAGGACGACTCGCAGCTGATCATCGCCACGCATTCGCCTATTTTACTCGCCTATCCAAACGCAAAGATTTTGATGTTTACAGGCGGCGGCATCCACGAAGTGGCGTATGAAGATACGGAACACTATGCCGTGACGCGCGATTTCCTGAACAACTACCCGAGAAGGCTGGAGCAGCTGTTCGAGGAGGAGTGAGGTGGTGGCTTGCTTCCTTGGTGATGTTGGCTTGCTTCCTTGGTGATGTCGGCTTACGCCCTGCGGGCTAAGCCGACCTACGCCGACCCACGCCGATCTACGTTGCTTGCGTCATGGCGTAGGTCGGGAGCGCTGCGCGCGTAATCCGACGCCACCGCCAGCGCATCAGCAAGCGGCGTGGTTCACCGTAATCACGTGAACTGCCAGCCCGCCCAGCGAGGTTTCCTTGTACTTGTCCTGCATGTCCGCGCCCGTCTGGCGCATGGTTTCAATGACTTCGTCGAGGCTGACGAAGTGCGTGCCGTCGCCCTTCAGCGCCAGCGAGGCGGCCGTGATGGCTTTTACGGCGCCCATGCCATTGCGCTCGATGCAGGGAATCTGCACCAGGCCGCCAATGGGGTCGCAGGTCATGCCCAGGTGGTGCTCGATGCCGATTTCGGCCGCGTTTTCGATCTGTTCATTCGTGCCGCCCAGGGCCGCCACCAGGCCGGCCGCCGCCATGGCGCAGGCCACGCCCACTTCGCCCTGGCAGCCCACTTCGGCGCCCGAGATCGAGGCATTGCGTTTGCACAGCATGCCGATGGCCGCTGCCGTCAGCATGAAGCGGCGCACGCCGCCGACAGGATCGCTGGGGCGGCAATCCTGCGCATAGTAGCGCAGCACGGCCGGGATGATACCGGCGGCGCCGTTGGTTGGCGCCGTCACCACACGGCCGCCGGCCGCGTTTTCTTCGTTGACGGCCATCGCGTACAGGCTGACCAGATGCACCGCGTCGTGCGGCAAGTCGTTGGCGCGGTTGTCCGACGCCTTCGCCTCCTGCGCCAAGCGCCATAACTTGGCGGCGCGGCGCTTGACGTTCAAACCACCCGGCAGGTTGCCCGTCGTTTCCAGGCCGTGCGCGATGCAGTCGCGCATGACGTGCCAGATGCGGTCCAGGCCTTCATTGAGTTCCGTCTCGCTGCGCTTGACGCACTCGTTCGCGCGCAGCATTTCCGGGATCGACAGGCCGCTTTCCACGCCATGCGCCAGCAACTGCTGCATGGTGTCGAAGGGGAAGACGACACGCGCGCTGGCGGCCGATTCCACCGCCGCTTCGGCCTGCGCCTCGCCCGCCTCGCGGATAAAACCGCCGCCGATCGAGTAATACACCTTGTCCACCCGGCTGCCATCGGCCAGTTTCAGGGTAAAACGCATGCCGTTCGGATGCTCGGGCAAGGATTCGCTCTTGTGCCAGATCAGGCCCGTGGCGGCCGTAAACGGCACCACGTGCGTGCCCAGCAGCGCGATTTCGCCGGCCGCCTCGATGGCGGCCAGCTTGCTATCGACCGCATCGGGCGCCACGTCTTGCGGCGTTTCGCCCATCAAGCCCAGAATGACGGCCTTGTCCGTGGCATGGCCCACGCCCGTCAGCGCCAGCGAGCCATACAGGGCCGCCTCGACGCCCACTACCTGGTCCAGCGGACCGTATTCGACCAGAAAACGCCGCGCCGCCGCCATCGGCCCCACCGTGTGGGAACTCGATGGCCCGATGCCGATCTTGAACAGGTCAAATACGCTCATATCCATGTAGTGTCTCTTTAATTAGTATGTTTTTATGAATGCTTGTATGGGACTCAGGCTGCCTTGGCGGCATGGCCCACGTCGACATTGGCCAGCATGTCGGTGACCATCTGCTCGACGCCGATCTGCGCCTTCCAGCCCCAGTCCGCGCTGGCCTTGCTGTCGTCCAGGCTTTGCGGCCAGCTGTCGGCGATGGCCTGGCGGCTGTCCGGCTTGTAGCTGATCTTGAAGTCCGGCACCATGTGCACGATGGCTTTCGCCAGTTGCTCCGGGTTGAACGACACGCCGGCCACATTGTAGGACGAACGGATCTTGATCTGCGACACGGGAGCGTCCATCAGTTCGATGGTGGCGCGGATGGCATCGGGCATGTAAATCATCGGCAAGGTGGTCGTCGCATCGAGGAAGCAGTCATAGCGCTCGCCGCGCAAGGCCGCATGGAAGATGGCGATGGCGTAATCGGTGGTGCCGCCGCCCGGAGGCGACTTGTAGCTGATGATGCCCGGGTAGCGGATGCTGCGCACGTCCACGCCATACTTGTTGAAGTAATACTCGCACAGGCGCTCGCCGGCCAGCTTGCTGATGCCGTACATCGAAGTCGGGTCCATCACCGTCATTTGCGGCGTGTTCACTTGCGGCGTGTTCGGGCCGAAGGCGGCGATCGACGATGGCCAGAAGATGCGCAGCGGTTTGCCCGCTACACCCCGCTCGCGCGCCAGTTCCAGGATAT
Source organism: Janthinobacterium tructae (assembly GCF_006517255.1). Classification (NCBI taxonomy): domain Bacteria; kingdom Pseudomonadati; phylum Pseudomonadota; class Betaproteobacteria; order Burkholderiales; family Oxalobacteraceae; genus Janthinobacterium; species Janthinobacterium tructae. Next base: position 881,617 of record NZ_CP041185.1, on the reverse strand, counting down.
TGAGCAAGCCATCCATGTTCAGGCTCCACGCCTTCAATGGCGCCGCTTCGCCCGTGGCCGACAGCATGGCCGCCAGCTGGTACACCTGGGTGATGTTTTCATCGGCGATGAGCTTCGCCAGGCCGTCCTTGTCCAGCACATTCAATTGCGCGTAGCGTTTGGCCTGGTACAGGTTATTCGTGCCGATGTCGCTGGCGATGACGTTGTCCGCGCCGTGCTGCTGCGCCAGTGCGCCCACCAACTCACTACCGATTTGGCCGTTTGCGCCAATGACTAAGATGCGTTCCATGCTTTTTTCCTGAATTCTTGTTAGTTGGTAGTGGTAGTGGTCAGCAGACCGAGTTCCTTGCCTGCCTGCTCGAAGGCGGCCAGCACTTGCACCAGCTGTTCGCGCGTATGCGCGGCGGACAGCTGCACGCGGACCCTGGCCTGGCCCATCGGCACGACCGGATAGAAGAAGCCCGTCACCAGCACGCCCAGTTCATACAGGCGGGCGGCAAACTTCTGCGCCACGGGGGCGTCGAACAGCATCACGGGAACCACCGGATGCGTGCCCGGCTTGATGGTAAAGCCGATGCGCTCGATTTCGCTGCGGAAGAAAGCCGTGTTTTCATGCAGGCGGTCGCGCAATTCCGTCGACTTGGCCAGGCGCTCGAGCACCGACAGCGAAGCGCCGGCGATCGATGGCGCCAGGGTGTTCGAGAACAGATAAGGGCGCGATTTCTGGCGCAGCGTGTCGATGACTTCCTTGCGCGCCGAGGTGAAGCCGCCCATGGCGCCGCCCAGGGCCTTGCCCAGGGTGCCCGTGATGATGTCGATGCGGCCCATCACATTATGGTGTTCGTGCGTGCCGCGGCCCGTCGCGCCCATGAAGCCGGAAGCGTGACATTCGTCGATCATCACCAGCGCGCCGTACTTGTCGGCCAGGTCGCAGATCTTGTCGAGTTGCGCAATCGTGCCATCCATCGAGAACACGCCGTCCGTGACGATGACTTTATGGCGCTTGCCGGCGGCAATCGCCGCTTGCAGCTGCACTTCCAGGTCGGCCATGTCGTTGTGCGCATAGCGGTAGCGGCCAGCCTTGCACAGGCGGATGCCGTCGATGATGGACGCGTGGTTCAGCGCGTCCGAGATGATGGCGTCGTTTTCATCGAACAGGGGCTCGAACACGCCGCCGTTGGCGTCGAAGGCCGCCGCGTACAGAATCGTGTCTTCGGTACCGAGGAAGGCGGAAATCGCCTGTTCCAGCTCTTTATGCACGGTTTGCGTGCCGCAGATGAAGCGCACGGACGACAGGCCGTAGCCGTACTTTTGCGTGGCGGCAATCGATGCTTCCTGCGTCTGCAGGTCGCCGGACAGGCCCAGGTAGTTATTCGCACACATATTGATCAGGGTACGGCCATCGTCGCACACCACTTCAGCGCCCTGGCGCGAGGCGATCACGCGCTCGGGCTTGTACAAGCCCTGCTGGCGCAGTTGATCGAGATTCTGTTGCAGACCGCTGAAAAAGGTGTTCTTCGCTTGCTCGCTCATGATGATCCTTGTGTGTCCCTGTTGTATACGTGTTGTATTGGCCGCCATAGGGGAAAAGCCGTCGCTTGACCGGTGCGCGCACAATGCTGTACCGTGAAGCGCTGTTTGAAGTCTACACGTTTCCGTGTTTCTCCTCAAAATCCACTATGTCGAACTGAAATTCAATATAGTGGATATTACCCAAGCCTATTGAACTTTGCAAGCCACCTGCCGATGAAAACCAGCGTTTCGACCAATTCTCCCCCTGAAGTGGGTGCCACCCTGCAACGGCTGCGCCTGGCGCGCGGCCTGACACTCGAGGATTTGTCGCGCATCGCGGGCGTGTCGAAGTCCATGCTGTCGCAAATCGAGCGCGAAAAAGCCAATCCCACCATCGCTATCACCTGGCGCCTGGCCAACGCCCTGGGCGTGCAGATCGGCGAATTGCTCTCCAGCGCGGAGAAAGCCGTGGAAACCATCCGCATCACGGACGCCCACGAAACCCCCACCTTGCCCGGCGACCACGCGGGCTACGTGCTGCGCATCCTGGGGCCGATGGAACTGGCCGGCAAATATGAATGGTATGAAGTGACCCTGGCGCCGGGCGGCGAACTGGCGTCGCAGCCGCACGACCCGGGCACCACCGAGCATTTGACCGTGATCCACGGCAACCTGGAGCTGGAAGTGGGCACGGCAAAGAAAAAGGTCAAGAATGGCGGCACGGCCCGCTATCCGGCCGACCAGCCGCATACGATACGCAATCTGGGCAAGACCGAGGGCAAGGCCCTGCTGGTGGTGATCCATCGATAAGGCACGCCTGCAGTGCGCAATATGTCCATATGGCTATGCTAAGATTTTAGTATAGACAAGATTTCCAGGCCTGGATGTCTTCGCAGAGCGTCGCGGCACATCCCGGCTCGTCCCTCCGCCGCACCGCGCGCGGCATCCAGGCCTCCACCGCCTACACGGAGCCACAGCGATGACCATTTCCGACAGCACCACCACCTTCCACGACAAGAAAGTCGTCCAGTACGACCCGGACCTGCCGTTTGACGCCTCACCCGGCATCGTCTACCGTTTGTCGCTCGAGTATGACGATGAACGCAAGATGGACGAGCTGATTGGCGGCTTCCTCGCCAAGGCCGACAAGAACGCGCTCGAGGCGCTGATCATCGGCATGTGGGGCGACCCCTACGAATCGGGCGCCGACGAAGTGATGGCCGCGCTGATCGCCCACGCGCCACAGCTGCCCAACTTGCGCGCCCTGTTCATCGGCGACATGACGTACGAGGAATGCGAAATCTCGTGGATCGTGCAAGGCAGCTACAATCCCCTGCTGGACGCCTTCCCGCTGCTGCAGGAATTGCGCATCCGCGGCGGCAATGAGCTGGTCATCGAACCGTTCGCCCACCAGCACCTGCGCCGCTTCACCATCGAGGCGGGCGGCCTCGATCAAAAGATCGCCGAGGCGCTGGCGCAATCGAGCATGCCGCAGCTGGAACACCTGGAACTGTGGCTGGGCACGGACGACTATGGCTTCTCGGGCGACGTGGACCTGTACCGCAAGGTGCTGGCGCAGCTGACCGTGCCGACCCTGCGCTACCTGGGCTTGCGCGACGCGGAAATCGCCGACGACCTGGCCGTCTGGCTGGCGGAAGAACCGCTGGTGGCGCAGCTCGATATTCTCGACCTGTCGCTGGGCACCATCGGCGACCTGGGCGCCGTGGCCGTGCTCCATCACACGCAGCTGGGCGGCTTGAAGCGCCTGGACCTGTCGCACCACTACATCTCGGAAGAAAACCAGGCCAAGCTGAAGGCGCTGCCCTTCGAGGTGGTGCTGGACGACCCGCAGGAAGCGGACGAGGACGACGGCGAAAGCTACCGCTACGTGGCGGTCGGCGAATAAGCGGATTTCCCCTTTGCTGATGCCTCTCACCCTGCTGGCGACACAGGGCAGCAAGCGCGTGCGCCTGATGCAGGCGGCGCGCGCGCAGCTGCGCCTGCCGCCCGCGCAAGTGCTGGAATGGCGCGACTGGCTGGCGCAGCCGGCGCTGCCGGAAGCCGCCCTGCGCCAGCCCGGCTGGCTGAAAATCGAACCGCCCGGCGACGATCCCGCCGCCCACCTGCTGTTGCTGCAGGCGGGCTGCCGGCTGCTGGAGCGTCCGCCCGTCGCTGCGCCCGCGCATGGCGAGCTGCTGGCCATGGATGCCTGGTTTGCGGGCTTTTCCAACGCGATGCAGGGCCTGGCGAGGCAACTGGCGGCCTTGCCAGCAATACGCGTCTTCAATGCGCCGGCCGAGATTCTCCGCATGACGGACAAACTGGACTGCCAGCGCCACCTGGCCACGCACGGCGTGCCCATACCTGCCTTGCTCGGCCCCGTGCTCGGCTACGAGCATCTGCAGTCGCTGCTGCACCAGCATGACCTCGACCGCGTGTATCTGAAACCGCGCTACGGATCATCCGCGTCCGGCGTCGTCGCCTACCGCAGGAACAAGACTGGCCGCCAGCAAGCCACCACCTCTGCCACCTTGGCCACCTTGCCGCGCGCGGATGGCAAGACCCGCTTGCTCAACGTCAAGCGCATGGCGCGCTACGAATCCGAACACGACATCGCCGCCCTGGTCGACGCGCTGGCCGCGCAAGAGCTGTATGCGGAAGCGTGGCTGAACAAGCCGCGCTGCGGCGACAGCCACTACGACCTGCGCGTCGTGACCCTGGCCGGCCAGCCCGCGCACCGGGTGGCGCGCATCGGCAAGCAGATGATGACGAATCTGCACCTCGACAACCGGCGCGGCGATGCGGCCGGCCTTTTGAACGCAGCCGACCTGGCGGCGCTGGAAGCGGCCAGCGCCCAGGCCGCGCGTGCCTTCCCCCACAGCCACGTCACGGGCTACGACCTGGTGGTGCGCCAGGGCCAGGCCCATGTGCTGGAAGCGAATGCCTTCGGCGACCTGCTGCCCCGCCTTCTCTGGCAAGGCATCGATACCTACACGGCGCAACTGGCCCATGCTTAAAGAAACACCGCCCATCCCCGACATGCATGCCATCGTCGGCAGCCACGACATCGTCTTCATCACGCTCGATACCCTGCGCTACGACGTGGCGCAAGCGCTGTACGAGGCGGGCGAACTGCCCGTGCTGGGACGTTTTTTACCACCGGGCGGCTGGGAACGGCGCCACTCGCCCGCCACGTTCACCTACGCGGCGCACCAGGCCTTCTTCGCGGGATTTTTGCCCACGCCGGCCGCGCCGGGCCGCCACCCGCGCCTGTTCGCCAGCGCTTTTGCGGGCAGCGAAACCACCTCGCCGCACACCTGCACTTTCGAGGAAGCGGATCTGCCCGCCGCACTGGCCGCGCGCGGCTACCGCACACTCTGCATCGGCGGCGTGGGCTTTTTCAACAAGCAAACCGCCTTGGGCACCGTGCTGCCGTCGCTATTCCAGGAGAGCCACTGGAGCGCCGGCATGGGCGTGGCCAGCCGCCATTCGACGCAAAAACAGGTAGCGCTGGCCATAGCCCGCCTGGCAGACGGCGACCAGCGCACCTTTTTGTTCATCAACGTCGCCGCCCTGCACACGCCGAACCGCGCCTACCTGCCTGGCTGCCGTGCCGATAACCTGGACAGCCATGCGGCGGCCCTGCGCTATGTGGACAGCGCGCTGGCGCCCCTGTTTGCCGCCTGCGCCGCGCGCGCACCGACGTTTGCCATCGTCTGCTCGGATCACGGCAGCGCGTATGGCGAAGACGGCTACCGGGGCCATAGAGTGGCCCATGACAGCGTGTGGAACGTGCCGTATGCGCACTTTTTCATCACCCCCGATACCGATACACCTCCCAAGGAATCCCCACCGTGAACCCTTCCGAACAGCCTGGCACCCTGGCGCAGCGCATGCGCCACACGCCCTACCAGGCGTATTCCTATTCGTATCCGCACAAGGCGGCCTACCGCGCCTTGCCGCAGGCGGCGCCGCTGGCGCCCCTGTGGGCGCAGCAAGACCGCTCCGCCCTGTTCGCGTATATCCATATTCCGTTTTGCGAGATGCGCTGCGGCTTTTGCAACCTGTTCGCCATGGCGCGCCCCAGCGCCGACATGGTCGAGCGCTACGTGCAGCAAGTGCTGCTGCAGATGCGCGCACTCAACGGCGCGCTGGGCGAACGGCGCTTCGCCCGCTTCGCACTGGGCGGCGGCACGCCCACCTATTTGTCACAGGCGCAGCTGGACACCCTGCTGTGCGGCGCGCGCGACATCCTCGGCATCGACTTGCAAACCACGCCGGCCGGCATCGAGGCGTCGCCGGAAACCATCACGGCAGAACGCCTTGCCGTCTGCCGCGCGCACGGCATCGACCGGGTCAGCCTGGGCATCCAGAGCTTTGCCGCCGGCGAAATGCGCGCGCTGGCGCGTCCCCAGCAAAACGCCACCGTGCATCACGCCATCGGCCTGATACGCGCAGCCGGCTTTCCCACCCTGAACCTGGACCTGATCTATGGCATCGCGGGGCAAACCGTCGCCAGCCTGCTCGCCTCCATCGACAGCGCGCTGACGTTTGCGCCCGAGGAGATCTATCTGTATCCACTGTACGTACGAGAGCAAACAGGCCTGGGCAAGGTGGCGCGCCGCCAGGGCGCGCAATCGCTCAACCCCATCATGCTGGCGCAGGACGGCGACAGCCGTCTGGCGCTGTACGCGGCAGCGCGCGACCATTTGCGCGCGCAAGGCTATGAGCAGGTCTCGATGCGGATGTTCCGCGCCCCGCATGCACCGGAACAGAACGGTCCCTCGTACTGCTGCCAGAATGACGGCATGGTGGGCCTGGGTGCGGGCGCCCGCTCCTACACTTCGCGCCTGCACTACTCGAGCCAGTACGCCGTGGCGCGGCTTGATACCATCAACATCATCGACAACTACCTGGCACTCGATGAGGCGCGCTTTGCGCAGGCCGAACACGGCTATGTACTCGATGATGCGGAACAGCGCCGGCGCTACGTGATCCAGTCGCTGCTGACCGAACCGGGCCTGGACCGCGACGCCTATGCGGCGCGCTTCGGCAGCCGCTGCGAGCTTGATCTGCCACAGCTGGCCGAGCTGCACGCGTTGGAATTGGCGGAAGAAAATGGCCCCTTGCTGCGTTTGAACGAGCGGGGCTACAGCTACGCCGACACCATCGGCCCCTGGCTGGCCTCCGATACGGTGCGCGCGCTGATGGCCGAAGGCGGCCAGGCGTGCTGACCGCGCAGCCAGGCGTGCTGTCACTGCTGTACCGCGGCACGCTGGCCAGTTGCAACTACGCCTGCGGCTACTGCCCGTTCGCCAAGAAGCGCGACAACCGCGCCACACTGGCCCGCGACGCGCGCGAAGTGGCGCGTTTTACGGATTGGGTGGCGGCGCAAGACCGGAACATCAGTGTGCTGTTCACGCCCTGGGGCGAAGCGCTGGTGCGGCGCCACTACCGCGCGGCCATGCAAACCCTGGCAGCCTTGCCGTACGTGCGCCAGGTGGCGCTGCAGACGAACCTGTCCGGCCCCTTGGGCTGGCTGGAGAACATGGACGGGCTGGACAAGATCGGCCTGTGGTGCACCTACCACCCTGACCAGACGACCCTGGCCCGTTTTCTCGCACGCTGCGCACGCCTGGACGCCATCGGCGTGCGCTATTCCGTCGGCGTCGTGGCGATGAACGAACATCTGGAGGCCATCGGCGCCCTGCGCGCGGCGCTGCCGGAGCACGTGTACCTGTGGCTGAACGCGTACGACCGGCGCGGCCCCGGCTACTACAGCGAACAAGACCTGGCCTGGCTCGACGCCGTCGACCCGTGGTTCGCGCAAAACCGCCGTCCGTCACCCTCGCGCAATAAACCGTGCCTGGCGGGCGAAGCGTCGCTGTCCGTCGATGGCGATGGCGAACTGGCGCGCTGCCACTTCGTGCCCGAGCGGCTGGGTAATCTGTACGTGGATGAACTGGCGGACATGTTGCAGGAACGCACCTGCCCGCGCTTCAAGTGCGACTGCTATATCGGCTATGCGCAGCGCAAGGATTTGCCGTTTCAGGCGGTGTTTGGGGAGGGGGTGCTGGCGAGGATTACGGAGGCAGGCCGGCGTAGGTCGGATTAGCGGCGGCACGCCGCGTAATCCGACACATTGTTGGCGCTGGCGGTGTCGGATTACGCACGGCGATGCCGCGCTAATCCGACCTGCCGTGTTTTACTGCGCCGCCACCTTGGCCGGCTCCGGCGCCGCGACTGGCGTCATCTTCAGCGAACGGCTGAGGAAGCCCCAGCGGTCGGCGACTTCTTCGATCTGCTTGGTCGTCGGCTTGCCGGCGCCATGGCCCGCCTTGCTGTCGATGCGGATCAGCACGGGTGCCGGGCCGCCTTGCGCTGCCTGGGCGGCGGCGGCGAACTTGAAGCTGTGGGCGGGCACGACGCGGTCGTCATGGTCGGCCGTGGTGATCATGGTGGCCGGATAGCAGCCGCCCGCCTTCAGGTTGTGCAGCGGCGAGTATTTCACCAGCGCTTTGAACTGCTCGGCGTCGTCCGACGAACCATAGTCAGGCACCCAGCCCCAGCCCACGGTGAACTTGTGGAAACGCAACATGTCGAGCACGCCTACTTGCGGGATGGCTGCGGCGAACAGGTCGGGACGCTGCGTCATGGCCGCGCCCACCAGCAGGCCGCCATTGCTGCCGCCGCCGATCGCCAGCTTGGATGGCGAGGTGACTTTGTTGTCCACCAGCCATTGCGCCGCGCCAATAAAATCGTCGAACACGTTTTGCTTGTTCAGCTTGGTACCAGCCTGGTGCCAGGCTTCGCCGTATTCACCGCCGCCGCGCAGGTTGGCCATCACGTAGACGCCGCCCATTTCCACCCAAGCCAAGTTGGCCACGGAGAAGCTCGGCGTCAGCGATACGTTGAAGCCGCCATAGCCATACAGATAGGTGGGGTTGGAACCGTCGAGCTTCATGCCTTTTTTCGAGACGATGAACATCGGCACCTTGGTACCGTCGCGGCTGGTGAAGAATTGCTGGCGCGTTTCAAAGGCGTTCGGGTCGAAATCGACCTTCGGCTGGCGGTATACGCTGCTCTTGCCCGATTTCATGTCGTAACGATAGATGGTCGCCGGCGTCGTGAAGCTGGTGAACGAGTAGAACGTTTCCGTATCGCCACGCTTGCCCGCAAAGCCGCCGGCCGAACCGATGCCCGGCAGCGCCACTTCACGTACCAGCTTGCCTTTCAGGTCGACGATCTTGATTTGCGTTTGCGCATCTTTGAGGTAATCGAGCACCAGCTGGTTGTTGATCAGGTTGACGGCGACCAGGGTTTCGGCCGCTTGCGGCACGATTTCCTTCCAGTCGGCGGGCGCAGGTTTGCGCGTGTCGATGGCAATCACGCGCGATTTCGGCGCCTGCTTGTCCGTCTTGAAGAAGAACACGGGGCCGTCGTTGTCGATGAACGAGTACGAAGCGTCGAACGCTTCCAGCAAGCCCGTGACCTTGGCGTTTTTCTGGCGCAAGTCCTTGTAAAACACGCGGTTCTTGCGTTCCGTGCCCTGCGTGGCCGTGATGATCAGATAATTGCCGTCGTCGCTGACGGTGCTGCCGCCAAACGCCCATTCCTTCTGGTCGGGACGGTCGAAGACCAGCACGTCGTCGCTTTGCGGCGTGCCGATCTTGTGGAAATACAATTTCTGGAAGTAATTGATATCGGCCAGCTTGGTGGCTTCATTCGGCGCGTCATAGCGGCTGTAGAAGAAACCGCTGTTGTCCTTGGTCCACGAGGCGCCCGAGAACTTGGCCCACTTGATGTGATCCGTCAAATCCTTGCCCGATTCGATATCGCGCACTTTCCACTCGTTCCAGTCGGAACCGGAGGCGGACGTGGCGTAGGCCAGGTATTTACCGTTCGGGCTGATCGAGGTGCCGGCCAGCGCCACCGTGCCGTCGGTCGACAGGGTGTTCGGGTCGAGCAGCAGGCGCGGCTCGTCCGTCAGTTTTTTTACCGTGTACAGCACGGCCTGGTTCTGCAAGCCGTCGTTGCGGCTGTAAAAGTAGCGGCCGCCCTGCTTCGTTGGCGTAGAGAAACGCTCATAATTCCACAGCTTGGTCAGGCGCTGCTTGATCGCGGCGCGCTCGGGGATGGTGCCCAAGTACGACTGCGTCAGCTTGTTTTGCGCCGTGACCCATTCGCCCGTCTCGGCGCTGTTGGCGTCTTCCAGCCAGCGGTACGGGTCGGCGATGGTGGTGCCGAAATAGCTGTCTTGCTGATCGACTTTTTTGCTGACCGGATACGTCACGGGGGCGCCATCGCCGGCCGGGCAGGATTGTGCCAGGGCATTGCCACCGAAAGCGGCGAGCAAGCTGAATATGAGGGTTGCACTACGTAATTGCATGGGTTGTTGTCTCATTGTTGGATGTCGAAGAAAGCAGGCCGTTCACACTCACGCTGCGGCTGCCCATGTTGACTTTCGCCAAGAGAAATCATAGCGCGAATTGCCACTTTTAAAGCACAGTTATCTGATGAATTTGCCGTCTTTTGTTTGGGTAATTTGCATGAATCACCGTGATAAATCGCGTTTTTGGCGAGTATCGGCAAACTGACGGGCAGGCAAGAAACATTGTCAAAAGCTAATACGTTTCATCAAGCTGTCATAAATCTTCTTTACTATAGGCAACATGTTCATGGCCCGTCCAGAGGCCGTGCCGCCACATCCTCCTATGCACACTCTCGCCCTCCCTTCCACCACCGCCGCGCCGCCCGGCGCGATGCCATCGAATGTGGCTTACCTGAAGCCGCCGTCTGTCCACATGTCCCTCGAAGGAACGGATGCCTTGCACGAGATCCTGGCAGGCCGCAAGCTCAGTGCCCTGTTCCAGCCCATCATCCACATGCACAGCGGCGACATCATCGGTTATGAAGGCTTGATACGGGGACCGTCCGACAGCCCCCTGCACGCGCCGATGAATCTGTTCAAGGTGGCACGCGCACATGACCTGACCCTGGAAGTGGAACACCTGTGCCGCCAAGTGGTGCTCGAACGCTTTGCCGAACTGCAGTTGCCCGGAAAACTGTTCCTCAACGTCAGCCCCGAATGCCTGCTGCTGCGCAATGCCCGCCATGGCGAAACCCTGGAATACATCGAGCACATCGGCATCAATCCGGACCGTGTCATCATCGAGCTGACGGAAAACCAGCCCACCTACGATTACGAGCTGATGCGCGAAGCGGTGCTGCATTACCGCAACATGGGTTTCCAGATCGCCATCGACGACCTGGGCGAAGGCTTTTCCAGCCTGCGCCTGTGGTCGGAACTGCGCCCGGAATACGTGAAAATCGACATGCATTTCATCCAGGGCATCAATCATGACCCCGTGAAACTGCAGTTCGTGCGCTCGATCCAGGAAATCGCGGAAAAATCGGGTACGCTGGTGATCGCCGAAGGGATCGAGGCGCAAACGGAATTGCTGGTCTTGCGCGACCTGGGCGTGGCGTTTGGACAAGGCTATCACCTGGGCCGGCCCAATGCCGTGCCGGCGCGTGCCCTGCCGGCCGAAGTGGTGCAGGCGCTGGGACGCAATGGCGTAGCCGTGTATCCGCAGCGCAGCAGCCTGGAAAAGAACGGCGCCAGCATCCGCAAGCTGCTGAACAAGGTGGCGGCCGTCTCGCCGCAACTCAATAATAACGAGGTGTACGATATCTTCCTGAAGGAACCGAAGCTGATGATCATCCCCGTCGTCGATGACGGCGTGCCGCTGGGCCTGATCAGCCGCTTCGAGATGATCGACCACTTCGCCCGCCCCTACCAGCGCGAACTGTATGGCAAGAAATCGTGCAGCCTGTTCATGGATGGCACGCCCCTGATCGCCGACCACGAGACGAGCTTGCAGGAACTCAGCTATACCATGGTGCAATCGGATGCCCACCATCTGTTCAACGGCTTCATCATCACCGAGCACGGCCGCTACCTGGGCATGGGCACGGGCCACGACCTGATGCGCGAAATCACGCAGATGCAGATCAATGCCGCCCGCTATGCCAACCCGCTGACGCAACTGCCTGGCAACGTGCCCATCAACGAGCATATCGACCGTTTATTGCACAGCGGCAGCCGCTTCTGGGTCTGTTATTGCGACCTCGACCACTTCAAGCCCTTCAACGACGTGTACGGCTATCGCAAGGGCGACGACGTGATCCAGCTGACGGGAGAAATCCTCAGCAGCCATTGCGACCCGAACCGCGACTTCATCGGCCACATCGGCGGCGACGATTTCATGATCCTGTTCCAGAGCGAAGACTGGGAAACGCGCTGCCAGGCCATACTGGAGCGCTTTGCCGCCGCCATCCTCGCCTATTACAGCACGGGCGACTGCGAACGGGGCGGCTACATCAGCGAAGACCGGCAAGGCAAGAAAGTGTTTTATTCATTGATCAGCCTGTCGCTGGGCGTCATCAAGGTCGAGGCGCACCAGTACTACACGCACCATCAGATTGCCACGCAGGCGGCCGAAGCGAAGAAGCAGGCGAAGAAAATCCATGGCAACAGCCTGTTCCTGGACCGGCGGCAAGGCACGGGCGTGGTGCGCATGGATGCGTAACCAGGGGCAATAGTCAGAAGTTGAACGGGGATAGCATACGCACGATCAAATACGCACAAGGCCGCAAAACGCATTGCTGCTGCGCGCATCGGGCATAAATGCCAGGCTGATGTGCGCGCCATCGCGACGCGCCTGCACGCGGTAGCGGCCCGCAGGCATGTCCACGAACAGGCCGCCACAGGCCGTGTCCGGTTGCAGGCCGCCGCCCGTGACGTCTTCCCCGGCGCCGATAAAGACGCGGCCCGAGGCGACAGCCAGATGCACGCTCGCGTGCGGCTCGGCAAGTTCCGCGTACAACGCGATGTCATATGCGCCGTCGCCACCCACGTTGAAAAACGCCACTTGCCCCGCATTCACGGCCGCCAGCTCCGCGCCGGGGAGACTCCACCAGTCGCAGTCATCGTCCAGTTTGTGACGCACCAGCGCCGGGTCGAACACGCACACGGTGGCCGTGCCGGTCACAATGGTGACGAGCTTGCCTGCCGTCATGCCGCCAGCGGCGCCGGACCCAGCAGGGGCTGGCTCTCCACGTACTGCGCACTGGCTTGCGCCTGCCACGGGAAATGGCCATCGCGCGACGGCCAGACGATCTGGTACAGCATAAAATCATCGCCCTGGTAATACCAGCGCGCATAGCCGACATAGTTGCGGTATTGCTCGACGGGCACACGCACGAAGGCGCACTGATGGCCTTCCAGCAAGGCGTCCGTGGTGGCCGTGAAATCCGTGATGGCGCCGCTGCGCGCGGCGTCCAGCGCCACGTCGAGTATCTGCTGGGCCATGGCGCGCGGCAAACCCATGATGAGAAATTCAGGCTGGCCAAAGCTGTGGCAAGCGCCTATCGTGAAGGCATAGCCGGGACCGACTTCATCAGCACTGATATGCACACCATGCCAGCCATGCGTGGCGATGTCGTCGATGACTTTTTGCTCGGATGCATCTTCACTTGCCTGCCTTACCATGCTTCACCTTTCACTGTGCCTGAAACCCGCGCCGCCTTCGCGACATGCTCTTCGGCAATTATCGCATGCAGTGCGCGTCCGTGCGCGCACGCTGCCGGCGCTTCAGTCTGGCGGCGGCAGCGGCGGGGAACGCCCCTGATGCCCCTGATACCATTGCCGCATGCGCTGCTGCGCCTCTTGCAACTGTGCCGGCTCCAGCCTGGCGGCCGCCGCTTCCCTGGCCCTGGCCGCCCCGCCATCGCCGCCCTCGGCCGCCAGCGCCAGCCACATGTAGCCGCACAGCACATCTTTCTCCACGCCGCGCCCGCTGTTATACATGCCGCCCAGGTTGTACTGGGCCAGCGCATGGCCCTGGCCGGCCGCACGCGCATACCATTGCACGGCCAGGCCGTGGTCTTGCGGCACGCCATGGCCGTTGGCATACATGACGCCCAAATTGTTTTGCGCGCTGGCATCGCCCTGCTCGGCGGCCGTACGGTACCAGCGCACGGCGCAGACATCGTCGCGTTCCACGCCCTGGCCATTGGCATACATCACGCCCAGGTTGAACTGCGCATTCGACGCGCCCTGGGCCGCCGCCCTGGCATACCAGTCCAGCGCCTGATGCAAGTCGCGGGCGATGCCGCGCCCCCCCGCACACATGCCGCCCAGATTGTATTGCGCCATGCAATGGCCCTGCAGGGCGGCACGCCGGTACCAGACCACGGCGCGCGCCTCGTCCTTGTCCACGCCCTGGCCGCGCGCCAGCATCAGGCCCAGGTTAAACTGGGCGTCGGCATCGTCCTGCTCGGCCGCCCGCTGCAGCCAGGCATAGGCGCGCAACTGGTCGGGCGCCACGCCCAGGCCTTCCGCATACGCCACGCCGAGTTGCCGCTGCGCCACCGCCAAGCCCTGGGCGGCGGCCTGGCGGAACCAGGCCAGCGCCTGCGCATCGCTTTGCGCCACGCCCTGCCCCCGCTTGTAGACGAGTCCCAGGTTCAGCTGCGCCTGCGCATCGCCCTGCAAGGCTGCCTTGCGGAACCAGGCCAGGGCCAGCGCATCGTTCTTTTTCGCGCCCAGCCCCTGGGCATACGCTACACCCAGCATCGATTGCGCACTGGCCACGCCCTGCTCGGAGGCGCGGTAAAACCACGCCAGGGCCAGCTCGTCGCTCTGCAGCACGCCCCGTCCCTTGCGGTACATCTGCCCCAGGTTTTGCTGGGCCGAGGCATCGCCCTGGGCGGCGGCGCGGCGAAACCACAGCACGGCGTCTGCGTCGCTCTGCGCCACGCCGCGGCCGTGGTAATACAGGGCGCCCAGGTGGTTCTGCGCGAACGCCAGCCCTTGCAGCGCTGCCAGGCGCAGCCAGACAAAGGCGCGCGCATCGTCCTGCGCCACGCCTTCACCCTTCTTGTACATCAAGCCCAGGTTGAACTGGGCATAGGCATTGCCCTGTTCGGCAGCCGTGCGGAACCAGATATACGCCTGGTGGCTGTCTCTGGCAGTATGGTGCTTGTCCATGTGCGCCCCCATCCACATTGCGCTTGCCGGCAGCACGCGCAAAACGGCGGCCCAGGGCGGCGAAATCGTGTGTGTTGCCTAAATTTTAAATTCGATGCAGGGGAAGGACTTGAGCAGGCTCAAACGAAATAACAAAATTATATCGTTTTGATGAGCCCGCTTAGAGGCGATGCGAAGATCAGCGGCGTGATGGATGCTTTTGCAGGAATTGCGGCACTTTCGCGGCCGCCAGCTTGTTCAGCGACACCAGCAGGTCGGCGTCGACATCGGCGATGCCGTAGCTGCTGCGCAAATGGCGGCCGATATGGATCAGCACTTGCGCCGCCACTTCCGCATCGGACTCGGCCCTGTGGGCGGCGCTCTTGAAGGCGATGCCCAGCTGGCTCGACAGCAAGCCCAGCTTGTAACTGGCCATGCCGGGAAACACGCGGCGCGACAGTTTCAAGGAACACACGAGCGACTGGTGCGCGGGTGTCAGGTTCAGCCTGGCGCTTTCCGCGCGCAGGAATTTTTCATCGAAGCTGGCATTGTGCGCCGACAAGGCATCGCTGCCGATGAAATCGAGTAACTGCGGCACCACCTCGGCCACGGGCGGCGCCTTGTCCACCATCGCCTGCGTGATGCCCGTCAAGCCCGTGATGAACGAGGGGATGCGCGCATTGCAGTTGATCAGGGTCACATAGCGGTCCGTGATCCGCCCGCCCTCGATGCGCAAGGCCGCCACTTCCGTGATGCGGTCGCCCATGTCGGGTGACAGTCCGGTCGTCTCGAAGTCGATCATGACGATCGGTTTGTCAAACACATTCATGAAGTCAGGCTCTTTCTGCGATGCTGCGGTGGGCCAGCTTAGCCGAACTTGCGCACCGCGTCCAGCGCCAATCCCGCACCGATACTGCCGAACAGGTCGCCTTCGACCTTGCGCGCGGCCGGCACCAGGGCGGCGATCTTTTCGCGCAGCAAGCGCACGCCGCTCGATCCGCCCGTGAAGAACACGGTGTCGACGGCTTCCGGCGCCACGCCCGCGTCGCGCAGCAGCCGCAGCACGGTTTCTTCCACGGAACCGCACAAATGGCCGATGGCGTCGTCGAATTGCGTGCGTTTCAGCAACAGGCTCTGCGCAGGAGACAAACGCTCCAGCTCCAGCTGCACTTCGGCCGCGTCGGACAGGGCAATCTTGCCCTCTTCGACTTTCATGGCCAGCCAGTGGCCGGCGCGCTCGTCGATCAGCTTTTGCAAGCGCCCCATTTTGTCTTGCTCACGCGCATCGCGGCACACGTCGGCCAGCTGTACCCAGATCTTCTTGGTGTAGGCCAGGTTGATCGTGTGCCAGGTCGCCAGGTTGAAATAATAGCTGGACGGCACTTCGCTATTGTTATGCAGCCGGCTGCCATAGCCGAGCAAAGGCATGACGGAAGACAGGCTCAGGTATTTATCGAAGTCCGTGCCGCCGATGTGCACGCCGCCCGTGGCGAGGATGTCGTCGCGCCGCTCGGTTTTTTTGGCCCGCGCGGGCGACAGGCGCACCAGCGAAAAGTCGGAAGTACCGCCGCCGATGTCGGCGATCAGCACCAGCTCTTCGCGGTCGATCTGCGACTCGTAGTCGAAGGCGGCGGCAATCGGCTCGAACTGGAAGGCGACATCCTTGAAACCGACGGAACGGGCCACGTCGGCCAGCGTGTCTTGCGCCAGCTGGTCGGCTTGCGCATTGTCGTCGATAAAGAAAACGGGACGACCAAACACGGCGGACGAGAATTCGCGGCCTGCCGATTGCTCGGCGCGGCGTTTCACTTCGCCGATGAATTGCGCCAGCAACATGCGGAATGGCAGCGCGCGGCCGCCCACTTCCGTCTGGCCATCGATGAGACTGGTGCCCAGCAAGCTTTTCAGCGAGCGCATCAAACGCCCCTCGTAACCGGCCAGATAACCGGCCAGCGCCGCGCGGCCAAAACTGACTTCCTCGTCTTCCGCATTGAAGAAGACAACGGACGGTAAGGTCGTCTTGCCATCTTCCAGGCCGAGCATGGTGCTCTGCCCGGGACGTGCCCAGCCTACCGTGGAATTTGACGTGCCGAAATCGACGCCGCAAGCATTGGCCATGTCGACCCTTCCCTGAATAAAGGGGCGTTATCTTATCAGAATGCACGCCATTGCACCAGAAAAATACTTCCGGCACGGCCAAGACAACAAGCTTGCTTTGCATCAAGTAGCGACGGCGTGCACAAGCTACTCTTGGGATTGATGCCGAGCAACTCGGCCAGCTCCCGGAGACCCATCGTGCCCCATGCCCCCCTGCACCGCCTGCCCGCTGCATTGCTGACTGCCCTCCTCGTTTCCCTGGCCGGCTGCGGCGGCGGGGGCGGTACCGAGACGCAGGTGTCCGGCGGCTGCTCTCTGCACAGCACGGCGGGCTGCGGCGGCAGCCCGCCACCGCCCATTGTGCCGCCTGTCACCCCGCCCGTGACGCCACCCGTGATTCCGCCCGTCACGCCGCCCGAGCCTGCCAGCCTGGCCAGCGCCGTCAACCTGGTGTTTTCCAGCACGGAACTGGCCTCGGCGGGCCTGGCCGGCAGCGAAGTGGCCGTCACGGCCCTCGTCAAGGATGGCGCCAACCTGGCCTTGCCGAACGCAAAGATTTCCTTTGCAGCCGATTCCGGCATCCTCGGCAGCGTCGATGCCGTGACGGACAAGAACGGCCAGGCGCGGGCCCTGCTGGGCACGGGAGGCGCGAACAGCAACCGCAGCATCACCGTGACGGCCAATGTGGGCGCGCGCAGCGGCAAGGGCACGGTGGCGGTCACGGGCAGCAGCGTGGAATTGCTGGGACCGGCAGCCTTGATGCTGGGCCAGGGCGCCGACCTCACCGTCACCGTGCGCGACTCGGCAAAGCGGCCCGTGGCCGGCGCCGCCATTGCCTACAGCACGGGCGCCGGCAATGGCGTGCGCGTCAAGGATGGCGGCGCAGCGCTCAGCAATGCGCAGGGCCAGCTGGTGCTGCGCCTGACGGCAGGCAGCCTGGGCAAGGATGCCGTCTCCGTCAGCGCGCTGGGCGCCGCCGCCGCGCAAGCATATGCCGTGGCCGGCAGCGAACTGCGCCTGAGTCCGGCCGTGGGCCAGGACGCCAGCGGCGCGGACGTGCTGCCGGAAGTGGCGATCCTGGCCTGCCAGGCCATCGACGTGCGCTACGACAAGGCGGGCGTGGCGCAAACGGGCAGCGCCAGCCTGTCGACTTCGCGCGGCAACCTGTTTGCGGACAGCGCCTGCAGCCAGGCCTTGCCTGCCAGCTTGATCTTTAACAATGGCAACTTGCCGCGCAGCTATGTACAGTCGGCCAACGCGGGCGTGGCCAGCATCACGGCGGCCGTGGCGGGCGGGCCCTCGGCGCAGACACGGCTGGAATTCGTCGCGCCCCTGAGCGGCACCAGCAAGCTGGCCGTGCAGGCGGAGCCGGCCGTGCTGCGCGCGAATACGAGCACTTCGGCGGCCTCGGCCGACAACGCCAGCAGCAGTATCAGCACAAGTATCAGCACAATCAGCGCCGTGGTGCGCGATGGCGCAGCGAACAACCTGGTCAAGAATGCGCCCGTCGTGTTTACCATCTTGAGCGACCCCAGCGGTGGCTACTTGCGGCAGGCGGGCCGGGTGCTGACGGGCAGCGACGGCCTGGCGCGCGCCGTGTATGTGGCGGGGCCGGCCGACAGCGGGCGCGACGGCGTGCTGATCCAGGCCCGCATCGAGGGCGCAGCGCAAGCGGCGGCCACGGCCCTCGTGCGCCTGACGGTGGCGCGGCAAGCGTTGTCGATCAAGCTGGGCACGGGCAGCCTGCTGCGCGAATACTCGACCAGCGTGCTGCAAAAGGACTTTACCGTGTTCGTTTCCGACAGCGCAGGCAACGCCGTGTCCGGCGTCGCCATCACGGCTGCCGCCTGGCCCAGCCGCTATGCCAAGGGATATTATGTGTGGGAGGCGGACAAGCCCGAGTTCCCCGACACTGGCGTCTGGCGCCTGGCCCTGCCCCGCTACAGCTGCGCCAATGAAGATGTCTTGCGAAACGGCATTTTTGACGCCGCCTACGACCGCAACGGCAATGGCGTGCTCGATCCGGGCATCCCCCTGACCGTCAGCGCCAGCGGCCTAAGCGACGCGCTGGGCATGGCCACCGTCACCCTCAGTTATCCGCGCAACCATGGTTCCTGGGTGCACGTCGCCCTGACGGTGCGCGGCACGGTCAGCGGCACGGAAGCGAGCGCCACGACGGATTTTCCATTACCCACGCTGGCCAGCGATTTCAGCGCGCGCCGCGTGGACCCGCCAGGACGCACCAGTCCCTATGGCAGCGGCCCCTGCGACAGCCCCGACTGAAGGTGCAAGCATACCACTTGCCATTCAATCAAATTATTTGCAACATGGACAAGAAAACAGTCTTGCCACATGGAAATATTTTCGCTATGCTCATTTTTTCCGCCCAAGCCGCCACAAGCGGCCGGGCCTGCAGGAATACTTTGAGACAGATTGCTTGCCAGACCAATATGCGAAAAAAGAATACTGTAGCCTGGACACCCGGCACCACCGCCCGCCCCGTACCCGGCGCCGGACGGCGCGTGACCTCGTATGACGTGGCCCTGCTGGCCGGCGTGTCGCAATCGGCCGTGTCGCGCTGCTTCAAGCCGGGCGCCAGCATCTCGCCCGCCACCCAGGCCAAGGTCATGCAGGCGGCCCTCAGTCTCGACTACATCCCCAACGCGGCCGCGCGCAGCCTGATCACGCGGCGCTCGAACCTGGTGGCCGTCATCATTTCCAACCTGGCCAACCTGTACTATCCGCAAGTGCTGTCCGACCTGAGCCAGCAAATCGCCCGCCAGGGCAAGCGTTTATTATTGTTTACCCTGGAACGCGAAGCCGATATCGGCAAAGTCTTGAGCGATGTGTGGCAATACCAGGTCGATGGCGCCGTCGTGGCCACCGGCCTGTCGGACGAGCAAATGCTTGAGTTTGGCCGGCGCGATGTGCCGCTGGTGCTGTTCAACCGCAGCCCCCGCGAGCACGCCGTGCATGCCGTGCTGTGCGATCAGGGGGAAGCCGCGCGCCTGCTCGTGTCGCGCCTGGCCGAGGCAGGTCACCGCCAGTTCGCCGTCATCGACGGCCCCGGCGACTCGGCCGTGGCGCAGGAACGCAAGGCCGGCGTGCTGGACAGGCTGTTCACGCTGGGCTTGCCCGCCCCCATCGTCGTCAGCGGCAACTACGATTACGCCAGCGGCGGACGGGGCTTGCGCAAGGTCATCGACCGCCTGGGCCGCGTGCCGGACGCCGTCATTTGCGGCAACGACATCATGGCCATCGGCTGCCTGGACACGGCGCGCCACCAGATGGGCATCCAGGTGCCGCTGCAAATGTCCGTGGCCGGCTTCGACGCGCTGGAAGCGTCGGGCTGGCTCAGCTACGACATCACCACACTGCGCCAGCCCGTGCAAAAGATGGCCACCGACGCCGTCGCCATGCTGGGAGAATTAATGGAACGGCGCGGCGGCAACGCCGAACGGCGCCGCTATTGTTCCTATCTGGTGGAGGGCAGTACGGCGAGGCTGACCAGCGAACCTCAGCGTTTCGGCATGATGGCCGCCGCCTGAAAACAAAAAAACCTCGCATCGCTGCAAGGTTTTAGCGTTCTGCTGCAATGAATATCAACCGAAGATCTTGCCCTTGAGCATATTCAAGCCCTGGCTGACGAGGTCATTGCCTTCCGGTACCTGACCGTTCGGCGTCAGCTTGTCGATCAGCTGGGGCAGCAAGTCTGCCAGGCCGCCCGAGGCCGCGTCCGGTGCAACGCCCGCTTTTTCAGCGATCTCGGTGATCGTGTCGGCACCCAGCGCATCCTTGATCTGTTCGCCGGAGACGGGCGCATTGGCGCCGGTGCCGATCCAGCTGGCCACCTGGTCGCCCAGGCCGCTTTCCTGGAATTTCTGCAGCAGGCCCGGCAAGCCGCCATGCTGGTTGACCAGGTCCATCACGCTGGCCATCAGCCCCGATGGCGCTTCCCCATCCGCGCCCTTGTTGCCCAAAGCGCTCATCGCCTGTCCTGCAAGTTGATCTAGCAAACTCATCGTATTCTCCTGAACGCTGTCGATTCATGCCGCGTGACTGCGGCGTCTGGCATGGCGCAGCCTATTCTCCGCCATGGAAATCATTATACTATGAATAATAACAGTGCTATAATTGCAATTTCAAGATGAATGCACAGACAGGCTCAATGCCGAGCCGCCCACCTCCATCATATTTAGTTCAGCACAACTTGCAAGCGTAAATTGACGGTTCGCAGAAACGTGTAAAATTAATTTTCCTACTTACTGAGGAGTATCAATACATGAACATCAATAAAGCGGTAGACAAAGCCTACGAGAAAAAAACGTTCAAGGAAATCGCTGATGCCCCCGTCGATGCGCTGCAAGGCGTGAGCGAGAAAGATGCGGAGCTGCTAAAGCAAGCGTTCAATATCAAGACCGTGCGCGACCTGGCAAACCTGAAATACTCGAAGTGGGCGCGCGCCATCGTCACCCTGGCAGATACGGAAGAATAGACGGGGCCATGCCCCAGGCACGCCTGTCAGCACAGCCCGCCCATGTCGGCGGGCTTTTTCATTCCGGCCGCTTAGCGGCTGACATCACGCAATGCTCCTGAAGGTGCGCCCGCCCACAGTCGACCTGGTCGCTTGTGCGTAGACTGGCGCCATCACCACCACGAGGACGGCCCCATGCCACACGCGCAACACCAGGATGAAGATGGCCAGCCCGGCGACGAAGGCGACTTGTCCGACCTGCTCAGCGAATTGCGCATCCTGCTGCCGGGCGCGCAGATGCTGACGGCCTTCCTCATCATCCTGCCTTTCAACGGCGGCTTCGCGAAGATCGTGCAGGCGGAAAAAATCGTCTTCCTGCTGACGTTTTTCCTGTCCATGACCAGCCTGGTGCTGCTCAGCGCGCCAGCCATCCAGCACCGCGTGATGCGTCCCCTGCAAGACCGCGAGCGCTTCAAGCGCGTGGCCGACCGCATCATGATGTGCGGCGCCTTTTCGCTGGCATTGGCGTTCATCCTCGGCACCAATCTGGTGATGTCGGAAGTGTTCGGCCACATCGCCGGCATCGTCGCCTGCGTACTGATGGGCACACTCATCATTTGCATGTGGTGGTGGCTGCCCCTGCACTTGAAGCACGCCAGAAAGATCTAGACGGCAAGGCCAGCCTGCTCAAGCAAGGTCACGAGGAAGATTCCCAACAGCGGATACATTCCGTGTTATCGTTAACAACAAGAGCAAACACGGGTGTGTGCAGTGCAGCAGATTTTAGCCGTCGCCCTGCAGAGCTTGCCCGAATCTTTTACAATGTTGTCCTTGGGCAGTTGTTACAGCCCGAAAATACCGGCCATCCGTCGACTCTGGTGGCGCATTGCCACTTCCGGCCGGGCCACAGCACGCCTCTCCACCCTGTCATTCTTTACCCAACTAACAAGAACATGCACGCCTCCGTAGATCCCCTGATTCCGCGCGTCACTGCGCCTTTTGGCGCTGGCTATGCCGACCTGGCCCTGGCCCTCGGCGGCCTGGCCATCGGCACGGGCGAATTCGCCTCCATGAGCATCCTGCCCGTGGTCGCCGACGACCTGGGCACGACCTTGCCGCAGATGAGCCACATGATCAGCGCCTACGCGCTGGGCGTGGTCGTCGGCGCGCCCCTGATCACCATCTTCCTGGCGCGCATGCCGCGCCGGCTGATGCTGATCTGCCTGATGCTGATGTTCGCTGGCGGCAACTTGCTCAGCGCCATCGCTCCGAACTACGGCTTGCTGGTGGTGGCCCGCTTCGTGGCCGGCATCCCGCATGGCGCCTACTTTGGCGTGGCAGCGCTGGTGGCGGCCGCCCTGGCCGAACCGGACAAACGGGGACAAGCTGTCGCCCGTGTCCTGATGGGCTTGACTGTCGCGAATATCTTCGGCGTGCCGCTGGCCACGTATATCGGCCAGACCCTGGGCTGGCGCTCGGCCTTCTTGCTGGTCGCCGCGCTGGGCGTGCTGACCATGCTGATGGTGCGCATCTTCGTGCCCATGGTGGCCGCCGGTGATTCCAGCCCGCGCCGCGAACTGGGCGTGTTCCGCCGCCTGCAAGTGTGGCTGACCCTGCTGATGGTGGCGATCGGCTTCGGCGGCATGTTCGCCGTCTACACCTTCATCACGCCAACCTTGCTGGAAATTACGAAAGTGTCCCCGCTGGTCATTTCCATCTTGCTGGCCATCATCGGTGTCGGCATGACCTTGGGTAATCTGATCGGCGGCTGGCTGGCCGACCGCTCGCGCCTGTGGACTATCTTCGGCGTGCTGCTGTGGAACGTGGCCGCGCTTGCCGCGTTTACTTATACCAGCAGCAATGTCTGGCTGACGGCGATCAACCTGTTTGCCATCGGCGCCGGCATCGCCGTCGCTCCCGCCGTACAGACGCGCCTGATGGACGTGGCCGGCGACGCGCAAACGGTGGCCGCAGCCCTCAACCATTCCGCCTTCAACATCGCCAACGCCTTGGGCGCCTGGGCCGGCGGCATCGCCATCGCCATGGGCATGGGCTTGCGCTCGACCGGCTGGGTCGGCGCCATGCTGGCCTGCGGCGGCATCGTCGTGCTCGGTATTTCCGTGCTGGTGGAAAACCGCAGCCGCAATGTGGGCGGCGCGCAGCCGGCCTGATGCGCACCCGGATGCGGCCGCCGATGACGGCGGCCGCATTGCCCAGCACTCCGCTCTTTCTCCCCCGCAGCATTCCCTTTCGCAGTCCCGCCCTTTCCACATCGCGTTTGTTCTAGCGCAAATCGCACCCATGTTCTGTCCTATTGTTAAATATGCTTTTAATGTATTTTTCCTTTGCCAGGAGAAAGATCATGAAGGAACCTGCTGCGCCCCCTGTCTCGGAAAGCTATACCTTGCACGCCGATAGCGTCACTACGGACGTCTTTGCCTTTGGCCAAAATCCGATCGCCAACAAGACGGTCACCGGCCTCGATAGCGCCACGCAAAAGGCTTTGCAGGATGCCATCGCCCAGCTTGAACAAGCGATCACTCAGTTGCCCCTGAATGCAGGTGCGGCGGCCATTGTTAATCAGGAAACACAAGCCATGGCTGACATGGTGCGCTCCGGCAAGACACAGCCCGAAGGAATGCAGCGCATGCTGCGCAGCCTGAAAGACAAACTGCAGATGGCCGGCGTGGTGATTGCCGACGTGGCAGCGCTGGCGGCGCCGATGCCATGGTCCAGCATCTGCCGCCATGGCTACTGCTCGTGGCAGGGGGAGCCGTCGCTGCCACGCTTGCCGCCCTGATGTCTTTCTGGGCACGCACGCTGCAGCCCGAAGCTTGCGCCATCGTGTCGCTGGCCGTGTACGGTGCCGCCATGCCATTCATCGCGCAACTGAACGATTCCGCCTATCCGGGCGGCGCTGCGCTGGCGCAACCAATGATCCGCCCGCTGGTGGAGACCACGTCATCCACCATCTTCCTGGTTGGCATGCTGGTGGCGGCAGCCGCGTCCGGCTTGCTGTACCTGATCCATAAAATGGCTCCCGCCTCGCGTGCCGGCAACCACGTGGCTGCCGGCCTGATTGGCGGCGTCGGCGGCGCCTTGCTGGTGGCGACGCAAGCATCGTTTGCGACTCAGGATTTTTCCATGTACCCGTACATCGTCCTGTTTGCCATGGTGCTGGTGCTGAAAAGATTCGGGCTCTGGTCCATCATTGCGGGCGCCGTGCTGCTGGCCGGCGTGCAAACCGTGCTGGCGGGCTGGCAATGGCTGAATCCGACGCTGTGCGTGCTGGTACTGTTTATCGCCAGCCGCTTGCCGGAACGCATGCAATTGCTGCACGGCATGGCCTACACGCCATTTGGTCCCAACCGCTACCGCCTGGAGTAAAAGCAGTCGCGGGCCATTACCTTATAGCGTGGCCATTGGAGATTTGCCGGCGGTATTCCCCCTCAAACGCGGCCAAACCTTCCGCCTGTGCCCACAGGCTGGCGATATAGCGAAATTCATCCTCGAACGGCCGCTCGAAATCGGGTACGTCGATCGCATACTCGCAATTGCGGCTCAGCATCGTCAGCCAGTCGGGATAATCTAGCGCCGGGTACAAGCGGGTAAAGATGGCATCGAGCGAAGATACGCTTTCCCGCCCCGCCAGGTAAGCGGCACGCAACTCGACGATGTATTTGCCGGCCAGGAACTGCTCGTCAAGCCGCTGCGCGCCCCGGTAGCGCTCGATGATCACGTCGGCCAGCGCCAGTACCTCATCACGCCCCCGGGCGCTGGCCAGCAGCACGACCTCCAGGTCGTCGCCTTCCTGGTCCAGGCGCAAACGCTCCACGGCCCAGTCGACGCAGCGGTCGGCCTGGTCCAATCCCATGCGCAGCTGGAAAACGGCGTTGTCAAGTTCTGTCAATTGTTCCATATCTTTCCATCCAATGCCGCTGACGGCCATGTCGTCCCCGAGCGTGCTTCAGCGTCAATGCGCACCCCAGGTTTCACGCCTTTGTTTCCCGCTTGCCACTGCCGCGCAAGGCTGGCAGCCAGCGCGGCCACCAACTGTGCAAGCGGCCCTTGTCCGCAGCTTCGCGCCAGCAGTCGTCATAGGGGAACAGATCATCGTGCGCTGTCGTGCTACTGACCAGGCATCGCTGTGTCAGCAACTCAATTCTTTCCGCCAGGGTCAGCACCGGAAACAGGCCGTCATCTGCCGTCTCGGCCGCCTTCGCCGCCAGATCATACTTGCCATCCACATTGTAAAGCCGCGTATCGCCGACGACATAGTCGCGGCGGAAAGACGTGCGCCATTGCGAATTACTACCCCACCCATGCGACAGGTCGTTGACAGGGCGTCCCTTGCGGCGGTCCGCCCAGTACAGCGTCGATGCGTCGGCAATACCTGGCTTGAAAATTATCTTGCCAGCGCAGACATCCACGCCACCACGCGCAAACAGCATGTTGCCGAGCATCACGCACGGCCATCGCCACGCCATGATCGCGGCACGCGCATGCGCAGACTCAGCGGGCTTAAGTTGGACTATCTCGTGATAGAAAGGCGAAAATTGTGCCGGCCGCAGCACCGTCATGCCCATCGCCTCGACGAAAGCCTCATACTCGGCGAGCGACAGCGGCGGCCCGGCCCAGCCTTCCCCATTGCCGCGCCCCTGTTGCAAGGGCAAGACCAGCACCTGGCCTATGCGGCTGAACGCGTGGAGTACCCACAATTCCTCTTTGCTTGCTGGCGGAACAGGATTTCCTTGCCTTTGCGCAAATGAGCGCAGCCAGGCCAGCGCATGCGGATTGGCGCGCAACCAGGGAAGGAGCAGGTCGGCATACACGCCATCGCCTGCATAATCGAGCAAGGCATCGTGAAGCGCGCGGGCGCCATCCAGCAAGTCAGGCAGATGCCATTCTTCCTGGATCACGCTGCGCGATGATTGTTGATACAGCATATGTCCCTCACTGCGCCTGCAGCATCTTCTGCAGCACCGCATCGAGCTCATAAAAATCCACGGGCTTGGTCAGGTGCAAATCAAAACCCGCGTCGGACGCCATCTGGCGGTCCTTGTCCTGGCCCCAGCCCGTCACGGCGACCAGGATGGCATGCTGGCCGCACGGCTGGGAACGCAGCAGGCGCGCCACGTCATAGCCATTCATGTGCGGCAAGCCGATGTCGAGCAGGATCACGCGCGGCATGAAGGCTTGCGCGGCCGCCATGCCGGCCGCGCCATCGTAGGCCGTGCGCACGTCATAGCCGAGGATGTCGAGCGCCAGCGCCAGGCTTTCGGCCGCGTCGGCGCTGTCGTCGATGACCAGCACCTTGCCTTCGCGCGTGCCGGCCAGCAAGCGGCGGTTGGCGGGCGCAGACGCCGGCAAAGGCACGGCCGGCAGCGGCAGGCGCAATGTGAAGGTGCTGCCCTGCCCCACGCCATCGCTGTGCGCGCTGATGCTGCCGCCATGCAATTCGGCCAGGCCGCGCACCAGCGACAGGCCGATGCCCAGACCACCCTGGGCCAGCGACAAGGCCGGCGGCAACTGCGAAAACAGGTCGAATACCTTGTCCAGATGCTCGTGCGCGATGCCGATGCCGGAATCGCGCACGCTGATGCGCACCTCGTGTTGCGTGCATGTCACGTCCAGCCAGATGACGCCATTGGCGGGCGTGTACTTGACAGCGTTGGTCAGCAGGTTGGCGATCATCTGCGCCAGGCGCGTGGCGTCAGCGTCGAGCCAGATGGGCCGCGGCCATTGCTCCAAGTGCACCTTGTGGCCGGACTGCGCCGCCAGCTCGGCCACGCTGTGCAGGGCCGCGTCCACCACGGGCGCCAGTTCCACACTGGCACGGCGCAACTCCAGGCGCCCCCGCGTGATGCGCGACACTTCAGTCAAGTCGTCGACCAGGTGCGTCATGTGTCCCACTTGCCGGCCCAGCACGTCCCGTGCCCAGCGCAGCTGCGGGTCGTCCAGCTGCGCCAGGCGCAGCACTTCCAGCACATTGCGGATCGGCGCCAGCGGGTTGCGCAGCTCGTGCGCCAGGGTGGCCAGGAACTCGTCCTTGCGCTGGTCGGCGGCCGCCAACTGCTCGTTGAGTTCGCCAGCCTCCTTGCGCGCCAGCTGCAGTTGCTGTTCGTATTTGCGCCGGTCGCTGGCGACAAAGACGGCGACCTCGTCATAACGCACGCCCTCGTGCACGCGCCGCACGGCATTGAACAGCATGGGGATCGATAGCCCCTGGCGCTGGCGCATATCGAGCAGGATTTCCGACACGCTGCCCTGCACCTGCATCAGCGGCAGCCAGTGCGTCTGGTGGAACACGCGCCCGCCGATGGTCAGCAAGTCCTGCAATTTCTTTTTCCCGAGCAATTCTCCCGCGCCATAGCCGAGCCAGCCGCAAAAGGTGGCGTTCGCCTGCACGATGGTGCCGTCGGCCGTGCATAGCAGCAAGCCGCAGGCCGCGTGCTGGAACAGGGTGTTGGCATCAGGCAAGGAAGGCAGCGTGTCGCGCATTACAGGTGCAAGCCGTCGAGAAAGTGGCGGATGGCGCGGTAGCTGGCATCGGGTGCGCTCATGTGCGGGCAATGGCCCACATTTTCGACCACGTGCAGGCTGCTGTGCGGCAGCATCTCGCGCAAATACTCGCCCACGGGCGGTGGCGCGATGAAGTCGTCGCTGCATTGCACGATCAGGGCCGGCGTGCGGTTATGCGGCAAGATGGCGCGGTGGTCGGACAAGAACGTGGCTTGCGCGAAATGCCGGGCGATGGCGGGGTCCGTGCGGCAAAAGCTGCTGGCCAGGTCGTCGCCCAGCGCCGGTTGCCCGGGCGCGCCCATGATGGCCGGCGCCATGCTGGCGGACCAGCCCAGGTAATTGCTGTCCATGGCACCGAGCAAGTCGTCGATATCGGCACGGCTGAAGCCGCCCCGGTAGCCGGCCGCCGCGTCATCGATATAGCAAGGTGACGGTGCCAGCATGATTTGCGCGGCGAACAAGTCCGGCTCGGCGATGCTGGCCAGCAAGGCGCTCATGGCGCTGACGGAGTGGCCCACGCAAATCACGGGGCCGCCGCCGACGGCATGGATGACTTGCCGCAAATCGGCGCCATGCGCGTCCAGGCGCACGTAGCGATCGACATCATAGGCGTCCAGGTCGGACGCGCCGCTGCCGACCAGGTCGAACAGCACCGTGCGGTAGCGGGGACGAAACAGCGGCTCCAGGTAGCGCCACATGGTCTGGTCGCAGCCAAAGCCATGCATGAACACCATGGTGGTTGCCGCGCCCGCCTGCGGCGCAGCGCTGCATTCGCTCACGCGGATATTGTTCCGATCTTCTATGCGCATGCCGCTTCAGCCTTGATTATTTCCATGTGGAATGTAAATTAACTTCTTGCTAGCATCTTAGCATGCGCGGTTTGCCCCGGGCCAACACCAATGGCGCTGGACAAACGACTGGCCACAGCGGATAATGAGAACGATTCCCATTATCAAAATACCAGGCCCGTGCCTGGCTTTTCCCTGTGCGCCCCGGTGGCGCCTGCTGGCGGCAACAAGCCGGTTTCATGTTGAAGGTTTGTACCGCATGCGCGCTTTCTGGACTGTCATACACCGCTGGGCCGGTCTCACCATCGCCCTCTTCCTCATCGTTGCGGGACTCACGGGCGCCGTCACGTCGTGGGACCATGAACTCGATGAATGGCTCAACGCCGACATCATGGACACGCCGGGCCGCGGCCCCCTGCAGCAACCATTTGTGCTGGCGCAAAAGGTTGCTGCCGCCGACCCGCGCGTGGCAGTCAATTACATGACCCTGGGCCTGGAAGCAGGCCATGCGGCCGCCTTCATGGTGCGCCCGCTAACCGATCCGGCGACCAACAAGCCGTTCGTGCTCGACTATGACACCGTGTACATCGACCCCGTCACGGCGCAGATCACGGGCGCGCGCGATTCGACGGCCATTTCCCTGTCGCGCCGCAGCCTGATGCCGTTCCTGCGCCACTTGCACTACAGCCTGCACGTGCCCGCTTTCTGGGGCACGGACCGCTGGGGCTACTGGCTGATGGGCACGGTCGCCCTGATCTGGCTGCTCGACAGCATGGTGGCGTTTTACCTGACCACGCCACGCCGCCTTCGCCCACGCGCCCTGGACGAGGCGCCGCGCCACCGCGACGCCGCCAGCTGGTGGCGGCGCTGGAAACCGTCGTGGGTGGTGCGCTGGGCGGCGGGCGGCTACAAGCTCAATTTCGACCTGCACCGCGCGGGCGGCCTGTGGGTGTGGGCCATCATCATCGTCGTCGCGTTCACCTCGTTCTCGCTGAACCTGTACCGCGAAGTGTTTTATCCCGTCATGTCGCTGGTGTCCACCACCACGCCGGGACCGTACGAAACGCAGACGCCGGCGCCCTACGGCACGTATATTAAGCCCGTGATCGGCTTCGAGCAGGCGGTAGACATTGCCAAACAGGCGGCTGTGCAGCGCGGCATCACGGCGCCCATCGGCGGCATTTATTATGGCGGCAATTATTCGTTCTACAACGTCTCGTTCTTCGACCCCGCCGACGAATTCGGCGCGGCCGGCATGGGCCTGTCGAACCTGTACGTCGACGGCATGGACGGCAGCATCATCGGCCAGCACAAGCCGTGGGAAGGCACGGCCGCCGACGTCTTCGTGCAACTGCAATTCCCCCTGCACTCGGGCCGCATCCTCGGCTTACCGGGACGCATCTTGATGTCCCTCATGGGCATCATGGTCGCCATGCTGTCGGTGACGGGCATCGTCATCTGGGAGCGCAAACGCCGCGCGCGCCGGCTGCAGACGCATAAATTGAGGGCAGTGGAAACCCGTTCATAGTGTCAAGGCGTCACACTAGGGCTTCAATTCACCCGGCTGTGGCCCCTGCCGCGCAGCAGCGCTCGCCGCCGCCAATCGTTCCAGCGCCAGCTGATGGGCCCTCTCCAGCGCCTCGCTGGCCGGCACGCCGATATCGGGCGTCACGCCACTGCCTTCCCAGTTGCTCTTGGTAATCGGATTGATGGCACGCCCGTTCGGAATGAAGGCGGCGAAATGCGGACCCAGTTCACGCATGCGGCCGGGATTGGCGCCGCCTCCCGTTGTCTCGCCCACCAGGGTCGCGCGCTTGAGTTGCTGCAGGTTGTAGCTGAATTCTTCCGCGCCGGAGAAAGTACGGGGCCCCGTCAGCACGTAGACCGGCTTGTGCTGGCCATAGTGCTTGCCCGGCACGCCGGTGTCGGTCCAGAACTGTTCCGTGCGCTTGCCTTCGCGCCAATACAGGTCATTCAAATGCGTACGCTGGTCGAAGAGATAGCTGCTCAGGAAGGCGACGCCGGCCGGGTCGCCACCGCCATTGGCCCGCATATCAAGAATCAGTGCATCGCTGTCTGCCAGCCGCGTCATCGCCTCGGCAATCGCGGGCGCCGCGTCCTTGATGCGGGAGAAGCCTTGCAAATCCAGGTAGCCGACATTGCCCGCCAGTGTCTCGACCTTGGCCACGCCATAGCCGCGCGCGGCCATCTGTCGGCGTATTTCGTCCTGTTGCTCCCGCGATGGCGCCGCGCTGCGTGGCAGCGCAGTATCGCTGGCATTCACGCGCAAGTGCTTGTCGTGGCCGAACGTGCGCAGGTCGGCGGTCAACACGTTGGCAAATATCGTCGCATCGGTGATGCCGTCATAGCCGCCCTCGCGCTGCTTGGCGCGCAGTGCCGCATCGATGCTGGCGGCCACCTCTGGAAACACATAATAGTCATTGAGCTGCTGGCGCAGGGTATCGATCAACTGCCCCCGCGTGGCGGCATCAAGGACGGGCATTTCCGCCCGTGCGGTCCCGCAGCACATGGTAAAAGCGAGCAAGGCTGCAGCGGCTGGACGGGACAGTGGCATGGCGGCTCCGTAGAATGCGGGTGCACCGATTTTACCGGAAAGCGCTACGCCATATTGCGCTGTATCAAGGCCCGTTCCGCTCCCGCCGCACCAGCGCCAGCAGGCTGTCGACCCGGTTGCCGTCGCAGCAGACGGCCACGCCATCGGTGAAGTCAGGCGCCGTCAGGCGCGTCAGGACGCTGCCGGGCGGCATTTCCAGGGCCAGCCGGGCGCCCCGTTCCCACGCCAGGCGCGAGGTAGCGGCCCATTGCACGCGCTGTGCCATGTTGGCGGCCAGGCTGTCGCGGATGCGGGCAGCATCGAACAGCGTGCGCGCCGCGCTGCTGCTCAGGTAGACGAGCGACGGGCGGCGCACGGTCACGCTGTCGAAGGCGGCGCGCAAGTCCAGCGCGGCGGCGTCCAGCAGCGGGCAGTGCGACGGCACGCTGACGGCCAGGCGCTTGGCCTTGCTGGCGCCGTGCGCCAGGGCCAGCGCCATCACGGCTTGCAGGGCGGGCTCGCTGCCGGCAATGGCGATCTGGCGCGGAGCGTTCAGGTTGGCGACATATACTGGCGTGGCGGCGCCGTGCACCCGGGCCAGCAAGGGTTCGAGTTGCGCCAGATCCAGGCCGATGATGGCCGCCATGCCGTAGCCGGTGGGATACGCCTGTTCCATCAGCTGCCCGCGCCGCGCCACCAGGCGCAGGGCATCGGTGAAATCTAGCGCGCCAGCCACCACCGCCGCCGCATACTCGCCGATGGAAAAGCCGGCCACCATGTCCGGTAGCGCGCCACGCGCGGCCAGCGAACGCGCCATCGCCACGCCGGCGATCAGCAGACACAGTTGCACGGCCCGCGTCGATGCCAGTGCGGCGGCCGTATCCAGTGCCAAAGGATCGTGGCCCAGCGCTCCCGCCGCTTCAGCCAGGGAATCTCTCACCGCCGCATCGTCCGGCAGCGCATGCAGCATGCCCGGAGTCTGGGCGCCCTGGCCGGGAAAGGTAAATAACACGCTCATGCAAGCTCCCATGGCGTGGCCGTCAGAAGCGGGCCGCGATCCGTTTTCAGCAGCACCCTGCCCCGGCCCGCTGCCCATTCGGCATACGCAAAGCCGCCAAGGCCCGTGTCGATCTGCAGGTCCAGCCGGCACGCCGTGACACTCGCCGCGATGGCGCGCAGGGCGTCGGCCTGGTCGGCGTCCGGTGGCGCGGCGATGCGCAGCACGAGATCGAGGTCGCTGTCGGCGCGCAGCACGGGCAAGCCGCTCGCCAGCGCGAACCCAACGCCGCCCGTCGGCCCCCAGGCCCAGCCCGTGGCGTCGAGCAAGGGCGCCACCTGGCGCAGCGCATCGAGCGCGGCGCAGGAAGGCCCAGGCAGCGGCGTGCGCGCCAGCCGCGCCAGCATTTCCGGCGTCACCCGGTGCAGCACGGCGGCGGCCTCCACTTCGCATGCGTGCCGCTCGCTGCGCAGCATGCCGCGCACGCCCACGGGGATACGTCCGGGCGCGCAGCTGGCGCGCCGCACCACCAGCGGCGCCGCCCGCAGCCAGACAGCGTCTAGCCAGGCGGGCAACGGCGCCCCCTCAGGCAGGCCGGATGCCCATAGCAGATCATGCGCGCGAAGATTTTGCATCAGGCCACCACCGCCTTGACGGCAAAGAACAGCAAGGATGGGCCCAGCAGGCAGCCCAGGCCCGTGTGAAACGTGGCCACCAGCGCGCCATATGGCACCAGCTTGCGGTCGGTGGCGGCCAATCCGGCCGATACGCCGCTGACGGTGCCGGCCAGGCCGCCGAACACCATCGCCGAACGCGGTGTTTTCAGGCGCAGGAAGCGCGCCGCGGCGGGCGTGCCCACCATCACCAGGATGGCCTTGATCAAGCCCGCCGCAATGCTCAGGGCCATCACGTCCGAACTGGCGCCGATGGCCGCGCCCGTGACGGGGCCGACGATATACGTGACAGCGCCGGCGCCGATGGTGGTCATGCTGACGGCATCCGAATAGCCAAACGCATAAGCGACACCAGCGCCGACGAGGAACGGCAGCACCACGCCCAGCATCAGTGCCACGAGGCCGATCAAGCCGGCCTTGCGCGCCTCGGTGGCCTGCACCTCGAAGGCGGTGGCGACGATGGCGAAGTCGCGCAGCATGGCGCCGCCCATCAGTCCGATGCCACCGAACAGCGACAAATCGGCCAGTCCCTTATGGCCGCCACTATGCACGCCGCCCCAGTAAGCGAGGCCCAGGCCAATCACGATGGCAATGGCCGAGCCATGCACGCGGCCCAGGGTCAGATACTTCGACAGCGCCACCGATACCAGCATGATCAGTCCGACTACGGCGAATGCCGTCACCAGGCCATTGTGGGCGGCGGCTTTTTCAAAGAGTTCAAGCATGACGGTGCTCCTTGATCAGAATCGACTCGGCTTCGGCAGCCGCGATGGCGGCCGGGCTTTCCATCCTGTTAATCAGAGAAATCACGGCGCCGCAAACGACGACGGAACCGATGGCGGCCAGCACGGCCGCCGGCCCGCCGCGCAGCGCCGCGACCACATCCTGCTGCGCCGCCATCGCCACCACCACGGGAATATACATGGCACCCCAGTATTCGACGCCCCGTTCCGTCATCTGCGGCAGCCAGGATCGCCGCTGCATGTAGAGCCGGGCACAGATTAAGAGCAGCATGGCAATGCCCACCCCGCCCACGTTGGTTTTGACGCCCATCAACTGCCCGAGCAGGTCGCCCAGGAAGATGCCGAGCAAATGGCACAGGGCCAGTAATGCGGTTCCGTAAATGATCATGATTGTCTCCGTTATAGGAATAGGAATGACTTGATGTCTTCTCTGTTGTTTCACCTACCACTGCTGTCCCAGCACCTCCCTGACTCTTGCCGACGCCTGGCGGTGCGGCGCGCCCAGGCGGCTGGAGAGGTCGCGCTGCGGGTCGGCGCGAATATCGCTGAGGGCCGCCTGCAGGCTGGCGCGCACCTGCGCCAGATCAAGCTCCGACGGCGCATCCGGCTGCGCCACGGGCAAGGTTTGCCACAGCAGCCCCAGGGTGGCGTAGTTGCCGATGTCGTAAGCCATGGGCGCGATGGTCTCGGCCAGCGCTTCCAGTGCCTCCACCGTGCGCAAGGTGATGCGCGCCGCCGACGCCTTGCCCATGGCGTGCACCATCACTTGCGGATCGTCGAGCGCGATCAGGCGGTTGGCCTGGTAGCCGTGGGCGAGAAAAGCGCCCGACATGGCCTTGCCCACAATCAGGCCGATCACGGGGTGGCCGGCCAGGCGCGCCTCGGCATACGCCCCCGCCGCGCCGGCCAGCGCCTGGTGGATGCCGTAGGCTTCTTCGCGCCGGCCATACGCCTGGCTGGCCACGTCGATGACGGCGACGATGGGCCGTTTTACCGCCAACTCGCGGTCCTCAAAAACTATCTGCTGCACGGCGCGCGCCAGCTGCCACGCCTCGATCAGGCCGATTTCACCCGTGCGCGCACGGGTAAAACGGTTGTCCGGGTCGGGCAGCACGGCCAGGTAGCGCGCCAGTTCGCCCGCCAGCGGCGCGTCCACCACGCTCACGGAAGCGGGATAGCCGTCCAGCGGCGCAGTGTTATTCGTCAGTGCCGCCAGCCAGGTGGCGCCGCGGCTCGTGTCGGTGATGGCGTTCATGCTGCTTCTCCTTTGCTGTAGGTCACGCGCACGGCGTCCGGCGTGGCTTGCACGCTGGCATCGACGTTGGCCAGGCGCGCCAGGTAGCCTTCCGCCTGATCGCTACGGTGCTGCGCCGGCAGGCCGCGCCGGAACAAGCCAGCCACCGTGGCGCGCATCTGCGCCGTGTCGTCGTCCACGTAGGCATCGGCCAGGCCGCTGTGGAAGCGCTGTTCGCCGCCCGTCAGGCTCCAGATGAACGGTTTGTTGCGCGAGTCGAATTCGTCCACGCCCGCCTCCTGCTCGATCACGGCCGGGCCGTTCAGGCCCAGGCGCGCCTCGCGCGTGACGACCAGATAACTGCACAGCCCCGCTGCGATCGACATGCCGCCGTAGCAGCCGACGGTGCCGGCCGTGATGCCGATCACGGGCTGGTAGCGGCGCAGGTCGACGATGGCGGCATGGATGTCGGCAATCGCCGCCAGACCCAGGTTGGCTTCCTGCAGACGCACGCCGCCCGTCTCGAACAGGATCACGGCCCGCGTCGGCACGCCCTGGCGGTTGTCGCGCGCCGCCAGTTCCAGCGCGCCGGCGATCTTCGCGCCGCCCACTTCGCCCATGCTGCCGCCCTGGTAGGCGCCTTCGATGGCCAGCACCACGGCCGGCTGGCCGTCGAACAAGCCCTTGGCCACCACCACGCCATCGTCCGCCTGGGCCGTGACGCCCTGGCGCGGCAGCCAGGGCGAAGCGATGCCGCAGAACGGGTCGAGCAACTCGCGCATGCTGCCCGCGTCCAGCAAGGCTTTGGCCCGGCTGCGCGCACCGCGTTCGATGAAGCTGTCGCGCTCCAGCAATTCCTTCAATGTGCTCATGCCGCCCTCCCCGCTTGCAATTCTTCGTAAGCTTGCTCGATGCGCATGCGCACCACGCCCGGCGTGGCGCCGCAATCGTTGATGACGATGGTCGCCGCCGGCAGCGGCTCGCCGCCGAATACGCGCTGCAAGAGCGCATCCCACACGGCGCCCTTGCCGTCGACGGAGGTGTTGACGACGATGCGGATCACGCCATCGTCGCCGGGCTGCAGCAGCACTTCCAGGTCGCCCGAACCGACCACGCCGGCCAGGGCCCGCCCTGCCGCCGCCGGCCCGGCGGGAAATTCGTAGTTACGCGTTTCCATGCGCGTCTCCTTCTGTCAATCGATCCAGGAACAGGGTGGCCGCCAGCAGGTCCGCCGCGCCGCCCGGCGACACGCCGCGCGCCAGCGCCACCGCTTCGAGCACCAGCAGCGCCTGCGATCCGGCGGCAGTGGCCGCGCCGCCGGCCGCCAGCACCCGCGCCGCCCCTGCCTGCAGCGCCAGCAAAGCCGCCTCGCCGCCGCGCGACAGCACGCAGGTGTCGTCCAGCTGGCTGATAATTGCCAGCAAGGCGTTCAGGCGCGCCGTCGTTTCGTTGTCGCCGCGCGCACGCGAGGCATGCAAAGCCGGCAACCCGGCGCACGTCACCAGTGGAAAACCGGCGCGGGCCTGCCCCCGCGCACCGTCCACCTGATACTGGAGGCAGGCCAGCTCGCCCTTGTTGCCGGTGGCGACAGGCGCAGCGTGGTCCGTCAAGCGGGCCAGCGCACCGGCCCGCGCCGCCACGGCTTGCGGCGCCAGCGATGCGCCTCGCGCGCCCTGCTGCGCCGCCGCCGTCACCAGCAAGCCCAGCGCCCAGATGGCGCCCCGGTGCGTATTGACGCCGCCCGTGGCTGTCAGCATCAGCGCTTCGCCATCGCGGCCGATGGCGCCGATGCGCTGGCGCAGCAGGTCGTCGTCTTCACTCTGCGCGCCAGCGTCAGCCATGGCGGCAAACACGGGCTGCAGCACACAGGCCGAATGACACATCAAGGCCCAGTTCAAGTCCGCGTGGGCGCCACGGCTGCGCAAATCGACCAGGCCCGGTTTCGGCGTCAAGGTCACTTCGTCGAGCAGCGCCTGCAACACCTGCCGCGCCAGCGCGGCGCAGCGTTCCCGCACCGGCAGCGCGATAGTCATTGTCATCATCGTGGTCATTACCAGCTCCTGAATTTGGCGGGGGGTTGATACAGGCCGTCGGACCATTCGACCAGGTCGGCGATGCTTTTCGCGGCCAGCAGCGAGCGGTTCGCCGCGCCGCGCTGCACGCCGATATCCTCGGGCAGCGCGATCAGGCCATCGGCGCGCAATTTCGCCGTGGTCTTCGGGTCATGGCGCAGGCCGA
This sequence comes from Janthinobacterium tructae, assembly GCF_006517255.1. NCBI lineage: Bacteria > Pseudomonadati > Pseudomonadota > Betaproteobacteria > Burkholderiales > Oxalobacteraceae > Janthinobacterium > Janthinobacterium tructae. The sequence goes on along the minus strand of NZ_CP041185.1, from coordinate 844,751 downwards.
TGGGCGTCACGCCGGCCACCGCCGCCAGCATGGCCTTGCGCTCGTCGAGCGAACGGGCCTTGTACAGATAGGCGATGCCCTCTTCCGTCAGCACGTGGGTGACGTCGTCGCCATAGATCATCACGGGCGCCAGCGGCATGCCGCTGTCCTGGCCCACGGCCACGGCATCGAGCGACTCGACGATCGTCGGCTGGCCGCCGTCCTGGAACGTCTCGACCATCTGCACCACCAGCTTCCTGCCGCGCGCCAGCGGATCGTCCGTCTCGATCAGGTCCAGCCAGGCGGGTGTCGGGTGGCGCCGGCCATGCGGATCGTGGCCCATGTTGGGCGCGCCGCCAAAGCCCGCCAGGCGGCCGTTCGTCACGGTCGACGAGTTGCCCAGGCCATCCATCTGCAGGGTCGAACCGATGAACAGGTCGACCGCGTACTGGCCCGCCAGCTGGCACAGAGCGCGGTTCGAGCGCATCGAGCCATCGCGGCCCGTGAAAAAGACGTCGGGCCGCGCGGCCGCATAGCCTTCCATGCCCAGCTCCGCGCCGAAGCAGTGCACGCTCTCGACCCAGCCCGTTTCGATGGCCGGTATCAGGGTCGGATGGGGATTGAGCACCCAGTTGCGACAAATCTTGCCTTTCAAGCCCAGCTGCTCGCCATACGTGGGCAAAATCAGCTCGATGGCGGCCGTATTGAAACCGATGCCGTGATTGAGTGACTGCACCTGGTGTTTTTCGTATACGCCGCGGATCGCCATCATGGCCATCAGCACGTGCACAGGTTTAATGACGCGCGGGTCGCGGGTAAATAGCGGCTCGATGAAGAACGGTTTGTCGGACTGCACGACGAAATCGATCCACGAGCCGGGCACGTCGACGCGCGGCAAGTCGCTGACGTCGTCGACGATCTGGTTCACCTGGGCAATGACGATGCCGTCGCGGAAGGCCGCCGATTCCACCAGAGTGGGCGTGTCTTCCGTGCTGGGACCCGTGTACAGATTGCCCTGGCGGTCGGCCATGTAGCCGGCCACCATGACGACGTTGGGCGTGAGGTCGACGAACAGGCGCGCATACAGTTCGATATAGGTGTGGATGGCGCCCACTTCCAGCAAGCCATCCTGCAGGAACTGGGCGATGCGCAGGCTTTGCGTGCCGGCAAAGGAAAAATCGAGCTTGCGGGCGATGCCCCGCTCGAACAGGTCCAGGTGCTCGGGCAGGCTGACGCTGGGCATGATCAGGTGCAGATGGTGGATCTTGTCGGGATTGACCTGGGTCAGCATGCGGGCAAGAAAGTCGGCCTGCTTCTGGTTGTTGCCTTCAAGAACAACGCGGTCGCCCGGCGCGAGCAAGGCTTCGAGCACGGCGACCATATCGCCCTGTTGCAGCACGGGGCCGTTCGCATATTGGCGCACGGCGTCGAGACGGCGGCGTTTCTCGGTGCGCCGCGTGTCCCATTGTTTTTGCCGCTGCGCTGGCGCTGCTGTGGCGGTTGACATCATGCCTCCGAAGTGAGCTATCGAACCCTGACGATAGAACGAAAGCATCACCGCGACAATCAACCTGCTACCATGTTCATTACCCTGAAGTTAATGAACCTCCATGAAAGAGGCTAGTCATGGCCATCAACGAAGAAATCACCTTGAAAAAGCTGGAAGTGTTTCTCAGCTTTATGGAATTGAACAACCTGGCGCGCGTGGCCGATGCGCTGGGCCAGAGCACGGTCAGCGTGCACCGCGCCCTGCACTCGCTGGAAGACGGCTTGCGCTGCCCCCTGTTCAAGCGCGAGGGGCGCAGCCTGATCCCCCTGCATGCGGCCTACACCTTTGCCGAATCGGCCCGGCGCGCGCTGGCCGAATGCGAGGAAGGCGTGCGCAAGGTGCGCGAAATGTCGGGCATCAACCCGGTGCGCCTGAAAATCGGTTCGCTGTATTCCTTGACCCTGCACTGCATTCCGCAGCTGGTGATCGCCCTCAAGCTGCGCAGGCCAGGGCTCGACATCGACCTGACCCTGGGCTCGAACCGCGACCTGCTGCAAAGCCTGGCTGACGGCCGGCTGGACGCCATCATCATCGGCGTGCAGGAAGACGAACAGCATGCGGGACTGGTGTCCGTGCCCCTGTTCCAGGACGACGTCTACCTGGCCGCGCCGCTGGGCTCGCCCTATGCGGGGGCGGCATCGGTGGACTTGCAGCAGCTGCACAATGATAAATTCGTCACGCTCAACGAGGGTTTCGTCACCTCGCAAAGCTTCAACCATGCCTTTGAACTGGCAGGATTTGTACCCGACACGGCCATGCGCGTCGGCGACATCTTCTCGCTGATCAACCTGGTCAGCGGCGGCATCGGCTACAGCCTGCTGCCGGGCCGCGTGCGCGCCTTCAGCTCGCGCATCGAACTGCTGCCCCTGGACGCGCGCTACGGCTCGCACCAGCAGATCACCCTGCTGATGCTGAGCAGCCGCGAGCGCGATGCGAATTTGCTGGCGCTGGCGGCGGAGTGCAGGTTGTATGGGCGTGACGAGAAGCGCGCTGGCGCATGATTACCCCAAACTTCAAAAATGCCGGGGTCGGACCTTGAGGGTCCGACCCCGGACTTTACTTTGGGGATAAACTTAAATCGCGCTATCCCAAGGCGCCGACAACCTGACCGCGCAATTGATCAAGCCCACCATCGAATACGTCTGCGGAAAGTTCCCCCACATTTCGCCCGTCACGGGATGCGTGTCTTCCGACAGCAAACCCAGGTGATTGCGCGCCATCAACATCGTCTCAAAAATTTTGCGCGCTTCATCTTTCCTGCCGATGCGCGCCAGCGCGTCGATGCGCCAGAAGGTGCAGATGTTGAAAGCGGTCTCGGGTTTGCCGAAGTCGTCGGGCGCTTCGTAACGGCGCATGTAGGGGCCGTCGCACAGCGACGCTTCCAGCGCGTCGACGGTGGCGATGAAACGCGGGTCCATGGGGTCGATGAAGTTCACTTCCGCCATCAGCAGGACGGAGGCATCGAGGTCCCGCCCGCCCAGGCTTTCCGCGAAGGCCTGGCGCTCCTCGCTCCACGCTTCGCGCAGTAATCTTTCGCGGATCAGCACGGCGCGGCTGTTCCAGTGGTCGGCGCGGTCCGGCAAGCCCAGTTTATGGGCCACTTTCGCCAGGCGGTCGCAGGCGGCCCAGCTCATCAGCATGGACGAGGTATGCACCCTGGCCCGCGTGCGCAGCTCCCACATGCCCGCGTCCGGCTCCGCATGCAAGCGGAATGCCTGGTCGCCCACGGCTTCCAGTGCGGCAAACTCGGCCTTGCCGGCCCGGTGGAACAGCCGGTGGTCAAGGAAAGCCTGCGCCGCGCCCAGGACGATATTGCCGTAGACGTCGTGCTGGAAGTGTTCCTGCGCCTGGTTGCCAACGCGCACGGGACCATTGCCCCGGTAGCCGGGCAAGTGGTCGAGCGTCGATTCCGGCAATTGCTCTTCCAGGCCGATGCCGTACAGGGGCTGGATGTGGCCGCCCTTCGAGCGGGCGACGATATTCGTCAGCCAGCGCAAATACTCTTCCATCGTGCCCACCTCGGACAGGCTGTTCAATGCGCGCACGACGAAGAAGGCGTCGCGCAGCCAGCAGTAGCGGTAATCCCAGTTGCGGCTGCTACCGGGCGCTTCCGGGATGCTGGTGGTCATGGCGGCGATGATGGCACCCGTGTCTTCATACAGCGACAGTTTCAGGGTGATGGCGGCGCGAATGACCACGTCCTGCCACTCCAGCGGCACGGCCAGGCGGCGCGTGTAGGTGCGCCAGTAATTAATGGTGTCCTTTTCGAAGATGCGCGCCGTCTCGTCGATGCCGCCGGCCAGGGTTTCATCGGGGCCCAGCAGGAAGTTGGCCGTGCCGCCCAGCACGAAATACGTTTCGCTCAGCACATAGTTGAGCGACACATCCGTGTTCAGGCGCAAGGTCTGTTCCGGTCCCACGTAGCGGATGTGGTGGCTGCCCTGCGTGATCTGCGGCGCCAGTCGGCCCCAGTCGTAGCGGGGGCGCAGCCGAACGCGGATGCGCACGGCGTGGTCGAGCGGGCGCACGCGCCGGATCAGCATCAGCGGGCGGAACATGCGGTCGCGGCTGAGGAAACGGGGCGCGAAATCCGTGATTTCCACGCCGCGCCCTTCGGTGTCGTACAGGCGCGTGCGCAGTACGGCCGTGTTCGGCTCGTAGAATTGCTCGCTGCGCGCGAAGTTCTCGATGTCGATGGCCCATACGCTGCCGTTTTCCGTGGCGTCCAGCAGGCTGTTGAAGACGGGATCGCCATCGAAGCGGGGCAGGCAGGACCAGACGACCTGCCCGGCCTGGTCGATCAGGGCGTTGAAGGCGCAATTGCCCACCACGCCGCAGTTCAGGCTAGCCTGGATGGGCGTGGCGGGTGCCGACGCGCTGGCCGCCGCGGTGGCGGAAGCGGCCTGCGAGGCGGTGGCGCCGCTGGGCGTGTCATACGCTTGTTCTTGGGAACTCGTCATCATCTACTCCTTCTGGGGATATGGAGGCGGCCAGCAGCGCGGTGCGCAAGGCGCCCGGGCTGGCCAGTCGCAGGGTGGCGGCGCTGGGACCGAGACCCACTTTCACGCCCTGCCCGCCTGCTTGTTGTACAAAGGCAAAGCCTGCCTCATCGGTGGTGTCGTCGCCCGCGAACACGGGCCGGCGGCCGGCAAACGGGGATTCCTGCATGAAGGCGGCGATGGCGCCGCCCTTGTCGGTGGCCGCCGGCTTGGCTTCCAGGACCATTTTGCCATGCAACAGCAACACCCCCGGGCACGCTTGCACGGCGGCCGTCATTTCACGCAAGCACAGTTGCTCAAGTTCGGGCGCCAACCGGTAATGCAGGGCCACGGCGCCGCGCTTCTGTTCCACCAGCAAGCCGGGGTGGACAGCGGCCAGCGCCCGGGCACGCGCCAGCACGGGAGAGACATCGGGCGTGGCCGCCACGTGCAACACGCCATCGGCGCCGCGCCGTTCCACGCCATGCACGCCCGCCACCGGCAAGACCAGGGGCGCCAGCATGGCATCGATCTGCGGCACGGGACGCCCGGAGATAAGCGCCAACGCACCGCCATGGCGTTCGGCCAGCAGCGCCAGCGCTTCAATGACACCTGGCGCCACATGGACGCCATCGGGCGTGGGCGCCAGGTCGACCAGGGTGCCGTCGAAGTCGAGGAAGACGGCTGCCCCGGGCGCACTCAGCAGCTGCAACAGGGCCGCGCTATCGTCAAGAGTCTGCGTCATCAGAGCCCCTTGCGCCGCTTGATGCGGCTGTGGGCGTCGATCTTGGTCATGACCTTGTCGCGCTGGCGCAAGCGGGCCGCGTCCAGCAGCATGCGCCCGGCCCAGCGGTAGACATTGAAATGCTTGACACGTGCCCGCATGCTTTTCATGCGTTCGCGCTGTTCCACGGGCGGCATCACGAGGCCACGGTACAGGGCATCGGCGCCCTGCTCGATGTGGTACGGGTTGATGATCAGCGCTTCGTGCAGCTCGCGCGCGGCACCCGTGAATTGGCTCAGCACCAGCACGCCCAGCTCGTCGTCGCGCGCGGCGATGAATTCCTTGGCCACCAAATTCATGCCGTCATGCAAGCTCGTCACCATGCATACCTCGGAAGCGCGGAAATAGCGCTGCAAGTCGTCCTGGCCATGATGTTCGGCTTTCAGCAAGATGGGCACGTAGTTGCCGCTGCCGAAACGGCGGTTGATGCGCTCGACCATCTTGCGCACCCTGGCATCAAAACTTTGATATTCATCGAGCGAAGCACGGCTGGGGGCGGCGATTTGCACGAAAGTGAAATTACCCACCATGCCGGGCTGCTGTTCCAGCATGCGCTCGACGGCCTGGAAGCGCTCGACGATGCCTTTGGTGTAATCGAGGCGGTCGACGCCGATACCCAGCAAGTGGTCGGCAGATACGCCCAGTTCGGCGCGGATTTGCGCGCGGCAGGTAGCCACGTCGGGCTGTTCGGGATTATCCTCGGGCCAGGCGATGGAGATCGGGTAATCCTCGACCTGCGTCATCTCGCCGCCGTAGGAAATCGTGGAAGCCTCTGGCTCGATGCGGGTTTCCAGGTAGCGGTCCACCGTTTCGAGAAAATTTTTGCGGTGGAACGGCGTGTGGAAACCGAGGATCGTGCTGCCCAGCAAGCCGTCGAGGATTTCCTCGCGCCATGGGCAAATGCCGAACGATTCCGAGTTCGGCCAGGGGATATGCCAGAAAGTGATAATGGTCGCCTTCGGCAAGGCTTCGCGCACCATGCGTGGCAGCAAGGCAAAATGGTAATCCTGCACCAGCACGACAGGGTTGTCCGTCTTCGCCTCGGCGATCACGGCGTCTGCGAAGCGGCGGTTGACTTTCACATACTGTTCCCAGTCGGACGAGCGAAACACGGGACGCACGTGGGCGATATGGCACAGCGGCCACATGCCTTCATTGGCAAAGCCATAATAGTAGCCCTGCTCTTCCTCTTGCGTCAGCCACACGCGGCGCAAGGTATAGCTGGGGTTATCGGGCGGCACGGGCACGTGGTCGAGCTTATCCACCGTCTCGCGGTCGGCGGAACCGGCGCCATGCGCGATCCACGTGCCGGAGCAGGCGCGCATCACCGCTTCCACGGCCGTCACCAGGCCGCTGGCGGGACGCTGCACGGTGATGCCAGTTTCCGTTTTGGTGTGGATATACGGTTCGCGGTTCGACACCACCAGCACCTGGTCGCCCTGCAAGTCCGCTTCCAGCAACGCGCGCAGTTTGTCCGGCGTCCAGTCGGATGACCAGCCGCTGTCGCTCTGGCGTTCCAGATGGTATTCCTGCAGCAGTTCGCGCAAGTCGCCGATCAGCGGCTGCATTTCCGGCGGCGGCGCGGGCGCGGCGGCGGGCGCCGTGGCGGTGGCCACTGCGCCATTACTTTTCGGCAGCAATTCACCCCGTAAAATATCCTTGACGGCGGACAGCCAGCCGCGCCAGCTCAGGTGGGCCACGAACACGGTCATCAGGGAAATCAGCACGGCCAGCACGGCCAGGAAGGCAAAAATGAAGCGCTTGGTATCGGTATTGCGGCGCTCGACAAAGCTCATGTCCTGCACCAGCACCAGGCGGCCCAGCTGGGACGCATCCTGCATGACGGGCGTTTCGCTGAGGTGGACTTGCCCTTGCGGCAGTTGCGCCAGGGATTTATACAGGCCGCCTGTGGGAGGCGTGCTCCAGCAGCCGATGGAGGCCGGGTATTGCGCGGATTGGTACAGCAAGTGGCCCGCATTGTCGCAAAAGCCGATGGCGATCAGGCGTTCGTCGCGCGTGGCGCCCTGGAACAGTTCACCGATGCGGGTGGCGTCTTGCGCGGGCAGGTATTCGGTGAGCGAGGGGCGGAGGGTTCCAGCGAGCAATTCCGCCCGGCTGTCGAGGTCGCGCACATACCAGCGCAAGGTAATATTATCGAGCAGGGGTACCACAATATAAGCAAACAATCCCAGCACCAGGGCCAGCGGCAGGATGAAGCGCAAGGACATTCGGAGTGATCGTACTATCATCGTTTTCCTTTGCAGACATAAACAACCATTGCAAGTATGGCTATATTTCCAATAGGGCGGCGCGCGTTTGCTTTGCGTAGTGAAACGTCAACGTGACATGGCGCAGCGCAGCAATTTCTTCCAGTATCCACGTTAAGCCAAGTCTTATCCGTTCGGCAACGCACGCCCCCGTGACGCCATCTGCCCGTAAAATACCCGCTTCCGACATCCATTTCACCAATAACGAAGGAGTTTTCGCCTATGGATCTCAGCACGTTTCACTCGCTGATGGGAGGCCCGCTGCGCTCGGCGCTGACCGTGCTCGTTTCCGCCCTGCTCGTCACCCTGGTCGCCATCGGCGTGCACCGGGCCGGCATCGGCCTGCTGAAAAAACTCGCCAATGGCCACCCGTTCACCCGCAACCTCGCGCGCGTGGCCTTCCGCGCCAGCCAGCTGTCCATGATCGTCTTCGGCCTGCGCATGGTGCTGGCCAGCGCGCCCGACGACACGCCGGGCCTGGTCGCCATGTCGCATGTCACCAGCGTGGCGCTGATCATCGCGCTGACCTGGCTGGCCATGCAATGCATCGAGTCGCTTTCCATCACGATTTCCCAGATCAACCCCGTCGACGCGGCCGACAACCTGCGCGCGCGGCGCCGGATCACCCAGGCCCGCGTGCTGACGCGCAGCGCGCACGCCATCGTGGTCCTACTGGGCCTGTCCTTCGTGCTGCTGACCTTGCCCGGCGCGCGGCAGATCGGCGCCAGCCTGCTCGCTTCGGCCGGCGTGGCGGGCCTGGTGGCCGGTATCGCCGCCCGCCCCGTGCTCGGCAATTTCATTGCCGGGCTGCAAATTGCGTTTTCTCAACCCATCCGCATCGACGACGTGCTGATCGTCAATGGCGAATGGGGCACGGTCGAGGAAATCAAGGGCACCTACGTGGTCGTGCGCGTGTGGGATGAACGGCGTTTGATCGTGCCGCTGCAGTGGTTCATCGAAAATCCGTTCGAGAACTGGACGCATACCTCCTCGGACATCCTGGGCACGGTGTTCCTGTGGCTCGATTTCAGCGTCCCGATCGAACCGCTGCGCGCGGAACTGACGCGCATCTGCGCGTCCGCCACACAATGGGATGGCCGCGTCTGCACCGTGCAGGCGACGGATTCGAACGAGCGGGCCGTGCGCGTGCGCTTTCTCATCAGCGCGAAAGATTCGGGCACGGCCTTCGAGCTGCGCTGCATCGTGCGCGAGCAGATGCTGGCCTTTATCACGAGCAATTATCCGCACAGCCTGCCCCGCTTGCGCTCCACGCACGACCCCATCGAGGTACATGGCATGCAGGCGCAGCACGACAGCGTGACGCTCTGCAAGGTGTAACAACTCCCTGCGGCGCGCTGCCCTTGCCCGCGCGCCGCTACAATGGTTCGCATGAGCACCACCGCCTGGTTCATCCTGATCGGCTGCCTGATGCTGGCACGCGGCCTGGGCGCCGACCGCATCGCGCGCCTGCCCTTGACTTCGGCCATGGCTTACCTGGGCGTGGGCCTGCTGCTGGGCCCCATGTTCCTCGGCCTGTTTGCGTTTGACCTGCTGCAGCAGGCGCCCCTGCTGGAAACCCTGACGGAAATCGCCGTCCTCATCTCCCTGTTTTCCGCCGGCGTCAAAATGCCCGTGCCCTTCAGCCTGGCGCGCTGGCTGCCCTCGCTGCGCCTGGCGTGGCTGTCGATGGCCATTTCCGTGGCCCTGGTGGCAGCCTTTGCCTACCTGGTGCTGGGTTTGCCGCTGGGCGCGGGCGTGCTGCTGGGCGCCATCCTCGCGCCCACCGACCCCGTGCTGGCCACCGACGTGCAGCTGCGCCATGCGGGCGACAGCGAGCAATTGCGCTTCATCCTGACCAGCGAAGCGGGCATGAACGATGGCAGCGGCTTTCCTTTCGTCATGCTGGGACTGGGCCTGCTGGGCCTGCATGAACTGGGACCGCATGGCGCCACCTGGCTGTGGCGCGATTTGGTCTGGGCCAGCGGCGCCGCCATCGCCCTGGGTGCGGCCGGCGGCGCGCTGCTGGCCTGGCTGGGCTGGCAGGTGCGCGCCAAGGAGCCGAAACACGCAATGCTGGACGACCTGGCGGCGCTGGGTTTGATCGCCCTCGTCTACGGCCTGACTACCTGGCTGCACGCGTGGGGCTTTTTGGCCGTCTTCTTTGCCGGCGTGGCCCTGCGCCAGACGGAACTGCGCCTGGCCGGCGCGCCCAAAGACCGGCAAGGCTTGCTGCAAGCCGAGGAAGCCCATGCCGTGTCCGCCGCCAAACCGCACGCCAGCGAAGTGCCGCTGACCGTCAGCGGCGAATCGCTCGTCTTCAAGGAACACCTGGAACGCCTGTCCGAACTGACCCTGGTGCTGTTGCTCGGTGGCACCGTCACGGCGGCGGCCTGGAGCTGGCAGGCGTGGAGCGTGGCGCTGTTCCTGCTGCTGGTGGCACGCCCGGCCAGCGTGATGCTCGGTTTATTGGCGTCGGGCACCAGCGTGCGCCTGCGGGGCCTGGCCGCGTGGTTCGGCGTGCGGGGCATCGGCTCGCTGTACTACCTCAGCTATGCCATCGCGCACGGCTTGCCGCGCGGCCTGGCGCGCGAGCTGGCCGACATCACCGTGGTCGTCATCATCCTCTCCATCGTCGCGCACGGCCTGACCGTCAAACCCCTGCTGGAACGCTACTGGCGCAAATAAGGGGTGCAAACAAGCACTGGTCAGCCCTCTTTGTCATTGCTGCAAAGCAATGTTTTGTCAATTGCCCCTATGGCGGGCGGAAATATTGTTAAGATAATTAAAAAATGGCAAAAGAGAGTATCAATGAAACGAAGAAGCGTGCTGGGACTCGGCGTCTCACTGGCCCTGCTGCAAACGGGCTGCGCCACCGATCCGGCCCGGTTGGCGTGGGAAACGGAATTTGACGGCTTCATGCGCGATGGCCTGGCCCGCACGGAAACGCCGGGCATGAGCGTGGCCGTGGTGCGCGGCGAGCAAACCATCTTTGCGCGCGGCTATGGCTGGGCCGATATCCAGGCCGGCAAGAAGGCCGATGCCAATACGGTGTTCCATGTCGCCTCCGTCAGCAAGCTCGTCACGGCCACGGCCATCATGATGCTGCTGGAACAAGGCGCCTTCCAGCTTGACGACAAGGTGGCGGCCTACCTGGACTTCCCGCTCATGCATCCGAAGTTTCCCGACGTGCCCATCACCTTTCGCCATTTGCTCAATCACACCTCGGGCATTTCCGATGCCGTGTACGAAAAGACGACGGCGTTTGCCGTGCAGGGCGACCCGCGATTACCGCTGCGCGACTTCGTCAAGGGCTATCTGTCGCGCGGCGGCGCCTGGTACGACGCGGATGTGTCGTTTGCCGCCCGGCCCGGCACGGAATGGCGCTACAGCAATGTGGGTATCGCCCTGCTCGGCTATCTGGTGGGCCGCTTGAACCCCGACGGCCTCGACGCCTTTGCGCAGGAGCACCTGTTCGAACCACTGGGTATGGACAGCACGGCCTGGAACCTGGCCGGCTTGCCGCGGCGCGCCGTCGTTGCCCAGCCGTATGCGCACAAGGAGGCGGGACTGCAAGTGCTGCCGCCCGTCGGCTATCCGGACTGGCCGGCCGGCCTGCTGCGCAGCTCGGCGCATGACTTTGCCCGTTTCCTGGCCATTTTCAGCAATGGCGGCCGGGTCGATGGCCACCGCTACCTGCAAGATGCCACCCTGCAATTGTTTTTTGCCCCGCAAGCGGCCCCCGTCGTGCCTGCCGACTCGTCCGTGCGCCAGGCCCTGGTGTGGCTGCTGCGCGATGTCGACGGCAAGCCGCTGGCCACGCACAGCGGCGGAGACCCGGGCGCCGCGTCCGTCGTCTGCGTCGACCGCGCCAGCAGGACAGCAGTGCTGGCCTTCGCCAATGTCAGCGCCGACAAGGAGTTTCGTTCATTCCAGAAAGAAGTCGTGCTGCGCCTGCTCGCCCATGGGGGCAGCGGCGCACCCGCTGTCAAGAAAGGCTAGGCGCCGAACCAGCCGCGCAATTTCTCGGCGGCGCGCTCCTTGACGTCGGCCGTGATGTAGGTGGCGACCGTGGCGACGGCCGCCGCCAGCACGGCCAGGTCGTCCGCGTAGCCGATCACGGGCGTGATGTCGGGAATCGCATCGATGGGTGAGATGAAATAGCCGAGCGCGCCATAGATGGCGGTCTTGGCCCACAGCGGGGTATTCGGCTGCTGGGCCGCGTAATACAGCCACAGGGCTTTCTCGATGACTTCGCGTCCCGCCGTCTTGGCGAACTTGACGACCTTGTCCCAGAAGCTGTCTTCCGTGTATTTCTTTTCATACCGCTTGTCGGCCTGTGGGGCGTGGTCTTGTTCCAGATTCTTTTTTCTGCCAAACATCTGCTGCTCCTGTCTGCCGTGCACGGCGTTACGAATGCGCACCTTAGCATAACGGCGCGCCGGGTGCGCGGCGTGCAAGGTAAGCTATCACCATGGAAATATCTGCCACCAGCACGGCCCGCGCCGCCGGCCTGCGCTACACGGGCGACCATCAACCCGGCATCACGCGTCTGGGCCAGCCCGGCAAATTCCGCTACCGCGACGCGGATGGCCGGCTCCTGCGCGACGCAACCACCCTGACGCGCATCAAGGCACTGGCCATTCCGCCGGCCTGGACGCACGTGTGGATCTGCCCGCACGCCAACGGCCACCTGCAGGCGACGGGGCGCGACGCGCGCGGCCGCAAGCAATACCGCTACCATGCGCGCTGGCGCCAGGTGCGCGACGAAGTCAAATACGAGCGCATGCTCAGCTTTGGCCGCGCCCTGCCCGCCATCCGCGCCGCCGTCGCGCGCGGCATGCAGCTGCCGGGCTTGCCGCGTGAAAAAGTGCTGGCCACCATCGTGCATTTGCTGGAATTGACGCTGATGCGCATCGGCAACGAAGAATATGCGCGCACCAACAAATCGTTCGGCCTGACGACCCTGCGCACGCGCCACGTGCAGGTCGACGGCGGCGCCGTGGCCTTCCACTTCAAGGGCAAGAGCGGCGTGCGCCACGATATTCGCCTGAGCGACCGGCGCCTGGCCAGGGTGCTGCAGCGCATGCGCGAGCTGCCGGGACAGGAACTGTTTCAATATGTGGATGAGCACGGCGAGCGTCACGGCGTCGATTCGGGCGACGTCAACGACTACCTGCGCGAAGTGACGGGCGAAGACTACACGGCCAAGGATTTCCGCACCTGGTCCGGTACCTTGCTGGCCGCGCTGGCCCTGCAGGGGTTCGCACAGGTCGATTCCGAGGCGCAGGCGAAGAAAAACATCGTGCAGGCGATCGAATCGGTGGCTAAGAAGCTGGGCAACACGCCGACGATCTGCCGCAAGTGCTATGTGCACCCGGCCGTGCTGGAAGCGTATCTGGATGGCAGTTTATGGGAAGGCATGCGCGCGCGGGCGCGGCAGCAAATGCAGGACGATTTACCGGCCTTGGCGCCGGAAGAGGCGGCCGTGCTGGCCTTGCTGCAGCAGCGGCTGCAGGCTGCGGTCAAGCCTGGCGCGCAGCCTGCGGCTGGCACCGGGCCGACAGTGTGAGGGCATCGCTGCTGCAAACTGGCAAGGCGCCATGGCCCACATCGCGCGCCACGGGCGCCGGCACGGCATCGCTCGTCTGCGCCTCGCCCGTATTCATCCAGGTGGCCGCCAGGGTCGACAAGGTGAACAGGCAGATCAGCAGAAACGGCTTGTTCACATGACTAGGCTTGGCTGGCTTGGACATCGCATACTCCATCAGACTGGTTGGTTGTTGCAGCATAGACACGATCATCGCGTGTTTCCGCAAGGCATACAATCAGACAGTTTCGACAAGATGGGTAGGACAAAGCTGACAGGCTCGGCAGTAGCGGAGAGTGGGCGACAGCACCTTATCGCCCGGCCGTTTGAACACGGATACTTATTCCCGCTGCAATTCCCCCAGTGCCAATTGATCGAACCAATGTGCGTAAATCGAACAAAAGCGCGACGTCGTCGCAAGGATCAGTGCGCGGCCGGCGTGCTCAAAGTCGGGATACTTGGCAAGATAACGTGGATCGAACTGGCTGCCCGCAGGGACGCTATCGCGCCAGAATGGCCATTCATGGTCTTCTTCGATGAAACTGGCCTTGCGCACGTCAGTCCCGGCATTCATACCGAAATTCCTGTCATCCTGATCTGGTGCCGCATCCAGCTTGTCTGCGGGTGCATCCTTTTGATCCGCGCGATTGAGCTCCAGCGGCCAGGCACGCAAATTCCCCAGCGAGCGATGCCAGTCGCGGATCGCGCCCGGCGCCTCATTGCAACGCAAGGCTTGCGGATGGATATGATCGTAGTCCCACGGCCGATTCACGTCTTCCATCTGCCCTGGCAGCGTTGGATCGTAATCGGGAAACCATCGCATGAGCCAGCCACGCTGCGCATAGTCGACGAGGGCGCGCTTGTCCCACAGCCTGTCAAAGAACCTCTGCCAGGCAAGGTGGCGGCGCCCCGTGAGCGTCGCGGCGTCCGTGGCATGGGTGTCTGTTCCGTCCAGCTTCTGCTCTTGCAGCCATACGCGCAAGCCGGATTCAAGCTGGCTAAAATTGTCAGGCACCAGTCGCGAATAATAATGCGTCCACAGCGATTCGGATCGCCAGAAATCGGCATGGTTTGGCCCCGGAAAGCCTTTCTGCCCCGCGGTGACGCGACAACGAATCACCTCTGCCAGCACAGCGGGCGGCACCAGGGGCAACATCACCAGCCCGCCATTATGTATCGGTAACAAAAGCTGATAGCGCTTGGCATTGAAAAAATCGGGCAACAACTTATCATCTGCAATCGAGTGCAGTGCTTCCCATAGACGCGCCACGCACTGTTCGGGCGACTCGGCAAATTCTGCCATCGCCATCAGAAACCCAAGGGAGCGTCGCTGCTGCTTTGTCGATAGCTGGGCAATGCGGATACCAGCTTTTTCCAGGCGCAGAATCCAGGCGGCACTGATAAATAGCAGCTCCAAACCCTTTCCACCCGAAAAAATACTGGCCGCCAGCGTAGGCGGCAATTTCCACGCCGACTTGTCATCCGGGCCGGTCAAGCGCACCAGGTCGAACAACTGCGTGATAGTGCCAAGGCGTGCCCGCTCCACAACAAAGTCTTGAAAAGCATCCAGCTTGGCCGGATCTTTCAAGGCGGAACGAAAAGAGGCAACATCGGGCATCGACGGCGCTTTATCGTTATTCCGGTCTTCAGAAAATGCCAGGTGCAAACGATACAGGAAGGTCACCATATGTTCAGGCGCCACGATACGTTGCTTGCCTAACAGGCTTTCCAATGCCAGTGTCGCACCGGGCCACACAGCCTTGAGTGAAGAATAGATCAAGTCCTCGGTACTGAGCGGAACGCCGGCCGTATTAATACGCACGAATAAAGTTTCAACCGCATCGACGGATGGTTCGCTGCGCTCCTGGGAATTAATTTCCTGCATTTCCATTGGCAATGCACGCTCGCGCATAATAATGGCGGGGATCGTTCTCATCCGCAATTCTGCGCTCAATGCATCAATGATCCATTCCAGGCGGGGGCGGAATTCACCCTCCAACGCTTTTTTCCATTGATCAACTAGACTACTGCCGTCATTTACCATGGCACCGTCATGCCACATGGGCAATGCCGATAATAATCGCAGCAATTCCGCATGCCAGTCCGCGTGCACGGCAGCTTTCAATAAAATTGAAACAGGCATGGGACACACTGCGTCCCAAGGCCACGCCAATTGCAGCGGCAAGGTTGCTCCTCGGGCAGCCGGGTCCTGGGCCACCTTGCGAAAACATGCCAATGCTGAACGAATTTGCGCGTGTTTCAGACGCGTTTCCGGATCCCGTGCGCTGTAGCCCCAGGGGTGGGAACGAGTCAGCAAGCGAAAAAGGAAGGCACGATCACCGCCGGGGCTGTTATTCCCCAGATCGAGCCATAAGGCCGGCCCTTCGCTATATTGCGGATTTGCCCACACATCCAGAAAGCCGAGCGCCACAGCAGTGGCGCGCTGTTGACCATCGAGTAAATGAAAACGGCTCCCCTGATTAATTTGCGCGGTATTGTTTCCCAATTTATACTCGGCATGCCCGAGCCGCTCATCATACGGAGACAGCAAAAGCGATCCTATCGGAAAACCACGGATCAGCGAGTCCCAGAATGCTTCCACTTTGGCAGCCTTCCAGACGGCTCCGCGTTGCAATGCGGGCAATTCAGCGTATATAGGCACATTGTTTCCATTTTCGCGCCGAGGCAATGTATCGTTAATTTGCCAAGACACGATTTCTTCCAATGTCAACAGATAGTTTGATTGGCCGTCCCGCCCTGTATCATTCAACTTCATCTCAGTCCCTACAATCTGGAAAACCACCAGAGTAAGGAAGGGAAACCTATTAATCCATCTTTTTATCTATTTTTCTAAAAATAAAGGCTCTGTCACCGTTAAGTAGGGGATTTCCAGGAATCTTGCTCTGCCTTGGCTGTCTGATTGTACATAGCAGACAAACAGGATCCTTCCATGCAGCACGCCAAATGGAGCCATTTTATCGCGCAGTTAGCCCAGTTACGCCGCCAGCGGCAGGCAGGAATGGCCCTGCTGCGTGGCAACGCGCCACACGACGCCACCGTCGCATCGCTTGAAAGTGTGGCACAGCCGCATTTGGCGTGTCCCAATTGCCACAGCAGTCATGCTCACCGGCACGGCCATGCGCACGGACCGCAGCGTTACCGCTGCGTGCCGTGCGGGCGCACCGTCAACTTGCGCGCCGGCATCCGCATGCGGGGCGCTACCCTTGTACAGAACGTCAACGATTATCACAGCCGCCTGCGCGAATGGCTGCGGCCCTTTCACGATGCGCGGAATCAGGATGGCAAATCGGCCAGTTCCAGCTCCGAAAACCCGGCCCGGCGCCGCGCTTCCAGGTTGAACGGGCCGCGCAGGGTGGGCGCTTCGTAGCGCAGCGCCAGTTCGGCATATGTGGCGCGCAACTCCAGGCCCCTTTGGTCGCACAGGTAGCCGTACCAGCGGTTGCCGATCTCGACGTGCCCCACTTCGTCGCGCAGGATGATGTCGAGGATGGCGGCAGCGGCCAGGTCTCCCGCCTGGGCCAGCTTGGCGCGCAGCGGTGGAATCGCATCGAGGCCCCGCGCTTCCAGGGTGCGCGGCACCAGCGCCATGCGCGCCAGCACGTCGCCGCGCGTCTTGTCGACCATTTCCCACAGGCTGTCGTGGCCGGGAAAGTCGCCATACGTATGGCCCAGCACTTGCAGGTGCGCCTGCAACATGCCAAAGTGCGTCGCTTCCTCCTTGGCCACGCGCAGCCAGTCCGTGTAGTAGTCAAAGGGCAGGTCCGGGAAGCGCCACAGGGCATCGAGCGCCAGGTTCATCGCGTTGAACTCGATATGCGCGAGCGCATGGACCAGCATGGCGCGCCCTTCCGGCGTGATCATCGAGCGCCGCCCCACCAGGCGCGGCGGCACCAGTTCCGGACGCTCGGGCCGGCCCGGCACGGGGCCGGTGGGCGCCAGCGGCGATTGCGCATCGAGCGAAAGTTGCGCCTCGGCCATGGCCGCCACCATCGCCACCTTGGTGGCCGGGTCCGGTTCGAGCAGGCAGGCGAGCGCATACGTGCGCAATTCCTGCGGCGCGGTGAAGGTCAGTGGGGATGTTGCGTGCATGGTGCTTCCTTCGTGCGCGTTCTTGAACAAGGGGCGCAGTGTATCAAATAGCCTGCCCCACCAGCCAGTCCAGCAACGCGTGGACTCTCGCCGGCAGTGTCCGCGCAGCATGCACGAGGTAATACGCCTGCGGGCTGGCCAAGGCAACCTCGCCGAACGGCAAGACCAGCTGGCCGCTGTCGATCCACGGCTGCACCAGTTGGCGCCGGCCCATGGCCACGCCCGCATGGTGGATGGCCGCCTGCGCGCACAGGTCGGCGCGGTCGAAGCGCAGGCTGCGCGTGGGCAAGTTCACCTCGGGCGCCTGCCTGTCCAGCCACAGCCGCCACTCGGCATCGGGCGCGCAGGCGGGCCAGGCCAGCGTATCGTGCAACAGCGTCGCGCTGGACAGGTGTTGCGGCGCATCTTGCAAGCCGTGCTCGCGTGCATATTGCGGGCTGCACACGGGCGCCAGCCATTCATCCATCAGCTTGCGCGAGGCCAGGCCGGGAAAGTGGCCATCGCCATAGTGCAAGGCCAGGTCGACCTGGCCGGCGCGAAAGTCCACGCTATCATTGCCCACGCGCAAATCGATCGACACATCCGGATATTGCGCAGCGAAGCTTGCCAGGCGCGGCACCAGCCAGCACTGCGCCACCGAGGGGCGCGCATGCACGCTGACGCTGCCCTCCAGCGTGTCGCCGCCGGCCAGCGCCGCCTGCAAGCCGTCCCAGCCAATTTGCAGCGCGGCGAAGATGCGCTCGCCGTCGGCCGTCAGTTTGACTTGCCGCGTCAGCCGTTCGAACAGGCGCAGGCCCAGGCCCGCTTCCAGCCGCGCGATACGGTGGCTGACGGCGCTGGGCGTGAGCGCCAGTTCCTGCGCGGCCAACGCAAAGCTGGCATGGCGTGCCGCCACGAGAAACGTGTACAGGTTGGCGAACTGGCTGGCCGTCAGCGTACCTGTGAGCGCCACGCCGGCCGGCATCAATCGGCTCCGGCCTTCAGCTGCGCGCGGCCACGCGCCACATAAGCGGCCATTTCTTGCTTCGGCACCATGCTGCCGCCCGTGCCCCACACCAGGTGCGTGGCGGTATCGAGATGCTGCTGATATTGCGGCGCGGCCAGCACGGCAGGAATGCCCGCGAAACCGGCCAAGGCGGACGGTTCCAGGCGCATGCCTTGCGTTTGCTCAAGCAGCGCCAGCAAGCGGTACAGTTCTTCATCCGTGACGGTGGCGTAGCCGTCGATCAGCCGCTGCATGGCGCGCCCCACAAAGCCGGACGGGCGGCCCACGGCCAGGCCATCGGCGGCCGTGAGGTTGTCGATGCCGATCTCCTGCACGCTGATGCCCTCGTGCAAGCCCGTGTGCACGCCCAGCAGCATGCACGGCGAATGGGTCGGTTCGACGAACACGCAGTGAACGGCATCGCCAAAGGCCAGTTTCAAGCCGAAGGCCACGCCGCCGGGGCCGCCACCGACGCCGCACGGCAGGTACACGAACAGCGGGTGCTCCTCGTCCACCGCGACACCGGCCGCTTCGAACTGGGCTTGCAGGCGCTGGCCCGCCACCGCGTAGCCGAGAAACAGATCGTGCGAGTTTTCATCGTCGACGAAGTGGCAAGTCGGATCATTCTCCGCCTGCCTGCGCCCCGCTTCCACGGCCACGCTGTAGTCGGTCGCGTATTCGACGACGGTGACGCCGTGGCTGCGCAATTTATCCTTCTTCCATTGCCGCGCGTCAGCCGACATGTGCACGGTGGCGCGAAAGCCCAGGCGCGCGCTCATGATGCCGATCGACAAGCCCAGATTGCCCGTGGAACCGACGGCGATCGCATACTGGCCGAAAAACGCGCGCACGGCATCACTGGCCAGCAGGCTGTAATCGTCGCCCTGCTTCAGCAAGCCGGCGTCCAGCGCCAGCATTTCCGCATGTTTCAGCACTTCATAGATGCCGCCGCGCGCCTTGATCGAGCCGGAAATGGGCAAATGGCTATCCTGCTTGAGCCACAGCTGACCGCTCGTCATGCCCAACGTTGCCTGCATGGCCGGCAGCGGCACGACGGGTGACTCGATGATGCCGCCGCTGGCCTGCGTTTCCGGAAACGCCCTGGCCAGGTAGGGCGCGAAGCGCGCCAGGCGCGCGCTGGCGTCCGCCACGTCGGCCGCCGTCAAGCCCACGTCCTGCAAGGCCTCGGCCGCTGGCGCGATGCGGGGATTGAACCAGCTCAAGGGCTGCAAGGCCATCAATTCTGTAATCAGGGGAAATTTTTCGCACAGCGCGGTGATGGCGGGAGTGGGCAGCATGGCAACCTCGTCAAGGAACAAGCCATGATTAGACCGCATCCGGGCGCCGCTGGCAAAGGATGGTTGATCAGGCAATAGGTGACGGAAGATCATCTGTCATGATGACCCGGCTGCTCCCTATTTCAATTTGATGTACAGATGCATGGCAGGATTCTTTTCACTTTGAACTTCTTTGACTTCAACGAAAGGAAGACGACGCACCAGTTCGCTCAATTTCTGGCAGCCATAGTGGCGCGGATCGAAGGCCGGATTATTCTTTACGATCAGACTACCAACGCCACCCAAGGACGCAAAACCGTCGTCACGCGCTGCGGCGATGATGGCCTTGCGCAGCACTTCCTGCGTATCTGCGTCGAGGGAGACAGGCGCCAGCGCATGCAACGTTTTTTGTTGTTTTCCCGCCAATGGAGGCAGTGTTACCGGCCGCAAAATCTCCGTATAAACAAATTTGTCGCAGGCGGCAACGAAGGCCGGCGGCGTCTTTCTTTCACCAAAGCCGTACACGGCCAGTCCTGATTCGCGAATCCGTGTTGCAAGGCGCGTGAAATCACTGTCGGACGATACCAGGCAAAAGCCGTCCAGCTTTTCAGAGTGCAGCAAATCCATGGCGTCGATGATCAACGATGAATCGGTTGAATTTTTCCCTGTCGTATAGCTGAATTGCTGGATCGGCTGAATGGCCATCAAATGCAGGGTTTCCTTCCAGCCTTTCAAATTGGGCGTGGTCCAGTCTCCATAGGCACGCTTCACCGATGCGGTACCAAAGGTGGATACCTCAGTCAGCAATTCCTTGATAATCGACGCTTGCGCATTGTCTGCGTCGATCAAGACTGCCAGCTTGGCATTACTTGTCATAATTTTGGGGCTTCAAAAAGTTGAGATTCCGGAGGTGGCTCAATATCAATGCACACGGGCCAATCAGGTAGCCGCAGTGTATGTGCAGTCCCTACTATGCAGTCAAATGTTCCGGCAAGCAATATCCAAACCTGCACCTGATCCCTGTCGATAGCTAAATTTAATTCCTGAATGCACTATCGATTAAAGAAAAATTTCCACAAAGGCACAAAAATAAGTTATCTTTAAGGCAAACAAAGGGGACATTTTTTCTCTTTTCTACTGAGGCAAAAATGCGCTCCAACAATGACAAAGCCAATGCTACGAATATGGACATCCTCGACTGCGCAAGGCAGGACGATCTGACAGCCCAAAAGGTCGAGGTCGGCATTATCTTCCAGGAAATGCTCGATACTGCCACGGCCGCCGCCTACCTTGCCAGGAACAAGGTGCCGATTGCTACCGCGCTGCGCGTCCTGACGGGGTCACGGCGAAAAAAGAGCGGCGGCGAAAATTGATGGCGTTGTGGCGGATGGCCTGGGGCGCTGGATAATCGACGCCGGGCACGCCCGCTCTCCAGATTTTCCAGCCCTTCATTTGCCAATACCAGCGACCTGTCGATGGCATCGGCAAGAGGACTGCCCGACGTAGGCCTGTGCGGCAAATACCAGAGCCAGGATGCCATCGAGAATACCAAATGACCGTAAAAAGAAACAGGCGCACATCGTCGCAAGCACCTGACTAGATCGATGCGGTGACTCCCGCAGACGCCTTCCACCACCGGCAGGAGGAAGGCGCCATAGCCAATTGCCAGCCTTAGAACTTCAGCTGCAGCCCCAGATCAATCGACCTGCCCTCGGCCGGCAAGGCTTGCAACGCCCCGCCATTCGCTTTAAGCCCCGACAAATACACGCCACCGAGCGGGTCCGCATACGCGCGGTTGAACAGGTTGCTCACGCCCGCGCTCAGGCTGGCCATCTTGCTCAATGCCACGCTGCTGCGCAGGTTGACGAGCGCGTAGCCGCCCGTCTCCGGTTCGAAGCGGCGCGCATCGACCTTGTCCTTGCGGGCAACGATCTTCGTTTCGATGCGGCTGCTCCAGGCGCCCAGCTTGTGCTCGACGGCCAGCAAGGCGTTGAACGGCATCATGCGGTACAGGTCGCCGCCATCGCTGCGCTTGCCCCGCGTGTAAGCTGCATTGCCACTGGCGATCAAGCTGCCCCATTGGCTGCTGCGCGCCAGCGGCAGCTGCAATGCCAGATTCACGCCATACAGCTTGGCGTCGTGGTTGGCAAAGCGCAACAAGTTGCCATTCGCGCCCATTTTCATGTACGGGTGGAAAGACGCCAGCACGTCGACGTCGATGTAATTGTCGACCTTACTGTAGTAGGGGTTGACGCGCAGGAACCAGCCCTGCTCGCCGCCGCCATGCCAGTCGGCCGTGAACGCGGCCGTGTAAGCCGTCTCGGGTTTCAGGTCGATATCGCCCACATAGCCGTTGCCATCGCCAAACCAGTTGGTCATGGTCATGGCCATCGAGCCGCGCCCCCACGAATAGCGCTCGTACAGATTCGGTGAGCGCACCTTGCGCGCCAGCGCGAATTCATAGCTGCTGGCCGTATCCGGCGTGAAGGTCGCTTGCGCCGTCGCATCGATATTCGTGTCGCGCTGGCTGCGGCTGCGCGCATTGAAGGCCCGGGCGGCCATCAGGTCCGGCATGTTCATCATGTTGGTACCATACGCTTGCACGTCGCCCGACTCCATGCGCACGGATTCGCCGCGCACGCCCAGCACGCTAGTCCAGCGCGCATCGTGCCGCGTTTCCAGCTCGCCGAACAGCACGGTGCGGTCGCGCTTGCCGTCGTTGATGTTCAAATAGGTGCGCGGCCCCATCATCATGGAACCGGGCACGGCAGGCCAATAGTCGTCGAGGCGGAAACCGTGCCACTCCTGGCCCAGGCGCAACTCGCCCGCAGCCATCGGCAAGCTGGCCATCAGCGCATAGCCCGTGTTGCGTCCATGCGTAATCATCGGCATCGTGCCCGTGCGCTCGGGCGAGAAGAAGCCCATTTCATGGTCCGTCTGCTGCCAGTAGGCACGCGCATCCAGCACGCCCCAGCCGAACTCGCCTTTGTAGGCGAGATTGGCGAACTGGCCGTGGTTGTCCGTCATGTCCATATACTGGTTCGGAAAACCCTGGTACGGGATATGCTGCACGCCGGCGCGCAGGGTCAGCTGCTGTCCATCGCGTTTCGCCGCCAGCACGATGGCCTGGTTGATGCTCTCGAACATGCTGGCCAGCACCTTGTTGCCGTGGCCATCGTCATAGCTGTGGCCGCGCGTGTAAGCGCCGTTGTAGCCGATGCTCAGCGTGTCGCTGCCGGCCGAGGCATTCACGCTGGTCGCCACGCTGTTGTTGACGCTGCGTCCCGAGACGGCAAAGCTGCCTTGCGTCAGCAGCGCCGCGCCGGGCTGGGCGAACACGGGCGCGTTCGATTGCACTTCGATGGTGCCGGCGATGCTGTCGCCACCCGCGCTGACGGGTGTGACACCCGCGATCAGCCGGATGCGCTGCACCTGCTGCGGGTCGATGTACGACAGCGGCGCATTCATATGATTGGCGCAGGCGGAGGTCAATTCCATGCCGTCGATGCGAATCTTGATGCGGTCATCCGCAAAGCCATTCACTACAGGCAAGCCGGATACGCCGCCGCCGGCCGCCACGCTGTAGCCGGGTGTGCTGCTGAGCATCAGGGCCGTGTCGGCGGCGGGACGGTAGCCGTCACCGATGGCTGTCACAATGACTTTCATCTCGGGCAAAACATCTTCAGCGCGCGACTGGGCCACGGCAGGCATGGCGATGGCGAGGGAAATCAATAACGGTAAATGTTTCATGGTGCTGCTTTCAGATTCTGTATAGGTAAGACGAACATACGCAAGCGCACGGCACGCGTGGCGCAAGGCAGTTCAGGGAAAGGGACAGATCAGAAAGCGGCAGGCGGGCCACGGGGATGGGCGGGCGTCCAGGCGAACAGCGGCGTGGCGGATTGGTAGAACAGCTCGGGCAGCAAGCCCGTGAGGACTTCTCCGGAAGCGAGCACGAGGGAGGTAGGCGGAAGCGACAAGGTGTCCGCATGCATGCTGCAGCACGGGCAATCGCCCATGCGCATGCCCTGCTTTTCAGGAGCGGAGGGTTCTTGCGCATCGTAGCGGGCGGGCATGGCTTGCATGCCGCCCGCCACCGAACAGATTTCCAGGCTGGGCACGGCCATGCCGCTGGCGACCGTCAGCGCGCGCGACACCGTAGGGGCGAGCGTGGCCAGGAAGATGGCGATACACGCGATCCACAGGACGATGCTGGCCTTGCCTTTGCTGATGAACATGGCAACATTGTATCAAAGCAAGCGCCCTGTGCACAGGGCGCAAGTCAAACCTGACTTACAACGCCTAACAAAACCGTGGCGAGCGGAAGGAAGGCTCGGCGCCCCCGTTGGCTTGAGAAGCGCAACTGTACGAAGGTACGGGGGCGCCGAGCCAGTGAGCATCGCAGGCCGCAAATTACGACGCGCAGTAGGTTTTGATAGGCGTTCTTACAAATCCACCTTCATCGACAGCTTGATGGCGCGCGGCGCGCCGGACGCCAAACGCGTGCCGGCGCCGGCCCAATAGCGCTTGTCGGCAAGGTTCTCCACGTTGAGTTGCCACACGACGGCCTTGTTCATTACCGTGCTGGCATAGCGGGCGCCCGCGCTGAAAAGTGTCACCCCGCCGAGGAAAGCCTGGTTCAGGTCATTGACGGGACGGGCGCTATAGTAATACGCGCCACCGTTGACGGACAGGCCCGGTACAAAGTCAAACGCGTAGGCGAGAAAGGCGCTGGCCGTGCGTTTCGACGCGTTTTCCGGCGCCTTGCCATTGTAGTCGGCGTTGATATGGGCAAACTCGGGGGCGAGCAACTGCGCCGACGTCTGCCACGACAGCTGGCGCGTCAGCTTGCCTTGCGTCGACAGTTCCACGCCACGGTAGCGCTGTTCGCCGTCCGACGTAAACACATTGCTGGCATTCGTGTAATAGCCGGGGCGCGTGATGTCGAACAGCGCGGCGGAGACCAAGGTGCCGCCCGGCGTCAGCCAGCGTGCGCCCACTTCCTGTTGTTTGCTCACGCCGGGCGCCATCTTGACGCCCTGGTTGGCGGTGCCCGTCGGGCCCGTCTCGCCCTCTTCCAGCCCGCGCGCCGTGGACGCGTAGAACGACAGCTCGGGCGTGGCCTTGTAGATCAATGACGCCATCGGCGTCGTCTTGCTGACGTCATAGTGGCTGCCGCCCTGGTCGCTTTGGTAGCTGCTGCGCCGCACGCCGATGATACTTTGCCATTGCGGGCTGAAGACCATGCGGTCAAGCGCGTACAAGCCCGTGTCACGGGTGTCGAGCGCGGCCGTCGTCGGCGAAGCCGGCTTGGGACCGAACACGACATTCGTCACGGGCACGGGGTTGTACAGGTTTTGCGACGCAATCGTGTAATTGCTCTGGTAAATAGGATCTTGCGACTTGTCCGTGCGCGAG
The DNA here is from genome assembly GCF_006517255.1 of Janthinobacterium tructae. NCBI lineage: Bacteria > Pseudomonadati > Pseudomonadota > Betaproteobacteria > Burkholderiales > Oxalobacteraceae > Janthinobacterium > Janthinobacterium tructae. Next base: position 819,817 of record NZ_CP041185.1, on the reverse strand, counting down.
GCGCCCAGGGTAAGTTCATGGGAGATAAAACCCGTGCTGAAATTGCCGGCCAGTTCCGCGCGCAGCAAGTCCGACGCGGTCACGCTGTGCTGGATATTGCCCGTGATACGCCCCGCCCCCGTGGCCAGTGCTGCTGCGTTATTCAGGCGAAAGATCGCCAGGCGGCGGTCGCGCGCCGTTTCCGAGTGGCCCGCTTCCACCGTCAGGGCCCAGCCGTCCGTGACGGCATAATCGGCGCGCAATTGCGCGTTTTTCGTCTGCGCTTCGAAAGCCGACCAGTCGGGGCCGATCAACTGGCGCGGATCGACGGCGCGCGGCAAGCTGATCACGCCTTTCACGGCCGTGGGCAAGGCCACGCCCGCCTGCTCCGTCACCTTGCGGCGCTCATATTCCAGGTCCGCCTTCAGCAGCAGTTTATTGCTCACGCGCCAGTCGAGCGCCGTGGAAATGAAGCGGCGGTTGCCGTTGCCGACATGGTCCAGCCAGGAACCCAGGGTGCCGCCGGCCGCGTTGATGCGCACGCCAAATTCCTGCTGCGCGCCAAAGCGGCGACCCACGTCAATATTTGCCACGGCACTGCCACGGTCGTCGAGACTCAGGCCCATGCTGGTGACGGGCTGGCTGCCCGCCCGCTTGGTGACGAAGTTGACGACGCCGGCCGGCGAGGTAAAACCGTAGTACAGGGCCGAGGCGCCCTTCAGCACTTCCACCCTTTCCTTGTTTTCCATGGGCACTTGCGAGAAATTCATGATGGGCATGGAGCCGTTGAGGCGGTAATTCGTGCGGTTTTCCACGGCGATGCCGCGTATCACCAACTGATCCCACGTTTCGCCGCCGTTTTGCTGGCGCGTCACGCCGGCCGTGTTGCGCACGGCGTCGTACAGGCCGGACACGGCTTGCTGCTCCAGCAATGCGCGCGTGATCACGTTGACGGTCGAGGGCACGTCCATGATGTTGGCGCCACGAAAGCTGCCCGCCTCCGTCGTGACGGGCACCAGGCCTTGCGCGCGCGCGCCCGTCACTTGCACGGCTTGCATGACTTTCTCATCGCCAGCCGTCAGATCGTCCTGGCCGCTGGCGGCATGGGCCGCATGGGAAGCGAAGGCCAGCGACAGGGCGGCGGCGACTGGAAGCAAGCGGGTGCGAGGAGAGACGACAGGCATGACATCGGGCTTTCAATGAGAATATGTACAAATGGAAACTTACGGTTAGCGGCCATGATACCGATAATGAGAATCATTATCAAGTGAGGGTGAGTTTGTGTGAGTTTTATAGAAGAAACAAGGCCACCATGGCGCCTGTTATCATATGAACACGTTTGCATTTTGCAGACGAGGCCGCAAAGAGGCATACTGACAGTCACGGCGCACCCGATGCGCCGCCCAACAAGATCAAAAGGTAAGTTCGTGAACACAATCGACAAGAAAAGCGTGCAGACGAAAACATTTCGCTGGAAACGCTGGCAGCGCTGGGCCGTTGGAACAGGCTGCGCCCTGGCCGCCTACAGCGCGGCCGGCTTCTGGCTGGTGCCCTACGTCATCAAGCACCAGCTACCCAAATTTGCAGAGAAAGAACTCGCGCGCCAGGCCAGCATCGCCGATGTGCGCTTCAACCCGTTTACCTTGCGCCTGGAAGCGGACCAGATCGCTTTCAGGGAAGCGTCCAGCGCAAACAATGCGCCGCTGCTGTCCATCGGCGCCCTGGCCGTGCAGCTGGAATGGAAATCCATCGTGCGTCGCGCCTGGAGCCTGGCGGAAATCCGTATCACGGCGCCGCAAGCCCAGCTGACGATCACGCCGGATGGCAAGTTCAACCTGGCTGAAGTGCTGGCCACCTGGCAACGCAACCATCCTGAAAAAAGCGAAGGCGGCATGCCGCGCCTCGTCATCGGCCATTTTGCGCTGGAACAAGGCAAAGTGGACTGGCATGACCAGAAGGCGGGCTACGCGGACAACTTCACGCCGATCAACTTTACGCTCGACAATATTTCGACCCTGCCTGACACCAACGGCAGCTACAGCCTCAGCGCCGATGCGGCGCGCGGCGGCAAGCTGCACTGGCGCGGCACGGCCTCGCTCAGCCCCATCCGCGGCGAAGGCGAACTGATACTGAACGACGCCTCCCTGCCCGGCCTGGCCGCGTATTTGAAAGCGTATACGCGCGCCACGGTGACCAGCGGCAAGCTGTCGGCGCGCCTGCCCTACGCCTTTTCCTATGCCGACGGCGCACTGCAAGCGACCGTCAAAGGTGCGGGCCTGGCCTTGCGCGACCTGGCGCTGGTGCGCGATGGCAAGGGAGAAGCATTTACGTCGCTGACTACCTTGGGCATTGCCGGCGTGAACGCCGACCTGGCAGGCCAAAGCGTCACGGTGGACAAAATCAATCTGTACGGCGGCAAGGTGGCCGTGCGGCGCGACAGCAAGGGCGAGATCGACGTGGCGAACCTGATGCTGCCTGGCAATCCCGCACCAGCAGCAGCGGCCGCCGTGCCTGCCGCACCAGCCAGGCCGGGCAAGTGGAAGGTGGACTTGCATCAACTGGCGCTGGCCAACGTGGACGTCTCCGTCATCGATGAAACCGTCTCGCCTGCCCTGCAGCTGAGCGCCAGGCAGTTGCAGATGAACTTGCAGCTGGCCTTGCAACAGGGGCCATCGGGCATGGCCACCGTCATCGACGGCGCGAATGTCAGCCTGGCGGATCTGGCCATGCAGCGGGGCGCGCAAACGCCGTTCAAACTGGCCCGATTGGGTTTTACGGAAGGCAAGATCGACCTGGCCGCGCATACCGTGCACCTGGGCGCCGTGACGGCCAGCGGCGCGCAGATCGACTTGGCGCGCAACCGCCAGGGAGAATTTGCGATTGCGCAACAGCTGCCCGTGTTTGCCTCACGCAAAGCCGACGCAGGCAAGGAAACGCCGTCCGCGCCCTGGTCCACCAAGGTAGACAAGGTAGAACTGAGCAAGTTCGGCGCCCGTTTCGATGACGCGGGCACTGGCATCAAAGGCACGCTGCAGGATGCGCGGCTCTCCTTGCACAAGGTCAGCAACGATATGAAACAGGCGCTGCCGTTCGAGCTGGGCGTGGGCTTGCGCGAAGGCGGCTTGCTCACGGCCAAGGGCAAGTTTGTGCCGGGCACGGGCGCCGTCGATGCGCAGCTGAATCTGCAACAGCTGACCCTTGCGCCCGTGCAACCCTTGCTGGCGCAGCATGTGAAACTGAAGCTGGCAGGCGGCACGCTCTCCGGCAGCGGCCGCCTGACGACGGGCGGTGGCGCGCCGAAAGCGCCAAAAGTACGCTATGAGGGCGGCGTGGATATCGCCGGCCTGGTGCTCAATGAAACGGATGGCAAACGCTTCGCCTCGTGGAAAAGCGTGCGCGCCGACAAGCTGACGGCCAGCGTGGGCCCCGATTTTGTCGACATTCCCGAGCTGCGCGTGGTGGAACCGAACGCCCAACTGATCATCGAAAACGACCGCAGCCTGAACGCCCAGCGCCTGCTGGTGAAGGCGCCCGAGCCGGCGACTGCGCCAGCTCCAGCAACCGCCAGCGCGCCCGCCGCTGCAGCGCCGGACGCCGCCTTCCCCGTGCGCGTGCGCCGCGTGCGCCTGCAAAACGCCAAGCTGGACTTTGCCGACCTGAGCTTGCGGCCCCAGTTCGCCGCCAAGATTTATGAACTCAATGGCGTCATCACGGGTCTGTCGACCAAGCGCGATGCGCGCAGCCAGATCGAACTCGACGGCCGCATCGACGAATTCGGCCTGGCCCGCGTGCGTGGTCAATTAAATCCGTTCGCGCCGACCGACAACACGGACTTGAACGTGGTTTTCAAGAACGTCGACATGGTCTCCGCCTCGCCGTACACGATGAAGTTCGCCGGCTACAAGGTGGCCGAAGGAAAGATTTCGCTGGACTTGCAATACAAGGTGCGCAACCGCCAGCTCGACGGCACCAACCAGATCGTGCTCGACAAGCTGACACTGGGTGAACGCATCGACAGTCCGGACGCCTTGAAACTGCCTTTGGAACTGGCGCTGGCCATCCTCAAGGATAGCGACGGGCGCATCGACCTCGGTTTGCCCGTGTCGGGCGACATGAACGACCCGCAATTCAGCTATGGCGCCCTGATCTGGAAAGCCGTGGGCAATGTGCTGACAAAAATCGTCACGGCGCCGTTCCGCGCACTGGGCAACTTGCTGGGTATCAGCGCCGACAAGCTCGAATCGATCGACTTCGATGCGGGCAGCGCCGTGCTGCTGCCGCCCGAGCGGGAAAAGCTCAAGCAAGTGGCGCAAATCCTCGCCAAGCGCAAACAGCTGAAGCTGGCCGTGCCGGGCCAATACAGCGACACGGACGGGGCCGCTCTGCGCGCCCAGGCCGTGCGCCGCGCCGTGGCCGCCAAGGCTGGCATCAAGCTGGAAGCGGGCGAAGAACCGGGACCGTTGAACCTGGGCGAACGCAAAGTACGGGGCGCCCTGCGCGAGCTGTACGGCGAACGCTTCGGCAAGGCCGAACTGGACAATCAGAAAAAGGCGGCGGAGTCGGCCGTACCAGCCACCGCAGCGGCAGCGGCAGCCGCCTCCACTGCGACGGCGGCAAAAATCCCCGTCCTGCAGCGCCTGGGCAAGCTGATCGAAGGCGAACCGCAAGTGGCCGACACGGGCGCCTTCTATAACGGCTTGCGCGAGCAGCTGGAAGCCAGGCAACCCTTGCCTGCCGATGCCTTGAATAAACTGGGCGCCCAGCGCAGCGCAGCGATTCTGGCGGCCCTGCAGCAGGACGGCACGCCGGCGGCCAGGGTCAGCGCCGGTGCGCCGGAAAAAACGCAGGCCGCACCGGGCAAGCTGGTGGGCTTGAAGCTGGGACTGGCGGCGCAATAAGCCAAAAGCAAAGTGCCGGGATCAACCCCTCAGGGTCCGATCCCGGCACTTTCCGGCGCCCTCCCCTTTCTACTTTTTCTTTTCCACAGCCTCGTCCGGCAAGGCAAACGCCACCAGGCTATCGCCCATCTTCGTGCCCAGCGAACCGTGGCCACCGGCCATCACCACCACATACTGCTTGCCCGTCCTGTCGGAGATGTAACTCATCGGCGTGGCCTGGCCGCCGGCAGGCAGGCGGGCTTTCCATACGGTTTTGCCGTTGCGCACGTCATAGCCGCGGATGGTGTAGTCGAGCGTGCTGCTGAGGAAGGCCACGCCACCGCCCGTGGTACTCATGCCGCCCAGGCTAGGTACGCCCAGCGGCAAGGCGATGGGTACGGGGGCGCTGTCGCGCGTGGTGCCGTTCTTGTGCATCCACACTTTTTTCATGGTGCGCAAGTCGACGGCGGCGATATAGCCCCAGGGCGGCGCCTGGCAGGGGAAACCCAGCGGCGACAGGAAGGGCTTGATTTCCACGGCAAACGGTACGCCCGTCTGCGGTTGCAAGCCCATTTCCGACCCCGTGCCGCCCTGCGCATTGGCTTGCGCGCGCGGCACCAGGCGTTCCAGGAAGCCCATGTAGTCAGGGTTCACCAACAGCAACTGACGCACGGGATCGACGGCCGCCCCGCCCCACTCGAAGATGCCCAAAGGACCCGGCGAGATGATGGCGCCCTTGATCTTGCCTTCGGCCACCGTTTGCGGCGTGAACGGCCCCTCATAACGGTGCTGGCGGAAGATGATGCGGCAAGCGAGCTGGTCGAATGGCGTAGTGCCCCACATATCCGTTTCGCTGATATGTTTCTCCGGCAGGAAAGTGAGGGCCGAGAACGGCTGCGTGGGCGACAGCTTGTCGCCAGGCGCGGCGTTGGCCGTCGGCACGGGTTTTTCCGGCGCCGGCACCACCAGGCTGCCGTCGCGCCGGTCGATCACGTAGATGTCGCCGCGTTTCGTCGTGGCAACAACCGAGGGAACTTTGCCTTTCGGCGTGTCGATGTCGACCAGGGTGGGCTGGCCGCCGATATCCATGTCCCAGATATCGTGGTGCACGGTCTGGTACACCCAGCGCACCTTGCCCGTGGCCAGGTCCAGCGCGACGATGGCGCTATTGTATTTCTCGCCGTTCGGGTTGCGCTTGCCGCCCCAGGTATCGGGCGTTTCGTTGCCCATCGGGATGTACACCATGCCCAGTTTTTCATCGACGCTGGACACGCCCCAGGAATTCGGTGAATTGTTCGTATAGGTCTTGCCGTCAAGAATCGGCGCCGTATCGTCGGGATTCGCGGCATCCCAGTTCCACATCAGTTTGCCAGTGACGGGATCGTAGCCGCGGATCACGCCCGAGGGTTCTTCCGTGGAAAAATTATCGGTGACGCTGGCGGCCATCACCACCACGTTTTGCGCCACGGCCGGCGGCGAGGTCGGCATCAGAAAGCCCCGCTTCTTCATGCCCATGCCGTGGTACAGGCCGATCACGCCATTGTCGCCGAAGCTTTTGCACGCTGCGCCCGTATCGGCATTGATGGCGATCAGGGTCGCATCCATGGTGGGCGCGAAGATGCGGCGCGGGCACTCCATGCCGGCCGCCTCGGGCGCCGGGTCGTCCTTGGCGCGGCCCGCATTGACGTCCCAGTACGCCACGCCACGGCAAATCATGTGCTGGTAGCTGGACGCATCGCGGTTGATCTTCGGATCGTGGCGCCACAGCTCCTTGCCCGTGTCCGGGTCCAGCGCGATGACGATGCTGTGCGGCGTGCACAGGTACAGCATGCCGTTCACCTTCAGGGGCGTGACTTCGTTGGCGATCTCGTGCGGGTCGTTCGGGCCCTTGAAGTCGCCCGTGTGGTACACCCACGCCTGTTTCAGCTGCGCGGCGTTGGCCGGCGTGATCTGCGCGGCCGGCGCGTAGCGGTCGCCATAGCCGGAGCGGCCATACGCGGCCCAGTCGTTGGGCGCCACGCCCGGTGCGATATCGCCTTGCGGCGCGGCCGCCATGCTCTCGGGCGGCACTTCGCCGTGCAAGGTATAGTAATCCTGGAACAGCGAGAACACGCCCACGGCGGCCGTGGCCACCACGGCGGCGGCCAGCGCGCTCTTGCCAGCGTGACGCGGTTTCGCTGCGGCGCTCACCGACGGAGCGAGCCGGCGGTCGACGAACGGCAGCAGCAGCCAGACGGCGGCGGCAAACCAGATATCGAGGCGCGGCAGCAATTGCCACCAGTCGAACTTCACTTCGATGACGGACCAGATCAGGGTGGCGAACAGCAGCAGCGCGAGAAACAGCTGGGCGCTGCGCCGCCCCTTCCACACCAGCACACCCGTGATGAGCATGCCGATGCCGGCCACGACGTAATACCAGGAGCCGCCAAGGCTGACGAGCCAGGCGCCGCCGCCCGCAAGCGCCAGGCCCGGCAAGATGAAGATGACTGCAGTGAGGATAAGCAAGGGTCCAGGCCGGGCAGAGGCAGTCATGATGCTCCTTTACAAGAGTCAGTCGGAGACAGGCGATTGCGCACCGTAGTTGATGGCGATCAAGGAGTTCCATTTTTTCACTATTTGGCAAAGCATGGCACACGCGAGAACGCGCTATCCGCGTGGCGTTGCTTTTCATCACAGGCCATCACCGCCAGCCCGCCTTCTCTCTGTGATTTCAAAAAAAAATACAAAATAAATCAAATAAATAACAAATATCTCGAATAAATCAAATTTATATCGTAAAATGAAAATCATAAACCCTGACAACCGAATTTCCCGATTTTCAACCTTCTCGTGGAGCGGCACCCATCATGACCATCGCCAAACGCCTGTATGCATTGATACTCTCCGTCGTCCTGGGACTGGTCGCCCTGGCGGGTTTCAGCATCTATGAAATGGACCGCGTGTACACGGCGGCCAGCTATGCCACCGCCAACACCGTTCCCAGCCTGCTGACGCTGCACGATGCATTCGTGCCTTTTTCACAAGTACGCGCGGCTGTCTGGCAGCATCTGGCCAGCAAGGATGCCGCCGCGCGCGACAAACTGGAAGCGGACATCGTCGAGGCACGGACGGCCATCGGCAAGGCGCTCGACGTGTATGAAAAAGAAGATATTACCGATGATCAAGACCGTACGCTGCTGGCCGCCGACCGCGCCGTACTGGCCCGCTACGATGCCATGCGCGGCAAGGTCCTGGCCCTGTCGAAGGCGGGCGAGCTCGACGCGGCGCGAGACTTGCTGATGCAGAACCAGCCCATCATCAAGGAACTGGTCGACGCCTTTACCGCTCATCACCGCTACAACGAAAAGCTGGGCAACACGGGCGCGGCCGAAGGCGCCGCCACCGCTGCCAGCGCGCGCTGGATTTCCAGCGGCCTGGCCTTGGCCGTGATGATACTGGTGGCCGGCATGGGCCTGCTGCTGGCGCGGCGCATCGCCGCTTCGCTCAAGAATGCCATCGAGGTGGCTCACACCATCGCAGGCGGCGACCTCAGCGTGCAAATCAGCGCCACCTCCAAGGATGAAGTGGGACAACTGATGACAGCCATGGCCGAGATGAGCGAGAGCCTGGTGCGCATCGTCGCCGAAGTGCGCTCCGGCACGGAGACCATCGGCACGGCCTCGAGCGAGATCGCGGCAGGCAACCTCGACCTGTCGGCACGCACGGAACAGCAGGCCGGTTCGCTGGAAGAAACCGCCTCGGCCATGGAAGAACTGACGGCCACCGTACGGCAAAACTCGGACAATGCCCGCCAGGCCAAGCAAATGGCCGTCAGCGCTTCAGACAAGGCGGTACGGGGCGGCGAGGTGATGGGCGACGTGATACGCACCATGGAAGCGATCGACAGCGCGTCCAACAAGATAGCCGACATCATCAGCGTCATCGACGGCATCGCCTTCCAGACCAACATCCTGGCCCTGAATGCGGCCGTGGAAGCGGCGCGGGCGGGCGAACAAGGACGCGGTTTTGCCGTCGTGGCGACCGAAGTGCGCAACCTGGCGCACCGTTCGGCGGCGGCGGCCAAGGAAATCAAGACACTCATCAGCGACTCCGTGGAGCAGGTGGAACAAGGTGGCAAGCTGGTCCAGCAAGCCGGTGCGGCCATGACGGAAGTGGTCGATACGGTACGCAGCGTCACCGACATCGTCAGCGAAATCTCGGCCGCCAGCGCCGAGCAAAGCACGGGCATCGACGAAATCAACCGCGCCATCACGCAAATGGATGAAGTCACGCAGCAGAATGCGGCGCTGGTCGAAGAAGCGGCGGCGGCATCGCAATCGCTGCAGGAGCAGGCGAGCAAGCTGTCCAGCGTGGTCGGCGCCTTCAAGCTGGCGCAGGGCCAGGCCAACGCGGCGCAACACAGTACGCCGGTGCGCCCCGCCCCAGTCCCAGCCGCCAAGCCTGCAGCGCGCAAGGCGGCGCCGCTCAAGCTGGTCGCACAGCGCGACCCCGCTCCTGCCCGCAGCACGGCCAGCGCCGGTGCCGGCGGCGACTGGGAAGAATTCTGAACCCGTCGTCATGCAGGCTCACCTGCATCGATCATCCCGGAGCATCGCCATGACATCCGTTGTCAACCACTCTCACTGCATGCAGGCATAGCCATGAACTCCTTCCTCGCGGTCCATCCTTACCTTCGTTGCGACGATGTCTCGCTGATGCGGCCGGCGCTGGCGCTGGCGGGCCTGTTGCTGCTGCTGGCCGCCCTGCTCTGGCGCCGCCTCCACTGGCACCAGAGCAGGGCGGCAGCCAGCACGACAGCTGCCGATCTGCATCAGCAGCTGCAAATGCGCAAGGCCACCGAGCCGGCCAAGACAGCAGACACGGCAGACACGCCACCGCCGCCACAGCCCGAGGCGCTGGACACGCCGCCGTTCGAGCTGGCCCGCCTGGACGCCATGTTCGGCTACGACCGGCGCTTGCAAAGTGAGATTCTGGCGCTCTTCGTGGCCGAGACGCGCGACCGCCTGGCCGGCATCGCCCATGCGCTGCGCTGCGAACGCCCGGCCCCGGCACGCGTACTGGCCCAGGAAATTGTCGACAGCAGCTACGCCATGGGCTTGCTCCCCTTGCACGCACTGGCGCGCCAGGCCGTGCATGCGGGCTTTTCCAACGATATCGGCGCGCTGCGCCGCCTGCATGCGGACCTGCTGATGGCGCTCGACGTGCTGTCGCAAGCGGTCACGGCCCTGCAAACTGGCGCCGCGCAGGTGGATGACTGCAGCGGTATCGGGAGCCGGCCATGAATGCGCCGCTCGATCTGGCGAGCCTGCTCGGCGGCGCCATCCTGCCCTCGCCCGCCTGGCGGCGCCACTGGCTGGCGACCTTGTTACAGCAACAGGTGCCGTTCGATGAGCTGGCCGAACAACTGGGCTGCGATCCAGCCCTGACCGGCAAGGTCATCGGCCTGGCGAATGGGGCCGTGCCACCGGGCGCGCGCCAGCATGCGGCAGTCGACGCCGCGATGCTGGCCGCCATCGGCCTGCCCGCCCTGCGCCAGGCGTTCGCCATCCCGGACCGGCCGACGGCCACGTGTGCGCACTTCGACGAACAGCGATTCTGGTCGCACTCGCAGGCCATGGCCTGTGCCGCGCGCGTGGTGGGCGACGCGCTGCAACTGGCACCGGCCAAAGAGCTGTACACTTGCGGCTTGCTGGCCAACATCGGCCAACTGGCCTTGGCCGTGCTGCATCCGCAAGCGTATGGAGAACTGCTGGGCCAGCACGGCAGCGCTGCCAGGGCGCTGCTGCTGTGCGAGGAATCGCAGCGCTTCGGCCACCATCAACTGGCGCTGTCAGCCAGCCTCATGCGGGGCTGGGGCATGCCGGACATCCTGTGCGACGCCGTGCGCTGCCATGCCGCGCCGCCCGGCTTCGGGCAGGCCGGACGCATGACAGAGCTGGCCTGGCTGCTGCAACTGGCCAGCAGTTTCGCCGACCTGATACTGCGCAATGGCGTGGGGCCGCGCGGGCCGGCCACGGCCGCCGCGCGGGTACTGGGTCTGGAGGTGGAGCAAATGGAAACGCTGTTACGCCACAGTAACGCGGAGTGGAGCGAATGGCGCGCAATCCTGGAACCGCACGCCCATATTGCCCTTGGCCGCACGCGCAGCAGAATCGGGCCCACCGCGCGGCAGGTTTTTAATGAATTCATCTAATTTGTTGAAATTGATTTTTTGTGCGTGATTGCGTATCATTCCATTCAACTTCATCCTCGACCATAAAGTCCATCATGCACACTGCAGACGTATGCACTACCCAAAAGGCTGCCGAAATACTCGGCATCTCGGTCACATCGGTGCAGCAACTGGTCGAGGCGGGCGTTATCGAAGCCTGGAAGACCAAGGGCGGCCACCGGCGCATTCCCCTCGCGGCCGTCGAGGCCTACAAGGGCAATCCCGGCCAGCAAGGCCAGGATCAGCGCGCGGCACGCGCCAGCCGCCCCGCTGCATCGGGCCGCCCGCCGTCCATCCTGGTGATCGAAGACAATCCGATCGAACGCGCACTGTATGAAAAGCAGATCGGCTCATGGGGCTTGCAGGCAAGCTTGCGCTTTTGCGAGAACGGCTACCAGGCGCTGATGGAAATCGCCCGCGACCAGCCCGACATCCTGCTGGCCGACATCATCATGGAAGGCATCGACGGCTACGAAGTGATCCGCACCATCCTGTCCGACCCGCTGCTGGCGGACATGCATATCGCCATGCTGTCGAGCCTGACGCCGGAAGAGCTGGAAGAACGCGGTGGCGTGCCGCCCGGCGTGGTGTTCTTTGCCAAGCCCGTCAATTACGACGAGCTGCGTGGCTATCTGCGCGCCTGTTGCGCCGGTCATGCGCGGCGCAACAGCCTGGCCGCCTAGTCCGCCAGCGCTTTCCCCGCTTTTCCCTCGTTCCGGAGCCTCCATGCAAGCCTATCGCCACATCGATCCAGCCGTGCTGTTCCAGGCCACCGGCCACGACCTGGAGATGTTCCGCGCCCTGTCGCAGACCTACCTCGATACGGCGCCAGCCATGTTTGCGCGCGTCGAGCAGGCCGTGCGCAGCGGCGCGGCGCCAGCCATCGTGCATAGCTGCCATACCTTGCGCGGCACCGTGGCGCTGCTGGGCGCCGGTGCCCTGGTGGCGCGGTTGGCGGCACTGGAGCAGCTGGTGCGCCACCAGGGCTTGGCGGCACCGGACTGGCTGGCGGAAACGGCAGTGCTGGTCGGCGCAGTGGAGCAGGAAGTACACCGCAGCCTGCGCGAGTATACGGGCGCGCAGCCATGAACCTGCGCCAGGCTGTCTTGCGCCTGGCGCACCGCTATCGCCCGCGCACCACGGCCGCCGTGGTGGGCCTGGTGCTGGTGTGCCTGCTGGCGCTGCGCATCGTCGTTTCCGGCGCGCTGCTGTACCGCGAAGCCGTTGATGACTGGAAGCAGGATCTGTCCAATCTGTCGCTGCTGCTGGCGGAAAACACGGCGCAAAGCATGACGGCGGCCCGCCTGGTGCTCGACAGCGTCAGCAACGACATCCAGGCCGCCGCCCCCGCGGACGCGCACGCGCTGGCCACCACCGTCGGCACCCCGGCCATGCACCAGATGCTGCAGCACAAGATCGGCGGCGTACCGCAAGTGGACGTGGTGTCCGTCGTCGGCAGCGACGCCAGCGTACTGGTCTTCAGCCGCGCCTATCCCGCGCCGCCCATACGCCTCGACGAGCGCGATTACTTCGAGTATCACCGGCGCCACCCGGACGGCGGCATGCATGTCAGCGCGCCCGTGCAAAACAAGGGCAATGGCGCCTGGACCTTCTACATCAGCCGGCGCATCAACAGCCCGGACGGCCGCTTCCTGGGGGTGGTGCTGGTGGGCCTGTCGTGCGACTTCTTCAGCAAATTCTTCCAGAACACCAGCATCGGCGAACATACGGCCTTTTCCCTGTACCGCAACGACTACACGCTGCTGGCCCGCTGGCCGGCCGTGCCCGCCATGATGGGCCAGCGCAACCTGACGGGCAGCACCTACCGCCTGCTGGAACAGGGCAAGACGCATGGCGTGCTGCAGGTGGACTCGCCGCGCGCGGCCGAGCAGGGGCGCACGGTCGACCGACTGGCCGGCGTACGGCTGGTGCGCGACTATCCGCTGGCCATCAACGTGACCATTACGGACGAGGTCTACCTGGCGGCCTGGCGGCGCATGCTGCGCACCATGGGCGGTGCGGCGGTCATCAGCGTGCTCGTGCTGGCCCTGGCCATCGCGCTGATCATGGCCCTGCTGCGGCGCCAGGAACGCGACGCGGCCATGGCGCTGGCGCTGCAAGCGCGCGCGGAAGCGGCGAATGCCGCCAAGTCGCGCTTCCTGGCCATCATGAGCCATGAGATCCGCACGCCCATGGCCGGTATCGCCGGCATGGCCGAACTGCTGCAGGAAACCGAACTCGAGGCGTCACAGCAGCAATATGCGCAGCGTATCGGCGATGGCGTGCAGCACCTGATGCGCATCCTGAACGACATCCTCGACCTGTCCAAGGTCGAGGCAGGCCAGATGAACATCGAACTGCGCGACTTCGACCCGCGCCTGCTGCTCGATGACGTGCTGGCCCTGCACCGCCCGCAAGCCGACCGGAAGAAGCTGCACCTTGCCAGCGAGATCGGCAACAGCGTGCCGCAACGCGTGTGCTCGGACCGCACGCGCATCGCGCAAATCCTCGGCAACCTGCTCAGCAATGCCATCAAGTTTACCTCCTCCGGCAGCGTGACCGTGCGCCTGCACCTGGAAGCGGCCACGCCGAACGGCACCAGCGCCTGCCTCGTCGCCAGCGTCAACGACCAGGGCATCGGCATGAGCCAGCAGCAGCTGAGCCGCATCTTCGAGCCGTTTTGCCAGGCCGACGACAGCATCAGCGGCGCGTATGGCGGCACGGGACTGGGTCTGAGCATCTGCAAGCACCTGCTGGCGCTGCTGGGCGGCGAGATTTTCTGCAACAGCGAGCCCGGCATCGGCTCCCGCTTCACCGTGCGCATTCCCTGCCAGGTGGCCCAGGCGCCAGGCGCCCCCACGCCGGCTCCGGAAGCGGAAGCGGAACCGGCGCCCGCTCCGGCCCCCTCCCCCCTGCCCGCGCCCGCATCAGGGCCGGGCGCGCGCATCCTGCTGGTCGAGGATACGGCGCTGAACCGCCAACTGGTGTGCCTGCAGCTGGCCTCCCGCGGCTATCACATCGACACGGCGGAGAACGGCGCACTGGGCCTGCAGGCCCTGGCCGGGCAGCAGTACGACCTGGTCCTGATGGACTGCATGATGCCCGTCATGGATGGCTACCAGGCGTGCCAGGCCCTGCGTGCCCACGAAGCGGCCAGCGGTGTGCCGCGCCTGCCCGTCATCGCCCTGACGGCTGGCGTGACCGAGGACGACCGGCAGCGCTGCATGGCGGCCGGCATGGACGACTATCTGTCCAAGCCCTTTACGGCCGCCCAGCTGCGCGCAATGGTAGAGCGCTGGCTGACGCGCTAAGTAAGCCGGGCCGGCGCTGAATACAACAACTTCCGCATAAAAATCATTTTATTCGATGAAATCAATTATATTCGCTATAATTGACAAATCAACGTGCCAGTGACGCCGGACATCCGCGCGGAATGGACAACCTGGCAGACCTTGCGGAGGCAGCATGCGGCAGTACAGATACTGGAAGGCCATGGCCTGGGAGCGCTGCGATACGCGCATCCTGCTGTCGCTCTTCATGGCGGTCCTGCTGGCGGGGCTGTGGAGCATCACCATGCTGCAATTGCAGCGCGCGCACGACGCCGCCATCACCGATGCCGGGCGCGAGGCGCGCAGCATGGCGCGCGTCTTCGACGAACACGCGATCCGCACGATCGAGGCGGCGGACCAGGCGGTCACCTACCTGCGCGGCCGCTACCAGGCGCTGGGCAACCGTCTCGACATCGTGGCGGACCTGCAGCAAGGCCTCAATCCCGGCCCCCTGTACAACCTGTTTACCATCGTCGACGAACGGGGCGACACGGTACTGTCAAGCCGCCCCTTCAAACCGACCAACCTGGCCGACCGCGAACACATCCGGGTACACATGCAGCGCGACAGCGGCGAACTGTATATCAGCAAGCCGGTGCTGGGGCGCGTGTCGAAAAAATGGTCGATCCAGATGACGCGCCGCATCAACCATGCCGATGGCCGCTTCAAGGGCGTGGTGGTGGTTTCGATGGACCCGTATTACTTTACCCGCCTGTACGACGAAGTCGACCTGGGCGACAACAGCTCCATCACGCTCGTCGGCAGTGACGGCGTGGTGCGCGCGCGCCGGGTCGGCGCCGTCAACACCATCGGCCAGGATGTCGACGGCAGCAAGGTATTTTCTCTGATGCAAGGTAACACGCGGGGCAGCTTCATCGAGCGCAGTCCCGTCGACGGCACCCTGCGCATTTACGCCTTCGAAAAACTGGCAAACTATCCGCTCTACATGCTGGTCGGACTGGACCGCAATACGGTATTGGCCGACTACGTCTCGCGCCGCAACCAGGCCTTGCTGATGGCCGCCGTCACGAGCGTGCTGATCGTGCTGTCGTGGGCGGCGCTGGTGCTGCTGATCGGCCGCCTGGTCGACAGCCGCGCCAGGGCCATCGCCGCCAGCGAGGCCAAGTCGCGCTTCCTGTCGAACATGTCGCATGAATTGCGCACGCCCCTCAATGGCATCCTCGGTTTCTCCGAGCTGCTGCTGGAGCAGCTGCGCGAGCCGGAACAGGCCGCCTACGCGCAAACGATACAGGACAGCGGCCGCCAGTTGCTGGCCATGGTCGAGGCGGCGATGGAACTGAGCGCGCTCGAAAACGACCAGGTGCGGCTGGAGTCTGCCGCTGCGCCGCTGGACCAGCTGCTGGCGCTGGCGCTGGCGCCGCACCGGCAGTGCGCGGCGCACAAGGGCCTGCTGCTGGCCTCGCACATCGCGCCAGGAACGCCGCCCAGCATCGATTGCGACCGCGTGCGTCTGGTGCGCGTGCTCGACATCCTGCTCGACAATGCCATCCGCTACACGTCCGCAGGGCGGGTCGATGTCCACGTCATGGCGAGTGGCGCGGACCTGCAGATCGAGGTGCGTGATACGGGCATCGGCATCGCGCAGGCGCAGCAAGCCGACATCTTCGACAAATTCTCGCAGGCGGACGACTCGCCGAGCCGCGCCCATGGTGGCGCCGGGATGGGCCTGGCCATCGCGCGCCAGCTCGTCACCTTGATGGGCGGCAGCATCGGCGTGACATCCGCGCCGGGCCACGGCGCGGCCTTCCGCTTGCGGCTGCCGCTGCGCGGCACGGCCCGTGCTATGGCGGAGGACGGCAAATTGACCACACTTTCGCATGTATAGTCGTACGTAAAAGTTGTCCTGCGTGCATATCGGGTATAGCATCGCCCCATGACCTATCACACAGATGCGGCGGCGGTACGCAGACAATGGATCGAATGGCTTTTTTTACTCCTCGGCTTGCTCCTCGTGGCTGCCGCCCTGGCCTATGCGCACCTGGCCGAAGCCGCGCGGCACGAGGCGGCCGAGCGTGAACGGCTCAGCGTGCTGACGGCACTGCTGGCAAAAAATATCGAAGTCGACCTGGCGGCGACCAACCTGGTTCTCGGCGGCGTGATCCGCGACTATCTTGGCGATGGTGCTGCGGCGGGCTCCGCGCAAGCCCTGCACCGGCGCCTGACAGCGCTGGTCGACGCCATGCCGGGCGTGCGCACCATGCTGGTCATCGATGCGAAGGGCAAGCCGATCGCCACCAATATCGCGGAACTGGCCGACCAGGATTTTTCGCGCCGCAGCTACTTCCAGACGGCGCGCGACGCCCCTGATGCGCGCATGCTGTACATCTCGGCGCCCTTCCTGTCCTACAAGGGCGACCTGGTCATCACGGCGTCGCGCATGGTGCAGGACCAGCAGGGCCGCTTTGCCGGCGTGGTGGTGGCCACCCTCGATCCCGAATACTTCACGGCCAAGTTCCGCACCGCCATGTATGCCCCCGACGTCTGGGCCGTGGTGCTGCATGGCGACGGGCGGCAATTCCTGAACTATCCCGCCAGGGCTGCGAATGGCGGCAAGGTGGACCTGCCCGGCAGCTTCCTGCGGCGATTTCGCGACAGCGGCTATCAGGCTGGCGTCCTGAGCGGCGTCGAGATTGCCGGCGCCGCTACACCCCGCATCATGGCCATGGCGACCATCGCGCCGCCCGCGCTGCACATGGACCGTGCCATCATCATCGGCCTGAGCCGCGAAGAAGCGGCCATCGCCGCCCCGTTGCGGCGCCAGGCGCTGGCCTACGTCCTGTGCTTTGCCACGCTGGCGCTGGCCGGGGCCAGCCTGCTGTTCTGGAGCCAGCGGCGGCGCCGGCAGCAGGCCGCCTGGCATGCGGAACAGGAAATGGAGCGCCAGGCCATGCAAGCCGTGTCCGACAGCGAAACACGCTTTCGCACCTTGATCGAAGATGCGCCCGTGGCCATCGCCATCCTGCGCCACGGCCGCTTCATCTACTCGAATCCGCGCTACCGCAGGCTGCATGGCTACTCGTTCGAAGACGATCTGAACGGTCTGCCCTGGTCCGCCATGATTTCCGCGCAATCGCAGGCGGCACTGGCCACCAACGAAGCGCTGATCGAGGCGGACTCGCCCAGCGAACAGGTGTTCGAAGCCATCGGTATGGGCAAGCAGGGCCTTCCCGTGCCCGTTTTCAAGACCACCACGCGCGTGATGCTCAAGGATGGACCGGCCACCTTGATCTTTGCACAGGATATTTCCGCGCAAAAGCAGGCCGAAGAGGCCATGCTGCTGGCGCGCGATGCGGCAGAGGCGGCCAACCGCAGCAAGGCGGAATTCCTCGCCAACATGAGCCATGAAATCCGCTCGCCGCTGAACGCCATCCTCGGCATGGCATGGCTGCTGGAACGGGGCAAGCTGGACAGGGAAGGACTCGAGATGACGCGCAAGATCCGCGCCGCCGGCCAGTCCTTGCTGGGCATCATCAACGACGTGCTCGACGTGTCGAAAATCGAGGCGGGCCACATGAGCATCGAACAGGCGCCGTTCCACCTGGCCGAGGTGATCGAGAAGATCGCCGCCAGCATGGGCGTGGCCGCGCATGACAAACCGATTGAGGTGCGGATCGGGCCGCTGCCCGATGGCGTGGACCAGGTGCTGGGCGACGCGCTGCGGCTGGAACAGGTGCTGGTCAACCTGACCAGCAATGCCATCAAATTCACGGCGCAGGGTACGGTCGAGCTGTCGAGCGCACTGGAAAGCCGCGACGGCGACGCCGCAGTGCTGCGTTTCAGCGTGCGCGACACGGGCATCGGCATCGCACCCGAGGTGCAGGAATCGATCTTTTCCGCCTTCGCCCAGGCCGACACGTCCACCACGCGCCGCTTCGGCGGCACGGGCCTGGGCCTGACCATCTGCCGCCAGCTGGTCAGTCTGATGGGCGGCTCACTGCATCTGCAAAGCCGCCAGGGCCAGGGCAGCGAATTCAGCTTCACGGTGCCGCTGCAACTGCTGCCCGCCGCCACCCTGTCCTCGCCGGACATGCAAGCCCTGCATGCCTTGCTGGCCGATGCCAATGCCGACGCGCGCGAGGCCGTTGCCGCCGTGGCGCAGGGCCTGGGCTGGCGCGTGCATGCCGTCTCCGACGGGCGGGCGGCCCTCGACTATGCGCTTGCCTGCGCCGAAGACGCGCGGCCCGGCGTCGTCCTGCTGGCCGCGCGCATGCCGGAGCTGGACGGCGAAGCGACGGCGCGCGCGCTGCGCGAATACCTGCCGCCACAAGATTGCCCCGTCGTCATCCTGGCAGCGGGCGGCGTGCCGGCCACGCGGCCGGCGCGGCGCGATACCGACCCGGCCGATCCGGCCGACGCCATCCTCAACGAACCGGTGACCGCTTCCAGCCTGTACAACGCGACGATGGAAGCGCGCCAGCAGCGCGCCCGGGCCGCCGGCCTGGACGCCACTCTTGTGCCGCTGGAAGAACGCGTACTCGCCGGCGTGCGCGTGCTGGTGGTCGATGACAGCGAAATCAACCGCGATGTGGTCAAGCATATCCTGTGCGATCAGGGGGCAGTGCCATCGTTCGCCTGCGATGGCAGGCAGGCGCTGGACTGGCTGCTGGCCCACCCCGCCGATGTCGACATCGTGCTGATGGATGTGCAGATGCCTGTCATGGATGGCTTGCAGGCGACGCGCGCCTTGCGCCAGCTGCCGCAGTTTCAGGACTTGCCCGTGGTGGCGCTGACGGCCGGGGCGTTCCAGACACAGCGCACGGCGGCGCTGGAAGCGGGCGTGAACCATTTCATCAGCAAACCGTTCGACGTGCCGCAGACCATCGCCCTGATCGCGCGCGCGCATCGGCGCCACGCGCAAGGTCTGCCAGCCCTGCCGCCGTTCGTGACCGAAGCGACGATGTGCGTGCCGCCGTGCGGCGCAGCAGCCGTGATCGACCTGCAGCAGGGCATGGCGCAGTGGCTCGATGAAGCGCCCTACCGCCAACATCTGTCGCGTTTTGGCAGCAACTATCGCAATACGGTGGGCGCCATGCGCGCGCTGCTGGCAGCCGATGCGCGCGACGATGCCGCCGCGCTGGCGCACAAGCTGGCGGGCGAGGCTGGCAGCCTGGCCCTGCCCGCCACCCTGCAAGCCGCGCAGCAAGCGGAACAGCTACTGCATGCCGGCGACGATGCGTCGGCCGCGCTCGACACGCTGGAACAGGCGCTGGCGCGCGCCATCGAGGCGGCCGCCGCACTCACGGCACAGACGCCGCCCGGCCAGCCGGCCATGCCAATGACAAAATGATCACTATGAAAACTCGGGGGATGCCATGATCTGGTGCAGGGATTTGCTGCTGAGGGCCTTGATGCTGGGCATGCTGCTCTTCGTCGTGGGCGAATCGCTGTCCTACTGGACGCCGGAACTCAAAAAACTGCTGGCCTGGCGCCCTTTCTGACAGCTTAGCCTTCGCGCCCATCCACCCTGACACGCCACAGATAGGGCGCATACACGCACGCATACAAGCCAAAGGCCAGCGACCAGCACGCGCCGGCAGCCAGCAGCAGCGGCATGGACAGCGAGGCGGGACCGACAGCGGCCAGCAGGCGCGCCAGCGCGCCCAGCTGTATCAGCCAGTACATCGCCGCTTCCGCCCGGCCGCCCTTCAAAGGACGGCCCGTGTGGCCCAGGGTGGTGCGCGTCATCATGCCGATGATCAATCCCGCCATCGAGCCCACCGTCAGCGCGTGAAATGCGGCGCTGGCCGTCAGCAGCCCCATACTGGCGGCCGCCAGCAGCGCAAAACCGACGCCTATCCACGCATACGACAGGTGCAAAATCCACAGCAAGGGCACGCGCAGCGTGCGCTGCGGCTGCCAGGCCAGCAGATTGGCCAGCGAGACGCCGCTTGCCACGAGAGCCAGTGGCGCCGTCAGCCAGGCCGGCGCGTCTGCCAGCCATGCGATGGCGGCGGCCGCCATGCAGGCCACGGCGACCAGCGCGCGCTGCGGACTGGCCACCGGCGTGCTGCCTGGCGCACCGTTGCGGGTAAACATGGGAATGACGCGCGCGCCGATCACCGATTCAATCAGCACGATGATGAAGATGGCCGCCTGCACGGGCACGAACAGGGATAACGTCAGCCAGCCCAGCACGGCCGCGTGGAACAGGCCATTGGCCAGCGCCAGCAAGGCCAGCAAAGCGACCAGGAACAGGTTGCGCGTATTACCGGAACGGCGCAGCACCTGGTACAGGGGCCAGGCGGCCAGCGGCAGGAACAGCCACTCGACCAGCGCCGGCACCAGCCCGGGGCCGCACAGCATGGCGATGCGCCCCGCCAGCCACAGCGCCGCCAGCGCCATCAGCTGCGCGCCGTGCGGCGTGGGCAAGCCCGTCCAGTTGCGCCCCGCCGTATACAAAAACCCCACGACGACGGCCAGCGCGAAGCCGAACACCATTTCATGCATATGCCAGCCCAGCCCCACCTGCAGGCCGCCCGTCAGCAAGCCCGCGTAACTGGCCAGCCACCAGGGAATGCTGATGGCCGCAAACACGGCCGCCAGCAGGTAAAACGGGCGAAAGCCCAGCTGCCAGACGGCATGGCAGGCATGCCAGGGAGCGGCGCCGTGGGCGGCGGCAGAAGAAGATGGTTCGCTGATGGGAGTAATGGCCATGATGGACTCGTTTTTAAAAGTATATTCGATAAAGATATATCCAATATACTACTTTAAAAGCGCAACAACCGCCATCGGCATAAAGGACTAGAGCGATAGCGACAAGTGCCCATGGGGTCTGACCCGGCGGGTCAGACCCTGACTACTCGGCTACTTGCCTTGCCGGTGCTCGACCGCATACACGGCCGCCTGCACGCGGCTGGTGAGGTTGAGTTTTTTCAGCACGTTCTGCACGTGGATCTTGACCGTGCTTTCGGCCAGGTCGAGGGTGCGCGCGATGCCCTTGTTGCTCTCGCCGCGCGACAGGCAGTCGATGATTTCCTTTTCGCGCGGCGTGAGCTTGTCAAGTTCCGACACGGGTTCCTCGCGCCGCGTGCCCGCCTGCAGCTGTGCCACCAGCTTGCCCGTCATGGCTTCGGCGATGACGACTTCGCCGGCGGCCGCGCGGCGGATCGCGCGCACCAGGTAGTCGGCGTCGATATTCTTGATCAGATAGCCGCATGCGCCCGCGCGCAGGGCCGTCGCCAGATCCTCCGCGTCTTCCGACACGGTGAGCATGACGATGGCCGTGTCGGGACAGTCGTGCTGCATCAGCTGCAGCGCTTCCACGCCCGACATGCCGGCCATGTTCAGGTCCAGCAGCACCACGTCAGGCTGCAGCTGGATGGCGCGCTTGATGCCTTCGACGCCATCGGCCGCTTCGCCCACCACGGAAAACTCGGCATGCCGCTGCAGCAGCGAGCGTATGCCGCTGCGGAACAGCGCGTGGTCGTCCACCAGCATGACGGTGATCGGTTTATCGGGAGTCTCCATTTTTTTGTACTTTCAGATAGTGGCTTAGGCGGCGCGGCGCTGTTCGCGCGACAGGTGCAGTTCGACGGTCGTGCCGCCACCGGGACAGGCGTGCACGTCGAACGTCGCGTCGATGCGCTGTGCGCGCTCGCGCATGATATGGATGCCGACATGGCTGTCGCCCTTTTCCAGCACGGCGGCAGCATCGAAGCCGACGCCATTGTCGCTGATCGTCAAGGTAAAGTCCTGGTGATCGGCGAGGCGCACCTCGACATGGCTGGCCTGGGCGTGCTTGCGGATGTTCGACAGCGCTTCCTGCACGATGAATAGTAACTGCAATTGCTGCTCGCGGGGGAATGGCGCGCCGTCGACATCGGCCAGCAGCTCGGCCTCGATGCCCGTCTGGCGGCGGAATTTGTCGATTGCCGCCCGCAGAGAGCCGATCAGGTCGTCCTCCATCAGGCGGCTGCGGAAGTTGGCCAGCAGTTCGCGCACGTCCTCGTAGCTTTCCTTCACGCCCGCATGCAGGGCCGGGACGATGCCAGCCACTTCATCGAACCGCGCATTGCGCACGGAGTCGTCCAGCATCTGCACCTGCAGGTTGAGGAAATTGAGGCTTTGCGCGATGCTGTCGTGCAGGCCCTGCGCCACCAGGTTGCGCTCCTCGGAAATGGCCATCTCGCGCTCGCGCGCGGCCAGGCGCAGGTTTTCCAGCGCGATGCCGAGCAGCTGGCCCAGGGTTTCCAGCAGCGCCAGCTCGCGCGCGGAAAACACGCGTGCATGGCGGAAGTGCAGGTTGAAAAAGCCCAGGTGCTGTTCGTGCGCATGGATGTGGAAGACGGAGACGGTGGCAAAACCCTCGCGGTGGCAGCGCAGCTCGTGCGCCTTGTCGATGCGGCGCATGTCGTGCACCTTCGCCACCTTCATCTCGACGGCCGTGCCGCACAGGCAGTCGCCCACTTTCAGGCAATGCTCGGACGCCACCAGTTCCTCGGACAGACCCGTATGTACCACCATGTGCAGGTTGCCCCGTTCGGCGTCGAGCACGCGCACGGTGGAGCCATCGGCCTCGAAATAGTCGACGATGCGCTGCATGAAGCCGCCGCAGATGTCTTCCAGCGGCTGCGGGCGCTGCAGGAAAGCGGCGCTTTCGTACAGCAGCGCCAGTTCGCGGTTGCGGTACTCGAGCGTGGCCGTCTTGCTGCGCACGCCCTCTTCCAGATTGCCGTACAGCGCCTGCAGGCGGTCGGCCATCTGGTTGAAGCCACTGGCCAGCTGGCCGAATTCGTCATTGCTTTCGACGGCCAGGCGCACGCTGAAATCGCGCTCCTTCATGCGCTGCATGCCCAGGCGCAGCCGCGTGACGGGCTCGATGATGAGCATGAACATCAGGTAAATCATGCTCACCGTGCCGATGACGGCCATGCCGACCAGGATCAGCTGCGAGGCACGCAGCCAGAAGGTGCGCTGCTCGCTATCGTGCTCGATCAGGCGCACCAGCTGGTCGACCTGGCCGACGAAAGTATCGGCGTCACGCTCGAACTGGCGCGCGCGCGCGGAGGAATCGGCGCCCAGGGCGGCCGGACGCAAGGCGCCGCGCCAGGTGGCGCTGATGCGCTCGAATTCCGATTTGATGGCAGTGCTGGGGGGCAGGAACAAGGGGCGCTGCGGGTCGCCGTGGCCGATCTTGGCCAGGGTCTCGTCGATCAGCAGCACCTGCTGGCGCGCCTGCTCGCGCGCGTCGCTGGCCAGCAGCAGGGTCAGGCGGTAGGTCTGCATGCGCAGCCGGCCCGTTTCATTGATGGCGGCGGAACTGCCTTCGAGCTGCCACGACAGGAACAGGGTGCAGCCGATGGCGCTCAGGGCCAGTACCAGCATGAGCAGCAGCGCGCCGACGATCTTGGTCGACAGCTTCTGCCAGGAGGAAAACATCGCCTTGAATTTCATACCGCCCTTGAGTGTAAATACAAACTGCCTCAGCCGCCCGTCTGTGCCATGAACCGGATAATCTTGTCCGGCTGCGTATTGAAATCATGCTGCTGCGGCTTGAGTTCGATGGCGGCGCGGATCGCCGCTTCAATCTCCGCATCCGTGGCCCCGCCGCGCAGCATGGGGCCAAGGGCGAATTTCTCTTCCTGCCCCAGGCACAGATACAGGGTACCATCGACGGACAGGCGCACGCGGTTGCAGGTGGCGCAAAAATGCTGCGACATCGGCGTAATGAAGCCGATGCTCGAGCGGCCATCGGCTGTCGCCATATAGCGTGCCGGTCCGCCACCGAGTTCTTGCGCCTGCGGCACCAGCCCAAAGCGGGCCGCCAGGCGCTCGCGCACGGGCCCCAGCGGCATGTAGCTGGCATTGCGGCCCGTGCTGCCCATCGGCATGGCTTCGATCAGGCGCAGGATGAACTGCTGCTCGATGCAAAACGCCGCCATGGCCTCGATCTGGCCGTCGTTGACACCGCGCATGGCCACCATATTGATCTTGATCGGGTCGAAACCGGCCGCCTTGCCCGCCATCAGGCCATCCAAGATAGGCTGCAGGCTGTCGCGTCCCGTGATCTGCTGCATGCAGGCGCGGTCCAGCGAGTCCAGGCTGACGTTGATGCGGTCCACGCCCGCCGCGCGCAGGGCCACGGCGTGCTTGCCCAACTGGGTGGCATTCGTCGACAGCGACAGATCCTGCAAACCGGGCAGCGCGGACAGCCGCTGCGCCAGTTCGGGCAGCTTGCGCCGCAACAGCGGCTCACCGCCTGTCAGGCGCACGCGGCGCGTGCCGAGACGAACAAAAATACCCAGCAAGCGTTCGATCTCGTCGAACGTCAGCCAGGCCTTCGGCTCCTCGAACCCGCGAAAGCCCTTGGGCATGCAATAACTGCAGCGCAAATCGCAGCGGTCGGTAACGGACAGCCGCACATAATCGATCGAACGGCCAAAACGGTCCTGCAACTTGACGCTACCCATGACGCTACTCCTGATTCTTCCGTGATTGTAAAGGCTGGGGCACGATCTGGCTGTGCCCCAGAAGGCCTAGCGGCCTACGCCTTCTTGCCTATTGCACCAACGGGCTGCCTGTGTCTTCGACGCTGGCACCTTCCAGCTCGATGCCGGCGATGTCGGCGCGCCCCACCAGCAAGTGCAGGTACTGGTGCACGGCGCGCTGCCACGCGGCGCGCGCCAGGCGGTCGGCGATCTGCGCCTGTACCGCCTCGTAGGCGATGGCCTGGCCTTCGACCCGGCGCAGCACCTGCACGATGTGGTAGCCGAAGCGCGTTTCCAGCAAGTGGCCGGCCAGCGCGCCCGCCTCCAGGCGGAACAGCAGCGCGTCAAATTCCGGCACGCTCTGGCCCGGCGACAGCTGGCCCAGGTTGCCGCCCAGCGCGCCCGACGGGCAGTTCGAATACTGCGCCGCCAGTTCGGCGAAGCGTTCCGGCGCCAGTTTGAGGGCGTCGAGCACGGCTTGCGCCGTCGTGCGCAGCAGCTCCAGGGGCGCCTCCGGCGTCACCTGGAACAGGATGTGGCGTGCCTCGACCAGCGCGCCACTGCGAAACAGCTGCGGGCGCTGCGCATAAAAGGTGCGGCAAGCCGCATCGTCGGCCGGCGGCACGCGCACTTCCTGCTCGAACAGCGCTTCGACCAGGGCATCGTCGCTATCTGCCTGCAAGCCCAGGCGCCGAGCCTCGTCCAGCAGCAGGCGGCGCAACACCAGTTCATGCACCGCCTGCTTGAGCGGATTGCCCGCCTGCTGGTGGTGCGGCAGTTCCTGCGCGATGTCGGCATCGTCGATATCGATGCCGTTGACGGAAATTCCCATGATGATTCTCCTTTCAATGACCGCCTTAGCGGCGGCGCACCAGTTGATAGGCGCGGCCAAGATAGCCAATGGCGCCAAAGCCGCTCCACACGTGCACCAGGCGGGTGAACGGGAAGATGACGAACAGCGACATGCCCATGAACAGATGCAGCTTGAACACCAGCGGCGCATCGACGATGAAGCTGGCGGCGTCGCCGCGGAAGGTGACGATGTGCTGCGCCCAATTCATCAGCAAGACCATCATGTGGCCATCCATGTGCGAAGCCGAGACAAAGATCGACGACAAGCCCAGCAGCAAGGTCAGCAAAATCCACAGCATCACCAGCTTGTCGCCGGCCGTGGTGACGGCGCGCAGCCGGTCATTGGAAAAGCGGCGCACCAGCAGGATCAGCAGGCCCGCAAGGCACAGGCCGCCCATGATGCCGCCAGCGGCCATGGCCACGCCCTGTTTCAGGCTGTGCGTCACGCCCAGCGTATCCCACACCCAGACGGGCGTGAGCAAGCCGGCCGCATGGCCGAACAGCAGGCCGATGATGCCGACGTGGAACAGGATATTGCCCAGGCGCAGGCTGCCACGGTGCAGCAGCTGGCTGGAATCGGACTTCCACGTGTATTGCTCGCGGTCGAAACGGATCAGGCTGCCGAGGAAAAAGATGGCCAGCGCGATGTATGGATAAATGCCATACACAAATTGATGCAAGTAATTACTCATGATGTACTCTCCTCATGCGGGCGCAAACGGCCAATTAAGCGGCGCGCCGCGGCTGCGGGTGAAAATGCACGGGATGGACGCCGCCCGGGGCTTGACGCAGCAAGGGCTCGACGCCATCCGCACCGGGACCGAAGGTTTCCAGCGCTTCATCCATATCGCGGATCGGCGGTTCGGCCAGCATTTCGGCCGCCACGGGGCTCAGGCGTTCGAGCACCGTGAAGACCGGCGCATACGGACTGCCGTTGGCCGTCAGCTTGCGGCCGATATGCGCCAGCACATGGACGGCGTCGCCCAGCAGCGGCGCCGATGCCGCCTCGTCGAGCTGCGCCAGAAATTCCAGGAACAGCGGCACGAAGTCGGGCAAATCGTCGCCCGTCATCTGCAAGCCATGGCGTTTGTATTCCTCCATCAGGTCAACCATGGCCTGGCCCCGGTCGCGCGATTCGCCGTGGATATGCTCGAACAGGTGCAGCGAGTGCGACGGATTGCGGTCGAACGTGGCCACGTACTGCTGCTGCAGGTCGATCAGGCTGCTGCTTTCCAGGTGCGCCAGCAAGGGCCGCAACAGCGCCTGCTGTTCCGGCACGGCCGCCAGCGCAGAGTCCAGCTCAGGCAGGTGAGCGATCAGCTCGGGCTCGGGATACAGCAACAGGCGCGAGAGGATTTGATACTGATTCATAGCGTGTGTCATCTCAGCTCCTTAAGCGCCAGGCGCCGTTTTGCGCGACTTCGGCATCTGCATGAAGATGGCCGAACCGTGTTTTTTCTTGCCGAACAAGGTCGGCTCGCTGCTGCCGTCCGAGCAGCCGTTGCCGAAGCTGAAGCCGCACGAACCCTTCTCGTTGAAGCTGTCCTCGGCCATTTCCTTGTGGCTGCTGGGGATGACGAAGCGGTCTTCGTAATTGGCGATGGCCATGATGTGGTACATGTCCTCCACCTGCGCCTGGGTCAATCCTACTTGCTTCAATACGGTCAGGTTCTCCACCTTCTCGACCGTTTTGCTGCGCATATAGGCACGCATGGCCAGCATGCGGTCCAGCGCCGTGACGATGGGCGGCTGGTCGCCGGCCGTCAGCAAATTGGCCAGGTATTGCACGGGAATGCGCAGGCTTTGCGTGTCCGGCAGCATGCCGTTCACACCCAGCTTGCCCGATTCGGCGGCCGCCTGGATCGGCGACAGCGGTGGCACGTACCACACCATCGGCAAGGTGCGGTATTCGGGATGCAGCGGGAACGCCACTTTCCACTCGACAGCCATCTTGTAGACGGGCGACTTGACGGCCGCATCCAGCCACAGGTCCGGGATGCCCTGGCGGCGCGCCTCGGCGATGATGGCCGGGTCGTGCGGATCGAGGAACAGATCGAGCTGCGCCTGGTACAGGTCCTGCTCTTGCGGCACGGAGGCCGCTGCCTCGATCTTGTCGGCGTCGTACAGCAGCACGCCCAGGTAGCGGATGCGGCCCACGCACGTTTCCGAGCACACGGTAGGCTGGCCAGCCTCGATGCGCGGGAAGCAGAAGGTGCACTTCTCGGCCTTGCCGGACGACCAGTTGTAGTAAATCTTCTTGTACGGGCAACCGGAGATGCACATGCGCCAGCCGCGGCACTTGTCCTGGTCGATCAGCACGATGCCGTCGTCTTCGCGCTTGTACACGGAGCCCGATGGGCACGACGCCACGCACGTCGGATTGAGGCAATGCTCGCACAGGCGCGGCAGATACATCATGAAGGTGTTCTCGAACGTGCCGTACATCTCCTTCTGCATGTTATCGAACAGCTTATCTTTGCTGCGCTGGGCAAATTCACCGCCCAGGTCATCTTCCCAGTTCGGACCCCACTCGATTTTTTCCATCTTCTTCCCCGTCAGCACGGAGATCGGACGGGCCGTCGGCGGCGTCTGCGACAGCGGCGCACTTTGCAGGTGCTCGTAGTCGTAGGTGAACGGCTCGTAGTACTCGTCAATCGCGGGCAGGTTCGGGTTGGCGAAGATATTGGCCAGGATTTTCAAACGGCTGCCCTGGCGCGGCTCGATCTTGCCCGCGTCCGTGCGGCGCCAGCCGCCATTCCACTTGTCCTGGTTTTCCCACTGCTTCGGATAGCCGATGCCCGGCTTGGTTTCAACGTTGTTGAACCATGCGTACTCGACGCCGTCACGGCTGGTCCATACGTTCTTGCAGGTGACGGAACAGGTGTGGCAGCCGATGCACTTGTCCAGGTTCAGCACCATGCCGATTTGCGCTCTGATTTTCATACTATGCTCCTTCTTCCTGCAACGGGCCTTCGAGCCAGTCAACCTTGTTCATCTTGCGCACCAATACGAATTCATCGCGGTTGGAGCCCACCGTGCCGTAGTAATTGAAGCCGTACGCCAGCTGGGCGTAGCCGCCGATCATGTGCGTCGGCTTGGGCACGGCGCGCGTCACGGAGTTATGGATGCCGCCCCGCTTGCCCGTCATCTCCGCGCCAGGCACGTTGATGATCTTTTCCTGCGCGTGGTACATCATCGTCATGCCGGCCGGGATGCGCTGGCTGACGACGGCGCGCGCCGTCAGGCTGCCGTTCACGTTGAAGACCTCGATCCAGTCGTTGTCGACGATGCCGGCCGTCTTCGCGTCGGTCTCCGACAGCCACACGTGCGGTCCGCCGCGCGACAGGGTCAGCATGCGCAGGTTGTCCGAATACGTGGAGTGGATGCCCCACTTCTGGTGCGGCGTCAGGAAGTTCAGCGCCAGCTCCTTGTTGCCGTTCGGCCTAGTGCCCAGCAGCGCTTCCGTCGTCTTCGTGTTGATGGCCGGCTTGTACACGCACAGGCCTTCGCCGAAATCGCGCATCCACAGGTGATCCTGGTAAAACTGCTGGCGGCCCGTCAAGGTGCGCCAAGGGATCATTTCATGCACATTCGTATAGCCGGCCGTGTAGCTGACTTCTTCGCTTTCCAGGCCCGACCAGGTAGGCGAGGAAATGATCTTGCGCGGCTGCGCCTGCACGTCGCGGAAGCGGATGCTGTCATGCTCGCGCGGCTTGGCCAGATGCGTGTGCTCGCGTCCCGTGATGCTTGAGAGCGCGGCCCAGGCCTTGACGGCCACGTGGCCATTCGTTTCCGGCGCCAGGGTCAGGATCATCTCGGCCGCATCGATGGCCGTGTCCAGGCGCGGCTGGCCCTTGGAGACGCCCTCTTCGAGCACCGTGCGGTTGATGCCGCGCAGGATCTCGACTTCATGCCCCGTTTTCCAGGAAATGCCCTTGCCGCCATTGCCGATGCTTTCCAGCAGCGGTCCGATCGAGGTGAACTTCTTGTAGACGTCGCGGTAATTGCGCTCGACCACCGTCATGTTCGGCATGGTCTTGCCAGGCACGGCTTCGCATTCGCCGGCGCGCCAGTCCTTCGGATCGAAAGGCTGACCCAGTTCACCGGGGGTATCGTGCATCAGCGGCGTGAGGATGATGTCTTGCTGGGTGCCCAGCAGTTCGCCGCCTATTTCCGAGAATTTTTCGGCGAGGCCCTTGTAGATTTCCCAGTCCGACTTCGATTGCCACAGCGGCTGCACGGCTTCCGACAGCGGGTGGATGAACGGATGCATGTCCGAGGTGTTCAGGTCGTCTTTTTCATACCAGGTGGCCGTCGGCAGCACCACGTCGCCATACAGACAGGTGGTCGACATGCGGAAGTCCAGCACCACCAGCAGATCGAGCTTGCCTTCGGCGGCCGGGCGCACTTTCACCTGTTTCGGCGTGATGCAGTCGTCTTCGTCGCTGAGCAAGCCATTCTGCGTGCCCAGCAGGTATTTCAGGAAGTACTCGTGGCCCTTGCCCGAGCTGCCCAGGATGTTCGAGCGCCAGACAAACATATTGCGCGGGAAGTTGGCCGGATTGTCCGGGTCGTCGCACGAAAACTGCAGCTGGCCAGCCTTGATCTGGTCGAGCGCATATGCGGCCGGTGCCTGCCCCGCCGCCTTGGCGGCCTTGGCCACTTCCAGCGGATTGGTTTGCAACTGCGGCGCCGATGGCAGCCAGCCCATGCGTTCAGCCTTGGCGTTGTAGTCGAGCAGGGTCAGGTCGCCCGTGCCGCCGGCCGCCGATGGCGAGGCGATGTCGCCCGTTTCCAGCTTTTCGTGGCGCCATTGGCTCGTATGGGCATAGAAGAACGAGGTGCCGTTCATCTGGCGCATCGGGCGCACCCAGTCCTGGGCGAAGGCCAAGGGAGTCCAGCCCGTTTGCGGACGCAGTTTTTCCTGGCCCACGTAATGGGCCCAGCCGCCGCCGGACTGGCCGATACAGCCGCACATCATCAGCATATTGATGATGCCGCGATACGTCATGTCCATGTGATACCAGTGATTCAGGCCGGCGCCCACGATGACCATGCTCTTGCCGCGCGTCTGGTCCGCATTTTGCGCAAACTGGCGCGCCACGGTGATGACGTCGGCGCGTTTCACGCCCGTGTGCTTTTCCTGCCATGCGGGGGTGTACGGCACATCGTCGTCATAGCTTTCCGCCACGTTTTCGCCACCGAGGCCACGGTCGATGCCGTAGTTGGCCAGGGTCAGGTCGAACACGGTGGTGACCAGGGCGGTCGTGCCGTCGGCCAGGCGGATGGTTTTCACCGGCACCTTGCGCAGCAGCATGTCGGACGCATCCTTGCCGCCGAAGTAGGCGAAACCCACTTCCGTGACGGCGTCGCTGTCGTTGATCATGGACAGCATCGGCACGATGGGCACGCCGCTGCCACCGGCCTTCTGTTCCAGGTTCCACTTGCCCGACTCGCCCCAGCGGAAGCCGATGGAGCCGGCCGGCGCGGTAATCGCACCCGTGGTTTCGTCGATGACCAGGGTTTTCCATTCCGGGTTATTCGTTTCGTCGAGGTTGTTGTCCAGGTGCGAAGCGCGCAGGAAGTAATCGGGCACCAGGGTGCCGTTATGCTCCTTGAGCAGCACCAGCATGGGGAAGTCCGTGTACTGGCGCGCATAGTCGCGGAAGTAGGCGCTCTGCCCTTCCGAGTGGAATTCCTTGAGGATGACGTGGCCCATGGCCAGCGCCAGCGCGGCGTCCGTGCCCTGTTTCGGCGCCAGCCAGATATCGCCGAACTTCACCATTTCGCCGTAATCGGGCGAGATGGCCACGGTTTTCGTGCCCTTGTAGCGCACTTCCGTGTAGAAGTGGGCGTCCGGCGTGCGCGTCATCGGCACGTTCGAGCCCCACACCATCAGATAGGTCGAGTTGTACCAGTCGGCCGATTCCGGCACGTCCGTCTGTTCGCCCCACACTTGCGGACTGGCCGGCGGCAAGTCGCAGTACCAGTCATAGAAGCTCAGGGCCACGCCGCCGATCAGCGACAGGTAGCGCGTGCCGGAGGCATAGCTGACCATGGACATGGCGGGAATCGGCGAGAAGCCGACGATGCGGTCCGGGCCGTATTTCTTGATCGTCAGCGCATTCGCGGCGGCGATGATTTCATTCGATTCGTCCCACGTGGCGCGCACGAAGCCACCCAGGCCGCGGATGGATTTGTACTGCTGCGAGCGCACGGGGTCCTGGCTGATCCAGTCCCAGGCGGTGACGGGGTCCATGGTCTTGCGCGCTTCGCGCCACATTTCCATCAGGCGGCCGCGCACCATCGGGTATTTCACGCGCTGCGCCGAATACACGTACCAGGAATAGCTGGCGCCGCGCGGGCAGCCGCGCGGTTCGTGGTTGGGCAGGTCGGGCCGCGTGCGCGGGTAATCGGTTTGCTGGGTTTCCCAGGTGATCAGGCCATTCTTGACATACACCTTCCAGCTGCAAGAGCCGGTGCAGTTCACGCCATGCGTGGAGCGCACGATCTTGTCGTGCTGCCAGCGCTGGCGATAGGCGTTTTCCCAGGTGCGGTCTTCGTCGACCACGGTGCCATGGCCGTTCGAGAACGGCTCGGCAGGCTTGCTAAAAAATTTAAGACGGTCCAGAAAGTGACTCATGCTACCTCCACATTGCGCCGCAGGAGCGGCGCCAGGTCATAAAAACGCTGCAAGCAGGATGGCTCAAGCGTCGATACAAACAGTCTATCGATGTGCCCTGCCCGGCGGTATTGGCAAGAAGTCGGTTTCGCGCACCAGGAATGCATAGGTGGGTAGTCACTATTGCCTATGGGCGCCGCGACCGTGCTGCGGTATACCTGTCGTCATCGTTCAACACAGAGAAAGAGCACCATGTCGATTACCGATTACGCCAGCCTGCTGCGCAGCGCCCGCGACCAGGAACAGCCGCAACGCCTGCTGTTCACCTTTACCCAGGCACAGGCACAGCCAGGCGGCCAGGGCAAGTCCCTCACGCCCGTGATGTGCGCCGACAAGCTGCCCGATGAACTGGGCAGCTTCGAGACATTGATGGAGGAGTCGAAACAGATGCAGACGCACTGGGACGTGGTCTTCGTGGCGGGACTGGCGGGCCAGGACGGCCAGCCGCCCGCCGCGCAGGAATGTGAAGCGCCGCTGCGCGCCATGGTGACGGCCATCGAGCAAGGCCGCATCGACGGCCTGCTGGCGTTTGACCGCAGCGGCGATTTGTTACGGTTCAGCTGAGGGAACTTGTCGGATTACGCCCTGCGGGCTAATCCGACCTACCAGACGAAGCAACTGGGGTGGGAATGCGATGTAGGTCGGATTAGCGGGGCAGCGCCACGCGTAATCCGACACATTGTTGACGGCGCCCTGTTGGATTACGCTACGCTAATCCAACCTACCTGCTACCTGGCCGCATCGGGCCACGGGCGCTCATGCAGATGGCGCGCCCGTTCGATTGGGCATACGAGCGGCAAAAACTGCTGCTGGCGCGCCGAATACGCCATCAGGGCGCCGCTGTCGATATCGAAATACCAGCCATGCAGTTTCAACACCCCCTGCTCCACCCGGCGCTTCAGCCAGGGATAGGTCAGCAGGTTGTCCAGCGACTGCAGGATGCTGGCCAGCTCGCACGCATGGTGCTGCTCTTCCGATGAGCGGTGCGCCAGCTCGCGCCGCACGCGCTGCGCCACCGGTTCGGCGATGCGCATCCACTGTCCCACGAAGTCCGTTTCCTGCCCTTCCGCGCGCGGCTGCGGTTCCAGCAGCGCGCGAATGCCGCCGCAGCGCGCATGTCCCAGCACGATGACCCTGGCCACTTCGAGCTTGCAGACGGCAAACTCGATGGCCGAGCTGACGCCGGGCGGCGCGTCGGGCGTGCACGGCGGCACCAGGTTGGCGATATTGCGCACCACGAACATGTCACCCGGGTCGCTGCCCGTCAGCAGCATGGGGTCGACGCGCGAATCGCAGCAGCCGATCAGCAAGGTCGTGGGACGCTGCCCGTCGCGCAGGCTGTCGTACAAGGTCTGCGGCTCGCTGAAGTACTGCTGCTGAAACAGGCTGAAGCCGTTGACGAATTTTTCCAGTTCTTCCATGACATACTCTCATTTCTTCAACGTCTGGCAAGAACGACTTGCCAGACATTCCAACTTTAGCAAGGCATAGCCGCATTCTTGCGCGCATAGCACCACCAGGTGATCGCGATGCAGCTGACATAAAAGCCGATGAAGCACCACAGGGCCGCGTCGGGGCTGCCCGTCAGCGAAATCGAGGTGCCATAGCTTTTCGGGATGAAGAAGGCGCCGTAGGCCGCCACGGCCGACGTGAAGCCCAGGACTGCCGCGCCTTCCTTGTTGGCGTCGACGATGGCTTGCTCCTGCGCCGCCTTGCCTTTGCCGGCGGCCGCGCGCTGGTGCTCCGTCAAGAAGATCACGGGGATCATGCGGAAGGTCGACGCATTGCCGATGCCCGTACCGGCGAACAGCAGCATGAACATCCAGAAGAAGCCCTTGAAACTACCGCCCAAACCTGCTTGCGGCATGAAGTACAGCACGCCCAGCACGGCGCCTATCATCAGCAGGAAGGACCACAGGGTGACGCGGGCGCCGCCCAGTTTATCGGAAATCACGCCGCCGGCCACGCGCGCCAGTGCGCCGACCAGAGGGCCGAGGAAGGCGTAATCGAGGGGATTGACGTCAGGGAACTGGATCTTGATCAGCAGTGGGAACGCGGCCGAATAACCGATGAAGGAACCGAAGGTGCCCGTGTACAGCCAGCACATGAGCCAGTTGTGCTTGCGCTTGAAGATCACGGCCTGTTCGGAAAACGAAGCCTTGGCCGAGGCCAGGTCATTCATGCCGAACCATGCCAGCAAGGTACTCAAGGCGATGAATGGCACCCAGATGAAGCCCGCGTTTTGCAGCCACATGTCCTTGCTCACGCCATTCTTGACCCAGGTGAGCGAATCGCCGCCCCAGGCGCCGAAGACGGCGAAGGTGATCACCAGCGGCACGACGAACTGCACCACCGACACGCCCAGGTTGCCCAGGCCCGCATTCATGCCCAGCGCAAAGCCCTTGCTCGCCTTCGGATAGAAAAAGCTGATGTTGGCCATCGACGAGGCGAAATTGCCGCCGCCGAAGCCGCACAGCAGGGCCAGGATCAGCATGGTCGGATAGCCCGTATTCACATCCTGCACGGCCAGGCCGATGCCGATGGCGGGAATCAGCAGCGAGCCCGTGGAAATGGCCGTCCAGCGGCGGCCGCCGAAAATCGGCACCATGAACGAGTAAAAGATGCGCAAGGTGGCGCCGGACAGGCCCGGCAAGGCCGTCAGCCAGAACAGCTGGTTGTTACTGTAGGTGAAACCGATGTTGGGCAGGTTGACCACCACCACGCTCCACACCATCCACACGGCGAACGCCAGCAGCAGCGCGGGAATCGAGATCCACAGATTGCGCGCAGCCGTGGACTTGCCCGTGTTTTGCCAGAAACTGGGGCTTTCCGGCTCCCAGGTATTGATCATATAGCGGCTCATTGGTTTGTTCACAGCGTTGCTCCTGCAGGTTGAGTAGTTGGTGCCGCACGCAGCGGCTTGAACGAGAAATACATCCAGACGAGGGAAACGCAGACGGTGCCGTACAGCAGCATGAAGGAGCTCGAACGCACGCCGGTGAAGTCCACCAGGGCGCCGAACATCACGGGCAGGATGAAGCCACCGAGACCGCCGGCCAGGCCCACCACGCCCGAGACGGCGCCGATGTTGTCGGAAAAATCATCGCCGATGAACTTGAAGACGGACGCCTTGCCCACGGCCATGGCAATGCCGACGATGAACAGCAGCGCGGTGAACCACAGCGGCGACAGGCCGATATGGATGGCCAGCGGCCCCGTGACGGTCTCGATCACCATCTGCGTTTGCGGATACGACAGCAGGAAGAAGCACACCCAGCAGACCCACATCACGGCCCAGGTGACTTTTGCCGCACCGTATTTGTCCGAGATCCAGCCGCCAAACGCGCGCAGCACGCCGCCCGGCAGCGAGAAGCAGGCAGCCAGCAGCGCCGCGTGCTTCAAATCAAAACCGTATTCGGCCACGTAGTACTTCGTCATCCACAGCGCCAGCGCCACATAGCCGCCAAACACCACCGAGTAGTACTGGCAGTAGCGCCATACGCGCGGGTCCTTCAGCACCTTCATCTGCGCCGAAAAACTTTCGCCCGATGGCGCCAGGTGCGATTTGTCCGTGTACGAAAACAGCCAGAAGATGATGGCCGTGGCCAGCATGGCCACCGCATACACCTTGGGCAGCATTTGCCAGCCGAAAGCGGCGACGATGCCCGGCGCGACGAACTTGGTCAGCGCGGAACCGGAGTTACCGGCGCCGAAGATGCCCATCGCCAGGCCGCGGCGCTCCTTTTCATACCAGCGCGCCACATACGGCGTGCCGACGGAAAACGAGCCGCCCGCCAGGCCCACGAACATGCCCAGCACGAGGAAGTGCCAGTAGGCGGTGGCGTAGGAAATCAGGTAGATCGGCACCACGCTGGCCAGCATCAGCCAAAAGAAGACGCGGCGTCCGCCGTATTTGTCCGTCCAGATGCCCAAGGGCACGCGCACGAGGGAGCCCGTCAGCACGGGCATGGCGGCCAGCAGGCCGAATTGTGTTTCAGTCAGGCCCAGGCTGGTCTTGATGGGGATGCCCAGTACGGCAAACATCATCCATACCGCAAAGCAGATGGTAAACGCGAAGGTACTGCTGACCAGCACGGAAAACTGCTTGCGCCGCATGCCGGGTTCGACTGCCTTGTTACTACTGTTGTTCTTAGTGCCATCTAGGGTAGCCACGATGTTTCTCCATGAATGCACTGGCCGTCTGGCCAGCCGTCCCGACCAGCTTACGTGGCAGAGGCGAAAGGCACTATCGGCCACAGGGTGATTCTGGAAAGGCAATCTGGATAGCCGTATCGGCAAAAGTGACTAGATGGCGCGGTGCGGGCCTAGGCTGGATGGCGGGCGTTTTACAAACGCAGGTATTTTTGGCACACTCGGCACCGGTACCGGCACAACAGGGAGCGGCATGGAGAGCAGAACGGAAGCAGATGAAATCGTCACCCGCGTGGCCCAGGCTGGCGATGTGGCAGCCATGCTGGCATGCGACGCGTATGCGCAGACGCACCCGGAGCGTGGCGATGCCGTGCGCACCGCCGTCGACAGGGATCTATGCATGGTCGCCATCCGCGCCGACCAGGTGGCCGGCTATGTGCTCACGCACGACGACTTCTTCGGCCACGGTTTTGTCTCGCTGGTGGTGGTCGCTCCCGGCCAGCAGCGGCGCGGCGTGGGACTGCGCCTGCTGGCCACCGCCGCAGACGCATGCCAGACAGAGAAGCTATTCACCTCGACGAACCAGTCCAACGGCGCTGCCCAACGGCTGTTCGCCAGCGCGGGCTTCGTGCGCAGCGGCCGGATCGAGCATCTCGATGAAGGCGATCCGGAGCTGGTGTACGTGAAATGGTGCCGCTGATTGCGCGTCCTCCCGACGGCGTATGGCGCGGCGCGCCAAAGGCGGTTATGCTGGCGCCACCGCCAATCAACGCCCACCACATCACGCATGGATTATCTGAGCCTCAAGCATTTCCACATGGGCTGCGCCGCCGCCAGCGGCTGTCTTTTCCTCTTGCGCGGCGTCTGGATGCTACGCGCCTCGCCCGCCTTGCAGCAGCGCTGGGTAAAAATCCTGCCGCACCTGATCGACACGGCCTTGCTGGCCAGCGCCATCGCCCTGGCCGTGTGGAGCGGCCAGTCGCCGGGCAGCCAGCCCTGGCTGGCCGCCAAGCTGTGCGCGCTGCTGGCCTACATCGTGCTGGGCACCATTGCACTCAAACGGGGCAAGACGCCGGCCGTGCGTGGCGGCGCCTTCGCGCTCGCCGTGCTGGTATTCGCCTACATCGTCGCCGTGGCCGTCACCAAACAGGCCTGGCCGCTCTGATGCATCAAAAAATGTAGCGCAGGGTGACCCTGGCATTGCGCGGCGCGCCCCAGTAACCCTGGTTGTACATGCCAAGCTGGCTGTAGTAATGCTTGTCGAACAGGTTATTGACGTTTGCCTGCAGCGACAGCTGGCGCGACAGCGCATATTTGGCCATCAGGCTGGCCACGGCATAGCCGCCCTGCTCCACGCGCTCCGTGCCCTTCGGCCCGGTGGCATCGCGGTAGGCGCCGCTCTGCCAGTTCACGCCACCGCCCACGGACAAGGCGCGCCAGTCGCCAGGCAGCTGATACGTGGAAAATACGCGCGCCAGGGTCTGCGGCACATAGCTGTTCAGGCGCGCGCCCGTGTTGTCCTCTGCCGCCGCGTGCGACACGCTGGCCGATACGTTCCAGCCCTTGGCCAGTTCGCCCGAGACGTCCAGTTCCACACCCTTGCTGGTGGTGCCCGAGGCCGCGAAATACGCCTGCGTCAGCGAATTGCCGACAAAATGGCCCGTGTCTTCCTGCGCCAGGCCATCCTGCGCGATGCGGAACACGGCCAGTGCCGCATTGAGTCTGCCGGCAAAATACTCGCCCTTCACGCCCGCTTCCACATTCTTGCCCTGCACGGGGTCGAGATAGCGGCCAAACCGGTCCTGATAGCCCTGCGGCTTGAAGATCTTGCTGTAGCTGGTGTACAGCGCATGCTGCGCATCGATATCCCATACCAGCCCCGCATACGGCGTGACGGCATGCTTGGCATAGGCGTAGCTGCCGCCCCAGTCATCGACGTGGTCCGCCTTGTAGCGGCTGTAGCGCGCGCCGACGACCAGTTTCAAGGGGTCGGCCAGCGAAAAGCGCGCCGTGCCATAGATGCCGCGCTGCTGCACCGTGTCGAGCAGTTGCCAGCGCGAGAAATTCGGGTTATTCCAGTCTGGCTCCGGCGTCACGCCCTGCCATTGATGGAAATTGCCGTAGTCGACGCTGCCGCCGGCCACGCCCGGATTGCTGGAAAACTGGTTGCTGCCCGAGACGCCGAAAGCCATGTCATGCGTGCGCCCCAGCAGTTGAACGGGTCCCTGGACATAGGCGTCGACGCTGTCCTGGCGCCGCGTGCCCGAGTAAAAGCCGGAGTAGCCCGTCACGCCCTGCCCCGTGGCCTTGTCCGGCCAGGTATTGGCGAAGAGCTCGGCCGCCGAATAATCGCCCCAGCCGTGATTCAGCATGGCCGTCAGGTTCCAGCCACTGCCCAGGCTTTGCTCCAGGCGCAAGAAAGCCGTCTGGCTGGTGCTGAACCAGCGGCTCCAGGTGGTGGCCGTGGTGGCCGAGCGGGAAAACGTGGCGCGCTCGCCATCCGCATACCACAGCGGCAAGCCGCCATACATGCCGCCGCGCGGGCGGTTATCCTGGTATTCATAGCCGGCGATCAGCACGCTGCCGGGCGCCAGGTCCGCTTCCACGGTGGCGTAGGCCATGGCCTTCTTGCCGTGGTACAGGTTCACATACGATTCGCTGTCCTGGTAGCTGGCCACGATACGGCCACGCACCTTGCCGTCCGCAGTCAACGGCGTGGAGAGGTCGGCACTGGCGCGCGCATTGTTCCATGAACCCAGGCTCAGGGCCGCATTCCCGGCCAGCTGCCCCGATGACGCGCGCTTGCGCACCAGGTTGATGGTGGCCGACGGTTCGCCCGCGCCCGTCAGCAGGCCGGTGGCGCCGCGCACGATCTCGACCCTGTCGTAGGCCGTCATGTCCAGCGTGCTGTCGCCCACGTTGTAGGCATTGTCGACCGTGGTGGGGATACCGTCGTACTGGTAGCTGGCGATGGAAAAACCTCGGGCAAAAAACGAGGTACGATCGCTGTCGTAGCGGTTGATGGCGATGCCGGCCGCGTTTTGCAGCACCTCTTCCACCGTTTGCAGGTTCTGGTCATCCATTTGCTGGCGCGTGACCACGCTGACGGCTTGCGGTGTCTCGCGCACGGACAGGCCCAGGCGCGTGGCCGAGCGCATGGTCTGCGTCGTATAGGCACCGCTGCCTTCCGTCGCGCCGTTCGCATCAAAGCTGGCACTGACCTTCATCTCGGGCATGGTCTGGCCGCCATCTGCGGGCGCCACGTCGAGCACATAGCCGCCATTCGCCTGCGGCACGGCGCGCAAGCCGGAGCCGGCGACGATGGCACCCAGCGCTGCAGGCACGCTGTAGCTGCCCGTCAGGCCGGCGCTGCGCTTGCCCGCCAAGGCGGCGGCCTGGTAAGAAAGCATGGTGCCCGTCTGCTGACCGAAGCGCACCAGTACCTGTTCCAGGGTGCCGGCAGGTATCGCTATGGGCATGCGCGCCGCATTTGCGGCCTGCGCGGCAGGAGCCAGGATGGAAGCGCCGCTGGCGGCGAACAACCACAGGGCCTGGCTGACGGCCAGCGCCGCTACGCGGCGGCGGCATACGGTGGAAGCGGAAGAAGCGTAAATAGGAGTTGTGCTGGGCATGCGGACTGTTTTCCTGAAAGTGAATGAAGGGTTCACTTGCTATGTCACGCGAAAATCGAAAACCCCTCAGTTTTTCAGAAAATAATTATGCATG
The DNA here is from genome assembly GCF_006517255.1 of Janthinobacterium tructae. Taxonomy (NCBI): domain Bacteria; kingdom Pseudomonadati; phylum Pseudomonadota; class Betaproteobacteria; order Burkholderiales; family Oxalobacteraceae; genus Janthinobacterium; species Janthinobacterium tructae. The sequence continues at coordinate 779,561 of NZ_CP041185.1, read as the reverse complement.
CTGCCGCTGCGGCACCACGCTCACCCAGAAACGCGTGCTCTGGCGCACGTCGACGGGCAAGGTGCGCGTCAGCATGTCCAGCACTTGCGTGGTGTCGGCCAGCGGGTAGATGCCCGACACGCGCAGATGGGCGATGGCCGGATCGCAAGCCAGGCGCCCGTGGCGGTAGCGCGCCAGCTCGCCGATAAACTCGGCCAGCGGCATATCGTGCGCCACCAGCATGCCGGTCGTCCAGGCGTCCGCGCCGGCAGGCAAGGCCTCAATTGCCCCCATGCGGTTCGCCGTGAACATCGTTTGCTGGCCGGGGTGCAGCCTTTGCACGGCGCCGGGCGCCAGCATTGGCATGACGTCGACCGCGCCCGCAAACACGCCCAGGCGCGTGACTTCGCCACCGGCGCGCACGGCAAAGCGCGTCCCCACCGGTTGCAACCGGCCTTGCGCCGTGTGCACCAAAAATGGCCGGCCGGCCTGATCGCGCGCCGTGCTGACCATGATCTCGCCCCTTAATAACGTCACCAGGCGCTGGCCCGCGTCATAGCGCACGTCGATGGAGGTGGCCGTATTGAGTACGATGCGCGTGCCGTCGTCCAGCACGACGTGGCGCAGCTCGCCCGTACCGGTACGGTAATCGGCCAGCCAGAAGCGCGCCTGCTCTTCGCCGCCAGCCAGCCAGGCGCCGCCGCCCACGGCCAACAGCGCCAGGAATTTCAACGACTGGCGGCGCGCGGCATTGGCCTGCGCATGGATCGGTTTGCGCGCCAGGGTGCCATGCGCCAGCGGCGCGGGCAAGGCACGCATGCGCGCCATGCAGCCTTCCACGTGCAGCCAGGCTTGCTCATGTTCCGGATCGCTGTCGCGCCAGGCGCGCCAGGCCTGCTCCACTTCCGGCGTGGCGGCGCCGGCCTGCAGGCGCACCAGCCATTCGACAGCCTGCAGGCTGGCCGCTTCCGGCGTGGAGGCGCCCATCACGGCGCCGGTAGGGCAAAGAAACACTGATGCATGGCTTTCACCAGGTAGCGCTGCACGGTGGCCAGCGAGATATTCAATTCCAGCGCGATGGCCGCCTGCGGCATGCCATCGAGCTGCGACAGCAGAAACGCGCGGCGCACGGCCGGCGCCAGGCCATCGAGGCGGCGGTCGATGTCGAACAGGGCTTCGAGCAAAATCGCCTGCGCTTCGGGATCGGGCGCATGCTGCGCCGGCAGGCTGGCCAGGGTGTCCAGATACGCCGCTTCCAGGTCGCGGCGGCGGTACAGATTGCCCAGCACGCCCTTGGCCACCGTCGTCAGGAAGGCCCGCGGCTCGCGCGCGGCGATGGCCTCGTCGCGATTGAGCAGGCGCATGAAAGTGTCGTGCGCCACGTCGGCCGCGTCAAAGGCGTTGCCCAACTTGTGCCTGAGCCAGCCTTGCAGCCACCGATGGTGTTCGTGATACAGGCTACCCACCTCCTGGTGGACGCCGGGTTGGGCAGCCGACACGTCGCATACTCCCTAGCTTGCAAATAATAATGATTCGCATTCTATATCTATGCGGTGCTGCGGCGCAAGCGGCCGTTCTGAGACCCCACGCCTATTGCATCGGCAAGGCCGCCACATCGACGTCCGGTGCCTGGCCCGTGGCCGGGCGCGTGAAGTTCTGGCCGGTTTTCACGTACTCGGCAAAAAAGCCGCCGTTACGCAGGTAGAACTTGCCGTTTTCCAGGCCGCCCGCGTAATCCATGCGCTGCGCATTGGTGGCCGTGGCATCGCCCGTGTAGCGCCCTGCCGTCACTTCCGACCAGGCGCCGGAAACGTTCCTCGCCCACTGGTTGCCGAACTGGACGCGGCGCTCCGTGTAGCCCAGGGTATCGATGAAGTTCTCGAGGAAGGAATGCACGCGCGTCAGATACGTGGAAATCGCCGGCCGCTTCCAGGTGGCGATATAGCGCCACTTGCCCGTTTCCGGCGCAAAGAACCAGGCTGAGTAATCGCTGCCGCCCTTGCCGTCGGGCCGCGCGCGCGTGATGAAGCGGTACGTGGTGCCGGCCACCCAGTTATATGAAAGGTAGGTTTGCCCGCCCGTGCCCTCGCCGCCAAATGCGTTGTCGATGACGCCCTCGCCCTTGCTGACCAGGGTGGTCTTCGCGCCATTCTCGGCGTCCCACACGGAGAACAGGATCCAGCGCTCGGTGGGCGACTTCACCTGGATGCCCATGTAGCCCTGGCCGAAGCCGTTGGCCATGAAGTAGGAACCGATGGTGTCCTGTCCGACGGGGATCGTCATCTCGTTATAAAAATACTCGGTATTGGCCGGCACCGTATAGCCCATGTGCACGGACGGCCCGCGCCGCGACCAGTAGTAATTGGCCGGGTCGTTGGCATAGTTCAGCGTGGCACCAGCCGTCACCTTCAGCGCCGAAACGTCGCCGAACGTGGCCTTGGCGCGCGTCAATCCCTGCAAATCCACCTTCACATAGCCAGCCGCCGGCACGTGCACCGTGCCGACGGTGTAGGTCTTGCGCGCCTTGCCGGCCAGCCTGACGTCGAACGGCGTGCCGTTGATCTTCACGCGGACGGTGCTGTTGCCACCATCGGCCAGGCTGGCGTCGAGCGCCACCTGGACGGGACCGGCTTCAGCCACGCGGAAATACGTGCTGGCGACGGTAGCGGGATTGCTCCAGCCGGTCAGGCCATGTTCGCCGATGACGGCGCCCTTGTCTGCACTGGTGATGAAGGCATTGCCGGCCAGTTCCACGCTGGCGGGCGTCGCGCACGCCATGGGCGCGGCCACGCAGGCGGCCACGCAGGCGGCAAGTAAAGGCATGGCGGGAAGGACTGCGTAGAGCAATGAACTTGTGTGTTTCATCAACGTCTCCTGACATGGAAAAAACCCGCTACGGCGGCAGGCGCGGTAGCGGGTCGTTAAGGCTTAGTACTTGCCGTCGAGGGCGAAGATCGGCTTGCGCGCTTTCCACTGGCCGCCCGTGAAGTCCGGGAAGTCCAGGGTCTGGAAATTGGCGGCGATCGATTGCTCGGACAACGGCGTGATGGCACTCCACGTCACGGCGTCGTAGATATCGATCGGCATCGGCGCGTTGGCCTTCAGGGCTTCGACAAAGGCGTGGATGACGAAGAAGTCCATGCCGCCGTGGCCCGCGCCTTCGGCTTGCGCCGCGTATTTGCGCCAGACCGGGTGCTCATACTTGTCCTGGTAAGCCTTGAAATCGTCCCACTGGTGCGGCTTGCTGACGCCTTCGATGTGGATCGAGTTGTTCAAGTCCATCCACAGGCCGTCCGTGCCTTGTACGCGGAAGCCCAGCGAATACGGGCGCGGCAGGCTCGTATCGTGCTGCAGGATGATGGTTTCGCCGTTTTCGCACGCCAGCGTGGTGGTGACCACGTCGCCCAGCTTGAATTTCACCTTGGCGTTCGCATGCTGCGCGCCGCCCGGCTGCTTGACGATGTAGTCGTGCAAGCCGCGCGCCTTGGTGGCAAAGGCGTTGATGCGCGTAAAACGGTTGCCGCGGTTGATGTTCGTGTACATGGCGCACGGGCCGATGCCGTGGCTCGGATACAGCTCGCCATTGCGCTCGACCGAATGCTGCGTGCGCCAATGGGCTTCCGACCAACCCTTTTCGCCGAATTCCACGCCGCCGCCATACGGCTTGGCCGGATTGCCGCTGTTGAATTTGACGGCGCGCAAATCGTGCTGGTAGCCACCCTGCAGGTGCAGCAGTTCGCCGAACAGGCCTGCGCGCACCATCTGCAGCGCTGCCATCACGTCGCGGCGGTAGCACACATTTTCCAGCAACATGTAGGGCGTGCCCGTCTTCAGCTGGGTATTGAGTACATCCCAGTGGTCTTGCAGGGTAATGCCGGCCACCACTTCGCAACCGACGGGTATCTTCGCCTGCATGGCGGCGATCGCCATCGGTGCGTGGAACTCCCACGGCGTGGCGATGATCACGCCATCGAGGCCGCCCGCGTCCAGCATGCGCTTGTAGGCTTTCTGGTCGCGGTCTTCGCCATATGTGCGCGGACGCGGCTTGCCGGCTTTTGCCACCTGGCCCAGCGCGTGTTTCAGCATGATCGGTTCTATATCGCACAGGGCGACCACTTCCACGTCATCGCGGCGCACCAGTTCGGCCAGCAGCACCTGGCCGCGCATGCCCGTGCCGATCAGGCCCAGGCGAACCTTGTCGCGACCGGTGGCGGTTGCGGCGTTGGCCTCGCCAGGCAGCAAGGCGCTGCCGGCCATGGCACCACCGGCCAGCGCTGCGCTGGCGGACAGGAAATTGCGTCGATTGATTTGTGTCGTCATTGGTCTCTTCTCGCTTCCGTTGGTAAGGATCGTCACCGGCCCGCCGCACGGCAGGCCGGCTGCAGTTTAATAGGTGTATTCAGCCGTAAAGCGCACGGAACGCGGTGCCGTGCGTCCATCGACCTGCAGGTAATTGCGGGAGATGGCGCCATGGTCTTCGCGCGTTTCGGTATAACGGGTGACGGTCTGGCTGTTGAAGACGTTGAACACGTCCACTTTCAGGCTCAGGCCTTTGACGGCGCTGGGAGTATAGGCCACATTCATGTCCAGTTGGGCTTGCCATGGCAGGCGGCCCTGGCTGCCGCGCGGCGCCGGCTTGCCGTTGCAATAGAAGTAGGAATCGCCGTAATTGCCCTCGAACTTCAGATTATCGGGCAACGCGCCGATGCAGTTGCGCGGCGCACCCGAGATCAGCGACAGGTTGGCGCCCACCATCACGTCCGGGATGACCTGCATGAAGCCGTACGCCTTGAAGGCGTGACGGTGGTCGCCCGGCAGGTAGCCATACGCGTTGTACATCAGTTCCTTGTGGTCGTCGCTAACCGTCAGGCCCACGTCGCCGCCGCCGATGCTGTCCGTCTGGCCTTCCATATTGCCCTTCAGGCCGGACAAGGTGTAGGTCAGCTTGCCGTACCAGCCGTTCGTGTACGGGTGCTCGACGAACATGTTCAGGGCGCGGTAGGTGCGCGATGGCAGCGGGTTGCCCCACTCTGCCGCCGAAATATCCACGCGGCGCAGGCCCTTGCCATCGTCAAAGTCCACCATCAGGCTGTTGTCGCGGCCCGGATTGATGATGGCGCACTGAAAGCCGCTCCAGTTAGCCGTATCGACGCTGTTGCGTGTGGCCCAGGCTTGCAGCGGACGCGCGTCGCAGGTGTCGTCGTTGGTGTCGTTCAGCTTGCGGTACAGGACGCTGGCGCCCACTACCAGCTTCTTGCTCAGGGCGCGTTCGAAGCCCAGCGAGAATTCATCCTGCGACAGCGGTTTCAGGCCAACGGCCGTCACTTCGCGCGCATCGCGGCTCTGGCCATACGCGTTGTTGGCCGAATACGGCTTGCTGATCGCGTGCAGGCCCGTCGGCGCGCCCGTGACGGGATCGACGCCCGTGTAGGTGAACATCTCGCTGGTGGCCAGGAAGGGGCTGGCCATGTTGCTCGACAAATTCGATGGCACCGGCAGGTGGTAGCGGCCGCCGTTGGCGAAGAATTTCAGGCTGCCGTCGCCCAGGTAATCCCAGGTGGCGCCCAGGCGCGGGGCGATCATGTTGCGCTGCGAAATGAAGGCCACGCCATCGCTGCTGTAGTTGGTGAACTGTTCCCGGCGCAGGCCCAGATCCAGCAGCACCCGTTCCGTGACCTGGTAGTGATCCTGGATGTACTGCGCCGATTGCACGCTGGTCGGACGCGCCAGGTTGGCATTGAGCTCCTTGCTGACGTAATAGCCCTGCTTGCCGTAGCCGTCGCCCTGGTACGGCGTTTCAAAGGCGCCGTTGATCGGCAGATTCTTATCTGCGGCCCGCTGGTAGTTCCAGCGGTAGCCGCCGGCCAGGCTCAGGCCCACCTTCGATTCCACGTCGATGCGGTCGATGCCGCCGCGCAGCGAGTGCTTGCCCAGCTTGTATTCCAGGTCCAGGCGCTTGGCTTTCTGGCGGTCTTCCGAGGATGGGTCGACCAGGGTCCCCGTCACCGCCTGCGGATTGGCGTACGTCAGTCCAGGTACACGGGTATCGCTATTCGAGACCGTCTGCGCCAGGCTCGGATCGTAGCCATTCGGCGTGCGGCGGTGCGATGTGCGCGACTGCCCCATCATGGCCGTCACCGTCAGGTTATCCGTCAGGTAGCCCGTGTACTTGAAGATGTCGACATTCGCGCCTGGCGCGGCCGACGAACCGCAGCAGTTGATCGTGGTCTCGCTGCCGCCACCAGGCACGTTGTTGCGTTTCAATGTGGCATAGTCGAAGCCATAGCTCTGGCTATCCGTAGTCGTGCGGTCATACAGCTTGGTATATTCAAAGTGATGGTCGTCCGTCAGGTTGTAGTCCAGCTTGGCCATCATGCGGTCAACCTTGCTCCTGCTTTCGCGCCAGCCATTCGGCAGCACCTTGTCCGAGTCGTCGCGCGCACCGGCGACGGCACCGCCGTCCGTGCGCGTCTGTTCCAGCGCCACGAAGGCGAACAGCTTGTTCTGGATCAGCGGCCCGCTGCCGTACAAGCCGACGACCTTGCTGGTGCTGCCGTTATCGCGATTCCAGTACTTCAAGGTGCCATCCGTGATCGGATTGGCGCCCGTGTTCGGGTAGTACCGGTTTTCCGTTGTGCCCTTCAGCGAACGGGGGATGATGGAGACCTTGCCGCCGAATTCGACCTTGTTGCCGCCGCTCTTGGTGGTGATGTTGATCACGCCGCCCGTGGAGCGGCCAAACTCCGAGCCGTAGCCGCCCGACAGCACCTGCAGGTTGGAAATCGCGCCAAACGGCAGCTCCGACGCGCCCACCTGGGTGAGGATATTCGTGATCGGGAAACCGTTGACATAGAAGGCGTTTTCCGACTGGCCCGAGCCGCCGATAGACGGCGCATTGCCATACACGCTGTTGGTGCCGCGCGCCACGCCCGGCGTCAGCTGCACGATGGAAGCCACATCATTCCCGACCGGCAGCGCTTTGAGTTCCTTGGCGGTGAAGATCACGCCATTGTTCGTGTTCGACACGTCGATCGTGTTGCGCGACGCTTTCACAACGACGGTTTGCTCCTGGCCCACGGAACCGGCCACGCTGGCCGGACCGAAGTTCGCTTCCGCACCGGCGCCGATCAGGGCTTCGACTTCCTGCGACGCTTCCACCGAACCGGCACGCAGCACGCGCACCGCATAGCGGCCAGGCGGCATGGAATTGGCCACATAGCGGCCCGACGTATCCGGCGTCAGGCTGCGTCGCACGCCCGTTGCCAGGTTTTCCAGCACCACGGTGGCGCCGGCCGGTGCGCTCACTTCGCCGAAAATGGTACTGGTGGCATTCGACTGTGCCCAGGCCTGGCCTGGCACGCCGGCCGCCAGTGCGATCACGATCGCGGCGGCGCGGCTGATGTCGCGCAATTTGAGTCGGGTGGTATGCATGCTGTCTCTCCGTCTATATCGAGGGTTATACGCGTCCTCCCCGCTCCGGGGCAGAGTCGGGGGGCGCCATTTTTATGGTGGTCGTCGGAAGGCAGCGCCAGACGGCCCCACCTTTCGAGAAATCAGTCCGTATCGGCTGATTTTCGTTTTCTTGGGATTACTTTAAAAAGAAAAATAAGTATCGTCAACAAAAAGAAAGTTATAACGCAAATTTATTGCTTAATTGGGTAAATAAATGCGATTTATCTTTCGTTTAAATAGGTGGCGCGTCAGATAACTTTCGTTATCGTGGTGTGGCAGATACACACGTATACAGGGAGGTGAGCGAGAATGGTGAAACGGCCCAAAAACCCCGAGAGAAAAACGCGAAAGCAGGCCTGATGGCCTGCTTTCACTTACGTTTATCTTTCGTATTACATATTTCAGAATATTATCTTTTCTTTTCCATGGCAGAACCCCGGCCCGCACAGGCGGGCCGGGGCAAGCTCACGTATTAAAAGAACTTGTAGCTGGCCGAGAGCGCAAACTGGCGGCCGAACAGGTCCTGGCTATGGTTGTACCCCTCCCAGCCATTCGGGTCGTAGTACGGCTGCTTGTTGAACGCGTTTTTCACGTTCAGGCCTACGTCCAGGTTCTTGACCGGCTTCCAGCTGAAGGCCAGGTTCACCGTGGTGTACGACGGCGCGCCCTTGCACTGGCCGGCCGGCAGCGCCACCGAGGCGGCGGTGCAGTTCTCCGGCGTGTTTTCCTTGTCCCAGGGGCCATACGCCCAGCGCGTCTTGCCCGAGTAGTTGACGAACACGCTGCTGACGAAGTTGCGGTAGCTCCAGTCGGCATTCACGGTGGCGCGGTAGCGCGGCGAATCGTAGTAGCCGACGGTATTGCCCTTGATGTCGCTGCCGTCTTCGCTGTCATGGGTATCGCGCTTGCGGATGGTAGCGGCGATGCCGGTGCTCAGCTTGCCCCAGTCACCGAGCGCAAAGCGCGTGCGCGCATCGATGTCCACGCCGTCCATCAGGGTGCGGCCGCGGTTCGAATACGAGTTGATCAAGCCGCCCAGGTTGCCCACCGAATAGCCAGGCACGCCGCCCGCGCACACGCCGGCATTGGCAGGATTGGCGCACATGGCCGCCACCGCCGCCACGTTGGCCCGGTCCGTATCGGTCAGGTCGTTGCGGATGGCGTTAGGCGTGCCGGCCAGAGTCGGGCCGTACTTGCCGACCAGTTCTGTAAACAGTTCGTTGAAGTCCTGGCGCACGATTTCGTCGCGGCGGTTGATGAACCAGTAATCGATGGAAATGCTCACGTCCTTGGCCGGCTGCAGCACCAGGCCCACGGTCGAAATCTTGGCCTTTTCCGGACGCAGGTTCTGGTTCGGCGGCGTCAGGCCGCCCACCGTCGTCGAGCAATTCGAATTTAGCAGGCTCTTGCCCAGGTCAGCATCCGTCGCCACTTTTGACTTCAGCAAGGCGCGCGCCATGGCATTCGTTTCGTCGCAGCGCACCGTGTCGCGGATGCCGCCCACCTGCGCAAAGACGCCGCCCGTGCCCGATTCGGCCAGGTTGGGCGCGCGGAAGCCTTCCGAATACGTCCCGCGCAGCATCAGGTCGGGCCGCGCGCGCCAGATCACGCCCAGCTTGGGCGCCAGGTTGGCGGCGAAATGCGGATATTTGTCCAGGCGTGCGGCCGCATTAACTTCCAGGGTGTCGGAAAGCGGCACCACCACTTCGCCAAACACGGCGGCGATGGTGCGCTTGCCGTCGAACCAGGAACCGCCCTGCTGCGTGATCAGGCCATTGGCCGCATCGGCGTTGCCGGGCGTGAGAAAGCTCTCGCGCATGATGTTGGTACCCACGGCGGCGCGCACTTCGCGCTCGCCGAGCTTGAACAGGGTGCCTTCCAGCTTGGCGTCCCAGGTCATCAGCTTGGTCCAGGATTCGATGGCAAAGGTCGGATAGGCGGCACGCAGGAGCGCCGCGTTGGCGTCACTGATTTCGCCGAACTTGTAGGCGGGATTGTCCGAGATATACGTGCGGCCGCTGACGGGGTCTTTCGTAAACGGGCCGAAAGCCTGCTCGAAGCCCTTGATGTTGATGTTCGCCGTCTGGAACAGGGTTGAATGGCTGCCCGCCACGCTGAGCGCCGTTTCAAAATCCCAGCCGCCGCCGATGCTGCCGCGCAGGCCGACGAGCGCGCGGTAGTTTTCATCGACATTCTTCTGGCCGAAGTGGCCCGTCGCATCCTGCAGCAGGTAATTCAAGCCGGCCGCGCCGCCCATCTTGGCCAGCATGTCGGCATCGAGCTTGCCCTTCAGGTAGACGTTGTTGGGACTCAGGAAAGGCGTGGCGAAGGTGTTCAGGGTATTGCCCGTATTACGCGCGAACCAGTTATTCGTGCTGCCGCTGTTGAAGCTGGACGGGCCATTCTCGCCGCGCATCTTGATGTGGGTGAAAGCGCCTTCCGCGAACGCTTCCATGTCGCCGCCGAGTTTCATCCGGCCGCTCAGGTAAGCCGTGGCGCGCTCCGAGGTAGGACCCGTGTCGAGCTGGTTGGGCAGCGCATTCCATACGCAGCGCGTGCCCGACGCCTCGGTGATGCTGGTGTTGCAGCCGGGCGCGGCGCGCTGGGTGCGCGCATTGTTCTTCGCCTTGTCGAAGACAAAGAAGGTTCCCGGGTTCATCACGCCCGGCTCGCTGCCGACGCCCACGCGCATGTTCGGGATGAAATTGGGATTGTTCGCATAAAAATACGCGGGACGCTTTTGCCAGGTGTCGGCCAGCGCGATGCGGTCGCGCTGGTAAACGTTGACGGAACCGTAGATGTTGTAGCCGTCGCTGGCCAGGTCGCCCAGGCCATACAGCACGCTGGCCTGGCGCTCGCCATAGGCTTTCACGCTGGGCGAAAACTCGCCGTTGGCGCGCGCTTCCAGGCCTTGATACGACTTTTTGGTGATCACGTTGATGACGCCGGCCACGGCATCGGAGCCATACACGGCCGACGCGCCGTCCGTCAGGATTTCCATGCGTTCGATGGCGGCGGCGGGAATCGCATCGATATTGACGAACATGGTCTGGAAACCGGCCGGCGCGCCATAGAACGACAGGCGGCGGCCGTTCAGCAGCACCAGGGTACCCTGCGCCCCCAGGCCGCGCAAGTTCGCTTGCGAACCGCCATCGGAACCCGTGAACATCGAGCGGAAGTCCTGCTGCGCCGGACGGGCGGCAGGCAGGTTGTCGAGCACTTGCAGCAAGGTGAGCGCGCCCATGTTTTCGATCTGCTTGGCGTTGATCACCTGTACCGGCGACGCCGTTTCCGCGTTGATGCGCTTCAGGCTGGACCCCGTCACTTCGACACGCTGCAGTTTTTCCTCCTCCGCTGCCAGCGCTGTCGACGCCAAGCCTACCGCCACCATGGCGGCCATCAGTTTTTTCAAGTGCATTCCCATCTCCCTTATTATCAGTGGTTATCAGTGATTTGTTTTCGTCGGCTTGCAAGAGCCCCTCCCCGGTCCGAAGAGGGGCTCTTTTTTAGTGAAATGATTGATTGCTTAGCGCGGCTTGACTGTCGCGCCTTCCGTGCCGGTCAACACGGCGTTGGCCCAGTTACCGCAGACCTGGGCCGGGTGGGCGCCGCGCGCACCCAGGGTGCGCAAACTGAGCTGGCTCAGGCCGCGCACATCGATTTCGGGTTTGACCACCCCGGGAGCCGTGACCAGCCCGCTGTCATACAGCAGCCGCTCACCGCTCCAGACCTGGAATTGCAAGCCGCCCGCGCTGCGGCAGCTATCGTCCACGCCCAGGTCGGCGCGCAGCAGATTCCAGTTGCCCGCCAGCTGCAAGTCGATGCGGCTGGCCGGTCCCACGCCGAGGCCCTTGCGGAACCACAGCCCGTTCATGCGCATCTCGGCCGCCTTGCCGGCTGGCCGATCTTTCGCGACGTTCTTCGGCAGCACCAGGTCCGACAGATAGCGCTGCACCTCCTCGCCTTCGGCCACGCGGTGCTCGAGCACGCGGAATTCGGACAGGGTGACAGGCGCCACGTCGGTCGCCAGCGCGGCGTCGTACGCGCGCGCCACCGGCCCTGCCTGCGCCGCCGTCACCATCGGGTCCAGGGACGCGGCGCCATCGCCTTCCGGATTTTGCGTGCTCATGACGCGGAAGCGCAGCAAGCGCCCGGCCGTGGCGGGGAAATTGATCGTCTGCCTGCCTTCCTGCAGTTTGAGGGTGCCGCGCGCAAGCGCCGCGCCCCATTCGCCGTTGTTGTCGCCGATGTAGATTTCATAGTCGCGCACCTGGCCATGTTTCCAGTGCTGGTCGTTGCGCGGCGCCAGTTCGATGCCGTCCACCAGGCGCCGCTCCGTAAAGCCGATCACCCATTCGTGCGGGCCGCTTTTCACGGACGGGCTGCGCACGGTGCGGAACCAGGTCTCCGGCTTGCCATCGAAGGCGTTTTCCAGCGGATAGCCGTTTTCTTCGGCAGGACGCGCCACCACCTGCATGGCGTCGGCCGGCAAGGCGCGTCCCGGCACGGGGGCGGCGGGGAAGTCGGCGTCGATTCTCGCCACGGCCAGCGCACCGGCGACCCGCAGCATCAAGGCCTGGCGGATATCCTGCGCCGCCACTTTCACGTGCAGGGTGCCTTGCCGGTCTGCCGCGTCGAAATACCAGCCTTCGACCGCCTTGTCGTAGGCGGCGCGCTCGCCCACTGCCGCGATCATCCGTTCGCCAGCGCGCACGGCGGCCGGTGCCTGGCCCGCCAGCATGCGCAGCGCATAGCCGCGGCGCGCTTCCTGGCCCTGGTACTGGCCATCGACGGCGCCGATGTCGACCTGCACATCGGCGCCCGTCTGGCGCATGCGGATGACTTGCTGGCTGAAGGCGCCGCCCTGGTACTGGCGCGTGTTGCCGTCGTCTTCATACAGGGTGTAGTCGGACTCGCCGTGCGGGTAGATGTCGAGGGTCAGCTGATCCTTCGGCTTCTGGCCGTCGTACAGCATTTCCGGATACATGGGCAGGATGGCGCCGGCGCGCACGAACACGGGCAGCTTGTCGAGCGTCACCTGCATATCGAGGTCACGCCCCTTCGCGTCCGCCGTGGCCTGGCGGCCATCCCAGTAGTCGTACCACGTACCCTGCGGCAGGTGGATGCCTTTGCGCCAGCCGCCGCTGACGGCCTGACTGCGGTAGACGGGCGCCACCAGCACGTCGCGCCCCAGCAGGAACTGGTATTTATAGGCTTCCGTGTAGGCGGCCGGGTCTTGCGGGTAATCCCACATCAGGCCGCGCACCAGCGGCGCGCCCGATTGCTCCGCTTCGCGCACCAGCGTATACATATACGGCGTCAGGCGCATCTTGAGCTTCAGATAGCGGCGGTTGATGTCACGGTACGGCTGCTCGAACCACCACGGATGCTTGCGCTCGGCCGCAGCCCAGCCGGACATGCCCATCAGGACGGGCGTAAAGCTTTTCCACTGCAAGTCGCGCAGATAGGTTTCCGGGCTGCCGCCGAAGATCGCATCGACGTCGCCGGACGCATACGCCTGGCCGGACAGGCCCGAGCCGATCAGGGTCGGGATATGCCAGCGGATGTAGTCCCAGCTGGCGCTCTGGTCGCCCGTCCACGCCACGGCGTAGCGCTGGATGCCGGCCCAGCCCATTACCGTCCACAAAAATGGCCGGCTGTCGGAGTTATTCAGGATGCCGTCATAGGCCGACTTGTTTGCGTCCATGGCGAACTGATAGCCCTTGCCCGTCCACGCCACGTCCAGCTTTTGCACGCGGCTGCCTGCCTGGCCCACTTCCCAGGCGATCTTGTCGACGCCGTTTTCCGTCCACAGGCCCGTGCGGAAGCCATAGCCGGCCAGGCCCTTCACCGTTTCCGGCAAATTCGTGTAGCCGCAGCCGTAGCCGTCGTTGGGCAGAATCCAGCCGCCCGGCATGTCGTGCTCGCGGTACTGGCGCGCCACGCTTTCCACCACATCCGGCGTCTTGCCCGTCGGGCCATCGGTCCAGCCTTTCGGCACGGAACCGGGCTTCTTGACGTTATCGCCATCGTTATAGCAATCGGCGTCGCCGTATTCCAGCGCCCAGCGTGGCAGCATGCGCGCGCGGCCCGTCAAGTCCGTATAGCGGGCGACGACGTCGCGCAGGTCCTTGCCGACAAAGAAATAGGCGTCGAAGCGGCCTTCCGCGTGCTGCAGCGAGATCTGCTCCTTGTCGCGCAAATCGTAATTGCCGTCGGACCAGGTATTGCGCAGCATGCCCCATCCGCGTGAGCTCATCAAAAATGGCGCGGGGTTCGGCCGGTCGCCCTCTTCCCAGCCGCCCGAGTACGACACGGGCACCTGCTTGCCCTTGAATTCGAAGCGGCCATTTTGCTGGCCGCCGCCAAAGTAACGCTCGACCGGCAGGCTCGATAGCACTTGCACGCCCTGCTTGTCGTCGAGCGACAGCGGCTGCACTTCGCGCCACAGCGGCACCAGGTCGCCCTTGCGGTACAAGGTAAAGCGCAAGGGCTTGCGGTCGATGCGCAAGTTCAGGGCATCGGTGCTGATCAGGATATGGTCGGGCTGTTCATTGATCTGGTACGCCACCTGCGCGGCAGGCTGGCCGACGACGATGGGCGCGGCCTTGTCGCCCGGCCCCGTCAAGCCGGCCTTGCCGCCCGCCTGAATGCGCAGCACGTCGGCCTGCGGCAGGCTGATACGCAGCTGCATGCCTGTGTCGCTGCGCAGATCCCAGGCCAGTGCCTCGCCCTTGGCCACGTCGGCCGCATGCACGGCACTCAGGCTGGTCAGGTTGCCGACAGGCGCGGCCTGCACGCCCGGCGCGGCCAATGTGGCGAGGGCGGCGAGGACACAGGCGGCAAGGGCGCGGCGGGGAAGCGGGAGAGGTTTCATCTGGCGGCTTTCAGAAAATCGAAGTGATGGAAATACTTTAAGAAGAAAAATAAATATCGTCAATCAAAAGAAAGTTAAAGCGCCAATTTATTAATAAAATGCCCAGAATTGGCGCATTTTTCTTACGTTTCACCAAAAAGTCACAAAACATACTTTCGTTATCGTCGCATTTCAGCGACAGGCGGCAGCGCCACACGGTTTCATGCGGCACCGCAACACGATTGGATGGGGATAAAACGACATTATTTCGCAAGTCATGCAACTATTTACTTTCGTTTTACTTTCGTATTTGACTTTTCGAAATTTAGTATTTATGCTTTCTCCAACAAACACTTTACTGACACTCCATGACTACCCTTCTTCAGCGTGACATTCAAACCTGGCGCGACATCGGCGGCCTGCACACGGCCGAGGAAATCGCCCACCAGCCGGCCATCTGGCGCGCGCTGGCCGGCATCTTGCGCAAGCAACAAGCCGGCCTGGCCGCCTTCCTCGGCGACGCGCTGTCCAATCCTGCGCAACGCGTCATCCTGACGGGTGCCGGCAGCTCGGCCTACGTGGGCGAAATCGTCGCCGACACCCTGAATGCGGCCTGGCCAGCGCAGATCCGCGCCATCGCCACCACAACTTTGCTGACGCACCACGAGCTGTACCTGGAAGCGCATGCGCCTACCCTGCTCGTCTCGTTTGCCCGCAGCGGCGACAGCCCGGAAAGCCTGGCGGCCGTGGAACTGCTGCGCCAGGTCGTGCCCGGCGCGCGCTTCCTGAACATCACTTGCAACGCCGATGGCAAGCTGGCGCGCCAGGGTGCCAATGACAGCAATACGTATAACTTGCTGATGCCGGAAGGCAGCTGCGACCGCGGCTTCGCCATGACCAGCAGCTTTAGCAGCATGCTGCTGGCGGCCCTGTCGGTACTGGGCCAGGACGTCGACTTGACGCGCCTGGAGACCCTGGCGCAGCTGGGCGAACAAGCGTTGCGCGACTGGTCGGCGCCTGTGGCGGAGCTGGGCTCGACACCCGTACAGCGCGTGGTCTACCTGGGCAGCGGCCCGCTGGAAGCGCTGGCCAAGGAAGCGGCCCTGAAAATCCTGGAATTGACGGGTGGCCGCGTGATGGCGATGGCGAATACCGCGCTGGGTTTCCGTCACGGCCCGAAATCGGCCGTCACCACGGAGTCCCTGGTGATCCTGCTGCGCAGCAGCAAGCCCTTGGCGCGCCAGTACGAAGACGACCTATTGAAAGAACTGCAGCGCGACAGCGTGGCGCAGCGCTGCCTGACGGTGGGCATCGGCGGCGACTTATCTGCCAACTTATCTGCCAACTTGTCGGCCGACGCGCCAGCCTGGCCCGACGCCTGGCTGGCCCCGCTGTGGCTGCTGATGGCGCAGCAATATGCGCTGCACCAGTCCGCGCTGCTGCAACTGCGCCCCGACAATCCATTCGCCGGCGGCATCGTCAACCGTGTCGTGCAGGGCGTTACCATCTATGGCCATGACCAATTCTAATTCCATCCAGGGCTTTCACGGCATCGACATCGGCGGCAGCAAGATGGAGCTGGTCGCCTTTGCCGACCGCGACGGCGCGCTGGCCGAGGTGTTCCGCGAACGGGTGGCCACGCCGGGCGACGATTTTGCCGCCTTCGTGCAGGCCATCGTCGACCTGGTGGCGCGCGGCGACGCGGCCCTGGGCACGACAGCGCCTGTCGGCATCGGTTTACCCGGCGTGATCGACAGCGCCAGCGGCCGGCAACTGAGCTCCAACGTGCCGGCCCTGAACGGCCGCCTCGTGGCGCAAACCCTGCAGCAAGCCTTGCAGCGCCCTGTCGCCATCGGCAACGATTGCCAGTGCTTCGCCCTGTCGGAAGCGCAAGGCGGCGCGGCCGACAATGCCGCCAGCATGTTCGGCGCCATTCTCGGCACGGGCGCCGGCGGCGGCTATTGCGTGGGCGGCCAGCTGCTGCGCGGCTTTAACGGCGTGGCCGGCGAATGGGGCCACTGGAGCCTGCCCGCCACCCTGCTGGCGCAGCATGGCCTGGCCGAATACGCCTGCCCGTGCGGCAAGACGGGCTGCCTGGAACGCTATGTCTCCGGCCCCGCCATGCGCAAAATCCACGCGCACTTTGGCGGCGACGGCGCCGAACCGCTGGCCATCGTCGCCCGTGCCAACATGGGCGACGCCGTGGCCCAGCGCACGGTGGCCGTGCACCTCGACGTGCTGGGCCACGCGCTGGCCGGCCTGGTGCTGGCCTACGACCCGCACGTCATCGTGCTCGGCGGCGGCCTGTCCAAGCTGCCGCACCTGTACGACAAGCTGCCGGCCGCCGTGAAGCGCCATTTGTTTCCCGGCGTCCACGTGCCGCCCATTTTGCCGCCCCGCTTTGGCGACGCCGGCGGCGCGCGCGGCGCGGCCCTTTTGATACGACAACATACGAAGGCGTCAACATGATGAAGCAAGTGGAAAACCCGACCTTTACCCTGTCCCCGATCCAGCAAGTGATCAAGGCGCACCGCCGCGGCGAACGCGTGGGACTGTACGCCGTGTGCTGCAGCCACCCGAGCGTGCTGCGCGCCGCCATGCGCGTGGCCAGCGAGTACGACACCGTGCTGCTGGTCGAAGCGACCTCGAACCAGGTCGACCAGTTCGGCGGCTACACGGGCATGACGCCGGCAGTTTTCCGCGACACCATGCTGGCACTGGCGCGCGAACAGGGTTTCCCCGCCAGCCGCCTGGTGCTGGGCGGCGACCATCTTGGCCCGAACGCCTGGCAGCACCTCGATGCGGCCACCGCCATGGCCCACGCCGAGACCCTGATCGCCGCGTATGCGGCGGCCGGTTTCCATAAAATCCACCTCGATTGCAGCATGCGCTGTGCCGACGATCCACTGCAGCTCGACGATGAAACCGTGGCCGCCCGCTCGGCGCGCCTGTGCCTCGTCGCCGAAGCGGCGGCTGCCGCCGCCGGCTTCGCGCCGCCCGTCTACGTGATCGGCACGGAAGTGCCGATACCCGGCGGTGAAGCATCGCTGGCACAAGCTGGCGCCGTCACCAGCCCGCAGGCCGCGCGCCGCACGCTGGACGTGCACCGCCGCGCCTTCCTCGATAACGACCTGCATGGCGCCTGGCGCCGCGTCATCGCCATAGTGGTGCAGCCTGGCGTCGATTTCGACCAGAGCAGCATCCAGCATTACGATGCGCTGGCGGCCGCCGAACTGTCGGCCTTCGTGGCCGAGCAGCCTGGCCTTGTGTTCGAAGCCCATTCCACCGACTACCAGCGCGAATCGGCCCTGCACGCCATGGTGCGCGACCATTTCGCCATCCTGAAAGTGGGGCCGGCCGCCACTTTCGCCCTGCGCGAGGCGCTGTACGCGCTGTGCCAGATCGAGCAGGAACTGCTGCCGGCGCACGCCACTTCGCAACTGATGCAGGTACTCGACGATGTGATGCTGGCCAAGCCGAAGCACTGGATCAAGCATTACCTGGGCACGCCGCAAGAACAGCGTCTGATGCGCCGCTACGGTTTGAGCGACCGTTGCCGCTATTACTGGGGCGAGCCGGAAGTGGCGGCCACCTTCGACAAGCTGCTGGCCAACCTGGACGCCCTGACGATTCCGCTGCCGCTGCTGAGCCAGCATTTGCCGGAACAGTACCTGGCCGTGGTGCAGGGCAGCCTGGCAGCCGAGGCACCGGCCCTGATCGAGCACAAGATCGGCAGCTTGCTGGCGCAATATGCGCGCGCCTGCAACCGCAATACGGCCGTCCCCGTCGTTGCCGAAGCGGCAATCTGTTAAGCTCGATATTTTCATTTTTACTGAGCCCGCCACCATGCGAAATACCAGCCAACGCCGTGAATCCATCCTCCAAATGCTTACCCAGCAGGGCTCGGTGCAAGTGACCGATCTGGTGGAAAAGCTCGGCGTGTCCGCGGTCACCATCCGCAGCGACTTGAATGCGCTGGAAGCGCAAGGCATGGCCACGCGCAGCCACGGCGGCGCGACCCTGACGCGCACGCCGCCACCCGAGCACACGATACGCCAGAAGGATGCCATCAACCACGAGCAAAAGGAGCGCATCGGCGCCTATGCGGCGCGGCTGGTGGAGCCGGGCGATAACATCATCATCGACTCGGGCACCACCACCATCTCTCTGGCGCGCCATCTGCGCGACGCGACGGGCGTAACGGTGGCCACGAATGGCCTCAATATCGCCTGGGAACTGGCCGATGCGCCCGGCGTGGACCTGATCCTGACGGGCGGCCTGCTGCGCAAGCAGTCGCTGTCGATCCAGGGCAGCCAGGCCGAAACCTGTTTGCAAGCCTACAGCTTCGACAAGCTGTTTCTGGGCGTGGATGGCTTCGACCTGCAATTTGGCGTCACCACCCACCACGAAGCGGAAGCAAGCCTGAACCACAAGATGGTGGAACGGGCGAAGAAAATCATCGTCCTCACGGACGCCTCGAAGTTCGGCCGCGTCAGCCTGCACCGCATCGTGCAGCTGGACCGCGTCGATACCGTCATCACCGATGCCAGCATCAGCCAGGAGTACCGCGAAGGGCTGCAAAAGCTGGGCATCGAACTTTTTATAGCGGAATAACACATGCTGAGCGGCAGAATCCTTACCCCATCTGGCTGGATCACGGGCACCATCACTTTTGACCAGCGCATCGTCCAGATACAAGAAGACCCTGCCGCCGACAGCGCGCTGACCATTTTGCCCGGCTTTATCGACCTGCACGTGCACGGCGCGGCCGGCGTCGACATCATGGAAGGCGGCAACGCGGGCGCCAGCGTGGCGCAGGTGCACGCGCGCCACGGCACCACGGCCCTCCTGGGCACCACCCTGACGGCGAAGGAGCCGTCGATCCTGCGCGCCCTGCAAGGCCTGGCCGGCGTCATCGCCGAGCGTCCGGCCAACGGCGCGCGCATGCTGGGCGTGCACCTGGAAGGCCCGTTTTTGAACTTGCACCGCCTGGGCGCGCAGCCGCCCGACGTGGTGCAAGCGAGCCTGGCGCTGGTGCAGCGCTTCCACGCCATCGCGCCCATCAAGGTACTCACCATGGCGCCGGAAATCCCCGGCCACCTGGAACTGATTCCGCAACTGGCGGCGATGGGCATCCGCGTGCAGATCGGCCACAGCGCCGGCACGTATGACGAAGGCGTGGCGGCCCTGAAAGCCGGCGTCTCCGGTTTTACCCACCTGTACAACGGCATGACGGGCATGACGCACTACGACCCCGGCATGGTGGGCGCGGCGCTGGCGCATGCCGAATACGCGGAAATCATCCCCGACCTGCAGCACGTGGCCAAGGGAGCCCTGCGCGCGGCCCTGCGCGCCATCCCGCGCCTGTATGGCGTGACGGACGCCACCTCGGCCACCGGCATGCCCGATGGCGAATACGGCCTGGGCACGCAGCGCGTCTACAAATGCCTGGGCTGCGTGCGCCTGGCCACGGGCTCGCTGGCCGGCAGCGTGCTGACCATGGACCAGGCCCTGCGCAATTTCGTCGAACTGGGACTGGACCTGGCCGACGCCTCGAACCGCTTGTCGCTATACCCGGCCGATTACCTGGGCGAATCCGCACGGGGCCGCCTGGCGCCGGGCGCCTGGGCCGATATCGTCGTCCTCGATCCCCAATTACAGCCAGTGTCCGTCTTCGTCGAAGGCGCGGCCATCGATCTTTCCACCCGCTAGATTCAGTCTCTAGACCCAGCCCCCAACCTCAACCCCGTCCCGGAGTTACCATGCACGACACTTCACACAAGGCCCCCGTGTGGGCCATGCGCTACCTGCTATTTATTGCCGGCATGGGGGGATTGCTGTATGGCATAGACATCGGCATCATCGCCGGCGCCCTTCCCTACCTGGAATCGACGGCCTCCGTGGCCTGGAAACTGACGGCCCAGCAGCTGAGCTTTATCGTCGCCGCCGTGCTATTGGGCTCAGTCCTGTCTTCGCTGTTCGCCGGCGCCCTGGCCGATATCCTCGGCCGGCGCTGGGTGATGTTCCTGGCCGGCGCCCTGTTCAGCGCCAGCATCCCGCTGATCGCCCTGGCCGACGGCTACACGCCGCTGCTGCTGGGCCGCCTGCTGCAAGGCATCAGCGGCGGCTTGATCGGCGTCGTCGTGCCCCTGTACCTGGCCGAATGCCTGCCCGCGCAACAGCGCGGACGCGGTGCGGCCCTGTTCCAGCTGCTGCTGACCATCGGCCTGGTGGCCGCCGCCCTGATCGGCCTGCAGCAGGCGCAGACGGTGGAAACGGCCACGCAGGCGGCGCAAGCCTTGCCGGAAGCGGGCCGCATCGCCGCCATCTTCACGGCCAAGGACCACGCCTGGCGCAGCATCTTCTGGGTCTGTTTGACGCCGGGCCTGGTGTTTACCATCGGCGCCCTGCTGCTGGCCGAATCGCCGCGCTGGCTGGCGCAACGGGGCCGCATCGAGCAGGCGCGCCAGTCGCTGCTGCGCACGCGCCTGCCCGCCGCCGCCGACATCGAACTGCGCGAGATGCAAGACACGCCGGAAAACGCGGCCAAGATCAGCGGCAAGGCCAGGGATCCGCTGCTGAGCCGCCGCTACGTGCTGCCCTTCCTGCTCGCTTGCCTGATCCTCGCCTGCACGCAGGCGACGGGCATCAATTCCATCCTCGCCTATGTCGTCAATATCTTGAACCAGGCGGGCCTGTCGGGCGCCTCGGCCAACATGGCGGACGTGTTATTGAAAGTACTCAATGCCGTGATGACGGTGGTGGCCGTGCTGCTGGTCGACCGCAAGGGCCGCAAATTCCTGCTGATGCTGGGCACGGGCGGCATCGTCGTCTCGCTGCTGGCGGCCGGGCTGCTGTTCCGCAGCGCCGAAGCGCACCTGGCCGATGTGCGTCCCGCCATCGCCGCCCAGGTACAAGCCGATGGCCTGACCCTGCAGCTCGATGCGCCCACCTTGACGGTCCTGGGCGCGGCGGCCGACGGCACGCCGCAGCAGCTGACCATCGCCTACGCCTACGGCCCCTTCACCAACGTGAAAAGCCTGCGCAGCGACGACCCCGTGCTGCGCCAGGTGTCCATCGCGCGCGACGACGCCGTGCAGGGCGACAGCGTGATCGGCGTGTTCTTCCGCAGGCTGCACCTGAACCCGTTCGCCGACCCGGCCGCCGGGCGCGAGGCGCCGCTGCGCATCGAGAAGGCCAGCCTGGGTCCCGTGCCCTCGTCCTCGCACGGCTGGCTGGTGGCGATTGCCATCTGCGTGTTCGTTTCCAGCTTTGCCGTGGGGCCGGGCGTATGCGTGTGGCTGGCCCTGTCCGAACTGATGCCGACGCGTATCCGCTCGAACGGCATGAGTATCGCGCTGCTGGTGAACCAGTTCGTCTCGACGGTGATCGCCGCCATCTTCCTGCCGACGGTGGGCTTGCACGGCTACTCCACGCTGTTCTTCTTCGGCGCCGGCTGCACCGTGCTGTATTTCCTGGCCGCGGCCTTCCTGCTGCCGGAAACCAAGGGCAAGACGTTGGAAGAAATTGAAGCGCACTTTTCAAAGTAAACCAAAGTAACCATTTGTAGCAATCTCCTTTCCAGCTCCGGACCACCGTCCGGGGCTGTTTTTTTGCCTGCTTTGCAAGTTTACGGGGCTGGCGCACACGGCACTGTACAGTTTTCCTTCTGGAATCAAGGGCGTGTGGGCTAGAATCTGGCTGCGTCGTGCTACTCACGAGGCGGCAATGGCGCCATGACAAAAACCACCAGGAGACACAGTGAGCTTATTTAGAACCAAGAATTTGGATGACATGATCGCCCACAGCAAGAAGCCGGGAGGACTGGCCAAGGTGCTGGGACCGTTCGACCTTGTCCTCATGGGCATAGGCGCCATCGTCGGCACGGGCATTTTCGTGCTCACCGGCACGGGCGCGCTGACGGCCGGCCCCGCCCTGTCGCTGTCGTTCGTCGTGGCCGCCGTTGCCTGCTGCTTCGCCGCCCTGTGCTATGCGGAATTTGCCTCCACCGTACCGGTGGCCGGCTCCATCTACACCTACAGCTATGCGACTCTGGGCGAGCTGGCCGCCTGGATGATAGGCTGGGACTTGCTGCTTGAGTACGGCCTGGCAGCGGCCGCCGTCTCCGTCGGCTGGTCCGGCTACTTCCAGTCGCTGCTGGCGGGCTTTGGCATCACCCTGCCTGCGGCCCTGACGGCCGCGCCGGGCGCCCTGCCCGGCGTGACGACCTTCATCAACCTGCCGGCCCTGGTCATCATGCTGCTGCTGACGGCCATGCTGGGCTGGGGCGTGCGCGAATCGGCGCGCCTGAACAACATCATGGTGGCCATCAAGGTGGGCGTGGTGCTGCTGTTCATCATCTTCGGCGCGCGCCACGTGCAGCCGGCCAACTGGCAGCCTTACATGCCGTTCGGCTACCACGGCATGCTGAGCGCCGCCGCCCTCGTCTTCTTCGCCTTCATCGGCTTTGACGCCGTCACCTCGGCCGCCGAGGAAGTCAAGAAGCCGTCGCGCGACTTGCCGATCGGCATCATCGGCTCGCTGGCCGTGTGCGCCGTGCTGTACGTGGTGGTCTCGGCCATCATGACGGGCATCGTGCCGTACCAGAAATTCCTCGGCGTCGACCATCCCGTCTCGCTGGCCCTGCAATATGCGGGTGAAAACTGGATCGCCGGCTTCGTCGACCTGGGCGCCATCCTCGGCATGACCACCGTGATCCTGGTGATGGCCTTCGGCCAGACGCGCATCATCTTCGCCATGTCGCGCGACGGCTTGCTGCCCAAGCGCCTGTCGACCGTGCATCCGCGCTTCCACACGCCGTTCTTCGCCACCTGGCTGGTGGGCATCGTCTTCGGCCTGATCGCCGCCGTGATCCCGCTCAACATCCTCGCCGAACTGATCAACATTGGCACCCTGGCCGCCTTCACCATGGTGTCGATTGCCGTGGTGGTGCTGCGCAAGAAGCGCCCTGACCTGCCGCGCGCCTTCCGCTGCCCCGGCGTGCCGTATGTGCCGGCGCTGGCCGTGATCCTGTGCGTGGGCCTGATGACTTTCCTCAGCTGGGTCACCTGGATGGCCTTTACCATCTGGCTGGTGATCGGCCTGGTCATCTACTTCGGCTACGCGCGCCGCCGTTCGCTGCTGCACCCGCCGCAGTAAAAAGTCCCGTGCAGCGACACCTCCTGTCGCTGCCGCAGTTAAGATGGCGGTCTCGCAACCACCGCAGGCCGCCATCCATGCAACCTTCCCCCGACCTCATCGCACAACTGGACCAGAGCACGGACCAGCTCAAGCGCGCGCGCCTGCGCAACATGCAGTGGCTGGCCGTCGGCCTGCTGCTGCTCGCCGCGCTGGTGTTTGCCGTGGCCCGCTCGCAGCGCGGCGGCCACCCCGCCTGGGGCTATGTGGAAGCATTCGCCGAAGCGGCGATGGTGGGGGCGATCGCCGACTGGTTCGCCGTGGTCGCCCTGTTCCGCCACCCGCTGGGCATCCCCTTGTGGCATACGGCCATCATCCCGAACAGCAAGGCGGACATCGGCCGCAGCCTGGGCGCCTTCGTGGAAAACCATTTCATTACCGAACAAGGCATCGCCGAGCGCATCGTGCAAGCCGACCCCGCCGCGCGCATGAAAGACTGGCTCAGTGACGAGCTCCACGCGCAGCAACTGGGCATGGCCAGCGCCGGCGTGGTGAAACAGCTGCTGGCGATGGCCGACCACGACACACTGGGCCGCCTGCTGCGTGACCAGGCCAGCAACTACCTGGGCCAACTGAATTTGTCGGAAGTGGCGGCCGACTGCCTCGACGCGCTGATCGCCGACGGCAAGCCGCAGGAACTGCTGGACTTCCTGCTCGACCGCAGCGCCGCCTACCTGGATGACGAGGCACATCACGCCGCCATCGGCGACTTCGTGCTGGGTGCCTTCCAGATCGAGAACGCGCTGGTGAAAAAAGCCGTGAAAGCGTATGAGCCGCGCATGATCGCCTCGCTGCAAAAGTTTGCCGTCGCCGTGCGCGTCGATGCGCAGCACCCGCTACGCCAGCGCATCGCCGGCTGGATCGCCGACAGCGCCTTGCACCTGAAAGCCGATCCGCACTGGCAAGAGACGGTGCGCCACTACCAGCTGCAGCTGATCGCCAGCGATACCGTGCAAGCCATGCTGGGCGACGTCTGGAACAACATCCGCACGCGCCTGCTGGCCGACCTGCACGCGGACCGGCCCGTGCTGGCGCAAGCCATCGCCAGCCTGGCGCGCAACACGGGCAAGGTGCTGGGCGAGGACAAAGCTGCGCGGGCATGGCTGAACGACGCCATCGTCGCCGGCAGCGGGTCGCTGGTGCGCCGCTACCGGGGCGAAGTGGGCGCCTTCATCGCCGCCCGCCTGGACCTGTGGAGCAAGGACGAAATGAGCGAGCGCATCGAACTGGCCATCGGGCGCGACCTGCAATTCATCCGCATCAACGGCACCATCGTGGGCGGCCTGGCCGGCTTGCTGATTTATTCAGTCAGCCAGGCGTTTTAAGCGCCGGTGGCGGGCGCGGGAAGCGTGACACCCAGCTGCACGGCCGGGCGAGCCGCCACGCGGGCATACCAGGCGCCCACGTGCGGCCAGGCGGAAAAATCAAAGCCGACCAGCTGCGCGATATGCAGCCAGCCAAAGCTGGCGATGTCGGCGATGGAATATTCGTCGCCGGCCAGATAGGCGTTGCCCGCCAGGCGGCCATCCATGGTGGCCAGCGCGGCCTCGCTCAATTGGCGAAAATGCGCCGTGGCGGCCGCATTTGCGCCCCCTTGCGCAATCTCGAAATGCACGCGCTGGCCCAGCATCGGCCCCATGCTGGCCGCGTGGAAGGCCAGCCAGGTGATGGCGGCCCAGCGCTGCTGCGGCTGCGCGGGCAGCAAGCGCCCCGTTTTCTCGGCCAGGTACAGTAGGATGGCGGCCGACTCGAACACGGCGATGCCCGTGTCGAGATCGACCAGCACGGGAATGCGCCCATGCGGATTGAGGGCCAGGAAGGCGGGCAGCCGGTGCTCGCCCTGTTCGATGCGCACATGGCGCAGCCGGTACGGCAAGCCCAGTTCGGCCAGCGCAATCGTGGCTTTGAAACCGTTCGGCGAGCTGTCGGTGTAGAGTTCCATCATGCTGCCGCCTCCTGCCGCGCGGCCTTGCCGGGCAGGATGGCGATGGCGCATGCCAGGCCCGCTGCCACCAGGCAGGCGGAAACGAGGATGGCGGCGCTGTAGCCTTGTGCGGCCGTTCCGCCGCCTGCCAGCACGGCAATGCTGACAGCCACGCCCACGGCCAGGCCGACGGCCGATCCGACTTCCTGGGTGGTGGTCAGCATGCCGCCCGCCAGGCCATGGTCCGCTTCCGGCACGCCATCGATGCCGGCCACGGTCCAGGCGGGAAACGCCAGGCCATAGCCGATGCCGGCCAGTACGCTGCCTGGCAGGATGGCAAAGCCCCACGAGGCGAGCGTGGCCAGCGACGCGCCCAGCAGGGCCAGGCCGCCGATGAACAGCAGCATGCCGCCGACGATGACGGGCTTGGTGCCGCAGCGGGCGATCAGCGCCGGTCCGGCCCAGGCGCTGGCCAGGGTAAAGGCGACGGCCATCGGCAGCAAGCCCAGTCCCGTGCGCGTGGCGGAAAACGCCAGCACTTCCTGCATGGCCAGCGCCACCACGACAAAGGTAGGGCCCAGGGCCATATTGGCCAGCAGGGACACGATATTCGCGCCGCCCGTGGAGCGGCGCCGGAACACGGCCAGCGGCATCAGCGGCGCGGCAACGCGTCCCTCCACCCACACGAACAGCGCCAGCAAGGCCAGCGCAAGCGCAAGCAGGGCAAAAGTGAACGGATGCGCCAGTCCCACATGCTCGCTATTGGCAAAGGCAAACACCAGCGTTGCCGCGCCTGACGCCACCAGCAGCGCGCCCCACACGTCGAGGGTGCCGCCAGCCGCAGCGGTATCGGCATCGGGCCGGCCCAGGGGCAAGGCCGGCGACAGCGCCAGCACCAGCAAGCCGACGGGCACATTAATCCACAGCACCCAGCGCCAGCCCAGCATATCCGTGATGAAGCCGCCCAGGATCAGGCCCGCGACAAAGCCGCTGGCCGCCACGGCCGTCCAGGCACCCAGCGCCCGGTTGCGCCGGGACGGTTCGGGAAACACGGCCAGCAGCAGGGAGAATGCGGCCGGCGAAAACATGGCGGCGCCAAAGCCCTGCAGCGCGCGCGTGGCCACCAGCATGGCCGGGCTGTGCGCAAAGCCGCCCAGCAGGGACGCCGCCGTAAACAGGACCACGCCCATGAGAAAGACGCGGCGGCGGCCGAACATGTCGGCCGCGCGCCCGCCCAGCAGCAGGAAGCCGGCGATGGCCACGCCATACGCATTGATCACCCATTGCAGGCCGCCGGGCGTAAAGCCCAGACTTTGCTGGATTTGTGGCAGGGGAATCATGGTGATGGAGAAATCGAGCAAGGCGACGAATTGCGTGGTGCACAGCAAAACCAGGCAAAGTTGCCTATGTGAAAGTAACATGGAGATCCTATCGATATAGTTTTACTCGGCGTCAAAACAACGCCGCATCCCCCTATAATGCGTTTTTTAAGAGCGAAACTGAAACGATGATTTTTCGCTCGCAACTATAGAAAAACTATATCGATGAAGCATCCTTTACCGCTCCAGGCCCTGCGCGCCTTTGTCGAAGTGGGCCAGCGCGGCAGCATCAAGGCGGCCGCCGAGGCGCTGCACGTGACGTCGGGCGCCGTCAGCCAGCAAATCCGCCTGCTGGAAGAGCGGGTCGGCATGCCCCTGTTTACCCGCGAACGCCAGGGCTTGCGCCTGACCGAGGCGGGTGCCATGGTCCACCCCGCCCTGCTGGCCGCATTCGCGCAGATCGCCAGCGCCAGCCAGGCACTGGAAGACCTGGGTGGGCGACAGACGCTCACCGTCAGCACGGTGGCCACTTTTGCGGCCGCCTGGCTGGTGCCACGGCTGGGCCGCTTCAACCAGCGCCATCCGCATATCGAGGTGCGCGTGGAAGCGACATCCGCACTGGTGGACCTGCGTCGCGACCGGGTCGACGTGGCGCTGCGCCACGGCCTGGGCGACTATCCGGGCCTGCAGGTGACGCGCCTGATGGCGCCCGTGCTGGTGCCCGTTGCCAGCCCCGCCCTGATGGCGGACCAGCCGCCCATCGCCACGCCGGCCGATTGCCTGCGCTACCCGCTGCTGCACGATACGGACCGCGCCGACTGGCCCTTGTGGCTGGCAGCGCATGGCGCGCCGGACGGCAGTGCCGATGCGGCGCGGGCGCTGCGCGGCTCCGCCTTCGAAGATGATTTTCTGTTGATCCGCGCAGCCGAAGCGGGCCAGGGCCTGGCCCTGGTGCCGCAGCTGTACGCGCAGGAAGAAATCGCCGCCGGGCGCCTGCTGCAAGTGCTGGACTTGCCCTGGCCCGCGCGCTTTGCCTATTACCTGGTGGCGCGGCCCGATGCGGCCACACGTCCCGCCATACAGGCATTCATCGCATGGATCTGCGAGGAGGCGCAGGCCACCGGCGCAGGCGGCTAAAGCGCCCCATCTGCGGCCGCGCACGACACCACACCGCACACGGTGCTGAACAACATCGGCATGCCGGCGCGCCCCGTGGCGATGCAGGTCACGGCCGGTATCACAGCCAATAACAGGGCCAGGCAGGCAATCGCCTGCAGGCGCCGCACGGGTGAGCGGAACACGCCCGCGCCCGGTCCTTGCGGATGGCGCGCGCTGCCGGACGGCGGCTGGTCCTTGTACAGCGCCTCGCTGCGCCTTGCACGTATTTTCGTAAGCATGTCCGTCTCCTCCATCCACAGTGATCCGCCTGGCATGTCAGGCCGTGCGCGCCACACGCGTGCCGATCTGCATGCCTTCTATTTTGCTGCATAAATTTACCAAATACAATAAATAAATCCACAAAGAAAATAGTTTTCCATCAATAGACACACGACATAAGGGAAAAATCACCCCGACAGATAGCGAAAATACCTACAACACGCTGCCACTTCCGTCAAGACTTGAATTTATTTGTGCGTAAAAAACCAAATAAATCATGAAAATCATAATATTCGTTGAAATCATTTTTATTTGATGTATGATGATTCTTAAGGAAATATCAAGGCGATGCAGCGGTGCTCTTTGCTTCGATCGCCCGGCATCTCTGCCTTCTTTGTAGGGGACAAGCACATGAACAAAATCCTGGCCTTGCGCCTGCTTAACGCCGCCGACGCCGCCATCATCATCGATGCGGCTTCACGCATCCGCTATGCAAACGACGCCATGTATGCGCTGAGCGGCTATGCCCCGGGCAGCCTGTCGGGCCAGCAGATCGAGACGCTGCTGCCCGATTCGGTGCGCAAGCAGCATGGCGCACAGATCGGCGCCTATCTGGCCGGCGACAGGAAGTCCACGGTACTCGGGCACAAGCGCCATTTCGCCATACGCCACCACGATGGGACGATGCTGCCCATCGTGCTCAAGGCCATGGACCTGGGCAAGCTGGACGACGAAAACTATCTGGGCGCCTTTTTCATCGACGAGCGCCACGAACGCGCCATCAAACAGCAGAATATGGCCCGCTGGCAGCAGTTGCAGCACATCGCCCTGAGCGACCCCCTGACCCACCTGCCGAACCGCCGCGCCTTCGAGATCGAAGCCGTGCGTTCGGCCGCGCGGGCCAGTCGCGCGGGCAGTGCGATGACCATCGGCATCGCCGACATCGATTTCTTCAAGAAGGTCAATGACCGGCATGGCCACGCCGCCGGCGACGCCGTGCTGCAAGCCATCGCGGCCGCGCTGCAGTCCCAGGCACGGGCATCCGATGTCGTCGCCCGCGTGGGCGGCGAGGAATTCGGCTTGCTGTTCCCGCATACGGACATGACGATGGCGTACAAGGTGGCCGAACGCATCCGCCTTGCCGTGGCCGCAACGTGCGTCGACTTCGAGCACACGTCCATCACGGCGACGATCAGCATCGGCCTGGCGTCGCTGCCCAACAACGGCGATTGGAAAGCCTGTTTCATGCAAGCCGACGCCGCGCTGTACCAGGCCAAGAGCAATGGCCGCAACCGCACCGAGCAGATTTGAGCACCAGCCGGTCACCCTCGCAGTTTCATGCATCACGCATCACCTGACAGGAGCAAACACATGGAAACCACCACGACACATGCCGCGGCAGCTAGCCAACTGACACAAGCGGGCGCCCGGGAATTACTGGTCTTTGGCCTGGGCAATGAGGAGTACGCCATCGACATCGGCCTGGTGCAGGAAATCCGCGGCTACGGCGCCGTGACCCATATGGCCAATGCGCCCGCCTTCCTCAAGGGTTTCATCCACCTGCGCGGCAACATCGTGCCGCTGATCGACCTGCGCATCGCACTGGGCCAGGCCGAGCCCGCGTACGACGCCTCGACCGTGGTGATCATCCTCATCTTCGCGCATGGCGCCACCGGCATCGTGGTCGACCGCGTGGCCGATGTGGTGCCGCTGGCACCGGCACAGATCAAGCCGCCGCCGCAGCTGCATGGCTCGGCGATGGCCGGCCACGTAACAGCCATCGGCAGCCTGGACGAACGCATGCTGATCGTGCTCGACATGAACAGCCTGCTGTCGGGCCTGGGCGTGCAAGCCACGGGCAAACTGGCTGCCTGAGGCGGCCATCGCCATCGGGTCAGCTACCTGACCGCCAACCTCCGGAGACACCATGAGCATCCTGATCGTCGATGACAACGACACCAACCTGAACCTGCTATCGACCCTGGCGCGCAAGGCCAGCAGCATCGAGCCCGTCTGCATGAACGACCCCATCGATGCGTTGTACTGGTGCGAGTCGCATGTGCCGGACCTGGTCCTGCTCGACTACCGGATGCCCAGCCTGTCGGGCAACGAATTTCTCAGCATCTTCCGCAAAATGCGGGGCATGGCCGACATCCCCATCATCATGGTCACCACCGAAAACGACCGCGCCGTGCGCAAGCAGGCCTTTTCGCTCGGTGTCACGGAGTTTCTCACCAAACCCGTCGATACCATCGAATTCAGCCTGCGCGTGCGCAATCTGCTGGCCCTGCGCATGGCGCAAACCTTGCTGGCCGACCGCGCCAAGCTGCTCGAGCATGAAGTGCGCCAGGCCATCGCCAACGTCACGGCGCGCGAGATGGAACTGGTCACGCGCCTGGCGCGGGCGGCCGAATTCCGCGACCCCGAAACGGGCGCCCACATCATGCGCATGGCGCGCTATTCGGCCCTGATCGCCAGGAAACTGGGCATGGATGCGCACTGGCAGGAACTGCTGCTCAAGGCGGCACCCATGCACGACGTGGGCAAGCTGGCCACGCCCGACCATATCCTGCTCAAGCCGGGCCGGCTGGACCCCCAGGAAATGGCCATCATGCGCCAGCATGCGGAAATCGGCGGCAAGATCCTCGCCGGCAGCGATGCCCCACTGATCCAGCTGGCCGAGGAAATCGCCCGCGGCCACCACGAAAAATACGATGGCAGCGGCTATCCGGGCGGCCTGGCGGGCGAACAGATACCGCTGTCGGCGCGCATCGTCGCCGTGGCCGATGTCTTCGACGCGCTCACCTCGGAACGCCCGTACAAGCCGGCCTGGCCCGTGGAACAGGCGCGCCTGTTCCTGCAGCAGAACAAAGGCAGCCATTTCTGCCCGGACTGTATCGACGCCTTCCTGGGTGCCTGGGACGAGGTGCTCGATATCCGCAACAGCCTGCCCGACCCCGTCCAGCACCCTGCCCACCCACTGTAAGCGAGGACCCTGCCATGCGCGTGCAACAACTGATCCTGAAAAACCGTGCCGACATCGATGCCGTACTGGCGCCCCTGGCCGCCATGCAGCCGCAGCTGGTGCTGGTGTTTGGCGCCTGCGCCTATTTTTCCACCCCCGAACTGACGGCGGCGCTGCGCCGCCAACTGCCCGGCGCCGTGATCGCCGGCTGTTCCACGGCCGGCGAGATCGCCGGCAAGCGCGTCTACGACGGCAGCTGCGTCATCACCGCCATCAGCTTCGCGCACACGGCAGTGGCGATTGCCGACGCCATCATCTGCGACATGGCGGACTCGCACGAGGCGGGCCAGCGCCTGGCGCAGGCGCTGCCGCAGGACGGCCTGACGGCGGTCTTCATGCTGGGCACGGGCGTGGCCATCAACGGCAGCGCCCTGATTGCCGGCCTGCAGGCGCATCTGCCCCCGGGCGTCACCATCTCGGGCGGGCTGGCTGCCGACGGCGGCGCCTTCCGCCAGACCTGGACCCTGGGTCCGCGCGGCGCGGCCGACAATGCCATCGTCGCCGTCGGCCTGTACGGCGAGCATATCCGCCTCGGCTATGGCAGCCATGCGGGCTGGGAAGCATTCGGCCCCGCGCGCAAGGTGACGCGCTGCGTCGACAACGTGCTGTATGGCCTCGATGGCGCGCGCGCGCTGGACATCTACAAACTGTACCTGGGCGACCATGCGCGCGACCTGCCCGGCTCGGGGCTGCTGTTTCCGTTTGAAATGCTCTCGGCGGCGCATGAAAAAAGCAATGTGTTTCGCACCATCCTCGCCGTCGATGAAGAACAGGGTTCGCTGACCCTGGCCGGCGACATCCTCGCCGACGGCTACCTGAAATTGATGCATTCCAGTACCAACCGGCTGATCGACGGAGCCGAAATGGCCGCGCGCGGTGTCAAGCTCCACCCCGATACGCTGGGCGACCAGCTGGCCCTGCTGGTCAGCTGCGTGGGGCGCAAGCTGGTCATGGGCGACCGGGTCGAGGAAGAGGTCGAGGCGGTGGCCGAGGTGCTGGGCCGCGGCGCCACCTGTATCGCCGGTTTTTATTCGAACGGCGAAATCGGCATCACGCAGCCGCATGGCGCATGCCAGCTGCATAACCAGACGATGACCGTGACTGTGCTGAGCGAAACATGAACCGCACCCTGGCACGCCAATTGAGCCGCGTCTGCGATATCGACTCGGAAAGCGCCTGCATCGCCTTGCTGGAACAGGCCCAGGCATTGGCGGCGCAAGCGGGCACGCCGCCCGAACTGGCCGCTTTCCTGGCCGGCCTGCCGGCCCTGCTGCTGCGCATCGACGGCAGCTACGAACAGGCCGAACGCGACCTGGACTTGCGCTCGCGCAGCCTGGAACTGAGTTCGACAGAACTGAGCATGACCAATGACCTGCTGCGCACGGAACTGGCCAGCCGCAACCGCGTCCTGCAATCGCTGCGCGTGGCGGCCGTGCGCCTGCTCGACAACGACGATTCCGGGCTGCATTTGCCGCAGGAAGGCGATATCGAGGGCCTCTCGGTGCTGCTCGCCGAGCTGATATCGCAGCAGGAATTGCGCCGCATCGAACTGCAGAACCAGCGCTTTGCGATGGACCAGCATGCCATTGTCAGCATCACCGACACGGCCGGCGTCATCATTTACGTCAACGACAAGTTCTGCGCCATCAGCGGGTACACGCGCGAAGAGCTGGTCGGCAAGACGCACCGCCTGATCAATTCGCACACGCATCCTGACGCCTACTTCGCGCAGATGTGGCAAACCATCACCACGGGCCAGGTCTGGCATGGCGAGATCTGCAACCACGCCAAGGATGGCGGCCAATACTGGGTCGACGCCACCATCGTACCCTTCCTCGACGCCGCCGGCGAACCCTATCAGTACATCGCCATCCGCACGGAAATCAGCGACAGCAAACGCATGGCCGAGACCATCGCGAAAAGCGAGCGCGAATACCGCAATGTCGTCAACAGCCTCCATGAAGTGGTCTTCCGCACCGACCTGAACGGCGCCTGGACCTTCCTGAACCCCGCCTGGCACACCATCACCGGCTTCGACACCGCAGACAGCCTGGGCAAGCATGTGTTGCAATTCATCGATGCGCGCGACCGCGAGCGCGCCGCCGCCGGCCTGTCCCAGCTACTGAGTGGCCAGGTGGACAGCATGCGCCATGAAGCGCGCTACGTCACCCGCGACGGCGACGTGCGCTGGGTCGACGTGTGCGCGCGCGCCGAACGCGATGGCCAGGACCGCCTGACCGGCGTCACCGGCAGCCTGACCGACATCACGGAGCGGCGCCTGGCGGCACGCGAGCTGCGGCACAACCTCAATTTTGTCGACGCGCTGATCGAAACCATTCCTATCCCTTTGTACCTGAAGGATGTACAGGGCCGCTACCTGCGCGCCAACCGCGCCTATTGCGCCTTCTTCCAGCGCGCGCAGGCGGACATCCTGGGCAAGACGGTAGCCGACATCCTGCCGCAGCAGGAGGCGCAGCAAGTGCTGCAGCGCGACCTGGAACTGCTGCAGGAGCGCGGCAACCAGACGTATGAAGAGCGGCTGAGCGTCGGCGCGCGCCAGGTCGATGTGCTGTTCAGCAAGGCTGCCCTGCTGAAGTCCGATGGCAGCCTGCACGGCCTGGTCGGCACCATCGTCGACATTTCCAGCCAAAAGGCGGCTGAACGGGCGCTGCTGCTGGCCAAGGAAGTGGCCGAATCGGCCAGCCGCTCGAAGAGCGAATTCCTGGCCAACATGAGCCACGAGATCCGCACGCCGATGAACGGCATCCTGGGCATGACGGACCTGGTGCTCGACTCCGAACTCGACGTCCACCAGCGCAAATACCTGGAAATCGTCAAGGCTTCGGCCGACGCCCTGCTATGCATTATCAACGACATCCTCGATTTCTCGAAGATCGAGGCGGGCATGCTGACCCTGGAAAGCATCCCTTTCAAACTGCGCCATCTGATGCAGGAAACCATGCGCGCACTCGCCATGCGGGCCCAGGCCAGCGGCCTGGAGCTGGTGCTCGACATCGATCCCGCGCTGCCGCACACCTTGCTCGGCGACCCTGGCCGGCTGCGCCAGATCCTCACCAACCTGGCGGGCAACGCCATCAAGTTCACGCCGCGCGGCGAAGTCACTGTCAGTGCCCGGCTGCGCGCCAGCGGCGATGGTATGGCCCAGCTGCAGCTGTGCGTGCGCGACACCGGCATCGGCATCGCCGCCGACATGCAGGAGGCCGTCTTCGACGCCTTCCAGCAGGAAGACGGTTCGACCACGCGGCGCTTCGGCGGCACGGGACTGGGCCTGTCGATCACGCGCCGACTGGTCAGCATGATGGGCGGCAGCATCAGCCTGTCGAGCGAACTGGGCAAGGGCAGCAGCTTCAGCGTCGACCTGGCCCTGCCCATCGGCGAGAATCAGCCTTGCCTGCCGCCGCCGGGCACCTCGCTGGCGGCGCGGGCGATCCTGCTGGTCGACGACAATTCCAGCAGCCTGACCATCCTGCGCAAGATCTTCGAGCACAGCGG
Organism: Janthinobacterium tructae; assembly: GCF_006517255.1. Classification (NCBI taxonomy): domain Bacteria; kingdom Pseudomonadati; phylum Pseudomonadota; class Betaproteobacteria; order Burkholderiales; family Oxalobacteraceae; genus Janthinobacterium; species Janthinobacterium tructae. The sequence goes on along the minus strand of NZ_CP041185.1, from coordinate 744,918 downwards.
TGCCAGCGTCATCGCCTGCGAGTCGGGCGAGGCGGCGCTGGAACACTGCCGCAGCGCCCTGCCGGCCGACTGCATCATCATGGACTTTGCCATGCCCGGCATGAATGGCTTCGACACGGCATCGGCGCTGGCCGCCCTGCCCCACTGGAGCCAGGTGCCCATCGTCATGCTGTCGTCCAGCGGCAGCCTGGGTGACGCGGCGCGCTGCCGCGAACTGGGCATCGACGGCTATCTGCTCAAGCCGGCCAGCCCCGATGAATTGCTGGCCATCACCATGAGCGTGCTGGGTACCTGCCGCGGCATGCCCGGTGCCACCCCCGTGATCACGCGCCATGCCGTGCGGGAAAGCATGCCTGGCCTGGACGTCCTGCTGGTCGAGGACAACGCCATGAACCGCGAACTGGCCACCGTGCTGCTGTCGAATGCGGGCCACCGGGTCACGCATGCGGCGAACGGCCACGAGGCGCTCGACCGTCATGCCGCCGCCCATTTCGACATGATCCTGATGGACTTGCAGATGCCGGAAATGGGCGGCTTCGAAGCCACCGCGCAGATACGCCAGCGCGAAGCGCAAGGCATGCCGAAAAGCGTCATCATTGCCATGACGGCCAGCGCCTTCGAAGGCGACCGCGAACGCTGCATCGCCGGCGGCATGGACGATTACCTGTCCAAGCCTTTCCGCACCGCCGCCTTCCAGCGCCTGATCGAGCAGCATGTATTGCAAATCAGCAAGCTGCCGCTGCCGCCCGCCATGGCGTCGCAAGTGGCAGTGCTGGCCACCCGCAGCGCGCCGCCCTTCGACTACGGCGCCGCGCTGGCCGACGCCGACGCCGAGGTGATCGCCATCATCGGCGCCTCCTTCCTGGCCGGCTTGCCGGAGCAGCTGGCCGCCTTGCGCGCAGCCCTGCAGGCGGGCGACCGGCCCACCGCGAGCCGGCAGGCACATACCCTGGCCGGCTTGCTGGCCAACTTCCATGCCATCCCCGCCGTCGCCATCGCCGCAGCCATCGAGCGCGAGGCGGCACAGGCCCCGCAGGAGGCCTTGCTGGCGCGCCTCGCTGCGCTGGAGGAACAGTCGCGGCTGTTCCTCCAGGAAACAGGCGCGGCCATCGAGGTGACAAGCCAGACGCTGCACGCATCGGGGCAAACTTGATGTAGATCATAATTTTTTGAACAAGCTCTTGCTATCCTGTAAAAAAATGACAGGAGTCCTGAATGAGCAAGACGCAGGCGAGCAATGTGGAGCAAAAAGTTGAACATGAGCGCCTGGGCAGCGCCTGGCAAGGCGTGCCGGTGCCCGACTATCCGGAGAACGCGCCCGAAGGCGCCACCCTGGACCTGCTGCTGAACGCCTGGCTGGGCAAGTTCACGGGCGGCATTTCGCCGGCCGCACTGGGCAACGCCTATGCCGACTGGCTCAGCCACCTGGCGCTGGCGCCATCGAAGCAGCTGACCTTGCTGCAAGAAGCGTGGAAGAAGATCGCTCGCTGGCAACAGTACGTGCTGCAGTCGGCGCAGAGCGGCGGCGCCGGTGCGCCGCCGTGCATCGCGCCGCTGCCGCAGGACCGGCGCTTCGAGGATCCCGCATGGCAGCGCTGGCCGTACAACCTGGCCTACCAGGGCTTCTTGCTGCAGCAGCAGTGGTGGCACCGCGCCACCACGGGCGTGCGCGGCGTCTCGCCGCACCACGAAGATGTCGTCACGTTCACCGTGCGCCAGTGGCTCGACATGCTGGCGCCGTCGAACTTCATGCTGACCAATCCCGTGGTGCAGCAAACAACCCTGGCGAGCGGTGGCGCCAGCCTGGCGAACGGCGCGCAGCACCTGGCCGACGACTTGCGCCGCGTCGCCATGGGCGCGCATGCGCCCGACCTGCGCAGCTACAAGGCAGGCGAGAACGTGGCCGTCACGCCCGGCAAGGTGGTCTACCGCAATGACCTGATCGAGCTGTTGCAGTACGCGCCGGCGACGGCTAGCGTGCATGCCACGCCGCTGCTGTTCGTGCCGGCCTGGATCATGAAATACTACATACTCGACCTGTCGCCGCACAATTCGCTGGTGCGCTACCTGGTGCAGCAGGGCCACACGGTGTTCATGATTTCCTGGAAAAATCCGCTCGAGGAAGACCGCGAGCTGTCGCTGGAAGACTACCGCCAGCTGGGCGTGATGGATGCGCTCGACGCCGTTGCCCGCATCACGGGCGCGCCGCAGGTGCACGCGACCGGCTACTGCCTGGGCGGCACCCTGCTGGCAATTGCCGCCGCCAGCATGGCGCGCGACGGCGATACACGCCTGGCCAGCCTTACCATGCTGGCGTCGCAGGTGGACTTCAAGGAACCGGGCGAACTGTCGCTGTTCATCGACGACAGCCAGGTGAGCTTCCTGGAAGCGGCCATGTGGAAGCAGGGCTATCTCGACACTAAGCAGATGGCGGGCGCCTTCCAGCTGCTGCGTTCGAACGACCTGATCTGGTCGCGCCGGCTGCGCCATTACCTGCTCGGCCTCGATGAGCAGGACAGCGACCTGATGGCCTGGAATACGGACGCCACGCGCATGCCCTGCCGCATGCATTCGGAATACCTGCGCCGTTTGTTCCTGCACAACGACCTGGCCGAAGGCCGCTACCGCACGGCAGGGCGCCACATCGCCCTGCCCGACATCGATGCCCCCATCTTTGCCGTCGGCACCCTGACGGACCACGTGGCGCCATGGCGCTCCGTGTATAAACTGCAGCTGCTGACCGACACGGACGTCACCTTTCTGCTCACCTCGGGCGGCCACAATGCGGGCGTGGTCTCGCCGCCGGGCCAGGCGCGCCGCAGCTACCAGCTGGCCACGCACCCCCACGACGCGCCCTACATCGACGCGGACAGCTGGCAGCGCGACGTGCCGCACCACGACGGTTCGTGGTGGCCCGCCTGGCAAGCCTGGCTGGCAGAGCGCTCGGGCGCGCAGGTGGCGCCGCCGGCCATGGGGCCAGACCTGGGCGACGCACCAGGCAACTACGTGCTGCAAACTTGATAACCGACTTCCGACAACCGAGGAAAACGCCATGCCCTACACTACCCTGCTGGTCCACGTCGACAATTCCCGCCACTGCGCCCAGCGCATCCGCCTGGCCGTGCGCTTGGCCATTGCCGAAGGCGCCCACCTGATCGGCTCGGCCATGAGCGGCCTCTCGCGCTATGCGTATGGCGGCGGCGTCAACGCGCTGCAGTTTGCGCCGGCGCAGATGCAGGCGCTGCGCAGCCAGGCCAGCGAGGCCTTGCATGAATTCGAGCGCATCGCCCGCGAAGAAGGCCTGGGCACCTACGAAACGCGCTTCGTCGACGACGACGCGCAAGGCGCGCTGCTGCTGCAGGCGCGCTATTGCGACTTGCTGATACTCGGCCAGACGGACGCGCAGGACACGCCCTCGCGCGTCATCGCCGGCACGCCCGAATACCTGATGCTGCATTGTGGCCGGCCCGTGCTGATGGTGCCGCACGCGCCGTCCGCCGCGCTATCGGATATTGCGCAGCACCCGCTGCTGGCCTGGAACGGCAGCGCCGAAGCGCTGCGCGCCATCACCGATGCGCTGCCGCTGCTGCAACGCGCGCGGCAGGTGACCCTGGCCGTCGTCAATTCGCACACCCAGCCGGCCGCGCACGGCGAGCAGCCGGGCGCCGACCTGGCCCTGTACCTGGCGCGCCACGGCGTCAACGTCGAAGTGCTGCAGCACGACACGCCGCACGGTCAGGACGTGGGCGCGGCCCTGCTGGCCATGGCGGCGCAGCGCCAGTGCGACCTGATCGTGATGGGCTGCTACGGCCACATGCGCCTGCGCGAAGCGCTGCTGGGCGGCGTCACGCGCACGGTGTTGCAGGACATGACCTTGCCGGTGCTGGTGTCGCACTGACGGCGTCAAGCTGCCGGGGTGCCGAACAGCGCACCAATGCCCGATGCCGCCGCCATCGACAGCGCGCTCCAGAACACCACGCGCAGCACGCCCCGGCCCACGCGCGCGCCGCCGGCCCTGGCGGCCAGGCCGCCGAGCAAGGCCAGCGATAGCAGCGACGCCACGACGATGGCCGGTGCCAGCATGGACAGCGGCGCCAGCAGCACCACCAGCAGCGGCAACGCCGCGCCGACGGCAAAGCTGAGCGCCGAGGCCAGCGCCGCCTGCAGCGGGCGCGCGCGCATGCTCTCCGTGATGCCCAGTTCATCGCGCGCATGCGCGCCGATCGCATCGTGCGCCGTCAGCGCCCTGGCCACCTGCGCGGCCAGCGCCGGTTCCAGGCCGCGCGCCACATAAATGTGCGTCAGCTCGTGCAGCTCCCCCTTGGGATCGTCGAGCAGCTCGCCGCCCTCGCGCTCCAGCGCCGCCTGTTCCGTATCGGCCTGCGACTGCACCGAGACATATTCGCCCGTGGCCATCGACATGGCGCCCGCCACCAGGCCGGCCACGCCGGCCACCAGAATGCTGTCGTGCGTGGCGTGCGCCGCGACCACGCCCAGCACCAGGCTGGCCGTCGAGACGATGCCGTCATTGGCGCCCAGCACGGCGGCGCGCAGCCAGCCCACGTTGTCCATCCGGTGAAACTCGCGGTGTCGCAATGGCATATTCGCTCCTTTATGTATGCATGGGCGCGTCGGCGGGCGCTGGAAAGCGCACCGTCACCACCAGGCCCGTGCCGTCCGGCCCGGCGGCCAGCTGCACGCTGGCGCCATGCGTTTCGGCGATGCGCCGCACGATCGACAAGCCCAGGCCGCTGCCCGGCTGGTGCGCGCCGGCGGCGCGGAAAAAACGTTCGAACACGCGCTCGCGCAACTGCTCGGCGATACCGGGCCCCGTGTCGCTCACGCGCAGCAGCACGCCATCGGCCTCGCTACGGCAGGCCAGCACCAGCGTGCCGCCAGCCGGGGTGTAGCGCATGGCATTGTCCATCAGGTTGCGCGCCAGGATCAGGACATGGTCCGGCTGCAGACGGCATGGCGCCGTGGCCAGCTCGGCCCGCAGCAGCAGATCCTGGCGCTGCGCCTGTGCCATCCAGGCGGGTAGCTGTTCGGCCAGCACGGCGGCCAGGTCCAGCACGGGCAGGTCGGGCGGCGGCTGCGACTGCGGGTCGAGCCGGGACAGGGTCAGCAACTGCCCCACCAGGCGCGTGGCGCGGTCCACGCTCAGCCCCAGGCCCATCACGGATTCCTTGCGCTCGGCATCGCTGCGCGCGCGCTGCAGCACCTGCAGGTTGGTCTTGATGGCCGCCAGCGGCGTGCGCAGTTCATGCGCGGCATCGGCCGTGAAGCGCTGCTCCTGCTCGCGCGTCTGACGCACGCGCACGAACAGGCGGTTGATGGCCTGCAGCAGCGGCTGCACTTCCAGCGGCGCGCCCGTCACACTGACACTGGCGAGATCGTCGGGCGTGCGCAGCGCCACTTCATCGGCGCTACGGCGCAGGGCGCGAAACACGCGGTTGATGCTCCACCAGATGGCCAGTGCCGCCAGGGCCGCCATCGGCAAACCGATGGCCAGCAGCTTCAGGGCGAAGCGGCTGCTGATTTCCTGGCGGTGGCTGGCCGGTTCCGCCACCTGGATCTGCAGCTGCGCGTTGTGATTCCAGCTCGTGTAGATGCGCCACAGGCGGCCATCGTTGTCGTGCCAGCTGTAGCCCACGTCGGCCGGCGCGGCGAACGCCCGGTCCGGCGCGCCGGCGTTCTTGTACAGCAGGCGCTGCTGCGCATCCCACACCTGGAACAGCAGATACTGGCGGTGGTTGCGGTTCTGCGCCACCGGCATCACCAGCGATGTGTTCGCGCCATGCTCCTGCACCTCGTGCTCGGCCAGGGAGAGCAGCAAATGGCCCGTCTCGGCCAGCGACTGGTCGAACAGTTCCTGGCTTTCGCGGCCCGCTTCCAGATACACGATGGCGGCGCTGAAGCCCCACAAGATGAACGTCAGTCCCAGCAACACGGCCAGCAGCGTGCGCCGCAGCGACCATGCGCCCGCGTTACCCGGGATGGCGGGCATCACGGACACGCCTGCACATCGGGCGCAGCGGGCTTGTCGATGCTGTAGCCGATGGCATGCACGGTGCGGATCAGCGCTTTGCCCAGTTTGCGCCGCAAATGGTGGATATGCACCTGCAGCGCGTTGCTGTCGATTTCCTCGCCCCAGCTGTAGACGCCCTCTTCCAGCTGCACGCGGCTCAGGATGCGCCCGCGCTGCTCGACGAGCATCAGCAGGATGCTAAACTCCTTGCCCGTCACGGGCACCTCCACGCCGCCCTGGCGCACCTGGCGCGCGGCGACGTCGATGACGATATCGCCGTGCACGAGTTCCTCGTGCGTGCGCCCGGCCACGCGGCGGCAGGCGCTGCGCATGCGCGCCGCCAGCTCATCGAGGTCGAAAGGCTTGACGATGAAGTCATCCGCGCCCGCATCCAGGCCCGTCACGCGGTCGACGATCTGATCGCGCGCCGTGACGATCAGGATCGCCCCGTCATAGCCGCCGCGGCGCAAGGTCGCCAGCGCCTGCATGCCATCCTCGCCCGGCAGGGCCAGGTCGAGCAACAGACAGCCATAGCGGTGCAGGCGCACGGCCATATGCGCGCTTTCAGCCGACTGCACCCAGTCGACCGCATAGCCGGCCTGCTCCAGCCCCATCTGCGTGGCGCGCCCCAGCTGGGGGTCGTCTTCTATCAGCAATATGCGCATCGTAGCCTGTCCTGTCGGGGAATTTCATGCTGGCAGCGTAGGCGCCGGACATTAAGAACTTCTTAACATCTGCTGGCGACCATCGATCCATCGTCCACTTCCGGCTGCCTCCCATGCCCGCTTCCCCCCATCTTAACCGCTGCCAGCCTTGCTGGCCAATACTGGCTCTGCTCGGCTGGCCGCTGCTGTCGGCCGCCGCGCCGCAGCAATTGCTGCTCAGTTCGCAACAAATCAGCCGTGCCGGCATCGCCACCACGCCGGCGCTCGCCACGCTGGCCGGCGATGGGACGCCTGCGGGCAACGACCTGCTCCTGTCGGGCACCGTGGTGGCGCCGCCCGGCTCGGGAGCCGTGGCCAGCGCACTGCTCGCCGGCGTGGTACAGCAGGTGCACGTGACGCCGCTGCAACAGGTGCGCGTCGGCATGCCGCTGCTGACCCTGTACAGCCAGGGCTGGCTGGAGTGGCAGCGCGCCTACCTGGAAAAGGCCAGTGCGGCGCGCCTGGCCCAAGCCAGACTGGCGCGCGACGAAGGACTGTACGGCGACGGCATCATCGCCCGTGCCCGTCTCGATGAGAGCCGCGATGCGGCGCAGCTGGCCGCGCTGGCGGCCAGCGAACGCGAACAGGCGCTGCGCAGCGCCGGCCTCGATGGCGTGGCGCTGCGGCGCCTGCGCGAACAACGCACGCTGTCGCCCCTGCTGACGGTGCGCGCCAGCCGCGCCGGCAGCGTGCTGGCCTTGCCGGTCGAAGCGGGGCAGCACGTCGAAGCCGGCGCGCTGCTGGCCCGCATGGCCGCCAGCGGGCCCCTGTGGGTGCAGTTGCAGGCGAGCCGGGCGCAACTGCCGCTGCTGCACGTGGGCGACCTGCTGCAGGTCGACGGCTGCGCCAGGCTGCGCGTGACGGCCATCTCTCCCGTCGTTGACGCCGCCACGCAAAGCGCGCAGCTGCGCGCACAGCAAGTGGGCCAGGAGCCATGCCTGAAGGTGAATGCCTTTGTCGAAGCGCGCCTGCTGCGCCCGGCGCAAACGCCGGGCGGCGTGGCCGTGCCGGCGGCGGCGCTGGTGCGGCGCATGGGCGAAGCACGCCAGGAGTACGTCTTTGTCGCCAATGCCAGGGGCTACACGGCAGTGCCCGTGCAAGCGACGCCGGCCGGCGGCGGCATGGCCTGGGTGCGCGGTGCTGTGGTGCCGGGCGACGCGGTGGCCGTGCGCGGCCTGGCGGCGCTGAAAGGCAGCTGGAGCGGCCTGGGGCCCGCCTCGGATGCCCCCGTCCAGGGAGGCAAGTGATGCTGGCCCGTTTGATCGCCCTGTCGCTGTCGCAGCGCCTGATGGTGCTGGTGCTGACCGCGCTGATGGCGGCGGCCGGCGTGCAGGCGTTCCGCGAGCTGCCCATCGACGCCTTTCCCGATGTCTCCGGTACCCAGGTCAAGCTGATCCTGAAGGCACCCGGCATGACGCCGGAAGAAGTCGAGGCGCGCATCGTCGCCCCGGTGGAGCAGGAATTGCTGGGCATACCGCGCCAGGCCGTGCTGCGCTCGCAGTCCAAATATGCGATCGCCGACATCACGCTGGACTTTCAGGAAGGCACGGATGTCTTCTGGGCGCGCCAGCAAGTCAGCGAACGGCTGGCCAGCGTGCTCAAGGACTTGCCCGCCTCCGTCAGCGGTGGCCTGGCGCCGATCACCACGCCGCTCGGTGAAATCTTCATGTTCACCATCGAGGGGCCCTTGAGCCTGATGGAAAAGCGCACGCTGCTCGAATGGACCATCCGCCCCCAGCTGCGCAACATCGCCGGCGTGGCCGACGTCAATTCGCTCGGCGGCATGGTGCGCAGCTTCGAAGTGGTGCCCGACCTGGCCGCCCTGGCCGCGCGCGGCCTGTCGCTGACGCAGCTGCAGCAGGCGCTGGAAGCGAACAACCGCAGCGACGGCGCGGGCCGCCTGGGCAGCGGCGAGGAGGCGCTGCTGATCCGCAGCGACGCGGGCATCCGCACGCTGGACGACGTGCGCGCCATCGGCATCGACCGGCGCGGTGGCATGGCCGTGAACGTGGGCCAGGTGGCCACGGTGCGCATCGGCCAGCTGACGCGCTATGGCGCCGTCACCCAGGACGGGCGCGGCGAAGCCGTGCAGGCGCTGGTGCTGGCCATGCGCGGCGCGAATGCGCAGCAAGTGGTGCGGCAAGTGCGCGCGCGGCTCGACGCGCTCGGCCCCAGCCTGCCCAAGGGCACCACCATCAGCACCTTCTACGACCGCGGCAAGCTGGTGGAGCGGGCCGTGGCCAGCGTCACGGGCGCGCTGGCCGAAGCGACCGTGCTGGTGATCGTGCTGCTGTACGTCTTTCTGGGCAACCTGCGCTCGGCGCTGGTGGTCGCCTGCATCCTGCCGCTGGCGGCGCTGGGCACCTTCCTGCTGATGCAGGCGTATGGCCTGAGCGCCAACCTGATGTCGCTGGGCGGCCTGGCCATCGCCATCGGCATGCTGGTCGATGCGGCCGTGGTGGTGGTGGAAAACATCGAGGCCCATGGTGCCCACGCGCAGCCGGGCGTGCCGCGCCTGCACCGCATCTACCGGGCCGTGCGCGAAGTGGCGCTGCCCGTCAGCGCAGGCATGCTGGTGATCATGATCGTCTTCCTGCCCCTGCTGACCCTGCAGGGCCTGGAAGGCAAGCTGTTCGCCCCTGTGGCGCTGACCATCCTCTTCGCGCTGGCCGCTTCGCTGCTGCTGTCGCTGACCGTCATTCCCGTGCTCGCCTCGCTGCTGCTGCCCGAAAGCCACGCAGGCACGCCGCGCCTGGTACAAAAAATGGAAGCGGCCTACCTGGCCCTGCTCGGGCGCGCCCTGCGCCGCGAGCGCCTGATCGGCGGCGTGGCCGTGGCGGCCCTGCTGCTGGCCGCCGGCGTCTTCCTGCAGGTGGGCAAATCGTTCATGCCCACGCTGGACGAAGGCGACATCATCATGCAGATCGAAAAACTGCCGTCCGTCAACCTGCAAGAGTCGGCGCGCCTGGACATGGCCATCCAGCGCCGCATCCTGGAACAAGTGCCTGACGTGCGCCGCATCGTGGCGCGCCTGGGGTCCGATGAACTGGGACTCGATCCCATGGGCCTGAACGAAACGGACTCCTTCCTGGTGCTCAAGCCGCGCGCGCAGTGGCACAGCGCGAACAAGGAAACGCTGATCGACGCCCTGCGCGCGGCCACGGCGAGCTTTCCAGGCGTCAACATCAGCTTCACCCAGCCCATCGAGATGCGCACCTCGGAAATGCTGTCCGGCGTGCGCGGCGACGTGGCCGTCAAGATCTACGGCCCTGACAGCAAGACGCTGGGCGCGCTGGCCGCGCGCATCGTGGCCCAGCTGCGAACGCTGGCCGGCAGCGAGGATGTGCTGACGACGCAAAACTCGGGCGTGCAATACCTGCAAGTCGATATCGACCGGGTGGCGGCCGCCCGCCTGGGCCTTTCGGTGGAGCAGATCCAGGGCGATTTGCGCACCCTGATCGAAGGGCGCCAGGCTGGCATCGTCATCGAAGGCGGCAAGCGGCTGCCCCTGCTGCTGCGCGGCGGCGAACAACTGCAGCTGTCGGCCGATCTGTTCGGCCAGCTGCGCCTGCCCATGGCCGATGGCCCCGCCATCGCCCTGAGCCAGGTGGCCGGCCTGCGCACGGTCGACGGCCCCGTCAAGGTGGAGCGCGAAAACGCCTCGCGCCTGGTGGTGGTGCGCGCCAATGTGCGCGGGCGCGACCTGGTCGGCTTCGTCGACGAAGCGAAGGCCCTGGTGGCGCGGCAAGTGCCGCTGCCGCCCGGCTATCGCATCGCCTGGGGCGGCCAGTTCGAAAACCAGCAGCGCGCCGCCGCCCGCCTGGCGCTGGTCGTGCCCATCGCGCTGGCGCTGATCTTCCTGCTGCTGTATACGACCTTGCGCAGCATCCGGCAAACCCTGCTGGTGCTGGTCAACATCCCGTTCGCGCTGACGGGAGGCGTGTATGCGCTGGCCCTGACGGGCGAATACCTGTCCGTGCCAGCCTCGGTGGGCTTCATCGCGCTGATGGGCATCGCCGTGCTCAATGGCCTGGTGATGATCACCTGTTTCAACGACCTGCATGCGCGCGGCGTGCCGGTCGGCGAGCTGGTGCTGCAAGGCGCCGTGCGGCGCTTCCGCCCCGTCATGATGACGGCCTGTATCACGGGCCTGGGCCTGGTGCCGCTGTTGCTGGCCACCGGACCCGGCTCGGAAATCCAGAAGCCGCTGGCCATCGTCGTCATCGGCGGCCTGCTCAGCGCCACCGTGCTGACCCTCGTACTGCTGCCCCTGCTGTTCCGCCGCTACGGCGTGGCGCAGCCATCTGTCCCTACCACTGCCCTCACTGGAGCCCACCATGCAGCACCCTGACCGTTCCCCCTGCGACGCCATGCTGACGCTGGCCATGCCCGTAGCCCTCGAAGAGGACGTCCTCGATTTCCTGCTGCTGCACCCGGCCTGGGCTGCCGGTTTTTCCGTGCTCGATGCGCAAGGCATGGGACCGGGCGCCGCCTATCCTTCCAGCCTGGAACAGGTGCGGGGACGGGGGCGGCGCAAGCTGGTCCTGGTCGCCGGCGCCGACACCGACTTGCGCCTGCTGGTGCAGGCGCTGGCGGCACAGCTGCCCAAGCCCGACATCGCCTACTGGATCAGCCCCGTGCTGTGCCACGGGAGGCTGGCATGAGGACGCACGCCCTGGCCCTGCTGCTGTGGACGGCGGGAGCGCAGGCGGCGCCAGGCGTCCTTTCCGCGCTGCCGCCCGAAGCCGAGGTGCGGCGCGTGCTGGCCAGCCTGCCGGCGCTGCGCCAGGGGGTGCTCAATACGCAACTGGCCGGCGCGGAACGCGACAAGCTGGCCGCCGGCCCCTATGAATGGACGGTGCGCGCGGGCGCCAGCCGGCGCACCGCCCCCGGCGCGCAACGCTACCTGGAACAGGAAGTGGCGCTGGAGCGGCCCCTGCGCTGGTTCGGCAAGGCCAGCCTGGACCAGGCGCTGGGCGAGCAAGGTCTGGCCGTCGCGCGCGCGCTGCATGGCGACGCCTGGCACGAGGCGGGACGCGCCCTGCTGCGCGACTGGTTCGACGCGCTGCGCGACCTGGCCGGCGTAGCGCGGCTGGAAGAGCAGCTGGCCGTGACGCAGCGCTTGCAATCGATTGCCGCGCGCCGCGTCCAGGCGGGCGACGGCGCCGCCCTCGATTTGCTGCAAGCCGAGACGGAACAGCGGCGCGTGCTGGCCCTGCTGCAACAGGCACGCCAGCGCAGCGAACAGTCGCTCACGCTGCTGGCCATCAGCTACCCCGGCTTGCCGCGTCCGCAGGCCGACTCGCTGCCACTGCCGCAAGCCGGCAGCGAGGACGCAAGCAGCTGGGCCGAGCGCATCGTGCATGACAACCACGAACTGCAGCTGGCCCAGGCGGAAGCGGACCTGTACGCCATGCGCGCCAGCCGCCTGGCCAGCGACGCCATGCCTGACCCGACGCTGGCACTGCGCGCCGCGCGCGAGCGCGACGGCCAGGAGCGGGTGTTCGGCGTCAGCCTGTCGTTTCCCCTACCCGGCGCCGGACGTGCGGCGGACAGGTCGGCGGCGGCAATCAAGGCCTCGATGGCGCGCGAACGGGTGGCGCAGACGCAGCTGCGCGTCGCCCTGGCGGCCCGGCGTGCCGCCAGCGACAGCGTGCATAGCCACGCCATATGGACTACATTGCAAGAGGTACAACAACAAACCATCCACCAGGCGGAACTGATGCAGCGCGCCTACCAGGCGGGCGAATGCACGCTGGCCGTAGCGCTGGCCGGCAGGCGGCAGGCGCTCGACGCGGCGCTCACGGCGCAGACGGCGCAGATCGAGGCGCTGGCGGCCCAGGCGCGCCTGCAACTCGACGCGCACGCCATCTGGTCCATCGACTGATGCGGCGCCAACACGATTCATCCACGCGATTGACCGAGAAGGAAACACCATGAACACCGAGAAATTGACGACGCAAGGCTGGCGCTATGCATCCCCGGCGCGCCTGCTGCACTGGCTGATGGCCGTGCTGATCCCCGCCATGCTGGCCCTGGGCTGGTATATGATGGAGGTCGAGGACGATCCCGGCAGCGAGGTGTATTTCAATCTGCATAAATCGCTGGGCTTGCTGCTATTGCTGCTGCTCGCCGCGCGCGCCGCCTGGCGCCTGGGCCACGCGCCGGCAAGCCTGCCGGCGTCCGTGGCGCCGTGGCAAGCGCGCCTGTCGCGCCTGGGCCATGGCTTGCTGTACGCGGGCATGCTGCTGGTGCCGGCCGCGGGCCTGGCCGGTGCGCTGCTGAGCAAGAGCGGCGTGGCCTTCTTCGGCCTGGCCCTGCCGCGCTGGTTCGCGCCCGACCACGCGCTGGCCGAACAATGCTTCGAACTGCACGAACTGGGCGCCTGGACCCTGGCCGCCCTGATCGTCCTGCACGTCCTTGCCGGCCTCAAGCATCTGCTGCTGGACAAGGATGGTGTCTTCCAGCGCATGCTATAGACGGCTGGCGTGCCATGATGCTTATGTGGCAATAGCAAACGATGGCGGTCCCGGCTGGAAGCCAGCCCGCGCCGTGCGCAAAGCCCGGCGCGCCGTACCGATGCCGCCGATGACGGTCTGCCCCGTCTGCGCGGCGCAGTGATCGAGCGCCTGCCGCAGCAGGGTGTCGACGCTGCGCAGCGAGATGCCGTGGCGCGCGGCCACCTCGTCGCGCGTGGCGTCCTCCAGGCGCAAGCCGAACAGCACCTGGCGGTGGCGCCGCGGCAGGCACGCCACCGCCCGGTCGACGGCGGCCAGTTCGGAGCGCACTTCGGCCAGCGTGGCCGGTCCCGCCGCGCCATCTGCCAACTGTTCCAGCACCGCTTCGGCGCCGTCCGCGTAGTGCCAGGGCCGCGCCTGGCGCAGCCGGTCCACGGCCAGGTTGCACGCCACGCGGCAGACGTAGGCATCCATGCTGCTGGCGGGCGGCGCCGGCTTGCCCGCCAGGCGCAGCCAGGCGTCGTGCAGGCTGTCGCTGGCCAGCTCCGAGCAGCCCAGGTAGCGCGTCAGGCGCCGGTGCAGGCGCGCGTAGTGCGTGGCCAGGTGCGCCTGCAGGCACGGCGAAAACGCTTCCACGCTGGCCATCACAGGTCCAGCTCCTGCTGCTCCTGGCGCGTCAGGTGGGCGCGCTGAGTGGCACCCGTGCCGCCGAGGCCCAGGATGGCGACGGGGCTGTCCGGCCGGTAGCTGGCCGCCTTGTCGCGCTTGTCGGGCTTGTCACCGTCTTCGACCGGCTCGTCGCCGAAGCCCAGCACGCGCACGGAAAAGATCGATGGCAAGCTGCCGCGCGCCGCCGCCCGCTCGCGCTGCAGCACTTCCTGCGCCGCGCCCGTCGCCTGCGATGCCGCCGCACTGGCGTTGCTCAGGGCGGCCACATTCACGGCGGCCAGTACCGGCATGCCGCTCGATTTCCCCTGCACCTGGATGTTCGCCGCGTTCACCACCTGCAACGCCGCCAGGTTGATATTGCCCGAGACGCGGATGCCCGCCTCGCCCGCGTCGATGGTACCCAGGGGAGCGATCAGGTCGATATCGCCGGCCGGCACTTCCGGTATCGGCGCCAGCGTGGCGATGCCGGCGCCCGTGCTGGGCACGTCGGACGCCAGCGTCACATTGCCCCATTGGTCATACACGCGCTTGGGCGGCGTGTAGACGATGGTCGACTTCGAACCGCGCCCCGCATTGATGTCGCCCAGCGCCGACCAGCCCAGGATGGCGCCGCCGAAGGTGGTCATGATGCGGCTTTGGCCCAGCAGCATGCTGTCCTGGGCGTACAGCGCGATATCGCCCGCACCCTGCGTGAGCACACCGGGCACCAGGCCAGGCACAGCGAGCGGCGCCTGGCCCTCCGTGCCGAAGACCTGCTTGCCGCCCGGCGCGAGCATGCTGATGTCGCCGCCAAACAGCGTATTCACGCCAGACGGGCCATACAGGCTGATATCACCCTGGTAGCGGATGTTCCTGCCGTGCGCATCCTGCGCGGGGAACAGCGCCGCGATGGCGTTGCGGCCGCGCAGGTAGCTGCCGAAACGCGGACCTTGCGCATCGTTGTATTCGCGCCCGCCCGCCTTCAATTCATCGAAGAAGACCTGGCGCGCGAAGATCCGCTGCTGCTCGGGCGACAAGGCGGCAAAGCGCGTGCGCGCCTGTTGCGGCGTGCCGGCGAAACCCTCGCGCGCCGCCAGCCAGGCGGCCAGATCCGGCGCATAGGTCCTGGCGACCTTGCCCGCCTGTTGTGCCAATGGCACGCCGGCCTGGGCCAGGTTGGCCGGGTCCAGGTAGCGCTGCGCGAAGGCGGCGAAATCGACGCCATTCACGCCGGCGTCGCCCAGCCCCGCCTGCAGCACGATGCCGGCGCCGGGGCGTTGATCGCCGGCCACCACGGCGCCCAGGCTGACCAGCGCACCCTGCTCTTCCATGCGGATATGGCGCCCCGCCGTCAGTTCCAGCGTGCCGGGACCGGCCACGTTGAAGCTGCTATGCAGGATGTCGCGGCCGGCCGCGACGATGGACACGTCCGTGGCGCGCGCATGCACGAACAGGTTGCCCGTGCTGACGCCATTGCCATACACGTTCTCGCGGGTATTGGCCATGGTGTTCGGCAGCGCCGTCGGCTGGCCCGGCTGCGTGCCGGAGTTGACAATGTCGCGCCCGGCCCTCATCCATACGGGTGCGACACCCTCGTACCATGTCTGCCCGGCCCGCTGGCCGTTGGCAAACGCCAGGAGCTCGCCGCTGCGCAAGCCGACGATATCGCCCTTGCCCGCGTACAGGCGCGACGGCGTGCCGGCGATGTCGCCGAGCGGCGCGGCGCTGGGGCTGCCAAACGCGAACAGGGGAAAGCGCACCAGGCTCGACAAGATGCCGTCCACGCCGCCATTGCCCGCCACGTAGGTGGCCGGCTGCGCATAGCCGGCGAAGGCGGGATGAACGGGCGTGGCCAGGCTCGATGCGGCGGCGCCCGAGCGGCTCACGGCATAGCCGCTGGCATACAGCGAATCGCCCGCCAGCAAGTCGAGCCGGCCGCTGGCCGATGGCGCCAGCAGCATGGAATAGCCGGGCGCGTAGTAGTCTTGCCCGCCCAGCGCCGACTTGCCCAGGAAGATGCTGCCATGCGCGGCCACCGCCCCCAGCTGCGAAGGGAACAGGAAACGCCCGTCCGAATCGGCATGGTTGCCCTGGCTGGCCGGTGTCCTGCCAAAATCGACATCGCCCAGTTGCACGCTCGGCGCCAGGCTGCCGCCGGCGGAGAACAGGTCGATCGCCGTGCCGTCCGTCCACAGCGAAAACCAGCCATAGCCGCCCTGGGCATAGGCCTTGCCATTGGCCGTGAACGCAGATGAATGGGGCGTCTTCACGCGGCCCGGATCGCCCGTGCCGGCCAGCACCAGGTCGCCCCGCGTGGACACACGCGCCGCCGCATCGCCCAGCATCAGCGTCGCGCCACCGGTGGCCGTGCCCAGCGTGGCGCCATAGGGATCATAGGCGCGCTGCTCCTTGCTGTCGTGCTGCTGCGGCATGCCGCCATAATTGAAGGCGACGCCGCCCAGGCTGCCCGTTTGCAGGGCCAGGGCGCCGCGCAGATTGCTCAGCGCGCCGTTCAGGTTCAGGTTCTGGTTCTGGTAATCCGTCGCCACGCCCAGCTGCATGCCAGAACCGGTGTTGACGGCCGCCCTGGCCTGCAGGCCAGGGTTGAGGTCGCCGCCGATGCGCACGTCCATGTCACCGCCGCCCGTCAGCAGCATGCCGCCGTCGGCGCCGACACGGCCCGTGCCGGCCACGGCCAGCACCAGTCCTTCGCTGCGCGGCGACTGGTTGCCATCGGCCGAGCCGCGCCGCGCCTGCATGCCCGCATGGCCGCCCACATCGACGCTCAGGTTACCTCCGCCCAGCGTGCCCATGCCCGTGAAGCCCACCAGCATGGGCAGCTTGTCGATGATCGCCTGGTCGGGCTGCAAGACGCTCGCGCCTCCGGCTTCCTTGATATATGTGCCAAAATTGATCCACCAGCTGGCGGGTATGGGGTCGACGCCGGCCGTGCCGCCCGTGCCCTGGCGCCACAGCCAGTTGCCCACGTTGGCGCTGGCCGCCTGCCTGCGCAAGTCTTCCTGGCGCGCAACGCCGAACGCACTGACGATGTCGCCCGTCAGGTTGCCGCCCGCGCGCAGCAGCACATTGCCGCCATGGTCAGGGTACCAGGCCGCATAGGGGCTGGCCGCGCCGCCATCGACCAGGGATTCATACGCGGCGCCGCCGCTGCCCAGCACCGTCGCACCGTCGCCGGCGCGTCCGCGCGCCTGATTGTAGGCGGCATTGCCCAGGCTGGCGGTGGAGGTGCCCGCCGTATAGATGCCATATGGCGACAGGGTACTGACGTTGCCGGCCGCAATCAGGTCCAGGTCGCCCGTCCCCGTGCGCAGCACGCTGAAATGCTGGGTCGCTGGCGTCACGCTTTTCAGCGCGCCGATTTCCACCCGGTCCGGCGTGCCGGGAATCGCCTTGCCCAGCGGGATGCAGAGGTCCGCGTCGCACAGTCCTTCCACATCCAGCGGCACCGGCTTGCCGGCCAGCCAGGCGGGATCATACAGGCTGGCGCTGTCGCTCCAGGCATAGTTGTAGCGGTCGCAGGCGCCTGCGTCGCACCAGTCTTCAAGATCTGGCGCTACCGGCGTGCCCGGCTCGTACCCCAGTTCGCCCCCGAACGCATTCCAGAACCAGGCACCGCCCGGCCGCGCCGGCGTGCCCGGGATGATTTTCCGGTCATACGTTTCATACAGCGCGTAGTGGCTGTCCGCCAGCCGCAAGTCGCCCGCCAGCACGGGACGGATGCTGCGCGTGTCGGCCGCGCCGGTATCGGCGCCGGACACGAGCCGCATCGACCACGACAGCGAGCCTTCCGGCAGCATGGGCGCGACCGCCCAGTTACGGCCCTGCACACCGCCCGTGATGGCGCGCAGCGGCACGCTGAGGGCGCCGCCCGGCAACTTGACGCGGGTATCGGCGGGGATCAGCGCACCGACGCGCAAGGCCAGCGCACTGGCCAGCATGACCCCGTTCGGCTTGAGGTAGTTATCAAACTGCGCCAGGCTCGGCAGGGGCACGCCGGCCGGCCAGGTCAGGCCTTCCAGCGCGGCCGTCCCGGGCAATTGCGAACCGGCGCCCATCTGCGTGCCTTTCGGCAGCAGCAGCGGCTGGCCCGCAACCAGCGTGCCGGCCGCATGCAGCAGGCGGCCGGCGCTGTCGCGCACGTCCGCGCGCAGCACCGTATCGAGCGGCACTTCCAGCGCCGCCGCCAGGCTGGCCGCCACCGGCAGCACGGTGCCCACGGCCAGCGTCACCGACTGGATGGGCAGGGCATAATTCAAGACCTTACCGGCGGGAAACAACGTTCCCTCGGCCAGCACCACGCCATGGCCCGGCACCACCACGTCTGCGCCGTAGGCCTGGCGGCCCGGCGTCAGCACCCAGCCCTTGTCGTCCGGCGTGGCGGGCGGCGGCGCAAAACCGTCGTTGATGCTGCCAAAGATGTCGAGATTGCCGCCCGCGCGCAACACCAGGCTGCCCGGTTCGCCCGAGCCGGCCACGGCGGTTTTTGGCGCCTTCGCGTTCAGGCCCGCATAGCGGTGCGCGGACAGGTCGATGTCGCCGCTGACCACCAGGTCGCCCTGCGTGACGATTTCCACGCCGGGCCGCACATGCAGCGCCTCGGCAAGCGCGGCCGTCCGCAAGCCTGCCAGCTTATTTTCCAGCAAATTGGCGTTGCCCAGCGCCGCCGCCATGAAGTCCGTGCTGTCGCCATGCTTGCTATCGAGGTAAGCCTGGTCGATGTACTGGTATGGCCGGCCGCCCGCCGCCAGGTCCGCCTGCGGCAAGCCGTCCGGGCCCGGCACGACCTGGCCACTGACATCCTTGAGCACGCCTTGTGGCGCATCGCTGTAGCGCGCCGTGCCGTGCACGGCGATCTCGCGCGCACCTTCGATGCGCAGGCCTGCGCCAGCCGCGATGGCGATGTCGCCGTGCGTGGCCGCGTCGGCGTCGCTGGCGCCACCGGCGCTGCCCAGGCGCGCCGCGTGCAAGTCCAGCGTGCCGCGCGCCTTGCCGTCATGCCGGCCCTTGTCCGCGCCGCTGCCGGCGGCCGTACCGTGGCGCACATCGAGCCGCGCGCCGCTGTCCAGGGCCAGCACGCCATCGCCTGCATTGATTTCGATCAACGCCCGGTTCGGCGCATCGATGATCTTGCCGTAGCTGTCGACGCGCAGCACGCTGCCATGCGCGTCGAGCACGGCCGTGCCGGCCAGCGTCACGCCATGCTTGCCCGCCAGGCGGATAGAGCCCACGCGCTCGCCGCTGGCGTCGATGGTGCCCGCCACCGTCAGGCGGCCATTGTCGAGCGAGACATTGACGCTGCCCGCCCTGATCTCGTCGCCGATGGTCAGATCGCCCCGCTTGATCTGGAAACTGCGTTCGCCATCGACCTTGCCATCGTTCAGGCGCCGGTTCAGGGCCGCGAAATCGCCCACGTCCTGCGCGCGGATATCCACGACGCCGCCCTTGTAGGGCAGGACCGTGCCACCAGCGTCATAGCGGCCGCTGGCGCCGCCCAGCAACCGGCCCTGCAGGTCGACCTTGCCTGCGCCCGCATCGAGGGCGATGGCTTGTACCTTGCCGCCCTGGTTGTTGCGGGCCGACACATCGATGCCGGCGGCGGCCGCCTGCGCGATATTGCCGCTGCGGCTGGTCAGTATCACCTCGCCGCCCCAGCTGTATTTGTCCGCATCGTGGATGCTGACCTTGCGTCCCGCCATGTCCAGCTGCGCGCCGTCGAGCAGGCGCACGTCGCCAGTGGCGGCCAGGGTCAGTTTGCCGCTAGGCAACACCACGGCCGTATCCAGCGTCACGCTATTGCCCGCCAACAGCAGTTCCGCGCCCAGCGCGTCGCTGCCGGCAAGCGCCGCCGGCCCGCCAAGGCCAGCGCCCGCTCCCGCGATATAGAGCGCCCCGCCTGCCGTGATGCGGTTGACGGAACCGGCTTGTCCCGTCAGCAGCGGCGTGTTCAGGTACAGGTCGCCGCCTGCGTAGGCGTAGCCCTTGCCCGCCGCATAGGCACCCTGCGACTGGTGCACGGCCAGGCTGCCCTTGTGGTTAGCCGTGATGCGCTCGCTGGCATTGAGCCTGACGTCGGCAAAGCCCAGGATCAGGCGCTGGGCGTCGGCCAGCGTGTCCGGGCGCGTGTCGGGGCCATAACCGAACTCGATGCGCCGCGCGTTCACGTCCAGCGTGCCGCTGCCCGTGCCGGCGCCGCCGGCCAGCACGGCGCCGGGCAGCGCTGCCGGGCCGGCCGTGCCGCCATTCCAGACGAGGGTATCGGTGACGATACGCGCCGCCTCGCCCGCCTTGCCGCCGCCATACATGGCCGGCGTCGTCAGCGACAACTTGTCCAGCAGCGACTTGCCGCTGGCATCCATGGTGCTCAGGGTCGCGTCGCCGTAGAAATTGAGCGACTGGGCGGCCGTCAGCGACAAGGTCTGCAAAGCCGGCGCGCCCGTGCTGGCATCGCCGCGCAGCAAGCGGTCCAGGACTTCCTGGTTCAAGGTCAGCCCCGGCGGCAGAGCGCCGCGCGCGGCGGCCGCATCGAGCGCCTGCGCACTGCCCACGTTGATGCCGCCGACCGCCAGGGTCAGGTGGTGCGTGCCGTAGCGCACGGCGTCGCCGAGCTCGAAGGCACTGCTGGTGGCAAAGGCGATCGAGCCTTCCGAATACAGCGAGGTAGCGCCAGCGCAGGCGGCTTGCGCGCAAGTGCCGATGCGGATGCTGGCCGGCGTACCCACGCTATCGTATTCCGGCGCCAGCATCTGCAGGCGCCCGTTGGACACGGCCAGCACGCCGCGGTAGCCGGGCTGGTAGACGAAGCCGTCCTCGGCATCGAAGGCGGACTTGCCGCGCCCCAGCGTGCTGATGGCCGCACCCTGCTCGACCTTAATGCCGGCGCCCTGGTTTGCCACTGTTGAGTTGGCGATGAGCAATACTTCGGCTGCCGACAGCGACGCCCCGTCACGCACGGTGATAGCGCCGGCGGCCCCGCCAGTGGAGAAGTCGAGCAGATTGCCGCCCTGGCCGTAGCGCACCACAGGCAAGCTGCCCAGCGACAGGCGCGCCGCGCCCACGGCGTTGACGTCAACGGCGCGCAGCGATGCGGTGCCGATGTCGGCGCTGGCCTGGCCGCTGGCTGCCAGCACTTCCAAATGCCCTCCGTCCATCGGGAAGGCCAGCGTGCCGCCATGCCCCTTGTCGGCGGGCTGAAAGCGGGCCTGGCCCTGGAAACGGAAATCGAGGGCGTCGCCATTGCCTGGCATCAGCTGGACCAGCATGGTCCGCGCATCCGCTTCCAGCATGGCGCGCGGCACGTCCAGCCTGGCCGCGTCGGCGCGCACAAAATCGGCATAGCTGGTTTCCCGGTACTGCGAATAACTACGCAACACGCTGGCCGGCGTCACGATCAGCTGTCGCGACAAGGCGTCGCCGATGCCCGTGCCTGCCACGGACAGGCGGCCGCTGGCGGCCCAGGAACCGTTGCGCATGGCATTCGGCGCGGCCGGCGCGATGCCGGCCTGGCCATTGATCTCGATGCGGAAAGCGCCCGGCAGCAAGGCGTAGGTCGACGGCAGCAAGGTGTAGCTGCCGGCCGGCAAACCGGGCACGCCGGCGCCTATCGTCACCTGCTGGCCCGGCACGGGCACACTGGCGCCCCGCTCGCCATCGGCGGGGGCCACCGGCGCCTGCGCGCCCGGCACAATCGCGTACACGGGATTGCTGGCCAGTTCAGGCAGGATGAAGCCGCCGTTGGCCCGCGTCTGCACCAGCGGATGGTAGCGCGCATCGGTGGAGCCGCCACGGCCGGCCACGAAGGCGGCGCCCAGCAACTGGCCGCCGCCCGACAGATCGAGCACGGCGCCCGGCAGCACGTCGACCGCGCGGCTCTTCATTGCCAGCCCCACCTTCAGATTGGCCGTCGTGCCATAGGTGCCGCCCGCGCCCAGCAGGCTCACATCCTGTCCATCGTAGCTCCAGCTGACGCCATCGGCCGTGCCGCCGTACGGCAGCATCATGCCGGCGCCGCTGACCGACGTCACGCTGCCCGGCAGGAAGCGCAAGGAACGCGTGTCCGACATGCTGGCGCCCGTACTGGCGCCCAGCACGATACTACCCAGCGGGGCCAGCAGCACGCCGCCCTGCTCGATCGCGGCGGCGCCCAGGGTCAGCGCGCCAAAGGCGGAAGATGGCGGCAGCGGCGGCGCTTGACCATCCGTGCCGGCGCGGCCTATGCGCAGCAGGCGCTGCTGCGCATAATCGCTGCCCCCACCCAGGTAGCCGACCCGCACGATGGCGTTGGCGCCCGTTGCCGGATAAATGCGCGCCGCCGTCAGCGACAGGTCGGCCGGCGTGTTCAGGGCGGTATTCTGGCCGCTGACGGTGGCGCCCAGGAAACGCAAGTCGCCCTGGCTGGCCAGTTCCACGCTGTCGAAGGCACGCCGGTCGAGCACCATCGGCAGTCCTTGCGCGCGCTCCTTGCCGCCATGCGCACCCGTCGTCAGCACGTCGCGCACATCGAGCAGCTGCATGGCTTCCAGGCGCAAGGTGCCCGCAGCCGGCTGCGTCGACACGCCGCCCGTCACAGTGGGACGTATCTGGCCATCGCCCGTGCCGACGGCGCCGATGCCGGCCAGGCGCATGTACGGCGCCGCCAGCAGCACGCGCGTGGCCGCCGCCGCGCCGTCGGCCAGTACCAGGGTGGGCGCGTACAGATGCAGGCTCTGGCCCAGCGACAGGGACAGGTCGCCATCGAAGCCGAGCATGCCGTTGCTGAGAATGGACAGGTTGCCGAAGCCGCCAGCGGCCACCTGCGAGGCGGCCAGCGCCGCGTGGCCATACACGAACTGCGCGGCAGCCTGTTCCGGCTGCGTGGCGGCCAGCGTGCCGCCGGCCGGCTGCTGGCGCAGCATGAATTCGCGCGCCTGGCGCACGCGCGCGCCCGCGGTATCGCGGTACAGCGGCGTTTCCAGCGCGAGAGCGAGCGTGCCGCCGGCCGCGCTGGCGCCGCCCGCGCCGGCTTTCATCTGGCCGTCAAGGTACAGGCCGTTGTTCGACGCCAGCGCGATGCTGCCGCCACGGCTGGCCACTTGCGTGGCGCCCAGGCCCGCCACGTCGAGCTGCGCCTGCGTGCCGGAAGCGTCGAGCAGCGCGCCTTCGCGCATGGCCACGAACAGGTGCGCCGCATCGGCCTTGCCCGTGGCATGGTCGAGCGTGCCGCCGACCACGATGCTGCCGCCGTCGCGCACCAGGCCATAGCGCTGGCCGCGTGCATCGACGGCCGTCGCGGCGCGCGCCGCCACGTCCAGCACGGCCCCGTCGCCGATCCAGATCGAGCGGCCATGCCCGGCGCCGTTGGCCACCTCGGCCGCCTGCACATCACCCGCCATGCCTTCCAGCACGATCTTGCCGCCCCAGGCATTCAGGCGGCCATCGAGCGTCAGCTGGCCGATGCCCGCTACCGTGATCGACTGGCCGGGATCGACTTCCAGCTTGGCGCCGTGGCCGATGCGCGCCTGGACGCTGGCCATGTCCGCGCCGCCGGAGACGTCCGCCACACCGGCCTGCAGCCGCAAGCTGGCGCCGAGGCGCTGCGTCAGCACGCCCTTCCTCGCGTCTTCGCGGTATACGGGCGACAGCCACGCTTCCACCTCCTGCCCGGCCAGGCGCAGCAGCGGCATCGTCACCGCGACCTGCGCGCCGTCGGCCACCGTCAAGCCGCCGTTGCCGCCGATATCGTAGCGGGAAAACCCCTTGTCAAAAAAGCCGCTGTCGAGCTGCAGCGTGTCGGCCGCGGCCTGCGCCGGTGCGCCGATCTGCACCTTCGCCGCACGCACCTGCAGCGTGCCACCGCCCTCCATGCCCTGGCCCAGCAGCGCGCCATCGAAACCCAGGCTGGCCGCGCGCTCGCTGCCCTGCATACGCGTTTCCAGCGTCACGTTGCCGCCCTTGCCGCCGCGTACCGCACCGCCAGCCAGCTGCGCCGCACCCGAGCGCACGTCGATGCGGCTGTCCTGGCGCAGCAGCACGTCGCCGCTGCTGCGCAGGGAAACACTGCCGCCATGCCGGTAGGCCAGCTTGGCGCCAGACAATGATTCCTCCTCCTGCAGGGACTGGCTCCACAAGCCGCTCGCATCCAGCGTCACGCCGCCGGCCACCTGCACGCCGGCGTTGCCGCCGGGCGGCGCCTTCAGCAAGCTGTCCTCGATGCGGTCGTTGACAGCCTGCCGCAGGATATTGCCGATCTGGATGCTGCCCGCGTGCGCCGTCACGTCGGCATTGACCGCCACAGCGCTGCCGTACAGGGTCACGTTGCCGCCGTCGGCCACGCGCACGGCGCCATTGACGGCAATCGTGTCCGTGGCGGCCATGCGGATGGCGCCCAGTTCGAAGCCGTTCAGGCGTGCCGTATCGAGCACCAGGCGCCCCTGGCGCGACGTCGGCAGCAGCGTGCCGAGGTCCAGGCCTGCGGCGATATCGTCCGCGCCGCCGGCCAGTTGTACGTCGCGCATGACGGCGCCCAGGCTGTCGTGCGTCAGGCCCGTGCTCTTTTCGAACATGGGCACGGAGCGGCCGACGATCAGCTGGCCGCGCGTGGCGGCGGCCTTGTGCGACTGATGGTAGCCATCGACACCGGCCTGCGCCGCCTGCTGCTGGCCCGGGCCCTGGACGGCGGCGGCGTCGATCAGCCCTTCCAGCACGGCCGCCTGCGTACCGATCACCAGCTTGCCGGCATCGCGTCCCACCGTATACCCGTTTTCCAGTCGCTGGAGCGGCGCGATCAGCGGACTGCGGTAGGAAGCCGTGGCCGACTCGCCCCAGCGCGCGTGCAGCTCTTCAAAGCCCCGGTACAGGCCCGTGTACAGCAGGTCGCCGGGGGCGCGCGATGCTTCGTACTGGCGGCCATCGGCCCCATTCACCCAGGTCTGGCGGATCGAGCCGCCTTCCACCCGCAAGGTGCCGCCCGACAGGTTGATGCTGGAACCGGACTGCGTGACGACGTCCTTGCCGTCAAAACTGAGCGTGCCGCCCTGCGCCATCCATTCTCCCACCGTGTGTCCCTGCATGCCCAGGTAGCCGCCCACCTCCAGCAAGCCGCCCGCCGTGTACCAGCGGTCGCTGTCATAGCCGTTCGCCCCCTTGGGAACAAACACCAGGCTGCGCCTGTCCAGCCAGATATCGCTGCTATTGAGCCCCTTGCCATCGCGGTTGCCCGGTGCGTCGCGCTGTTCGTTACCCTGCACGTTGACCTTGACGTTATTGCTTTCCATGGCCAGCCGCACGCCGGCCGCGCCCGCCACGTCGATCCGCGCGCCATCGCGCACCAGGCTGCGGCCGGCCGCATTGACGCTGATCTGCCCACCCGTGGCCAGCGTCAGCGACGCGTCCTGGAAATCCACCGTGCCGGCGCTGTCGATGGCGATGCGCGACTGGTCGCGCCGGTCCGCCAGCGGCAGCATGGACGCGGCGCCGGCCACGGCCGGGGCGCGCAAGCCGTCGCGCTGGCTGTCGAGCGCCGTATTGCTCGCATCTTCCTCGATCAGGACGGCTGTCGTGGCGCCCTGTCCCAGCACCACGGCGGCCTGTTCGCCCAGCGCCTGCAGGTGCACCGTGCCACGCGCGTTGACGCTGGTGCTGGCCAGCAGCACACCATCCTGGCGCACCTCGCGCCCGGCCAGGGTCGCATCGCCTTCGCGCGCCTGGATCAGCCCCGAATTGGTGACCTTGCCTGTCGCCCCCGCCACGCCGGACCGGGGCACGACCTCATTGCCACGCGTGGTGGACAGCGCATTGCCATCCGTGCCCACGCCCTTGCGGATGACGAAGCTGTCGCCAGCGGCCAGCAGCGCCTGTCCCTTCGGCGCCAGGATCTCGCCGCCGTTATGCACCTCGGCGCCCGCCAGCAGCACATAACCGCCCCCCTCGGTGGAATTGGCGGGCGCGCGCGCGGCGAGGCGCGCGCCGCGCAGCACGTCGACCTTGCCCAGTGCATCGCTGATCGATGGCGCACTGCCATTGCTGTAAATGCCGCGCTCGCGAAACTGCGCGTCGCCGATGCCGGCGGCGGCAGCCACCAGGTTGCGCGTATCGACCTGGCTGGCGCCATGGAAGACGATGCCGTTGCGGTTGACCAGCAGCACCGTGCCGTCGCCCTCGATGCGGCCCTGGATCTGGCTGGGACGCGCCAGCGGATCATTGACCCGGTTTAGCACGGCCCAGTCCTTCTGTTGCTGGAAGGACAAGGTCGTATCCTTGCCGACATTCAACGTTTCCCAATTCAGGATGGCCTTGTCGGCCGTCTGCCGCACCAGCACCGTCGTCTTGCCTCCCTGCACCGTCTGCACGGGCGCCTGGGCGTTGAGCCAGCCAGCCGTCAGGCTGTTGGCATCGATCTTCAGGCCGCCATTCACCAGGCCATCGGGCACGCCGGGCGCAGCGGCCGCTCCCTGGCGCGCCTGTGCCTGCGCCGCCTGCTGAGCAGCGATGGCGCGCGCGGCCAGATTCAGGTTGTTGAGCGAACGCTGCAACTGCTCGCCAGTCTGCGCGCCGGGCGCCGCCGGCCGGCCGGCCAGCGGCACGCCGCCAGGCTGCCGCCCCGTCTGCACCGCTGTCGCCTGCGTCGCGCCCTTGCCGGCAAACCAGGCGCCGCTGAACGCCTGCTGCGCCTGCGCCTGCTGCAGCGTGCCGCCCGCCGCCAGCAGCACGGCCACGGCATACGCGAGGGGCGTAAGCCGCATGGCCGCTTGCGGCGCGGGCACGCGCAGCGTCTGTGTCATGGTCGTGCGCCGGGCAGTGTGAAACATGGTCATGGCAATGATTTCCTGGAAAAATGAACGTGCTGGTTGGTCAGGGAAGGCGCGCTGAAAATGCGCTGCTCATGACTGGGACGCATGCTGCCCGCCTAACCCGCATTTATTTTGGCTCTGTCATCGGTAAGTAGGGTAAATGCCGGAATCTTCCTTTGACAGTGCTGTCTGACTCTGCATACTTACCTGACAAGGAGCAGATCATGCAGGCAGCCGAATGGATCAGCTTTATCGCGCAATTTGCGCAGTTGAACCGACGCCAGCGGCAGGCTGGAATGGCCCTGCTGCGTGGCAATGCCCCACACGACGCGACCGTCGCGCTGCTGGAAAGTGTGGCGCAGCGGCGATTGGCCTGTCCCGCCTGCCACTCGCCTCAGCTGCACCGGCATGGCCATGCACACGGCTTGCAACGCTACCGCTGCGTGCCGTGCGGGCGTACCTTCAATGCCTTGACGGGCACGCCGCTGGCCCGCTTGCGCCACAAGGCGCTATGGCTCGAGTATGCCGATTGTCTGCTCGACTCCGCCTCGGTGCGCCAAGCCGCTCAGCAGCTGGGGGTGCACCGCAATACCACCTTTCGCTGGCGCCACCGTTTTTTAACGGTCGCCAAGACGGACCGGCCGCATGGCCTGCATGGCATCGCCGAGGCCGACGAGTTATATCTGCTGGAATCGGAAAAGGGATCCAGGCGAATGACGCGTCGAGCCCGCCGCCGGGGCGGCCATGCCCGCCAACGCGGCATTTCCAATGAACAGGTCTGTATCCTGGTGGCGCGCGACCGCACGGGACAAACCCTCGATTTTGTCACGGGCAAAGGGGCGCTGACGAAGGCGCAGTTACACCATTGTTTGTTGCCCGTCATCGACAAGGATGTTTTGCTAGTGACCGATGGCCATGCCGCCTACCTGGCCTTCGCCAGGGAGGCGGGTATCAGCCATCAGGCCGTCAACTTGCGCGCCGGCATCCGCGTGCGGGGCGCGGCCCATGTGCAGAACGTCAATGCGTATCATCGCCGCCTGCGGGACTGGCTACGGCCCTTTCACGGCGTGGCGACGCGTTACCTGCCGAACTACCTGGGATGGCGCTGGATACTCGACGCCGGGCGCATCCGTTCACCAGAAACGTTATTGAAAGCAACGCTGGGAGCATTTCCACATCTGACGGTGACATAGCCTTTATTTTTTCCACAAACACTATTGAAGACAACGCCGGGAGGGTTCCCATAGTTGAAGGTGAGATACTGTGGGTCCACGCCCTGCTTGATGCGCGCGTGTGACAGGGCCTAGCTGAGCAAGACCAGATTGCCAGGCAAGTAGGTGAGCCGGGCGCCGTACAGGTCGCGGATCAGCGCCAGCGCGACATCGAGCTTATCGATGGAAAACTGCGCCTGGACGCGGCGCATGCCCAGCTCTTCGCTTTGCAGGAAGATCCTGCCGGGCCGGTATCGGTTGAGCTCCTCGACCACCTGCGCCAGCGGCGTATCATTGAACAGCAGCAGGCCGCGGCGCCAGGCCAGCACGGCATTCGAATCGGCCGGTGCGGCCAGGCGCAGCATGTCCGGGCCGTAGCGCAACTGCTGCGACGCGGACAAGCTGGTGCGTCGCTGCGGGTGGTCGACCTCGACCCGGCCTTCCAGGCAGCTCAATTCCACGTCACCATCCGGAAGGCAGCGCACGTTGAAACTGGCGGCGCGCGCCTGCAGCCGCGCGCCGCCGACCAGCACGGTGCACGCCTCACGGCCACCCGTGAAGATCTGCGCTTCACCGGCCAGCAATTCGATGAACGCGGCGTCATCCGCGCCGCGCAGGTTCAGGCGTGTCTGCGTATTCATGCGCACTTGTGCGCCGCCGGCCAGCGCCAGTTGGCGCTGCTCGCCCGTGCCCGTGCGATAGTCGGCGGCCAGTTCCCCCACGGACGGCCACAGGGCCAGCGGCGGACGCAAGGCCAGCAGCGCCACGCCCGCGGCCAGCGCGCCGCCCAGGAAGACGCGCCGGCCGCGCGACGGTGCGCGCATGGCCTGCTCGCGCGCCACCGCGGGCGCCGCCATGCGCAGCCCGCGCCACAGCTGCCCCAGCTCCCGCGCCGCCCGGGCGTGGTGGGGACTTTGCGCGCGCCAGCGGGCGAACGCCTGCGCATCGGCCTCGCTCGCCCGGCCCGAGCGCAGGCGCACCAGCCATTGCCTCGCCTGTTCCTCGATATCGCCGTCGCTGTCGTTGCTGTATTGGGTCATGATGAAGAATCGTATCAGAAGCGGCGCGGGCCGCCACGGGCAGCCATGTCGGCCGGCGCGCCCACGTATTGCTGGCAATGTCGCAGGGCGTGCCGCAACTCTTTTTCCACCAGGCTCAGCGAAATATCCAGGCGCGCGGCGATCTCGCGATTGAGCTGGCCATCGATATGCGCCGCCAGCAGGATCTCGCGCTGGCGCGGCGTAAGCTGGCGCAGCGCCGCTTCCAGGGCGACGATCTCGCTGCGCGCCGCGACGATGCGCTCGGGATCGGCCAGTTCGTCTTCCACGTCGAACAGTGCGTCGATATCGGCATCGTTCAATTTCCGGTGTTCGCGGCGGTACTGGTCGGTGGCGACGTTGACCGCCATCTGCAGCAGGTAGGCGTCGGGATTGCGCACGGCGGTATTGCCGGGCATCGACTCCAGGCGCAGCCAGGTCTCCTGCAGGGCATCGCTCGCGCGCTCCCCGGTGCCGACGATGTACTCAAGCTTGCGGCGCAGCTGGCCATAGCGTGTCACCAGCACACCGCGCAGGCGCGCGCGCAAGCTATCGGGCATCAGCCTGGTCCTCCGCAGGCGCCGGCTGGCAGGCGCCGCCCGCGCCATCCGGGCGCAGCAGAATGGTGATCGGCTGCGGCATGGCCGGCGGCGGCGGCTCGAATACCTGCGCACGCAAGCTGCGCGAGATCACGGCATCGCGCACCGGGCGTCCCGTGCTGCCCGCCTGTTTCAGCGTCGCCACGCTGCCCGACGCGGCGATGCGCAAGCGTAGCGCCAGACGGTAGCTGCCGGGGCGCGTCAGGGCCGAGCGGCACAGGACACGCAGCAATTGCGCCTGCACGCCGCTGACATAAGCGCCATAATCGGCACCGTCCGCATGCACGGCATCGATGGCGTCCAGAGCGATGGG
This sequence comes from Janthinobacterium tructae, assembly GCF_006517255.1. Taxonomy (NCBI): domain Bacteria; kingdom Pseudomonadati; phylum Pseudomonadota; class Betaproteobacteria; order Burkholderiales; family Oxalobacteraceae; genus Janthinobacterium; species Janthinobacterium tructae. The sequence goes on along the minus strand of NZ_CP041185.1, from coordinate 715,135 downwards.
ACCGTTTTCCGGTGAGAGTGGCGGCGTGGCCGGGCTCTCGCCGGCAGGCAGCTGGATGATGGCGGCATTCGCCGCTGGAAAATGGGCCTGCAGGCCGGTGCCCGACAGCAGGCGCTGCAGCGCCTCCGGCGCCGGCAGGCTGCCTTGCACGGCATTGCTGTAGCGCTGGCGCAAGGCGCCGCTGGGCGCCAGCACGGAAATCCCCGTGATCAGGCCATACGCCCTGAGCGCGTCGGCCAGCGGCTGGGCAGGAATCTGGAACGCATACAGCGGCGGCGCGGCGTGCGCCATTCCTGTCGTGGCGAAGCCGGCCCACAGCAGGCATCCGGCCAGCGCCAGCACACTGAGCGACGCCGGGCTTGCTGTCATCACGCTATCGTCCTGTTCTCGAAATGGGGCTGTTGCCGATGAATGGCCCATCGACAGCAGCAGGCTACACGACAAAAGTGACACCATCGTGACACGCCGTGACCGGCCGCCGCCCTCAGCCATTGCTCACCCCAGGCGCATGCCCGCCGGCGGCAGTTCCAGCGTCGCCCCCGGCGCCTTGCGCAACTTGCCGGCATGCCTGTCGCCGCAGTCCGAGCCCAAGATCGTGGCGGCCGGGCAAGCGTTTTTCCATGTTTTCCGCCCGCTGCGCCTGGCCAGCACCTTCGGCAACACCGTCAGCGACCCGGCCTGGAAGCATAAAACCAGCTGCTACCAGGTTTCCGCCGCCGACCGCATGCTTTCCCCCGTCAACCAGGAGCGCATGGCAGCGCGCCTGAACGCCAGCCACGCCTCGCTGGCCTCGCGTCCCGTGGAAGTGGCGGCGCTGATACTGGAAGCGGCTGGCGCGGTGGCTTGCGCGTAAGGCGGCTGGCTACAGCCAGCCCTCGCGCTTCAGGCGCCGGTGCAGCCAGTAGCAGCCGGCGATGATGACGACGATGACGGCAGGATAGCTGCCGCGCCACTTCAGCTCCGGCATGAATTCGAAGTTCATGCCGTACAGGCTGAAGACCATGGTGGGCACGGCCAGGATGGCGGCCCAGGCGGCCAGGCGCTTGACCACCTCGTTCTGGCGGATCGAGATTTGCCCCAGCGCCACCTGCATGGCCGAATTGACCAGTTCGCGCATCTGCCCCGCCGTGTGCGTGACGCGTTTGACGTGGTCGAGAATGTCGCGGTAATAGATACGGTTTTCCTTGGGCACGATGTCGCCATGGAAACGGATCAGCTGGGTGCAGATGTCATGCAGCGGATTGACGGCCGCGTCGAGCTTGAGCAGTTCCGTCTTGAGCTGGTAGAAATCCTGCAGCTTGTCTTCGGAGAGACTGGGCTGGAACAGTTGCAGCTCGTAGTGCTGGAAGCGCGACTGCAGATGGTCGATGCAGGGCTGGTACTGGTCGACGATGAAGTCGATGATGGAATAGAGCACATAGCCAGGGCCACTGGCGAGTTTCTCGGGCACGCTTTCCTTGCGCTCACGCAACTTTGCATAACCGGCCGAGGCGCCATGGCGCACCGTGATGATGAAGCGGGGGCCGAGAAAGACGTGGGTTTCGCCGTAGATGATGGCGCCGCCGTCCAGCGTCGCCGTGTGCATCACCATGAACAGGGTGTCCCCATACTCTTCCAGCTTGGGTCGCTCGTGCGCTCCCTGCGCATCCTCGACGGCCAGTTCGTGCAAGCCAAACGCCGATTGCAGCGCCTGCATGGCGATGCTGTCGGGACCGGCCAGGCCTATCCACACGAAACAATCGGGGTCGCCGAGGAAGTCGCCCACCTTGTCGATGTCGAAATGGGCGATCTTCCTGCCATCGCGATACGCTTCGCAATTGACGACGGCGGCGTGGGTACTCAGGTCCATGGTGATTTTCGGCGAATGGCGGCAAAATTATTGGGGGGCCAGTATAGCGGAAATGCCATGACAGCCATGCCAACGCAGCTGGCACATTGACATTCAGGCACGCCGATGTAAAATGAGAACCATTCGCATTTAAGAAGAGCCTGCATGCGCCAGCGGCACGGGACTTCCGCGCCAACCTGGAGTGTGCCGTGACGTATGCCGTATCCCCTGCCGCCGATCCTGTCGCACTGCTGTATGGCCAGCACCATCCCTGGCTGCTGCGCTGGTTGCGCGGTAAATTGTCGTGCACCGATCACGCGGCCGATCTGGCGCAGGATACCTTCGTCAAGCTGCTGGCCACGCCAGGAGAACCGGCCTTCAACCTGCGCGAGCCGCGCGCCTACCTGACGACGGTGGCGCGCCGCCTGCTGATCGACCATTACCGCCGCCAGTCGCTGGAGCAAGCCTGGCTGGCCACCCTGGCGCAACTGCCCGCGCCCACCGCGCCATCGGTAGAGGAACGCTTGCTGATCCTGGAAACCCTGCAGCAGATCGATGCCATGCTCGATGGCCTCGGCGCGAAGGTGCGCACGGCCTTCCTGCTGTCGCAGCTCGAAGGCATGGCGTATGCTGACATCGCCGCGCGCCTGCATGTCAGCGAGCGCACCGTCAAGCGCTACATGGTGCAGGCGCTGACGCAATGCATCCTGCTGCTGGCATGAGCACGGCCATCGATGCGCGCGCCGCGCGCGAAGCGGCGCACTGGATGATGCGCTTGCAAGGTGGCGAACTCGACGCTGCTGCCCGGCAAGGGCTGGCCCGCTGGCGCGCCGCCCACCCCGATCATGAAACAGCCTGGCAACGCGCCGAGCAAGTGTGCCGCACCTTCGGCATGCTGCCCCCGCCGCTAGCCATGCCTGTGCTCGACCGTCCGGCCGGAGCAGCGCGCCGCGCCGCCCTGAAAACCCTGGCCCTGCTGATCGTCGCCGGGCCGGCCGGCTGGGCCATGCTGAAAGTGCCTCCATGGCAGGCATGGACAGCCGGGCTGCGCACGGCGACGGGTGAAATCCGCCACCTCACCTTGGCCGACGGCAGCGGCCTGAGCCTCAACACGGCCAGCGCCGCCGACATCGTTTTCAGCGACGCGCTGCGCCTGGTCCAGCTGCGCTCTGGCGAACTGCACGTGGCGACCAGTGCCGATGCCCTCGGGCGTCCGTTCATCGTGCGCACCCGCAATGGCAGCATTCGCGCCCTCGGCACGCGCTTCACGGTGCGCCAGGAAGACAGGCTGCCGGGCGCGCGCACCCACGTGGCCGTGTCACAGGGCGCCGTGGAAGTGCGGCCCGCCGACGGCAGGCCCATCATCGTGCAGGCAGGCTGGCAAACCAGTTTCGATGAAACGGCCGCCGGCGTACCGCAGCTGCGCGCACCGCATGAGGATGGCTGGCTCAAGGGCTTGCTGCACGCGGACGACGCGCCGCTGGCCCAGGTGCTGGCGCAACTGGCCCGCTACCGCCACGGCGTGGTGCGCTGCGATCCGGCCGTGGCGGGCCTGCGCGTATCAGGCGTGTACCAGCTGCATGATACGGATAAAATATTATCACTATTGCAAGCATCGCTAGCCATCCGCGTGCGGCGCCACAGCCGTTGGTGGATATCGGTCGGGCCAGCATAAAATTTTCTAGAAAGAATGTCCCTTTCACGCATGTGCCGCGTCAATTCACACAGGACCAACACATGAACGAAGGGAAACAAGCAATGCAGCATTACCGCAACACCACTATGACCCTGGCCCTGCTGGGCAGCCTGGCCTTGACGCCGCCCGCATTCGCCCAGCAGCATCAGCAAGCGCCCGCGCGCCACTACCAGGTGGCACCCGGCCCCCTCGGCACGGCCCTGTCCGCGTTTGCGGCCGATGCGGGCGTCAGCGTTTCCGGCGCTGCCAGCCTGTACGCGGGCTTGAACAGCCACGGCTTGAGCGGCAATTACAAGGTGGCAGACGGCTTTGCCCGCCTGCTCGATGGCAGCGGCCTCATCGCGGTCGACCAGGGCGGCGGCAACTACGCCGTACGCAGGCTGCCGGCAGCGGCCGATGCGGCCACCCTGCCCGGCATCGCCGTGCGTGCCACGGCCGAGCGCAGCACCAGCACGGAAGGGTCAAATTCGTACACGACGCCGGCCACGGCCAGCGCCACCGGATTGGTGCTGTCGCTGCGCGAAACACCACAATCGGTCAGCGTCATCACGCGCCAGCGCATGGATGACCAGGACTTGCTGACCGTGCGCGATGTGCTGCGCAACACGCCCGGCATCGCCGTCAACCAGTTCGACACGGAACGCAGCACCTTTTCCGCGCGCGGTTTCGACGTCGACAATTTCCAGTACGATGGCGTGCCTACCACCTATAAAGTGCAGTATTCGGGCGGTGAATCGGAAATGGATTCGCTGATCTACGACCGCGTGGAAGTGACACGCGGCGCCACGGGCTTGCTGACGGGTGCCGGCTACCCCTCCGCCTCGATCAACCTGGTGCGCAAGCGGGCCGGCGCCAGGCAGTTCGAGGGACAATGGTCGCTGGCGGCCGCTTCCTGGAGCGACTATCGGGGCACCGTCGACCTGGCCGCGCCGCTGAACGCAGACGGCTCCGTGCGCGGCCGGGTGGCAAGCGCCTGGCAGGACCGCAAATCGTTTACCAATGGCTATTCGAACCAGCGCCAGCTCGTCTACGCCACCGTCGAGGCGGACCTGGCGCCCGGCAGCGTCGCCGCGCTGGGGGCCAGCTACCAGAAGAACGACCCGAAAGGCAGCAACTGGGGCGGCTTCCCCCTGTGGTACAGCGACGGCACGCGCACCGATTTCGACCGTTCCGTCACCACGGCGCCCCGCTGGGCCGCCTGGGCCACCGAGCAGACCAACGTGCACGCCACGCTGGAGCACGCACTGGGCCAGGGCTGGAAGGCGCAGGCGCAAGCCATGTACAGCAAGCATACGGAAGACACGCCGCTGGTGTTCCTGGCCGAGCGTCCCGACCGCATCACGGGCCTGGGCATGCTGGGCTACCCGAACCGTTACATCGGCTCGCGCGACCAGAGCAGCGCCGACGTCAAGCTGTCCGGCCCGTTTACCCTGGGCGGACGCCAGCATGAAGTCATCGTCGGCGCCAACTACACGCTGCAGCACGCCGAATTCAGCGTCAAGGAAGCGCTCGACGCTGAACCGATCGGCAATTTCCTCGCCTGGGATGGCAGCTACCCGCAGCCGGCCTGGGGCGAACCCGTGTTGTCGGAAAAATACACGACCACGCAATATGGCGCGTATGGCGCGGCGCGCCTGAACCTTGCCGAGAATGCCAAGCTGATCCTCGGCGGGCGCCTGACGCGCTGGGACAAGGACCGCACCGGCTTTGACGGCAGCGCCCGCTTCGCCTTTGCCAAGAGCAAGTTCGTGCCGTACGCGGGTGTGGTGGTGGACCTGAACGACACGTATTCGATGTATGCCAGCTACACGGACATCTTCCGCCCGCAGGAAAACCAGGACCGCACGGGCGCCTGGCTGGACCCGCTGACGGGGCAAAGCATGGAAGTGGGCGTGAAGGGGGAATTGGCAGAGGGCCGGGCCAATGCGTCCATCGGCGTCTTCGAGATCAGGCAGGACAAGCTGGCCCAGCCGGACGGCGCGCACAGAGTCCCCGGCACCACCACGCAAGCGTATTACGCAGCACGGGGCGCCACCAGCCGCGGCATCGAGGGGGAATTGTCGGGCCGCCTGGCGCCGGGCTGGAACGTGACGGCCAGCGCCAGCCACTTCCGCGCCAGGGATCGCGCGCAACAGGACATCAATACCCTGTCGCCCCGCTCGACGGCTCGATTGTTTACCACCTGGAAAGTGCATCCCGCACTCACCGTGGGCGGCGGCGTCAACTGGCAAAGCAAGTTCTACTTTGACGACGAAGGCCCGCACGGCAAGGAAAGAGTCACGCAGGAGGCCTACAGCACGGTGAGCCTGATGGCCACATACCAGCTGTCGCGCCAGATGATGGTCCAGCTGAACGTGGAAAATGTGCTCGACAAGAAGTACATCAACATCAATACCTATGCGCAAGGCACGTATGGCTTGCCGCGCAGCGTGCGGGGGACCTTGACGTACCGCTTCTGACGATACGCAGCGCTAGCCCGTCGCCATGACCGCATTCAAGGCGCGCCGCAACTCCTTCAGCCGGGGCGGCTTGCCCAGCACGCAGTCGACGTGTTCGGGATAGTCGCTGTCGGCGGCCAGGCGCTGGCCCCAGCCCGTGAGCATGATGATGGGCGTGGCCGGCGAGCACTGGCGCACGGCGCTGGCCACCTTGCGCCCGTCCACATGGGGCATGCCCAGGTCCGTGATGACCACCGCAAACTGTTCGTGCCGCTCGTACGCGGCCTGGAAGCAGTCGATGCCGGCCTGGCCGCCATCGGCGGACACCACGTCGTGGCCATCGATTTCCAGGATGTCGCGCAGGGACTTGAGCACCATCGGGTCGTCGTCCACCACCAGGATGCGCAGGCGCGGCGGCACGGCGTGGGCCGCGTCGGCCGCCGGCTCGCCCTCGCCCGCCGCGCAGGCGGGGAAATCCAGGCGCACCGCCGTGCCCTGCCCCGGCGCCGTGACGATGTCGATGCTGGCGCCATGGCGCTCCATCATGCCGTACACCATGGCCAGGCCCAGGCCCGTGCCCCGCTCGCCCTTGGTGGTAAAAAATGGTTCCAGGCAGCGGCGGCGCGTGTTCTCGTCCATGCCGATGCCCGTGTCGCCCACCTCGATGCGCACCTGCCGCGCCTCTCCCGCTGCGCCGGTACAGCTGGTGCGCACGCTCAATGTGCCGCCGTCCGGCATGGCGTCGACGGCGTTGAAGACCAGGTTGGTCAGCGCTTCGCGGATTTCCCCCACGCTGCCGGGCAGCATGGGCAGAGCGTCCGCCAGCTGCGTGCGCAGGGCGATGACGATGCCGCGCTGCTGCGGCATGTCGCTCCAGCGCGCGCGCGTCAGATCCAGCACCTGCCGCACCACCAGATTGGCGTCGATGGGCGACAGCGACAGCTGCGGCTCGCGCTGGCGGTAGAATTCGCGCATGCGCGCCACGGTGGCGGCCACGTCGTCGATGGCGCGCTCGATCACTTCCAGGTAATGCCGGCCCTGCGGACTGAGATTGGTTTCCGTCTCCAGCAAGGACTCGGTGTACAGGGCCACGGGGGAAATGGCGTTGTTGATGTCGTGTGCGATGCCGCTGGCCATCTGCCCCAGCGCGCGCAGGCGTTCCTGCTGCATCACCGACTGCTGCGTCTGGCGCAAATCGTCATACGCGCGCTGCAGCGCGCCGTAGAGCTGTGCCTGGTTGGCGGCCAGTGCCACATGCTCGCTCAGCTGGCTGAGGAATTCGCATTCGCCGCTGGTAAAGCTGTGTGCGGCGCGGCGCGCCACGATCAGGATGCCGAAGACCGTGTTTTCAGCCAGCAGCGGCGCCATGACGAGAGCGCGCAGCCCCCCTTGCGCCAGCCGCTGCGGAAACGGAAACGCCACCTCGGCAATGTCGGCTTCATACACGAGCTTGCCACGCACGCAGCTCGACAGGCCATTCTCGTCGATGGGGATGTGCGCCTGCTCGCCCATCATGAACGACTGCGCCAGCGCCTCGCTGCGCACGCCCACGCACGTCACCTGCAGCGCGTGCTGCGACGGTTCGTACAGGCAGATGCAGCTGAAATCGATGGGCAGCTGGTCTTCCAGGCTGCGCACCACCACCTGGAAGATGCTGCGCAAGTCCTGCCGCTCGCCGATCGAGCGCGTGATCTGCTGCAGCAGGTTCAGGCGCTCGAGCTGCTCATGCACCTTGCGCTCGGCCAGCTGGCGCTCGGCGATCTGCGTTTCCAGGGCGGCATTCGTGTGTACCAGCTCGTCGCGCGAGACGGTGGTGCGGCGCAGCTTTTCCGTCATGCCGTCGAAGGCGCGCGCCAGCTCGCCGATTTCATTCTTCGTGTGCACGCCGAGCGCAAAATCGAGCTTGCCGGCGCCGACGATCAGTGTCCCCTGGCGCAGCTTTTCCAGCGGTCCCGTGACGCTGGTCATGGTGAAGTAGATCAAGCCGGCCACGAGGGCGATGATCACTCCGCCAAACAGCATCACGGCGACGTTGGCCCGCTGCTGCGCATCGAGGACGCCTTGCCGGCTCAATTCCGACAGCCGCATCGCGTCCGAGATCATGCCCTGCACCCTGCCCATGATCTGGCCGGACAGGCGCGACTCCAGTTCGCCCAACACCTCGCGCCGCTGCGGGTCCTGTCCCAGCTCGCGGTGATTTGCCACAAACAGCTCGAACAGAGCGCCCACGCCGGCCAGCTCGCCCTGCAATTTGCGCAGCAGCGCGCGCTCCTCGCCGGTACTGAAGGCAGGCGTGGCCAGCAGGCCCGTGCCCAGCGATTCGCTGCGCAGCTGCCACTGGGCGCGCGTGCGCGCGCCATGGTGCAGCGCATACTCGATCGACAGGTAGCGCAGCGACGTGACCGCTTGCAGGATATCGCCTGCGGCCTTGTTCTTCGCCAGTTCGCGCTGCATCGCCATGGTGGTGGAGAACAGCACGGCGACGATGATGGCCACCAGCAGCACGCAAAACAGTTCGGCCAGCTTGAAACGCGTTACGATTTTCACGGTGGCTTTCTCAATGAATGACCGTCTCGGCCGATGGCGCCACGGCTTCCAGGCCGTCCAGGTACACGGCATCGAGGAAGTTCGGCATATCGCCGCGTTCGACCAGGCGGTTCTTGATGGCCCAGCGCGCCTCGTCTTCCAGCGCCAGCAGCAAGCCCTGGTCGAGCACGATGCCAAACTGATAACCGTGCCAGGCCGCCTGCAGGCGCGCCGCCTCGCTGGCCGACACCGTGGTAAACAGGGCGCGCGCGGCGTCGGGCTCGTCGCGGCAAAAGCGCGCGCCGGCCAGCAGCGCGCGCAGCACCTTGCGCACCGTCGCCGGGTGGCTGCGCACAAAGTCGCCCGTGCCGGCCACATTGAACAGGCCCGCATACACGTCCTCGCCATAGAAGATGGCCGCCTTGCCCGCGATGGCCTGCGTCATGCCCGTCAGGAACGGTTCCCAGCCGGCCGCCGCGTCGACCTCGCCGCGCGCCAGCGCACCGGCCAGCTGCTCCGGCGCGTAGTTGCGCAAGGTGACCTCAGAGGGCAGCAGCTTCTGGCGGTTCAGGAAAGCGTCCAGCGTGAAATGGCCGGAGGTGCCAAGGGTCACGCCGATGCGCTTGCCCTTCAGGCTGGCGGGCGTGGACACGCCACGATCCAGGCGTCCCACGATGCCGTGGTCGCGCTCGGCCTCGAAGATGCTGGCGATGATGACGACGGACTGGTTTTTCAGGCTGGCCAGCACCACGGGAATATCGGACACGGTGCCCAGGTCGGCCCTGCCCTGCAGCACGGCTTCCAGCGACGCCTTGCCCGACGAATACGGTTGCAGCCGCGCGTCGATGCCCTCGCGCGCGAAATAACCGTGTGTGTGCGCGGCCAGCACGGGGCAGCTGCCCACGTATGCCGCATTCACGGCCAGGCGCAGCACTTCCACCGGGCCGGGCGGCGCAGCTGGACGGGCATTGAAGCGCCAGATGGCTGCCGCGGCCAGCGCCAGCAACAGCGCGATGGCCGCCAGCCAGAGCGCCCACCGCACCGGCGCCGCGCCGTTCATGCGCTGCGCTGCGCCGTGGCCGACTCCAGCGCGCTGTTGATGGCCTCGGAAAACGCCTGCACGTCGATCGGCTTGGTGAGATAGCGGTAGTAACCCGCCGCCAGCCCCTGGCGGATATCGCCCGGCCCGGCCACGGCCGTCAGCGCGATGACGGGTATGTGCGCGGTGCGGGCATCGGCGCGCAGCAGCTGCATGACTTGCGTGCCGCTGATGTCGGGCAGGTCGCTGTCCATCAAGATCAGCTGCGGCAGGTGGCGGCGCGCCAGATCCAGGCCCGTTTGCCCGTCGCCGGCCGACAGCAGGTCGAGGTCGGGGCGAAAATGGATCAGGCCCGCCACCAGGGCCAGGTTCAGGGGATTGTCTTCCACATACAGCAGCGTCTTGCGGTCCGGCAGCCGTACCGTTTCTGCGGGCCGGGCAATGGCCGACAGGCGCGCACTTTCCTGCTGCGGCTGGCGCGCCGGACAACTGGCGATATCGAGCCAGAAGGTGCTGCCGCGTCCGGGCGTGCTGGCCACGCCCAGCCTGGCATGCATGGCTTCGGCCAGGCGCTTGCTGACCACCAGCCCCAGGCCTGTGCCCTCCTCGTCGCGCGCATCGCGTCCCAGGCGGTTGAAGGGCTGGAACAGCGCTTCGAGCTGCGCGACACTCAGCCCGCCGCCCGTGTCGCGCACGGACAGGCGCAGCTGCCGCGTATCGAGTGGCTGGCAATCGACGTGGATTTCGCCCTGTTCCCGGTTGTACTTGACGGCGTTCGACAGCAAGTTGAGCAGTACCTGCTTGAGGCGCGTACGGTCGGCGAGCACATGCAGGCCGACCGCTTCCACGAACGTCAGGGTGATGCCGCGCTTCTTCGCCAGCGGTTCCATCATTTGCCAGCATTCGTGGTAGATGCCGGCCAGGTCGACGGGCTCCATCGACAGCGACATATTGCCCGACTCGATCTTGGCGATATCGAGGATATCGTTGATCAAAGTCAACAGGTGCCGTCCCGCGCCGAAGATGTGCGAGGCAAAGATTTTCTTTTCCTGCGCCGTCGAGGGGATGGAATCGGACATCAGCATCTGCGAAAAGCCCAGGATGGCGTTGAGCGGCGTGCGCAGCTCGTGGCTCATGCTGGAGAGGAAAGTGGTCTTTTCCTGGTTCGCCCGCTCGGCCACTTCGCGCGCCAGCTGCAAATCCTTGTTCATGGCGTCGAGTTCGTCCGTATGCTGGCGCAGCAGCAGTTCCAGGCGCGCATTGGCGATGCGCAGCTGGCGCGTTTCCAGCGCGCGCGCCAGTATCAGCAGGATGCCCGACACCTTGAACGGCTTGACGACATAGTCGAGCGCACCCGCCTGCATGGCCTGCACGGCCGAGGCGATCGTGCCTTCGCCCGTCATGATGATGCAGGCCAGGTCCGGATCGATCTGCCGCGCCGCTTCCACCACGGCGATGCCGTTCATGCCCGGCATCATCAGGTCCACCAGCAGCAGGTCGAACGATTCGGCGGCCAGCAGGGCCAGCGCCGCCTCACCCGAAGCGAGGCCCGTCGTGTCGTAGGCCTGCCCGCGCAAGGTGTCGCACAGCGCGCGCATGTGCGCCAGCTCGTCATCGACGATGAGGATACGCGGCGGCATTGATGAGCTGTTCATGCATTCTCCTGGCGCCCCACCTGCGCCTCGCGGAGCGGAGGCAGGCCTGCAAGATGCTTTTCGAGCATAACACTTGCGAATTACCAAAAATACACGAATTGTCACGCGCAAGGTGGCTAGGCGAGCTCGGGCAGCCCCCGCAGCAGCTTGTCCAGGGTCAGCGGATAGTCGCGCACGCGTACCCCCGTGGCGTTGTAGACGGCATTGGCGATGGCCGCCGCCACGCCGCAGATGCCCAGTTCGCCCACACCTTTGGCTTTCATGGGCGAGGACATGGGGTCCGTTTCGTCGAGGAAAATGACGTCCTGATGCGGAATGTCGGCGTGCACGGGCACTTCATAGCCGGCCAGGTCGTGGTTGACGAAGAAACCGTCGCGCTTGTCGACCACCAGTTCTTCCATCAGGGCCGCGCCCACGCCCATGGTCATGGCGCCGATCACCTGGCTGCGCGCCGCTTTGGGATTCAAAATGCGGCCGGCCGCGCAGACGGCCAGCATGCGCCGCACGCGCACTTCGCCCGTGTCGCCGTCCACGCCCACCTCCACGAAATGGGCGCCAAACGTGGATTGCTGGAATTTTTTGTCCAGGTCGCCATATTCCATATGGTCTTCGGCGACGATGTCGCCGTTCGCCGCCGCCTGCGCCAATGGCACGCTGCGTTCGCCCTGGCTGACTTGCCCATCGGAAAAACGCGCTTCTGCCTGATCGAAACCCAGCTTGCCGGCCACGGCCTGGCGCAGGCGCACGCAAGCGGCATACACGCCGGCCGTGGAACTGTTGCCCCCCCACTGGCCGCCCGAACCGGCCGAGACGGGAAAGTCCGAGTCGCCCAGGCGCACGACGACACGGTTCAATGTCACGCCCAGCATTTCCGCCGCCGTCTGGGCGATGATGGTATAGCTGCCCGTGCCGATGTCCGTCATGTCCGTTTCCACCGTGACGATGCCGTCACCGTCCAGGCGCACCCTGGCGGCGGACTGCATGACAAGGTTGTTGCGGAAGGCCGCCGCCACGCCCATGCCCACCAGCCAGCGGCCGTCGCGCCGCATGCCGGGGCGCGCTTGGCGCTCTTTCCAGCCGAATTCCACGGCGCCCGTGCGCAGGCAATCGATCAGGCGGCGCTGCGAAAACGGTCTGCTCGGCTTTTCCGGGTCCACTTTCGTATCGTTCAGGATGCGCAAGACGATGGGGTCCAGGTTCAGCTTTTCCGCCAGTTCATCCATGGCGATTTCCAGCGCCATTAGCCCCGGTGCCTCGCCCGGCGCGCGCATGGCGTTGCCTTCCGGCAAATCGAGCACGGCCAGGCGCATGGCCGTCATGCGGTTCGGCCCCGCATACAGCAGCCGCGTCTGCATCACGGCCGTTTCCGGCTGCCCGCCTTTGAGGTCGCCCGACCACGACTCATGGCCGATGGCCGTGATCTTGCCGTCGCGCGTGGCGCCGATGCGCAGGCGCTGGATGGTGGCGGGCCGGTGCGTAGTGTTGTTGAACATCAGGGGCCGCGTCAGCGCGACCTTGACGGGCCGTTGCGCCGCGCGCGCGCCCAGCGCCGCCAGCAAGGCTTCCGCGCGCACGAACAGCTTGCCGCCGAAGCCGCCGCCGATATACGGCGAGACGATGCGCACCTGCTCTTTCGCAATACCCAGGGTGCGGGCCAGGTCGCCCCGGCCCCAGTCCACCATCTGGTTCGCCGTCCACAGCGTCAATGTATCGCCCTCCCAGGCGGCAATCGAGGCATGCGGCTCCATCATGGCGTGCGACTGGTCTGGCGTCGTATACGTGGCGTCCAGGCGCACGGGAGCATTCGCAAAGGCGCTGGCGAAATTGCCCGTCTTGCTGTCGGGCTTGCCATCCTTCGGCTTGCTCGCCGTATTCTTTGCCTTGGCCAGGTCGAACACGCCCTGCTGCTCGGCATACTTGACGTCAAGCAACTGCGCGGCCGAGCGCGCTTGCTCGAAGGTGTCCGCCACCACCAGCGCGATGGCCTGGTGATAATGTTGAATGTCCGGCCCCCCCAGCAGATGCGCCGTGTTCATCTTGCCTTTGCCCAGCTTGCCTGCCGAATCGGCCGTCACCACGGCCAGCACACCCGGCGCCCGGCGCGCGGCGCTGCTGTCAAGCGAGGCGATGCGGCCTTTGGCAATCGCCGCGCCGACCACGTAACCGTAGGCGGCATGCGGCGCGGCGGCGTTTTGCTCATACGCATACGGCGCCGTGCCCGTGGTTTTCAGGGGGCCGTCGATGCGGTCCGTAGGACGGCCAACGACTTTCAGCTGGTCGATGGGATTGGTGGTCGCAGGTGTCGTGAATTTCATGGCGCTAGCCTTTCTGGTCGGGTGCTTGCGCCATCACGGCGGCTATCGTGCGCTGCGCCAGGACGAGCTTGAAGGCATTGTCCGCCGTCGGTTTGGCACCGGCCAGCAGCCGTTCGCTCACGGCGGCCGCGCCATCGGGCATCGCCTGCTCGGCGGCAAGCACTCGCCACGGCTGCGGCGCGACGCCGCCCAGGGCCAGCCTGCCCGTGCCGTTGGGCAAGACGATGGCCGCCACAGACACCAGCGCAAACGCATACGAAGCGCGGTCGCGCACCTTGCGATAGACGTGCGTGCCGCCGACGGGCGGGGGCAAGGTCACGCTGGTGATCAGTTCGCCGGGCTGCAGCAGCGTTTCCAGCTGCGGCGTGTTGCCCGGCAGGCGGTAAAAGTCGGCGATGGGGATGCTGCGCGTGCTGCCGTCGGCCCGCACCGTGTCGATGCCGGCGTCGAGCACCCGCATGGCCACGGCCATGTCGCTGGGGTGCGTGGCGATGCAGGCCTCGCTGCCGCCTAAAATCGCCAGCGGCCGGCTGAAACCCGCGATGGCGGAGCAGCCGCTGCCCGGCACGCGCTTGTTGCACGCCTGGTGCGTGTCATAGAAATACGCGCAGCGCGTGCGCTGCAGCAAGTTGCCCGCCGTCGTCGCCTTGTTGCGCAGTTGCGCCGAGGCGCCGGCCAGCAAGGCGCGCGACAATACGCCGTAATCGCGGCGCACCGTGGCATGCGCGGCCAGCGCCGTGTTGCGCACCAGGGCGCCGATGCGCAAGCCGCCGTCTGCCGTCATCTCCACTGTATCGAGCGCGAGGCCATTCACGTCGATCAAATGCGCGGGCGTCTCGATTTCCAGTTTCATCAGATCGAGCAGATTCGTGCCGCCCGCGATGAAGCGCGCGCCCGGCGTGTGCAAGGCGGCGGCCGCCGCTTCGGCCGGCGTGGCCGCCTTCTGGTAGCTGAACACTCTCATGCCGGCCTCCCCGCCACCTCGGTAATGGCCTCGATGATGTTCGAATACGCGCCGCAGCGGCACAGATTGCCGCTCATGCGTTCGCGCAGTTCTTCCGGCGTCACCGAGGGCGGTGCGTTCAAGTCCGCGCTGACGTGGCTGGGGATGCCCTGGCGGATTTCTCCCAGCGCGGCGACGGCCGAGCAGATCTGCCCCGGCGTGCAGTAGCCGCATTGAAAGCCGTCATGCGCGATGAAGGCGGCCTGCATCGGGTGCAGCTTGTCGGGCGTACCCAGCCCCTCGATGGTGGTGATGCGGGCGCCCTCATGCATCACGGCCAGGGTCAGGCAGGCATTGATGCGCTGGCCGTCGAGCATGACGGTGCAGGCGCCGCACTGGCCGTGGTCGCAACCCTTCTTGGTGCCGGTCAGCTGCAGGTGTTCGCGCAAGGCGTCGAGCAAGCTGGTGCGCGTGTCCAGTTCCAGGCTGCGGCGCCGGCCATTGACGTCGAGGCTGACTTTCATCAGCACTGGCGGCGGAGAAAAAACGGCTTGGCCAGCCGTGTTGACGGCCTGCGCCGCGCCCGCAACGCCGGGCACGGCCACGGCCGTGGCCGACAGCGCGCCGGCGATCAGCAAACCGCGCCGGCCTGCATTGATGTGATTACACTCTGTCATCTCGCGCTTCCTCCTGGCTGTGGACTGGCTGGGTGGGCGCATGCAGGCCCGAAGCAGCAGTCTGCTGGCAGGAATGTTACGCGTCTGTACGCGAACGTACCTTCAGCCTCAGACTGCGCCGGGTCGTGCCGGTGCCGCCCAGCGCCGCATGGCCCGTGTGGCGCGCGCAGTGGTCGAGCGCCTGGCGCAAGGCCGTATCGACATTGCGCAGTGACATGTCGTGCCGCTCGGCCACCTCCTGGCGGGTCAGCTCATCCACGCGCAGCGCTTCGAGCACTTGCTGGTGGCGCCGCGGCAGCAACGCGACGGCCTGCGCCAGCCGGCGCACATCGGCATGCAGTTCGGCCAGGCGTTCCGGCCCCGCCGCCGTATCGGCCAGGATATCGACGAGGACAGCGGCGCCAGCGCCAGTTCCACCGCCATCGCCCTCGTCCGCATACAGCCAGGCGCGGTTGCGGCGCAGGCTGTCCGTGGCCGCATTGCAGGCCACGCGGAACACATAGGCAACGGGGCTGTGCGCCAGCGCCGCGCCGCTCCATGCCGTCCACGCGCCCAGGCGCAGCCAGGCGTCGTGCAGGCTGTCGCTGGCCAGTTCGGCGCAACCCAGGTGGCGTGTCAGGCGCCGGTGCAAGCCCGCATAATTGCTTTCCAGCACCGCCTGCAGCTGGGCGCCCTGCCCTGGCACCGCCGCCATGTCGTTGGCCGCCTGCAAACGGGGCCGGATGGCGGCCCGGTAACGGGCCATGCCTGCAGGCCGCATGGCTCCGGCCAGGCGCAAGGGCAAGGGTTCGGCCAGGCGGGCCATCATGGCGACAACCTGCTGCGCTCTTGCGCCGTCAACTGGCGCGTGGCCGATTCCGGCAGCGGGCCCAGGCCCAGCACGCGCACGGCGCTGCGCGGGTTGTAATCGGCCGCCTCGATGCGCGCACCGTCGGCCGGGACGGCTTGCGCGCTGTCGGGCGGCGCTTCGCTGCCAAAACCCAGCACGCGCACCGTAAACACCGATGGCTGCGCCGAACGGGTGGCGGCGCGTTCGCGCTGTACCACCTCCTGCGCCGCTGTCGTGGCCTGCGTGGCGGCCGCGCTGGCGTTGGTCATGGCGGCCACGTTGACGGACGCCACCGTCGGCATACCCTTTGCTTCGCCCTTGACCTGGATATTCGCCGCGTTCATCACCGTCAGCGCGGCCAGGTTGACGTTGCCCGAGACGCGGATGCCCGCCTCGCCCGCGTCGATGGTACCCAGCGGCGCCAGCAAGTCCACGTCGCCGGCCGGCACTTCGGCGATCGGCGCCAGGGTGGCGATGCCGGCGCCCGTGCTCGGCACGTTGGACGACAAGGTCACATTGCCCCAGTTGTCATACACACGCTTGGGCGGCGTGTAGACGATGGTCGACTTCGAACCACGCCCTGCATTGATGTCGCCCTGCGACGACCAGCCAAAAATATCGCCGCCAAACGTGGTCATGACGCGGCTCTGGCCCAGCAGGATGCTGCCGTGCGAGAACAGGTCGATATTCCCGCCGCCCTTGGTGATGACACCCGAAGTCGACGGCGGCGCCTCGCCCTCGATGCCGAACACCTGCTTGCCGCCCGGCGTCAGCAGCTGGATGTCGCCGCCGAAGTTGGTATGCACGTAAGCGCTGCGGGGAACGATGCGGTCGTATTTTCCCGAGCCCGAGTTGAAGAGAGCAAACGTGCCGCGGTACATGACGATGTCGCCCGCATACGAAATTGCCTTGCCGCTGGCGTCGGTGGCCGGCGCCAGGCCGGCGATGGCGTTGCGGCTGCGCAAAAAGCTGCCATAGCGCGAACTGTCCGCATCGTTGTACTCGCGCCCGCCCGCCTTCAGTTCCGCAAAATACACATTGCGGGCGAACACGCGCTGCTGCGGCTCCGGCAAGGCCAGGTAGTAGGCCAGCGCCTCGGCGGCCGTGCCCTTGAAGCCGTAGCGCTCGACTAGCCAGGTCACCAATTCGGTTTCGTACGATTTCACCACCTTGCCAGCCTGGTCGGCCAGCGGCACACCCGTCTGCGCCACGTTGGAGGAGTCCAGGTAGGGCTTGACGAAGCGCAGGTAGTCCAGACCGGCCGCGCCCGCGCCCGCCTGCATGGCGATGCCGGCGCCCGCACGCTTGTCGCCCTGCACGACGGGGCCGAGGCTGACGACGCTGCCCTTGTCCTGCATCAGGATGTTGCGTCCGGCGCTGATGTCCAGCGTGCCGGGACCGGCCACGTTGAAGGAACTGTTCAGGATATCGCGCCCGGCCGAGACCACCGATACGTCATACGCATTGTTATGCACGAACAGATTGCTGAAATTCCTGAATCCGACGCCGCCACTGCCCGTGCCTTCGATCTCTTCCAGCAGCGCCGTGCCGCTGCCGACGATATCGCGTCCAGCCTTCATCCACACGGGTTGGCCACCCTCATACCAGGTGATGCCCGCACGCTTGGCGTCAAAAAACTCGAGGATGCGGCCGCTGTTCACGCCCACCAGGTCGCCCGTGACGGCATAGATGCGGGCCGCCTGCGTACCGCTGTTGGCGGGGCCGGCCGAGGAGTTGGGGCCGAAGGCGAACAGCGGGAGGTTCCATTTCATTACCGGCGCCCCCGTGCTTGAGACATTGCTGGCCAGGGGATTGTTCACGTAAGGATTGATATCCCAGCCCGTGAAGCCTGGCTTGAACGGCGTCACCATGCTCTCGGCGGCGGCGCCGGACTGGCTGACGGCATAGCCGCCCGCATAGATGGAGTCACTGGCCAGCCATTGCAGCTGTGCATTGGGTGACGGTGCCAGCAGCAAAGGATCCGCATAGCCGGACGCGGCGCCCCATTCGACGATCGTCTTGCCATAGTAAAGGCTGCCATTCGCGGCCGCGACACGCACGATGGAAGGATAGACGATCGCCAGGTCAGTATCCGTGCCAACCGGGGCCGTCAGCGGCGTCATGTTGCCGCCGGCGGAAAACAGGTCGAGCGCCGTGCGCGGCGTCCACAGGCTGAACCAGCTGTAGCCGTAGCCCTGCTCGCCCGCCGCGCCGGTGAACGGCGTGGCATTGAACGCGGTCACGCGGCCTGGGTCGGCCACATCCTGCACTACCTGGTCGCCCAGCGTCGCCACGCTGAACGTCGCGTCGCCAGGCACCAGGGTCATGCCGCCGCGCGAGGTGGCGCGCGTGGCGCGGAAAGCATCGTAGGCGCGCGCTTCCAGCGGCACGTGATCGCTTGCTTGGGTGCCGTATTGCAGCGCCACGCTGCCCAATTGCGTGGCCGACGCTTCCACATGGCCGCGCAAATCGACCAGCGCGCCATTCAAGTGCTTGAGGCTTGCCATGCCGGCCGGATTGAGGGCGCCGCCCACGCGCAGGTCCAGGTCGCCGCCGCCCGTCTGCAGCAGGCTGCCATCGGCCAGCACGCGGCCCGTGCCGCCCACGGCCAGCAGCAAGCCCTGCGACCGGGGATTGATGCTGCCGTTATACGAGCTGCCAGTCAGCGGCGCGAGCACGCCAGCGTCGCCCGCCACCTCGGCGCGCACATTGCCGCCGCCCAGGGTGCCGAAACCCGTAAAGCCCAGCACCGTATCGGCCAGGGTGTCGCGGCCCACGTAGCTGCCGAAATTGATCCACCACGCCACCGGCTGCGCCGCACCGCCTGTGGCCACGCCACCGCTGCCCTGGCGCCACAGCCAGTTGCCCACTGCCACCGAGTCAGCCATGCCATCCTTGCTCACGGGACGCTGATTGCTGGCGCTAGCCGCGTCGATCAGCGAGCCGCTCAAGTCGCCCGCCACCTCCAGCAGCAGGTTGCCACCCTGGTCGGGGTACCAGGCGCGGTATATGCTCTCGGCACCGCCGTCGACCAGGCGTTCATGCGCGCCATCGGGGTTGGCCAGCACCGTGCCGTCGGCATTGCGCGAGCGTGGCAAGTTGAACGGGTCGCCTGCGGAGGTCGGCGTAGACGACATGCCGGCCGTGTACACGCCATACAGGCTGTCCATGCGCAGGTCGCCGCCGCTGACCAGGTCCAGGTCGCCCGTGCCGGTGCGCAACACGCTGTAGCGCAGACTGCTCGCCTTGTAGTCAAACGTGGGGTTCGACGTGCCGCACCAGGTGGGATACTCCTCGCACAGGGTAGGCATGCCCAGCGCCACGGGATCGAGCAGGTCGCCCTCCTTGACGCTCGGGTCGGCGAACTCTTCCGCGCCGACCCTGGTCCACACATAGGCCACCTTCAGCACGCACATGGTCGGATCGCCAGCACAAAAGTCCACGATATTGGTACCGAAGTTGCTGAGGAACTCGTCGGTGATGATTTCACCCGCCACGATGCCCTCGATGCCCAGATCCGCAGCCGCCTGGCTCCAGTATTGCACGCCCTTCGGCGGCACCAGCACGCCATACATGCCGTAATGGCTGTCGGCCAGGCGCAAGGTGCCGTGCGCGGGATGCGCCTGCACGCTGCGCGTGTCGGCCGCATCGAGGTCGGCGCCGGCCACCAGGCGCATGCCCCACGCCTGCGAGCCCTCGGCCAGCATGGGCGCGATGGCCCACAGCTTGCCCTGGCTGCCCGCCACGTCCGGACGCAGCTCGATAGCCGCCACATTGGGCAGCAGCTTGACGTCGGTGCCGGACGGTATCAGCGCTCCCACGGCCAGCGCCAGGTTGCCATTGAGTGCGAACACCGAGCGTTCGCCCGCCACGCCAGGCAGCGGCACGCCCTTGGGCCAGGTCATGGCGCCCACTTTCACCGTTTGCTTGAGCACGCTGCCTGCATCGAGGCGCATGCCGGCGTCCAGGGTTTGCGCCGTGGCCAGCAGGCTGCCGGCCGCATGGACGATATTGCCGGCGCTGTCGCGCACGGCGGCCGCCAGCACCGTGCCGGCCGGCAATGTCGTGGCCTCGTCCAGGGTCACGGCCACGGGCAGGCGCGTATCCGCGCTCAGATGGAAGCCTTTCAGGGGCAAATCGTAATTGAGCGCGATACCGCCCGGGAACAGCGTGCCATCGGCCACGGTCACGCCCTTGCCCGGCACGATGATGTCGCTGCCGTTGATGTCGCGTCCCGGCAACAAGATCCAGCCTTTGTCGTCCTTGGTGGCCGGTGGCGGCGCGAAGCCGTCATTGATGCTCCCGTAGATACTCAGGTCGCCGCCGGCGCGCAGCAGCAGGCTGCCCACCTCGCCCGATCCGCGCACATTTGTTGCTTGAAAGCGCGGATTCAGGCTGGCGTAGCGCATGCCTGACAGGTCCAAATCGCCCCGCACCACCATGTCGCCATCTGGCGTCTTGCTGACGATATCGACGCCGGGACGCAGATGCAGCGCATCGGCATACGCGGCCGTGTTCAAGCCCGCCAGTTTGATATTGCGCAAGTTCGTATTGGCCAGCGCCGCGTCGATGAAGGCCGTGCTGTCCGCATGCTTGCTGTCAAGATAGGCCTGGTTGATCACCTGGTACGGCCGTCCGCTGGCCGACAGGTCCGTGGCGTAAGCCGCGTCGTCATAGCGCTGCATGGCGTTGACGGCGATCGATTTCGCCCCGCGCACGGTAAAACCGCCGCCGGCCGCAATGGCAACGTCGCCAAAGGTGGCCGCATCAAGATCCGTGCGGGAACCGCCGCTGCCCAGGCGCGGCGCATTCAGTTCCAGCGTGCCGCGCGCGGCGCCGTCGTGTTCGCCCTTGCCCTTGCCGGCCACGGCCGCCGTGCCGTGGCGCAGGTCGATCTGCGCGCCGCCGGCCAGATCCAAGGTGCCCTCGCCCGCATTCAGTTCCACCGTGGCCCGGTTCGGGCTGTCGATGATCTTGCCATAACTGTCGACGCGCAAGAGCGTGCCATGCGCGTCGAGCACGGCGTTGCCGGCCAGGGTCAGGCCATGCTTGCCGGCCAGGCGGATGCTGCCCACACGCTCGCCGCTGGCATCGATCACGCCGGCGACGGTGAGGCGGCCGTTGTCGACGGACACCTGTACTTCGCCGGCCTTGATTTCCTTACCTATCGTCAAGTCGCCCTGTTTCAGCTGGAAGCTGCGTCCGCCCGTCACGCCGCCTTCCGTCAGGCGCGTGTTCAGCGACGCGAACTGGCTGTCCAGGCTGCCGCCCGCGCCCAGGGTTTGCGCGCGCACGTCCACGCGGCCCTTCTTGTACTGCACCACGGTGCCGCCCGCGTCATAGCTGCCGCTGGCGCCGCCGAGGATCTTGCCCTGCAAGTCCACCATGCCGGCCGCGCCATCGAGCGCCACGGCCTTCAGGCTGCCGGCACGGTTGTTCTCGGCCGACAGGTCGATCACGCTGCCGCCAGCTGCGCGGATATCGCCGGCGCGGCTGTCCAGGGTCACGTCGCCACCCCAGCTGTATTTATCCACGTCAAAGAAGGTGCTCTTGCGGCCCGCCATGTCAATGCGCGCGCCGTCAGCCAGGCTGATGTCGTGCTGCGCGCTGATCGTCAACTTGCCGCTCGGCAATACCACGGCCGTCGCCACAGTCACGCTGTCGCCGTTCAAGGCCAGCTGGGCTCCCAGTGCGTCGTTATTCTTGACGGGAGCCGCTGGCGCCGCGCCAGCCGGCGCCGCTACCTTCAGCGCGCCACCCGCCGTGTAGCTGTGCGCGGAACCGGCGTCGCCCGTCAGCAGCGGCGTGCTGATGTTGAGGTTGCCGCCGCTGACCTGGTAGCCCTTGCCCGTTTCATAGGCGCCCTGCGCCTGGTAGACGGACAGGCTGCCCTTGTGGTTGGCCGTGACCTGGCCCGACGCTTTCAGGTTGACGTTGGCAAAACCCAGCGCCAGGCGATCGAACGAGGCGACGCCGGCCGGCTGCGTGAAGGGGCCGAAGCCGAAATCGATGCGCTCCGCTTCCAGATTCAGGGTACCGCTGCCCGTGCCGGCGCCGTGCGCGATCACATTGCCGGCCGGCGACAGGGCGCCGCCCCAGATCAGGTTGGCCGTGCGGATGGTGGCCACCGTGCCGGCCTCGCCCTGGCCATACATGGCCGGCGTGGTCAGCACCAGGCGTTCCAGCGTCGATTTGCCGCTGGTCTTGTCGTAGGTATCGAGCACCACGTCGCCGTAGAAATTGACGCTGTCGGCTGCGCTCAGCATCAGCGCCTGCAGCGCCGGTGCGCCCGTGCTGGTATCGCCGCGCAGCAGGCGGTCCAGCACGCCCTGGTTCATGGCCAGGCCGCTGGAACGCGTGCCGCTGGCCTGGGCCGCCGCCAGCGCCCCGCTGCTGCCCATGTTGATGGCGCCCACGGACAGGCTCAGGTTGCGCGTGCCGTAGCGCGCCGTGTCATCCAGCGCAAAGCTGCCGTTGGTCGACAGCAGCAAGGTGCCTTCCGAGTACAGGCTCGCTGTACTGGTGCCGGCGCAAGCGTTGCCGCACATGCCGATGCGGATGCCGCCGAGCGCCGTGCCGCTGACCGGTGCCACATTGAGCAAGCCGTTCGAAGCGGCCACCATGTGCACGTCCGCGCGGCTCTTCTTGTAGATGAAACCATCGTTGGCGTCATACGCGGCCTTGCCGCGCCCCAGGGTGTTGATGCCGGCGCCGGCGGCGATATCGATCAACCCTATGCCCAATTCGTAATTTCCAGGATCCTGGGCAACCAGGAATACTTCGGGTGCCGACAGCACGGCTCCCGGTCGCAGGTAGATGGCCCGCGCCGAGCTGGCGCCGAAGCTCACGTAGTTGCCGCCCTGGCCATATTCCACCGACGGGACATTGCCCACCAGGATACGCGCCGCGCCGATATTGTTCAGGCTCGAAGCGCGTATGCTGACCTGTCCCGCGCCAACGGTGGCCGGCGCGCCGTCGGCGAGGATTTCGATGTCGCCAGCGGAGCTATCGTTTGACATCAGCACCACGGTGCCGCCGTAGCCGCCCTCGGCCGCGGCGAACTTGCCGGCGCCCTGGAACTGGAACGTATCCACGCCACCACCGGGCACCATTTTCAGCTTGAGCGTTTTCGCATCGGACGGCAGCAGCGCGCGGGGAATGCCCCGCGTTTGCGCATCGGCCAGGGCGAAGGCGGCATAGCCTGTTTCGTTGTACTGGGAGTAGCTGCGCAAAACCTTGGCCGGCGTGAGTATCAGCTGGCTGGCCAGCGGCGCGCGAATGTCCGTGCCGGCGATCGACAGGGTGCCAGGCGCGGCCCAGGAACCGTTACGCAGCTGCTGCGCCAGCGTGCCTGCGCTGCCCTGGCTCGCCAGGCCGTTCAGTTCCACGCGGAAGGCGCCCGGCAGCAAGGCATAGGTCGAGGGCATCAGCGTGTAGGTACCGGCGGGCAAGCCCGGCACGCCATTGCCTATCGTCACCTGCCGGCCCACGGCCGTATCGGATGCCGCCTTGTCTCCGCCAGAAGGCGATTGCGGCGCTTGCACGCCCGGCACGATGGCGTACACAGGGTTGGTCGCCAGGCCCGGCAAGACAAAACCACCGTTCGCGCCCACCTGCACCAGCGGATGATAGCGCGCGTCGGTGGAGCCGCCGCGGCCGGCGATGAAACCGGCACCGGTCAGCTCGCCGCCGCCGGACAGGTCGAGCAGCGCGCCCGGCTGCACGTTCACGGCCACGCCAGCCATTTCCACGCCGACGCGCAGGCCGCCCTGCGCATTGACGCCGCCCACGCCCATGAAGGCCGCCGGCTTGCCGTCCACATTCCAGTTCAGGCCATCGACGGTGCCGCCATACGGCATGACCAGGCCGGCACCGCTGACGGAGGTGATACTACCTGGTGATAGATTCACCGTCAGGCTCTTGTCATTGTCATAGCCGGCCGCGCCGATCGACAGGTGACCCAGCGGTGCGCGCACCACGCCACCCTGCTCGATATGCGCAGCGCCCAACTCCAGCGAGCCGAAGGCGGAATACGGCATGGCCGGCACGCTGCCGGTCGTGCGTGCAATGTTCAGGCGGTGCGCGGGATCGTAGCCAAACTTACCGTTGATCAAGCCATAACCGGCGCGCACGGCGGCGCCAGCGCCCGTTTCCGGATACAGCTGGGCCGCACTGAGTGTCATGTCGCCCGGCGAGGAGAGCACTGTCGTGGGCTGGTTGCCATTCCAGCCCAGCGGCGACAGCAGGAAGCGCAGGTCGCCGCGGCTGCTCAGGCGCACGTCGTCGGCCCCGATGTCGACCATGCCGCGCACGTCGATCAGCTCGCCCGCCATGCTGATCTGGCTGGCGAGCGGCGACTGGCCCGCACTGCCTGGCGTCGTATAGTGATCGCGGCCCGCCGGCTTGATGCTGGCCAGGCGCACATACGGCGCCGCGATGTTGATGCGCGCGCCGGGCTTGCTGCCGGGCGACAGCACAGGCGCGCCGTACAGCTGGAAGCTTTGCCGCATCGTCAGCGACACGTCGCCATCGAAGCTCGCGGCGCCCAGCAGTGCCAGGTTGCCGAAACCGCCCGCCTCCACCTGTTCCACGGAAAAACGACCATAGCCATACTTCAGCGTCGCCGCCGCATCGCGTGCAGTCACATCGGAGGCCAGGTCGCTGGCGACCTGGCGCTGCGTCAGCCGCAGCTCGCGTCCTGCCAGCACCTTGTCCGTGGCCAGTACTTTCAGGTAGACAGGCGTACCGGTGGCTACGGACAGGGTGCCGCCCGCCGCGCCCGCGCCGCCCGCCCTGGCCAGCAGCTGGCCATCGAGGTACAAGCCGTTGTTCGATGCCAGCGCGATGCTGCCGCCCGCGCTGGCCACGTCGACCGCCGCGCCGTTCACACCGTTCACGTCGAGCACGGCGTGCGCGCCGGAAGCGTCGAGCAGGGCACCGTCGCGCACGACGACAAACAGGCTGGCCGCCGAAGTAGTGCCCTGCGCATGGTTGATCTCGCCGCCGATAACGATGCTGCCGCCATCGACCACCTTGCCGTAGCGCCGGCCCTGCGCGTCGGTGGCCGTGACGGCGCGCGACGCCACGTCCAGCACGGCGTTCTCGCCGATCCAGATGGAGCGGCCATGGCCGGCCGCTTCCACGACTTCGGACACACTCGCGTCGAGGCCCTCGCCCACGCCGCCCAGGCTGATCTTGCCGCCCCAGGCGTTCAGGCGACCGTCCACCGTCAGCTGGCCCACGCTGGCCAGTTTGATGGACTGGCCAGCATCGACATTCACCACGGCATTCTTGCCCACCTGCAGTTCGGCGCTGGCCATATCGGCCGCGCCGGACTGGACATCGCCCACCTGCAGGGCCAGGCTGGCGCCCTTGCGCTGCGTCAAGGCGCCCTTCAATGCGTTTTCCGTGTATTGCTCCGGCATCCACAAGGCCAGTTTTTCATTGTCCACCACGCGCAACACGGGCATGCGCACATCGACCTGCGCGCCGTCCGCTACCGTCAAGCCCTGCCTGCCGAGCAGGCTGTAGCTGGAAAAACCCTTGTCGAAGAAGTCAGCACCCAGCTGCAGGGTGCCTTTCTGTGCGGTATCGGCTTGGCCGACCAGTATCTTGTTCGCTTGCAATTCCAGCTTGCCACCGCCCGCCACGCCGTGGCCGCGCACTTGCGCGCCCTCGCCCAGCAGCAAATCGGCCTGCGCGCCATGGCTGGCCAGGGTCACATTGCCGCCCTTGCCGCCCTGCTGTTTCGCCTGCGACAGGATGGCTGCGCGCGAACTGACGTCGATCAGGCTGCCATTGCCGATGCGCACGTCACCAAACGCGCGCAGGGACACGCTGCCGCCATTGATATATGGCAGGCCGGCGGCGGCCAGCGGGTCGCGCAGCACATTGGCCAGCAAGCCGCTGGTATCGAGGCTGACGCCATCGGCCAGCAGCAGCTTGCCCTGTGGCCCGCCCGGGTTGACGAGCGTATCGAGCATGCCCTGCGCGCTGATCTGGTTCAGCACATTGCCTGCCGCAATGCTGCCGCCATGGCTGCGCAGGCTGCTATTGATGGTCACGTCCTTGCCGAACAGGGTGATATTGCCGCCGTCGGCCACCTGCAGCGCGCTGTCGACCGTGATCGATCCTTTCGCCGCGATGCGGATGGCGCCCAGTTGCTGCTCATTGAGCAAGGTCGTATCAAGCAGCAGCTTGCCCTGGCGCTCGGGTGCCAGCGCGCCTGCCACGGCCAGGCCGGCGGCGATGCCGTCCTGCACGCGCGTCAGGCGCACGTCGTCCATGACGGCCGACAGCACATGCTGCAGCACGCCCGTGCGCTTGTCGAACATCGGCTGATATTGCCCGACGATCAGCTGGCCCCGCTGCGCGGCCGCCAGCTGCGACTGCTGGTAGCCGTCGAGCAGAGCCTGCGGCGCCTGCGTCTGGCGCTCGCCCTGGAAGACCTCGCCCGCGATGCCCCCCTCCAGTACGGCCGACCCCGTGGCGATGACCAGCTTGCCCGCGTCGCGGCCCACCGTGTAGCCGTTTTCCAGGCGCTGTTGCGCGGCGATCAATGGATTGGCGTAAAACGCGCTGGCATCCTTGCCCCAGCGCGCGTGTTCTTCCTCGTAACCCTTGTACACGCCAAGGTAGGCCAGGTCGGCGGGAGCGCTGCCCGCCTCATACTGCTTGCCGTCCGCGCCTTTCAGCCAGGTCTGGCGCAGCGCGCCCGTCTGCACGTCCAGGGTGCCGCCCGACAGGTTGATGCCGGAGCCGGCCTGCGTGACGACATCCTTGCCGCCGAAACTCACTGTGCCGCCCTGCGCCATCCACTCGCTGACGGAATGGCCCTGCGTGCCCAGATAGCCGGCCACTTCCAGCAAGCCGCCCGCCGTGTACCAGCGGTCGCTGTCATAGCCGTTCGTGCCTTTCGGTACCAACACCAGCTTGCGGCGGTCGACCCAGATATCGTTGTTGATCAAGGCCTTGCCATCGCGGTTGACGGGCGCATCGCGCTGCTCGTTGCCCTGCACATTGATTTCGACATTATTCGCTGCCATCGCCACCTTCACGCCGACGGCGCCGGAGACGTCAAGCTGGGCGCCGTCGCGCACGAGGCTGCGGCTGGCCGCGTTGACAGCGATCTGGCCACCCGTGGCCAGGGTCAAGGAATCGCCCATGAATTCCACCGTGCCGGCGCTGCCGATCTCGATGCGCGACTGATCGCGGCGGTCGTTCACGGCAACGATGTTTTCCGTCGACGTCACGGCCGGGCCGCGCATGGCGTCGCGCTGGCTGTCGAGCGCCGTGGTCTTGCCGTCGTCCTCGACCAGGATGGCCGTGGTGGCGCCGCGTCCCACGGTGACGGCCGCGTCGCTGCCCAGCGCATTCAGGTGAATGGTGCCGCGCGTGGCCGTCGTGGTGGAGGCGAGCAGCACCCCGTCCTGCTGCACCGTGCGCCCGGCCAGGGTGATATCGCCTTCGCGCGCCTGGATCAGGCCCGTGTTGACGACCTTGCCCGCCGTGCTGCCGGCCGCGAACTGCGGCGTGACTTCGCTGCCGCGCGTGGTCGACAGCGGGTTGCCATCCGTGCCCACGCCTTTTTTAATCGTAAAACTGTCGCCGGCGGCCAGCAGGGCCTGGCCCTTGGGCGTGGTGATCTCGCCCCCGTTGTGGACTTCTTTGCCCAGCAGCATCACATAGCCGCCGCCTTCCGTGCTGCCTTTGGGCGCATTGCTGGCCAGGCGCCCGCCCGCCTGCACCTGCACCTTGCCGGCCGCATCGGTCAACGTTGTGGCGCCGGCCGTGCCGGGGCTGTAGATGCCGTTTTTCTGGAACTGCTCATCGCTGATGCGCGCCGCGGCCGCCACCAGGCTGCGCGTGTCGACCTGGCTCGTGCCATTAAAAACGATGCCGTTGCGGTTGACCAGCAGCAGCGTGCCGTCGGCCTTGATCTGGCCCTGAATCTGGCTGGGCCGCGCTTGCGGATCGTTAACCCTGTTTAACACGGCCCAGTCCTTCTGCTGCTGGAACGTCAGGGTCGTGTCCTTGCCCACGTTAAACGTTTCCCAGTTCAGGATGGCCTTGTCCGCCGTCTGCTGCACCACCACGGCCGTCTTGCCGTTCGCGACTGTCTGCACGGGCGCCTGGGCATTGAGCCAGCCGGCCGTCAGGCTGTTGGTATCGACCTGCAAGCCGCCTTGCACGAGACCATTCGGCACACCGGGCACGCCGGTTGCCGCCTGGCGCGCCTGCGCCTGCGAGGCTTGCTGTGCAGCAATGGCGCGCGCAGCCAGGTTCAGGTTGTTGAGCGAGCGCTGCAATTGCTGGTTCGCTTGCTGTTGCTGCCCCTCGGGCCGGCTGCCCAGCGGCAGCGGCTGGCCATTCGGCAGGCGCCCCGATGTCGATGCCGTATTCTGCGCCGCGCCCTTGGCCGCGAACCAGCCGCCGCTGAACGCCTGCTGCGCGCGCGCCGGCGTGGTAAAGGCACCAGCCATCAGCATGGTGGTCAGTGCGTAAGCGAGCGGCGTGAGCCGCAAGCGGCTGCCCAGCGTGGAGGACCGCTGCGCGCCCGTGTCAATGTTTGGGACTGGGCGCTGGGCAGTGTGAAGCTTGGTCATGGCAATGGTTTCCTGGCTAGAGAGTAGGGAACGGAGCCTGGCGGTGGCGCAGGCGTCCATGCCTCCATGACGTAGCTCGATGCCGGAAGGGATAATGGTTTTTGAAAAATATTTTTAACTATTTTTAAATCAGCGGGCAAAAGGGAAACACGGGATCAGCTGAGCAGCACAATGCCACCTGGCAGACTGGTCATTTGCGCGCCGTACAGGTCGCGTATCATCGCCAGCGCGCCATCGGTTTGCCCGATGGAAAATCGCATGCGCACCAGGCGCCGGCCCAGCTCGGCATTGCGCAGTACCACCCGGCCGGGCCGGTAGCGGTTGATTTCATCGACCACGTCAGCCAGCGGTTTGCCGACAAACGACAACGCGCCCGTGCGCCAGGCGCTGGCCTCGCCCGCCTGCGCGGCCGTGGCCGCCTGCACGCCCCGCTCGTCGTACACCAGTTGCTGCCCGGCATCGAGGGTCTGGCGCCTCTGCTGCCAGACGACTTCCACGGCACCCGCCAGGCAGGTGACGCAGACGGCGTCGTCCGTGTGGCGCACATTGAAGCGGGCCGACTGCGCCAGCATGCGCCCCGCCCCCGCGAGCACCGACACCGGCTGGCGCGCGCCGCTGGCGAGGATTTCCGCCTCGCCGCCCAGCAGTTCGATCGCTTCGGGGGCGCGCACATTGATGCGCGTCTGCGTATT
This sequence comes from Janthinobacterium tructae, assembly GCF_006517255.1. Lineage (NCBI taxonomy): Bacteria > Pseudomonadati > Pseudomonadota > Betaproteobacteria > Burkholderiales > Oxalobacteraceae > Janthinobacterium > Janthinobacterium tructae. The sequence goes on along the minus strand of NZ_CP041185.1, from coordinate 685,892 downwards.
CATCTGCACTGACATCTGCTGCGACAGGGCCACTTGCCGCTGCTCCCCCGTGCCAGTGCGGTAGTCGGCGGCGAACTCTTGCAGCGAAGGCCAGGCGCCCAGCGGCGGACGCAGGGCCAGCACGGCCACGCCGGCCGCCAGCGCGCCACCGAGAAAGGCACGCCGTCCCGGCCGGAGGGGAAACGCCAGCACATTCTCCCGCTGTGGCGCGGCGGCGGCGCGGGTCAAGGCGGGATCGAGCGCCTGCCACAGCTGTTGCAGTTCACGCCAGGCGCGCGCATGCCCGGGGCTGCGCGCGCACCAGGCGCGCAAGGCGTCGGCGTCGGCCTGCGTAAAATCGTCGGCACGCAGGCGCGCCCACCAGGCAGCGGCTTGCTGGCCGATGGCAGCATCGCTGTCGGCACTAGTAAAAGGGGCGCGTGGGTCGCGGTCAGGAGCAGTCATCAGATTCATCAATATTTACGGCGGCCCGACACATCGCTGCGCTGGGCGGCATCGGCGTCGGCCATGCACGTTTTACAGTGTTGCATGGCGGCCTGCAATTCTTTTTTCACCATCGCCACGGAAATGCCGAAGCGCTCGGCAATGTCCGCATTGAGCATGCCGTCGATGCGCGCCGCCGTCAGGATGGCGCGGCGGCGCGGCGACAGGCCAGCCAGCGCCGCGTCGAGCGCCTGCACATCGAGCCGCGCCGAGACGATGCGCGCCGGGTCGCTGATGTCGTCGCCCGTCTCATCGGCCATGTGCATCAGCTCTTCGCGTTCGCGCTCGGTGACGATGATGCGGTCGCGGCGGTAGGCATCGGTGGCGATATTGGCCGCCATGCGCAGCAGATAGGCGTCGGGATTGTGGACGGGCGCGGCGGCGGGGCCGGGCGCCACCATCGCTTCGAGGCGCAGCCAGGTTTCCTGCAGCGCATCGGCCGCATGGTGCTTGCAGCCGACCACCCTTTCGAGGCGCCAGCGCAGCACGGCGTAGCGCGAGCTGAGGTGGCATTTCAGCCTGGTGCGCAGGTCGGGCAGGCTCATGGCGCGTTTCTACCCGGCGCGCCGGGGGCGCAATCGACTTCGCTGCCCGGCCCTTGCGGCAGCAGCAGGATGGAAACGGGCTGCGGCATCGACGGCGAAGGTCCCGCGCCCACGCGCATGCCCAGCACCACGCGCGCGATGGCCGTGTCGCGCGCGCGCAGTCCCGTGCTGTCGAGCAGGTGCACGCGGTCCACCACGCCGGCGCGGTCCAGATACAGCTGCAGCGCCAGGCGGTAGCCGCCGGGACGCGTCTGCGCCGCGCGGCACAGCAGCCCCAGCAGCACATGCTGCAGGCGGCTCACATAGGCCGCATGGTCGCCGCCGCCCTGCCTGGCGCCGGGAATATCGGCGGCGGCCACCACGGCGGCCGGCGGCAAGTCCGCCGCGGCGGCAGTTGCTGCCGCTGAAGCTGCGGCCGGGGCATACACGATGACGGCTTGCGCGTCGGACAAACGCGATTGCAGGCCCGTGCCCGCCAGCAAGGCTTGCAGGGCCGCGCCGGCAGCATACGCGCCGCGCACGGCCGCCGACTGGCGCTGCGCATGGCGCTGATCCATCAGCACGGCGATGCCCGTGCGGCGGCTGTACAGGTCGAGCGCATCGCCGAGGTTTTGCGCGGCGATATCGAATTGCAGCACGGGGCCGTCGGCCGGTTGGGCCCGCACGGGTCCCAGCGCGGTCAGGAAACCCAGCAGTACCAGGTATCCCGCCAGCGCAAGCACATGTACGGATGCCGGGCTGCCTGTCATATCGCTATCGTGTCGCTATCGTGTGAGGGTGGAACTGCGTGGAAACGGGGCATTGCCAAGTAACAATTCTTGCGTCAACTGCAATAGCCTACACAGCAAACATGACGGCTTCGTGACATGCTTGCCATGCATAAATTTCGCCATGCGGGACGTCGGGCGCGCTGCTTATTTCGGCTACACTGGCTGTCACTTTCCCTTTCAGACGCCTGATGATCGAAAAGAATCTGCCCGAGCTGGTCATGCTGAAGCGCCTCATCGACGAGGGCGGCAGCCACCTGGAAGTGGCCGCGCCCTGCAGCATCGCCATGGATGGGCGCGAGTTTCCCGTCTACACGATTGCGCTGGGCAATCCAAGCCCCGACGTGCCCGTGCTGGGCTTTTTCGGCGGCATCCACGGCCTTGAACGCATCGGCACGCAAGTGCTGCTGTCCTTTTTGGAAAGCCTGATCGCCCGCCTGCGCTGGGACGCCACCCTGCACCAGCAGCTGGAAAGCATGCGCCTCGTGTTCATGCCGCTGGTCAATCCGGGCGGCATGTGGCAAGCCACGCGCTGCAATCCGCGCGGCGTGGACCTGATGCGCAACGCGCCGCTGAGCGCGCGCGAAAAAGTGCCGTTCATGCTCGGTGGACAACGCTACAGTGCCCGCCTGCCCTGGTACCGCGGCGCGCCAGACGCGGCGATGGAAGTGGAAAGCGCCGCCGTGTGCGACCTGGTCGAGCGCGAATTGCTGTCGCGCCAGTTCAGCATCGCCCTCGATTGCCATTCCGGCTTCGGCTTGCGCGACCGCATCTGGTTTCCCCATGCGCATACCAAGGTGCCGATCGAACACCTGGCCGAGATCGGCGCGCTGGAAGAGCTGTTCAGCCAGAGCTACCCGAACCACAACTATGTATTCGAGCCGCAAAGCCGGCAATACCGCACGCATGGCGACCTGTGGGACTATCTGTACCTGAACGGCACCAGCTACAGCGGGCGCGTGTTCCTGCCGCTGACGCTGGAGATGGGCTCGTGGCTATGGGTCAAGAAAAACCCGCGCCAGCTGTTCAACCGGGTCAGCATCTTCAACCCCACGGCCGCGCACCGGCTGCAGCGCGTGCTGCGGCGGCATCTGGTGTGGTTCGATTTCCTCATGCGCGCCGCCAGCAGCCACGGCCGCTGGATGCCGGAAGGCTTGCTGCGCAAGGCGCAGCGTCGGCGCGCCCTGGCGCAGTGGTACGAGTCATGACGCCGCCCACCTGGATTTTATTGCGCGGCCTGATGCGCGAACAGCGCCACTGGGGCGGTTTTCCTGCCCGGCTGGCGCAATCGATTCCCGGCGCGGCCATCGTCACGCCCGACTTGCCCGGCAATGGCGAGCGGCACGCGATGGACAGCCCCACGCGGGTGGCCGAGATGGTGGAATTTTGCCGCCAGGATTTGTCCGAACGGGGCATCGCGCCGCCCTACCGCCTGCTGGCCCTGTCGCTGGGCGGCATGGTAGCGGTCGAATGGGCGCAGCGCTATCCGCAGGAAGTCGCGTTATGCGTGCTGATCAACACCAGCATGCGCCCGCACAGCCCGTTTTACCGTCGCCTGCGCTGGCAAAACTACGGCGCGCTGCTGCGCCAGCTGCTGCTGGGCGACAAAAGTAGCCAGGAAGCGCTGATATTGCGCCTGACCAGCCGCAGGAATGCCCATGGCAATCCCGCGCTGCTGGCCGATTGGCTCAGTTTTCAGCAGGAATACCCGGTCAGCCGCCGCAACGCGCTGCGCCAGCTCCTGTCGGCCGCCCGCTACCGCGCCCCGGCCCGCCGCCCCGCCATGCCCGTGCTGATCCTGGCCGGCGCGCGCGACCGCCTGGTCGACCACCGCTGCTCGCAGCAACTGGCGCAGGCATGGGACGCCGCCTGCATGCTCCACCCCGACGCCGGCCACGACTTGCCGCTCGACGATGGCGATTGGGTGGCGGACACGCTGGTGCAATGGCTGGGGCGGATGGCCCCACAGCCAGGGAACATCCCGCCCGCCGCCAACCACAACTGAGCGTTGCTCCTGGCATGACTCATGCATCAGAAAAATCCCGGCCAGGAGACATTCATCATGGCCTTTTTCACGCAGGCGGTGCATGATTTTGTCGCTCGGCACAGGGCCGGCACCTGGCTAAGCCAACGATGGCGGCCAGGTCGTTTTCTGACCTGGCCGTTTGCCCGATCAGAATGCCTTGCTTACGAGCAGCCAGGCATGCGCCGACGACTGCCGGAACAACAGCGCAGGCACCGCGCCCACGCGGGTTGCCACGGCGGCACTCGCGCGCCACAGGTCGGGGCCGACCCAGCTCAGGCCGACGCCGGCGCCGGACAAGGTTGCACTGTTCACAGTCACGGCCCAAGGCTGGCGGTTGACCTTGACATAAGCATTGTCGATAAACACCTGCGCCTGCCATGATCCTGACAACAGCCGTCCCAACTCATGGCGTATTTCCACACTGGCGGCATAACCGGTGTCGCCTGAAAGCGCACCGATGTCATAAGCACGGACAGTATAGGGGCCGCCAATGGCCATCTTCTCGGCGGAATCCAGATTGCGGTCTGCCCATTGCCCGGAAAAACTGAGATACAGCGAGTCGCGCGGCGTCAGTCCCTGCAAGCGGGCGAGATTGACATTCCACTTCGAGAATGTACCGCTCGAACGCGCGGTCGCGGCATCCGATGCGGCGGCGGCATCGTCAAAACTGGTACGTCCGCTAGTCCAACTCAGCGATCCTGTGCTCATGCCGCCTGCCAGCAGGCTGTCGCGATAATCAGCGTTGATACTGGCTATCCAGTTACTGAGCTGCCGGTCAGTACGGATGCCGGTGACATCGACGCGATCATGCAGCGTCTTGGCTTCATATTGCAGTTGGGCATAGAGGTTATATTGCCTGGTACGAATCAATGGATGTCTTATCCACAGGCTGCCGACTGCCGCAGTGCCATTCGCATCAAGGGCGCGGGCAGTGCTGCCGAGCTTGTAACGCAGAGCAGAATATGCGGTGCCAATCCGGGTCCCCTGACCGTTGAGCAACGTGTCATATGCCGCCCGGAGATAATTCATGCCTTCTCCGGTGGTGGTCATGTTGGCGCTCAGTGTGTCACCGGCATGGAATGGATTGATAATATTGACATTGCCGCTCAGGCGCGTGCGGCCGATATAGCGGTTACCGTAGTTATCCAGAGACAAGTTAGCCAGCGTCGCCGGAATGTACCGCGTCTCGATATCGATGTCGGACGTACCGGTGGTCGCTCCCGGCTTGAGCACCGCATTCACGCCCACGCCTGGCACATCCGACAGCAACAGCAAAGCATGGTTGAGTTCGTCATCGACAATTAATTTTCCTGTAGCGAGCGGCTTCAGAAAGGACTGGAGTAAATCATCGCTCACCTCGCTTTGATTGTTGAGCCGGACGTTGTCATAGTGCGCCTCGACAACCTGGATAATAACGACGCCGTCGGTAATCGACTGCACCGGAATGATGGCCCGTGTAATTGGAAATCCGTGAGCCTGATAGTATGCGGTAATGCGCCCGGCGAGCTCTTCGAGTTGCGCCAGCGTCAGATTTTTACCTTCCTGATCGGCGATCAATGCATGCAGCGTTGCTGTAGCAAACGCAGTATTGCCTGTGATACGCAATTTGCTCACGTGGAACGGCTGCGAAGGCGGCATGCCGACATCGATTTTCGGCTGCACCTCAAGGATCGGCGCTGTCGCTTGCGCCGCCTTGGGAATTGGTGGTTGCAATTGTTGCAGAATAGATCCGGCGTTGGGAGGCACTTGCTGACCAACGGCTTGGGCCTCCAGCGACGCAAGCAACAACGCGGCGAGCAAGGGTTTCATCAGGAAAGGCTGTTTGGATAGGGTATTCATATAGTCTTCACTCTTTGCTGCTGGTAGCGACGAGCGGCAATTGCATGCCGCCATTTTGAATTTTCAGTAGCGGCGCGGGCGTGCCAAATCCTGTTGCAGTATTGATTAACGGCAGGCTCATCGTTTCTTTCGAGCGCTCATTACTGTCGCTGTTGCTGCTGCCGGAGTCAGTCAGCTGCTGCACCACCAGCGTCGTGGACAGGCTCAATACTTGCGACTGCGCCAAGGCTTGCGGTGGTAGCAAGGAGGACTGCATTTGCGTCACCGCGCTTTGAACTTGCGGCGTCGGCGTGCCGGGCACAACGACAGGCCCTCCCGTGATACTGGCGATTGCCTGTGCTTGTCCAGTAACGATGTAATTGCCGATATCGGCACCGCCATAAGTGCTGCTCAGATTGACCGTCTTGCCAACACCAGCGGCGGCGTCGGAAAACTGGCCGGTCGACGCGAGTGTGATGTCATCCGAGCCAAACTTGCCTGCCAGCGTCGCATTGGCGGTGCTGACCGTGGCGGCAGTGCTACCGTCGAAAGCTTTATCGGCTGCAGTGATGCCACTGACCGTCAGCGCTGCACGGGCAATGCTCGCCGTCAGGCCGCCCGGTTGCTCGACCACGTAGTTGCCGGCGTCCAGCCCGGCCAGGGTGTAGCCGCTCACGGTCACCGCCTTGTTGGCGCCGGCGTTCTTGTCCGCAAAGCTGCCCACGCCCGCGCCCGTGACCGACACGCTGTCGCTGCCCAGTGCCGCCACGGCGGCCGTGCCGCTCAGGGCCGCGCCGGTGGTGGCATCATAGGTTTTATCGACGGCGGCGATGCCCGATACGGCCAGGCTGGCCTTGTTGATGCTCGCCGTCAGGCCGCCCGGTTGCTCGACCACGTAGTTGCCGGCATCCAGCCCGGCCAGGGTGTAGCCGCTCACGGTCACCGCCTTGTTGGCGCCGGCGTTCTTGTCCGCAAAGCTGCCCACGCCCGTGCCCGTGACCGACACGCTGTCGCTGCCCAGGGCAGCCACGGCGGCCGTGCCGCTCAGGGCCGCGCCGGTGGTGGCGTCATAGGTTTTATCGACGGCGGCGATGCCCGATACGGCCAGGCTGGCCTTGTTGATGGTCGCCGTCAGGCCGCCCGGTTGCTCGACCACGTAATTGCCGGCGTCCAGCCCGGCCAGGGTGTAGCCGCTCACGGTCACCGCCTTGTTGGCACCGGCGTTCTTGTCCGCAAAGCTGCCCACGCCCGCGCCCGTGACCGACACGCTGTCGCTGCCCAATGCCGCCACGGCAGCCGTGCCGCTCAGGGCCGCGCCGGTGGTGGCGTCATAGGTTTTATCGACGGCGGCGATGCCCGATACGGCCAGGCTGGCCTTGTTGATGCTCGCCGTCAGGCCGCCCGGTTGCGTCACCACGTAATTGCCGGCATCCAGCCCCGACAGCGTATAGCCGCTCACCGTCACCGCCTTGTTGGCGCCGGCGTTCTTGTCCGCAAAACTGCCCACGCCCGCGCCCGTGACCGACACGCTGTCGCTGCCCAGTGCCGCCACGGCAGCCGTGCCGCTCAGGGTCGCGCCGGTGGTGGCGTCATAGGTTTTATCGACGGCGGCGATGCCCGATACGGCCAGGATTGCCTTGCTGATGCTGGCCGTCAGGCCGCCCGGTTGCTCGACCACGTAGTTGCCGGCATCCAGCCCGGCCAGGGTGTAGCCGCTCACGGTCACCGCCTTGTTCACGCCGGCGTTCTTGTCCGCAAAGCTGCCGACGCCCGCTCCCGTGACCGACACGCTGTCGCTGCCCAGGGCAGCCACGGCGGCCGTGCCGCTCAGGGCCGCGCCGGTGGTGGCGTCATAGGTTTTATCGACGGCGGCGATGCCCGATACGGCCAGGCTGGCCTTGTTGATGCTCGCCGTCAGGCCGCCCGGTTGCGTCACCACGTAATTGCCGGCATCCAGCCCCGACAGCGTATAGCCGCTCACCGTCACCGCCTTGTTGGCGCCGGCGTTCTTGTCCGCAAAACTGCCCACGCCCGCGCCCGTGACCGACACGCTGTCGCTGCCCAGTGCCGCCACGGCAGCCGTGCCGCTCAGGGTCGCGCCGGTGGTGGCGTCATAGGTTTTATCGACGGCGGCGATGCCCGATACGGCCAGGCTGGCCTTGTTGATGCTTGCCGTCAGGCCGCCCGGTTGCTCGACCACGTAATTGCCGGCGTCCAGCCCGGCCAGGGTGTAGCCACTCACGCTGACCGCCTTGTTGGCACCGGCGTTCTTGTCCGCAAAGCTGCCGACGCCCGTGCCCGTTACCGACACGCTGTCGCTGCCCAGGGCAGCCACGGCGGCCGTGCCGCTCAGGGCCGCGCCGGTGGTGGCATCATAGGTTTTATCGACGGCGGCGATGCCCGATACGGCCAGGCTGGCCTTGTTGATGGTCGCCGTCAGGCCGCCCGGTTGCTCGACCACGTAATTGCCGGCGTCCAGCCCGGCCAGGGTGTAGCCGCTCACGGTCACCGCCTTGTTCACGCCGGCGTTCTTGTCCGCAAAGCTGCCCACGCCCGTGCCCGTGACCGACACGCTGTCGCTGCCCAGGGCAGCCACGGCGGCCGTGCCGCTCAGGGCCGCGCCGGTGGTGGCGTCATAGGTTTTATCGACGGCGGCGATGCCCGATACGGCCAGGCTGGCCTTGTTGATGGTCGCCGTCAGGCCGCCCGGTTGCTCGACCACGTAATTGCCGGCGTCCAGCCCGGCCAGGGTGTAGCCGCTCACGGTCACCGCCTTGTTGGCACCGGCGTTCTTGTCCGCAAAGCTGCCCACGCCCGCGCCCGTGACCGACACGCTGTCGCTGCCCAATGCCGCCACGGCAGCCGTGCCGCTCAGGGCCGCGCCGGTGGTGGCGTCATAGGTTTTATCGACGGCGGCGATGCCCGATACGGCCAGGCTGGCCTTGTTGATGGTCGCCGTCAGGCCGCCCGGTTGCTCGACCACGTAATTGCCGGCATCCAGCCCGGCCAGGGTGTAGCCGCTCACGCTGACCGCCTTGTTGGCACCGGCGTTCTTGTCCGCAAAGCTGCCGACGCCCGTGCCCGTTACCGACACGCTGTCGCTGCCCAGTGCCGCCACGGCAGCCGTACCGCTCAGGGCCGCGCCGGTGGTGGCGTCATAGGTTTTATCGACGGCGGCGATACCCGATACGGCCAGGCTGGCCTTGTTGATGGTCGCCGTCAGGCCGCCCGGTTGCTCGACCACGTAATTGCCGGCGTCCAGCCCGGCCAGGGTGTAGCCGCTCACGGTCACCGCCTTGTTGGCGCCGGCGTTCTTGTCCGCAAAGCTGCCCACGCCCGAGCCCGTTACCGACACGCTGTCGCTGCCCAGGGCAGCCACGGCGGCCGTGCCGCTCAGGGCCGCGCCGGTGGTGGCGTCATAGGTTTTATCGACGGCGGCGATGCCCGATACGGCCAGGATGGCCTTGTTGATGGTCGCCGTCAGGCCGCTCGGTTGCGTCACCACGTAGTTGCCGGCATCCAGCCCGGCCAGGGTGTAGCCGCTCACGGTCACGGCCTTGTTGGCGCCGGCATTCTTGTCCGCAAAGCTGCCCGTGCCGCTGCCTGCCAGCGAGACCGAGTCGCCGCCAACCAGGCCCGAGTACGCCACGTTGGTGGTGTTGAGCGTGGCCGTGGTTGTGGCGTCATAGGTCTTGTCGAGCGCGCTGATGCCGGTCAGCGTGATGCCTTTGGCAGTGACCGTATAGCTGCTGCCGGCCACGCCAATCGCGTTGTAGTTGCTGGCCTGGCCGCCGTTGCTGCTGCTGCCCAGGCTCAGGCCCGTGGCGCTGGCAAGCGCCGCACCGCTTTGCACGTTCTTGCTGCTCAAGTTCGAGGCGTCGCCGGCGCCCGTGACGCTGAACTGCTGCCCGGCCACGCCGGTTGCCGTCAGCGTGCTGCCCGCCACCGACGTCGTGCCATCGTAGGTTTTGCTGCCGGACACGATGACATCGGCCTTGTGGATAGTAGCGCTCACCGCGTTCGGCTGCACCACGTCGTAATTGCCGGCATCAACGCCAGTGAGCGTATAGCCGGTCACGCTGACCGCCTTGTTGCTGCCGGCATTGGCGTCGGCAAAGCTGCCGGCGCCGGCGCCAATCACCGAGACGCTGTCGCTGCCCAGTGCGCTCACGGCGGCCGTGCCGCTCAATGTCGCGCCCGTGGTGGCGTCATAAGTTTTATTGGCGGCCGCAATGCCCGACACGATCAGGCTGGCCTTGCTGATGCTGGCCGTCAGGCCGGATGGTTGCGTCACCACGTAATTGCCGGCGTCTGCGCCGGACAGCGTATAGCCGCTCACCGTCACCGCCTTGTTGGCGCCGGCGTTCTTGTCCGCAAAGCTGCTCGTGCCGCTGCCTGCCAGCGAGACCGAGTCGCCGCCAACCAGGCCCGAGTACGCCACGTTGTTGGTGTTGAGCGTGGCCGTGGTGGTGGCGTCATAGGTCTTGTCGAGCGCGCTGATGCCGACCAGCGTGATGCCTTTGGCAGTGACCGTATAGCTGCTGCCGGCCACGCCAATCGCATTGTAATTGCTGGCCAGGCCGCCGTTGCTGCTGCTGCCCAGGCTCAGGCCAGTGGCGCTGGCAAGCGCCGCGCCGCTTTGCACGTTCTTGCTGCTCAAGTTCGAGGCGTCGCCGGCGCCCGTGACGCTGAAGATCTGCCCGGCCACGCCGGTCGCCGTCAAGGTGCTGCCCGCCACCGACGTGGCGCCGTCGTAGGTTTTACTGCCGGACACGATGACATCCGCCTTGTGGATGGTAGCGGTCACCGCGTTCGGCTGCACCACGTCGTAATTGCCGGCATCAACGCCAGTGAGCGTATAGCCGGTCACGCTGACCGCCTTGTTGCTGTCGGCATTGGCGTCGGCAAAGCTGCCGGCACCGGTGCCCGCCACCGACACAATGTCGCTGCCCAGCGCGGTCACGGCGGCCGTGCCGCTCAGGGCCGCGCCGGTGGTGGCGTCATAAGTTTTATTGGCGGCCGCAATGCCCGACACCACCAGGCTGGCTTTGCTGATGCTGGCCGTCAGGCCGGTCGGCTGGGTGACCACGTAATTGCCGGCATCTAGCCCTGACAGCGTATAGCCGCTCACCGTCACGGGCTTGTTGACACCCACATTCTTCGTCAAAAAATTGCCCGTGCCGCTGCCTGCCAGCGAGACCGAGTCGCCGCCAACCAGGCCCGAGTACGCCACGTTGGTGGTGTTGAGCGTGGCCGTGGTTGTGGCGTCATAGGTCTTGTCGAGCGCGCTGATGCCGGTCAGCGTAATGCCTTTGGCAGTGACCGTATAGCTGCTGCCGGCCACGCCAATCGCGTTGTAGTTGCTGGCCTGGCCGCCGTTGCTGCTGCTGCCCAGGCTCAGGCCCGTGGCGCTGGCAAGCGCCGCACCGCTTTGCACGTTCTTGCTGCTCAAGTTCGAGGCGTCGCCGGCGCCCGTGACGCTGAACTGCTGCCCGGCCACGCCGGTTGCCGTCAGCGTGCTGCCCGCCACCGACGTCGTGCCATCGTAGGTTTTGCTGCCGGACACGATGACATCGGCCTTGTGGATAGTAGCGCTCACGCCGGCCGGCTGCACCAGGTTGTAGTTGCCGGCATCAACGCCAGTGAGCGTATAGCCGGTCACGCTGACCGCCTTGTTGCTGCCGGCATTGGCGTCGGCAAAGCTGCCGGCGCCGGCGCCAATCACCGAGACGCTGTCGCTGCCCAGCGCGGTCACGGCGGCCGTGCCGCTCAGGGCCGCGCCGGTGGTGGCGTCATAAGTTTTATTGGCGGCGGCAATGCCCGACACGATCAGGCTGGCTTTGCTGATGCTGGCCGTCAGGCCGGTCGGCTGGGTGACCACGTAATTGCCGGCATCTAGCCCCGACAGCGTATAGCCGCTCACGGTCACCGCCTTGTTGACACCCACATTCTTCGTCACAAAACTGCCGGTGCCGCTGCCTGCCAGCGAGACCGAGTCGCCGTTAATCAGGCCCGAGTAGCCAACGCTGGCGGTGTTGAGCGCGGCCGTGGTGGTGGCGTCGTAAATTTTATCGAGCGCGCTGATGCCGGTCAGCGTGATGCCTTTGGCAGTGACCGTATAGCTGCTGCCGGCCACGCCAATCGCATTGTAGTTGCTGGCCAGGCCGCCGTTGCTGCTGCCCAGGCTCAGGCCCGTGATGCTGGCGAGCGCCGCACCGCTTTGCACATTCTTGCTGCTCAAATTCGAGGCGTTACCGGCGCCGGTGACGCTGAAGGTCTGGCCGGCCACGCCGGTCGCCGTCAAGGTGCTGCCCGCCACCGACGTCGTGCCATCGTAGGTCTTGGTGCCCGCCAAGGTCAGATCAGCCTTGTTGATGTTGGCGGTCAGGCCGGTCGGCAGGGTGATCACGTAGTTGCCGGCATCGACACCGGTCAGCGCATAGCCGGTGACGGTAACTGCCTTGCCAACGTCGGCATTGGCGTCGGCAAAGGTGGCGCTACCGGCACCAAGCGTGACGCTGTCGCCGTTGACGATACCGGCGGCGACACTTGCGCTGCCGGACAGTGTGGCCGAAGTGGTGCCATCATAGGTTTTGCTGTTGGCCGTCAGGCCGGTGAGGTTGATGGTTTTGGCCGTGATCGTGGCGGTCTTGCTGTCGAGACCGCTGATGAAGTAGTTGTTGCCGTTGTAGCTGATGACGGTGGCGCCATCGCTGGTGATGGTGGTGGCGGCACCGGTGCCCGTAGCGAAAATGCCGGTGATGTTGACGGTTTTGTTGGCGCCGACATTCTTGTTGGCAAAGGTGGCCTGCGCACTGGCGGTACTGAGCGCCAAATCGCCCGGCAGGGCCACTGCGGGAGTCAGCCCTGACACGGACGTCGTAGTGGAGCCATCGTAAATCTTTGAGGCAGCCGTGCCGCCCACCTTGATGGCCATATAGGCCGTCAGCTGACTGGGATCACTGGCCATATAATCGCCATAGGCCGTCGGCGTGTTATAGCTGCTCGGGTTGTAATAGATGGAGATGGTGCTTCTAATATCATTCAAATAAAGGGTGTTCAGGTGTTGACCTTCAAACCTGACCGTGCCTGTCCCTGTGGCGGTATTGTCTGCCCTCAGCACGACGTTGCCGGAGCCGTAAGAGAAGATGCCCCCTTCAAACGTATCGATGCTGGGGTTGCCCGCGTTGCCATATCTCACATTACTTGTTGTTTTGAAATAAATGTCACGGTAGGCACTCAGCGTGAGCGTTTTGTCACCGCTTTCCCAAAGAACGCCTAGATTGCCGTTGTTATAGTCAGCCGTGCTGCCAATCAAATCGAGCACGATGATATCGCCATTGCCGGACACCCCCGTACACGGCGGCGTGCCCGTGCAACTGGCCGAAGATCCGGTGGTCTTGATGGTCACGTTGCCATTATTGAGCGCAGCCGACAAAACGCGCGTGTCGACATTGATCGGGTAGGAAACGGCATTCAACCCGTTATTAAAGACACTGTTATTGCCTATCGTAATATCATCGGGGTCCAGCAGCCAGTCGCCTGGCACGCCATGGGGCGATCCTGTATTGACGGCGGCGCTGGCGTTGATGTTCAAGCTCTTGCCGGAAGTTTCCACCTGGCCGCCGTTGCCGGCAGTGCTGCCCCCGCGTGCCGTGATGCTGCCATTGAACTGCGTGGCGCCATCCGACCAGACCGCAACACTTCCGCCGTTACCAGCGGTCATGGCATCGGCCTTGATCGAGGCGCCCGCTGCGACTGTCGTGGTGTGCGCGTTTTGCTCGGCGCCGGCGCCGAGGAAATTTCCTCCAATGAGTGCGGTGCCGCCGCCGGCGTCGCCTGAAACATCGGTCAGACTGCCTGCCGCCAGTGTGACGGCGCCACCGAGCACTTTCACGGTGCCGCCAATGGCGCCGGCGGTGACGCCGACAGCGTCGAGCGTGCCGCTGTTGGTGGCCGTGCCCGCGCTGCCCGCCCCGAGCACAATAGTGCCGCCGACTTGCTCGACACTGCGCGCCTGAATAATACCCGTGTTGTTGACAACGCTGGCCAGCACGGTATCCCTGGCGCCGGCCGACAGCCAGACCGCGCCGCCGTCGGCATTGATCAGACCGCCATTTTCAGCCAGGTTGTTCAGGGTACCCTGGTTCACTTGCAGCTGAACCAGGCTATCGCCGGAAAACGACAGCGTGACGTCGCTGCCGGCGCCCAGCGCCACCGTCCCCGCCCTGGCGTTGATCGTCCCAGAATTACTGACCTGGTTGCCGATGAAGGCAACATAACCGCCGTTGCCGGTATTGATGGCACCCTGGTTGATGATGCTGCCGCTGCCGCTGCCCGTGAATCGGCGCGTGGCGCCGCCCAGGCCGGCGTCGCCGGTGTCGAGCGTCGAGGCGACCAGGCCGCCGACGTTGATCTGCGATCCGGCGCCAAACAGCACGCCATTCGGATTGATCAGATAAACCTGGCCGTTGGCGTTGAGTGCGCCGTAGAATTGGGTGGCGCTATTGCCGCCGATGCGGTTGACGGCAATGGCGCTGGCCGAGGGCTGGACAAAATTGACCGTCTCGCCGCTGCTGGTGTTGAACGACTGCCAGTTCAACGACAGGTTCTGGCTCGCTTGCGTCACCGTGGTGGTGGCGCCGTTCTGGTTGATGGTGCCGTTGCCGGCGGTAACCTGGCCGCCGGTAGGCCCCGCCATGGCCGAGTGTGAGGCGGCCAGCAACACGCTGGCGATGAGGCGGCGATTGGCCGACTTGCCCTTGCCCCTGGCGCGTTCGTGGACGGCCACCCAGGTTTGGTGGACATGACTCCAGACGAGTCGATAGATTCTGTTCATGGAAGCATGCATGGTAGTTTCCCCTGGTGATAGGCAAGCTGCATCAGCAACGGCGGCGCCTGTGTTTGATTTTATTTGACAGTAAATTTATCCAGATGCTCGGCCACCCGGCGATCAAGCTCGGGTTTCCACTGCGGTGGCATCACTTGCTGCAGCAGTTGTTCAATACCTTCGATTTCAGCGATGTCCGCCGGCTTGCTGGTGCTGGCTTTGGCCGCGCGGCTCCACATGTAAATCTTGGCCAGGCTGTCCGGCGTCAGCGCGCCGGTGGCAGGGTCCGGCGCGCTGTTGCCATACAAAATGGCCACCGGCAAATAAGCGGGCGCATACCCGTCGGAGGCCGCGTGCTCGAGCCAGAACAAGGACAGGGCCAGATTGGCGGCGCCGCCCTCGCCCTGGCCCAGCATCACACCGAGGCGGTATTGGGCCACCACCATACGGTGTTCCGCCGCCTGCTGATACCAGTAGCGCGCAGCCGCCAGGTCTTGCGGCACATCCTGATCGTCTTTGTAATAGTCGGCAAGGCGCAACATGGCCGGCGCCGAACCGGCCTGCGCCGCTTGCGCACACAGGGCCAGGCCGCGCGCGACATCCTTGTCGACGACCTGGCCACGGATATACAGTTCCCCGGCGGAGCAGTTCGCATACGCGATGCCTGATTGCGCCGCCTTCAGATACCACGCCACGGCAGCCTTGCCATCGGCGGCACGCCCGGTGCCGGCGGCCAGGCAATCGCCAAAAAACTGTTGCGCGGCCGGGATATTGCCTTGTGCCGCCTTGCCGAACCAGGCACAGGCTGCGACAGCATCGCGTGGGCGTCCCCAGGCCTCGCGTTCGATCAGTCCCAGGTTAAATTGCGCCAAAGGATTGCCGGCGGCAACGCGCGCATATTCCTTGTACGCCAGCCCATAATCGTGCGCTGCAAGGGCCTTGTTAGCGCGCGTCAACTCGGCAGAAAGGTCGCGCGGAGCGGCGCCCGCGTTCAGCGTGACCGCAAACAGCGCGGCAGTGATCATTGCATCAACATTACGCAAAGCAGCATCCCGGCTAAAGTCGTTATTGGTGGCCTGCACAGCCACTGCAGCATCTCCAGTGACGGACGCAGGCGCTGTCCCGGCAGGCAATGAGGCGCTACTGGTGCGCCTCGTTGCCGACCAGCACAGCATCGGCATTACTTAGTCTTAATCGCGGCTCGGATACAGGCCATTTTGCGCCGCGATGTAATACGTCAATGCGATATACGGCGGCCTGATATCAATCGCCGCACCCGTCCCGACGACATTGGTGTTGCCGCTGACGGTCGCAGTGCCGCCCACGGTTCCGGCGACGGTTGAGCTCGGAAAGGTCACGACTGAGGAACTGGCAGGGACCGTTACCGACACATTGCCGCCGCTGATGGCGCCGGCATTGAGCGCGGCATCGGGCGTCGCGCTGGAATAGACGTTGACGAGAGGGCTGCTACTCTTGCCGAGATAGTTACCCGATGGCGAAGTGGCACCGCCCGAACCACCGACCACGTTCAGTTTCAAGTCCGACACCGTGCCGGTGGCGACGCTGCTGGCGATACTGACCGTGGCGCTCAGCGTAGGCAATACCGTGGAAAAGGTCACCGCACCCAGGGCGACCGGAAGCGCGGTCACGGTGAACAAATGCGGCGGCAACTGGGCTGTCGTCAGGGTGATGGCACTTTTCCCGCCCGTAGCGCCTGCGTTGTAATTGACGCCGTCGGCAGCGATCACGAACTTGCCGCGCAGGTCGGGCAGCTTGAAGCTCGTATTATTGGTTTGGCCGTAAGTGGTACCGATCAGGGAGTACAGCGCCGTATAGTTATTAATCGATAAATCCTGCCCGGTAGCGAGAATATACTGGCGATTAAAAGAACCAAACGTGAACGGCACGGCCATGACGCAAATACTCGCCAGCACCGGCGTATCGGAGCAGGCGATACTGGCGGGACTCCAGGCCGCCGCAAGCACACCAGCGAACAGCGCGACGTTAGAAACACGATTCCTGACGAATGATTTCAACTTACTCTCCTTGATATGATGTGTGGCGCTGGCTATTATTATTTATTTAATAATTATTTACCCGCGATCTATTTGAGAAACTAGTAAATTAACTGCTGCCAATAATAATTTAGAATCCACGGGCATGCATATATATTTTTTGTTACTCGTTACATTAAAACATCATTTCCGAGAAGTCTGCCTGCATAAACTTGAAGAAGCGCTGCGTATCGGAGCATTATCATGTGTTCAATTCATCATCGCGCCGGTCGACCGCCCGGACCGATAAACACACCTGGTGACAAGCAAGTCCTGGCGCTGGCCCGCTCGCGTCATTTGCCTCTATTCTGTTGAAACCCAGGAAAACGCATGAATGAGCTTACGGCTTCATTTATAACAATTCGCTGGAACGTGCCCACACGCCCAGGAATGTAACCATCATTACACTGGCACCGGTTGCATCAGGGCATTGCTGGCAAGACCCCGATATCACGGCTCAGATCCAGTCCGAATAAGCTCTTGCAACTTCACACCTAAGTAACCCCCAATAAATTATTGTGATTTCTGACTTCCATAACCGGCGCTCTGCAAGGTGGCCGACGAGGCTTGCCCACTGCTAGCAGTGCTCGCACTACTAGCAACGGGCGCCTTGCATAGCATCCGGTTCTGTTCTTCATAAATTCACAATATTTTCCTGAGGATTACTTAGCTGCACCAGCAAGTGTTGAAAGGCAGGCACGTCGAATCCCGCGCGCCATACCAGCAAGGTGTCGGCTTGCCCAACCGACAGTGTTTTCAGGGTGGCAGGCGCGTCCGACAGCGCTAGCACGCTGGCCGGCAACAAGGTCACGCACGCGCCGGCCGCCACGCAGGCGATCATGGTGTGATACGAGCTCAGCTCCTGCACGCGCCACTGCGTGCTGCCGGCCACGCCCAGCACCTCTTCGGCGATGCTGCGGTAGGTGCAGCCCTGCGGAAACGCCGCCAGCGAGCGCGTGCGCACGTCCACGGCGCGGCGCACCGGCCCTTCGCTAGCCGGCAGCAGCAAACATAATTCCTCACGCCACACGGATGCCGATGCCAGGCCAAGTTCCTCCAGCGTGGCCGCGCCGCCGAAGGCTGGCGGCAAGGCCACGAAGGCGCAGTCGAGTAAACCCGTGCGCACTTGCTCGATCAGGGGGCGCGACGGCCCCGTGCTCAGCGCCAGCCGCGTGTCCGGATAACGGGCGTGATACGCGGCCAGCAGCGCCGGCAGGCGGCTGGCCGCCGTGCTTTCCATGCTGCCGACGCGCAAGGTGCCCCCTTCGCGCCCGCCCGTGACGACATGCCTGGCCTCTGCCGCCAGCGCCAGCAAACGCTGCGCGTACTCGAGAAAGCGCTCGCCCGCCGCCGTCAGGGCCATGCGTTTATTGGTGCGCACGAACAGTTGTGCGCCGATATCGGCTTCCAGCTGCTGGATGCGCGTGGTGACGCTGGACGGCGCGCGGCCCAGCCGGGCCGCGGCCTGCGTGACGCTCAGCTCACTGGTCACGGCACAAAAAATCGTCAATGACTCCATCTCCATCACGTTCTTTCTTTTGGAATAATTGTGCTAGTATATTCTCAAAACAAGAATTTAATGCAGCCTCCTCAACTTGATGAAGGAAACATCATGACCACGTCCCAGCGCTTCCTCGACCGCCTCGGCTTGCAATTGCCCATCATCCAGGCGCCGATGGCGGGCGTCTCCACGCCGCGCCTGGCCGCCGCCGTCTCGCATGCGGGCGGCCTGGGGTCTCTGGGCATCGGCGCCGGCAGCGTGGCGCAGGCGCGCCAGATGATCATGGATACGCGCGCGCTGACGGACCGCCCCTTCAATATCAATGTGTTTTGCCATGCGCCGGCGGTCAGGGATGCGCGGCGCGAAGCGGCCTGGCTGGCGCATCTGGCGCCCCTGTTTGTGGAGTTGGGCGCGCCCGTGCCAACGCAGCTCGATGAAATCTATCCAACGTTTGTCGGCGATGAAGCGGCATTCGCCCTGTTGCTGGAACAGCGCCCCGCCGTCGTCAGCTTTCATTTCGGCTTGCCTGCGACGGAGAAAATCGCCGCCCTGCGCCAGGCCGGCATCTACACCATGGCCACGGCCACCAATCTGCGCGAGGCGATGCTGATCGAACAGGCGGGGGTCGACGCCATCGTGGCGCAGGGCGTGGAGGCAGGCGGACATCGCGGCGTCTTCGACCCGCAAGCGCCGGACGAGCGCCACAGCACCAGCGTGCTGCTGCGCCTGCTGGCGGGCCGCACAACACTACCCCTGATCGCCGCCGGCGGCATCATGGATGGACAAGGCATCCGCGCCGCGCTGGACCTGGGCGCCGTTGCCGCCCAGCTGGGCACGGCATTCGTGCTGTGCCCGGAATCGTCGGCCAATGCCAGCCACCGCGCCAACCTGAAAAACGAACGGGCGGCATCCACGCGCTTGACCAGCGTCCTCTCCGGCCGCCTGGCGCGCGGCATGGTGAACCGTCTGATCGAGCATGGCGAAGCGCCGGGTAGCCCGCCGCCGGCCGATTACCCCGTCGCCTACGATGCCGCAAAACAATTGAACGCGGCAGCTAGCCAGCACGGCGACAGCGAATTTGCCGCCCAATGGGCCGGCCAGGGCGCGCCGCTGGCGCGGGAAATGGGGGCGGAGGAACTGGTGTTGACCTTGGCCAGGGAAATGACGCACTGATTTGAGCATGCCGGCCAGAGAGAGATCTGGCTCGACGCTGCGACCGCAGTGTACTCAGGTGGCTGCCTTGAATTGCATGCCAGGCGCATCTTCCGGTCGTAAGGAAAATCCCAGCTTTTCGTAGAATATCGACTTGCCTTTGGCGCTGAAAAGCTGGACATCCGCAATGCCAGCGTCGCGACAATCGTCAAGAATGGAACTGAGCAAAGCTGCTCCGATTCCCTGCTGTTGAAATTCGGGGTGAACAATCATCTCGGTGACAAACGCGTGCAAGCGGCCATCCGAAATGACACGCACAAAACCAACAAGTTGGCCGCCACAATAAGCGGATCGCGAACACCAGGAGCCGTCAAGTGCATCTTGATAGAATGCAGCCCCGCGTGATACCGGCCCCCAGCCAGTCGTGTCGTACAGTGCCTTGAACGCCTCGGCGCATGGCTGATCGGATGTGTAGCTGATATTCATAGGCCAGATTGCATGATGCGGTTTCGCTGGAAGTTGACTCGATTTAAACCAGTGGCGCTGTGACGTGCGTGTCGACCGAGAATACCGGACCCTGCCATTGTTCATTGTCCAGAACGGCTAACTGATGTCTGCCCGACCAGACTGTATTGATGAGTGTTTCCCAAAATTTCCGCGCAGCAGGATTTTCTTCAATGACACAAACCTCCCATTTGGCCGGGAACATCGTCATGATGGTTTCCGCAGCCTTCCTGCCCAGTCCTTGACGCCGGTACTTGCGAACGACGAAGAACTCCACGATTGCACGCGTATTTCCCTGAATATGGACCTCATCGTTTGTCAACACAAAGCCCGCCCACTTGCTGTCAACCTTCATGACATACGCTGACCACGTCGGGTTCACCCAAAAGCTGTCCAAATCGTCATACCCGTATTGACCATGTTCGTCCATATCCGTGCCGTCAAGCTCGGAAAAATCGTGCTGATACAGTTCCATCAGGTTTCTGACTATCTGGCGTTCCGTGAACTCGGCGCGTCGAATTTCAATCTTCATGTATTCAGGTTCGCATTCTGGCTGTATCGCACTGCAATATTGCCGTTCCAGGTTGAAAAGGATAAATTTGTGAATTGTTGGTCTTCCCAACTGTGTTGCATTGTCATTTCCTGGGTGTCATTCCCATCGTACCCAGCCACGTTTCAACCAACGTGGGCCACTTCGTGATTGGAAACTGCGTAGGACGGAGTCCAAACGCGTGCCCTCCCTCGGCGAACAAATGCATCTCCACGGGTATATTCGCATTCTTCAGGGCCGCATAATAGAGAAGAGAAAACTCTACCGGGTCTACCGGATCGTCTTGCGCATGAAGCAGGAAGGTCGGAGGTGTTTGACTGCTGACTTCAATGCTTGGGTTCAACTTTGAAAGGTCATTTTTATAGTTGACCGACATATGGCCAGGATAAAGAGACACTGCAAAATCGGGACGACAGCTTTCCTCGTCTGCCTTGTCAACCGGCGCATATATCCGCTGATGATGCGTACTGATTGACGCGACCAGGTGACCGCCTGCAGAAAACCCGAGCACGCCAATCTTCTTCGGGTCAATTTTCCAGTCAGCAGCATGATGGCGAACGAGGCCCAGCGTTCTCTGTGCATCTTGCAACGCCGTATGCGTCTTGGGAATAACACGGACATTACGGATTTTGTCCCAATGAGGACCTGATCCGGGGACACGATATTTCAACAGCACGCACGTAACACCAATCGATGTCAGCCATTCACAAACTTCCGTTCCTTCCAGGTCGATGGCCAGCGCCGAATAGCCTCCGCCGGGAAAAACGATAACGGCAGCGCCCGTGTTCCTTCCCTTTGGCGAGTAAATTGTCATCGTAGGCCGCGTGACATTATTTAGTTCCAGCCAGGGCCGTCCTGCGATGAGCCGATCTTCTCGTAGCGTCACCTCGTCTTCCGGTCCAGCGGCTGATTTCGCGTCAGGTATCACTCCAGGCCAGATCGGCAATTGCTGCTGTCCGCTGGGAGGCTGCCATGCAGCAGCGTGCACGTTCGTACAAGCAAACACCGCAATAATACTGAGAAGATATTTCACAGAATTCCATTCAAGACGTGGTGAACCGACAAAATTTAATGCCGAAATCAGAGTCAGCCATTCTATCTGACTGACTGCTTCTGGCCGAAGACGGCTTAATCTGCTTTCGGCAAAGGAGAGCGGACTATTGGTTCAATATCGTCACCAGAAAGCAGTTCGGACAAATCTTCTGGCGATAGCCTCTTCATTTTCTCTTCCAGCTTTCTGTCATAGCTTCGGTCATTAGGGTCCCAATTTTTATGGGCCTTGCGGGCATACTGCTGGACGAAGCGCCCCAGTTCGGCTGCTAGTTGAGCTTTTGTACGCTTTGGTAGCATAGGTTCAGGTCAGTTTTAGTTTTCTTCTCAACGTCGGTATTTGGCCGCTTGCTGTCATTGGCAACTTCGGCCCCAAAGCGGACAATGGCAATGAGGACCCATTCAAATCCTCTATCGTCGTCATAAAGTTTTTTCTACTTGGTGCGCTCAAGCGCCTTGCTTTGTGGCGACAGGATAAGAACGAGAAGCCAACCAACAAAAGAAAGCCCGCGCTGTAGTCCTGTGAAGCACAGGAAGTACAGTACCCATTGCGAAAAATTGTAAGGGTGCTCGATTCCAGCACTGTTTACAAAATGTAGCGTCAAGATTGCCGCCAAGGCAGCAACTGGGAGGGCAAACCACCATTTCCGTTCAAGCTTAGATGTCATATTTACGTCTCAAATTTGCGTTGAGTTCCGTTTGGGCGATCCAGAGCGCTATGTCTGCTCTTGGCCGATTGCCGCCTTGCTCATCTTTGGTATTTGAATCAGCAGGCTGGTGATACATGGGCTCACTGCCGCGGTGACATGAGGTCAATTAACCGCTCCAAGAGCGTATTCGTGCGCTTCTGCTCGGCCACCAGGACCTGCCAACCGTTGTCAGAAAATGCCGGTTCTGGTGCGGGCGGATCGATCCATTCATGCAGATCCAGGCTGTACCACCGGCTAGAATCCGCAAACTCGACTTTCGCAACCTTGCGCTCCAGAGCCCCGGGAACATGCACTTCGATCGCCTCTTTCAACATCTCGCGCGATTGTTTTGTACCGTGGTTCAAGAACACAGTTGTGGCTTTGTCGCCTTCTTCCGCAGGAAGTTTGTGATCAGTAAAAATGTATTGCAGTAATCCGCTCTGGTCGGCATGACCTGAGTAATAGCCGCCCACATCGATTATCTGCGCGTGGATGTCGTCAAGGCGAAATACCCTGTCGTTGACCTGGATTTCCGTGAAGTCAGGAAGCGCTCCTTCGATACGGCATCTGCCTAACTGTGCCAATTTTCCGCCCAGCGTGCCGCTGGCCATATAACCTGTAATCAGGATCACAGCCTGGTTCGACGGTAACAGATGTTCAAGGTGATCGACCACGCGACCTCCCTCGCACATCCCGCCGCCCGAAATCGTAATGTGAGCTAGTGGCGGCACTTTTGGCCTGAGTACTGGCTTCTTACCCTTGTAATCGCTTTTCTTCGAAGAAGTCAGTCCTTGGTAGCGCAGCAGATGGGACCCGAGCGCAATTTCGATGCCGGTCAATTCTTTATTGATGGGGAAAATGGTGCGGATCTTGTCATCGACTTCCGCTTCCGATGACAGTCGCAGGCGTTCGGCCATAAGCCTGTTGCGATACAGCGTCTCGTCGGGAGTGCGTTTTTGCCTGCGGCATAGTTCGGCACCGAAAACGCCGGTCATCCTCAGAGTCAGAGGAGAGTCCACATCGATTTTCAATGCCAGTGGTTTCGTATATCCCATCATGATGGATCGGAACTCAGCGAAATTCACCTTTGCTTTGTCGACAAATCCGTAGCGCGGTGCGTTACTCTCATCCGGTTCACGCGCCTCTATCGCATCACGCCATTGCTCTTGCACCGCTTCGGACTGTGCTTCCAATGCCCGCTTGATGCGCCCATTGGTGGCTTCGTCCCACGAACCTGAAGCGATGCAATCGGCTATGGAAAAGACCGGTAAGATCGGAATATCGGCAGGCAAGCGGCCGTTTGGTGATTCAAGAATGCAAACTAGATCTAACAGAATTTCCTGCGTCCGCTGTAACGAAAACGCGGGAATCAAAATCTTGCCTCGATTGAACGCAGCATCCTTGATCACGTCGGTGAGCGCATCAAGGCGTGCAAGATAATTTGAAAAATGCGGAGAGCGAACCCGTGACCCATAGGTGCTCTCCACCACCATATATTCAGGCACACCATACGGCTCCTGCCGGCCGGCGAGCAGCGGCTGGCAAGGATTGTCCTTGGTGTTGTTTCCCAGGTCGCCGCTCATAACGATATCTCCACGCGTGCCATCGTCGCGGTTCCATGAAATATTGAGCGACATCGCCCCGAGAATATGGGCAGTGCGTGTGAACGACACGAATAGATCGTCATCGACAGGAATATAGCGTGACAAGCCAAAATCAGGGCGCTGATCCACGCAGCTGAACTGAATCGCTTTGACGTCGTCCTCAGAGTAAAGGCCCGAAGAGAAACGGACACTGTCGAGCAGTGACAGCCGTGCAAGCTGCGCCGTGGCCGTTGTGCAAAAAACGACGCCTTGAAAACCATCGCGATAAAGTTTGGGAATGAGCCCGCAGTGATCGATGTGCGCATGCGTCAGAAGCACAAATTTGATGTCGGCGGCATCGAAAGGAAATTTTTGCCGGTTTTTGAAAAGTGCATGGTTTTCGCCCTGATGCAAACCACAGTCAACCAAGAATTGCACTTCTTTGCGGTCGTAAGAAAAGTGTGTGCATGAGCCTGTTACATGATCGTCACTGGCGCCGATAAATCTAATTCGCATTTAAAACCCTGAAGAAATAAGCGTCTGAAAGTCCTGCTTCTGGACGAAAGCGGCCCCAGAGAATAGCGGATTGCCACGCAAAAAAAATCACACATTGTCACGCGACCGCGAATGTCCACTACTGGCTGCCGTCGTTGGCAGCTTATGCTCCAAAAGCGACATTGGTCATGGGAGTCAGGTGGTGTGGCGCATGCCACCAGGACCAGGTGCCGTGGACTCGAAGAGATAAATGGTCCAAGTTATGTCGGGATACACGGAAGTGGCTTCTACGCCCAGGTCTATTTCACTAAAACCGAGAGATCTCAGAATAGAGCCGACAACGTCAGTGCGATGATTTTCAAAAAAACGGTCATCTCGATCACGACGATCTCGAAGCAAACCAGAGTGCATCGAAGGTAATGAGAATAGTACCTTCGCGGTCGGCTTGAGCACCTGCAGAATGGATTTCCACGACTCTACAAAACAGTCCTCGTGAATATGCATCAACACTGCGCTACACAGCACGCCATCGAAACGTCCGCCGAATGGCACGCGAGTAATAGGTAGCAGACCAGGCTTCACGCGCCCCGCCAGCTCGGGATGTTTAGTCAGAGAGTATGTTCGCATCGAGTCATTGGGTTCGATGCCATAGGCGTCAACGCCATTTTTTATTAAAACCGCCAAGTCTCGGCCTGAGCCCGATCCGACATCCAGTACCTTGTCGCCTTCTTTAAAAGCAGCTTGAAAATATTTAGAGATAGCGCTGTGCGACGCCTCTGAATCGACCGTGCCATGTTGCACGTAGCTTGCATAAAACTTGCCCGTCATGTGATCCATGCTGAGACTCTCCGTTGCGTCTGCTCCATCGTTTTGCTCCGTACCGCTTTCGTCTGCTCCTGGCCGGTTGCCGTCGTTGACAGGCTATGCCCCATTGCATGCTTTGCCGACTGTTTGCAACTGCCGCTCAGTCATAGTTTATGAGCAGTTCAGCAGTGTCTAGTTAACTCGTGGCAATTTAAACATCCAGGAACATCATCACAGTCGACAATGCTAGCAACTGAAAAAAAGCGAGAAACAAGGCTCGTGGTATCGATGGCATGAACTTCCATTGCAAGCTCTTTGCCGGTGAAATCAAGGCAGATTTATTGCCCCCTACGCAAGAAAATAATGCCGATAGCGCCAAGGAAAAAAACCTTACATGAGCAGGTACAACTTCAGGAGCAAAGGCGCAGCCAAAGAAAATTAATGAGAAAAAAATAGAGACATGCGGGAAATTTTCTGTCCCAACTGAAGTCGTATTTCATATTCCATAATTTTTATCATTGATTTTAGTTACTCAAGTTTCGCTTCAATGACTGAGGTTGCCGCCGCTGGCAACCTCAGTCTTCAACGCTGAATGGCTGCCATTTCCTGTGTGGCGCGCACAAAATCCATAGTCCAGTTCGTTTCCCATGTTCTTCCTTGGTCCTTGGAAAAAGCCTGATCCCAACGGGGATTTTCATTGGACTTAACGCGTTGCTCGGCCTGACTTTGCATTGCCGGCATTGGTCGAGAGCAGCCGTAGAGAATAACAAATTGCCAGTAAGAAAAAGGCTTACATTGTCACACTCATGAAACCGTGTGCTTCTGGCCGAACGTGCACTCCCCCCTAAAGTCAGCAGCCCCTGGACCAGAACATGCCGACATGTGTGCCATTCTTACGCCGCGTGGGAATATAGCCAGTCATGGGCAGCTTGGGCTGGGCTGTACCTTCTTCCACTTCCGTACGGCTAACCTTGTAGTACCGGCGGCCGCCTTGCTTGACGAGGCCATCAATTGCATAAGTTTGATTACCACAACTACGCAATTGAAACTGACCAGCCATCATGCGGTTCAATTCTTTCTGCATGGCCGTAGCAACTGGCTCACACGCGCCCGGGCGACTGCACCACACTTCAAATTCATGAATTGCGTAGGCGAGCTTTTCAAAACTGGTGACATCCTCGATTTTCGTTCTTATCCAAAAATTCCCACCTTGAAATTCCACATTCGACCATGCCCAGCCGCCCTTTAATACAGCAGTTTCATAGGATATCAGCGCAGCCTGCTCATAGCTGACTTCATCGGTATTCAATGCAAGGCGGCGTCCATCTCGCATACTGAGGTACCAGAGAATGGGGATGCCACACGCGGTTTCGCCTTGCCGAGGGGGACAAGGCGACAAATCCGCCCGTATTTCCCCCATCACCTTGCCTGATATGCGGTCGAATGCCGGCAAAGGCTCATATGCCGCCCGCAACGCTCCTTCCGAGGGGAACAAGCGAGGTGGGGAAATGAAATTCTCGATTGGCCGGCCAACTGCGACTTGCGCATGCAGGGAAGAATGCGTTGACACACAGGTCAATCCGAGGCACAGCACACGGCAAAAACGCCTCCATCCCACAGACAGTTCAACTATTGATTTCACGCCTGGTCCCCCGGTTAGCACAATTGAGTATTCACGACTGGCCGCTCCTGGCTGCGGACTCAAGCGGCCAGTTCAATCGCTAAGGCGGTGCCGCAAAGTCGGCTCGATATTGCGCGCATGCAGCCAGCGCACAATGTCTTCCAGCGTGGCGTCCTGCAGCAGCAAGCCCGGCGCACTGACGGACGTTGCCACTGGCAATGCGGCGGCGACGGGAGCGGGCACGGCGACAGCCAGCCCCGCATGTCCCTGCAATTTCGCCAGCGCCTGCGCGAACTGCGCCGGGTTGATGCTGCGCAAGCTTTCCAGGAAGCCCAGCTGGGCGGCTGGCGGCGGCGGCATGTCCAGGCCAGGTTCGTCGACGAAGGCGGCGCCCATGCTGGGGTGGATGAAGGCGGCCCACTTGCCCGACGGCTGCAAGCATGGCGGCAGCGCCACCTGCTCCACGTAGTCTGGCGGCGCGCTGGCGAGGATGTCGGTCGAAGCGGGCAAAAAGGTCGAACGCAGTAACTGCACGAACTGGCGCGCCTGGGCGACGGGCACGGGCGTGGCCAGCGACAGCCACAGCTGGAACGCCGTGCCCGAGATGCTGACGGCGGGCGCCGGCATGTCCAGCTCATGCTGCACGGCATTGGCGATCGTGCACAGCGCGCTCCAGTGCGCTTCGCCGCCGCCCTTGCCGCCAAACTCCAGCACCAGCGCGCGCGTCAGGCCGCTACTGGTCACGAGTTGTACGGCCACCGTCTGCTCGCCCGACAGATGGCGCGCCAGCACGGCCGGCATCAAAGGCTGCACGCCACCCTGCGCATCGACGTAGTGCTGCTGTTCCTCGAACAGGTACAGGCGGGTGAGTTCGGAAATCAGTTTGTGCATGGGCGGCCTCATAATGACGTTGAGCAACACTTGCCAACGTGCCCAGATTATAGCCTCCCCTGCTCCCGGATTTCAGCGCATCGGCTGCCCGGCTGTCTGCCGCGCCCGCCCGGCGCCAAACACCAGCCAGCTGGCCACGGCGAACAGGCAGGCGGCTACGCCGCCATACAGCATCACGGCGCCAAATCCCTGTGCCAGCGCCAGCTTCGCCACGCCGGCCGGCAGCGCGCCGGCACCCTTGCCTGCCGACAAGCCTTCCGCCATGGCGCGCAGCGCCGCCGCATCAATCCCGGCAGGCACATGCTGGCGCAAGGCGGACTGGATGGCTTCGACGAGGATAAAGCCCATCAGCGCGATATTCACCGACAGGCTGACCATGCGCGCGCTGATGTCGATGCTGGACGCCATGCCGGCCCGCTCGCCGGGCACGGCGGCCGTCGTCGTGTTGGTGACGGGCGTGTTGGTCAGCCCGAGGCCCGTGCCGGCCAGCAGGCAGCCGGGCAAGATCGTCAACCAGCTGGCGGCGTCCGCATGGCTGCCCCACAGCATCAACAAAAAACCTGCGCCGATGGCCAGCAAGCCGGCGGGAATGAGCGCATCGGCCCGGTAGCGCAGCGCCAGCCGCTCGGCCAGCGGCGGCATGAGCAAGGTGGGCAAGGTGTAGGCCAGCAGGCTCAGGCCCGTGCCCAGGCTGCTGTAGCCGAGGCCATGCTGCACGTACAGGGGCAGATAGATCATGAGCGGCCAGAAACTGCAGTTCATGCCAGCCGAACCGAGCAGCGCACCCGAGAAACGGCGGATGCGAAAGACACGGAAATCGATCATCGGTTCAGGCTGGCGCCGTTCGATGACGGCAAACGCGGCAAAACCGGCCAGCGCCACGGCCAGGCTGGCCACGGTGCGCGGGTCGGTGACACCCAGCGCCGGCCCCTGCGTGATGCACCACGCCAGGCTGAACACAGCCAGCGACAAGGTGGCGATGCCGGCCACGTCCAGCTTGCGCTGCTGCGGGTCGCGCGATTCCGTCACGCCCAGGCCCGCCAGCAGCAGCGCGACGACAGCCAGCGGCCCGTGCACGAGAAATACCCATTGCCAGCCCGATAGCGCGACGATGGCCGCGCCAATGATGGGGCCGAAGCCCAGGCCCAGGCCAAACACGATGCCCCAGGCGCCAAACGCCCGGCCCCGCGCGGCGCCGGCCGGAAACTGCTGCGACAGCACGGCCACCTGGCAAATCAGCATGGCGCCGCCGGCCGCGCCCTGCAGCGCGCGCGCGGCGATCAGCACGCCCGTGCTGCCGGCCCAGCCGCACACGAGGGAACTGAGGCCGAACAGCGCCAGGCTGGCGAGCAGCAGGCGCTTGCGGCCATAGCGGTCGGCCAGGGTGCCCGTGGCCATCAGCACGGTGGTGCAAGCCAGGGTGTAGGCGTTCATGATCCATTGCAAGTCCTTGAAGTCGCTATGCAGCACCGTTTCCAGGGTGGGCAGGATGACGGGCACGCTGGAAATTTCCAGGCCGAACATGAGCGAGGCCAGGCACACGGCGGCCAGGGTCAGTACATTTTGTTGCGAAGTAGTCAGGTGCATCGTAGCCTTGATGTCGGTAGTCATGGAGCGCGCGTGGAGACGGCGCACTGCGAGCCAGCATTCTAAAAAGCCTCGACTCATGAAGGAAATGATAAAATTTTATACAATTCATTCATTTTCATCATGAATCACGGGAGCTTCATGGACTTCGATACCGCCCTGCTGCGCGCCTTGGTCGCCGTAGCGGACACGGGCGGCTTTACGCGCGCCGCTGAACGGCTGCATCTGAGCCAGTCCGCCATCAGCCACCAGATCCGCCGCCTGGAAGAGCAAGCGGGCGCCGCGCTGCTGCTGCGCACCACGCGCAGCCTGCGCCTGACGGAAGATGGCGAGGATTTCCTGCGCCACGCGCGGCAGATCCTGGCGGCCCAGGATGCCCTGTCGCGGCGCTTCCAGCGTTCCTCGATTGCCGGCGCCGTGCGCTTTGGCGTACCGGAAAATTTCATGGGCGCGCGCCTGCCCGCCCTGCTGGCGCAGTTCGCGCACCTGTTTCCCGCCGTGCGCCTGGATGTGACGGTAGGCACCTATCTTGACTTGCAGAAACTGGTCGCCGCCGATGCGCTGGACCTGGCCGTCGTCATGGCCTTGACTTGCGGCCAGGATGACGCGGCCGTGCTGCGCCGCACGCGCTTCGTCTGGGCGGCGGCGCACGATTTTCGCCATGACGGCGCGCTGCCGCTGCCGCTGGCGTTTTCGCCGGCGCCGTGCATGCACCGGCAAGTGGGCGTCGACGCCCTCGACGGCGCCGGCCTCGACTGGCGCGTGGCGTTCACCTCGCCCAGCCAGCAGGGCTTGCGCGCCGCCGTGCTGGCTGGCCTGGCGATCACGGCCCTGCCAAAGGGCGACCTGGAGCCAGGCATGGTGGTCATCGATGGCCAGCATGGTTTGCCCGCCCTGCCCGCCGCCCAGTTCCAGCTCGTCTGGCGCGCCGCTGGCAGCACGGCGGCGGCCGAAGCGTTCGGGCAATTGCTGCGCGAGTGGTCAGCCGGGGCGGCGGCATGACAGCACCAGCAGCGAGGGCAGCATGGCTGCGGTACAGGGCGATGGGCCGCATGACCGGGCAGACATAGTCGCCACGCGAACATGCGTTTACCGTGCGGCGCAGCAGGACTATAGTGGCTGCTTTCCCACCTGTTCAAGGATCGCCATGAAACTCTTTTACTCGCCGGGCGCCTGCTCGCAGGCACCACACATCATCCTGCGCGAAACGGGGGCGGCCTTCACCCTCGTGAAGGTCGACCTGGGCCAGCACCAGACGCAGGAAGGCGGCAATTACTACGAACTCAATCCGAAAGGCCAGGTGC
This sequence comes from Janthinobacterium tructae, assembly GCF_006517255.1. NCBI lineage: Bacteria > Pseudomonadati > Pseudomonadota > Betaproteobacteria > Burkholderiales > Oxalobacteraceae > Janthinobacterium > Janthinobacterium tructae. The sequence continues at coordinate 655,638 of NZ_CP041185.1, read as the reverse complement.
CGCTGCTGGCCCTCGACGATGGCAGCACCTTGAGTGAAGGCCCCGTCATCGCCCAGTACATCGCCGAACAGGCGGGCAGGCAGGATCTGCTGCCGCCGGTGGGCAGCTTTGCCCGCTACAAGGTGCTGGAATGGCAGAACTACATCACGTCCGAGCTGCACAAATCGTTCAGTCCCCTGTTCGATCCCCGCTTCGACGCCGCCACCAAGGCCTTGTTCATTGAGCAACTGGGCAAGAAATTCAAATGGGTGGATAGCCGCCTGCAAGGCCGGGCTTACCTGACCGGCGACACCTTCACCGTGGCCGACGCCTACCTGTTCGTCATCACGGGCTGGGCGCCGCGCGTGGGCGTGGACTTGTCCGCGCTGGCCAATGTGCAGGCCTTCCTGGGCAGAATGGCCCAGCGCGACAGCGTCAAAGCTGCCTGGGAAGCGGAAGGATTGGCCAAGGCGGCTTGAACGCCGTGGCCCGGTGCACGGCTCAGGTTTTTTCCGCCTTGCCGTGCATCACCATGATGGTCTGCTGCATCAGCGCGCACAGTGTTTCCTTGCCATCGCGCACGGCGAACACTTCGGCCTGCGTGACGATCAGGGTGCGGCCCGGGCGCACTACCTTGCCGCGCGCGATCAGTTTCTCGCCATCGGCGGGCGCCAGCAGATTCATCTTGTATTCCACCGTCAGCACGGACGCGCCATCCGGCACCATGGTCATGGCCGCGTAGCCGGCGGCCGAGTCCGCGATCATGCCCACCACGCCGCCATGCACGAAGCCGTGCTGCTGCTCGATGCCGCTCCAGTGCGGCACGTGAATTTCCGTGCTGCCGTGCGCCACCACGGGCAGGCTGGCCTGGATCAGGGTCATGGCGTTCTGCAGCGCAAAACTGGCTTGGACTTTCTCGGCGAAGTGCGGGGCGGGAAGACGGGACATATACTTTGCTTTCTCAAAGGGAACAAGGAAAAACGCCAGGACACTACTGTACCCTGCTTCCGGCGCCCGGCAAGCAGCAAGGCCCGCGAGCCATGCAGATTCGCCAGCAAGGATGACACCATGCTGTTGGCCTTGTTCTACAACAACCCCGGCGGCGACAGCAGCAGGCTGATGGCGATGGCCACCAGTACCGGCAAGTGGTCGCGCTGCCCAGTGAAATACGGCAGCAGGGTCAGGCCCGATAACGGCCACTTCGTCTGCCGATCAGCAGGTTCGCGGCAGTCGCCAGCCATTCGTGCCGTATCGGACTATTGTTTTAACACAATACGCCGCGCCTCCAGTGCCGCATCGATGTCCGACAAGCCGGCAGCGGTGCAGATGTCGATGACGGCGGGCTCGATGGCACGCGCAAACACACGCTGGCCATCAGCAATGCCCGCAAACTCAAGGCGCATCTGCAATAATCCGTGTGCCCCCTCTGCCATCTCTCCCGTGTAGGCCAACGGCGACTGGCTGTAACTCAGTTTAAACACCCCGGCACGTGGCCGCCCCAGCTCCACCCATTCTCCATAAGCATGTCCCTGCATGAGCACTGGCTGAAATTTGTCTTGCCGAATACGTCCCACGTAATAGGCAAACGGCGCCTCGCCACGAGAATGGTCAACCACGGCGGCCACGCCACCGTCACACAGGCGCAACAGGCCCAAGGCAACGCCGGTTTTGGCGGTGGGTTGAAACAGGTCCTTCGGATTGCTCGCCAGGGCCGGATGCACGGTCAACCCGGGGACTTTTTCGCCAAATACCTGCGCCATATATGCTTGCATTTTCGCATGCAGCGATTTGCCGGCGTCCTCGTCGTCCAGCCCAAAATAGCCGGAAATCTGCCGGCACAGGCTCGAATTTCCAGCCAGCAACACATGCACATGGTCGGGCACGGCATCCTGATATGCTTTTTGCATGGCGACACAAAAGGCCAGCACACCCTGGCCGATACGCTGCTCCAGATAATCGAGTAGCGCCGACTTCGCAATTTTCAACTGCAGCGCGCTACGCTTGCCGCTACGGTCAAACAGGGGGACGGTCGGACACTGCGTCTCCATGCGCCCTGTTTCCCACAAGGGGCGCAATATGCTGATGAGCACCAATGTATTCGTGCGGGCATAGCGGCCCTGCTCGACGATACGCTCATGGCCAGGGAAAGCATCGGCATCGAGAGGCCGGGTAAACACGGCACCCAGTTCCAGGCACGCCGCCAGATTATCCTGGAAGACACGATAGGCCAGGTTTGCCAACAAGTTCTCGCCGCCAAGATAGCGGTCGCCCGCGGCGCCATGACGCTCCAGGATCTGCTCGAGGTCCGGATCTTCATGTTCGGCCGGCAAGCGGTAGTGGCCAAAATCAAAATCGCTGCTACCTCCGCCAAAATCGAACACGCTATACGCCACACCTTCCCTTGTCGGCAATACTCCCAGGCTTGGCAAGGCCGCCGCCGCGTACGCAGCCGGCTCGGAAGCCACTTCGTCAACTCGGAAGTTCTGAAACTCGGGCGCCGTCAGGAGGGTCGATGGCAGGCTGCGCTGCAGGCCGCGGCGGAAGGAGGCCAGGATCTTGTCCTTCACCAGTTGCGGATAGTCGACGGGAAACGTCATGCAATAGCGTAAAAACAAACCCCGCCCACGCCAGTTGATATTCATGCCAATAAACCATGCATACAACTCGACCGGGTCGAAATCGTCGCCGGCATACAGCTCGAGCGGCATGCCCCGTACTGGATTGCGCACGGAGGGCGCCAGCAATTCACGTTCGACCTGGCGGCCGTCGGTGATGAAGACACGCTTTCCCGCTTCTGCGTCAAGCACCCATTGCTTGATATGCATCAGCAAACTGCCAATCATCTGGTGCGACTTATCGCTGGACAGGAAATCCTGCAAGGCTGCATGCGAACAACGCACGTGCTCCCAGTCCACATCCGGGCGATAAGCGCAGTTTTGCCAGACGCGCATCAAGCCGGTCCAGTCCAGGAACTCCAGCATCGTGGGATTCTCATAATTGCTGGCCTCTTCCTGGTCCAGGAAATTGCCGACACCGACGCGCAGCAGTTTGCGCTTGCCATGTTCGTTGATCGCCACCACCGTACTGCTGGTGCCAAAATCGATGGCGACGTCCCAATCGCGCACATCTTCGGCCGGATTACGCGCACGCACCGCTTCCGCGCGCAAAGTATCCGCATCCATGCCCCAGGCTTCCCACATGCCCTTGGCGGCATCGTCGAATTGCGTGTCTTCCAGCATCGGCAGGCGCATGCCGCGATAATCGATATCGCGCCACTGCAAACGCAACGGCACGGCGGCGCGCAACGGCGCCAGCAGGTCGATGGCACGCATGTCCCCCGCATCAAACAGAGACCAGCCGCGCTGGACACACTGCTCGATGAACTCAGGGTAGCTTGCTTCTCCGACAAGATCATTGACTTCGATCAGGCGCGCATTGCCTTCTGCGACGCCATCGCCAGCAACCGTGCCGACCGCCACCGTTCCCTTGACATTCAGCCAGGGGCTGCGGTGCAGGAAGAAATCAAAGGGAGCCGCCTTGCCAGGACAGGCTGGCGCATTGTGAAATTCCAGCAGTTCCTGCTCCGTCGGGACGCGCCAGGAACCGATGTTTCCGATTTTCTTCTTGGCAATCCCAACAGTCGCTTCCTGCGCCCCGCTCCATCGGCGCAGATCCGGCTGGGCATTCCACAAGAGGCGCGTGCTGGCATCGTAAAACATGCTCTCCGCACCATTGGCACAGACCACCCAGAAGGCTTTTCCCGACAGTTTCGCCGCCTGCTCCGCCAGCTTGTCGCGGTGGTAGTCAGCCTTGCTATCACCCGTATTCATTTGCATCTCGACATTCTCATTCTTATTTTTTATCAGTTGTTGCAGCACTGCATTCAGAGTGTTCATGAGGGATTGACGTGCCTGTTCCATTATGAGAAAAATCCGCGCATTTCAGCTCTGATTTGCAAGCGGTGCGGCAAGTTGCGGCAAAAATTCAGGATCGCGTCACGCTCATCTTGCGGCATCGACTGCAAGCGCCGCTTCATGAACAACACGGTTTCGGGCGAAGGGTCGGGATACGGAGACGGTATGGTAATGGTCTGGCATGTCATCGCCATCATGGCCACTTCGTCCGGGCGCACGACACCCCAGAAATTGCGGAAAATCGCAGGTAGAAAAACCAGCAGAGGTTCTATGGCAGGCATGCGCAGCAGGTGCAATGCCTCTTCCAGCGCAGCTTTTTCTTGCGCAAGAATGGCGATTTCGGTGCGCAGCATCGTCAGTTGCTCCTCGGACTCGCCCAGGCGGTCCTGTACCGCGCTGTGCGCCAGGCGTTCCAGATACTCGCTGAGAACCTCGGGAGAGGATTGCTCCAGCGTAAAGTCCCGCAACAAGTTCAGCTCATACTCATCCGTCATGGCGTTTCCTCCTGCAGTTGCTTCTGCAGCAACTTACCACATTGGCTTTCATAGTATGTCTGCACGGTGGCCAGGCTGAACAGGCTTGCAAGCAAGCGTTCGGCCGGTAGCTCGCCAGCGGCATGCACGGCGTCGACGAGGCGCGCAAAACTGCCAGTGGCGAGCATGCTGGCCGCCGCATGCAAGGTGCGCAAGCGCTGGGCCAGGTGTGCCTCCAGATCAACGGTCTGCGCGCTGACGTCTTCGAGCGCCTGGGTAGCTCCGCGCATCAGGTCGTGGACGGCATCGAGCAAACTGTTCGTCTGGCTGACCCAAAACAGATTCCACCACGCCGCCAGTGGATGGTCGGCGGCCAGCAACAAGTCTTCAGATGTTTCCAGCAAGGAATTCCACTCCTTGACGCGCGCTCGCTTGCTCCACATCCGGAACAATGTGCTCTGTATTTCCTCCTGCTCGGCCCCATCCAGGCGCCGCATGTTCATGCCAGGCAAAAATACTCCCTGGTCGCAGATGCCAGCCAGCATGCCGCGCACGGCCACCAGCACACGATGGGAAGCGGCGACTCTGGGCGCCAGTTGCCACGCCTCCGGCCAGGCACGCATGCGGCTTTGCCAGGGATGACCTGGGTCCGCTACCTGCCCCAGCGGCGCCAGCAGGCATTGCCAGAAGCGGGCACGAAAGGCTTGCAACTGCAACGCATCCATGCTGTCAAATTCCACGCAGAGCACTGTCAGTTCCAACTCATCCGGATCGAGCCCCAACTTCGTCCATATATCGCTGACCAGGCACGCAGCCAGCGCACGCAGGCGCTGCTGGTCCTCTTCCGGGCAATGCGTCATCACCATCAGCAATTGGCTCTGTCCGAGGAAATAAGCGTCGTTCAATGCCTCCAGGAAATCGTGCAGCCGCTGTCTATTGACACTGCTTTCAAGGCGCATGGCGCTGACCACGTACACCAGCGCAAGATTATTGTCTCCCGCGAGCATGAGCTCAGCAGGCTGCTCCGCCAGCGTGTCCTCGCTCGAATTCCAGCCTGGCATGTCGATCAGGAACAGACGCTTGGGTGCATTGCCTTCCATGTAACCATCGCCTTCAGGCAAGACAAGTTGCTGCATGGGCAAGGACAGGCGCAGGCGGAAACGCTGCGGCGCATAGTCGGCGGCAAGGATTTCCCCACGCTGGGGAAAATGTGCCAGCGCCTTGACGACAGTGGCTTGGTCCGTATCGCACTCCCGCTCGACCAGATGCAGCGCCGCCTGCGCGCCATACGTCACTTCCAGTGGCAAGCGGGTTTGCACTTCGCGCGAGCTGATGGGTTTCAATGCCTGTGGCACCATATCCCCCAGCAATTCATTGACCAGCCGTGTTTTTCCGGCGGAAAACTCCCCCACGATGCGTGCCGTCAGACTGCCATCGCAGATGCCATGCCAGCCCGTCATCTGCGAGGCAAACGCCGCCATGGCTTCATGCAGCGTGCCAGGCTGTGTTTTTGATGCATTCATACTGATCCCGTGTACTGATATTCAAGACTGTCCAGTAAACCGCGTCCATCCCGCAACAAGCGCCGCGCCGCCGACTGCCAGCCATGACGCGCCAGCGATGCCACTGCCTGTGCGTCGAGCCAGCCTGGCAGGCAGGCCAGGACGGCACCCGGCATGTGCCGCCTGGCAAGCTCTCCCTGTTCGCGCTCCTCGCATGCCTGCGCGACGGCAATCAAACCGGACAATCCCGGTTGTGCCGCGCGAAAAGCATCATTATTTCCAGACAGAAGCAGCGGTGCCAGCAGCAGGTGGTGATTTTTCGCCCCCCAATCCTTCGGCCTGGCCTGGCGATCATCTTGCGCCACCGCCTGTACCGTTTCGGCAATCAGCGCGGCGCAAGGCTCCTGCAATGCCGGATAGCACGCGCCGAGCGCGAACACCGTACGCCAGAACAGCGGTTGCATGCGCAGCAGATGCTGCCGGTCGATGGGCAGATTTTCGTCGAGAGCATCATCGAGCACGCGCGCATACAGATGGACCCGCGCGCAGTGCAGCAACGTCGTCGCGAACTCGGGATCCGTACGCTCCTGCCATGGCTCCACCAGCAGCGCCAGGAAAGGCGGGAAGTAGCAGGCCACCGCATTGAGCCGCCGCAACGCGCGCGAGGCGCCTGCGGTATTGGCGGACATGGCGAAACTGGCAATATCATTTTGCAAAACTGCGCTCAGATTATCCAACAATGCTTCATCAGCCATGTCCACGTGCACTCCGGACTAAACGCAGATGGGCATAACCGCCAAGCCCGCAAGTACCGACGGTCCGTTGCGAAAAACTCAGCGTCTGCATATGCTGCTCATTTTCCTGGTCGCTGTTCGACGACCAGTACTCCGCCTCTCCTTGCAAGTCGGGAAAGAACTGGCTGCTGATGCAAAAATCTTGCTGCACCGTCCCTGCATGCAGCGACGGCGCTCCGGTTTGTAACAGGGTCTTGAGCTCATCGAGCGTGGGCAAGCGCCAGTCGCGGTGTCCGCACCAGCCGTTGTAGTTGAGCATGGCCAGTTGCTGTAACACCGTGCGCCACTGACAGCGGCCACTACGGTGTGGCCACTCGCCCTGCAAACGCGTGTTCACCGTCCACATCAGTTCGTAGCCCTGATCGAGCGCCGCGCTCCATTCCTCACTAGCCAGTGGCAACAGTTCACCTGCCGGCCCGATCTTGCGCCAGGCTGCCGTACCGTCCGACATGGTACCGGCGCGCCGGCGTGCAGCGATACGCGTGACGGTGCTGATTTCCTGCGCAATTTCGCGCGCGCTGGGCGCATGCAGTCGTTCAAGACGCTGCACTTGTTGCTGCAATTCGCGCAATTGCTGCGCCATACCCTGTTTGCCGGCAGACATCTGCGCCAATTGCTCCACATAATGCTCCATGGGCACGGGCGCGACCATTGCCAGCAAACCGGCCAGCGATTCGTCCACCTCACTCATGCCAGCGCCGCGATCGCCGTCTCGATGCCTTGCGCTTCACGCTCTAACTGTGTGAGCGCCAGCGCGCGTTCCTGCGGCGCCGCATCGAGGTGTGCCAGCTGGACCTGCAACTGCTCCAGGCTGGCGGCGAGCGCCGATTCGACATGCTGCGCCCAGTAGGCATCCACCTTGCCCATCAGCAATTGCTGCATGCCCGCCGCCTGCTGCTCGTAGCTGCGCAGCCAATCGCCGACAGCGCGCTCCAATGCCAGCAAGACAGTGCGCTGATGCTGCACATGGGCTTCCTGCCGCGCCTGTTCCGCGCGTGCATCAAGCAGCACGGTCAGTTCGCTGATTTCCTGCTGCAGGCGCAGTGCTTCCTTGTTGCTTTGCTCCAGCGCCCAACCAGTCAACTCGCGCTCGCTGGCCAGACGTTCCTTGCGCACCAATTCGTTGCGTGCGAGCTGCAGTCCGGCATCCAGCTCGGCCACTGCGCGCCGCTGCTCCGCCAGCGCCTGCGGATCGACGACGCTGCGTTCGCTCGGTGCACCGCCACAGGCATTGCCGATCCGCTCGCCCCAGTAAGCGAGCGAAAGAACCTCAAGCGCACCCAGTTTCTGCAATATGGGTTGCGGAATGTTCGGGTGCGGATCGCCGGTACGGATCGCCTGCGCCACTTTGGTTGTCTCCGTGACGATCTTGCTGATCTGCTGGGCCTTGACGACCACGTTACGAATCTTGACACCCTGGCCAACCAATGCCCCTACCTTGGCGCCAACGGTCGCAGGGTTGACACATATCAATGCCAGATCGGCAATCTCGCCAAAAAAGCGTCCCAACTGCGCACCGCCGTTGCCCTCCGTACGCTCGATGACGCGCGCCAGCGGCTCCTCGATCACGTATCGCCGTTGCTGCGCCAGCGTATGGAGCTGCAGCTCGTCGGCAGCAAGGTCGACGCTGGGCAAGGCCTGCAGCTGGTTTTCCGTTGCCAGGACGAGCTGCTGCTTTTCCGATAAGGCCTGCTGCAGCTGCAACAATTTCCCCGTCTCGAGAAAAGTGCTGACATCCACCGCGACGGGAACGGGCAGGCGCAAGTTGAAGCTGCTGACCTGTGCATCGGGCAGCTGCAATGCGCCATAAGCCACCGAACGCGAGCTGAAATCAACGGCCAGCGCCGCGAGCGCTTCGCGCAACTGCTCGCCGCCCTGCAGACCAAAGTGCTCCCAGTCCACTACCACGCCACTGTCCGCCTGCACCTGCAGCAACTGCTGCAATTGCCGCTGCAGCGCCTGCCGGCGGCGTGTGGCGGCATCATCCGCATCACGCTCAAGCTGTATGGTCTCCTCTTTCTGGCGCGCATACAGCTCGGTCTTCATGACATACAGTTGCTGCTTCTTCTCCAGTACCTCCGCATGCGCGCGGCGCACGGCATCTTCCGACCGCAACTGGTAGGCGTGCTGTGCCTGCACATTGCTGCCCATCGCGTTCTCCAGCAGCGGTCGCATTTCCGAACGGAAACGTTGCAAGCGGATTGTGGACAGTTCTTGCCGCGATTGCGCCACGAATTGCAACAATTGTTCGCGCCCCAGTCCGTGCACGCTGACGCATTGCAAGTCCACGCAAAGACCCGTTTCAGCTTTGATCTGCTCTGACCAGCGCCCCAGGTCCGGCGCCTTCTCGCCTTGCGCCACACTGTTCACCACCATATCCCAGCGCGTGACCACGACTTTTACCCGCTTGCCGTACTGGCGCACGATGCGCAATGCTTCCATATCCTGCCGTGTTGGCCCACGCGGCTCAAGCAGATACAGCACCGCGTCAGCCTGCTGCACCTGGGCCGCGGTGTATTCCTGGCGGGCCGCCGACACGCTGCCCAGACCAGGCAAGTCGACCACCGTCACATCGCGCAACCATTCCAGCGGCAGCGCCAGCGTGGCGCAGACCGCACCGTCCGGCGCCTGCGAGGTCGCCTGACGAAAACCATCGAGATCCAGCGGCAAGGTACTGCCATCCGGCCCCACCAGTGCCATCGACAGCGTAGCGCCGTGCTCGATAAACGTCGGCAGCGCCGTCGCTTCTTCCGGCGCCGTATGCAGCAAGGCCTCGCCCATCAGCATATTTAACAAACTGCTCTTGCCAACGGAAAAACCGCCCAGCACGACCAATTGCAGCGGCGCACTGGCCACCAGCCTGGATGCAGCCAGTTCGCGGGCCTGCTCTTGCAAGTCGGTTGGCAACAACGGCGCCAGTTGCACTAGCGTATCTTGAATTTTGTCCATCGTGGTTTCCTCAGCGGCCTGTGGCCTGGGTTTGCTGTACCAACTGCGCCAGTTCCTGCTGCGCCGCCTGTAACTGCTGTTCGCGGCGCACCACATCGGCTTGCCCTTGTTGTAACAATTGATGCACGGATTCTCGCTGGGTGCGCTTGTCGCTCAAGGGCTCGACAAATTGTTCGCTGACGCAACTGTGCAGCAAGGCCAGCTGATTATCGTAAAGTTGCTGTACGGATCCGCTGACATGTTCTTGCAGATAAGAAATGCGCTGCTGCAACTGGCCAACGGTAGCGGCCGTCAACTGCGCCAAGGTTGCCGAAACCAGATGCTGCTGCTCGTCCTGGCGTGCCTGCTCGGCCGCCTGTTTCTTGCGGTTGAACGTCTGTAATTCTTTTTCATACTTGCGCAGTGCCGCCTCGGCAGACAGGCGCACGCCGGTTTTTTGTAACTCCTGTTGCTTGATGAACTCCATTCGAGCGGCCTTGTCAACAAGGTTTTCTTGCTGGCGCGCCAAATCCTCTTTCCATGAATTAACATTGCTGTAATCGAGATACTCTTCATTTTCATGGCGATCACTGCTGTACATCCCGCCGCTACGCTTGACACTCTTGTTCCCCGTACGTGGCGCTGGTTGCCCACCGAGCCTGTCCAGCTGGCTTTCAGCGCGTTCCAGGGCTATGCGTGCCATCTCAATATCGCGCTCGTTCGGCGCATTTTGCTGGACTTTCAGTCTCAAGCGCTCCAGTTCATCTTCGCGCTCGGCAATGGTCTGCTCCAGTTCCAGCGCTTGCGCATGATGGTCCTCGATCAGGGACAAGTCCAGATCAAACCCCACGTCCAGCTTGGGCAAAGTGATATGCATCTCCCCCAGCGCCGTATTCAATTGCTTCGCGTGCTGCGCCATACTTTTTTCATATTCTGCGCGCAAACCTTCCAGGCTTTCGGCCAGCAACTGCCGTTCTTTTTGCCACAGCTGATTCACCGTACCGACGACGTCCTCAAACTCACGCGCCACATTGGCAGGCAAGCCTATCTTCTTGACCTTCTTGGCGACCTGCGATTCGATGTAGCCAACGGTCAGGTGAATTTCAACCTGAGCCTTCAAATTGGCCAGCGGGGCGATCAACTGATGTTCAATTTCCCTGGCCCGGTGCCTGGCGGCACGCGTATGCTCCACTGCCGACCCGTTCGCCAGGGTGCGCATTTCCAGTTCCAGATTCTTGATTTCTTCGTCCAGCAGCGCCAGATCGCGCGCGCGCTGCTCCTCTGTGTCCGTCGAGGCCAGTTGCCTCTGCTCCGTGGCTATGCGTTCCGACAATTGCTCTTGAATGTGCGCCAACTGCTTCAGCGGTTTCAGATAGATCTGTTCCAGCGCCTCACCATTGCAGAACATGTCACTGATCCGTTTGGACAACAAATCGACACCGGAACGCGCCCGCTTATGCTCATCGTCGGACAGCGCCCAGGCGGCGCTGACACCCATCAAGTGCTGCTGATCGGTCATCAATGCCAGTTCAGCTTCGGGTTGATCATGCAACTGTTTGCGGAAGTTGGCACGCACATGTTCCAGTTTCAAATCGGAAAGTGTGGCATCGGACATGGCTTCGGACTTACCCTCCGGCGTGTCCAGGATGACATCCCACATATTCACGACCGTAATGAATTTACTGAAGTCCTTGCGCAGTGTACCGGCGACAAATTTCCATTCAGAAGCATTCGCACCCAATTGCAACGCACTTTGCACCCATACCGCAATATGCGCTTCCGCAATGGCGCGACGCGTGATTTCTTCATGGTGCTGCACCATCGATTCCAGTCCTGGTGTATCGATCAATACCAGCCCTAGATCGAGCAAGGGATGCTGCATGAAAATCTCGATGCGATCCACAGATAAGCGGGCATCCGCATTGAGTGCATCAAGTTCAGTACTCCAGCGCTCCAGCGCGCTGGCATCCGTCCATGCAATTTCCTGCGCCGACTGGCCATCGACAAAATGCACGCGAATAAACCGTTCCGTGCGTCCTGCTGGCAAAGCGCGCACAAAAGTATTAATTGCCGTAGTCGCCTCTTGTGCATGGCGTAGCAACTTGATACCCAGCAGTGCATTCACCAGACTGGACTTCCCACGCGAGAATTCACCAACGAATACCAGCATCACGTTGCGGTCAGCCTCCAGTGAACGGCTTAATTCAGCAAATTTGGCATGCGAACTTTTCAATTCATCACCGCCAAACCGTTCAAATATGGACTGCGTACGCTGCAATAAAACTTGCGCCTCTTGAATCCGTTCCTGGCGGGAGTGCAAGCCAGCACTGATTGCTGCATTTTCAATGGCATTGACAGATGAATTCATTCTTGAAATAGCCTTTATATGAGCCAGAAAAATCGTCGAAGCATATTGTAACGATATTTTCCAGGCAGAAACTAACCAACATCCCCCATCGGAAGAATTAATAAGATAAAACGTACTGCGACAACTAATGTCGCACTATCGTAAAAATCCAGAATTTAACCAATAATCAATGGCACATCGAGAATAAAGGTATCTCCACGCCAGCCATTAACAATGGCAAGGGAACTACTCAATTCCGCTGCCGCCGAGGTGAATAGCGTTTTTAATCAGCGTCAAGTTGAGCAGTGATCAATGCTACGGTGCGATAAAGGGGCACGGCGCATGCCTGCAAACGGCCCCGCTGTGCGAAAATGCCCGCCTTTGCCATTGCCGGACTTTACCCATGCCGCACGCTGCCATTGCTACCCTTTCCGCACGCGACGCGCACCGCATCGCGCGCCATGCGCCGGCGGCCGACGCCGCCCGCTTTTTGCATCCGGCCCAGCAGGCCTTGCTGCACCGGCGCGGCTGGCTGACGATGCTGGCGCCGCGCAGCGCGGGCGGCGCCGAGCTGCCCCTGCCGCAAGTGGTGCGCCTGGAAGAAGCCGTGGCCGCCGTCGACGGCAGCATGGGCTGGGTGCTGACCTTGTGCGCGGGCGCGGGCTGGTTCGCGGGCTTTCTGGCGCCTGACATGGCGCGCAGCATCATCGGCACACCGCGCGTCTGCCTGGGCGGCAGCGGCGCAGCCACCGGTTTTGCCGAGGAAGAAGGCGACGGCTACCGCATCACCGGTAGCTGGGACTACGCCAGCGGCGCGCCCATGGCGACCCACTTTACCCTGAACGCCCGGCTGCAGCGCGATGGCCAGCCCCTGCTCGATGCGCAAGGCCAGCCGCGCATCCGCGCCTTCCTCGTGCCAGCCGCGCTGGTGCAACTGCTGCCCTCGTGGAACAGCCTCGGCATGCGCGCCAGCGCCTCGCACAGCTACCGCATCGACGCAAAATGGCTTGCCAAGGAACACGGTTTTACCATCGATGCGACCACCGCAACGGCCGACGGTCCCCTGTACCGCTACCCCTTCTATTCACTGGCCTACGTGACCCTGGCCGCCAACGTGGCCGGCATGGCCGGGCATTTCATGCAACTGGCCGAGGAATGCATGCGCCACCGCCGCCATGCGCGCGCCGGCTTGCCGCTGCTGGACGTGCCGGAAGTGGCCGCCATGCTGCAAGACAAGAAAGACGCATTTAGCGCCGCCCGCGTGCGTTTTTACGCCGTGTTGGACGATAGCTGGGCAACGGTGGCAGGCGGCGCGTTGCTGGACGACAACACCATGCAGGCCGTGCAGGCCGCTTCGCTGGCCCTGGTGGCCGCCGCACGCTCAGCCGTCGATGGCTTGTATCCGTACTGCGGCCTGTACGCGGCCCGCGAAGACAGCACCATTAACCGCGTGTGGCGCGATTTTCACACGGCCAGCCAGCATGCATTGCTGCTGCCCTGACAGGCCCATCGATGAAACGGCTGCCGGACGCCATGCGGGCCGGATTGCCTGATAATATGGGGGCATTGCTACTTCTCGCTCCCCTATCCATGCACGTCAACACGCTCAGCAGCCTAGCACAACTCCTGGCCAGCGCCGAAACGGAAACCCTGGCATTTCCCACCAGCATCAATACGGCCCTGCTGCTGCAAAAGGAACTGGCCAATCCCGATTGCCACTCGTCGGACATCAGCCGCCTGCTGCTGTGCGAACCGACCTTGTCGGCGCGCGCCGTGGCGCTGGCCAATTCGGCCCTGTTCGCGCCCGGCCAGGCGCCCGCCATCACCAGCGTGCGCGCCGCCGTCGAGCGGCTGGGGCACCGCAACCTGTATGCGCTGGCGACGGCGGCCGTCATCCGCCAGCTGAACGCAGGCATCCGCGACGAGGCCTTGCGCGCCCGGGCCACCCAGCTGTGGGCGCACACCGTGCACGTGGCGGCGCTGGCGCACGCGCTGGCAGGCGCCGTCACGCACACGGATGCCGATACGGCCCTGTTCGCCGGCATCGTGCATGAAGTGGCCGGCTTTTACATGCTGGCCCAGGCCGACAAGACCCCGGGCCTGTACGCCCAGCTGGAAACGCAGATGGCGTCAACGCTGGAAGTGATCGGCCGCGCGCTGATGCGCCAGCTGAATGTGCCGCTGCCCGTGGCCGATGCCGTCAACGCCTTGCCCGGCTCGACCATCATGCTGCCACCGGAAGGCTTGCGCGACACCCTGCTGCTGGCCAAGGCGCTGGCGCCCGTGCCCTCGCCGCTGCCACAGGCCAGCGTCACCGTCAGCGCGCCGCTGCAAGCCTACCTGGAGCATGATCCCGTGCTGCAGGTGCTGCGCACGCAGCCGTCGGCCGAAGCGAAGGGCCTGATCGAGGTACTGCTCAGCTGATAGCCGATCTGCTATCATGGCGCAGGCCGGGATGGACCCGGCCCGCTTTCATTGATGTGCACTGGAAAACTGCCTTGACTACCTCCCTACGCATGCTCGGCCTGGCCGCAGCTTTGACCATGGCGTGCAACGCCAACGCCGACAGCTTCGTTTCCTCGGCCTCCAGCGCCGGCTCCCAGTCGAGCGGCAGCATTTCCGATTCGCTCAACGGTTCGAGCAACAGCTCCTCGCGCGACAACAAGGTGGCCAATGGCCCTTACCGCATCATCGACGTGGCCGCCCTGCCGGGCCGCGACGGCATGACGCGTTTGACCATGCAAGCCGACGCCACGGCAACGCCGCTGGTGCTGGACTTGCCGCAAGCGGCGCTCGACAAGCAACAGCTGGCGCAGGGCGACGTGGTGCATGCACAAAACCGCGCCTACGGCATCGAATTTTCGCGCAACGACACGCGCGCCGCCTTCTTCCTGGTGCTGGCCGACGACTGGTACGGCGAAATGGCCACGCGTCCCGTCAGCCTTTGATTCCAGGTATGACCCTGCGCAAGCTGGCGCGACTGCTGGCCGGCTGCGCCGCGCTGGCCGTGGCCGGCGCCGCCCAGGCAGGTACTTCGCTCGCCTCATCGCGTTTTTGCGACCGCGCCCAGGAACTCACGGCAACCGAGCAGGATCGCCTGTTGCGCTTTGCCGCCGTGGTGCGCGAGGAACTGGCCGCCAGCGAAGGCAGCGTGGCGCTGATCAGCCGCTCCGGCCTGGACCTGGCCCGCTTCGGCATCCGCTATTCGCACGCGGCGCTGGCCTGGCGCCACGACAATGACAGCGGCTGGTCCGCGCGCCAGTTGTACTACGCCTGCGACGAAGGCCGCCCGCGCATCTTCGACCAGGGCACGGCCGGTTTCGCCATGGGCACGGAAAACCCATCGCTCGGCTACATCTCGCTGGTGAAACTGCCGGCGGAAACCGTACCGCCCCTGCGCCGTGCCCTGCTCGACCCCGTGCGCGTGCAGCAATTGCTGGCGGGCCGCTACAGCGCCAACGCCTATGCATTCAGCCTGAAATACCAGAATTGCAATCAGTGGGTGGTGGAATTGCTGGCCTCGGCCTGGGGCGAACTGGCCGCCGGCAGCGATTTGCGCGCGCGCGCCCAGGACTGGCTGCGCGCCGCGCCTTACAACCCCGCTGCCGTCGACGTGGGTGCGCGCTGGCTGATGCTGGGATCGATCTTCGTGCCCCTGGTGCACATGGACGACCACCCGCCCGAGGCCATCGGCACGATGCAGCTGGCAGTGAGCCTGCCGGCCAGCCTGGAAGCGTTCGCGCGCCAGCGCCTGCCCGCCAGCGAGCGCGTGGAAATATGCCACGACGGCAAGCAGGTGGTGGTGCACCGGGGCTGGGACCCCATCGCCGACGGCTGCGTGCCCGGCCCGAACGACCGCATCATCGCCCTCGACGATACGCCGCACAACATTCCCTAAGCAGTCTGGGCGGCCAGCGCCGCTTCGACCTGATCGAGCAAGTGTGCTGGCGCCAATCCCTGCCCCATCCGGCGGGCTACCTCGCCGCAAGCCAGTTGGACCTCGGGCGCGGCCAGCAGGCGCGCCAGCTGCCGTTGCATGCGCCCGGCCGACAAACGCCTGGCCAGCAAGACATCGCCCACGCCGAGCCGTTTGATCCTCCAGCCATTGTCGAACTGGTCGTAGGCGAACGGCACGATCAGTTGCGGGATGCCCGCGCGGAAAGCGTCCGCGCTGGTGCCGATGCCGCCGTGGTGCACTACTACCGCCACGCGCGGCAACAGCGCCGCAAACGGCACGTGCGCCTGCCACATCACGCTGGGGGGCAAGTGTTGCGGCACCTGCGCCGCATGGGGCGTGAGGAACAGGCCGCGCCGTCCCAGCCGCCGCAACACTTCCAGGGCGATGCTGAAATAGCGCTGCGCGTGCTGGTGCCCGGTACCGGGCGTAAATACGATGGGCGGCTCGCCCTCGCCCAGAAAGCGTTCCAGCTCCGGCGGCAGCGCCGCAGCGCCATGCGGGGCGGCGCCGAGGAAACCAGTTTGCACGAAATGCGCTGGCCAGTCCGCCTGCGGGGCGGCGAACCAGGTGGGAAACAGCCCCAGCGAGGCATCCGGCGCGGCCAGCATGTGCGCAAAAAAATGCGCTTCGGGCGGCAGTCCGTGCTGCGCGCGCGCCCCGTTCAGGCCAGGCAGCAGCACCGGGTCGACCATGCTGCGGTGGAGCAGCCGCCACAGGGCCTGGCGCCAGGCCAGCGGCACCCAGGCGGGAATGCGCAGCGAGCCGGCCGCCAGGAAATCATGGCTGCTGCACAGGTTCGATGGCGCCAGATACGCCGCGACGATGCGCAGGTCCGGGCGCACTGACCGCGCCAGGGCGGCCATCGGCACGAGGAAGGGGTGGCACAGCACTACGCACTCTTCACCGCCCTGCAAGCCCTGCACCACGTCGCGCACGGCGCCCAGGTGCGGCACGAGGCCGCGCCACACCACGCCCCAGCCCTTGCGCTCATCCCAGAGGCCCGGATCGCCCAGCATGGCCTGCCCCTCTTCCTGCGTGCCGAAGGTGCGATACGCCAGCCCTGAGGCCAGCGCCGCCGCTTCCTGCCAGCCTGGCACCAGCAGCAGCACGCGCCGCCCCCGTTGCTGCAAGGCCTGCGCCAGCGCGATAAACGGTTGCATGTCGCCGCCGGTGCCGTTGCTGGCAACGATGACGAGCGGCGCTGGCGTCAGATGGCCATCAGCCATGCCGCCCTCCGTGCCTGGTGCAGGTGTGCAATGCAAAATCAGACAAGAACGTAGGGTGCATGGAAATCTTTCCTAGTTGAAACATTCAACGATGGTAAGCGATGAACGTTAGCATTTCAATCAGTATCTGAGCGCTGCTTGACGCCATACCTGCCTGAAATGACTACACCGGCAGTTGCAACACCATGTCCCACTGGTCGATGCCGGGCCCGAAGCCGTCCGGCGTCACCTTCACGGGCTCGAAGCCGAAGCGTGCATAAAACTGCTGCGTATGCTGGCTGGTATTCATGGTGACCCTGGCCACCTGCGGCATGGCGCGGATGGCGTCCAGGCGGGCCTGCGTCAGCGCGCGGCCCAGTCCCTGGCCATGCACGTCCTGCGCCACCATGCCCCAGCACAGGCTGGCGACGGTGCCACCCGCCTCCAGCGCATGGCCGCCGCAGGCGACGATGTTACCGTCGCGTTCGATGACCAGATACGGCTGCGCCGATGCTTCCAGCCAGGCGGCAAAGCCGGCGCGCTCGGACGGGTCGAAAAAGCGCGGCGTGTTGCCGTCGAAGAGGGCCAGGCAGGCGTCGCGGTCGCTGGCCGCGTAAGGACGTACTGTTTCCATTTTCCGTACTCAAATGAACATGAACGCCGATTATAGGCGATGCGCATTCATGCCAGCTGCTCCGAACTGACGATATGCACGCCCGGTGCGCCGGCCAGTGCCGCTTCCAGCAGGGCTTGCGCGATGCGCGGCGCCGGATTGATGCGCCAGCGCGCCGGCAGCACGGGTCCCAACACGCGCAGCAGACGCAAGGCGGCGCCCTCGCCCGCCCGCGCCACGTCGCGCTCGCCGCCGATCAGGCCCGGCCGCACGTGCGTGAGCGAGGCAAAACCCAGCTGCTCCAGGTCGCGTTCCAGCTCGCCCTTGACGCGGTTGTAGAAGATGCGCGAAGCGGCGTTGGCGCCGGCGGCCGAATTGAGCGCATATGTGCGCGTGCCCGCCGCCCGCGCCAGGCGCGCCACGGCCAGCGGATAGTCATGGTCCACACGCAAGAACGCCTGCCGCGTGCCGGCCACCTTCATGGTCGTGCCCAGGGTGCAGATGACGGCGTCCGCCAGCCACCAGGGTGCATCGGGCGGCAATTGATCGAAATCAACAAGGGGTGCATGCAGTTTCGCATGGGGCGGCAAGGCCTTGCGCACGGGCGCCACCACCGTGCTGACGCGCGTGTCGGCGAGCGCCAGGCGCAGCACTTCGCGGCCCACCAGGCCGGTGGCGCCCACGAGAAGTAATTTCATGGCTTTCCAGTTCAAGTTGCTGTCAGCCACCACCATACACGGAACTCAGGACAAGCGCAGCGCCAGTGCCGCCAGGGTCAGCAGCAGCACGGGCACGGTCAGCACGATGCCGACACGGAAATAGTAGCCCCAGGAAATGTGGATGTTCTTGCTGTCGAGCACATGCAGCCACAGCAAGGTGGCCAGGCTGCCGATCGGCGTGATCTTCGGCCCCAGGTCGCTGCCGATGACGTTGGCGTAGATCATCGCTTCGCGCACGGCCCCCTGCGCCGTCGTCGGGTCGATGGCCAGCGCGCCCACCAGCACCGTCGGCAGGTTGTTCATCACGGACGACAGCAAGGCCGTCAGCACGCCCGTGCCCATGGCCGCGCCCCACACGCCATACTGGGCAAAGTGGTTCAGCATGCCCGTCAGGTACGCCGTCAAGCCCGCATTGCGCAAGCCGTACACGACCAGATACATGCCCAGTGAAAAGACGACGATATGCCACGGCGCATGACGGATCACGTGGCGCGTGGAAATCACGTGGCCCTTGCCCGCCACGCCCAGCAGCAGCGCGGCGCCCACGGCGGCGATCAGGCTGATGGGCACGCCCAGGTGTTCCTGCGAGAAAAAGCCCACCAGCAGCAGCGCCAGCACCAGCCAGCCGGCGCGGAAGGTGGACAAGTCGCGGATGGCGGCGTCCGGGCGCTTCAGTTGCGAGGCATCGTAATCGCGCGGGATATCCTGGCGGAAGAAGCGCAGCAAGACGCCCAGGGTGGCGGCCACGGCGACGACGTTGACGGGCACCATCACGGAAGCGTACTCGGCAAAGCCGATCTTGAAGAAATCGGCCGAGACGATATTCACCAGGTTCGACACCACCAGCGGCAGGCTGGCCGTGTCGGCAATAAAGCCGGCCGCCATGACGTAGGCCAGGGTGGCCCTGGCGGAAAATTTCAAGGCCCGCAGCATGGCGATGACGATGGGTGTCAGGATCAGCGCGGCGCCGTCATTGGCGAACACGGCGGACACCAGCGCGCCCAGCAAGACCAGCAGCACGAACAGTTTTCTGCCGCTGCCGCCGCCCCAGCGCGCCACGTGCAAGGCGGCCCATTCGAAAAAGCCTGCCGCGTCGAGCAGCAGGCTGATGATGATCACGGCGATGAAGGTGCCGGTGGCGTTCCACACGATATGCCAGACGACGGGGATGTCGCCCCAATGGATGACGCCGGCCAGCAAGGCGACACCAGCGCCGATGACGGCGCTCCAGCCGATGCCCAGGCCGCGCGGCTGCCAGATGACCAGGGTTAATGTGGCGAGAAAGATCAGGAAAGCGATGAGCATGGTGTCAGTTCCGGTCACTGGTGCATTTAATCATTCCATAATACTGGAAATATTGAATTAAACCAATGTCGGATCAGTGCTATCACATCCTTGCGCGCCTGCTACGCGGGAAACTCTCCGCGCGCATAGCAATCCCACAAGCTGTCGATGAAGGCGATATCGGCAGCTTGCAAGCGGGCCTGGGCGATCAGGCCGAAATCGTCGGAGACGTAGGCGGCCAGGTCCGGGTTGCCCGTCAAGCGGAAAACCGCCTTGAAGGCGGCCTCCCTCACCGGCGCCGTCGCGGCATCGTCTTGCGGGAGCTTGTCACAGCTCTCGCGCCAGGCAGTATCGAATGCGATGGCGTCCCTGGCATCGAGCGCCGCATCCCAATCGCGCTCTGGCCCAAAGATTTTTTCAAAAAATACACCGTCGTTGATCTTGCCTAAAAGATCGCTGTCTCGCATTCTTTCTCCTAAAATGAGCCACATGCCAGGGCCTGAGCGGCACCGTTACTCCTCCAGCCCTCCCCCCAGCGCCTTGTACAGCGCCACGGCCGATTTGAACTGGTCGCGCCGCGCGTCGAGCAGGGTTTGCTGCGCCGCATACGACTGGCGCTGCGCGTCGAGCAATTCCAGCCGGCTGTCCTGGCCCGCATTGTATCGCAGCTGCGACAGCCGCTGGCGCTGCTGCGCCGCCACCACCACGCGTTCTTGCGCATCGATCTGCTGCGCATACGTGGCGCTGCCGGCCAGGCCGTCGCGCACGTCGCGGAAGGCCGCCTGGATCGCCTGCTCGTATTGCAGCACGGCCACGTCCTTGCGCAGCCTCGACAGTTGCAGTTCCGCGCGCAGCTGGCCGCCCTGGAACAGCGGCTGCGTCACCTGCGGCGCAAACGACCAGCTGCGCGCGCTGCCACGGAACAAGTCACCGAGTTCCGGGCTGGCCAGGCCCAGCTGCGCCGTCAAGGACAGGCGCGGGAAAAAGGCGGCGCGGGCGGCGCCGATTTCCGCATTCGCCGCCACCAGCGCATATTCGGCCTGCAAGATGTCGGGCCGGCGCGCCAGCAAGTCCGACGGCAGGCCCGGTGGCAGCTGCGTCAGCACGGGCTGGCCATCGAGCGGCCGGCCAGCGGGCAAGTCCGCTGGCAGCGGCGCACCGAGCAGCAATTCCAGGTTGTTGCGCGCCAACAAGCTGGCCCGCTCGCGCGCCTGCACGTCCGCTTCCGCCGTGGCCGCCTGTCCTTGCGCTTGCGCCACGTCCAGGCCGCTGCCCTGCTGCGCGCCGTGCAGGCGCTGCGTCAGCAGCAAGGCCTGGCGCCAGTCAAGCAGGGTTTGCCGCGCCAGCGCCAGCTGTTCCTCGGCCAGCCGCTGTTCCAGGTAGGCATCGGCGACAGCGCCGATCAGGGCCATGTGCGCGGCGCGCTGGCCCTGCCGCGTGGCCAGGTAGCGGGCAAACGCGGCATCCGACAGCGAACGCAGACGGCCGAACAGGTCGATTTCGAACGCGCTCATGGCGATGCCGGCCGTGAACGTGTTTTGAACAGTAGCATCGGCGCCGCGCTGGCGCACCCCGCCCGCATTCGCGGCTATGGCCGGGTAGCGGCCCGCATCCTGGATCTGGTACTGGGCCCGCACGGCTTCCACGTTGAGGGACGCCACGCGCAAGTCGCGGTTGTTTTCCAGCGCCAGGCTGACCAGGCGCTGCAGGCGCGCATCGAGCAGCATCTGGCGCCAGCCCAGATCGGCGGCGCTGCCGGCTGCGAATGACGGCGTCGCCTCGTAACTGGCGGGAATGGGCGGCGCCGGCTTGACCAGCGGCGGCGTCAATGAACAGGCCGACAAGGCCAGCGCGGCCAGCGGCGTGATAAAAATCAAACGCATCACAACTCTCCTTCCACCGCCTTGATGGCGGTGCGATTACTGCGTTTGTTGAAATAGCTACCCATCTTGTCGACGGTGCCCAGCACCACGACAAAGAACACGGGCACGAAAAACACGGCCAGCACGGTGGCGGTGATCATGCCGCCGAACACGCCCGTGCCGATCGCATGCTGCGTTTCGGCGCTGGCGCCCGTGGCCAGCATCAGCGGCACCACGCCCAGGGCGAAGGCCAAGGACGTCATCAGGATAGGACGCAAACGCAACCTGGCCGCTTCCACCGTCGCTTCGACCAAGCCCTTGCCCTGCGCCTGCAACTGGCGCGCATATTCGACGATCAAAATCGCGTTCTTCGCCGACAGGCCGATGATGGTGATCATGCCCACCTTGAAGAACACATCGTTCGGCATGCCGCGCAACATCACGGCCAGCACCGCGCCCAGCAATCCCAGCGGCACCACCAGCATCACGGAGACGGGAATCGACCAGCTTTCATACAGTGCCGCCAGCACGAGGAAGACCACCAGCATCGACAGCGCCATCAGCATCGGCGCCTGCGACGCCGATTCCTTCTCTTGCAACGACTGGCCCGTCCACGCCAGCGCGAAGCCCGGTGGCAGCTGTTTCACCAGCCGTTCCATTTCCAGCATGGCGTCGCCGCTCGACACGCCCGGTGCCGCGCTGCCGGAAATACGCGCCGCCGGATAGCCCTGGTAGCGCACCAGCTGCAGCGGCGACTCGCTCCACACGGGACGCACCAGTTCGCCCAAGGCCACCATGCCGCCCGCGTTATTGCGGATGCGCAGGGCCAGCACGTCGTTGAGCTGCATGCGCGACGGCGCGTCGGCCTGGATGATCACCTGCTGCATGCGGCCCGCATTCGGAAAATCGTTGACATAGGTCGAGCCCATGGCCGCCGTCAGCATGTCGGCAATGGCCGTAAACGACACGCCCAGCGCTTCCGCCTTGGTGCGGTCGATATCGAGGCGCACGCTGGCACCGGGCGGCAAGCCGTCCGGATACACGCCCGCCACCTTGCTGCTTTGCGCGGCCAGGCCCAGCAACTGGTTCTGCGCCGCCTGCAGGGCGGCGATGCCCTGGCCGGCGCGGTCTTGCAGACGCAGCGAAAAGCCGGACGAATTGCCCAGTTCATCGATGGCGGGCGGCATCAGGCTCATGATCACGCCCTCCTTCGCCTGCGCCATGGCGGCCTGCGCCAGCGCCACTTCTTCCTGCGCCGTGGCGCCATTGCGCTGTTTCCAGTCCTTCAGCATGGTAAACGCCAGGCCCGCGTTCGGCCCCGCGCCGGAAAAGCTGAAGCCGAGGATCGACTGGTTCACCTCGATGCCGGGCCGCGTGGCCACGTGCTGCTCGTACAGCTTGACGACATCAAGCGTGCGCTCCATGGTGGCGTCCGACGGCAGCTGGATCGAGGTGATGAAATAGCCCTGGTCTTCCTCGGGCAAGAAGGCCGACGGCAGCTGCATGAAGGCCACGCCCAGCGCCGCGACGATGGCGCCATATACCACCATCGAGCGGCCCGCGCGTTTCAGCATCGCCACCACGCCCTTTTCATAGCGCGCCGTCATGCGGTCAAAACAACGGTCGAACCACAGGAAAAAGCCCTTCTTGTCATGATCGTGCGGGCCGATGGGTTTGAGCATGGTGGCGCACAGGGCCGGCGTCAGGGTCAGGGCCAGAAACGCCGAGAACAAAATCGACACGGCCATCGCCAGCGTGAATTGGCGATAGATGGCGCCCACGGAACCGCTGGCCAGCGCCATCGGGATGAACACGGCCGTCAGCACCAGCGTGATGCCCACGACTGCACCGGTGATTTCGCGCATCGCTTTCGACGTCGCTTCCTTCGGCGACAAGCCTTCGGTGGCCATCAGGCGCTCGACGGCTTCCACCACCACGATGGCGTCATCGACGATGATGCCGATGGCCAGCACCATGCCGAACATGGTCAGCACGTTGACGGAATAACCGGCCAGCAGCATCACGGTAAAAGTACCCATCAGGGCAATCGGCGCGACGATGGCGGGAATCAGGGTGTAGCGTATCTTTTGCAGGAACAGGTACATGACGAGGAACACCAGTACCATCGCTTCGAGCAAGGTGACGATGACCTTCTCGATCGAGATTTTCACGAACGGCGCCGTATCGAACGGCACCGAATACTTGATCCCGGCCGGCATGGTGTGCGCCAGTTCGGCCATGCGCGCGCGCACGGCGGCCGCCGTCTGCACGGCATTGGCGCCCGGCGACAGCATGATGGCGGCGCCCGACGCGGCTTGCCCGTTTTCGCGGATGCTGAAGTTGAAGCTTTGCGCGCCCAGCGAGACCTTCGCCACGTCGCCGATGGTCACTTTCGAGCCGTCCGCATTCGCGCGCAGCACGATGGCGGCAAATTCGGCCGGCGTTTGCAGCTGGCCCTGCACCGTCAGCGGAATGGTCACGCGCTGGCCTTCCACGGCGGGCGAATCGCCGAGGCGGCCCGGCGCGATCTGCGCATTTTGCTGCGCGATGGCGGCCGTCAGCTCGCCCATGGCGATGTTGTACGACACCAGCTTGGCCGGATCGACCCAGATGCGCATGGCCCGCTCGGAACCGAACAGCTGCACCTTGCCCACGCCGGGAATGCGGCGCAGTTCTTCCGTCACGTTGCGCGCCAGGTAGTCGCCGAGCGCCACTTCATCATGCTGGCCATTCTCGGAGATCAAACTGACGATCATCAAAAAGCCGGACGACGCCGATTCCACCGTCAAGCCATTTTGCCGCACGGCCTGCGGCAGGCGCGGCTCGATGGCTTTCAGGCGGTTCTGCACGTCCACCTGCGCCATTTCAGGGTTGGTGCCGGGCTGGAAGGTGACGCTGATCGAGGCCGAACCCGAGGTATCGGTGGACGACTCGAAATACAGCAGGTGCTTGACGCCCGACAGCTCGCGTTCGATCAGGCCCACCACGGAATCGTTCATGGTTTGCGGCGTGGCGCCAGGGTAGTTGGCGCTGATGCTGACGCTGGGCGGCGCCACGGAAGGAAAACGCGCAATCGGCAATTGCGGTATGGCGATCAGTCCGAACAGGACGATGAAGACCGCCACCACCCACGCAAAGACGGGGCGGTTGATGAAAAATTGAGGCATGTCGTTAAGCTTTCATTGTATTCAAAGTGTGCATCAACGGGCCTTGGCGGCAGCCGCCGTTGCCACGACAGCCGGCTTCCACGGCTGCGGCGCGGCAGTGGCGCCCGGCTGCAAGCGTTCCTGGCCTTCGATGACGACGGTGTCGTCCGCCTTCAAGCCGCCGTTGACCACGTACTGATGGTCGACCACGTCGCTCACGGCAATCGGTTTCAGGCTGGCTTTATGCGTGCCATCGAGCACCCAGGCCTGCGCCTGGCCATCGCTGCTGCGCAAGACGGCTTGCTGCGGCACGAGCACGCCATGCGCTTGCACGGCGCGCGCGATGCGGGCGCGCACGAACATGCCCGGCAGCAGCTGGCGCTGCGGATTGTCGACCAGCACGCGGATGACGGCGTCGCCCGTGCCCGCATCGACGCTGATGCCGGAGAACAGGATGCGGCCCGTGACGGGATGCGGCTGGCCGTCGGCGCCCAGGATGGTCACGGGCAGCTTGTCGGCGCCGCCGTTGCTGTCCGAACCTGAGGCTCGCAGCGCGGCCAGCGCGGCGGCCGGCTGGCGCACGTCGACATACACCTTGTCGATCTGCTGGATGCGCGCCATCGGCGTGGCATCGGCCAGGCCCACCAGCGCGCCTTCCGTCACCAGTTCGGAGCCGATGCGCCCGGCAATCGGCGCCTCGATGCTGGCAAAGGCCAGGTCCAGGCGGCGCCGCGCCAGGCTGGCGCGCGCCTGCGCCACGGTGGCCACGGCTTGCTCGCGCTGGGCGACGGCATCGTCATACGCCTGGCGGCTGATGGCGTCCGCTTCCACCAGCGGTTTTAACCGGTCGGCCTGGCTGCTGGCGCGCTTCGCCGTGGCCACCGCGTGCTGCAGGGCTGCGGCGGCCGAATCGACGTCCGCCTGGAATGGCGCGGGGTTGAGCTGGAACAGCTTCTGCCCCGCCTGCACCTCGGCGCCCTGCTCGAACTGGCGGCGCAGCACGATGCCGCCCACCTGCGGGCGGATGTCGGCCGTGCGGAACGCCGCCACCCTGCCCGGCAATTCATCGCTGAGGACCACGGGCGCCGCTTGCAGCTTGAGTACCGTCACGGAAGCCGGTGGCGTGGCCGCTTCCTCCGGCGCGGGTTTGGAACAGGCGGCAAGGCTGAGCAGTGCCGCGGCGATCAACATGTTTTTCCTGGTGAGGTACTTTACTGGCATGACTTTTCTCTATGACTGATCCCAACCGGCGGTCCGGTCGACAGATACGCGCAGCATAAAAGGTCAAGGTGGATGTTTCGTCAAAGAAATGTGGAGATTCGATGGAGAGAGCGAAGAATGCTAGACTATTTAGATGAACTATCATCACAGCGCCAGCCAGCCCTCCTTCCTTGCCACCACGCCGCCTTCCGCCCTCGTCCTGATCGCCGAAGATGAACCGCAAATCGCCCGCATCCTCGCCGGTTACCTGGAGCGCGACGGCTACCGCACGGCTTTCGCCGTCGATGGCCAGGAAGCGCTGCAGCAGCACCTGGCGCTGGCGCCGGACCTGCTGCTGCTCGACGTACAAATGCCCAGAGTCGATGGCTGGGGCGTGCTGGCGGAAGTGCGGCGGCGCGGCGAGACGCCCGTCATCATGCTGACGGCGCGCGACCAGGATGCCGATAAACTGGCCGCCCTGCGCGTGGGCGCCGACGACTACATCATCAAGCCCTTCAATCCGGCCGAAGTGGTGGCCCGCGTGGCGGCCGTGCTGCGCCGCTCGCGCGTGCGCCACCATCCGGTGGGCGGCCAGCGCCTGCGCTGCGGCCCCATCGAGATCGACCAGGAAACGTATGTGGCCAGCGTGCTGCGCGAAGGCGCGCCCGTGCCCTTGAGCCTGACCTTGACGGAGTTCCGCCTGCTGGCGCATCTGGCGCGCACGCCGCGCCGCGTCTGCAGCCGCCTGGAATTGCTGGAGTCGTGCATGCCCGAGAGCAATTCGATGGAACGCACGGTGGACAGCCACGTCAGCAAGCTGCGCAAGAAGCTGGAAGAAGCGGGCGTGATGAACATGCCGGCCAGCCTGCGCGGCGTGGGCTACCGGCTGGAAAGCGACTGATGCGCTTCACGGGCCTGAACCGGCAGATCGTGCTGTCGATGTCCGTGCTGATGGTCAGCAGCATCCTGATCATCTGGATGGGCTCATGGATCTTCTTTGCCGTCGCCTTCAAGATCGACCCCAACATGCTGTCCGAGCCGGACGACTGGTCGCCCAGCACCGTCGAATGGCTGTGGATCTTCGCCATCACCATCTTCGGCCTGGGCCTGGCGGCCTTTTTCGCCATCAAGCTCGCTTCGCGCATCCTCAAACCGATCAATTCCGTGATGGACAGCGTGCGCCGCGTGGCGCATGGCGACCTCTCCGCGCGCGCCTTCGCGGGCGACCGCAGCCTGGGCGAGACGGCCATGCTGGTCGATGACTTCAACAGCATGGCCGAGCGCCTGCAGCGGGCGGCCAAGGAAAGCGAAACGTGGAATGCGGCCATCGCGCATGAATTGCGCACGCCCGTGACCATCCTGCGCGGCACCTTGCAAGGCGTCGTCGATGGCGTCTTCAAGCCCGAGGAAGTACCGTTCTCCAGCCTGCTGGCGCAAGTCGAGGACCTGGGCCGCCTGATCGAGGATTTGCGCACCCTGAGCCTGGCCGACAGCGGCTACATGCAGCTGCGCATGGCGTGGACGGACCTGACCCTGGAAATCGAGGAAGTGCGCCGCCTGCTGGCGCCGGAAATGGAGGCAGCCGGTTTTAGCCTGCAATTGCAGCTGTCCGACCATCCCGTCTGCTGCGACGCGGCGCGCATCCGGCAAATCGTGCTGGCCCTGCTCGACAACGCGCGCCGCTATGCGCATCCGGGCCTGCTGCGCGTGCGCACCCGCGTGCAGGCTGGCCAGTACTACTTGAGCGTCGAGGATGCGGGCCCCGGCATTGCCGAGGAACTGGCGCCGCATGTATTCGAGGCGTTTCGCCGCGGCGACAGCGACGGCGGCGACCTGCATGCGGGCAGCGGCCTGGGCCTGGCCGTGGTCGAAGCCATCGCGCGCGCCCACGGCGGCAGCGCCGCCTGCACGCGTGGCAAGGCGGGCGGCAGCCTGTTCACCATCAAGTGGCCGGTCGAGCATGGGGCGGTGCCGGCCGCCTGACTATATCGCCGGCGCGCGCAGCATGTCGACAAAGGCGCGCAAGACGGCCGGCATCTGCCGCCGGCTCGGGTAGTACAGGAAGTAACGGGACGGCGGCGGCAAGCAGCGCTGCAGCACGCACACCAGGCGCCCCGCCGCGAGATCGGCGCGCGCATCGGCCGCGTACACATACGCCAGACCCGCGCCATCGCGCGCCGCGCACAGCATCAGTGCATCGTCGTCGAACACCAGCGGGCCACTGACGGCGATGCTGACGGCATCCCCCTCCTGCCCGAACTCCCACGCATACTGGCGCCCGCTGGGAAAACGCCGGCCTATGCAGGCATGCGCCAGCAAGTCGCGCGGCGTATTTGGTGCGCCATGCGCCGCCAGGTAAGCGGGCGACGCCACCACCACGAACGGTTGCGGCGCCCCCACGGGCACGGCGATCATGTCGGCCGCCACCTGCTCGCCAAAGCGGATGCCCGCATCAAAACCATCTCGCACGATATCGATCATGCCGTCATCGGTGACCACGTCCACCTGCACGCGCGGATAACGGGCGACGAAACCGGCCAGCATGGGCGCCAGCAGCAGCCGCGCGGCCGGACGGGGCACGTTCAGGCGCAGCTTGCCTGCGGGCACATCCTGCAAGGCGCTCAAGTCCAGCAAGGCATCGTCGATTTCGCGCATGGCCGGGGCCAGCCGCGCCAGGAGCTGCTGCCCCGCCTCGGTGGGCGTGACGCTGCGCGTGGTGCGGTTCAGCAGGCGCACGCCCAGGCGCTCTTCCAGCGCGCGCAGCGCATGGCTGAGGGCGGAGGCGGATACGCCCCGTTCGAGGGCCGCCTGGCGAAAGCTGCGCAGGCGGGCGACGGCGGCAAAGGCCGTCAATTCGTTGAGGTCAGCCATTATTGAGGAAAAAATTCATGAGCCATATTCAGTAATCCATGCAGGATTAGCGATCTTATCGCATGCTGTTGCTTCACCCATACTCCTTGCATCTTTTTTTTTGACGAGGAGTGAAAAATGGAACACAGAACACTGGGCAAATCCGGCTTGCGCGTCGCCCCCATCGGCCTGGGCTGCATGGGCATGAGCTTTGCCTACGGCGGCGCAGACGAGGCCACCTCGCTGCGCGTGCTGCACCGCGCCGTGGAACTGGGCGTGACCCTGATCGACACGGCGGAAGTCTACGGACCCTACGCCAACGAGGAACTGGTAGGGCGCGCCCTGAAGCAGCTGCGCGGCAAAGTCAACATCGCCACCAAGTTCGGCTTCAAGATCCTGCCCCACGGCCAGGGCGTGGAACGCATGGCGGGCGTGGACAGCCGGCCCGAGCACATCGTCCGCGCTGTGGAAGCGTCGCTGTCCAGGCTGGGCATCGAGTGTATCGACCTGCTGTACCAGCACCGCGTGGACCCCGCCGTGCCCATCGAAGACGTGGTCGGCGCCATGGCCGGTCTGGTGCGCGCGGGCAAGGTGCGCCACCTGGGGCTGTCGGAAGTGTCGGCCGCCACCCTGCGCCGCGCCCACGCCGTGCACCCGATTGCGGCCGTGCAGTCCGAATACTCGCTATGGAGCCGCGACGTGGAAGCCGAAGTGCTGCCCGTCTGCCGCGCCCTCGGAATCGGTTTCGTGCCCTACAGCCCGCTGGGCCGGGGCTTCCTGACGGGCCAGCTCACCTCCGGCGCCGCGCTGGCGCCAGACGACTACCGCCACAGCCTGCCCCGTTTCCAGCCGCAGGCGATGGCGGCCAACGCGGCCCTGGTGGCCGAACTGCAGGGCCAGGCGGCCGCGCGCGGCGCCACGGCGGCCCAGCTGGCCCTGGCCTGGCTGCTGGCGCAAGGCACTGACATCGTGCCGATTCCCGGCGCCCGCAGCCTGGCGCACCTGGAAGAAAATGTCGCCGCCGCGCGGATCAAATTGAGCGACGCCGAGCTGGCCGCCATCGGTGCGGCCATCGCGCCGGCCAGCGTGCAGGGCGCGCGCTACCCGGCGGTGGAGCTTGCCATGCTTGGCCTGTAGACAACCGTGCATGAGTGCGCTATACCGGTACTTTTTTGTCCAGCGCACTTGAAATGCCTGAATCCGCTATCATTTCCAATCTGAACTATTCACTATGAAAAGGATCTACATGTCCGCACTGCTCGAAACACTGCAATGGCGCTACGCCACCAAGAAGATGGACCCGACGAAAACGGTGCCGCAAGACAAGGTCGAGCGCATCCTGGAAGCCGTGCGCCTGACGGCCAGCTCCAGCGGACTGCACCCGTATGAAGTGTTCGTCGTGACGAATCCGGCCCTGCGCGAGCAGATCAAACCGCACGCGTGGAACCAGTCGCAAGTGACGGACGCCTCGCATTTGCTGGTGTTTGCCGCCTGGGACAATTACACGGTAGAACGCATCAACGCGCGCTTTGACCTGGTCAATACCGTGCGCGGCTTCAAGAATGAAGGCTGGGAAGCGTACCGCCAGCAGATCCTGGCCACGTATCCGCAGCGCGACGCGGAAACCAACTACCAGCACGCGGCGCGCCAGGCGTATATCGGCGTGGGCACGGCCCTGATCGCCGCAGCGCAGGAAAAAGTCGATTCGACGCCGATGGAAGGCTTTGATCCGGCCAAGGTCGATGAAATCCTGAACCTGCGCGAAAAAGGCCTGCGCTCCGTCGTCATGCTGCCGCTGGGCTACCGCGCCGACGAAGGCGACTGGCTGGTGGACCTGAAAAAAGTGCGCCCTGCGCGCGAGCAATTCATCACCGAGCTGGCGTAAGCTCCTGCCCGTGACTGAAAAGCGGCTGCCGGCGACGGCAGCCGCTTTTTTTTGCTGTCAGGCTGGCTGCGGAAAGCGCACCGTCACCTGCAAGCCCCGTCCCGCCGCCCCATCGGCGAGCGCGATATCGGCCCGGTGGTGCTCGGCGATGTGGCGCACGATGGACAGGCCCAGGCCGCAGCCCCAGGCGTCGTTGCCGTCGGGACGGAAGAAGCGGTCGAACAGGCGCGCATGGTGCTGGCGCGGCACACCGGGGCCGTTGTCGGACACGCGCAGCAGGGGCCGGCCCTCTTCCAGCGCCGCCTGCAAATCGACCCTGCCGCCCTGCTGCGTGTAGCGCAAGGCGTTATCGATCAGGTTATTCAGCAACACTTGCAAGCCGTCGGGATCAGCCTGCACCAGCACCGGGGCCGGCAGCGTTTCCACCACGCCCAGGTCGATTTCACGGCTGTCGGCCAGCGCGCTGTGGTCGGCCACGGCCGCTTCCAGCAACTGTCCCAGATCAACCGTTTGCAGCTGGCTGGCCGTCAGCGCCGTTTCATGGCGCGCCAGGCTGAGCAATTGCCGCACCAGGTGCGTGCTGCGGTCCAGCCTTTCGTGCAGCCGCGCCAGCGCCACGCGGCGATCTTCCTCGCTGCCGGCCCGCTCGGCCACCTGCAGCTGCAGTTTCAATGCCGTCAGCGGCGAACGCAATTCATGCGCGGCATCGGCGACAAAGGTGCGCTGCGCCGTCAGCGCCACCTCGAACCGCCGCATCAAGCCATTCAGCGCCAGCGCCACGGGCCGCAACTCGGGCGGCATGTCGTCGGCCGCCAGCGGCGTCAGTGCGTCCGGCGAACGGCCGGCCACGGATTCGGCCAGCCGGTGCAGCGGTGCCAGCGCGCGCCCCACCACGACAACGATCAGCAGCGCCAGGATCAGCGCGAACGCCAGCAGGGGCGCGCCGGCACGCATGGTCATTTGCCAGGCCAGCTGGTCGCGCACGGCCTGCGCCTGCGCCACCTGCACGTAACGGCCGCGCCGTGTCTCGCCATACAGGCGCCAGTCTTCGCCGCGCAACGTGACATCGGCAAAGCCGGCCAGTGCATAGCGCGGCATTACCGGCTGGTCCGGCAAGACGGGCAAGGGCTGGCCATCCTCGCCCCACGCCTGCAGCACGAACGCCTCTTCCGGCTCTTGCGCGGCCGGCGAGCCCGTCTGCGGCTCGAACTCGTCGGGCAAGGCCACGGCCAGCTGGCGCAGCTGCAAATCGGCCAGTTCATTGGTCTCTTCCAACAGCGAACGGAACAGCGAAATGCCGGCGCCGAGCACGCACAGCAAGGTGGCCGCCAGCAGACCGAGCAGCAATTGGCGGCGGATGGTCAGCAAGATGCTTCCCGCATCTTGTAGCCCACGCCGCGCACGGTCTGGATGCAGTCCGCGCCGAACTTCTTGCGCAGCTGGTACACGTACACGTCGACGGTATTGCTTTCCACTTCGCTATCCCAGCCGTACAGCTTTTCGCTCAGTTGCCGCTTCGACACCACCCTGCCCGGATGGTCGAGCAAGGCGCGCAGCACGGAAAATTCGCGCGGCGCCAGCTTGACCTGTGTGCCTTCGTAGCTGACGTCGTGGCTGGCCAGGTCCAGGGTCAGCGCGCCATGCTCGATGACGGAGCGCGAACGGCTGACCCGGCGGCGCAGCAGCGCGCGTATGCGCGCCAGCAATTCATCGAGGTCGAACGGTTTCACCAGGTAATCGTCGGCGCCGCTGTCGAGCCCCTCGACGCGGGCCCGCGTGCCGTCGCGCGCCGTGATGATCAGCACGGGCAGCTCGGCGCCCCGCGCGCGCGTGGCGCGCAGCACGTCCATACCCTCCTTGCCGGGCAAGCCCAGGTCCAGCAGCATCAGATCGTAGGCAAAGCCGGCCAGCGCCAGCTCCGCATCGTGGCCGTCGCGTACCCAGTCCACGGCATAGCACTCGCCGCGCAAGCCCTCGACCAGGCTTTCCCCGATCATCGGATCATCTTCCACCAGCAACACGCGCACCCGGGTCCTCACAATCGCACAAAATAGCGACATCTTACCTCGGCTGGCGCAAGCCGGCTTGGCGCTGGCTGCGCTACCGCGGCCAGCCACACCAGGTGGCAAGGGTTGCCAACGTTCCTGTACGCCTGAGCAGACTCCCGCGGATAATTGACGTCAGCCAAAGCCGGCGCCGCAGTCAATCTCTTACAGATCCTGGTTGCGGTTCAAGGTCACGTCCCCTTCGGTGGCCGTGGCCGGCACCACGGATTGCGTCGTGGCCGCATGCGCGTCGGCAGGCTGCATGGTCACGACGGGCCTGGCGTTGACGTACCAGTCGCTGTCGAACTGGAGGTAGGGATTGGTCTTGGGGATCGCGCCGCCCTGCTGCGGCGTCAGACTGGCCTGTGGTTGCTGCGAGTGGCGCTCCGGCGCCATCTTCATGTTATCGCCGGCGCCATGGCTGTACACGTCGAACGGGATTTGATGATCGTAGACGAACGCTTCGGTGGGGGCAGGTACGCCCTTCAATACTTGCCAGGCAGGAATCTGGTAATTGCTCTGCGGGTTCTGCGGTTTCAGGAAGACCAGCACGGTCTTGCCTCGCATTTCGTCCGATTCCACGTTGTTGCTGATGTTAATTTGCGTAACCATCGTTTGCTCCCTGCTGTGGCTCTGCCCGGACTCAAGAAAAACAGCGCCGGACGACGAGTCCGCGATTTCCTCTGGCGCTGGTCATCACTGCAAACGATGCGGCGGAGCTCGCCTGGCACTGTCCGCAACAGGCACTGGCGGATGCAGAGCCTGTTGCGGCAGCTTACCAGACGATTACTGCGCCAGGTAGCGTTCCGAACGGGGGCCGTACAACAAGCCGTTCGGCACCCCGGCCGACAGCAAGCGCGCATTCGCCGTGCCGGCGATAGGATGGCTGGCATCGGTGCTGGTGTTGATGATCTGCTTGACCGCCGCCGTCACCAGCATGCCGACCAGGCCGCCGCCACCGCTGTTATTGCCTTCGTTGCTAGAAGCGCTGGCCGCGCCCTGCCACAGCAAGGCGCCCGTCTTCAGGTCGACCAGCTTGGCATCGACCGACACCACGGTCACGCTGTCGATCACGGCATACGTGGTGCCGTACTTGGAAATCGTCACGTACAGGCCCGCATCGGCGCCAAAGATCTCGTTGAGCTTTTTCGCATCGACACCGTGGATATCGGCGGCATTCGTCAAGCCGTTCTGCTTGAAGGTTTCACCGACCACGGCCACCGGCAGCACATAGTAGCCCGCTTCGGCCAGCGGATAGGTCACTTGCGCGTAGACGCTGTTGCCGGCATTGACTTCCGGCGAGTTGTTCAACGGCGGCAAGACCACGATGGAACGGGGTTTGGCCGCCTTGAAGGCCGTGTAGTCATACGCGGCCTGCTTGGTGGCGCAACCGACCATGAAGATGGCGGGACCCAGGCACAGGGCCATTTTCAACATGCGCGACATCATAATTTCTCGCCTTTTTTCATTTTACCCAACAGGAAGTCCATGTACGGCGTCGATTCCGGGAACAGTTTTTTCTCGTCTTCGAATTGCGCGGCGACCTGCTCCGGCTTGCCCGCGATCGAGTACAGCATGCCCAGGTGGGCGTGGTAGCCCGGCGGCGCGTGATTGCCCTTCGCAGCGATAACTTGCAGGTCTTTTTCCATGGCGGCGATCTGCTGCTCGGGGCTTTCGCCTTTCAGATACTCGTACACTTGCGGCTGGTAGCCTTCCCATTGGTACAGGGTTTTCGACTGCGTGGCGCAACCGGTCAGGGCGGCACAGGCGAGCATGGCCAGCAGGGCTGCGCCCTTGTTCATCATTGTTTTCATGGGATACCTTATTGTTTGCGCAATGCGCCCGCTTCGACGCCGGCGACCAGGCGCTCGACCGCTTCGCGCATGGCCAGGTCCAGCACTTTGCCGTTCAGGGTGGCGTCATAACTGGCGGTGCCGCCAAAGCCCAGCACTTCACGGTTCGACAAGCTGTATTCGCCGGCGCCGGCCGCCGAATACACGACTTCCGAGGTGGCGATATTGACGACGTTCAATGTGACCTTGGCATATGCCACTTGCGTCTTGCCGCGGCCCATGATGCCGAACAACTGTTTGTCGCCCACTTCCTTGCGGCCGAATTCGGTCACGTCGCCGGTCACGACGAAGTCCGCGCCCTTGATGTTCTGGCCCTGCTTCTTGAACTCGGCTTCCTGCTTGAGTTCTGCCATGTTGTCGCGATCAAGCACGTTGAAACGGTTGGACGTCTGCAGGTGTGCAATCAGAATCGTTTTCGACTGGCTGCCCAGGCGGTCGACGCCATCGGAAAAGATACCGCGCATGAAGTTCGATCGGTTGTCGAATTTACCGACAGCGATCAGCGTGCGTGGACCAACGTAGGGACGGGCTGCACTCGCAACCGTGGGGACAGCCAAAGCTTGCGAGGATTCGGAAGCGCAGCCAGCCAAGGCCGCGCCAATCAGCGCTGCAATCAACAACGCGCCGGGTTTATTCTTGTTCATAGTGCCCTTATGAGATGGAAGATCAGGAGCCACCTGCGAAATTGATTTTAAGCAAGTTAATTTCCTAATTGCAATTATATGGTATTGCATGTCTCATAATTCTCTCCAAAAGTAACGATGGCAGGGATTGCACTATTGCCCGCCATGCACAGGTGTGACCCCGCTTGACTTCCCAGTGCAGATTCATTAACTTAGTAGTAAAAAAGCGTGTCGTCAGCGCCCTATGCCACTGTCCCACACAGACCTCGCCCGCCGGCCTGTTCCACCCCGGCGCCAACACCACGCTTTTCACATAGACGGGTCCCAAGGCCATGCCGACACACGATCATTCCCCGGCCCATCCGCTGGCCACGGCGCTGGCACTCTCGCTGGGCGCCGCCATTGCGCTGGGCCTGTCGCGCTTTTCGTATGGCTTGCTGCTGCCGCCCATGCGCGCCGACCTGGGCTGGTCTTACCTGCTGGCAGGGGCCATGAACACCTTCAATGCGCTCGGCTATTTCCTGGGGGCCCTGGCCACGCCGGCCCTGATGCGCCGCCTGGGCGTGTGGCGCTTGCTGATCGCCGGCTGCGTGCTGGCCAGCGTCTTCATGCTGATGTCGGGCCTCGTCAGCGATACGACCACCCTGTTCCTGCAGCGCGTGTGCGCGGGCGTGGCCAGCGCCTTCATTTTCATCGCCGGCGGCGTGCTGGCGGCGCGGCTCGGTTCCATGCACAGCCAGCGCGCCGGCTTCTACATCGGCCTGTATTACGGCGGCACGGGCTTCGGTATTGCGCTGTCGGCCCTGCTGGTGCCGGCGGCGCTGGTGGCCGCACAGGAGCATGGCGCCGCGCATGCCTGGCAATGGCCCTGGCTGGCACTGGGCATCGCCTGCCTGCTCGCCACCGCCATCATGGCCGTGCCGGCGAAAGCCATCGGCGAAGCGCCGCGCGCCCTCGACACGCCACGGCGCTTCGCCTGGCGCGATTTCGCCCCCAGCCTGGCCGGCTACTTCATGTTTGGCGTCGGCTATATCGGCTACATGACCTTCGTCATCGCCCTGCTCAAGCAGCAAGGCATGCCACCGGCGCGCATCACCGTGTTCTACACCCTGCTGGGCCTGGCGGTAGTGGCGTCGTCGCGCATCTGGGCGCGCATGCTCGACCGCTACAAAGGCGGCGAATCGCTGGCGATCCTGAATGCCGTGCTGGGCGCGGTGAGCATCCTGCCCGCACTGACCAGCTTTGTGCCCGTCGTCTTCCTCTCCGGCCTGGTCTTCGGCGCCGTGTTCCTGTCGGTGGTGGCCTCGACGACGGCCCTGGTGCGGCATAATCTGCCGCAGCAATCGTGGACGGCTGGCATCACGGCCTACACGACGGTGTTCGCCCTGGGCCAGATCGTCGGCCCCATCGCGGTCGGCTGGATCGCGGACGGCCCGGCAGGACTGGAGCGGGGCTTGATCGCCTCGGCCATCGCCCTCTTCATCGGCGCCGCATTGGCCGCGCGGCAAAAGGCGCTGGCGCCGGCCGCATAGTAGACTGCTGGCATGGCCCACCTTCGCGGAAAGATCACGATGAACACCGATGCACGAAAAATCCCGGCAACGATGGATGCCGAAACGCTGGAATTCATCCAGGGCCTGTTTGCCCTGGTGCGCGAAGGCGACACGCAGCAACTGGGCGCCATGCTCGCGCAAGGGGTGCCCGTCAACTTCCGCAACGAAAAAGGCGACAGCCTGATCATGCTGGCCAGCTACCTCGGCCACCTGGAAACGTCGCGCCTGCTGCTCGAAGCGGGCGCCGACGCCAACGTGCCCAACGACCAGGGCCAGACGCCGCTGGCCGGCGTGGCCTACAAGGGCTACCTGGAGATCGCCGAACTGCTGCTCAAGCATGGCGCCAGCGTGGAAGGCGCCAGCCCGGACGGCAAGACACCGTTGATGATGGCCGCCATGTTCAACCGTCTGGCCATCTTCGAGCTGCTGCTGCGGCACGGCGCGCGCATCGATGCCGTGGACAGCCGCGGCATGACTGCCGTTTCGCTGGCCAAGTCCATGAATGCACAGGAGACGCTGGCCCGCCTGGTCAGCCTGGGGCAGACGGCCTGAATACACGGCGGTTTGATGGGCGTGCTTTACCAGGCAGGTATGGCGAAATGCCCCATGCCGGATTTAGAAATCAAGGGTAACTGACGGCGCGCTGCGCTTTGCTACACCTTGGTAAACGGCCTCAATATTATTCCCATCGGGGTCGAGTACGAAGGCAGCGTAATATCCTGGATGGTAGGCCCGCACGCCTGGTGGGCCATTGTCCTGCCCTCCGTGCGCCAACGCAGCGTTGTAGAAGGCATCGACCGTCGCGCGATCTTTCGCTTGAAAAGCCAGATGATGACGCCCAGTCAACTTGCCCATAGCGGTCACGCTGCTTGAGGAGGATACGACAAGCTCATCGGCCACGAAGTAATCACTTTCGGTGCTGAAAACCGGTATATCCAGCACGGACATGACCGCCTTGTAAAAATTTTCGCTTGCCTTAAGATCGCGTACCACAAGCTGTATGTGGTCAATCAGGCGGCCGCGATGAAGTCGATTGGTTTCCATGATTGTTGCTTCCGTGAAAATGGGACTGTCAGTACTTCGCACCATTGTGAATAGACGGTAGGCGTCCTTTGCCAGCGTAGCAATATAATTATAACCACCTTTCCCCCCCGAGGCGGCGAGGCAGGGTCAGGAGGCAGGACGCGACGCCAGCACGCCTGGCCTGCTGCGCCTGGACGCACGCGTAGGCCGCCCCTTCCATCCACAGACGGCGCAGTTGCATGCGTTTGCTGGTCAGGGTGCCCGTCTTGTCGACGCACAGCAGCTTCGTCGCTCCCAGCAGTTCGATGGCCGGGATGCAGCGCGCCAACACCTGCGCGCGCGGCAAGCGCCACTGGCTCGGCGCCGGCGAGGCGGGCATTTCCTTGGGCCCATCTTCGGCCAGGCGTGCCGTAGCCTCGGCGGCAGTACTCATGTCGTATTCAGATGCGGCTCGCTTGCGGCGGCGCGCCGCTGCAAGGCCTGGCGCACCTGTGCCAGCACCGATGCCAGCGCTTCGGCGCCGAAATCGGCGCCATTGGCGATCTCGATGACATCTGCCGCTTCGTCCGGGCGCAAGCCCTGCTTAGCCCAGCGCTCCATCTGGCAGGCGAGAACGGCCATGTCCGCATCGGAAGGGTCGGTGCCGGCACGCGCCCGCGCGGCCAGGCGCGATGCCAGCACCGGCAGCGGCGCATCGACGTGCAGCAGCAGGAACGGCACCTGGCTGTGGCGCGCCAAGGCGCGCAAGGCCAGGCGCCGTCGACGCTCCAGGAAAGTGGCATCCACTACCATCACGAAACCGGCAGCCAGCCCCTGCTGCGCGAGCCGCGCCAGGCGCCGGTAGGTCGCAACGTTAGCGGCCTGGTCATATATCCCCTGCGCCGGCAAGGCTTTGGTGCCAGTGCCTGCAGGGCCGGCAAACAGGCGCTTGCGCTCGACATCCGAGCGCAGCCGCACCACCTCCAGCGGCTCGACCAGCGCATTGCTCAGCCATGACTTGCCGCTGCCGGCCAGTCCACAGGCAATCAGCAGCGCCGGCGCGGCGGGTATGATGCATGCATGCGCGAAGGCCAGATAGCGCTGCGCCTGCAGCAATGCGGCAGAGCGTCCGCGGCTGCCAGCGAGGGAGCGCAACAGGAACACCTTGCAGCGTACCAGCGCCCGTTGCACCCGGTAATATGGCAGCAGCGCCAGGCTGCCGTAGTCGCCGCAACGCTCCAGATAATCGTTCAGCAAGCGGGCGGCCAGGCCGCGGCGCCCCTGGCATTGCAGGTCCATCCAGGCAAAGGCCAGGTCCTGCGCCACGTCGATCCAGCGCAATGCAGTGTTAAATTCAATGCCGTCAAATATGCGAACCTGGCCGGCCAGGGTCAGGATGTTGCCACAATGCAAATCACCGTGGCATTCGCGCACCCAGCCGTCGGCCTTGCGCCGGGCAAATAGCGGCGCCAGGGCTTGTTCCTGCCGCGTCAACCAGGCCGCAATCTCGTCGAGCATGGCACGCTGGCGCGTGTTGTCGAGCACGGCGGCAATGCCGGCCACATCCTCCTGGGTGCGGGCAACGATCAAGGCGCCATTGCCCCAGGGCGACTCGGGTGTCGCCCGCGCAGCGCCGGCATGAAAATCCGCCAGCAACAGCGCCAGGGCGCTGACTTCATCCGCGCCAAGCTGGCCGGCATTCAGGCGCTCCTGCCACAGGGCGGACTGGTCAAAGCGACGCATGCGCACGGCATACTCGAGTACCGGCCCGTCGCCGTCAATGGCGGGGCATGCCCGCGTGCCGGTGATGCTTGCCAGGCCCAGGTACAACTCCGGCGCCAGGCGCCGATTCAAGCGCAACTCTTCCTCGCATGCATACCGCCGTGCCGACAAGGTACTGTAATCGAGCACGTCGCGCTGCAGGGCCTTCTTAAACTTGTAGGCCAGGTCGCCCACCAGCATGATGCGTGAAATGTCGGTGACGATGAGCCGCACCCGCGCATCGTCGCTTTCAAGGCGACGTGCCAGACGGTGCAATAGCCTGGTCTGCCGCGAGACCGCGTGCTTCTCGATGCCCTGCCCGGTGTCAGGCCACTGCTGCTCGCTTTGCGCCGCAGGCATCGGCCCTTGGGCAAGCGGCGGCAACGTTCCCTTCCGCCCTGCCGCGTGGCCGCCGGCGCGCACAGGGACAGGCTGCGCGGCCGCGTTCTGCCGGACAGCGCGGATGACGCCATTCATGTGGGAAGGTAGCCGCCTTTTCCAGCGTATTTCACCGGCGGGGCCTGCGTGCTCCAGAGCAATGCGGTTCTCGACGCCGCGCACCCCACGCAAGGCATATACCGCTTCCTCGGCCCGCTTGCGCTGATAGTTCCAGCCCAGCGTCCCTTCCAGCCGCAGCGTGCCGTCCTGCGCCGCCACCGTGATGGCATCGGCGGAGCTGGGCAACTGCGCCTTGACGGCCGCCACCGCCGCGCGCGCCAGGTCCGCATTCGAGCGCTCCTGCCCCACGAGCGCCACTTCGATCTTGTTGAGCACGCCAGCCACCCCGGCCACGCCGGTGGCGCAACGCCCGGCCCGTATCTTGCCAACGAAATCATGCACCAGCCCCGACAAGGTGACGACTCCATGATGCACGGACACCACGACGGCAGGTGACTCTATCTGGGCAACACAGCTGAGCTCATGCTCGACATTCCGCCTTACTTCAACATCGTTCAACATGCTTTCCTCCTCGGGCCGGGCGCCACGCACAGACCGCATCGTCTTGCAGTGCATTGCCTGTCCGCGGTGATCCTAGCACGGCCATACAGCAAGAAAATATGATCTGGATCAATGCTTGCCGGGCACCAGTTTCCTGAGCCATGAATTGAAGGCTGGCTTGACCTGGATCAGTTGGCGCTCGTTACAAGCAAGGCTGAAACACGTATCGTGAGTCTTTTCTGGAGCCCACCATGTACAAGACCATCCTGATGTATGCCGACCAGTTTTCCGGTTTCGAACGGCGCCTGCAAGTGGCAGCGGCGCTCGCCAGCGACGCTCAATCCCATCTGATAGGAACGGTCGCCAGCGGCGGGCCGCAACTCGATTACCTGGTCTACGGGGCGGTCACGCTGGCGCCGCCCCCGCCGATCGATTACGACCCATTGCGCGACGCGGCGCGGGAACAGCTGGCCCGCTTCGACGAGCGCTGCCGCCAGCTGGGCGTCGCCTCGTACGAAACGCGCTTTCAGGACAGCAGCGCGACCGATGCGCTGATACTGCAGTCGCTGTACTGCGATCTGGTCATCACGGGCCAGAGCGATCTGAGCGACCGGTCGCTCATCTGGTCGACACGCCTGCCGGCCTATCTCGCGCTGCACAGCGCCCGTCCCCTGCTGGTCATACCCGAGGGCGATGGCCCGGTGACCATCCCCGGCCGCTCCATCGTCATCGGCTGGAATGCCACCGCCGAGGCCAGCCGCGCGGTCGCTGGCGCGCTGCCGCTGCTGCTGCGGGCGCAACGCGTGCAGATCGTCGTCCTGAACCCGCGCCAGCATTTTGGACAGCATGGACAGGAGCCCGGAGCCGACCTGGCCACCTACCTGGCACGCCATGGCGTGCGCGCGGAAGTGAGCCGCAGCGAAACCAGCGAAGAATGCGGTACGGCACTATGCCGCCTGGCCCAGGACAGCGGCGCAGACCTGATCGTGGCAGGGGCATTCGGCCGCAGCCGCTTCCAGGAATGGGTGCTTGGCGGAACAACGCACAGCCTGCTGAGCCAGTCCCGCCTGCCGCTATTGCTGGGCCATTGAGCGGCGTCGCC
Organism: Janthinobacterium tructae; assembly: GCF_006517255.1. Taxonomy (NCBI): domain Bacteria; kingdom Pseudomonadati; phylum Pseudomonadota; class Betaproteobacteria; order Burkholderiales; family Oxalobacteraceae; genus Janthinobacterium; species Janthinobacterium tructae. The sequence continues at coordinate 614,101 of NZ_CP041185.1, read as the reverse complement.
GCCAGGCTGCTTGCGCACCGCTGACGCCGTGACGCAAGCAGCAAACAATTTTTTATCCGCCAGGGAGCGCACTCATGATTACCGACAACGACATCAAGACACAAGTCGAGCAGGAACTGCTGTGGGACCCGCGTCTTGATCCCACTCATATCGGCGTCTCGGTCAACGACCACGTCGTCACGCTATCGGGCTTTGTGCACGCCTACAGCCACAAGCTGCACGCCGAGCGCGACACGCAATGCCTGTCTGGCGTGCTGGGCGTGGCCAACGACATCGAGGTGCGCCCCCACTCGCGGCTGGACGCGGAAATTGCCCACGATGCCATCGCCGCCATCGCGCTGCAACTGCCCGTATCGTCGAAAACGATCAAGGTCATCGTCGAACACGGCCATGTCAGGCTGGAAGGCACGGTGGACTGGAACTACCAGCGCGAGCACGCGCAACTGGCACTGCGCCATGTCCATGGCATACGCAGCATCGAGAGCGCCATCGAGATCAGCCACAAGGCCATCCCGGCCGATATCAAGGCGCGCATCCAGGCGGCCCTCAAGCGCAGCGCCCTCATCGAGGCCAGCGGCATCAAGGTCGAGGCGGAAGGCGATGCGGTCATCCTGAGCGGCAAGGTGCGTTCCTGGACTGAGCGCGACGAGGTCGAGCGCGCGGCCTGGATGGCGCCCGGCATCACCGCCGTCACGAACCAGCTTCAGGTTGGCAGCTGAAGCGTCCGCACGCTTGGCGTGGCGCCTGGCCACAGTGGCCGGCGTCATGCATTATCGACCTTGCCGGGATCTGCCAGCTCCTGGCGCAGCGGTTCCAGCTGCTGGCGATAGGCATCCGCATCGCCAAAGGCGACAAACCGGCAGACATGGGCATGCCCTGGCAGCGCGCCGTCCGCGTGCCTGGCGTGCTTGATCGGGCACCAGTATTGCTCGGTGCGCCCTACCACTTCGCGGGCATAGGCGAGCAAGCCGGTGGCATAGGCGCAGTACTGGCAATTGAGTTTCTCCAGCACATTCAGGTAAGCCAGCCTGCCGCGGTCATACACGAAAAAATCACGCCGCCGTACACGGGGGATGCGGTACAGCGGAAAACAGACCAGCTGGTACAGGCTGATGGACAGGTCCAGCATGCCAAGGGGAACGGCAACGAGGTAAATGAACGGCACGGACAGCATATGGCGCCATTCGGCATGCCACAGATAGGCAAGCAGCCCCGTTTGCACACGCTCCGCCTGCTGCGCCGGCACACTGGCATCGAGCAGACGGCAGTGCGTCATAGCGCACGGCGCTACGGTTTCCCGCTGCCGCCCATCGTGTCGCAGCGCCTGCTCCAGCTGCTCGATCCGCGCCTGCCGTTCGCGATTACGCTGTGTCATGGCTGCCGCACCTCAATGTAGTCAGGGCAGCATGTGTACGCTGCTACCTGTCCACTGTAGCGCGTCCGTATAACGTTGTCTGCCGGGCCAGTTGAGGCATATCAACATAGGCGCTACAAATCGCTGGCATCGGCGGTATTTCTGTGCGGACAATGTCGCAGGCACATGATCTGGCGCATTGCCAAACGCTGTGCAACTTCCTACTCTGGAAGTACGGGCGCAACGCGCCCACCGTGCATTGCGTGAAGGAATTACCATGATGCCGCTGGACTCATCCCATCGCCAGTTCATTGCCGATGTCCTCGCTGCCACGCCGGACATGGCCCTGGCCACCGTGCGTCCGGATGGCTATCCTCAGACGACGGTGGTCAGTTACGTGCACGACAAGCTGACGCTGTATTGCTGCATCGGGCTGGACAGCCAGAAAGCGCACAATATCCGCCAGCATGACAAGGTCTCGCTGGCCATTACCCCCGCGTACCAGGACTGGCAGCATATCCGCGGCCTGTCCATGGCGGGCACGGCTGCCCTGGTTGACAGCGCCAGCGAAACCGAGCAGGTGGCCGACCTGATGCTGTTTCGCTTTCCGCAGCTGCGCGACGTCATGGGGGCCAGCACAGCCGCGCCGTGGCCGGGCCTCGTCTTCCTGCGCATCAAGCCAAGCGTCATTTCCTTGCTGAACTATGAACTGGGTTTCGGCCACACCGAATTATTTGCCGTCAGCTGAAACATGGTGCGTCACCGGGCCTTGCAGATTATTGCTGCGCTTGATACGCATCAATTGCCTGCCTTCCGCTAAGGATGGCGTTTACTACACTGACGTCATCACTGCGTTTCCTGCAGACCCTGCGTGCCGCGACACGCCAACGCCGGAGAGCCAACATGCCCGACATCAACATCAAATTTGCCAACCTGCTCACTTCGGGCAGCAGCAGCTTGCTTGATCGCTACAATGCGATGGCGCAGCACACGCTCGACAATGGCGCCGACGCAGCGCGCCTGTCCCTGCGTTATCTGCAGGACCTGTCACAGGCCAACATGAACACGCTGCTGCAGTGCGTGCAACAGAAAGGCGCCACCCACTTGTCCGCGTTCGATCCGGCCAGTCTGAAAGCGCAGTGTACGCTGGGCAACGATTACCGCGTCAATCTGCTCGCCATCCTGCTCGACATGCAGCGCAACATGGTGGAAGGCGGCAGTTCATCCCTCTATGACGGCTACAAACAGTGGCAGAAAATCGGTGCGCCCTAGGCCTGGGCGGCATGCCCGCCCCAGCCGGCCCGCTACTCAGGAGTAGCGCGGTGGCGCCGCGACAGCCAGCGGATAGCCTAGCGATTGCGCCAGCATCACGTGCTGTCCATCCGTCAGACCCATGGCCGCGGCCAGCTCCCCCTGGTCGAACCAGCCACGCGATACCACCGCCAGACCCTCGGCGGCGCAAAACAGGTACACGTTCTGGCTGATGTGGCCCGCATCGAGGGCGGCAAACAGCAACTGCCTGGCCTGCTCCTCGGGCGGCATGCGCGACAAATCGGCGACGTACAGCAGGGTGACGGGCGCCGTCGCCACGAAATCCTGCTTGCCCGTTACGGCCCGGATATCGACGCCGCTCAGTTGGCGCAATGACGGCGCAAGCGGATCATATCGGTACAGGCCGCTGGACATGGCGACATAGATGTCAATTTCCTGCGCATTGCAGACCGATGGCGCCGTTCGATGGCCCGTGCCGGGGCGGTTGCAGCCATCGGCGGCCCACAGCAGGCGCGACAGCCGGTACCAGGACAGCTCGCGCTCGCTGAAATCGCGCTGCGACTGGCGCAATTTCAACACCTCGATGAAGGCCATGCCCAGGGCACTGATGTCGGCATCGAGTTCGAACGTTCCCGGCCCCATCAACGGCAAAGGTTCGCTTGTGAGTACATTTTTTTTCACTTTCCCTCCCTTACCTGAAAATCGGCTGTCCATTCTTGCCTTAACTGATTTGCAGGCGCTTCGCACTGCCGCCGACCAGCTTGCGCAGCTCCAGATCGAGCACGCCGTCACGGTATCTGGCGGTGGACGTGGCGGTGTCGATGTCCTGTCCCAGGGAGAAACTGCGGAAATACTGTCCCACATAGCGCTCGCGGCGCACGACTTTCTGGCCATTGCCCTCGGCGTGTTCCTGCTTCGCTTCGGCCGAAATCGCAACGCGGTTGCCATCGATATCGACCGAGATGTCTTCCACCTTAAAGCCTGGCAATTCAGCCTTGATCAGGTAAGCCTGCTCGTTTTCCGTGACGTCGAGCCGGATCGGCGACGGGCGGGCGAAATCCTTGAGCGCATCCTTGAAACCCATATCCTTGAAGAAATCATCCATGCTGCGCAAGGGATCGAACCTTGCGATGTCGCTGAGCGGATCAAAATGCGTCATATGGTGAGCCATCTCTTTGCCTCCTGAAAAAATTGATGCCGCAAGTGAAATCCGGGCAGCGGCAAGCGTGTACCCAAAGTCACTATAAAGGGCCAGCTTGCGCCTGTCTGCTTGAAAAATGATCGATATCAAGAGCGACGCTAATCTGCGGACGCAGGCCGGGCGCAGTTGACAGCCATCGCCGATGGCACAGCGGCTGCCCGACACGATTCGAGCACGGGATTGATACAGATCATGGCAAGTGGTGGCTGCCTGCCTGTAGTGTGAAAGACAGTTGTCCCTCTAAAACAGGAGTAAGGCCATGATTGCCCATATGAAACCGCTTGGCAGCCTGCTGTGCGGCACCCTGCTCGCCTGCGCTCCCATGCTCGCCCTGACCCAGCCGAAGGAGGGACTTGCGTCCGACCAGGAAATCGCAAAAGTGCAATTGCAAGCGATGGCAAATCAGCATGTCGACAACGCGCGCACTGCCGTGGCCTTGCTGGAAAAGGATACGCTGATGACGGAAGCGCTGCGCTGGTCGAAAGGAGTCTTCATTCTGCCCTCCTACCGCCGCGCGGCGCTGGCCATTGGCGCCAGCGGCGGCACCGGCGTGCTGCTGCGCAAGCGGGAGAACGGCAGCTGGAGCGCTCCCGCATTCTTCAAACTGGGCACATTGGGCATCGGGCTGCAGGCCGGCGTGGAAGCGGGACCATTCGTGTTCGTGTTGCTCAACGACCGTGCCATGCAGCAATTCCTGCAGCGCAGCAGCTTTTCCGTCAGTGCGGATGCAGGATTGACTGTCCGCAATTGGAAAAAAGTGGCACGCGCAACCGTTGGCAAGGGCGATGTGATCGCCTGGTCGAGCGCGAAAGGCCTGTTCGCCGATGCGGTCGCAGTCAGTGTGGACGATATCCGCTACGACGAACAATTGACCGACGCCTACTACCACCGTACGCTGTCCGCCAGCGACGTGCTGGCGGACCATGTCAGCAATGACCAGGCACAAGGGCTGCAGCAAGCGCTTGCGACAGCCAGTGCGCCGGACCGCTAGCGGCAGGAGCATGAGGCCATGACTTCCCTCACTATCTTGGTGCTCAGGCCGCAGGGTTGCGCGCCCTGGCATGCGAGGATCTGATGCATAACGACACGACACTTGCCGCCCGCGCATTTCCCCATGCGCAGCTGTTGCCCGATCACGCCGTCGGTGGCCAGCGCCAGTGGCTCAGGCGCAATGCCAGCCTGTATCGCGCCGGTGATCCCGTCGCCGACTATGTGTTTTTCATACACGCCGGCAGTTTCAAGCACTATCGTACGGATGAGACGGGGGAAAGAAAAATCACCGGTTTCCCTGCCAGCGGGGACTTCCTTGCGCTCGACAGTATCGGGCTTGACAGGCATGCCTGTACTGCAGTGGCGCTGGAAGACAGTGAAGTGTATGCGATCAGCTGCGCCGTCTTGCGCCAACAGCTGACCATATTGCATCGCCTGCTCGCACTCGGCATTCGGGAAATGCGCACGAGCACCGTGCAATGGCATAACACCACGGCCGAACAGCGACTGGCCGCCTTTCTGCTCGACCGGGCCAGGCGGCACAGCAGGCTGGAGGGCGCGCCGCCACGCTATCGCTTGCCCATGTCGCGCTGTGACATCGGCAACCACCTGCACCTGTCGCCGGAGAGCGTCAGCAGGGTCATGCATCACTTCAAGCAGACCGGCCTCATCTTGCTGGAAAACCGCTACATTGCGCTCCTCGACGCCAGCGCAATGGAACTGATCGCCACTGCCGCGCACCCCGCCCCCCTGCATGCCGCCCAGCATCCGCTGGCCTTCAGCCACTCTTCGACGAGTTAATCATGTACGAGACCTCCAGTTCCGCCAGCGATGCGGCCTCTCCTCTTTCATGCTGCGAGTGCAATGCGCGCGGCGTATGTTTGCCAGCAGGCATGAGCGACGCGGATTGCGCCAGGGTCAGCGGCCTGGTGCTGCAGCAGCATCGCCTGGTGCGGGGAGATGCCTTGCAAGGTGTCAATGAACCGGTGCACGGTCGCTGGTACGCCATTCGCAGTGGCCAGTTCAAGTCCTTTCAGGCAGACCAGCATGGAAAACCGTGCATTACCAGATTCGCCAGTGCAGGCGAACTGCTGGGACTCGACAGCCTCGACCTCGATCGCTACACCGACTCAACGACGGCGCTCTGCGATAGCACGGTGTGCGAGTTTTCCTATCCGCAACTCGTTGAGGCGGCGCGGCACTTTCCTGACCTTGCGCGTTCGCTGGAATGCCGGCTGAGCAAGCAACTGGCGCAACAGCAGGCGCTGCTGGTGCGGTGTGATTATGCGGAACAGAAATTCGCGCAGTTCCTGTCGCACCAGGCCTGGAAACGCAGCTACCAGGACGATCACATGCTTGAATTGCACCTGGACTTGTCACGCCAGGAAATTGCCGACTACCTGGACGTGACGCATGCCACCGTCACGCGCATGATCTCGCGCCTGCAGGGACTCGGCATCATCGGCGTCCGATATCGTCAGCTTCGCCTGCTCGACCGCCCTGGCCTGCATCAGATTGCCGCAGGGCAGCATCCTGCATCGAAGGGAGGCGCGGGCACCGCAAGCGACAATGCCGCGCATCAGCCGGCATGACAGACCATGCCCGGCATACATTTGCTATCGCCAGAATGATCTGGATCATGGTTACTCTGCAGTAGCAACGGCACACTGGACGCTCCACAACACGTTCGGGGAGAGCACCATGTTCAAGCACATACTGGTTCCAACGGATGGTTCGCCCGCCTCGCGGCCTGCGCTGCTGTCGGCTATCGCGCTGGCGCGCTCGTGCGGCGCGCGCATTACTGCCTTACATGTGGTGCCCGAATTTCACGTCCTCAGCCATGATACGGAGATGCTGGAGGCGACCCGCGCAACTTATCAGGAAGAAAGCATGGAGAACGGCAAGAAAGTGCTCGATTTCGTCTGCGGACAGGCGCGCGAAGCCGGCGTCGAATGCGGTACCTTCCTGACGCGCTCCGATCACCCCCACGAAAAAATACTCGAGACGGCCGAGGCAAACGGCTGCGACCTGATCGCCATGGGCACGCATAGCAAATTCGGCTTGAGAGGTGTGCTGCTGGGAAGCGAAACACACAAGGTCCTCGTGCACAGCCCGCTACCGGTACTGGTCTTTCGCGCCGCCTGAGCGCAGGCGGAAGCCTTGTCCAGCGCCGGCCTGGCTGGCGCTTACCCCGCTTCGCCGATCGTGACGAGATTATCCTGCGCCTGCGCATAGGCGAGTGCATACGCGAGTTCGCCGGGGGAACCGGCATGCAGGGTGAACAGCGGCTGCCCCACGGCCACCAGCGTGCCCAGCGGTGCATGAAACACCATGCCTGCCGCCGGCGTCTTGGGCGCGCCGGCCAGCTTGGCCGTCCGGGCGAGCAGGCGGTTGTCGATGGCCATGACCGTGCCAGCGTGCAGCGCGCACAATGGCTGCGTAAAGGCTGCGCGCGGCGGCTCGCGCATCCCGCCCTGGGCGGCGCAGATGGCCTGGAATTTGCGCCAGGCGGCGCCACTGTCCAGGGCCGCGGAGGCCATGGCCATGCCAGCGCCCTGGGACGCCTTGCCGGCCAGCTCCAGCAAGCCTGCGGCCAGCGCCAGGGCCCTCTGGCGCAAATCCTCCGGCGCACCGCCGTGATTTTGCAGCACGGCCAGCACGTCGAACGCTTCGAGCGCCGGACCGATGCCGCGCCCAACAGGCTGCGCGCCATCGCTCATCTGCACGCGCAGCACCATGCCCAGGCTGCGGGCAACCTCCACCAGGCGCGCGGCCAGGATCGCCGCGGCCTCGGGCGAGCGGACCTTGGCGGTGCGCCCCACCGGCATGTCGATCAGCACATGCGTGGCGCCCGCCGACGCTTTCTTCGACAGGATGGACGCCACCAGCAAGCCGTCGCTGTCGAGACCCAGCGGCCGCTCCACGCGGATCAGCAGGTCATCCACCGGGCTCAGCGATACCGCCCCGCCCCAGGCGATGCAGCCGCCCTCCTGCTCCACCACGCGGTGCATCTGCTGGGCCGTCAATTCGACGGGCGCCAGGGTTTCCATCGTATCGGCCGTCCCTGCCGGCGAGGTGATGGCGCGCGAGGACGTCTTGGGTATCAGCAAGCCACAGGCTGCAACGATGGGCACCACCAGCAGCGTGGTGCGGTTGCCCGGCAAGCCGCCGATGCAATGCTTGTCCGCCACGACAGGGGCATCCCACTGCAGGCGCTGCCCCGCGCGGACCATGGCCATGGTCAATGCCGCCGTTTCGGCCAGGTCGAGCCGGCTTCCCGAGCACGCCGTGATCAGCGTCGCCAGTTCGATGTCCGAATACGCGCCAGCGGCGATGTCATTGATAATGGCCGTGATAGCCTCGTTGCCGAAGGGACGGCCATAGATTTTGCCACGTACGGCCGAGAACGATTCCACTGCCGGCGCATGGCCAACCTGCACCAACTGCCCGTCCGCCTGCCCGAATGCCGCCCAGGCGGCCTCCGACAGGCCGATTTCATCCATGTCGATCAACGGGAAATGCACGACATTCAGGGTCGCGACGATCCGGCGCTCGCCGCACCACAGTTCCAGCCGCGAACGCGCTTCGAAGCCTTCCGCCTTGCACACAGGACTATCGCTGCGGATATAGGCGATGGCTTCCTGGTAGGTGTCGATGCCGAGGCGCCGCAAGCGCAACGCCGATGCCGCCGCCGCTGTGCGCCGCAGGGACGGAGCGCGGCGCGTCATGACAACGTCACTTCATCGCCATACGCCGGGACACTGCATGCCCAGCCCAGTTGCTCGCCGATGCGCCGGCGCAGCGCTTCGGCGGCATCCGGCTCGCCATGGGTGATGAAGGTGTGGCGCGGCGCGTGGCGCAATGGCGCCATCCAGGCGATCAATTCATCGCCATCGGCATGCGCGGACAGGTTGCTGATTTGTCGCACGGTGGCACGGACAGGCACATACTCGCCATGGATCTTGACGGCGTCAGCGCCAGCGACCAGCGTGGCGCCGCGCGTGCCGCCAGCCTGAAAACCGGCAAACAGGATGCTGTTGCGGCGATCCGGCGCGAACGCCTTCAGATGGTGCAGCACGCGCCCGCCCGTCGCCATGCCGCTGGCGGCGATGATCACCATCGGCAGGCGACGCTGGTTCAGCTCGATCGACTCCTGCGCACTGTTGACGATCGTGGCCGCATGCGACATGGCTTCGCACTGCGCCGGCGTCAGGCGGTGGTCGTGCGGATAGCGGCGGTACAGCATGGTGGCATCCACCGCCATGGGGCTGTTCAGGTAAACGGGCAGCGCCGGGATGACGCCACGCTGCTTGAGCAGATGCACGTCATACAGTATCGTCTGCGCGCGTCCGACGGCAAAGGCGGGGATGATCGTGACGCCGCCGCGCGCGGCAGTCTCGCTGATGGTCTTGCCCAGCAGTTCGATGGCGTCGCTGGCGTCATGGCGCCGGTCGCCATAGGTCGATTCCACCACCAGATAGTCAGCCTGCGGCAAGGGTTCGGGCGGCGCCATGAGCACATCGTTCGGACGCCCGAGGTCGCCGGAAAAGACCACCCGGATGCCCTCCCCCTGCAGCAGCACGCTGGCCGCGCCCAGGATATGCCCGGCATGCTGCAGTTCCACGCGCAAGGATGAACCGATGCAGAAGGGCTGGCCGAACGCCACGGGGGAGAGCTGCTCCAGCGCCAGCATGGCATCGGCCTCGGTGTACAAGGGCAAGGCGGGATGATGTTTGCTGAAGCCGTGACGATTCGCGTACTCGGCCTCCTCCTCCAGCAGGCGGCCGCTATCGGGCAAGATGATGCGGCACAGGTCGCACGTCGCGGCACTCGCATAAATCTTGCCGCGAAAGCCGTCGCGCACCAGCAGCGGCAGGTAACCGCTGTGGTCCAGGTGGGCATGCGTGAGCACGACCGCACTGATCTCGGCGGGCGCCAGCGGCAAGCCCGCCCAGTTGCGCAAGCGCAACTGCTTATACCCCTGAAACAGGCCGCAATCGACCAAAATCCGCTCATTCCCGCTGGTAAGCAAATATTTCGAACCAGTGACCGTCCCCGTCGCGCCCAAAAACGTCAGTTTCATCATCGCCCCCAAGTTACCCGCACAACGTCCAGTCGCTACTGAACGTCCGGCCCCATGGCGCGCGTGTCACGCGGGTTCTTTTCCCCACAGAGCCCTGGGCAACCTACAGCATGCCAAGTTCCAGCGCATAGCGGGTCAACTCGGCGTTACATGCCATGTTCATCTTTTTCAGAACGCGTGCGCGGTAGCTCGTGACGGTATTCGGGCGCAAATTCAATGCCGCGCCGATCTGCACCAGCGACTGCCCCGCAGCGATGCGCTGGAACACTTGCAGTTCGCGCTCGGACAGCTCTTCGTGCGCAACCAGCGCCCCCTGCGCAACCAGCACTCCCAGCCGTTCCGCCATTGCCGCGCTGACATATTTCCCTCCCGATCCCACCTTGCGCACGGCCTGCACCAGCACTTCGGCTGAAACATCCTTGGTCAGGTAGCCAGCTGCCCCCAAATGCAGCGCCCGCAAGCCATACACTTCCTCCGAGTAATGACTGAGTAGCACCACTGGCATGCGCGGCCTGGTCAAGCGCAGCATTTGCAACAGTTGCAAACCGCTCTTCCCGGGCATGGCAATGTCAACGAGGGCGACATCGAATTCCTCGGAAGCAATGCGTTCCGTAGCGTCGTCAAACGATGCCGCCTGGGCGGCAACGCAAATGTCCGCTGCCGTGCCCAGCATCAGCGACACGCCATTGCGCGCGATGGCATGGTCGTCAACCAAGAGCACCCGAATGTTTTTCGCTTCCATGACTGACGTCCTGAACATGCCTAACCTAGCGCGAGTCGATGATTCTCATGCATTTGATTCTGCGCCCAACGGCTGGCGGCGTCAACGCACGGCTGAAACCGCCGCAACTGCGCGGCGGACAAAGCCCATGCGTACCGGCAAAGAACGCGCGTAGGGGTTCCCCTGCACAATCGTGTGAGGAAATTGCTACGCAAGGCAGGGGGTAAGTCTGATATGCACGGTGCATGTGCGCGCACATACTATTAAGCATGTAGTCAGAAAAACAAAACATTGATGCAAACCATGAACAACAATAAGGGGAAGACATGAACACCCAACTCTCGACCAGTCAATCGGTACCAGCGAAAAATTACACTAGCGGCAACACCTGCACGAAATGCAGTTCCAAGCAGCGCTGCCTGCCATACGGCCTGGACGAGCGTAGCGTCGCTCAGGTCGATAGAATAATAGGCAAACGGCACTGGGTGGAGCGCAATGAGTTGCTGCTAAGGGTAGGCGAGCCTTTTCGTTGTCTGTACATTATTCACGGCGGCCAGTTCAAGACCTTCCGCGATAACGCCCATGGCAAACAGCATGTGATGGGCTTTCATATGGCAGGCGAAATTCTGGGATTGAACGCCATCAGTACCGGCATTCATGACAGCAATGCGATGGCGTTCGAGGATAGCGAGGTCTGCGAAGTTCCCTTTGCCCAGCTGCAGATACTATGCGCCAGCATTCCAGCGCTACAACAACATTTCCACCGTCTATTGAGCGAGGAAATCAATCGCGACCAGCGCGTCATGCGCTTCCTGGGCAGCTCGGCCGAGCATCGTTTTGCCACCTTCCTGCTGGATCTGTCGAGCCGTTTCGCTGCCAGGGGATACTCGCGCCATGACTTCACGGTGCTGATGTCGCGTGAAGACATCGGGAACTATATAGGCTTGACGATGGAAAGCGTCAGCCGCCTGATGTCGAAGTTCCGCCGCCAGGGCTGGATCAGCACGGACGGCAAAGATCTGCATATCCTCAACCATGCCGCCATCGTGGCGCTGGCCAACGGCGAAAGCATGGCAACAGTGGCGAGCCTGGAATCGTTCACGAAGCAGACCACGGCGATACTGACTGCCATGTCAAGGACAGCGAACCAGGCTTGAGCAGCGCTGGCTAAGCGCCGCCAAGAATCGGCGGACCGACGCCATGCTCGATGGCGAAGCGCGTCAGCTGCACATTGTTCTTGGCGCGCGTCTTTTCCAACAGGCGGGTCCGGTAAGTGCCCACGGTATTAATGCTCAAATGTAATATTTTCGCGATATCAGCCAGGTCTTCTCCAGCGGCAAGCAGCCGCAGGACTTCCAGTTCGCGGTCCGACAGTGTCTCGTGCCAGGCCATTCTGCTGCCACTGATCATGTCGGCGAGATCTTCCGTCACCGCCGAGCTGACGTATTTCCCTCCGGAGGCGGCCTTGTGTACCGCCCCAAGCAGTACGGACGCATTGCAGTTCTTGGTCAGATAGCCGGCGGCGCCGTATTGCAGGGCTCGCACAGCATATACCGTCTCGGCATACATGGACAGCATCAGCACGGCAAGGCGTGGCTGTTCGCGGCGCATTTGCTTGAGCAACTGCAAGCCATTCTGATCGGGCAGGCCGATGTCGACAATCGCAACGTCAAATGCCTGTGCCTGCAGCATGTACAAGGCCGCGCGCGCAGTTTCGGCCTCGGCCACGACTTCGATGCCATCATCCGTGCCCAGCATCAGCCGAATGCCGTTGCGGGCAACGACATGGTCGTCCACCAGCAGCACCCTGATTTTTCCGCTTCTCATGCGCCCTCCCGTATCGGCAACTGCAAGACCAGCAAGGTGCCATGCGCGACGGCCATGAAACGGATATCGCCGCCAAAATGATGGGCGCGCTCGCGCATGCCCGCCAATCCCCAGGAGTTGGCCGTCAACAGACTGTCGCAATCCATGCCCTTGCCATCGTCCTCCACTTCCATGCGGATCGATGAAGACGCATGGCTGACACGCACATCGACCCGTGTTGCCCAGGCATGGCGGACGACATTGGTGAGCGCTTCCTGCAAGATACGGAACAAGGCGGTACTGCGCTCGGGGTCGATCTCCAGCAGCGCCGTGTCAGGATGAATGCGGATGTGGAGAATGAGTCCCGCTCTGGCACAGACCTCCTCCGCGTGCCACTCCAGCGCTGCCCAGACACCAAGCTGGTCGAGTACGCTGGGCCGCAGTTCGGTAATCACCCTGCGCACGGCGGCGGTCGCCGTATCGAGCAAGGAACAGGCATCATCAAGCCGGGGTTGCAAAGTGCCGCCATTGCGCTGGTCATGTATCCGGGCAACGGAAAGGTGGGCCTTGACCCCAGTTAAGACACTACCGAGTTCGTCGTGCATTTCCCTGGCAACGCGAATACGCTCCCCTTCCTTCACGCGCTCCTGGTGGACAATAAACTGGCGCAGTTTCTCATGCGAGAGTTCCAGCGTGTCCAATGCCAGCTTGCGCGCGCTGATATCTTCCACCATGCCCACATACTGCCGGGTAAGCCCGCTTGCATCGCACACCGTCGTGGCGCTGAGCACGGTCCAGATGGCAGTACCATCCTTGTGCAGGTAGCGTTTCTCGATGCGATAGCTGCCGATCTCGCCGCTGCACAGGCGTTGCCCGAACTGCACGCTGTTGGCAACGTCGTCGGGATGCGTCAGTTTCAGGTAGCCCTTCTCCAGCAGTTCCGGCCCCGTGTAGCCCAGCATCTCGCACAGCGCACGGTTTACGTTCACCCAGCTGCCTTGCATGTCAGCAATGATCATGCCAAGTGTGGCGTTTTCAAACACCCCGCGAAATCGCTCTTCGCTGGCATGCAGTTGCGCCGCCGCCACGGTGCGCTCGGTAATATCAGTGAGTACCAACAACACGACGCCTGGCCCGAAATGTTCCTGGCTCAGCTTGGCCTCCACCATGGCTGAAAATGTGGCACCCTCGCCCTTTTTCATGCGCAGTACGGCCGAGCACGATGCGCTGCCGTCGCGCAGGCGCTGGCGCAAGAAGTGAAAGATATCCTGGTCATCAGGAAAAATGAATCGCGTGAACGGCTGGCCAGGCAGCATTTCCGGCGCAATGTCCAGCAGGACCGAGGCGGTGAGATTCGACTGGATGATGATGCCGCGGGCATCCATGCTGACATAGCCGACGGGCGCCTGGTCATACAAGCGGTTATACAATTCGCCAGTACTTTTCAAGGCAGCCTGCGCCACGCGCAGCTCATCGTTCTGCATTTCCAGCTCGATCTCGCGCACGCTCATCTCGCGCTGCGTTGCTTGCAGAGACGCGGGATAACGCTCATGCGAGAGACGCCTGGACGATCCCTGTTTTACTTTCAGCCGCTGCTCCGCATGCTGACGCAATGAAAGCCAATATTGCTCAGTCTGAAACGGTACGGCAAAATACTTTCTTCGCTTCGCACCCATAATTAGTTGACCATACCCATCATTAACAAGTTGTCTCCCCCTGCAGCATCACGTCTTGGCAAGGCTCGTGGATGGTGTGTACTAACCAACAATCATAATTTATATTAGCGCAATAGCGAGCTGAGTAATAGTAGCGAAAGAAAAACGCCGTTTTTTTTGCCCAACAGGCAGCCAGAATGCGCAGCGTGGATCGAGACAATCGCCCGGCGCTGCGGGGCGCCAGGCCCCTGCCCGTCACCAAGCGTTGGACAAGTTTTCCCACATGGCATTGACTGTTGCTTTTTGGATACAAAGTGGCGACAGTGCATTGCCAGAATCGACCTGAAGACAGCCCGAGACGCGTGTAATCTTGACGACACCTTCGTGCGCCACCTCGACAAAGGCGGCGCCGCTACCGTTCAAGGTGGAATGCAGGCGCAAATGGCCGTGCAACAAGAGATAATCACTACCGTTCCGAACTATCCAGATATCTGCATGCATGGAGAGCTTCCTGTCGTTGTGCATTTGCCCGGTAAGCCGGACGCTGCCTTGGGTCGACCCACGCCTTTGCCGGCGAAGGGAGAATGTGGTGCTTGCTGATGTGTACTGTATCGTTACCACCAGGTACAGTCACGGGGGATGAATGATCTACATCAATGAGGTGAATAACTGAGCCTGGCAACCGTCGCTAATGCTCCAGGCGCGCGTCTGCCTGTCCCACATATTCCTGGCACCAGTTCTCATTGATTTCAACGGCATTTGTGCGGGAGAACTTCTTTTCGCGCGAATCGCAGGTGCAGACGTTATTGCGCCCCGAGGCCTTGGCCTTGTACAGGGCATGGTCGGCGGCATTGAGCAGCGTAACGGCCATCGTTTCCATTTTGATCAGGGAGAACACCGCCACCCCGATACTTGCCGTCACCTTGCACAGGGGACTGCCGATATGGGGAACGCCTACATTCTCTATGCCATGACGTATGGTTTCCGCAAGCGATACGGCTCCGTCGATATCCGATCCTGGCAATAACAGGACCATTTCCTCGCCGCCATAGCGTGCCGCCAGATCGCCCGCCCTGCGCATGCCCGTCGCGACCACGCGGGCAATTTTTTTCAAGCATTCATCGCCAGCCACATGGCCATAAATGTCGTTATATTGCTTGAAAAAATCCACATCGATCATCATCAGGCCCAGGGAATTTCCTGCGCGCTGGGCACGGCTGAACTCCACAAGCAATGCGTCATCAAAACTGCGTCGATTTGCCAGGCCCGTCAAGCCATCCTGCAGGGCGAGGTGCGTCAGCAACTGGTTCGATTCTTTTAATTCATCGCTCGACTCCTTGAATTCCTCCTCGATGATCAGGCGCGAAGTCAGCTGCCTGATCATGCGGCAGCCCAAAAATCCGATGAGCAGGATCAGGGCGCTCAACGCCGAAATTTGCAAACAGCCATCATTACGCCAGCCCCTCAAGGCTTCATCCTGTGACAAGGCAGTCAACACGACCAATGGATATTCGGTGATTTTACGATAACTGATGATCCTTGATTTCCCATCTTGTCCCTGGCTGGCGCGCGTTTCCTTGATCTTCACCGCCGCCAGGGCTTCCGAAAAAAAAGGCGATGGCCGTGTCTCAATTTCTGACACGTCTCCATCAAATGGCCTTTTCAGCACGATACGGCCAGCAGCGCTTTGCATCAGGATCGCCCCTTGCTCACCGATGGAAAACTCCTCGTAGAACTTCCTGAAATAGTCGAGGCGGACGGTTGCCAGCACAACGCCGCCGAAGCGCCCGTCGGGAAGATTGATTCT
Source organism: Janthinobacterium tructae (assembly GCF_006517255.1). NCBI lineage: Bacteria > Pseudomonadati > Pseudomonadota > Betaproteobacteria > Burkholderiales > Oxalobacteraceae > Janthinobacterium > Janthinobacterium tructae. The sequence goes on along the minus strand of NZ_CP041185.1, from coordinate 598,212 downwards.
GCGCGACACCCCCATAATCGAGTCACCATTTGCCTGCTTTCCCGCCCCCATCCCTATATACGGCTGCAACTCACTATGCTGACGATGGTGGCCAAGATATTCATTGCCGGCGCTATCGGCATAGGCTGGCATGCCGCTACCGGAACTGATCAGCACCCTGTCGTCATCGGCATACACGATGATTGCCTGCAATTGGGGAAGTTCAGCGACACGGCTGCTCAACAACGCCTGCAGACGGGAACGATCGACGTCTGATGGCCCCAATATGTCGCCGCGCTCGACCAGTCCAAGCAACAGCGTATCGACCTCCTTGAGCGTATCGTAGGCATGCTGTGCGACAGCCTGGCTGACATTCGCAGCCGCGTCGCCCGCTTCGTGCAAGCGCACTTCGCGCGCGTGCCATATCGTCGACAACTGGATTGCCAGGATAAACAGGCATGCCAGCACTACACATCCAGTCGCCAACGCGACCAGGGAAAAACTCCGGAAAACAAGCCACCCTGGATGGGCGGCGGAACGCACCGTAGCAGACATAGACTCGCCCTTTTTACTCGGTATGGACATGCAGCAACACGAAGACGGTGACGATACGCGGCGAAGGCGGGAGTGAGCATCATCCGAAGGGCACGGTGGCTAGCCGTAGCCACATTGGTCACAGGAATGTGCGCTGGCATGCATGCCGGGATAGTCCTGCGGTAGCCGGGCAACAGCACTAGCTGATCGGGATGTGCTTGCTTTCCTTGCCGCTCTTTTTCGGCAAACTGAGGCTCAGCACGCCGTCGGCATAACTGGCGACCACCTTGGCATCGTCGATATCATGCGCCAGCGTAAAACTGCGGCGCTGTTCGCCGTACGAGCGCTCCGTACGCAGCAGCTTGCCGGTTTTCACTTCACTCTCGTGTTTCAATTCGGCCGTGATCGACACGACACCGCCCTCCACATCCACCTTGATGTCTTCCTTTTTCACGCCAGGAATCTCCGCCTTCACGGTGTACGCCACATCCGTTTCCGACACATCGAGCTTGATACGCGGCTCCACGTTCCAATCGCGCAGGGCGGGCCGAAGCTGAAAATCGCGGAACCAGTCCTCGATGCCGTTCAGGGCTTCGAAGCGGGCGATGTCAGAAAATGGATCGAATCGAGTCAGATGGTTAGCCATGATAAAGTTCCCTCCGTGGTTACCGGCACCGGGATAGGTGCGTGAACTTATGATATTGATTTTCCACAGGAAAATGAATGATGCACATCAAACGGCGCGCGTATCATTCTGCTACCCCAGCAAGGTGCTCGTCACGTGCGATGCCGTGAAGAAATACCTGGACATGCGGCTGACGCCTTGCCTGCGTGGCAATGGCTTGAGTGCAACGAGCATGCCGCATACCACCATTTCGCTCGCAAGACCGTGATTCAAGTCAGTGAGCCACGCCACGCGAATGGATAGACTGGCCTGTCGTCCCACCATTCCTGGTGTCGATGTGACAGCTGCCCGCAAGCGCCTGGCGCGCTACAGTGTCTTCCTCTCGGTCGACATCTTCGGCTATGTCGCGTGGAACAAGAACGACACCAATATAGGCCAGGAATTGACGAGCCTGGCCGGCGTTGTCGACTACCTCGCACCGATGCGGTACCCCTCCGGCTATCAATTCGGCATTCCCGGCTATCCCGATCCCGTCGCGCATCCGGGCGAAATCGTCTACCTGACCTTGCGCCATGCCATCGCGCGCACCCGCATCTCTCCCTTGCGGTTCCGCCCATGGCGGCAGGCTTTCCGCGACTATGCGTTTGACAAGCGCGTGTTCGGCGCGGCCGAAATAAGGGCACAGATCGACGCTGCCGAATCGGCCGGCAGCGATGGGTGGATGCTCTGGAGCCCGCGCAATACGTATACCGCCGATGGCCTGCACCCGCACTAGCAACGCCATCGTTCCTTAGAGTACAGTGCGCACCAGCCTGCTGATCACCATCGGTGACCGGCTGCGATCGACCTCCACGCTGAAACTGCACAGCTCGCCCGTCGGGGTGATGACGGCCAGGTCGTCCACATCGGCAGCCGCTACCATCCGGTGCCGCGCGAACGCCGGTCCAAACTTGCGTGGAGGCAACTGGGTCTCGATCAGCGCCTGGATCGCGCTGGCGCCGTGAACGTCGCCGAATGGTGACGCCGTCGACCACGACGCATCGGGATGCAGCAGGGCCGCCGCCTGCGCGCCGTCACGCCGGTCCACGCAATCGAGAAATTGCATCAGCAGCAGGCGCCGGGAATTGCGCGCGGCATAGCTTGTGTGCAGCAGCGCGCGCGCCTGGACGGCATGCGGTTCCTGCAGCTCAGTGGCGTACCAGGTCTGCACGGCCCGGTTTTCATGCGCACTGCGCCGCGCCGCCTGCCTGTCGAGTTCGTAAATCGCCCGCATGCGCTTGTCCAGCACCTGGGGATCCATCGATTTTGGCTCGCCACCGCCCCCCAGACAGCCGCCGACGCAGGCCATGACCTCGATGGCGACGAATTGATCGCGCCAGGCTTCCCCCTCCAGCAGATGCTGTGCCGCAGCGATGCCATTGCAAATGGCGACCGTCCCCAAGCCGGCGATCTGCGCTGTCCTGATCCCCGGCCCGATGCCGCGCAGTGGCTGCCATTCCAGCGCCAGCGCCTCCGGCCTGCCGAGCAAATGGGCGGCGCTGCGCAGCATCGCTTCCATCACGCCACCCGACACGGCGAAGATCTGCGCGGCGCCCGTGCTTTCCCCCAGAGGATCGTCGAATGCGCCATCGTCGGCCAGCGCATGGAAGGCGATGCCGCGCGACTTGATCATCCTGGCCAGCTCCCGCGTGGTCAGGACATGGTCGACGTCGCCGGACAAGCCGGGCCGGACCGCCTCGTCCTTCTTGGCCGTGCAGGGCATGACGCTGACCACATAAGGCTCCTCCCTGCCCTCGGCAAAGGCGGGACCGAGCGAACGCGCGAAGGCGCTGCGCTTCGCCAGGGCGCCATGCATTTGCTGCGGCGACCTGGTCGTGCTCAGGTGCGCCAGCAGGTCGGGCCGGTTGATTTCCACCCAGTTCACCCATCCCGGGCAACAGGAAGTGAACAGGGGCAAGGGCTGCGCGTTTCCTGCCTGCCCTTTGATGCGCGCCAGCAACTCGCTGGCTTCTTCCATGATCGTCAGGTCGGCGCCGAAATTGGTGTCGAACACGTAGTCAAAACCAAGTTGTCGCAAGGCATTGATCATTTTTCCCGTACTGACCGTGCCGGCCTGCATGCCGAATTCTTCGCCGATGGCAACGCGGGTGGCGGGCGCCACTTGCACCACGCAAACACGCTTGTGCGCATCCAGGGTGTGCAGCACCGCATGCCAGTGCGGCGTCTCGACGAGCGCCCCGACGGGACAGACCAGCGTACATTGACCGCAGGAAATACATTGAGTATTGGCCAGGGTATGGTCGAATACCGTCACCGGCAAGCGCCCCGAGCCGCGTTCGGCAAAGCCGATCACGTATTGCTGCTGTCCCGACGCGCCGCACGCTTCCACACACAGGCCGCATTCGATGCATTTTGACAAGTCGCGCCAGATACTCGGCGAGGTATGATCGATCAAGCGGTGCCCGGGATGCGTCACCGAGCCGCGCGGCATCTTTTCCCAGCGCTCTTCCCATTGATTTTCACTGATCAGGCTTTGCAAGCGGCAAGACCCGTTGACTTCGCAGCGCAGGCAATCGTTCGGATGGCGCGCCAGCAGCCATTGCGCATCCATGGCGCGAAAGGCGAGCAGGTCGTTCGATGCCGTTTCGATAATGTCGCCTGCTTTTGCCAGCGTGATGCAGGCCGGCAGCGACTGCGGCTGGCCGGCCACATGCACGAGGCACATGCGGCACACGGCATGGGTGGGCAAGCGCGGATAGTAGCAAAGCGTGGGAATATGCACGCCAGCGTGCCGCGCGGCATCGAGGCAGGTCGCGCCTTCTTCGACGTCAACAGGCCGTCCATTGACCGTCAGCGAGATCATGCGAACCACTCCCCGCGCACAGCAAGAATGCCGCTGCAGCGCGTCCGGGCGCTTGCCCGGCGACGGCTAACGCTAGCCCATGTACTGGCCGCCATTGACATCAAAGGTTGCCCCCGTGATGAAGCCACTGGCGTCGTCGGCCAGGAATGCGACCAGGCGCGCGATGTCCTCGGGCGTGCCGAGCCGGCCAACGGGGATGCCAGCGATAATTTTTTGCAAGACATCGGGGGCGACCTCGGCCACCATGTCGGTATCACAATAGCCGGGAGCGACCGCGTTGACCGTGATCTGCTTGCGCGCCCCCTCCAGCGCCAGCGCCCGGCTAAAGCCGAGAATACCGGCTTTGGCGGCGGCGTAATTGGCCTGCCCTAGCTGCCCCTTCTCGCCATTGACGGAGCTGATATTGACAATACGGCCGAACTCGCGCGCCCGCATGCCTTCCATGACATGGCGGCACATATTGAACATCGAGCCGAGATTGGTATTGATGACCTGCCACCACTGATCCGGGTCCATGCGGTGCAACAGTGCATCGCTGGTGATGCCGGCATTGTTGACCAGGATATCGATGGGGCCCAGTTGCTGTTCCACGGTGGCGATGCCGTCGCGGCAGGCGTTGAAATCGCTGACATCCCATCGGAACACGGGAATCGCTGTCGCCTCGGAAAAGGTGCTGGCAGCGTCCGCATTGCAGTGGTAGACGGCGGCGACCCGGTGGCCGCCCGCTTGCAATGCGAGGGAGATGGCTTTGCCCAGGCCTCGGGTGCCACCAGTGACGAGTGCGGTTCGTTGCATGAAGACTACTCCCATGGAGGCAATCCGGTCAATGTTAGGCCAGCTTCGCTCGACGCGCTCATGCAGGCAAACGGAGCGACTGCCATCCAATGTACGCGACTGCGGGCAGTCACGTCACTGGCGCTGTATGACATAGATCAATCCCTCTCAGACTAAATGGACTGGTCGCGGCCTGACGGCACGGGCAATACGCGGCGGCATGGGGCAATCTTCAAGGCCCTGATCACAAGGGGCATCGTCATGATGCGAGATGCGGTAGCGCTTGTGACCGGTCTCCGACTGGCAGTGCGAAGACCGCCACTATCAGGATGACACCGCTTGACAAGCCTATCCGGAACGCTCGAATATCGAGCGGATCTGAAGACCTTGCAATCTAGAGAAATGCCCCCGGCGCATGCGGTGCACGGCCTTGCTCGACCAGGAACAGTGATCTGGATCATGGTCAATGATGGACAAGCGGCGCTAGCATGATGAACGGTCACATCGTGAGCACAAATCAGCACCCACTACGGAGGGAATTGCCATGTCCATCGAGAATCACTATCGCCAGGCCGCCGCTGCCTGTTTGTTCATGCTGCTGGCGTCGGGGGGCGCTGTGGCGCAAAGCGACAGCAAGCAAAGCAGTGCGCCCGATCTCGCCAGCAAGGCGATGGAGAGCGCCAACAAGCGCGTTGAAGCCGCCATTCCTGTGGTACACCAGTTGCAGGCCGATGCGCGCATACAGCCATTGCTGCAACAAGCCAAGGGCATGTTGATCATTCCGTCGTATGGCCGCGCCGCGCTGGGGGTGGGTGCTCAAGGGGGCGGCGGACTGCTGCTCGTCAGGCGTCCCGATGGCAGCTGGGGCGGACCCGCCTTCTACAACCTGGGCGGCTTGACGCTGGGTTTACAGGCCGGCGCCGAAGGCGGCCCCCTCGTGATGGTCTTGAACAATGATAAAGCCATCAACGCGGTCATGAAGAAAAATAACTTTTCCCTCAACGCCGCAGCGGGCCTGACCGTGGTCAATTGGAGGAAAATGGCGCAGGGCACGGTCGGCATCGGCGACGTCGTGGCCTGGAGCGGAACAAAAGGCCTGTTTGGCGATGTCGTGGCCGTGGGACTGAGCGACATCCGATTCAACCAGCAGTTGACCGATGCCTTTTACGGACGCAGCTTGTCGCCAAAGGATTTTGCTGCAGGAAACATTGAAGATCCGCACGCCCTGCCCTTGCAACAAGCGCTGAGCGAAGCGTCGGCAATGCCGAAATAAGTCCACAATGCCTGAGATTGAACGGAAGGAGCTGCCATGCGGGCAATGGTGCTGGAACACGGTGGCCCTGGCGCGCAGCTGCAGGCACTGGACCGCCCGGTACCCGCACCAATGGGGCAAGATGTGCTCCTGCGCGTGCTGGCCTGTGGCGTCTGCCGCACGGATCTGCACCTGCTCGATGGTGAACTACCCGCGCACCGCAGGCCAGTCGTGCCAGGACATGAAATTGTCGGCGCGGTGGTTGCCGTCGGAGCCGGAGTAAACAATCTGCGGATCGGAGCGCGCGTGGGCGTGCCCTGGCTGGCTGGCAGTTGTGGCGCCTGCGCGTATTGTTGCTCTGGCCGGGAAAACCTGTGCGATGCCGCCCGTTTCACCGGCTACGACCGCGATGGCGGCTATGCCGAGTACGTGTTGGCCGACGCCCGCTACTGCCTGCCGCTACCCGATAGTCATGACGATGTGCATGCAGCACCGCTGCTGTGCGCAGGACTCATAGGCTACCGTGCCTATGCCATGACGGGTGCAGCGCGCAGGCTCGGCATTTACGGCTTCGGCGCTGCCGGACACATCGTGGCGCAACTGGCGCTAGCCCAAGGGCGCGAGGTCTACGCTTTCACGCGCGATGGAGACATGCGCACGCAGCGTTTCGCCCGCTCGTTGGGGGCCGCATGGGCGGGCGCATCGACAGGGCCGGCCCCCGTAGCGCTGGATGCGGCCATCCTGTTCGCCCCGGATGGCGCTTTGGTGCCACTGGCGCTGGCCGCCTGCGCCAAAGGGGGCACGGTAGTCTGCGCCGGCATCCACATGAGCGACATGCCCGCCATGCCATACTCTTTGCTGTGGGGAGAACGCAGCGTGCGCTCGGTGGCCAACCTGACGCGCGCCGACGGCTTGGCATTCATGGCGCTGGCGGAACGTTTCAACCTCAAGACGGCGCCATTGGCCTATCCGCTGCTGCAGGCCAACGAGGCGCTGGCAGACTTGCGCGCCGGGCGCTTCGACGGCGCCGCCGTCCTGGTACCCAGCCTCAGGCCATGAGTTGTTCCTGGCAAGCCAGCAGTTTCCATCCACCCAGGCTGAGTGGATGGAGTTTGAAACAAGGGGACGCCGCAGTCGCACGCCCAGGCGGTAAAATCCATACTGGTGACCAGGCTGTCGCTGGAAAAACGCGTCCTTACCGTGCATCACTGCGGTGACAAGTGCGCGACATCCGGTCATTCACGAACGCTGTCTATTGAAAGGCAAAATGTATGTCTGGCGACACCCATGTTTCTGAGCGGATCAAGAACTGCCGCGAAAATCTTCGTATCTCGCAAGTGCTGCTTGCCGAACTGGCAGGCATCAATCCAACGCAACTGTATCGTTACGAATCAGGAAAGACAAAACTTCGTACGGAAGCGGCAGAGAAAATTGCCGCGGCCCTCGGCGTCAGCACCGCCTGGCTTGTGCATGGGACATTACCCGTTGCCAGAGGAATGCAAATTGACCCGCCAGTGCCGGCCGGAGGGGGGCTGATCCTGAAATTCCTGGAACTTCCCCCCGCGCTCGCCTTCGCCGTGAAACGGCTGGCCATGCAAAATGGCAGCACCGTCGAGATGGAACTGCTGGACCTCGTGCATCAAGGACTCGAAGCCATGCACCAGAAGGCCTTGGCTTGCGCCGCATCCGCAGGCAAGCCAGCCCTGCCCGCATCTGACGAAAATTCAACGGCGCCTTGAACGGCCCCCCCTGGTACTGCCTCCAACAAGTTTCTGCCGCATGCAGGGATTCCCCCAACATTGAGCGCCCTGCAATGACCACACAATGCTGGGAGTTTATCCAGTGTCTGGAGAGCGCTTGCTAGCTCATACTGTGTCCTACTGGAAATAATTACAGGAGCCATGCAAGGCAGAGACTCGCAAGTGTCCGGATTGTAAGTTTCTTTCTACACGGGGATGCCTTGATGAACAAAAACGTTCCTGACATCCGCCTCGCCTACCCGCCAGACGAAAATCCTCACTATATTCGCGCCGTCACGCAAGTGGGCGATGTGCAGGAAGTGATCGCCCATGCGGACATTTTCGAAAGCAATGGCATAAAGTTGGTTGCAAAGGGCGCGCGCATTGACAGCCGCCTGTTCACCAGCTTGCCCAGTACCGACTCGCGGCACCGCTGGACAGCATGCTCACGGCGAAGCATCCGGTCAATACGCACAGCCTTGTAGTGGAACTGGACAGCATCATCAGACATGAAGCTGTCTATCGGCGCATATTGACGCGGACGGGCGACCCGCACGCCATGAAACAAGCCCCCGCCAGCGTGCAGCTGGCACCAGAAGTCATGCTGCGTCTGACGGTCATGCGCGAGTGCCGGCCCGAGCTTTTCATGCATGCGATACGCACCGCACTGATCGCCTTCGCCTTGGCGCAGAGCCTCGGTCTGCCCGAGGGGCAACGTGACTCGATACTGCTGGCAGCACTTTGCCACGATTTCGGCGAGATGCATACCGACCCCGAAATACTTGCTGCGGAGCATAACATTACGCAATACGAACGCCGCTACATCCATGTTCACCCCATCACAGCTCAAGTACTGGTGCAAGGCTTGCTCGGTTTTTCAAGCGATGCCACACTGGCCATATTGCAGCATCATGAACGACTCGACGGCAGCGGTTATCCCAATGCACTGCAGGGTGACAGCATTACGGTGCTGGCAAGAGTGTTGGCTGTCGCCGACGTTGCGGAGACCGCCATCCGGCGTTTTGATCTTCTGCGTGTCGAGATGCTGTTCAGGCTAGGTCAGAAGCGCTTTGACGCCAGCATCGTCAATGCCTTGCGCGACCTGCTGCACATCACCACAAACGACGCACAGGAAATGCGCCTGGCCAGCAATGCAACTGGCATGCTTGTCATTGCCCAGGACGACGCCGATATGTTGCGAGACTTGCACCGCATGCTCGACGAACTGGAGTGGCTGGCATCCGACCTGGCCAATGAAATCGACCGGCGCTCACCAGAACTGAGCCCCCTGGCGCAAGGTGCGCTCAATGGCTTGCTGGTTCAGTTGCACCAGATGAAGTAGAGGTGGGCGGCGCCAGTTGCAGTGATGATTCCCTTCAGTGAGCATACGCAAACGCGCCCGCGAGTTCTGGCAGACAAAACCGTAAACCCATTCGTGCAGCGCCAATGGAGTGTCGCGTTCGGCCTTGGCGTTGGCCTGAGGTCGACAAGACCAGGTAAACCGATGCTTGGGCCCAGTTCAGTGCCTGTGCGCTGAGATGATCAACCGGACGCAAGAAAGAAAATGGCCGTTGATAATTCTTTTTTAATTATCAACGACCATATATTTTTCGCGTTAAATCAATCAGTTAAAGCGGGCTCGTCACTCCCATTCAGTTATCAACAAGGAGAAAAATTCCTTATATATCATAAGCATACTGGACGAATTGCGATTCAATGCCATGAAAAATACCATGTTGAACTTATTTTGCTACTCGGCTGAAAAATAGTCACGGATGTCATGCCCACGCCCCGCTCCATTCAACTGCCCCAACAACTGCCCCAATGTCTTAAGCATCCCGTTACCCTTAAAATCGTAGGTAGCATGTTCGACGGACACCTGTTCGCAGTAGGCGGGAGAGTCCAACGTATAGAACGTTCTGCACGCGAACGGCCGGTACTCGTAGATGCCGCAAGTTCCATCAGAGGAGAGGAAGGTGCACGGCGTCCGATTTTCGCTGTAGCCGTTAGTGGTTGGCGGATTCACGCGAGCTGATCGCTTGATATTTCGCCCGATGTATTCCGCCTCAACATCCAGGAGACCAACATCGATCTTGCAACAGTGATGACAGCCCTTTTGGCAAACCATGACGGGCGCAATTTCCGCTGTTATCGCGTCGGCAGCTTCATAGATTGCTTTCAACTTTGACCAGCGACTCGCTCCGTCTTTCACGACAAACTCTGTGGTTTGTCGAAATCGTTGAACTGTAGCTGCAGATGCGTCTGGCAACACCAACTGCTTCGCTTCATCAATGGTACGAAACTTGATTTCCTTCATTTATCCTCCACAGCAATCTCATCAATGCGCGGGAACTAGATCAGGTCATCGCGACTGGATGAGTCTAGATGTCCCGGCGAACTAGGAAGACACGCAACATTCTTACACTGTTCATTTATACAGTATATTTAACCTGTTGCCAACAGGATTCTGACAACTTGAAATCTTGCCACCTCGACACAAAATAGGCTAGACATGGTTAAGGCAGGGTCTGGTGGCCAGAGCCGCACAAACAAGGAATCCAGTTATGTCGTCAATGCAAGGCAGGTTTCACGAACAGTCGGCTCATTTGAGGGCCTTATTGGATAGCGATCCTGCAGAGGCAGTAAAGCAGGCCAGGGAGATCAGTCTTGATACCTCTGAACCCGAGCGCTTCAATCTGATGGTTCTGCGAGCAAGCGCCTTGGTGGATGGCGGTGCCTTGACTCAACAGCAAGACGCGATTGAAGAAGGATTGGTGTTGTTTCGTGAATTGCATAGTCGATTCCCTACTGCTGACATCACCTACAACCTGGCAAATGGGTTGGTTGCGGCGACAGGCATTCCGCCTCGCGGCCCCAGTTGGATTGATCATCAAGAACGCACTAGAGAGCACCGTGCCGAAGCGCGTCGATGCTTTTGGAAAGTAGCGCAAGACCTAGATGTCGATTCGGAGCTGAGAACCCAGGCCTGGAGCAACCTTGCTAACCAATTCAGTAGCAGCTATCGACTTGGCGAAGCTCATGATGCGTGGCTTGCCGCATTGGAAATCGATCCGGAAAATGGAGTTGCAGCTAGTTCCGCAGCCCGTAACTTGTTATGGCTATATGAGCAAGGCGGCTGCTCAGACCTTACCCGGATCGAAGCGATCATGTTGGCCAAAATTGCACATCGGCGTCGAGATCGGGTCATTCAATATGCTGGCGCACAGGCCGCTGAGAAGACCGCAGCGTTTGCCAACGAACTTGAAGATCCACCACCGAGATCACCGCACACAGATCCATTCATCAGTTGGGTCGAGCGCCAGCGCCTGACGCTTGCACCAGCGGTCGAACTCGTTGATCCCTCCTTGGGCAAGCTGGACTGGCTCATGCTTCCTGGGATTCTTGAACGCGAATCAGACGCACGCGGAATGCCTCCCCCCGTATTCGCCATGTTTAACGTGCTCAAGAGCGATTTCATCCTTGCGCGCGACCTGGCTTGGCGGGCTGCCGACGACGCCGTGTGGCCAGCGACAGGGCGATATGGTGATACTCTTGACTACGCTACCTACGGCCCAGATGCGTCAGCGCTTATCCTGGCACATCGTACGGCACTAGACTTGCTCGACAAGATCGCAGTAACGGCGAATCATTACTTCGAGTTTGGACAACCGCCAGATAAAGTCTACTTTGGCAAACTGTGGCGAGGAAACGTTGACAAGGCGACTGGCCTACGCCCACTTGCCGAAAAGGTGGAGAAGGCAATTCGCGGGGGAGTCCTTGCCCTCTATGGCCTTGTGGAGCTTGCCGACGACTATGACAGTAGCGCGGGTATCCTGCGTTCACAAAAGGACCTCCGGAACGCAGGCACACATCGATTTGTGGTGCTACATGACTTTGGCGACCCAGCCCGCAGCAGACCGGCAGCAGAAATCGAACATCACCAAAGGGAGCCATTTGTTCATGAAGTATTGAGTGCTTTGCGTGTTGTTAGGTCGGCGATCCAAATGCTCGCGCTTTCAATTTCGCAACACGAACAAGGCTTGACACAGCGGACGGCTGGCCTAATAGGATCGCTGGTTATCCCCGATCACGATTGGATTCGAGGACGCGACGCTGAAATTTGAATGCGTCGCGTTGAATGCGTCGCGCCGACGTAGATACCAGGTACGAATTGCCACTGCAAGAGCTACAGCCACAATCACCACTCCACATTACACTTGATGGTAAACCAATATGATATTCATTGATGCAATAGACGCAACGATCGATCAAAAGGTCAAATCTGTATGTGCGCCATTGTTTGCCACCGGCCAATTCTTGCAAAACGGACACAACGAGGCGACAATCAACGCAACGGTGACATTCGTAAAATTTGAATCCCGTATCTACGCTGTTACCTGTCACCATGTACTCTCGGCATTCCTGAGCCAAGCACTCAAAACCGGCCGTCGAATCGCTCCTTCGATCCACTCTGGCCGATCCATTCATCAGTTCCACGCCTATGGTCCTCAGGGGCAATATCGTTGGACTTTCAATAGCTGCCGTGACTTTCCGTCAAACGACAACATCAATGATCAGCGCAAACTTGCAGAACTAGAGCGCCGAAACCTGGAGCGGCCCGATATTGCAATTGCGGACCTGACAGATACCTGGAACACAATAAGCACGCTACGCAATGCAGATGCGATCAATTTAAATGATTGGGTTGAACCGGACTGGTCTGTCATTCAGCCTGTATGGATGGCCTACGGTTTCCCCGATGGCCACAAGTACCAAACGGACGACAAAATAGCTGCCCCCATGCCGCGCATAGCAGTCGAGCTGGCGTCATCCATTCCCTCACCGGACAAGCCCACTTATACGCTATGCTCAACTTTGACGAGCGAACATGGCTGGGGATTTAGCGGAATCAGCGGAGGACCAGTATTGGTCGCACATGCCACAGAGGATCGTTATGCGTACGTCGGAATCACGTATGAGGGTGCGCCAAGTGCAAAGTCTCTGGAAAAGAATTCAGAAACTTTTATCGACGAAAAGGACATCGTTCTCAAAGGCTACCAACTGACGCCGACCATTTTTCGAGAGTGGCTTACGCAACTGAAATTCGGCGTTGAACTATCTTGAATTTCGCCGTACACGAGCCTGATGTGACAAGATGTGATGCTCCCACCAGTTCCGCCTTACAAATCTCGCGGAACTGAAAGGAAGGGGAGCTGGCGCTCCCCTTCTTTTGTAGCTTAGAAATTCGATCCTAAATCTTACAAGGGTGGTATCGATCTATGAAATTCCCTCGACTTAATCCTTGTATGGTATCGAGGCGTCCATCGAAAGCAATGGGACATCGAACTGGTTCCAATTTGAGCGTGACGTTCACGACGCAATGATGCGCGCCGGCTTCAAAGTAGATCACGTCGCCTCATCCAAAAACGGGGACGCCGGCATAGACGTGTTCGCCGCCAATTCGACGGGCACCGAATTCTGGGCGATTCAGTGCAAGTGTTATGCGCCCAAAAGAAAAGTTGGACCTTCGGTTATCAGAGAACTGATCGGTGCGCTTGCAGCTTATCCACCCGGCACACTCGGGATGGTCGTCACAACCAGCGGATATAGCAGTGGCGCGGTAGATTTAGCACGGCAATCAGGGGTTTCACTCAGATTGCTAATTGCAGATGCTGAAGGGCGGATGTGCAAATTCAGCGAAATCTGATTCAGCCAGCAAGCCCCCCCCCCAACCAGAACGTGTACACGCGTTCTTTTTAGATACAAGCCGCCGAACTATGACAACATTATTCTAAATTTTTGAAGCCTTAATCCGGGCTCGATCAGGCATTCTTCGATCAACATCCGTAATCGAATGAAAGCCACCGTATGGAAATCCAAGCAAAGGGCAAGACGCTCATTAATCGCAAGAGGCTGTTGGCGATGATCCCGCTTTCTGATCGCACCATTTTCAATTTGGAGCAGCGCGGAGAATTCCCGCGCCGCATTGCTCTGACTAGTAGAAACGTCGCTTGGGACTTAGCCGAGATTGAAGTATGGATCGAAACTCGCCGATCATCCGGCGCTCAGGCAACGCGCCCTGGGCTCATGCCGCCGGCTTTAGCCGCCTGATCGACCATTCGTCGATCATGTCAGCCCAATCCTGCAGCATAGCCGTGCGCTGCTCACGGTACTCGGCCTTGTTGTAGACCGCTCTCACGCCGCGCTGTTCATGCGCAAGGCACTTCTCAATCCAGTCAGTGTTGTAACCGGCCTCGTGCAAGAGCGTGCTGGCTGTCCGACGCAGATCGTGTGGTCCGAATTTACCGAGCTGCGTCCCCTCCCTCTGCGCCAGCTTATAAGTCAGCGTCAGTACCTGGTTGAGTGTAGCGCTACTCATCGGCAAATCTGTGTCATACCGCGACGGCAAAATGAATTCCGATCCGCCAGCGAAGGTCTTTAGCGCGATGAAAATGTCCAGCGCCTGCCGCGACAGGAACACCATGTGCGGATTACGTCGCTTCATGCGTTCTTTCGGGATCGTCCAAAGAGCCTCGCTGAAATTGATCTCGCTCCAGGTCGCGTTGGTCAGCTCGCTCTTGCGCACCAGTGTCAGTAGCAGCAATTTGGCCGCTGCCCTGATTGAAGGCGTCGTGCCGATCCGCTCCATGTACTGGTACATCAACCCGATCTCATCTGGCGTCAATGCACGGTCCCGAGGCTCGAATTTGGCAATGGTGGTAGGTCGCACCATATCGGCGGGGTTCTCGACCTTCTGGCCGCGCTCAATGGCCCATCGGTAGACCTGCAGGACCACCTCACGGGAATGTACCGCCGTCGCCGGCGCGCCGCGTTCCACGATGGCGTCGGTCAATGCCCGCAGGTCCTCGTGCGTGATCTCGGCCAACTTCTGATTGCCAAACTTCGGCTTCAATTCACGCTCGTAGACGGCCTTGCGCATGTCTCGCGTCGAGTCTGCCATCTGGTAGCCGCGCAGCCATTTTTCCGCCCAGGCACCGAATGTCTCCGCGTCCTTGACGCGGGCCTTGTCCCGCGCCTTTTCTTTCGCCGGCGACTTCCCTGCCGCGATCATCTTTTTTGCCTCGCCCAGCTGCTCGCGTGCCTCCGCCAGCGTAATGCCGCCGGCACCATAGCGGCCGAAGGTAAGAGTCTCTTGGCGGCCGTTGATTGAATAGTTGTAGCGGAACGAGATCGAGCCGGCCTTTGTGACAGCTACATACAGGCCATCCCGGTCATTCACCTTGTAGAGCTTTTCCTGAGGCTTGAGATTGCGAAGTTTGGTATCAGTAAGCATGACATCTGTTCAATAAGTGGCTAGAAATACCATGATCAAAAAGTGCGTCAAATTTGCATGTAAAGCCTTGAATTTAAAGCCTTTATACAAAATCGATACCATGACAGCATCCAACGCCCTCGCATGGTATCGATTACCGATCATGGCATCGTTGCTAGATCATACCATTAAGAATGCCATGAAAAAACCTTGCTTAACCATGCTAATCGTTGCCAGACAGTGCCGGATGAAATAACAAAAAAGCCCGTGAAATCACGGGCTTAGGTGTGGTTTACTGCCTATCAGTGCCAGCAGTTGCCAGACATCAAATCATTCCCACTCGATCGTCGCCGGCGGCTTGCCCGAGATATCGTAGACGACGCGGTTGATGCCGCGCACTTCATTGATGATGCGGTTGGAGACCTTGCCCAGCAGGCTGTGCGGCAGGTGCGCCCAGTGGGCCGTCATGAAGTCCTGCGTTTGCACGGCGCGCAGGGCCACCACGTATTCGTAGGTGCGGCCATCGCCCATCACGCCCACCGATTTGACGGGCAGGAAGACGGCGAAGGCCTGGCTGGTTGCTTCGTACCAGTTGGTCGGCACGCTGTCCTGATCGAAGCCAGGAACCACTACCGGCTCGTACGGCGTGTTGCGCAGTTCTTCGATGAAGATGGCGTCGGCGCGGCGCAGCAGGTCGGCGTAGTCTTTCTTGACTTCGCCGAGGATGCGCACGCCCAGGCCCGGGCCCGGGAACGGGTGGCGATAGACCATGTCGTGCGGCAAGCCCAGGGCCACGCCCAGTTTGCGCACTTCGTCCTTGAACAGTTCGCGCAAGGGTTCCAGCAACTTGAGCTTCATGGTGTCCGGCAAGCCGCCCACGTTGTGGTGGCTCTTGATGGTCTGGCCCTTCTTGCCTTTGCCCGCCGATTCGATCACGTCCGGGTAAATCGTGCCTTGCGCCAGCCATTTGGCGTTGACCAGCTTGCCCGATTCGACCTGGAAGACTTCGACGAATTCGCGGCCGATGATCTTGCGCTTCTGCTCGGGGTCGGTGACGCCGGCCAGGTGGCCCATGAACTGCTCTTCCGCATCGACGCGGATGACTTTCACGCCCAGGTTCTTGGCGAACATGTCCATCACCATCTTGCCTTCGTCCAGGCGCAGCAGGCCGTGGTCGACAAAGACGCAGGTCAGCTGGTTGCCGATGGCGCGGTGGATCAGGGCTGCGGCGACGGACGAATCGACACCGCCGGACAGGCCCAGGATGACGTCGTCGGTACCGACTTGCGCACGGATTTTTTCCACCGCTTCGCTGATGTAGTCCGGCATGTTCCAGTCCGACTTGCAGCCGCAGATTTCATGCACGAAGCGGCCGATCATGGCCTTGCCCTGCACCGTGTGCGTCACTTCCGGGTGGAATTGCACACCGTAGAACTGGCGCTCTTCGTCGGCCATGGCGGCGATCGGGCAGCTTGGGGTATTGCCCATCAGCTTGAAACCTGGCGGCATTTCCAGCACTTTGTCGCCGTGGCTCATCCACACTTTCAGCATGCCGTGACCTTCGTCGGTGACGAAGTCGGCAATACCGTTAAGCAACTTGGTGTGGCTGCGGGCGCGCACTTCGGCGTAGCCGAATTCGCGTACCAGGCCGTTTTCCACCTTGCCGCCCAGCTGGGCCGCCATGGTTTGCATGCCGTAGCAGATGCCCAGCACAGGTACGCCCAGCTCGAACACGGCTTGCGGCGCGCGCGGCGAATCGCCGTCCAGCGTGGAATTGTGGCTGCCCGACAGGATCACGCCGGCGGCGCCATAGTTGCGCACGAATTCGTCGCTGACGTCATACGGGAAGACTTCGGAAAACACGCCGGAATCGCGCACGCGGCGGGCGATCAACTGGGTGACTTGGGAACCGAAATCGAGAATGAGGATTTTAGAATGCATGATGGGGACTTTATCTGAGGTCATTACAAAACCGGCGCACTAGGCGCCGGTCTGGTCTGTCGCTAATTACTCTGAACGGTAGTTAGGTGCTTCTTTCGTGATCTGCACATCATGGACATGCGACTCGCGCATGCCGGCCGAGGTGATTTCCACGAATTCCGCTTTTTCGCGCAGTTCGTCGATGGTGGCGCAACCGCAGTAACCCATCGATTGACGCACGCCGCCCACCAGCTGGAAGATGATCGCCAGCACGCTGCCTTTGTAGGCTACGCGGCCTTCGATACCTTCAGGCACGAACTTGTCGGCCTTCATGGTGGCGTCCTGGAAATAACGGTCAGCCGAACCATCGGACATCGCGCCCAGCGAGCCCATGCCGCGGTACGACTTGTAGCTGCGGCCCTGGTACAGGATCACTTCGCCTGGCGCTTCTTCCGTGCCGGCAAACATGGAACCCATCATGACGGTCGAGGCGCCAGCGGCCAGCGCTTTCGAGATATCGCCCGAGAAGCGGATACCGCCGTCGGCGATACATGGGACGCCCGTGCCTTCGAGTGCTTCGGCGACGTTCGAGATGGCCGTGATTTGCGGTACGCCCACACCGGCAACGATACGCGTGGTGCAGATCGAGCCCGGGCCGATGCCGACCTTGACCGCGTCGGCGCCGTATTCCACCAGCGCCTTGGCGGCGGCGGCGGTAGCGATGTTGCCGCCAATTACTTCCACTTGCGGGTACTTGGTCTTGATCCAGCGTACGCGGTCCAGGATGCCTTGCGAGTGGCCGTGGGCCGTGTCAACCACCAGCACGTCGACGCCAGCGGCGACCAGCAGGTCGATGCGTTCTTCATCCTTGGCACCGACGCCGACCGCAGCGCCGACCAGCAGCTTGCCCTGGCTGTCTTTCGACGCGAACGGGTGGGAAGTCGACTTCTGGATATCCTTGACGGTGATCAGGCCGCGCAGCTCAAACGCGTCGTTGACCACCAGCACGCGCTCGAGGCGGTGCTTGTTCATCAGGCGCTTGGCTTCGGCCGTATCGGCATCTTCATTGACGACGACGAGTTTTTCGCGCGGGGTCATCTTGGCGGAGGCTTCCGCGTCGAGTTCCTTTTCAAAGCGCAAATCGCGGTTGGTAATGATACCGACCACTTCCTTGCCCTTGACGACAGGGAAACCACTGATGCCGTATTGTTCCGTCAGCGCGATCACGTCGCGGATTTTCATGTCCGGCGGAATCGTGATCGGATCGCGCAGCACGCCAGCTTCGAAACGTTTTACACGGGCCACTTCACGTGCCTGGTCCTTCGGATTCAAATTCTTGTGGATGATACCGATGCCGCCTTCCTGGGCCATCGCGATCGCCAGACGGGCTTCCGTCACCGTATCCATGGCTGCGGACAGCAAGGGAATATTCAGGGTGATATTGCGGGTCAGGCGAGTTTTGAGGGACGTATCGGCGGGCAGAACGTTGGAGTAGGCTGGGACGAGCAGCACGTCATCGAATGTGAGTGCTTTTTGAAGTAGACGCATAGCATTTCCTATTGGCGCAAAAGCAGATTATACAGAAATTCTTGATTCCTGTCTTAAACATTCGCAAACCTCTGTAGACATAGTGGGAATGCCATTTCCGCTTTGCTATAAATGTCTGGAAAAGTCTGGAAATGTCTACGTTTTCGCCCAAATTTCGCCCCTGTTTTGCCGGCTTCTTCGCCTCTTTCTGCGGCTGCACAAGATCAGGTAAGTAGGCCCCAACATAATAGAAGGCACCGCCATCCGTAAGCATAACCCAAACAAAAGGGTCGCAATGAAGCTCGCGCTGTGCGCCCTCCTCTTGCTTGCACTGTGCAGTTGCAAGTCCAGCGGCATTATCGAACACCGTGGAGGTGATCTACTAAAAATAGACAACTTCGCCCTCGCCTCGCGCTACGGTACATTCGCTTGATACCAGCATCGTCGACATGCTTATCTTACTGCTTGGCGAACAGTTAACGACAGTCATCTTAAGGATGGCTTGGCGTGATTGAAATATTTACCATTAAGCAACTAAACCATATGCAAGAATTGCTGTCGTCCATCATAATCTGCGAACGTTCCCACACTCCCATCAAATTTGAAAAGCAAAGTTGTCAACTAAAGGACAAGAGAGGCTCTCTCGTCGCGAGCTCCCCGGCACGAAGTCGCACAACAAACCTGATTTCTCCCAGATTCTTTCGCTTTATACAATGCTTTGTCGGCGGCCTCGACCAATTCAATAGGCTGGTTTTCTAAATAAATTGGGGAAAAAGCCTCGATGCCAATGCTGACCGTCACAACACCGATCGGGTTTCCAGTATGTTCAATTCCCATAGATTGAATGGCATTACGAATACTCTCAGCAACCTCCGAGGTGCCGAGAAGGTCTGTTCCGGGCAACAGCACGGCCATCTCCTCGCCACCATAACGAGCAGCAACATCACCGGGCCGGCGCATGCAATAGGACACCACCTTGCCGATTTTTCTAAGACACTCATCACCAGCAACATGGCCGTAGATGTCGTTGTATTGTTTAAAAAAATCGACATCTATCATGGCCAAGCCGATAGAAGTTTCACCGCGCTGCGCACGACTAAACTCACAAAATAACGACTCGTCGAAGTGCCGCCGATTACCTAGGCCTGTTAAGCCGTCCTGGCTGGCAAGACGGGCCAAAGTTTCATTGATTTGCTCCAATTCCTTGCTGGCCTCCAAGAGCTTTCCTTCGGCCCTTGATCGAAAATCTATTTGTTTCACCATACGATAGCCAAGGAATCCAATAACTAGTGCCAAAACTCCTCCCACCACACTTTGCAAATACGACTCAGCCCGCCAACTAGCCAAAACCTCATCTTGGGACAATGCGGCGGAGACGACCAAGGGATATTCTTCTACTCTCCTATAGCTATTGATACGTGTAACTCCATCCAATTTTGATTTTATTAATGCGGTGCCTACAGGGGCCTTCGATAAGTGGTCTTTGAATAGCGGAAATTTCGATATATCTTGTCCAAGCATTTTTTCTTCAAATGGCCTTCTTAGCAAAAGTGTTCCACTCCCATTTGCAATGAAAATTGCACCTCGCTCCCCTATAGAAAATCTATCATAAAACGATCTAAAGTAGTTCATATTAATTGTAGCAAGAACAACCCCTCCAAAACTGCCATCGGAAAGATTAAAACGACGCGACACCGTAATAATCCAGTCCCCTGTCGACTTGCTCCGTATAGGGGGGCCTATGTAAGGGCTGCGGTCGCTGTTATTCTGATGGTACTTAAAATACTCTCGATCGGAATTATTCAAATTCTTCAGCAACACTTTTTGAGAATTGACCAGCCAGCTTCCATCTTTTGCATAGACGAAAATCCCTTGCAATTGGGGTAATTCACCTACACGCAAAACCAGCAAGTTATGAATTCGCGACAGTTCAATGGCCGAGAGTCCGTCATTTTCTAAACGTTCCACCAATCCAACCAATGCGGTATCAGTCTCTTTGATCGTGTCGTAGGCATGTTGAGCCACGGACTGCGCCAGATTAGCGCTTGCCAGACCTGCCTCGCTTATTTGCACCTCTCTTGCACGCCATATCGTCCATAGCTGAGTTGCAAGAAGTGCCAGACAAACCACGACGACAAATGTAATCGCCAATGGAAATAAGGAAAAACGCTTAAAGCTTGTGCCCATCAGACGCTGCAGCAGCTGGTTTGAAGCACTCATCGAACATCTCCGGGTTTTAATTGTGTAAAGTGTGCACCGAATACACCCGAAAATACTCACGAATCGTAACAAATAAGATGTGAAAAAGTTAAAAAACAACACTGCCTCGCCACAGTCATAAATGAATGCCGAGAGGTCCCACCCCTGTTGAAATTGAGTTACGGGGCCAATCCGGCCAAAAATTGGAGAGCGTTTGGCGCACCACCTTGAACCACGGCAAAATGAGGATTTTCCTTAGTTCTATAGCAACGTCATTCCTCGGGACGTGAGGAAGCCGGCCCAAAGGCGGCTTCTGCGGTGACTGCGGGCGCAAGGGTTAGGCGCTGCGGAAGGACGGCATACAAGCTACTGTCTCCGTGCTCGCGTAGGTCTGAGAGCTAGCTTGTGGTCGGTACTATGGGGCACCGTGCCGAACATGGTCGGCGCCACTTCCAGTTCACCGGGCGCCTCCTGCGAACCTCGCAGGATCGGCGCCATATAGCCGGGCCATGCCTCTGGCGGCAAATCGAGTTGAGCTGATCGAACATCGAAACGAGCTTCGATCTGCTCTTTACGGCGAGAGGTGTGGTCAGCACACATGCCGCTACTATAATGGTTTTATAGAAGGGTTCGATTGCGCAATGATTGCAAAACTATACTTTTCGCTGGCCAAAGTTGGAGCTAAAATCTACCTCTGCGAATCTATTCACTGTCATCCGACTTGAAGGAGAAGCGCATGGAGACCAATTGAAAAATGCAACATGGTGAATATGAGTACCAGATAGTCAGTTACAGAAAGGCGAACGGAATGTATCAGGGAATGATACTGCTTTGTGCTAATGCAGGCCTCCAGTACTCTCCGATTATTGAAATCCCGACGCCTAGTGTATTCAAAACTGAGCGAGGGGCGACGATTGAGGCTTCGGCACTCGCATACCACCTTATAGAAACTGGCGCGATGCTTACTCTTGTGCCAGAGGATGGCAAAACCAGTTCTTGGCCGGAGGAGTCTGCGTTCTTTCTATAGCGCAGGTGGAAGCGCGTGAACAGGCGCCGCGACAATCAGTGCTCTGTTTTTTCATCTGGCGGAATGCATCCGGCAATTACCGCCTCCAGTTCCACCTCGTACTTCCGGCCAAGCGGCCAATCCTGCTCCAGCGCCAGGACGATCTCGCCGTCCATGGCCGCTGCCCCGTCCTGAAGCAGTCCTTAGAATAGGCCAGCTGGCTCCGCAGCCCTATCCCAAGAGTAAATGATTAATTCCTTTCGCTCAACAGCCATGCCGCCGCCGCCCACGTTGTACTGGATGCCGGTTGTGTCCATCTGGAAACGCGCGAACACCCGTCTGATGTCCGGGTGGTCATTCAAGCTCAAGATGGCCTTGCCCTTCAGCCTGCCCATCAGCTCGGCCATCTTCTCGTACTGAGCGAATTCAAACTCCACGCCATAACCGGCTGTCTCCCAGTACGGCGGGTCCAGGTAAAACAGCGTGTGCGGCCGGTCGTAGCGCTCCATGCATTTGTACCAGTCCAGGTTCTCGATGTAGGCGCCGGACAAGCGCAGGTGTGCGGCCGAAAGGTTTTCCTCGATGCGCAGCAGGTTGAGCGGCGGCGCGGTGGTGGCCGTGCCCCAGTTCTGCCCGTCGACCTTCCCGCCGAAGGCATGCTGCTGCAGGTAGAAGAATCGGGCCGCGCGCTGCAGATCCGTCAGGGTATGCGGAGGCGTGTCCTGCAGCCACTTGAATACCTCGCGACTCGACAGCGCCCACTTGAACTGGCGCACGAATTCCTCCAGGTGGCACTTCACGACGCGATACAGGTTGATCAGCTCGCCGTTGACGTCGTTGAGCACTTCCACCTCGGCCGGCGGCCGCATGAAGTAAAGCGCGGCGCCGCCAGCGAAAACCTCAACGTAGCAAGTGTGGGGTGGAAATTGCGGGATGATGCGGTCGGCCAGGCGTCGTTTGCCGCCGATCCAGGGAATGATGGGCAGTGCCAAAATGTGTACCTCCTAGTGGTAAAGTCGAATTCCTCCCATGAGGCAATCCAAGCCTACTCACCAGGCTCCACCGGCTGATTGCTGCTGTTAGCGCAGCGACGATCAGCCATCTCTTCTATGGTGCCATGCCATTTTCTCGCACGAACCTCTGACACGCCCGCCCCGTCGCGGCCGCCTCCTCCGTGCGCAGTATCAAGGTTTAAGCATCTCGCGCCACCGCGTCAGGAAGTAGCTCGCTGGCGGTATCGGCCGCAGCGCCTCCTTCGGCGCCACTGGCACCGAAGGAGGGCTTGCGCATGCGATCAGCAGCAAGGCGGGCGAACACGGGCAATGGGCTTTCGTGAAAATATGCATTAAGCCGCTCGTATAGTTTGCAATAGAAATTTCAATCAAGTAACCTATAATTAACAAATGACTACCAACATTAGGTCGTGCAAACATATTTTACGGAAAAGCTCATGGAGACGAGTCAGTTGTACTGCCTAGCCGGATATGATTACAAATTAGGTGCATATCCAACACCACAAGGCAGCCATCGAGGGTTAATTTTTCTTGTAGCATTTTCCGGAACGCCGTTCTCCCCAGCCATCAAGATCCCGACCCCCACCAATTTTCGAACTGATCAAGCTGCAAGAATCGAGGCATCAGCCCTAGCGCATCAGCTAATACTTACGGACGCGATCAGGACGCATATACCGCATGATGAGAGTCCGGAATAGGCAGGATTCACTCAGTGACCGACATCGGCCGCTGAATGAGCGCAACCTGCAATTACCGCCTCCAGTTCCCCCTCGTACTTCCGCCCGCGCGGCCAATCCCGCGCCAGCGCCAGGACGATCTCACCATCCGTTGCCGCTGGCGCCAGCTGGGCAAACTCATAGGCCGGCCGCTGCGGCACCGACTTTACACATGGTGTAAAGACGGGAACTTCGACCCGCTGCAGCGCCAGTGGCGCGCTGCCGCAGCCGGCCAGCATTAATACAAGCATCCATTTCATCGCACGCCCTCCAGCAGTAGCCTGACGGCCGACATAGCTTCGTCGCAGGTATTGGCGCGCGCGCCCGCGATCTGCGCCAGGGCAGCGTCATACTTCTTGCCCTTGGCAGCGGCGGCCGCCTGCGCAGCTGTGCCGCGCTCCTGCGCCGCCAGGGTTGCCTTGGCCATGCCGTCGATGGCGCGGTTTTGCTCGCTGATAGAGGCCCGCAACGCAGCGCTGACGCCCTGCTCTTTCGCCAGCGCCGCGCGCGCGGCATCCCGGTCGCCGGCGGCCAGCCACCAGCCGGTACCGGTGGAGCTGGCCACCAACAGCAGCGCGGCGGCCAGCGCGATGGCGGCCACCTTCCAGATGCCGCTGACGGCGGCGCCCGCCAGCGTGCCAAGGGCGCTCATACGATGCCCGCCACGTAGCTGACACCGGCGCCGGCAAACTTGGCCGTCAACACCTGGCGGCGTGGCGCGCCCGTCGATAAGCCGATATGCACCCACGTTCCCTCGTAGATAAGCTGGTCGAAGGCGATATCGCTTTGCCGGATCACCAGGGCCAGCGCCTTGGGCGTCAGCTTGGCCGTGCCGATATCGGCAGCCAGGCCCAGCACGTGGGCGCTGCTGCTGGCACCGCCCACGGCCTTGTTGAGCGCGGGCGAGCGGTAGCCGCTGGAAATGGTGATGGGCGCGCCCACCAGAGCGCGCACCTGCTCGAGCAGCGCCGCCAGACGCGTGAGGTTGGCGACGATGGCGGGCGCCGGCGCGTTGTCGATGCCCTTACGGGTGGCCACCTGCGAGGAGACCAGTTCGGCCAGGCTGAAATGCGGGCTCAGGTTCACAGGCCACCCCGCACATCCTTGACGACGGCAGCCGCATCGCGCGCCAGCTCGCCGATGTCCTTGTCACGGCGCTTGTCGAACCAGCGCACCGTGGCGCCCAGCACCCACCAGGCGGGCAAGCCGGCGGCAACCATCAGCGGCGCAGCGATGAACAAGAAGCCCAGGGCCGGGTCGCTGCCGTATAGCACGGCGACTGCGCGCGCGCTGTCGAACAAGCCCGGCATCCAGTTGCGCACGACCACGACTAGGGCCGGGCCCATCAGGGCGGAGAAGAGAATGGTGACGAAGAAGCGCACGCCCGCTTCCTTTGCAGTTTTTGGCCACATGAACATGAATCCCAGTGAGGTTGCGGCAGCGCCGGCAAGAACCGGGATGCCAAAAATTTTAATCAGTGCGCCGCCAGCGGCGGTCGTTTCGATGGCCATGAATGCCTTTCAGGTGGTGGAAATGAAAAAACCCGCCGAAGCGGGTTTGTGGTGAGGAAATTTATATATCAGGCCTTGGCTGCAGCCTCCAGTGCCGCAAGGCGCGCATCGAAGCCCCTTGCCAGCCACAAATTCAGCTCGGCATAGCGCAAGGCGTAACGGCTGCCAGCGGGAATAATCTCGGTCCACGCGGCTCGATCAGGGGTTGCCGGGTGCTCGATAGCGCCCTCTGGCCATTCGTCATAGCACGCCACGCCATGCTCGAATGCATCGAGGCCGTGGGCGCTAAACACCGCGATTACCTCCTGTGCATACGGCCCAGCGTGCCAGCGCGCATCCAAACCCTTACGTGCGATTGCCTCACGCCATTTGTACATACCGATGATGCTGGCCAGCGCCTTGGCCACCGCCAATTCGTCGGCGCTGAATGGCCGAAATTGCTCCTTTTCGTTGGCGTCTGAGGTCGCAATGGTGTCACTGGAGGCATAGAGGACAGACCAACGAAAATTGCCGGTGCCCATGGTATGGGTTCCGTCACCGTCCGGACGGACCTGTCCAGCTCCCGATGAAAGCACCACCGGACCGGTGTAATTGCCCAATTTATCTGTCAGGACAAGCGGCGTCGTCAATGACCCGGTCATCGTGCCGCCCGTCAATGGCACAGCGTTGTAAGGCCCGGCCGCATATGCATCCCACATTTGGTTCAACACATCGACCACATTTTTCATGCCTGCCGTAAATTTGCTTGCCATTTTTTAGATTCCTTCGATTTGGAGTGGTGCGGAATATGTTTCGTAGTACGGCGTGGACACAGCGTCCAGGTTGCTTGCCTTGCCATACAGCATGTGGTCCTGCTCCAGCAGTGGGTCGGCGTTTTCCGGATACAAGCTGAACAGCATGGCGCGCTCTTTACCGTTCTCGCGCAGGATGCGCATGAAGCGGGCGCGGTCCATCGGCGTCAGGTGGGGCAGGTTGATGCTGATGCCGTCATGCATGGTGCCAATGGCACTTTTCAGTTCGCCGGCACTGGTACGGTAATTCTCCGTGCTGTCCTGCGGCAATAGCGACGCGCCATACTCAGCGTTGTACTCGGGCGACCAGTAATTACCGACCACCAAGCGCGAGATCTCGATATAACCCTCCGGCAGGTCCGGGCAGTACACCTCGACCACCAGCTGGCGCACGAATACCGCAGCGAACCAGGCCACCGCGTCAGCGCCGCCACCGCGCGCCCAGGTGTTCGTCCCGCCCCACTTGTAGGCATTCCAGCCCAACGGCAGTTCGCCGAACGGGTAGGATTCCAGCGGCGCCTCGGGGCACGGCATCATCCAGCCCGTGTCGATCGCCGGCGCGGCGTCGCCTGGCTGGCCGTAGCCGCGCACGCGCATGCGCGCGCTGCTGGTCATGTTGGTGAAGATCAGTGCCACGCAGGCAATGGACTCTTGTGTGGGCCAGGTGGCGGTGATCGTTTGCGCCGTGCCGGTAGCACGCAGCACCGCCGACTTGCGTTCGCGCTGCAGGCTGGCCGGGCCCAACGCGCCGGCCTGACTGGATGCGGCGAGCGCCGCGCGGTCGGCGGCGTTGTCGTAGACGATACGTAAATTGGGCATACCACTCCTAATCGTAAATGCTGGCATCAATAACTGGCAGCACCAGGCCGGTGGTGTTGCCGTAGGTATGATCCTGTTGATAGGACCATTCCTGACTTGGTGTTACGCCAGTCCGATACACCTGCACCAGACGGGCAATCATTTCACCCCCTGTAAATCGCACGCAGGCGTACCAGTCCGTGACAATGGCCTCTTGATCACCTTCCGCGTAAACCTCCCGTCGATGGAAAACCGATGGCACCAGGAATGCGGCCTTGCTGGACAACGAGGGCAACGCCAGTACTGAGGTACTGAAGTCAACGCGCATCCCGCCGACTGCATGCTGCAACGCAAGATGCATTTTTCCGCTGTCGAACAGCAGGCGCCCGGCGTTATCCCACACACGGGCGGCCATCTTCAAGGGGGAAATCTCGACCGGGCCTAGAGAGAAAACATAGGCCTCTGGCAATACCGCAGGCATAGGCGTTCCTGGCGCGAAAAAGGCATCGATGACTGCTGATACTTGAGCGGAGCCAGAAAAACCAACAACCTCTACAGGCAACCACCAAACATCAGAAAATGATGCTGGAATACTCCAAAACACCATGTAGGGGCGCCCGTTAGTTGCAGGCATTCTGCCTGCGTAGCGATGCAACCTGTAGCCAGACTCTGAGCCTACGTCTCCGACGGATGGTGAGTTGCTGAGGGTCACCTTGCCAATGAACTCCGGCACGATGTTGACGTTATCAATCAGGCGATTGCCCGTCGCTGTATTAAAGAAAATACTCATACTGCAAATACCAGTAATAACGCGTCTCGTTCGCCAAAGGGGGTGGACTGCTCGTAGAACGTGATCGTTGGGTTTCCATCGGCGTCGTTCCCGGTGTCCCAGACAAAACTGCCGGTACCTACTTGATAGACACGCAGCTTAAGACCAGCCACTCCAAGAAACGTCTTGATGAGCGGGTCACCGCTCTTTTGCTGATGCATCCCAAGGAATACACCGCCGGCCACGGTAGGCGTGATGACTGGCCTGCCGTCGGGTTTGAAAGTCCAGATGCCTGTCATAGCGGTCGCGGCCACTGTCCCAAGGCCATGGAGATACTGCCATCAGCATTGTAAAAATAGAGACCTGTACCGGCCTGGTCGTATCCTTCATTGTTACCGGCAAGGCGGTTGGGGCTCTGGATCAACTGAAAGGAGCCGACAACGCCCGACAGTACGCCGGAGAATCTCGCAACCGGAGGGGTTCCTGCAGTTCCAGGCGTCACGGTAAGTCCTGGCATCTCAAAATATCCAGTACTCGACAGCTGGAAATATCCTCCTGGGGCATTGCGATTCCCGATAAGCAGCCCCTGAGCGCTCAAATGGTATCCACTGCCTTCGGCGGAGCCAGGCCAGTTGTAGGCATTGGTCGGATACCCTGGGCCGCCATGCAGCGTCGTTCCGTACAAATCGCCAGCCCTCACATTCCCCAGAATCGCGGTGATTGCCGCCAGGTTATCCACCGACAGCGCCTTCGCCGCTACGCTGCCATCGACCAGCAGATTGCCGTTTAGCACCGTACCAAGGGCCAGCCATGCACCGTTGTCAAAATACTTCGTCACCGCATGCGTGGCGTCGTACAGTGTCACCACATCGCGGTTGATCGGCGCACCATAGCCGGCATGGCCCAACTCATACACGGCCGAGGCATCCGACCAAGTGGAATAGCCGGGCGCCGTCACCGTCACGGTACCGCGCTGGCCGGTGGCGCCATCGGCAGCCAAGCGCGCTGCCGCCGACCATTCACTGGCGGGAATGTCATCGGTGGCGCCGCGCGACGCTGCTGTGGCGCCCGAGGTGAACAGGTATGCACCGCCCGCCGTCGGCACCTGCGTCGACCAGCCGTTGTTCAAGCCGGCGAGCGTTCCCGTGGCAAAGGTGAACGTGCACGCCGCACTCGGCAGCGCCGGCGCAATGCTGGTCGCGCCGCGCTGGTAGATGCGCACGGGCGCCACGTTCAGGCCATCCATGCCATTTTCACCATCAGCCGCCATGCGCGTCGCCACCGCCCATTCACTGGCAGGGATATCATCGGTAGCGGCCTTCGACGCGGCTGCGGCGCCCGACGTAAACAAATAAGCGCCACCCGCTGTCGGCACCTGCGTCGACCAGCCATTATTCAAGCCTGTGAGTACGCCTGTTGCAAAGGTGAGCGTGCAAGTAGCGCTTGGCAGCGCTGGCGCCACATTGACGGCGGCACGCTGATAAATACGAACGGGCGCCACGTTCACACCGTTCTGGCCAGGCGTGCCATCCTGGGCCAGCAGTACGGCAGCCGTCCATTCGTTGGCGGCAATGCCATCCGTGGCGCTGCGCGAACTGGCCGCTGCTACGCGCACGTACAGCGGTGCCGTACCGGCCGGGATGGTCTTGGTCCAGCCATTGGCAAGGTCGTTGTCGACCGGCGTGGTGATGGCTGCGCTGGAGAACGTGTAGACCACATCGCCGGGCGAGTCAACGGGCGCGGATGCCGCCCGCTTATAAGCGAAGGCCTGTGCCGTGTTCGTGCCATCAGCACCGGTGGCGCCGTCCCTGGCCAGCTGCACGGCCGACGACCACTCGTTGGCGACAATATTGTCCGTGGCATTGCGCGAGCTGGCGGCGGACACGCGCACGTACAGGGGCGTCGAACCAGCCGGGATATTCTTTGACCAGCCATTGGCCAGGTCGTTGCCGGCAGGCGTCGTGATGCTGCCCGTGGCAAAAGTAAAGATCACGTCACCCGGCGAATCATCAGGCGCCACTGCCGCGCGCTTGTAGGCGAACGCTTGGCCCGTGTTCAAGCCGGCCAGGCCGGTGTCGCCCCTGACGCCGTCGAAGACCTTGCTGATCATGTAGTTGGCGACGTAATCGACACCAAATTCACGGATACGCGCCTGCACCAGGGCCGTATCCGTAGTCATGCTGGCAAAGTCGACCGTGGCCACGTTGCCGTCGACTGCGATCTGCGTGCCGGCGGATACCGAAAACACGATATCGCCCACCACGTTCACCGGCTTGGCGGTAATGGCGATCGAGCCGGGCGCACCCGCGCCGTCGCTGTTCACGCGGAAAACAGGCGTGCTGCCAGCCAGCAGGATCGCCTTGCCGTCTGCCGTCGTGCTGAAACGCTCCGCTGTCGCCTGCAACAGCGTATCGCGCGCGCCGCCGATGGCGGTCATACCAGCACCCCCACCGTCACGCGCCCGGCCAGCCATTGGTGCGACAGCAGCACCACCACACCAGGCACGCCGTCCTGCAGGCCGAAGCGGTCATCGCGCAGCACCACCGGCTGCCCCAGTTCCAGCATCATCATCTCAGGCTCTCCGTCAAATTCGTAAATCGTGCGCTGCACCTTGTTCAGAGCCAGGCGCCGCGCCGCTTCCGCTTGCGCGTCCGCGTTGGTCTTGAGGCAGGTTTCGATTTGCGGCGGGTCATCCGTCAGGCGGTAACGCGCCTTTACCACGGCATCGACAGCGGTTTCCGTCAGCCATTCCGTCGCGTACAGATCGGCATGCGCTGGCGGGATGCTGGTGGTCAGGCTGGCCTGCACCGTGTAATTCCGGTCGAAGGCGATCTTGACGGCCGCCACCACCGGCAGGCGCTGTACCGGGCGCAAGGAATCGAGTTTCATGTGTTCGGGGCCAATCTGCACCGGCACGCCGGCGGCGGGCAGCGCGATCTGCACCAGCCGCAGCTGGCCGGTGCGCGACATCAGCGCCTGGGCGCCCACGCTGGCCGCCAGCTGCTGGATGGCTTGTGCCTGGTTCGTCCGGTCCGCAACGTACAGGCCCACCAGTTGCGGGTGGGCGGCATCGAAGGCGGCCAGATTGTCCAGGTCGAGATCGGCCAGCGTGAAGCGGTCGGCATCCTTGCCGTAGGCAGTGGCGATGCGCTGCACCAGTGGCGCGATGCGCGGCGCATAGCCGCCGCCCTTGTCGCCCTGCACGCTGACGGTGATCGCAGCCGAATACGGCGGCGTGGTCAGGTTGAAGCGCCCGGCCTGGTCATTCAAGGCCACGGCAATCGGCTTGCCGTTGGTGCGCACCTCGAAACTCGACTCGACGGCACCGAGAAAACCATACTCCAGCGTGACCGGATCGGTCAGCAGCGGCGTGACGTTGTGGCATTCCCCGAACGGAATCGGCAAGATTGCGTCCTTGTTCGGCGTCGTGCCGCCCAACTTGACCTCGGTGATGGGTGTATTTAAGCGCTGCATCTTGTCGCGCAGCACCAGGTTGATCGTCTCGCGGCTGGAACTGCCAATGTCGTCGATGGTGCCGTTAAACCTCAGGTGGAAGTCGGCGCGCGGCCAACTGGGGTCGCCAACCCAGGCTTTGATGACGCAGTTGCGCCAGACGTCGTCCAGCCAGCTGTCGAGTGCGCCATCGCCGTTGTCCAGCTCGATGTCGCCACCCGACAAGCCAGCTTCACCCGTCAAGCTGACCTGTTCCGTGAAGGCCAGGCCGTCGGTGGCCAGCGGCAGGTACTCGGTATTGGCCGGCACCTCGGTCGGGCCGGTTACATACGGCCGGGAGGCGATATACCGCGTCACCTCCTCGCCGGCCACGTTCACCTGGGCTTCGATCAGCACCATGCGAATGGCGGACGGGCTTTGCAGCCATGCTAAAAATTGCGCATCAGTCATGCGTATTCACCTTTCACTGTATTGGCCCAGGCTGAGCTCTTTGCTGACTTGTCGACACCAGCCACGACCGTCTGGGCCGCTTTGTCGTTCGATTCGACGGTGGCCTGGATGGTGGCGCCGGTTTGCTTCGCCTGATCGGCGCGCAAGCCCTTCACCTCTTCGCGCAGGCCTTTTATCTCAGCTACCAAGGCAGCTGTATTGCCGCCGCCTTGGCTTGGACCGGTACCGCCAAAGTAGCGGCGCAGCGCAGCGGCCGCCGGCGCATCAATCACCGGCTCACCTGCATGCAGCTCGGCGATATAGCCGTCATAGGGAGTGCTGACCAGCCCGCCGGCATGGGAACCGTCGAACTTGACGCCCAGCCCGGTCGCCGTGCCCATCGCCGCATGCAGGTTGGCGATGGCTTGCGCCACCGTCAGCACGCTGTCGTTAATGGTGATCAGGCCCGACACCTGGGCCTTGAGGGCATCCAGGCTGGCCTGCTGCACGTCGACCTGGGCCGAAGCCCATTTCAACGCCTCGTCATTGGCCGCCAGCACGCGGGCGTAATCTGCCGCGTAGCGGGCGTCCGAGGCGTTGACCACCTGGGACGCCGTCAGGAAGGCCTGCTCGGCAGCCGACAGGCCGGACTGCGCCGTCGTGTCGCCGGCATTGGCCGCCGCCAGGGTCTTCTCGAACTGGGCGCGCGCCTCGGCGTACTTCTGCTCCGGCGTCAGCGTCGACTGGGCGCCCAAGGCCAGGCTTGGGTTCAGCCCGTTGAGGGTGGTCACCCACGACTTCGACTTATCCAGCGCCGTCTGGGCCGCTGTCGCCTCTCTGTCGTAGGCCTTGCCCAGTGCGTCCTTGGCCGATACCACGGCCTTGGCCGCCTGTACCTGGTCGAACAGCGCACGGTTGACGGCGGCGATGCTGGAGCGCTGGATGGCCAGCAGTTCCGTTTCGCTTTTCGTCAATTCATTGAGCTGCTGCTGCAGGTCGCGGTGTTCGCTGGCGATCTCGCTGGCGGTTTTTGCCACAGCAGCAAAATCGCCAGTTGCAGCAGCCAGTTCGGCCGCGTAGTCGGCTGCTTTCTTGAACGGCTCAGCGATGGCGATCAGCTGCGCATACATGGACTGGCCAGCGGCCGTGTTCAGGTCCTGCGCCAGCACCAGAGCCTTGAACTGGTCGACCGTGGTCACGCCTGAAACGCCCAACTTGCCCATGGCATCGTTCACCGACTTGGTGATCGGCGCCATGCGTTCCGCTTCCGTCAGGAAGTTCTCGACAAAATAGCCGGTATTGTTCGTCAACGCCTCCAGGCCGCCGGTCGCCAAGATCAGGCTTTCGCTGAGCGCCACAGCGCCCAGGCCGGTGGTGTTGAAGGACTTGCCCAGCACGGCCAGCACGTCGGACACCTGCATGAAATCATTGGTGACGCGCACCAGCGTTTCCAGATAGCCCTCGCCCACCGCCTGGTATTGCGCCAGGCCGGCCACGCCAAACTTGGCCATGTCGTCGCCCATCTTGGAAAACGCCGTCTCCAGGGCTTTCTGCTGCTCTTCGCCCGACAAGTCTTTCAGCGAGATCTTGCCCAGGTCCACCACGAACGAATTGAGGTGCGCATTGAACGCAGCACCACCCAGGCCCAGCACGTCAGCTGCGCTGCGGATGGTGTCGCCCATGCTGGTGATGATCATGGTGAACTGGTCGTTCATTTCGTCCGACAGCGCAGCCGTTTTGGTGCTGTCCTTGCTGCTGTAGCTGATGCCGAAGGCCTTTTTCTTTGTGTTGACGTCGGCATACGCCTGGGCCGTAAAGCCCAGCGCATCGACATTCCCCAGCGACATGGCCTTGCCGGTGATGCCCTGGTCCTTGATCGAGGTCGAGGTGTTGAACAGTTTCGACACGACGCCACCGAGCACAGAACCGAGCACAGCCCCAACTGCCAAGCCCAGCGGACCGCCAATGGCCGCCATGCCCATCCCCAGATAAGTGCCGAGTGCCGCGCCGCCGACGCCGCCAGCCAGCGTGCCGGCAGCCATGCCCAGGCTGCCACCCAGCGTGGTCGTGCCAGTTTGCACCCCCGATGCCGCACCGCCGCCAGCAGCAGTCACACCAGACCGCGCCAGCAGGCTGGATAAGTTGCCGATGCCGGCCACCATCTGCTTGAGGGACGAATCCATCGAAATGGTGTGCGCCAGGCCCAGGCCGGAGTTTTTCTCCATGATGGCCAGGCTGTGGGCGATCGATTCCGATTTCGCGGATGAGTCGCCCAGGATGGATCCGGTACCGGTGGCGGCCTGGCGGTCCCTGGCAGTCGTGTCCGAGCCGCCGCCGCCAGATACTGCAAAGCCCAGCGCTGCCATTGCCGCAGCCATCGCTGCCATGCGAATCCAAGCGCTGTAAGGATCGCCCTGCGCTTGCGTAGCGACCGCCACGGCGGCAGCGGATGTGCCTTTCACCGTGTCAGCAGCAAGTTGCGTTGCTGTGCCGGCCTGGACGGCCACCGCTTTAGCAGCTTCCGCCCCCAATGTTGCAGTCGTCACGACCTCGACGGCAAACAGCTTCTTGACCATCGATTCAATCGCCATAGCCATTTCCACGGCGCGATAAGCTTTTTCAGCGCCTTCCATTGCCCGATAGCCAGCGGTGTTCTCTTTGAAAAAGCCCTTGGCCGAGCTGGCCATGTCGCCATAGGATTTGATCTGGGCCTGCGCGCCCTGCTGGGCCGCAGCAGCCTGGGCCTTGGCGACCTTGGTCGGGTCACCATAGGCATCTTTAGTGGCAGCTGCCAACTGGGCAACGATAGCCTGCTGCTGCACGGCATAGCCGGACAATGCTGTCGTCAGTCCGCCGATGGCGGTGCCGACCGCGCCGAACGACGCAGCCATGCCTTGCGCTGCCGACTTCGTTGCGGTGTCGACAGCCGTCAGGATGTCCAGCAGCTCCTTGGCCTTGGCCACGTCGCCGCCCTGCTCTTGCGTCGAAGCCTTGCCTTGTACAATGCCAAGGCGTTTCATCGCTTCGATTTTGCGATTGATGCCATCGATGACCTTCTCATTGCCTTCGAAGTTTGCAAGAGCAGCCTTTTGCTCTTCAAGGTCAGCGACTGCCAAAGCGGTTTTTTGCGCCGGCAACAAGCCGTAGGTGCGAATTTGCTCCTCAACAGCGGCGACCTGGGCGTTAATGGCGGCGATTTCCTTGTTTGCAGCATCGGATGCGGCGGTGGCGATTGCCGCTTGGCGCAAGCGCTCCTCTTCGTCCCGACGGAAACTCTCGTCAAAGAAGGCTTTCTCGGCCGCGTCACGTTTCCCGAGGATCTCGTTGATCTGCTTTTCGTGTTTCGCAGCCTCGCCGCTGGTACGGCTGTTGTGGCTGGTCAATGCATCGAGCTCCAGGTCATACGCATCAATCTGGGCTTCATATGTTTTGGTTGCATACGAGCGCTTGTTCTCGTATGCCTGTTGAACTGATAACTCTCCGCCCTTTAGATACATATCGTCAAGCTTGCCCAAGGCGTCATAGTGCGCCTTGGCTACCGCAGCCACTTTCTCATACTGCTTGATCTGGTCGGCGAGTTGCGTGTTTTCGACCTGGTCGGCCTTTGGCTTTGGCTCGCGACCTTCGGTGTCGCGGTAGGTGGGCGTGCCGACATAGGTTTTCTCGTAAAGAGCGAGAACTTTCTTGCGCGCCGATTCTTGAGCGACCGCGCCTTCTGAGGCTGATTTCAGGAGAATGTCTGACGCGGCTTTGGCATAGTCTGCATCTACCTTCAAACGCGCGTCGGCTTCCGATTTGCGCCTCGCTGTCCGGGTTGCATTGCGCTCAGTCTCAGCGATCGCAAATCTATCGAACTCACCTGTTAGTTTGGCCTGATGACTCACATAGTCGACATACTCTTGCGCCAACTCGCTTTGCAAGCCTGACTCAATTCGCGCCGCGCGACGCACGCGCTCCGGCTCTTGAATTGAGCTGTCGGCATCATTTGCCCGCGCCTGAAGGCGAAACTTGCCCACCAGGTTGTCGCGCGCCTCACGGTGATCTGCCCATGCCCACGCTTTAACCAACACTGTATTTGCATTGCTTACAGTATTCGCAAGCCAAACAAAGGTCGCGGCAAGGTTATGCCCCCAATCCTCTAGTTGATTATTTTTAGATAACTCACTTACCTCTCCGTTAGCATCTTTCAGGGAGCGCGTAAGTGCCATCACAGAAACAGTGAGCACTTCGTTGAACGTTTCGCCAAAGCGTGTTTTCAAGTCCGTCACGTAGCGTTGCATCGAAGTGATCTGCTTACCGGCTGTGTCCATACTTGCGGCATAGGTCCCAGCAATATCGGAACCGCGATCAATCACGGCATTAAGGCGCGCCTGCACGCGCTCGTTCTCCGTCAGCTCCTTGGTGGTCTTGCCCAGCTCATCGGCCATCTGGCGATATGCGCTTTGCAAGTTCACGTTAATACCGATATTCCGCAAGATCAGCACGTTGCCCCGCGCGATGCCATTGACCAGGCGATCGAATGCGTCGGAAGAATTCAGGTGTCCGATTACCGCCGCATCTTGGGCAATGCGCGCCAGCACGGTGGCGTTTTTCAGGTCTACGTGCGCCTGCACCAGCTTGACGGCCGACTCGCGCGACTCGATCATCGTGATGCCCTGCGCCGCGATTGCCTCCGTGGCGGTAATCATCTGCGTCTTGGTATATCCAGCATTGCGGCCCACTACTGTCATCACGACACCAAGCGTCTCGTACCGAGCCGCCAGGAGAGCCGTTTCCTTCACGTAATCCCATACCTTCAACGCTGCATACGCCGCGCCAAGCATTTTGAGTCCATCAGCGAGAACGCTGGACGAGCGTGCCGCATCCTCTTTTGCCTTGGCGGCGGCTTTGAGTGCATCCTCATGCGCCTTGATTGTTGCAATTGCTCGCTGCGTCTCTTGAGTCACGCCCATCTGCGCTGCCTGATAGGCAAGCAGCTGGGTGCGGCTCATACCAATTGTGGCCGCCTGCTCGCGCATGCGCTCAATCAGCTGCTGCTGGCCGAGCGTCAATTGCGTGGTGGAACCGCCAAGCGCCGTCGTGGCCTGTGCCGCCTGACGCGCCTGCTCAGCCTGAGCGCGCATGATTTTGGACGTATCATCCATCTGGCCATTGCTGATGGCTGCACGTTGGCCGGTGCGCTGCGTGGCATCGCCGAGCGCTTCGACGCTTTTGGCGGCATCGCTGCCGCGGCGCCACACACCGGCCGACGAATTGGTGAAGTTGTCAAGCGCGCTGACGCCCTCGGTCGATGTCGAGCGCACGCGCGCCGTCGCCGCGCTCAGCGAGTCAACGGACGTGGTCGCGCCACCAACCTTTGGCGCAACGCGCGCACCAGCATCACCCAGCGCATCGACAGCCGCTGCGCCTTCAGTGGCCTTGGCCTTGGCACCAGCGCTGGCCTCGCCCAACTTGTCGACAGCAGCAGTGGCGCCAGCAGTCTTCTGCTCGACGCGCACCGCCGCCTCGCCGAGGGAATCCAGGGCTTTGCTGCCCTCGACTACCTGGCGCGTATCGATGGAAAGTCCAAGTTGGGCGATATCAGGCATTTATTTGTCCTTCTTGTTTTGATGGTGCATGAAGAGCACGTCAAGGCGATCAATCACGCCCTCTTCGAACGGATCGAAGCGGATGCCGTGGCGCGCCTGCCAGGCCAATATCTCGGCACTGGTCAGCGAATTCACGGCCATGCCACACTGACGTTTCTGGTTCAGCTGGGTGAACCAGGTCCAGATATAGGCCAGCTCGGGCGGCAGCTGTGGTACCGCCGAAGCCTCGGGCGCCCGATAAAGCGGGTTCCGCCGGGCAGTGTCCAGGTGATCGCCCTTGGCGTTGCCGTCGCCTGCCGCTGCAGCGCGATCAAACAGGTGATCGGCGTACAGCAGCAGGGCCTGGGTTAGACCTTCAAAAAATTGGCGTCGTTTTCCAGGGCGGTCGTGACGCGGTCCTGCCAGGTCGGGTATTTGTCGAAGGCTGTGGCGATCAGCGCCTTGTCGAACGGCACCGCCGCGCCGTTGCTGGTGAAGCCGTACCAGTCGACAGCCACGGCCAGCGCCAGGCGCTTCTGATTTTCATCGATGACGTGTACCAGCTGATCCGCGCCTTCGTCGGTGGAAGCGTCGATGGCCGTCTTGCGCTTGGCCGACTTCTTGTAGCCTTCGGCGCGCACGGCGTGGCTTTCCTTGCGGAACTCGTCGGAATTTTTACCGACGATCTTGATGCCGGCCACGGGCTCGCCGTCGGCGTCGAAGATCACAGGCACGTCGAAGGTCACGCGCGCGGCCGGCGCGGACAGGTTAGCGATGTCGAAGCCGGCGACGGCCAGGGTTTGAGCGATATTCAGCGATGCGTTGGTGGTATTCATGTGTATTGCCTTTTCGTGGGTTTTGATAAGTGCCCGTGCCGGCCGCTGCGCCCACGAAGGCGACAGCGACCGGTCGGTGCTGGGGTGGCGCTTGCGCCAAAAGGAACGCCCGGCGCGTGGCCGGGCGAAAATGAAGCAAAAATAGCGTACCGTCAGGCCGTTCCCAAACTGACGGCCTGACAATTACAGGCTCGTGTCCTGGAATGCCACGGTCGTGGCCTCGTGCTGCGCATCGGCGCCCTGATAGCGCAGGATGTCGAACGCGCAGGTGACGATCTTGTTTTTCTCGCCATCATCGACCTTGGCCGAGGTGATCTTGATGCGGCCCATGGCGATCGCCATGACTTCGGCCAGCGGCGCCGTGCTGGCTGCCATGGCGTAGGCCAGCGGCAGTTCGACTTCCTGCTTGAAGTAGTCGATGTATGTCGAGTCCTGCATCAGCACCGTGAACTGGCCGCTGCCCAATACCTTGCCGCGCGAGGCGGCCGTGGCGAACTTGGAGCCGATCACGGGATCGATCTTGACTTGGCCGTCCAGCGACAGCGACATGCCGGTGCAAATTTGCGAGGGGATGCCGGCGACCGACAGCATCGCGGTGGCGCCAGAGAACTTGCCGGTGCCGGGCGTGGCGGCGGGCGCGTTGAAGTAGGCAGCCTGCATGGTCGCGCCTTCCAGTTTGCCCATCAAGCTGAAATCCATGCTCGTGATGCCATTCGGCTGCACGGAGATGTCGACTTTGCTGACCAGCTGGTCGATGAAGCAGCGATTCACGGCGATGCCCGGATCCTGAACTTCCGCGGTGAACCAGTCCGTGGTGTGCCCGGTCAGCGGCGTGAAGCTGCGCTTGCCGGTCGCGGTCACGGTCACCGGGTCGCCCTCGACCTTCACCGTCATGGCGCTGCCGTCCATGAACTGGCCCGTCAGCTTCAGCGCGGTGGCCGAGGTGACGAAGAAGTTCTTGCCGTTGTTGGCGGCGCCGGTGGTCAGGAAGCCAGCGATGCGCACCACGGTACCGGCGCGGTGGCCGTCGGCCAGCCAGGAACCGGCGCTGCGCGTCAGGCCCGTTGCGCCCGATGCGATGGTGTTTTGCGCTGCAGTGACGCCGCCCGCCGTGAAGTCGCGGCGCAGCAGCGCGGCCAGCAGCGCGGCGTAGGTGCCGCAGCTGGCTTCGCCTTTGATGGCGCCGGAGGTGCGGAAGTTGCCCAGGCGCGTATCGCTCTGCTGCTGGCTTGGGTCGATCTCATTGCTCGAGTACTTGTCGGCGTCCGTATCGAACGTCGCGGTCACGCGCGGATAGAGGCGGCCGGCGGCGGCCAGCGCCTTCGTGCCTTCCGCTGTTTGCTTGCCGATAACGAGCAGGCTGTCGATGCCGTTTGCAGTGGTCATGGTGTGGATTGCCTTTCTTTGGTCGAAAAAAAAGACCGCCGAGGCGATCTGTGTGGGGTGATGCGGGTTACAGGTTGCAGAACCAGCGAATCTTGACCGGAACCATCCAGCGGTCCCCGTCCTCGCGGCCGCCGGCGATTTCAGGTGTGCGCTCAATCTGCACGGTCACATCGCCCTTCGTGAAGCTTGCACCTCGGCGGAACAGCTCCGTGATCATTTCAGCGCGCGCGCCGGCGGCGGCGGTGCCCTGCCCCGGTGGATACAGCAAGCTGACCTGGAAGATGCCGCGCTCCTGGCGCGAGCCGTCGCCCAAGGAATGGTTGTTCGGCTCCGCCGGCAGCAGGTAGGCGGCTTGATAAGGCCGGCCGGTGACTGGTGTGTACGGCACGTTCTGCCAAGCGGTGTCGATGGCTGGCGCGAGGCTGTCCAAGGCCGCCTCCAGCGCCGCTCGTATTGTTGGTTGGCTCATAATTTATAGCTCGAATAGCCTTGGGCGAAATCGCTTGCGGTGGTGCCGTCGCGCACGCCGTTCACAGCATTGTCCACAATGGTGCGAAATTCCACGACCGTCAGCATCACCACGCCGACGGGCGCCTGGCGCGACCAGCCCTCCTCGATGCGCTTCGCATACGGCAAGTTGTTCACGAGATAGATCACGTCGCCCGCCTTTGCAGCACTGATCGTGCTGCCGTGGGCGGCGATTGTGGCGCTGCCGTCCTTGTCGATCAGGTCGAGCACGCCGGCCGTCGGCGATCCGATCGAAAGCTGCCAATTCGCGCGGAAGCGGCCGCCCGCGTAGCCAGGTGGTGGTTTGCTCTTCCAGTATTTAGCGTCACCAACCGGTGATCTCCCTACAATTTTGTCGTCAATCTTCTTCGTGATGGAGCGTACCACCAGATCCTGGTTGGCCTTCGTCTTGGCGATGAACTCGGCAATCTGCATCGAAAACGACATGTTCGCCATCAAAGCCCCCGCAGTTGCAGCGTGTGCAGCACGGCCACATCGACCGGTGCCGTAGTTTCGA
Organism: Janthinobacterium tructae; assembly: GCF_006517255.1. Taxonomy (NCBI): domain Bacteria; kingdom Pseudomonadati; phylum Pseudomonadota; class Betaproteobacteria; order Burkholderiales; family Oxalobacteraceae; genus Janthinobacterium; species Janthinobacterium tructae. The sequence continues at coordinate 558,228 of NZ_CP041185.1, read as the reverse complement.
TGGCCTTCACCGTGTAGATGGCGCCGCCGAACAGCACCAGGTCGGCCGCCGTCGGTGCCGGCATGGCCTGGCCATTCCGCTGCAGCGGCGACAGCAGCAGCTTCTGGTCGCCCGCCTGGATCAGCGTGCCGTCGATGTTCTCGGCCTCGTAGGCGATCTTCACGCCCGTGCCTTCGTAGTCCGTGGTGGTGCTGGGCGCTGTACCCAGGTCCGGATCGTAATTGCCTGTCACTACCTGGCGCAGCACCACGATGCCGCCCTTGCGGCGCAGGGACTGATCGGCGCGCACGGCGGTTTTGCTGTAATCGGTCATAGCCTATGGCGTTTTCAAGTAGTCATACGGCGGCGTCTCCACGAAGCGCACGGCCTTGATCGTGGTCTTGCCGTCGATCAGGGCGCGCAGCACGCGATGCCAGCCGTCCATGATGAAACCCTGCTGGCACAGAATGATCGGATACTCGGTGTTGACGTCCAACGCGCGGCGCACGTGGTGCGCGATGCCATAGGCCGAGCCGACCGGCGTCCAGACCTCGGTACCGGAGTAGATCGCCGCCAGCGGCAAATCGAACGGCTCCAGATCCTTGGCGCGCGCGATCAGGTTTGTGACGGTCCATACCTTTCCATCCGAACTGTAGGTGTTATCGGCGACGAAACAGCCGTCGATCTTCACTGCCGGATATGCGCTCATGCTCGTGTCACCTTGATCGAATTACCGCCGCCGGCCGAGCCGAAGTACGGTACCAGAAGCGCATCCACGGCCACGAAGCGCTCGCGCGCGTCCGTGGTGTTCTGGAAGTACTCGGTATCGATTGGCCCCACCTTGTCGCGCTTAATAGCATTCGAGCCGGTGTCGAGGTCGGGCAGCAGATCCTCGCCACGCCCTGCTCGCACGGCCAAGTCGATGCAGGCATTGACCACGTCTGCCGGCACGATCTTGCTGGGCACGATGAAGCCGTCGACCTCGACGTTGTAGCGCGGCCAGTCCAGCGCCTGGTGCTGATACACCCGGCGGCCTGCCCAGCGCGTGCGGTAGGTGGCCATGAAGATCATGCCCTTGCGCAGCGCGATTTCCTTATCAGCTTCCGCCAGCGCCGCCCAAGCTGTCAGGCCCAGGCTGGCGCAACGCGCGTCTGCTGCGGCGATGCTGGCATAGGATTCGGCGTCTGGTGCGCCGGTGCCGGTTTCAATGATGAGCATGGTTATCCTATGAAAAAGCCCGTACGCGACGGGCTATTTGGCAAATTCATTGCAAATATTGCAGTTATTTATGTTATAAGTTTGTTTTTTAAAAAACCACATCACATTAGGAGCATCATGAAAAAAATCATCGCTTCCGCTGCAATTACCGCGGCCCTGATGGCCAGCGCCGCAGCACATGCAGAAGCTTACAGTTTCACTTACAGCATGTTAGATGGCACAGCCGTAACAGGCACGTTTAATGGTTCACCCAATGGCAATCTAGTCTCGGGACTGAACCACATCTCGGTGTACGTTAATGGCATCAACATGACAAGAGGCTCCCCTTTAGAGGCCTATTCGTATAACAATTTAGCGGAGCCTGGCATCATTGTCTGGGGACATAACGCGGTCGCATCATTTGATGCAAGTTTAAATAATTTTATTCTCGCCGACTCCGATGCGTACAATGTCAGCCGTTATTTCTCAATCTCGCCGCTGAATCGATTTTCGACAATCGCAGATTCCACTGACCTTCGACTTATAAACAGCTTCCACCGCGATCGCGATCCGGCGGGTATAGCAGCTCGCTGGTCCCTCAGCGTGAGCGCTGTTCCCGAGCCAGAGACATATGGCATGCTGCTGGCAGGCCTGGGCCTGATCGGTTTTGCTGCGCGTCGCAACGCCAAATCGGTTTAATCAAAGCGAGCACCAGCCAGACATTGGCTGGTTTCGGTTGTAATAGTCATGTTCACAATTTATCAGCGGATGCACAGGCGATTTCCAGCGCCATCGTCCCGGTCACATTCGCGGTGATACGGATCGTGGGCTGGAAGACTTGAGGGGCGCCATGCACGGAAAGCGGACCCCGGACTGGAATGTCGGCCCCCATCAATACCGAAAAGTTTTCAGGATATGGCGCCATCTGCCCTGTCGCCAACTGCATGTCCGTCACCAGGTTGTTGCCCGATATAGCCGTTTGACTATTACAGAAAAAGTAAAACTCTTTCACAAGGTTGCCGCCAACCGCCAGGCGCGCTTGGACTTTAAAGTCCACCACGTCGCCGTTGCTCACTAATGTGTGCATCGGCGGAAACGTGACGGTGAATTGATCCCCGGATGCTGCGGCGGCCATGCTAAACCCCTGCCAGTTCCCCCCGAGATCGCCATCAGCTGCAACAGTGCGCGCCGTTTGGTACGGCGTTATGGTCGGAGAGCCTGCGGTAATCGCCAGTCCCAGCCCATTCGCGATGGGGCCGGCAGCGATGGTGCCCGTGCCAGCGCTGGGCGTGCCGCCGGAACCTAGCATCGTAGGGTTCGAGAGCAAGCCACCATCGGTCACCATCCGGCCGCTGGTGCTGCCGCCCGTGGGGTAAATGGTGTTGTAGGCCGCCGCCATGCGCTTGGCAAGGCAATAGGTTGCGGAATTTTTTGGGTGAACTAGGTCCGAGTTATACATCGTCGCCGTCGGGTTTCCCGTAGCACTGACAGGGTCCTGCACCTGGACAGTTCCAGCTGCAGCCGCGCCCCAGCTCTCGCATATGAGGCTGTTTGCCGTGGCGAACTGGGGCAGCCACCGGCACCACTGCAGGAACACCAAGTTCTTTGCGCTACTCCAACTTCCCCGCGTGTTAATTTGTGGAAATGGTGTCACGATGTCCAGCTTTGCACCGATTTGCTGGCAATACTGCAGCAGAGTTGTGACGTTTGCTTTCATTTGTGCCAAGGAGTAGCTGGCAGCATAAGCGTCGTTGATGCCGCCGCAGAAGACAACGCGATCAGGGTTCCAGCTGGCAACGTCAGTCCCGAAACGGGCGAGCATCTGCGGGATCGTATCGCCGTTCCGGCCTGCATTGATGTGGCGAAGCTTGCGTCCCGTCATGTTGTGCGTCAGGCCAATAGGGCCGGCAGCGCTCGCCTTGAGTGGGTAACACAAGAGAATCGAGGTCCCGGTATCTGGCGTCGTCACCGGCATGGTCGGGTTGTTGATCGCGTAAGTATATGCATTGCCTACCTGCGCGACACATGCCGTCGGGCGCGATGTATTGTAAGCGGCATCAGCGGCCCCCTGAACGGTCATCAGGTCGCCGACCCGGATGCCTTGATCGCCACTGAACGTAATGGTTGCAGTGCCATTACCGTTGTAGACGAGCGACGACGCATTTCCACTTTGCGCGTTAGAGTACGCAGTTGTTGAATCACCTAACCAAACGATTACTGGCAGTGTCTTTGCAGATTGCGGCTTTATCTGGGACAAAGCACTTTTCATGGCCAGATCCATACTCCCCGTCGAGCAGGTCGCCAGGAAACGCTGCTCCCCAGCATAGGGGCCGATCGCTGCCAATGCGCCGGCTCCAACAGTCCAGGATTCCAGCGAGTTCGTGCCGCCCAGGGCCGGATCAAGACGATAGACGACACCAACCACACCGACCGAGCCACTGATATTCAGGACCTGGCCCTCAGGCAGGGTGATGGTTTGCGGCGTACCGCCGGCGGTGATGGTTGGCATAGTGACTTTCGGGAATGCGGTTTATGGAATGCCCCGGCGCGCGGGGCGGTGATGGCCAGAAATTACGCCTTGGCGGCCTTCGCTGGCTTTTCGGCCGCAGCCGTGGCTGGTGCAACTTGCGACTGTGCGGCAGCAGCGTCCTTGGCAGCCTGGAGGCTCGCGGCTTCGTCGCGCAGGCGCTGCGCTTCGACTTCGTTGGCCTGAGCTTGATCGGCCAGGCGCTGCTCCTGCGCGGCAATGCGCTCCTTCTCGGCGTCCAGTGAGCGCTCGCGCTCCATAAGCTGATCGCGCGCGGCCAGCAGTTCGGCCATAGTCGGCACGCGCTCGGTGGGCGTGCCCAGGTCTTGGTCGTCGCCGTACAGCTCGTGCACGTCGGGGTTGAAGTCGGATTTGTTGATGACGACGAACGGGCCCTGCGTGTGCGGGTCCGTCGATACGATTTTGATGGTATCCATGGGGAAGTCCAGGTGAGGCCCGGCAGCACCTCAGTGCAGGCCGGGCCGGGTTGATGGTTAGCCGTGCAGGATGCCGATGAATTCATCCTTGACCGAGCCGCAGCCCCATGCCAGCGCCACTTCGTACTGCATCTGGCGGTACTGGGCGTACATGCTGATCTCGAAGGTCAGGCCGGTCAGCGGGTCGGTGACCAGCATGCGGTCGACGGCCGAGTCGCCCTGCTTCGGCAACGCCGGCGCACGCGTAGCAAGTTGGATGGCCGAACGCGCGAAAAACATGTTGCGGAAGCCCGACGCAGCGACGGTGATGGCGGTGGCGGCAGCCGGAATGGCTTTCAGCAGGCCTGGTGCTGCGAGGGTGATCGTGCCGCCGTTCGAGACATCGCCATCGCCGCTCGACACGACGTACTGATTGGTATCGCCAGCGAAGGTGATGGTGTCGCCAGCCAGTGAAGTGCCGGTACCAGCTGCCGCCAGGGTGATGACAGTGGCGCCAACTGCATAGCCTGCGGCATTGGTGGTTGCAGCGGCAGCGGTGCCTTTGGCATGCAGTTTGATGCCCGAGCTGTTGCGCAGTGCAAAGCCCTGCAGGCGGTCAGTCATACCGTTGCGCAGCATATCTTCACGACCGGCCTCGTTCACCTTAAACAGGCCCGATTGTTTGCCACGCAGGTTGACCATGGCGGCCGAGCCCAGCACCAACTGGAAGTCGAGGCCTTGAGCGCCATTCTCTTCCAGGATGCGCAGCGCGCCAGCGGTGTCGGTCAGGTCGCCGGCAGTAGCGAACGGAGCGACGTTGGCAGTGCCGCACGCGCGGGACGCTTTGACATACAGCGCGGCCAGATCGCTCTCGACTTCGTTCACCAGCGTACGCATGGCCTGCGAAATCTGATCACGCAGGATCACGTTATAGCTCGCGCCGTTGTTATCCAGGGCAAGTTGCTCTTCGCCATTCCAGCGGATCGGCACGCGGCGCGCCTTGGTGATGACCACGCCCTTTTTGCCGATGTTCTGGTCGCCGTCATTCGGCGGCGTCACCGCGGGGGCGATATCGGTAGCAGTCGCGGCAGGTGCGACTGGCGACGTAACCTCCTGCCCGACCGCCGCTCGGGTAAAGTTCATATCTGCGGAAACTGCCGGGATGAAGCCGACCAGCTCGCGTGCAACCTGGTCCGATGCACTGTAGATGGTGGTGACCAGGCCGTTCAGCGAGTTGGCGCCGAGGATCACGCCGGTGCGTGCAGCGTAGTTGGTGATATAGCGATATGCCAATTCGACCAGCACGCGACTGGCGAAATCGGCTTTTGCCGGCACAGCCGTCAACATTTCGACAGCCTTGTGGGCCATCGCGGTTGCGGTCGACGCGGTCGAGAACAGGGCCATGGCGCACAGGGCCATGGCCGACATCAAGGTTTTCTTCATGGTAGAGCCTTCAAAAGTTGGTGATTTGGAATTTTTAAAACAGACAGGCCATCCAGCCCAAAGCACCAACCCCCATCCAGGCGTTGGCTATGCGTTGCGGTACTACAGAAATGGAAAGGACGCGCGTATCGCCGGCATTTGCGGAATGCCGGAAGTAATTAATCGGTAACGGCGCCGCCGCCTTTGGCAAATTCCGCCTTGGCGGCCGGCGTCGCTGCATCAAAAGCGGCGCGCGTCATGGTCTTGCCTGCGCCACCGCCTGCACCGCCCCCCGTCGCGCCGCCACCGGAGGCGCCACTACCTTTCAGGATCATGTCCTTGTTGGCGTATTGGCCGACCATGACCTGGAGTGCTTCTTCGAAATCGGCATGTTCGCCGTGGCGGGTGGCGGAAAAAATCGGGTTGCCATCCGGCCCCATCGGGACCAGCTTGCCGTTGTCGACCTTGAAGCGGTCGCCGAAGACCTTCTGCGCGATGTCCGCAGGAATGGCCAGCTTTTCGGAAATAAACTTGGAACTGGCGAAACTGCCGCCGATGATGTGGTTGTTCAGGTTCTGCGTGAGCTTTTCGTTCTGCTCGGTCAGTGCGCGCTGCTTTTCTTCTGCGGCCCGCGTGGCATTTGCGACTTGCTCTTGCGCGGTGCGCGTGGCGGCGTCTTTGATTTCCTGAACCTTGCCTGCGGTGACCAGGTCGCCGTCCTTGATGTTTTTGGCCAACGTGATCGCCTGGGCTGCGGCTGCCGCATCTTCGATACCGGCATCCTTAAATGGCTTCAATGCCGCTTCGGCGGTTTCCTTGGCGATGCGGTGCGCCTTGGCTTCGCCATTCAGGCGGCCAATGGTGGCGACGGTAGCATCAGCGTCGAACGGCGCTTCGACACCATCAGCATTGATGAAGATCGGCTTCTTATCGGCATCCATGGCGATATTGCCGTTTGCGTCATATTTAAATGGCATGGTCGTTCTTTCCGGGCATCCGCCCTATCGATGGCCTTCCGGCCGTGCACCGCGTCGCGTCCGCTTGCGGCAATAAAAAAGCCGCCTGGTTGCCCGGGCGGCCTGAAATGGTCGTAAAAAAAGCCCGCCGAAGCGAGCGATGAGGAATGGAGTTTGGTTCTACTCGGCGCGTTGAATATCGGCAGTACCGTTTGGATCCATCATAATCCTGAAATTCTTATTCTCATTTTCCCGCATGATAGTCTCCCGGGCGTTATTTTGAATTGTTGCGAAATGGCAGAGGCCACTCCCTTCCGCATCAGGGCGTACTGAAAGCAGGTGCTCCCCAGGCTCGACATAGAACCGAGCGGTTTCACTAGGATCGAAACGCCCTGCGCGCACACCGTCCAAACTGAACGCAAGGAAGCATCCGCTGCCTAGAAGCCCAGAATCACGCGTAACAGAAATAGTTGCCGTAGATTTTGGCAACTTTTCTTGGAAAGCGAAGAGCCTTTCCCTTGGTACAGGCTTAGCCTGCGAAGGTGAAACTGGTGATGTTGCGCAACCGGAGACAAAGGCGGCGAATACAGCTGCAATTACGATACGGAGCATAGGTATTATTCCATCTCAAAAAACATATCTTACTATCAATACTCGCGATGTTGGGATATTGACCATTTATCTTGCACATATTCACAGAGAATTTCACTTATACTTGGAGTGCAACTGCTCCAGCGTCAACTTACGCCCCTTCAGATTCATCAGGTCATTCAGCGTAATCTTGCCCGCCTCGTACATCTCAGCGCGACCTGGGCCCAGGTACTCAGCCCGCCACTCCTTGTCCTTGCTGGCCAAGAAGTCCTTGAAATTCAATTTGCTACTGACCGGGCCGCCGTCGCTGGGGCGCGTGCTCTCGCCCGGCTCGTCCAGCTCGATGCCCAGGTCTTTGAAAGACTTGGTGCGCGTACTGAGCACACATCGGCAGCTGAAATGGATGGCGCCGGGCCCGCCCGCCCATTCGCGCGTGTGGTTGATCGGTTCCTGGTCGTGCAGCGAGTACTCGTGCAAATCGCGCATGGCGCACAGCAGGCAGGTATGCGAATCCAGCGTCGACAGCCACACCAGGCACTCGATCAGGTCGGCGTTCTGCTGGAACGACGCCAGGCGCGCGGCATTGGCCACGGCCTGCACCGAGGTGTGCACCAGCGCGCGCGCGTTTGCGGCTGACGTTTTCAAAATGCCCTGCTCGCCCGGAGCAACAGGATCCGGCGCAGGCGCAGGCCCCTTGGCTACCGGGGCGGCTGACGCGCCTGGTGTCCCGGCCGGCATCGGTGGCGTGGCAGGCGTGCTGGGCGCCAGATCGGCCGCCTTGGCGCTCTTGCCCAGCACACGCGACACGATCTGCGACGTCGTTTCGCCCTGCGCTGCGCCGAGCCGAACCTGGCTGGCGAAGCGGAATTGCGTATCAAGTGCCTGGCGCTTCCACCAGTCGGCCGACGGCGCGCCCTTGATCAGCGTGTCGCCGACCAGTTTTTCGAGGTAGGTGGCCGGCGGAAGCTTCGCGCCCAGTTCGATCTTGAGGCCCTGCGTCAACACCTTGGCCGTGTAATCGGCCTCGATGCGCACCATGCCGGTCAAGTTGCGGGTCATTTCCGCCTGCATTCCGGTGTAGTGGGACGAAATCACCGCATTCGACTCGCGCAGCAGTGCCCCCAGGCGCTGCTTGCCGTAGGTCGATATCTCGCCTTCGTTCAGCTTGGCCGTCAATTCCTTCGACATGGCGGCCATCAGCAGCAGGATCTTCTCTTGCGCGCCGGATGAAAATCGCAGCAGGTTCAGCGAATGCACGAGAAACATCTCGGCAATCCACTCTTCGAGCGCGCCCATTTATGCTTCCGCCAGGTCAGGTGGAGCCGATTGGATGCGCTCCTGCTCATCCTCCCACTTCAGGTCTGGCGACACGATGCCGCGGCGTTGCAGTTCATTGAAGTAGGTTTCGTCGGAAATCCGGTTGTTGGCCACGCTTTTGAACAGCAGCTCGGCACTGGCCTCGGCCAGCGACGCGGCACCGAAGTCTTTAAAAATGGTGATATGGCCGCCTTCGGCCTCACCCACCCATTGCGCCATGAACTGCAGCGCCAGGTCCGCGGCGTCCTCGACGTTGCCCGCGATCTTCTGCAGCGCGCACGCACCCTGCTCGTTGTCAGCCAAGGTTTGCGATTCGGTCACATTGCCTGGCTTGATCACCAGCAGCTCGGCGCCAGCCTGGCGCATGCGGTCTTCCAGGTCGAGGATCGACAGACGACCGGCTTCAATGGCCTTACCGCCATGCTCCACGAATTTCAGGTCGCCATCAGGCGATTCCGACTTAACTGCACTGCCGGCGCCGACCGTGATGCCGCCCTCGCCCAGCATCTTGGCGAACAGGATTGGCACGCGCGCAACGTGCAAGATGTTCTGTTGGTCGCTCTTGCTCTGCCAGTGCTCCACGTTGCTGTGCGCCAGTTCCAGCAGCGGCGGTGTGGCCTGCATGTAGCCCAGGCGCTTGCCGTAGACGGGCACGAATGGGATGATTTTCAGGCTGGTGATGCCCTCTTCGTACAACGCCCACTCCTTCTTGCTGCCGGTCTCGCTCTGGCGCCAGGTCTGCCAAGTGCCACGCCCCAGGACGCGCACCTGCTCGATTTCCTTGGTGTCAAAGTCGCCATTCGGCTCGGACACGCTTTCCAGTAGCCGCAACTGGGTCAGCCCATCAAGGCTGGTCGCATTCTTCGGCAGCCAGCCTAGGACGTTTTGCACATGCACCTGAACGAAGTACGGACGCACGCCGGCGGCCTGCTCGTCGGCCTTCGTGACCAGGTTGCCCGCCTTGGGAAAGTCGACAAGGATGCCAGCGAAGCCGTAGCCCATCGCCTCCTGCGTGATCTCCGATAGGAAGCTGTGCAGGTCGCGGCCGGAGAGGTCGACATTTTGCAGCCAAAGCTTGAGCCGTTCCGGCACGTCCTCGCCCAGCGTCACCGGCTTGCTGAACGGCTTGGCCGACAGCACGTCGATGGTGCGGGCGTAGGCCGGGAACAACGTAGCGACGGCCAGGCGCAGATCGTAGCTTTCGCTGTCCTCGCCTGGCCACTGCGGCAAATACTTCTTGCCAGCGGCCCGCATGGTCTTCGTGCCGCCCAGCAGCGCGGCGATCAGCGCGCAATCCTCGTTCAGCTTGGCCGCTTCGGCTGATTGTGTGCGTACATCGGTCATGGGAATCCTTGTTGTTACATGCGCAGCGGCGCGGTGGTCGTCGTGCTCTTCACAATCGGGTAGCGCTTCACGAGAAAGTAGCCATTCGCATCGTTCGGGTGGTCATGGCCAGATTTCTTGTCTGGCTGGCCGTCGGCGCCCCACACCTGCTGCTCCAGCGCCTCGGTCGTCGTCGGGCATTGGTCGGTGTTGATCTTCCAGCGGCGCTCGCCCTGGGCATTCAGGATCATCCCGTTATAGGCGTTGACCCGGTCCTTGACCGCAGGGTTTGAGTGGTTCACTTCGAGCAAGAAGCCCGCCTGCCGCAAAATGGACAGGTCGGACTCGCTCGCGTTCTTGCTGCTGGTGTTCTGGCCGGACGCATCCGGGAAAATCTTCACCTGGTGGCCCTTGTCCTTGAAGTCTTCTTTCAGGATCTTGGCCATGGCCGGCGTATCACGCACCTGCACGCGCTCGGACAGGGTGCGCGGCAGCCCTTCCCGGACCACATTGATGCAGGCAGTCATGTTCTGCACGTTGAAGTCCAGGCCTACCATCAGCGGCTCACCGGGCAGGATGATCTCGTTCGTGTGGTTCAGCGCGCGGTCAAAGTCGGCATACACGCTGCCGCTGGTCAGGTTGGTGAACTTGCCGCGCAGGTAGGCATCAATCAACGCTGGCGGGTAGCTGGCCATCAGCGACGGGATATAGTCGTCGGGCAGGTTCAGCTCGTTGTCGAAGGTGCTGGCCTGGATCAGGCCGTACAGGCTGGCCAGCTCAGGCTTGTCCCGAATAGCCTTGACGAACTGCTGATAGACGAACTTGAAGCCCTCGGGCGTCGTCGTCACGTCGATGCCGTTCATCAGCCCAGGCACCTTGTAGCGCATACGGGCGATGATCTTGCGCCAGGCCATCTGCGCCTTCTTCAGCGGCATCACGTCCAGCTCATCGATCAGCGCGTGGCCGATCTTAAAGCCGACGATGGTTTCCGGCTTTTCCATCGAGCGGCAAATGACCGTGCCGCGATAGCGCCGCCCCTCGTACACCTCGACCTCGTGATCGCCCTGCTTCACCTTGATGCGCAGGCCCATCGCATAGGCAACCTCCTCCATCGTGGGATAGAAGATGTCGCGAATCTGCGGATAGGTCGGCGCGAAGTACCCCTGGTTGATGCCCGGCCACTGCCAGAAGTGGGCGCAGATGCCCGCGCAGCCCACAAACGTCTTGCCGGAGCCAAACCCGGCCACGTAGGCCTTGAACTTGTGCGGCAGTTGCAGGAAGCTCGACTGCGGGACGTTCAGGTCAAACTGGATTGTCGTCATGGCGCTTGGCGTCTTTCACGCCGAAGGTGATGGCGACAGGTGTGGGCGAGTCGTCGTCCGGCTTCACGTCCTTGCTGGCTTTGAGCAGGTTCATGCCGATCTCGGCGGCGCCGTTGGCCATCCTGGTCAGCACGGCGATATCACCCAAAGCCAAGCGGCTCTTGTCGTCCAGCGGCTCGGCGTCATCGATCTCGCCAGCCTTGTTGTGCGCGATGCCGGACAGCCGGTGCGCGGTGGCAGCGCCATATCGTGCGGCTCCAGCCAGGTGCATCGAGATTTCTTTCAACTCATCGGCCAAAGTGCGCGCACTTATCTGCGCACCTATCGGTAGCGCACTAAATGCCGACTCTGCCGCAACCAATTGATTTGCAACATCTTTTATCTGTTTCGTCTGCGCACCAAAGCGTTTTCTGATCGCGGCTTCGGATACGCCGAATTCCCGAGCAAGCGCCCGGGCCGCCTCCCCTTTGAGGAGTCGCTGGCCTACCGCTGCCCACTGCTTTTCGGTCAGTGCTGATTTGCGCCCCATGTGTATTCCATTTCTTTGCTACGGGGATGGCTCCACGTCGAGCATCACGGGAGTCATCGTTGCACCCACCACCCACAGCCGGACGGCACCACCGGCATTCAGTGCTGCCAGCTCCACGGCATCTGGGTGCCAGTACGACACCACGGCAGGCAGATCGCCCACTTGCGTGCGCGTTATCGGTAGCGCGTTGCATGGCAACTCGGCTTGATCCCAGCCTGCAGGCGCGCCGAGCACGCCGTTGTTCGACGGATGTTGAATTTTTTTCATTTCACTTATTCGCCAATTTGTTGACGCAAATCAAGACCCAATCAGGTGGCTTTGACATCATTTGATTTCGAACAAGGATCTGATGTGATGCCGACAACCTACCTGCTTACGCCTGGCCGGAGTTGCCATCCAGACAGCGCGCTCAATGCAATTATCGAGACCGCCGTGCAACTGGTCATAGAGGAAGGCTTAGACGCGGCAGAAGGATACCTTCAAGCTCAAGGCGTTAGCCGGCACCCACCCGCAACTCCCCCTATCGCGGATAATCTGTGTCACCGCCCGTGCCAAGCAGGGCCGCGATGAATTGCGGTGGAGCCTCTTGGCCATGATGCGTCGGTGACTGCGCCCGTTTTTCAAAGCCCTGCCACTGGAGCGCGCTGGCAGTCGCAAGTGTCAGGTAGTCCAGGAATGTAGCGTCGGCTTGGCCAGCGCCCACAACGAGGGCCAGGCCAGCAGCACGAGTGCGATAGTGGCGCCACCGATTACCGCACCCAGCAGTGCGATGGTGATGATCATCCGGCGAAAGTCGATATCGAACATGCTGCACCTCAAATAGAAAAGCCGCCAGCGCAGTGATGCGGCTGGCGGCGAAACCCGGCATGCCAGGCGAGGAGAACTGGAGCGGGTGACGGGCCTCGAACCCGCGTCGCCGGCTTGGAAGGCCCGCGCTCTACCACTTGAGCTACACCCGCACTGCCATGAATGGCGAAGTTAGCTGCCAAGTGACTTGCCTTGAATTTGAGCTGAATTTGATATTACTCGCCGAAATTAAAAAATTAATAAGAAATATTCATAATTTGCTACGATATTTTCTTGTCAAGTGGTAACATTTTATGCGGTGCACTCAATGCACGTGCATAAACATACATCCACATCTACATCATCCTTTAAATCGATATAACCATGATTAAGCTATTCACAGTTTTTTTCGGGACATTAATACTTAGCGCCTGCGCATCTCCGAGCTATGACTATGTAAAAAAAGGCTCCACTTTTGACCAAAAAACAGACGCACTTTCAGAGTGTCAATATCAAATCAAGCTCAACAAGACGCCAGCTTCCGAGCAGAAAGAGCTTCGTGATTTATGCATGCAAGGCAAGGGTTACCGCTACAAATTGGTAAATTAATCCCTGCATGAAGGGCCGAGTCAGATTCCAAATCGATCAATCGACATCCACGTCCAGCAAGCGCTGAAACTGGCGCACCACGTCGATGTCGAGTTGGTCGGTAATTTCTTGTTGCGTGGGTGGCTCGACTGGCGCCATGTCGGTGACGATGGCAGTCATTTCCGGCGGCGTACGGCGCCAACGAAGGCGGCTGAATTCCGGCGGCGTACGGCGCCAACGAAGGCGGCTGAACAACTCGGCTACAGCCATCATTGCCTCGCTACGTGGCCAGAAAACAAAAAAGCCCGCGATCCTTTCGGGGCGGGCTTCGATTTATTGCGCGGCCAGGGCCGCAATGGTGTTTATGCCTTGCGGCGGCGCGCTACAACGCCTAGCAGACCCAAGCCTGCGAGGAACATGCCGTACGTCTCCGGCTCAGGGACGGCAGACACGGTCTGCTTAATGTCGTAACTTTCCCAGTATCCGGATTTACTCACACTCGCGTATATAAGCCCGGTCGACTGCGTATTATTTAAGTCAATCCAAAAATCGTTAGTCCCATTGTTTATTGTGCGAAAGTCATTCAGAAGTCCACCGACGAAAGCGCCCCTAGCCCGGAGGTCGACACCCACATCGGACCGAGTGTAGTGCGCGTTACCTATCGTAAGGTCGAAATCTTTTACTGCGGTCCAATTCGAGCCAAGTGAATCCGCCGAGAAGATGGCGTAACCCGTGGCAAAATTGAACGGCGCCGGACCAGCTGCGTCATAAAATGGGACGAAGCTCGTTGCCGTGAAATCCAATCGCTAATCAGCCGCTTGCGCCGAAGCACCGCAGAGCAAAGAAGCGGCGACGACGACGCCAGCAATTCGTTTAAACATGGAAGACCCCTAGAAGTTTTAATAATGCTAAGAATCTTAGCATTATTAAAACTTTAGGTGTAAAAAAAACCACCTCTAGGGTGGCTTAATTTTTCTTCAATAACAATCTGCATCGTTAGCTATGCAAATTTACCGCGAGCAGATCCATCAACTTATGGATGCTAAGCGAATCCCTGCTATCGGTGCCGCTTACGCGATCATTACGAGTGCAGGGAGTGGTAATTAATAATACACGAATTTTGAAAAGCATACAAACATCACCAGTTGATACTACTCAAACAGGCATCTTCCCTCAAAGTCCATCCGGATTTTTCTCCCACCTTCACTCAGTTTACATGCCCAGAATATGAACCCAACCGTCTTCTCGGAGTTTCGATAGAAAGTCTTTGAGGCACCTGGCTGGAGGTCATATCCATAATGACCGGCATCGTCACAAGTGTCACGAGTCTTCGCATTGCACCACCTAGCACGTATTGGCTCGTTACATCCATTGGTAAATATTTCACCAACATTATAATAATAATCAGGCGATTGCTTCCGAGGCGCCTCTCTATGCTGCAAACATGCCATTACGACGCTGCCAGCGTCTGCAGGTCCAGAGGGGGATGCTGACCGCGTGGTGGATAACTGCTGACTTGCAGTAGATGATGGGGCTTGCTGTCGAGCATTAGGATGCCTAAGCTCATTTCTCGCGACAATAGCCTCTTGTAAAAGCGCTGCAACGTTACTCCCTTCATTTGGCGACGGCACCGCCCTTGGTGCGCTCGGTGAAGCGGCACCACGCGTGCCCTCCTCGCCCGTTAAAATCCAGTGTGCCAGTTGAGTGGCTTCTGATAGAGAAACTCCGGGGCTCCGAGGCATTGGCACCTGGCCGAAAGAACCCTTGCCCCCTTCAATTATCTTGGTGGCGAGAAATGTTTCAATATCAGGCTGTCCAGCGTATTTTTGAGCAATTTGGTCAAAGCCCGGCCCAATCATTCTCCCAACTGCTTTGTGGCAAGCCATACAATTTTTATCAAAAGCCAACTTAGCACTTGCTGTGGCGGGCGCTGGCAAAAGACCGATCATGCCAGAAAGAAGAACAAGTATGATAAAGCGGGTGGTGGGTAGCATGTCACTTCCAATCTTAGGAGTTGAGCCTCATACCGGATTATAAAAAAACCACTTCTATTGCCATTATACCCATCAAATTTAACGCACAACACCTAATATTTTAAAGCGCTACTTAATCGGCGTGCCGCACGTGCATTGTGAGCTTGCGCTAGCCCTTCCAGTTCGCTGACCATGTCAACAATCCGCTCGCGCTCAAACCCGCCAGCACATTCCACTTCCCCCTTGCCGCCCCCCTTGCAAGGCACGCAGAACTGCCGATTGCTCGTCACGCCCGTTCCATGGCAAGCAACGCATTTACCATCGAGCCAATGCGCAAGCGACGCGTGCGCGACGCGGCGATACAGAGCCTGGGCGGCTTGTTGGTCCCATGCAGTATTCGCCTTCACCCAGCCACGCGAGCGACCTTTCTCTGCTACAGCCGCAGTCCAGATGCGCAGCAGCTGAGCCAAATTCGACGAGCCACTTTCGAAGAGCTGGCGCGCTGCACCGTCCGCGTACTTCACACGCGACAGCAAAGCGCCCAGGCCAGAGCCAGACCGATCAGCCAGTGCCGCAGCCGCAAGCGCCTCCGTGAGGTGATGCCGCTCATCGTCTTTCAGGTTGGACGAGTTGATCGATGCGATATACTTTTCTGCGAAGCCCATGAATTCCCTTTCATTCCGTACGTCAACGTTAACACCCTTTTTTGACCTGTGCTAGCCCTGCCAATCTCTTGCGCCACTCATACGCGCAGCACGCCGGTCCGGTTGAATTCGCGCACTGCGGCCAGGCCAGCGCGCGCAATCTCGACATTCGAGGCGCAGCGCAGGAAGACCATCGTCTTTCCAACGCCCTCGCGCAGCACGCGCATCTCGTCGCCGTTGACGCCGAAGGTGCCCGTGCGCTGGGCGCGCGCCTGGATCTCGGCAATCGCCTCGACCATGGCCTGAGCCACCGGCAGGATGGCATGCCCAGCTGGCGCAATACGGCGCGTCATGTCGGCGTTGCTAAGCAGGTCATAGACGTGCTGCTCTTGAAAATGCTCCTTGCCCATCGCCTCGCTGGCCTGGAAGCCGGGCATTTCGAATGCCATGGCCGGGCGGGCGCCTGGTGGCAGCACGGCTGGCTTCGGGATATACCGCTTACGCGGCTTCTTGTTCGCGCCCATCAAAATTCCTCAACTTTCCACCCGCCGCCCGCCTTCTTCGGCAGCGCTTGCACGGCGACAAAGCGCAGCGGGTACATGTCGGCCGCGATCTTGATCTTCGCGCGTGCATCGTCTTGCCAGTGGCCTTTTACTTCGTGCGCCTCCAAGGCGCCGCCAGCCAAGAGAACGGCGAAATCCGGCGTGTAGAAAGTGTTGTCGGCCAGGCGGAATTTCAGGCCTTCGAACTTGTACCAGACCACCTCGCCAGCGGCCTTGCGCAGTTCCAGCGTCTGCGCATACGCGGCTTCGGTCTTGTTCATGGCGCCGACCTTGAGGCGACCCAGCGCCTGCAAGCCACGGGCCATCATTGGCCCGCCTCCAGCGCACGGATAATTGCTCGCACGATGGCGACCCGCGCAGCCGCATCGGCTGTAGCGTGGTCCGCGATCGCCTCAAATGCCGCGCCCTTTTCGTAATCGCGTGCGGTCGCCACCGCGTCAAGCCCTGTGAAGCCGACGCTCATCGAGAACTGTCCGATCAACGGCCCGGCCGCCGCCCAGTCGCCCAGCCAGTCCGGCACCAGCGCCTGGCCGCGACTTGCGGCAGCGCCGGCCGGCGGCGTGCCGACCAGGGCGCCGCCCACCTCGACAATCCTGGTCCAGCCCAGCAGCTCGGCCAGGCGTTTGTTTGTTGCGATTTCGTTTTCTTGATTTTTCATTTGAAGCCTTTTAAGCCGATTTTTCTGATGGGTACGTCACTTCGTAGCGGCCATGGCCCTTGCGCAGTGCGGCGGTGCCTCTGGCAAATCCTGAGCGGCATTCGCAGCCTGGACGCTCGGGCGTTTCCCCCTGTGCGACTCCCAATCGAAGACCACCAGCCTGCCGCCGCCCTCGCGCAATCGGTCAAACGCCCGCGCACCCAGGAACTGCTCCAGGCCGGCCGCGTCCAAATTGCTGATGACGATGGTCGGGCGCGCCGCCTCGTAGCGGCCGTTGATGATTTCGAACAGGATCAGCTTTTCCGTGTCGCTGCCGTGCTGCACGCCCACCTCGTCGAGGATCAGCAGATCAGGGTCGACTAGGTCGCGGATGGCCTGCGCCTCGGTGCGGCCCGCGCCCTTGGCGTAGGTCTCCTTGACGGACCGCACGGCGCGCATCACCGAGGTGAAGACCGCTTGGCGGCCGTGCCCCATGATGTGGTGGGCGATTCCCACGGCCAAGTGCGTCTTGCCGGTACCGACATCCCCAGCGAAGATCAGGCAGGCGCCAGTGGCCCGTGCATCTTCGAAGTTCTCGGCGTACCGGGTGGCCACGGCCAGCGCGCGCTCGGCGCCAGGGCAGTCCGGCCGGTACGATTCGAGGCGGCGATCAGCGAAGCGCTCGGGAATAGCGGCACGGCCGAGCTTTGCGCTCCATTCGCGCGCCTTGAGCTCCTGGCGCCACGCGGCGCGCTGCTCTGCCTCGCGCACCTGGTCCTCGACGTTCATGCAATCCGGGCAGCCGGACCAGGCGCCGCGAATCAGCATGGCCGTGTACTCGCCGTGCATCGGGCAGCGCTCGATCTGCGCGCTGACGAAGCGCTTCTTGCCTTCAAAAGGTGCCATCTGCCCCAACGCCCTTGTGGTAATCCTGCTTGCCAAAGTTTCCATGCTGTGCCGTCCTTCCGCCCAAAGGCGTTCGTTTCATCGTCAGTTGATCCCACTTCTCGCGCAACTTTGCCGGCGAGAGGATGTTCGAGCACCAGAACGCGTCTCCCTGGGCCCATTGGAAAAGCTCGCAGATTTCCGCGTGGGTGCGCTTGTCCCGCTCGCGCAGCAGACGCACGTCATCGGCCCAGCCCTCGAAGTTCGGCTGCTTTGCAGCGGCATTGTTCGCCAGCACCCGGCCGAACAGCCAACGGGCGCACTTCTCGTCGTCAGCGCTGTGCTTGCGCTTCTCCCTGGCTTCCTTGATATCGACCACAGGCACCGTTGGAATCGCCGCGTCGGGGATTTTCTCCGACAAGGTTTTATATATTGGTGATTGGGTATTGGGTATTGGTGTTTGGGTAGCCGTTGCAGGCGTTGCAGGTGCCGTTACAGGTGGCGTTTCAGGTTCCGGGCTTTTTGAGGCCTGCAACGCACCCGCCATCGCCCGGAGTTCCTTGATTCCGATATTCCAAGCAGCGTGCTGTCCAGCAGCCGTAAGCTGGGCAAACAGGGCTGCACGCTCGTCTCTATGCCGCCTCATGCGTGTTTCCTCGTTCGCTTTCTTTGCCTCTCGCTCTGGCTCGCCGGCCTGAAATGCGAAGATAATTTCGTCGCACGTTTTGTGGTGCCAGCCATCGGCAGCGAGAGAAAAAAACTCTTTGAGAACGACGTCAACCGCTTTTTTTTCTTCGCGGCTGCGTGCGCGGACGACACGTTTTATCTCCTCGACGTCCGAATCGAGTGGCAATTCCTTGTCGAGGTAGCGTCGAATCATGCGGCAATAGATCCCGTCCTCGCAGGCCGAAAGGTGCGAGGTATTCTTGTCATAGTCGCCAATATGGTGCTCGAAGTAGTTCAAGGTCGGGCCTCCTGCGCGCGCGCCGCGCCGAACAGCGCCGCCACCAGCGGGTCGCCCACGGCGCCCGCCTTGCGGATCCAGTACTTGCTGCGCCAGCGCGCCTTCATCGAGTCCCAGCGGCCATCCTGCTTGGCTTTGGCCTCGAAGCGCAAGCGAATCTGGCGCTTGCTCAAGTGCGGTAGCTTGCATGGTGCGTCTGGAAGGTCGCCGACGGCATACACGGCCATAGCGGCGCCTGCGCGCGGGTGCGGCTTCCAGCTAGCGATGTAAATCTTGCGGTCGGCGTGCAGCAGGCCCACCCACCGCAACACGGCTGCCTGGCTGACGCCCGACTTGATGACGATCTCGGCCTTGGTACCGGGCATGGCGCCCAGCACGAATTCACTGAAATTTGCGCGCGTCACTTGGCGTTCTCCTCGTCCATCAGTTCCATATCGAACAACGTGGGCATGCTGACTTCGCGCTCCATCGCCTGACAGTAGTGCACCTGGTCAGCGAAATATGCCGGGTTCAGCTCGCTGCCGCGACCTTGCCGGCCCAGCTTCACCGCGCGCACGGGCACGGTGCCCAGACCGCAAAACGGGTCGTAGATCACCTCGCCCGAATTGCTGTAGCGTCCGATCAGGCGATCAACGATATCGATCTGGAAGGGGCAAACGTGCTTTTCGACAGCACGCGCCGACTGCTCGCCGTTCAGGGTGCGCATGCGCACGATGTCGTGCCACACGGCCGGATCGGCGCTGCCTGGTGCCAGGCTGAGGTAATCCGCAGGCAGCGCCTTGTTGGCCAGCAGCGCCTCGCCGACCTCGACGTGATATTCATAGTTGTAGACGTTCTCCAGCGACATGCTGGTGAACAGCTTCGCCAGCTTGCCCGGGCCGAAGCTGGCCAGCTCGGCCGCGCCCAGCAGGCGATCGCCACTGGAGCGCCAGAACGCATGCGCGTCGACCTGCCAGCGCGCCACGCTGTAGCCAGTACCAGGAATCGGCACGGCCTTGCGGTCAAACGGGATCCGGTCGCCGGCATCGTCCAGGCACATTGGCTTGGCCTTGGTCACGGGCGTATCGGCATAGCCACGGCTGCGGTCCGTCTGCGGCTTGTGGAACAGCAGGATGTATTCCGGCGAGCCGACGCCCATCTTCGTGCCGTCCTTGCACACCTCGGAATAGCCCAGGCGGTAGGTCTGGTTGTTTTCGCGCACCACGTCAGTCACGACCGTGATCATGCCCATGTAGTCGAAGCCGTGCTTGATGCCGTGAAACAGCGCCTCGGCATGGAACGGGCTGACCGTTGGCACGCCCGCGCCGGTGACGTTGCCGAAGTTGATACGGTCCTTGACGTGGCAGGCGTAAATCCGGCCAGGCTGCAGGATGCGCAGCAGCTCGGGCGTCAGGAAGTCCATCTGCGCCCAGAAGTGATCGTTGTCCTGGGTGTGGCCGAAGTCGTTATAGCTCGGCGTGTATTCGTAATGGTTGGCGAAAGGAACGCTGGTGATGATCATTCCCACCGAGTTGTCCGGCTGCTGCATGGCTTCGAGCACGCAGTCGTTATTGGCCACCGAGAAGCGCTCGCCGGCCACCACGGCGCGCTCGACGCCGATGGTGCGCGCCAGCGAATCCTGCATGGAGAGCTGGTCCAGGCCATAGGCGCGGATGATCTGGCCCATCTTGGCCTGCATTTCGTCGTGGCGGCGCCATTTCTCCATCAGGTCGGCCAGCACCTTGCGCTCGACCTCGGTGTGGATGATGTCGATGCGCACAGGATGGGTCTGCCCGAACCGCTTTACCCTATGGATACTTTGTATAAAATCATTAAACTTGAAACCGATGCCCGCGAAAATCTCGCGGTGGCAATGCACCTGGAAGTTGCAGCCGCTGCCGGCAATGACCGGCTTGGTCGACAGATACTTGATGTTGCCGTCGCTGAAATCGGCAATGCGCTGCTCGCGCTGGTCCAGGTCCTGCGTACCCCACACGCTGACCACGCCCGGCACCGCCGCCTGAATAGCGTGGCGCTCGTCTTCCAGGTCGTGCCAGATCAGGAAGTGATCGTCAGGATCCGCCGCCATGATCTCGGCCACCTTGGCAACGCGCGCGGCCATGCTGTCGCGCTTCTCGCCGGCGGCCGCCGACAGGCCCATGGCAACGTTCGGGATCAGCAGGCCCTGGCCGTTCTTCTCGGCGCCGGCCGTGCTGTAATTGCTCGGCACCTCGTGAAAGCGCACGTCGAGCGCCGGCAGGTCGTAGCCCTCGTCGGAATGGCCCAGGTCGCTCGGGCGCTGGATGAAGACGGCCCAGCTGGCCACCCACAGCCAGAATTCCTGTTCCTTATGCGGATACAGCGTCAGGTTGCCCGCCTTCTCGCTATCGCGCTGGAAGAAACGCGTCAGGGCCTGCCCCGTATCCATCACGCCCAGGAAGCCGGCATAGTGGATCAGTTCCTTGAAGCGGTTCGGCGACGGCGTGGCCGTGTAGACGAATTTGAACTCGACCTGCTCGAACAGCGGCAGGAACTCCTGATAGGTCTTGCTGCCATAGCTGCGCAACACGCTGGCTTCGTCCAGGCCGACGGCCCGGAACTTGCGCACGTCTATCTTGCCCTCGCGCACCGATTCGTAGTTCGTTAGGTAGACGACGTCCTGGCCATCGATCTCGACATCCGTGCGGATGAAGCGCACTTGCACCTCATATTCGCCGGTGAAGCGCTTCGCGGCCTCGCGGATGAACTCCTGGCGCACGCCCAGCGGCAGCACGATCAGGCGCAGGCCTGGCCGGTGGATGCCGATCTGGCGCATCACCTCCAGGTTGGTGCTGGTCTTGTGCAGGCCGAACGAGGCAAAGATGGCGCGCTGGCCACCAGCCAGGGCCCAGCGCACGATGTCGCGGGTGTGCGGCTTGAGGCCGGGGTGGATATCGGCCAGCGGCACGTCGAAGCCCTTGCGCTGGGCCAGTTTGATCTTGGCGCGCAGGAAATCGCTGTACGCGGCTTCTTTCAGGTGTTTTTGCTCTTGCGGGCTAAAGGCGCTCATGGGTGTTCCAATGTAGGTTGTGTGGTGGCAGGTGCTGCTGCAGCGTCCCACTGTTCAAATAAGAGTTGCGCGCACTCATCCATCAGCTCGGCCTGCGTGCCGTAGCGCGCTTCGAAACGCGCCTTCCATGGATGAACCGCGATCAGGGTTTTGTCTTCGCCGGTACCGTCCTGGTGGTGGCCGGCGCAAAGCGGCAACACGAGCTGGTGGCAGCCAGGCTTCGTGCGGCCGTCGACGTGATGGATGCTGACGTGTGTATTGAACTTGCCGTCTTTCTTGCAGGCGACGCAGCCCAGCGCGGCCAGGCGGGTCCACAGCAGTTTCTCGGCGGCCGTGACAGTGCGCTCTTTCGACTTCAAGCCGGCCTTGCGCTTCGGTGCCGTGCGCTGGTAGGACTGCAGGGAGAGCATGCCGGTGCTGGGCATCGGCGAGGTGCGCTTGAATGGCGTGCGTGCCAGGGGCTTGCCTGGCTTCATGGGCGAGTGGCGCATCATGATAAGATTTCCTTTTGACAAGGAAACTCATGCACAACAATATACTCAAGTGGCTCGGACTCTGCGCCATGGCAGTAATTATTTTTATCTGCGCCGTGATCGCGATCCGTTGGGCGATTAATTTCATCGCATGGACCGAGTTGGATTCGGGCTGGGCTCAAGCAATTGGTTCCGTCGCCGCACTCGGGGTGGCAATTTTTGTAATGCATATGCAAGCTACGCGGGCTGAAACTCTTGCGAGGGATATCGAGCTCAGATCGTTGCTGCGGCAAGCAAATTCCGTCCGTATTATTTTGGACAAAATGCTTACGGAGATTTCTAGCATCACACCCGCCCTTATGGATCGTCAAACAGCTGCGCAAAGCCTTCTTGAGTGGAAGGACGCGAAAATATTCATCGAGACAAGCCACGTATTGAATACAGTCCCCGTGCATGCTCTTGGATCCGCTCAAATGGTGAGCGGGTTCATGGAAATTAAGGAAGCCGCTAATACGCTCAGCGATCTTCTCAACGAAGCAAAAACAATCTTTGACAACGGACAAACCGATCCCCAGCAATGGAACGTCGATGCAATCGTTAGAGCGGCTGGATACTCGAAGCTGCGAAGCAAAATTGCTTATTCTATTTATCTGAAAGGGGTGGAAAAGCTGAGTAACAACCAAGATCCCAGGCTGGATAATTAACATATGAATTTTTGCGAAAGTCATTGCACTTCCATCGCGCGCTTGATGCCAGCGCCATCGAGGCCCGCAGCTTTGCAGCCCAAGCGGGTAGCGTAAAAATAGGTCATGTCGCCGGTTGCGCGGCCAGCCGTGGCCAAGCCGGCGGCCACCAGGCGCTGCATGGCCTCGTACTGTTGGCCGCTGCCGGCGGCAAAGTAATTGCGCCATCCCCACTTGGACTTCGGATATTGCTGCACGGCGCCGAGCATGTGCTGCAGCTTGGCGTAGTCGCCAGGCATGATCGCGTCGCGGACGGCGGCCAGCGCGCAAGTGGCGCATTTGCCGTGCTGGGCCAGCTGCTTGGCAGTGCTGGCCTTGCCGCAGGCGCAGACCTTGCGGATCAGCGAATAGGCAGGCGCGGCCTGGTTGGCCAGATGGTGCCGATCAGCTCTTGCTAAGTCGTACATCATGATATTATTTTCCTTTTTGCAATAACGGACAAAATATGGCTGTAGAAGAACCGGCAATTCGAATTGGCGAATGGCTTACGATCGCAGCGGTTTTGATCGGCCCCATTCTTGCGGTACAAGCGCAAAAATGGATCGAGCGCGGGCAAGCAAAAAAAGGGATGAAGGACGGAATCTTTCGCACGCTCATGGCGACCCGAGCCGCTCGACTCGCGCCAGAACACGTCCAAGCACTCAACATGATTGACATTGCGTTCTACGGGAAGCGGTCGTTCGGTAGGCAGCGACAAACCAACGGAGAGCGCCAGGTTTGTCTCGCCCGTCGTGCATACTTCGATGCTTTGGACGTCGATGTGAAAGCATTGAGCGAATCTAAGGCGGACCAATGGGCACATAACAGAGATGAGAAGTTTTACGCGCTGCTTGCAGCAATTGCTACAGCCCAAAATTTTGACTTTGATTCTGTTGACCTGCGGCGCGCCGTGTATAGCCCAGTTGCTCATGGAGCGATCGAACTTGATCAAGAGGCAATTAGAATAGGACTGGCCAAGCTTTTGAAAGGTGAAGTTGCGCTTCCAATGCGCGTCGTAAACTTCCCGGATCAACAGGGATAGCAGCATTACGCTACCCTCGCAATCTCGCGTTCATGCGCGAAGTTGGCGAGGATCAAGGCCTTGGCCATGGGCGGGCAAACTGAATTGCCGCACATGCGCACCTGGGCGCTCTTCGTCAGTTTCAGGCCCTGGGCCGGGTCGTCGCCGATGATGTAATCGTCCGGGAAGCCTTGGGCGCGGAACAGCTCGCGCGGCTGCAGCATGCGCAGGCCAATATCCACGATCTGGTAATCCTGGCCGTGGATCGTCACCAGGCCGAAGCGGTCGCGGCTCGTGACGGTGGCCAGTGGCCCGTCGATCTCCGGTGCCTGGTCCGTGCCGTAATAGCTCAGCAAGAAGGCACGCACCTCGGCGTGATGCTGGCCGCCGGCGCTGACCGTGCCCAGCGGCTCATCGGTACCGGCCGCCGTGCTGGTGCCGCGCAGCTTGACCAGATTGCTGGTTACGATGCCCAGCGCATGCGGCGCGCCGGCAGGCTTTTCCTTCGGCCCGGCCGTGATCGTCGGCAGCGGCTCCGTCATCGCGCTGCCGGTGGCGCCGGTGCGGAACTTCGTGATGTGCGCCGACACCATGCTGAAATGGCCGCCCTTCACCTGGGCGCAGATGGTGCGCAGCGGTTCGTCGGCCGGCATCACGCGCTGATTGCTCGCGTTGGCATGCTCGGTCAAGAACGCCGTCACCAGGCTGTGGTGGTCGCATGCGGTGACCGTGCCGATAGGATCGGTCAAGTCGGAACCCACTACGCCCGTGTAATGCTTGGCCAGGAACGCCGTGGCCACGGCCTTGTTGCCGCTGGCCGTCACGGTACCGAGCGGTGCCTCGACGTCGTGCGCACCAGTCCCCCAGCGCTTCACACCGCCAGGCGATACCTCACCATGGGCGGCATCGACCAGCACGGCAGATACCAGCGCGTGCTTGCTCTCGCCGACGACGGTGCCCAGCGGCTTCTCAATGTCCAGCGCTCGCGGCGCTTGGCCCTCGCGCTCCCCGTAGCCCACCTGCACCAGCGTGGCCACGCCCAGCGCCTTCTCACCACGGTGCGCGCCGGTGATGGTGCGGAATGGCTCACCGATCGATTCCGTGCGATCACCGCCCTGGTGCGTGACCGGGACGATGGTTGGTGCGCAGAAATAGCTGTCGTTGCGAGCCAGCAGCGTGCCGAACGGCCGGGCCGTCGGGCGCGGTTCGCCAGCACGTGCTGGGCCGCCGGCGCCGACGATGAACGGATCGGCCGCGTCGACCACATAGCGCATGATGCCCTTGGCGATGCGGCGCAGCGTGGCTGGTGCCAGCGGCTTGTCGCGTTCGAAGATCGACGGGCATGGCAGGCTGAAATCGATGCACTCGGCCGCCGTGCGGTACGGCAGCAGCTTGCCCGCGCGCACGCCGATGCTGTCCGGTGCGCCATGGGTAGGCTCTGGCCACTCGATGGTGATGCCGTCGCGGCGCGCCACGAGGAAGAAGCGCTTCCTGATCGTGGGCGTGTCGTGGTCGCAACCGCGCATTTCGCGGTAGTCAACAGTGTAGCCGTGCGCGCGCAGCTGGCGGATGAACGAATCGAACGTCTTGCCCTTCTTCGCCGGGTCCGGCTTGGCGCTGCCATCAGCCTCGACCAGCAGAGGGCCCCACGTTTTGAATTCCTCGACGTTTTCCAGCATGATCACGCGCGGCTTGCACTTGGCCGCCCAGCGCAGCGTCACCCAGGCCAAGCCACGGATGCGCTTCTCGACGGGCTTGCCGCCCTTGGCCTTGCTGAAGTGCTTGCAGTCCGGCGACAGCCAGACGAGGCCCACAGGGCGGTTGTTCGTGACCTTGATCGGGTCGACGTCCCATACGCTTTCGCATAGGTGCGTGGTGTGCGGATGGTTCGCCGCATGCATGGCCAGCGCTTCGGGGTCGTGATTGATTGCGATATCGACCGGGCGGCCGAATGCCTGCTCCAAGCCGGTCGACGTTCCGCCACCACCCGCAAAGTTGTCGATAATCAACTCTGTGCCCAGGTCGAGGGAGAGTGTGAATGCGTCGCGCTTCATGGGCGCACCCCGGCAAACTCTGGAGCAAAATGAGCGCACGGCGGACTGGTGGTGATCATTGTCACTGGCGCGCCAAACATGGCCGCAACGAGCGGATCACGGCCGTGCTCACCGCGCGGCCAGTTGCTGCTGCGATTTCTATACAGGTCGAATTCGTCCTGGTCGTCCAGGTCGGGCATGCCGTACAGGGCGCGCGAATGGGTTGCTGCGGCCTCGATCAGCACGAGGTGCCCGGCCTTGACCAGTTTGGCCAGGCGCTTGCGCACGGTTTCCCGGTGAAGAGTCAGGTCCAGGGCGATGTCGCCAATGGTTGCGGCGCCACAGCGCTTGACCGTGGCCAGGATATCGGCGGCGCGGTCGGCGTTGGCGGAATTGCGCGTGGAGGCTATGTCAGCTTGCGCGCCAAGCAAGCACGCCGCTTTAGTATTTGAGCGGTCATTCATGATTCCGCCTCCCCGGCTTTCGCGTATTTGCGCACCAGGAAGACCTGGCCAGCACCGGTCACCATGGCGGTGAAGGTGGGATGCTCGACGCCCTTGCTGTCGCGAAAGGGGTTGCCTTCGATGACTGTGAAATAGCCCTTGTCGATGTATTTCTGATATGGCAGGTTGCTACCACTGATCAAAATATGATCCTCGCGCAGGCGGCGGAAAAACTTGGTGCGGCCGATACCGATGGTCTTGGCTACCTTTTCGATATGGCACACGCCATCAATGGCACGAATGGTTTCTGCAAAACGGACTTTCGGCGCGTCGATGGCGATCTTGGCCGCCAGCGCGATGTTCTCGGTTTCAGCGCGCAGCGCCAGCTGGATCAGGTCCATGCGCGACAGCTCAAACGGCTGAGGCGCCACTTCCAGTTCGAGCCAGCGGTCGATAATACGCTTGCGCATGACTACGTTGTAGCCGGAAACCAGCGTCAACGTCAGGTCCTTCGGGAGCAGATACTCCGTCTGCGACTGGCCATTTCCGGCCCTGTAGACCTGCTCAAAACTGAGCGGGTTCAATTTCAGCGCCTGGAGCATAGCCTTGGTATCGCGCGCAACGTTCCGGTGTTCCTTCCCGGTCAGCTCGGCGATCTCCCTGCTGGTCATCAGCAATGACTGCGGTATAATCATTTCCATCGTGTGTTCTCACGTAGTGTTTTAAGGAAGCCCGCCTGCCAGCGGGCTTTTTTTATTGGCTGGCGCGCTGCTCTTCGAGCATTGCTTCGTAGTGCTGGCGCGTCCGGACATGGCCGGGGTCGACCGGCAATTCGCGCTCGACGTGCTCTTGCTGCTGGGCGCCCTGCTCGGGCTGCGCCGGCGCGCCGCTTTCGGGCCGCATAGTCGTCCAGGTCAGACCGCCACCTCGGCGCGCGCGATGCGCTTGAGTTCGCGGATCGACACGTCGAACACCTCGTGCATGCGGATCAGCAACGAGGCGCCGATCGGCAGGCGGCCGTGGCGAATCTTGGAAATCACTGGCGGCGCCACTTCCAGCGCGCGGGCCAGGGCGGCGTCGTTCTTTGGGCCCTTGGCCAGCAGCATGTCGAGCAATTCGTTGTTGCCAGCAGCGTTGTCCAGCGAGCGATACGGCGTAATTGCAGTTGTTTGCGTCATGTCATGTTCCATATTGATGGTGAATAAAGTGGCAGATTCCAGCCATGCGATGCTGTAGCTGTCGGGTGCGGGTTCGTTATGGCGGCTCGCGCCGCGGCACCTCGTATTTCTTCGCCACCCTGTCGGTGGCATCGCGCCATTTCTGGCGCGCTTCCTTGTGCGCGGCCTTCGCCGCGTCTTCGCCCTCCCCGTCCTTGGCGCCCTGCAAGTCTTTCTCGGCCTGGCGGTAGATCATCGAACGCTGGAAGATCAGCTCCTTTTCCTCGGCTGTGACCTCGGCTTGTTTATTCAATAGCTGCCTCCATGCCGTTAAACCCGCATCCGCACGACGCGCGGGACGACGCCGAAGCACGGGCGCGGTGCCGGGATAAACTGGGCCCTGTTATTTATTGATTTGGGCCTAGCTCCGCTGGAAAACGGCGGCGTATCATTCCGTTTCGGCCTGGCGTCCAGGTGATTGCGGATGATTACGATCGTGCATTCGTTCAGCACGTCGCTGACGGTCTTGCGCATCGCAGTGCACGCGGCTTGCAAGGCATCCTTGTTGTCGTCCGTGATGTAGCCCTTGACGAGCGCGGTACGTTTTTGCTTCTGTTTCATGGTTTTCTCCTGGTGGTCGGTGTTACAGGGTTTGGGTACAGCGAAATGCAGGTTGGTACTTGGTGCTGTTTTACGGTGGACGCTCGCAGGCTGGCAATGCGCACTCCTCAAGCGGCACGCCGCAAGGCAACTGGTGCGGTTCGAGCAGCGGGATGCGCACGAAGTCTTCCGCCGGACGCGGCAGGGAGATTGGGATCAGGCGGATCATGGTTTTGCGCCCCCGTCGATGCCGACGGCGGCCCGCAGCGGTACGGTGTCGAAGATGGCGTTGGTGGTGGGCGGCTGGCGGCCGGCGTGGCCTAACGCTGGGGCCGGGTCAGTGGCGCGGCGCGGTGCGGACGCAGCAGCCAAGTCAGGCCAAATCTTATGCCAGTCGTCAGGGCGCAGATCTTTGCGGGAAACCTCCCCTGCGGTTGCCGTTTCGATAGCGAGGCAGTATTCGATGGGTACGCTGCGCAAGCGCCAATTGCCGAGCCGTGCGGAGCTGACGTCGATCTCCTTGGCCAAGGCTGAAAGGCCGCCGCACAACTGGATTGCTTTATCTAGTGGATTCATGAAGATCATATTACACGACTTGTGTATTTCGATCAAACATTTTGTGTAACACACTCTGTGAATGTTTAGCTATTCTTTGATGATGAACAAAAAGGCAAACAATATCCCTTGGGAGCGCATTGAAGCGCGACTGGTGGAACTCCAAAAAGACCAGCAATGGCTGCGCGAAACGCTGGGCATTGCGCCCGCTGTATTGACGAACTGGAAATCACGGGGAGCGCCTGTTGGCAAAGCTGTGCCGGTGGCACGCGCCTTGGGTCTGACCACAGATCAGCTGTTGGGCCTCGACAGCTCATCCCATATTGCCGACGGCAGTCCCGTAACCGATGATGAAAGCATGGCACCTTCCACGGTCGCCATTCGCATGGTGCCAGAGCATGTGCGCGCCGGAATTACGGGCTTCGGAGCAGATCACATATTCGAGGACGGCGGCCACTTCCATATCCCGCGCCTTTGGCTGGAAGAGCGAGACTTGGCACCAGGCGCATTGCTGGCAATCAAAGTTAGGGGCGACAGCATGCGACCGCTGATGTTCGAGGGGGACGTAGTTGTCGTGAACGTCACTGACAAGAATCGGGTGAACGGCAGCGTATTTGCGCTGAATTTCAAGGGAGAGCCGGTCGTGAAGCGCCTCAAATATGAGCGCCGCGAGTGGTATCTAACATCTGAAAATCCAGACTTCCCGCAAGAGCCTTGTCGCCCTGGTGATTGTGACGTCATCGGTCGCGTCGTGCGCTTCGAGGCGCGCAATTTCAAGGATCGGCTATAAATGAAGGTCTTGATATTCGTCCTCGGCGCAATGCTTGCGCCGGTGGCCCACGCTGAGACTTGGCAATGCACGAACGCAGCATCTGGTCGCGTCTACACCGTCAGCCAGGCCGTGCCAGCGGACTCCTGCAAGCTGGTCAGCAGCTTGAAGAATCCGCACTTCACAGGCCCAGCGGTTAGTGAGCAGCCAGTTCCTGTATCTATGCGTAGGCAGCAGTCCTGCAACAAAGAGGCTGCCCAGGACGTGCAGTTCGGTATCCGAGAATTTGCCAAGTGGCACATCGAAGGTGATCACCTTGCCGTTCATTGGGTCTACGCAATCGAGAAGCAGCCTGAGGCGAAGCGCCTGCAGATGGTCGCGACCTATGCAGATATGGATGCGTGCCTAGGCGGTGCTGCACGGGAGATCATGTTCTACCGCAAGGGTAAGTTGATGGGTATTGCTTCGCCAACAAGCGGATTGAGGTTGATAAAATAACGCAACAATTCGATATATTTCCAATTATTAATAAAGTTTATAATTTGCCACAAAATTTATCCCGTGGAAGTCAAAATGAAGATACGAAAAGGCACCCTACTTCCCGATTCTGAGCCTGTAGGCACCGGGATTAATGCTGCAAGGCGAGGTCTAGCAGTGACGCGCACCGACCAGATTCAGGTTATCTTCAAAAAATTATCCGAACCCGAGTTGGCTGCTGAAATTTTCTGTGCCGATTTAGCGAGAAACCTTGGCTTGCCAGCGCCTGAACCAATTTTGCTTTATGACCCAGTGGCAGGAGAAATCCTTTATGGGTGCGTGGACCTCGAGTATCCCAATTCTCTTAGGGCCTTTAATGTAACTCCGCCCACTTATAATCCGGCCGCCCGAAAAATTTTAGAGCAAGCTCTCTTGGCATGGCCAAAGATCAATGAGGTTGCTGCTTTCGATGAGTGGATTGACAACAGGGATCGAAATCTAGGAAATTTGCTTTTCGTTGGGCCAAAAGAGTTCGCGATCATCGATCACGGTAAAGCATTGGACATCGATCCTAGCTATCCCAGCCAAAACGTCCTTTGCAACCTCCTTGCGGCAGACTGCACCAGCACGAAGGAAGTACGCGCGCTGTTGCGAACTCTTTTCCGCGAAAGTGCGGCATTTGATATCATGAACGCAGAAGTAACCCGTGCAAGTTTGGAGTCGACAGGGATAGCCACTCACACAGTCTCAGCTGAGCGTTTCTTCGATTTTGTGGAAAACAGGCTTTCCAATTTGAACACTCACTTACAGAATCGTTTCCCTGGGCAGCAAGGATTATTAATTGGAGCAACGATATGAGTGAGCGTCGCAATTTTTTCGAAATACCGGACGGATTTCCTGCCATACCGTCATACTCCTCTAAGTGGCGTGCCATACGGCTAGAACTTCGCCCACACACTGGCGAGTGGGTAACAAGCCATATCGCTTGCGTCGATCCTGACGGCTTCCTTGTAAAACAGACTATACGCCCACAGCTTATGAGGGCACTGTTTGGCATTCATCACAAACATTTCCAGTCTCTCCTTGAGTTTATTGAAGAGTCGCTTACTGCGTACCTCGCGGCCGATGGAAGTCTAGAGGAGTGGCTGGTGCCGATTGAAGGGTTTGCGGTAACAAAGACGAAGACTGCCTATGCGCTACATGGCCGGTTGGATGCCATGAGATCAGCGGCGCAACAATCCACTATATTCTATAACATGGAAGATTCGGATGCGCCAGCGGAGTCGGTCTCAGCGGAGGAGGATTCTAGATTTTGGAGTACTAGAGTACGGGAGCAAGTCACGTTAGTTAGGCCTGATCTGGCCCCATATTTTGAAAAGCACGGAATGTTATATTCTGATACAGCCAAATTCGGGTTCTTGATGCCGAGTGCCGCCGCACACTTTTCGAACCTCGCACCCCATAGTATTTCTCATAGCATGCGCCTGGCACGTGGCAAGTTGCAAGAGCTTCGAACTGCATCTAAAACTATGAGTTTGTTGAAGACCAAGCTGGTCGCAGGAATACCGCGGTCCGACGATATTATGTGGTCGGACAAACAGCAGGAGGCAACGCGGCGAGCCATTAAGGAACTTGAGCAGGAGTCACTAGAGAGCAAGGTGACCCTCGATTTAGTGGAGTCAGTTCAACAGGCCGCCAATTCGGTTTTGAGCTTAGTTGATTAAAGCGCAGCTTTTTCTGGGAATTCGCGCTTCGATAATTCAATTACCGCTGGATTTTTCGATTGTGCTCTAACTAGCGTGTGATGCAATACACTTCCGCGATCATCCGCGTCAACCGCCTCACCCTCGCAGCGATCCTGGTCGATCCAGACCAGACCTATCCGACGCCGGGCGCTCGCCTGATCCTTCAGGCGCAGCGCTACTTCCCTACCTACCCCATTATCCTATTATCCCCGCGCGTCGGCGGATTCTCGCGCAGTTACGCCGCCTTCGATATCGCGCCCCTGATCGGCCAGATCAACGCTGACGAAATCGAATGGCAGGCCTACCGGCCGCCACCGGCGCCCGAACTCCCATTCTAAGCATCCACACCAGCCTCGACGATTCGAGGCTTTTTTTCGTCCGTCAAATCCTATCGTCTCCCGACACACAAAATAATTACACAAACTGTTTGCTATTAATACACAATATGTGTAATACTTCATTCATCGAAAGCAAACACAGGAGTACGACATGTCCCCAGCAGAGCTCGCAGCACTCGAAGCGGTCCTCGTCGCCCACGGCGAAGTGATCCCGGCAATCGCCATCCCAGCGCGCGGCGAATCGCCATGAGCGCCCGCGACCACCATGCAGCCGAACTGCGCGAAGAAATGATCACCGCCCTGGCAGCCGAGAAGAATGCAGTCGCACGTACCGTCTTGCTGACCGGCGGCGCCGGCGCCAGCGGGATCGCCAACCTGCTGCTCGAACGGCTGGCAGCGCCTGGCGCCATGAATGTGCTGGCGCGCACCGCCTTGGCATGCGATGCGGCCACCGCTGGCAACGCGTTCCGGGAATTTGTCGCCAGCACAATCTACGCCGATGCGCAGGCCAGTGCGACACGGGAAATCGACGGTGCCGCGCAGCTGGCGCGCGACGATCCGGCGAACTTCCAGGCCAAGACCCGCGCACAAGTTGCTGCGCTGGAGAAATTGCAGATTTAGCGGTCGCCCGCGCCGTAGTTCAAGGCGGGACAGGCCGGCGGGCCGGATAAATGCCCTGTGGGATCAGCATGCCCCGATTGATCTTCGTGAGGATCAGGCGCCCGGGGAAGCCCGGCGCCACAACCAACCTTGAAGGAAATACAGCATGTCGAATTTCAAAAAAGATCAGAAGGTGAATGTGAAGGGCACGAAGACCGACCCAGCGGCGCGCCCTGGCAAGTTCGTGCAGACGCACCCAGGCGCTCGCGGCGACTTCCTGGAAGTGCTGCTGGACGGCTCGACGGCAACGGCCAAGTTCCGCCCTTCGCAGGTGTCGGCAGCCTAGTTTTACCCCGGCCAGTCGCCCTGGCCCGTTTCGCCGGCGTAACCGGCGGCCAAGACATGACCATCGAATCTGCCGGGGTGATTGCCGAGCAGGTACGGCCAGATTAATCACCTGGTGTCGGCGTCCCGCGAGGGATTCTCGATGGTCATGTGTTGGCGGCTCACCAGCCGCAGGAATCACACGCCCGACGGATTGACCGGGTCGCCAGCACCCCATTTAACCAGAGGATCAGGACATGAGCTACATCATCACCATCCGCACCGCCAGCACGGTGTACAGCTTCGCCGCCATCGGCAACCTGGGCGCGCTGATCGATGCCGCTTACGACGACGGCGCCCTGGGCGTGACCGCAATGGTGCGCCAATGATCGCCCTCTTCCACCGCCTACTGGCCGCACATCGCCACTACCAGGCGCAGCACCAGCACCGCATGAACAAGATGCGCCTGGCCGGCGTGCGCCGCGAGCTGGCCGGGCTGGAAGAAATGCGCAAGGAACTGATCACCGCGCAGATCGAAGCACTGATCGACCTGGACGCATCCGCCGCGCGAGCACAGCGCCTGGGCCGCGCCCACAGGGAGGCGCAGTGGACGTCGTCAGCCAAGCCGTGATTGACGTGGCCAGCCAGGCCCTGCGCAACTGGCATGCCGGCCACGCCATCGTCTACGCCGTTCGCCTGGCGCTATTGAAGGCAGAAATCATAAAACTCACAAGGAAAAAGTCATGAACGCAGTTACGCAAGAAAGCCGCACCGTCATGCAGGCAACGCAATACGATCAGGGCGACATGCCCGTAGTGGCCACCAGCAGCGCCGCGCTGATTCTGGACAGCGCAAGTATGGACAGCATGATGCGCTTGGCCGACATCATGGCCAAAGGCCGCGCCACTATCCCGGAGCACTTGCGCGGCAGCCCGGCCGACTGCGCCGCCGTCATCATGCAGGCCATCCAGTGGCGCATGAATCCCTTTGCAGTGGCGCAGAAAACGCACTTGGTCAACGGCGCGCTGGGCTACGAGGCGCAGCTGGTAAATGCCGTGATTCAGTCGAGCGGTGTCACGCGGGACCGCTTCAACTACGAATGGTATGGCCCTTGGGAAAAGATCATCGGTAAATCCAAGGTCTGCACCGCGCCGGCGAAGGGCACGAAGGGCGCTGCTGACTACAAGAAAGAATATCAGTTCCGCGTGCCGGACTACGACCTCAAGGATGAGGATGGCCTGGGCGTGCGCATCTGGGCGACGTTACGCGGTGAAGCTGAGCCACGCGTGCTCGAACTGCTGCTGGTGCAGGCCAGTGTGCGTAATTCCCCGCTGTGGGCGACCGACCCGAAACAGCAGCTGGCGTACTTGGCCGTGAAACGCTGGACCCGCCTCTACTCCCCCGATGTGATCCTGGGTGTCTACACCCCCGACGAGCTGGACGAAGGCAACCGCGAGGCGCGCGATATTACGCCGGATACCGGAGGCATGCGCGCACCAGCGCCAGCCCAGGCATCGCAAGCATTGATCGACGCGGCCGAAGCGGCCGCAGGCAAAGGCGTAACTGCGTATCAAAAATTCTGGACTGACACTGGCGTACCGAACCGGAAAGCCCTGGCTGCCGATCACGAAAGACTGAAAGCAAAAGCTGTGGCTGCCGATCAAAGCCGTACGGTTGATGCGGCGCCGGTGGCCAGTGCAACCCCTCCCCCACTCTCGCCTGAAATGGAAGAGTTGGCTGCCGACCTTGGCGCGGTCGCTGACGAGGGCCTGGAAGCATTTGTTGGCGCTTGGGATCGGCTCTCCAAGACCACGCAGGACAAGTTGGCCGGCGCCTACCCTGCAATGAAGGCACGCGCAGAAGCTGTCGAGGTGTCCAAATGATCATCCTTACCTGCGAGCAAGGAAGCCCCGAATGGCATGCCGCCCGAGCCGGGGTAATCACCGCCAGCATGTTTGTGGTGGCGCGTGCCAAGCTGAAATCGGGTGCAAACAAAGGCCAGCCCACGTCAGCAGCCAATGATTACGCCTTCCGCCTGGCCATCGAGCGCATCAGCGGCATGCCGCTCGACGAAGGATTCGAAACCTATGCCATGCGACGCGGCCATGACTTGGAGCCGGCCGCACGCCATGAGCACGAGGTGCAAAGCGGTCACGTTGTTGAACGCGCTGGCTTTGTCCTTACCGAAGATCGCTTGTTTGGAGCCAGTGCGGACGGGCTGATCGGCGATGACGGAGGCAGCGAATACAAATGCCTGATCTCACCCGAACGCCTCCGCGACGTTCTGATAAACGGCGATTTCAGCGAATTCATGGACCAGGTGCAGGGCTGCATGTGGATCACGGGCCGCCGCTGGTGGGATTTCTGCCTGTACTGCCCTGCTCTGGCTCCAGTCGGCAAAGAGCTGTGGTTCCGTCGCGTCGAGCGCGACGACGCCTACATCGACGCGATGGTGCTCGACCTGGTCGATTTTGAAAAACTGGTTACTGAAAACGAAACAATTTTACGAATGAAGGAGGCAGCATGATCACCGAAGCCACCCAGGCCACGCCGGCTACCACCGCCCTCACCCTGCCGCAGCGCGCTGCCGTCGCGCTGGGCGCCGTGGACTATGAGGCAAAAATCAAGGAACAGGTTGCCGCCTCGACCGATATTACCACCGTCATCGATCCCGCCGGCCGCGAGCAGGCGCACCGCATCGGAATGAACCTGCTGAAACTGCGCACCGGCATCAAGGCCGTCGGCGAGGCCGCACGCAAAGACGCAACCGACTTCAGCAAGGCGGTGATTGCCAAGGAAAAAGACCTGATTGCGCTGATCACGCCCGAAGAAAATCGCGTGTTCGAGCTGCGCGACGCCTACGACACCAAGGTCGAGGCCGAAAAGCAAGCTGCGATTGCGAAGGAGCGCGAACGCATTACTGCGATCCAGGCTGATATTGCGGCAATCCATGATACGCCGCTGGAACTGGTGGGCAAGTCCGCTGCCGATATCCAGGTGGCCGCAGCAACTGTGGCTGCCATCGTCGTGGACAAGGCGCGCTTTGCCGAATTCGAGAAGGACGCTGCCAAGGTCGTTGCCGAAGTGAGCGCCAAGCTGGCCAGCCTGCACGCCGCAGCATTGGCCAACGAAGAAGAGGCCGCCCGCATTGCCGCCGAGCGCGCCGAACTGGCGCAGCTGCGCGAAGCGGCTGCCGAGGCCCGGCGCATCGCCCAGGTGGA
Organism: Janthinobacterium tructae; assembly: GCF_006517255.1. Classification (NCBI taxonomy): domain Bacteria; kingdom Pseudomonadati; phylum Pseudomonadota; class Betaproteobacteria; order Burkholderiales; family Oxalobacteraceae; genus Janthinobacterium; species Janthinobacterium tructae. Next base: position 522,103 of record NZ_CP041185.1, on the reverse strand, counting down.
AGCTGAACGTATCGCTGCCGAACGCCAAGCCGAAGACGACCGCCGCGCGGCGCTGGTCGCCGAGCAGGAAGCCGAGGCGCTGCGCCAACGCGAGGCGCAGGCCGCTGCATTGAAAAAGCAGGCAAACGCCCAAGCAGAGCAGAACCGGCTGGAGCAAGCGGAAATCGCACGCCAGCGCCAGGAACTGCTGGACATGCAAACCGCTGCAGCAGAAGCCGCACGGCTGGCCCAGGTCGACGCCGACCGATTGGCCAATGCAGCTGTGCAAGCCGAGCAAGCCGCCCAGGTTGCCGCGCCAGCCCCCTCGGCTCCTATCGGCATCCGCCGCGCGCCCGCCGCCATCGCGCCGGCCGCGAGCCGCCCAGCGCCAGCACCTGACCTGCTCGACGCCGCTGCCGATGACCTCTACCCATCCGACAGCGACATCCTCGATGTGATGTTCGACCAGTTCGGCCTGACGGCGGCCGAGGCCATCGATCGCCTGGCCAAGTTCGACTTTGCCGCCGCGCGCGCCGGACTGGTCACCGAAGCCGCATAACCACCGCCCCAACCTTTACTAGGAGAACATTGTGAGCACCACACCTCAAATCGTCATGCACCAGGTCGAGTCCAGCCAATTTGCAGCCATCGGCCACGTGCCAGAACTGAACGTGCTGGCCATCCAGTTCCACCCGAAGAAGTCAACCGGCCAGAGCGACATTTACCACTACCAGAATTTCAGCGCCGATCTGTTCGCCGAATTCTTGGGCGCCGAATCGCAAGGCTCGTTCTTTATCCAGCGCATTAAGAAGTTTGCTGCTCAGTTTCCCTACTCGAAGATCGATCAGGCGGCTTTCAACCACGCCGCGCCACAGCCGGCCGTCAAACCGGCCAGCTTGGCCGAAGCCGCCCCAGTCAAGCTGAGCAAAGAACTGCTGGCCGGCCTGCTGACTGGCCGCGAATACGGCAAGGAAATGGCGAAGGAAGAAGAAATGCAGGCCAAGGCCGCCGGCCTGATCGTGATCTTCGGCGCCAGCGACGACCTGATGGAGTTCCGTGGCTTCGTGGACGACGAGCGCGGCGCGCCGACCATCGCTCTGATTGACGCCAAGGGCTTGCTGCCGTTCCGCGAGGATGTTCAGCACGACGACGATGCGCTCAAAGACTATTTCGCCCGGGCGCCGCAGGTGCGCGCCGTGGATGCCCTTTGGGCCAAGGAAGACGGCTACAGCTGGACCTACCGCACCGACGTGCCGCACGCCACCTTCGAAATCGTGGAAGGCGGCGAGCCGTACTGCCGCGGCATCGTGATCGACGTGGCCGACCTGGGCGGGGCAGCGTGAGCAGCCGCGCCGAACGCCAGGCAAAGGCGACCGCGCAGCTCCAGGCCGCATGCGACAAGTTCAACGCCGCGCACCAGATCGGCGCCGCAGTCAGCGTCAAGCTGGACAGTGGCGAGGTCCGCGAGACGATCACCGTCAGCGTAGCCCAGGTTCTCAGCGGCCACACCGCAGTCATCTGGCTGGATGGCATCAGAGGCAGCTATGACCTGGAACGCGTGACGCCGCTGGCGCCAACCAGCACGGCCGCAGGATCGCCGCCATGACGAAGCAAACCTACTTCCTCGTGCACGACGAAGCGCGGCGCCGGGCGGTCGAATTTGCCAAAACCGCGCCGCCCGGCTGGATGGTGGTGTTTTCCGAGCCGAAAAAGAAGCGCGCCCAGGAAGAAAAGTACCACGCGATGATCGGCGAGATCGCCAAGCAGGTCGAGCACATCGGGCGCAAGTGGGATGCGGACGACATGAAGCGGCTGCTGGTGGACGAGTTTGCCGACGAAATGCGCCTGGCCGGCACGCCACTGCACCACGACGGGCGCGTGACACCCAGCTTCGACGGGCGCCGCATCGTGCAGCTGGGCGTACAGACCAGCGACTTCTACGTGAAGGAAGCCGCTCAGTTCATTGAATTTTTGTATGCCTTCGGTGCCGCGCGCGGCGTCGTGTTCTCAGAATAAGGAAGCGCCATGTTTTTCAAGAATTTGCAGATTTACCGTTTGCCCGCCGCTTGGGCCATGACGGCCGCAGTGCTCGAGCAGGCGCTGGCGCCGCAACAGTTCACGCCGGCGACCAGCATGGACCTGGTACGCCAGGGCTGGGCCGCACCTCGCGGCGCCGGCGCGCCGCTGGTGCACGCCGTCGGCGGCCAGTTCCTGCTGCAGCTGAAAACCGAGAAGAAACTGCTGCCGTCGACCGTGGTCAACCAGGTAGCCGCCGCCCGCGCGCTGGAAATGGAAGAAACCCAGGGCTTCGCGCCCGGCAAGAAAGCCATGAAAGAACTGAAGGAGCGCGTCACAGACGAGCTGCTGCCGCGCGCGTTCGCCATCCTCAGCACCACGGCCGTGTGGATCGATCCGGTCAACGGCTGGCTGGTGGTGGACGCGGCCAGCCCGGCCAAGGCCGACGAGGTAATCAAGCTGCTGCTGAAATCCGTCGACAAGCTGCCGCTGGAAAGCCTGCGCGTGCAGCGCTCGCCAGTGGGCGCGATGACGGAATGGCTGCAGGCCGACGAATCCCCGGCCGGCTTCACGGTCGACCAGGACGCGATCATGCGCGCCACGGGCGAAAGCAAGGCCCAGGTGGCGTACAAGCGCCATACGCTGGAAGCGGACGATATCCGCCGCCACATCGCCGCCGGCAAGCAGTGCACACGCCTGGCCATGACGTGGAGCGACAAGATCAGCTTCGTGCTGGACGAGTCGCTGGCCATCAAGTCCGTCAAGCCGCTGGAGATCATCAAGGAAAGCGCCACACGTAACGACGACGAGCGGTTCGACAGCGATTTCGCCTTGATGTCGGGCGAACTGGCGAAGCTGCTGGCCGAATTGGTGGAGGCGCTGGGTGGCGAGGCCGACGTGGAGACGCAGGCGCCGGGCCCAGCTGCTGCCGGCCAGCAGAAGATCGAGCGCGCCGTGAACTTGACTGCCGATCTGTACAAGCTTCGCACCCGTTACCGCGATGTGCTCAACGAGCTGTATGACAGCACCGTGCAGCCGGCCGTTGCCCGCGTGCGCGAGCACATGGCGGAAACCGCCGAGGGCGCGATTAAATCGGCGCTGACGCTGGCCAAGGAGCTGCCTGGCGGCTCGCAATCCGCCGACCTGCTGCTGGTAGCCGCCGTTGAGATCATGGAACCTAGCCCACGGCCAGCCAAAGGCCATGAGCCCGTGCGCGAACAGCGCCAGGTGCTGTCGCTGAATGATCATATCGCCGGCCAACTCGCACAGCGAGGCCTCACGATGCACGACCTGGAGCCCAGGGCCGCCGACGCCGTACCTCCCGGTGACGGCAGCACGACCGATCCGCTGTACGACCAAGCCGTCGAAGTCGTGCGCACGCAGCAGCGAGCATCGATATCGCTGGTGCAGCGCCACCTGCGCATCGGCTACAACCGTGCAGCCCGGCTGATCGAAACGCTGGAACAACTGGGAGTTGTCGGGGCGATGGAGCCGAACGGCCACCGCGAGGTGCTGGAGCAGGTAGTAGCAACATGAGCGCCGCCAATCTCAATGCCAGCAAGTAGCCTGCTACACGCCTGAACTACCCGCCGAGCGGGCGCGCAAAAATACCCTGCCATCGATGGGTGACGGGGCTGCATTGGAATCGGAAGTCGGCGTGATTGGAGCCGCTGCTTTGTTCGAAATGACCTACGGCAATTCGGACCGCATCTTCAAGTGCGGCATCGAATGGGATCTGATTCTGCGCGGGGCCGCCTGTGACCGTGATTTCGTAGGTGATCTTGCTACGGCGATCATCGGGGCCGTGCCAAATATTTATGCCGAAATGAGCGCTTTTTGGCTCCGCTACAGCCATGCATTTCCCGAACTTTGCAATATCAAAATAATAATTGGACAGCATTCCACCTCCATTAATTGAAAGGCAATAGTAGCATGACCAAAGAACGCCCTATCCTCATGAACGGAGCCATGGTGCGCGCCGTGCTCGACGGCAGCAAGACGCAGACGCGGCGCGTGATGAAGCCGCAGCCGCAGCCTGTCCCGCATCGTCCAGGCGACCACCATTGGCCTTGCAACGTGTTCCAATCGATGGTGAGCGTTGCGAATACGCGTGCGCCTGGCGCCCACGGCATGGCCGGCGATGCATGCCCACATGGCGGGCATGGCGACCGGCTGTGGGTACGCGAAACATGGGCGCCACACCCGGACTTTCCGGAGACGGTGCGCCGCGCCGTTTATCGAGCAGATCGAGAATGCGAATACGACGTTGAACGCTGGCGACCAAGCATCCACATGCCGCGCTGGGCCAGCCGGATCCAATTGGAAATCGTGTCTGTGCGCGTCGAGCGCCTGCAGGATATCAGCGATGCCGACATTGTTGCCGAGGGCATTGATATGGAAGCGCTGGCGGAGTCGCAGGATCGCTATGACATCGTGTGCAAAGGATCTGGCGCCAGCGGTCGCGCAACCGAGCGCTCGACCTGGCGCGAGCTGTGGGAATCGACCGGCGGCGACTGGGATGCAAATCCGTGGTGCTGGGCCATTACCTTTAAGCGGGTGACGCCATGAAGCGCCTGCTTGCCTATGAAGTGCGCGAGCCCGGCGAGGGTCATTGCGTCATCGCCTTCGCAAGCAACAGCGCCACCGCGCGGCGCGAGGGTGGAAATGAACTGAACTGCTCCTTCAACGAAGTCGAATCCTGCAACCGCCGCCCGCAGTTCGATCAGTACGCGCCCGGGCCGGTACCGAAGACCGTGCTAATTGAACATGGCTGGTGGTTCGAGTGCCACCACTGCAGCCGGCGCGTCAACGAAACCATGCTGCAAGAAGCCGAGGATGAAGGTGAAGAGCACGAGCACCTGCAAGTTGTCACCGATGGCGATGCCGTCTACTGCAGCCAAAGCTGCGTAATGGGGGAGTTTGTCGAGCGGCGCACCCGCAAGGCTGCCGAAGTTGCCCTGATCGAGTTCTTTTCGGCCACATATCCAGACTGCTTGATCGAAAGCGTATGGGTCAGCCGCGCGCCGTTGCAGGGGCCGGACAGGCTGGGCCACGCGCAGGCGCTGCTCTATTTCAAGTTCCCTGGTGCGCAGCACAGCGCAACGTTCACGTTTGGCGAAGATCGCATGCGGGTAACGGTGGTCGACCTGCCTGCGTATTACACCTGGCGCGGCATTCAGGCGCCAACCACGGAGGCAGCATGACTGACAACGACGAAGTGCCGAACAGCGAGCGCAGCCCCGGAGCCGCGCGCGTGGCGGCAGCCCTGATCCTGATTTACGTGGCGGCGACCCTGGCGGGCGTCTTGGCCGCGACAACCTGAAAGGCAAATATGAAAACAATTATCGAAGCCGTGCAAGTCGATCGCCGTGAGGATGGCAGCTACTTCCACCCCGCCCTGGCCAATTCGCCGGACGATGACAGCGCCGTAGCTTTCAGCGCCTGGTTGGCGGAATGCGGCGTCGAAGTCACCCGCGTCTGGATGGAGATCGATGCCGCACCGCTTTGCGGGCGCTACATGGACGACGATACCGACGCACTGAAGGAGTGGCAGCCCACCACGCCAGCCGGCGCAGACTGGTTCCTGCTGGCCATCTTCGACACCGAGGACGATGGTCCCGTGGCGTACTTCGTCCGCCCAGCGCCGGCGGCGACGTGAATAGCCGTAGCCCGGCGCCGCAGCCGGAAACCCCGGCGGAGGCCGCCTACAAGCTGGACCGCGCCGTGCTGCGCGCGATCCACACCTGCCAGCCCGTGCTATTCGACGGCAAACAGCACCATCTGCGCGCCATGGGCGCCCAGGTGCTGGGCGGCGGCGTGTCGTCCGTGATTTACCTGATGGGCGACGCGACACCGCGCCAGCCCAGCGATGTAACCTTTGTGGAGCAAGCAGAATGATCGACCTCTTAGACATTGTCCGCAGCATTGCCGCCGCCGCGGCGCGCGCTGCCGAAAACAAGCACTACCCCTCCCCCTGCAGCCAAGGCTCGCCACTGCTGGCCAGCGTGCGCCAGGCCTGCGTAGAGCGCGGCTATACCAGCGATGGCCTGGCCGTTCCGTGCATGGCTGCCCCGTCGGAGCAGCCCGCCGCCGTGCCGGATGGTTGGAGGCCGGTGCCGGCCGAGCCAAATGACGCGATGCAAGCCGCTGGCGCGCAGGCGGTACGGATTGACACCATGGCACTCAATAAAATCTGGACCGGTAATGCTGTGTTCCGCGCCATGCTCGCCGCGGCACCGGTCGCCCCAGCGATTCAGTGCGACGCAAACCCGCATGCAGTCCTTTACGCCGCGTTAGATCTGAATGGCCGCGTCGTCTACAGCCACGAGAACCTGGAAAACGTGGAAATGAACAGCGGCTACATAAAGACGCCAACGCGAATTGTTGGCTTGGCTGCTATCGCTGCCCGCAGGGCGGCCGGGAGCGCACCATGAACATGAACGAGCACGACGTGGTGGCCAGGATGGTTGCCGCAATCGAGCGTGCGCACCAGCCCCTTACTTGGGTAAAGCTTGAGCGTTACGTCGAAATATCAGGTGATTCCGTCGATTCCGTGCAGGCCCGCCGCAAGGCTGGCAAGTGGCTCGACGGCAATCAATGCAAAATTGTGGATGGTCGGCTGTGGATCAACTTGCCGGCAGTAGAAGAATGGGTAGCAAAATGGGAACAAACAAGTCCAGTCCGCCAGGCGTCGAACTCCGGTCGGGCGTCCAAAGCGAATCGATCCGCATAAAATTCATGTACCGGGGCACTGAGTGCAGGGAAACGCTGAAGCTCGCGCACAGCAAGGCAAACATCAAATACGCCGAGCGGCTGCGCGGCGAGATCCTGAACGCAATTGCGCTGGGCAATTTTAGCTATGCCAAGTACTTCCCCGAATCGACGCAACTGAAGAAGTTCGGCTTGCAACCTCGGGGCAAGGATGTAACCGTTGGCGACCTGCTTAAACAGCAGTTCGAAATCTATGAGCGGATCCTCGCGCCCAGCACGTTGAAGAGCTACAAACGGGTGCTCAACAAAATACTACTGGAACAATGGGGCGACACGCTGCTCACTGAGCTTACGCCCGCCGCGCTGCGCACATGGATTGTCGATCTTTCGCTGAAGGCCACCTCCGTCAGACAAATTCTCATCCCGCTGCGCGGCGCGCTGGAGCTTGCGATAAACGACGACCTGATTGATTCCAACCCGCTCGACCGGGTGAAATTGCAAAAAACGCTGGACCGCGACGCCTACAAGGCTGAATACGAAGTGGATCCTTTTTCCGCGCAGGAGATTGCGGCCATTCTCGATGCCGCCCAGGGCCAGGCCCGCAATGTCTTTCAGTTTGCCTTCTACACGGGCATGCGCCCAAGTGAATACATCGCGCTGCGCTGGGAATCGATCGATTGGGCCGGATTCAAGGCGAAGGTGGAGCGTTCGCGCGTGATGGGTGAATCGCGCGAGGAACTAAAGACGCGCGCCGGGCGCCGCTTGGTCGACCTGCGGCGCGGCGCTGTCGCGGCGCTGGTTGCACAGAAACAACATAGCTTCCTTGCTGGTGGCCTTGTGTTCCTTGATCCGGCCACAGGCCAAGGCTGGGACAACACACAGCGCCTGAGCCTCTTCTGGGCGGCAATGATCAAGAAGGCCCAGGTCCGCTACCGAAATCCGTATCAAACGAGGCACACATTCGCGTCGACGCTGCTATCGACGGGCACCAATGCAATGTACGTGGCAAAGCAAATGGGGCATACCGATACGACGATGATCACAAGAACTTACGGTCGCTGGGTTGAGCAGGAAGGCGGCGTGTTGCCTGATCAGTATTGCAAAATGACTGATGGGCTAAAGGCAGGGGCTGCCTAGATTTTCGCCCACGTTTCGCCCATGCGTATTGCGAAATGGCTGGAACCCGCATGGATTCTTGCTTGCGACGGACAAAAGCAACTTATACAGAAAAAAGCACCCTCCGTCCTTGCAGCATAGAAAAGATATTTGAAAATAGCAAAAAATCGCGCTCGCCGGACGGCGCGCACGCCGCCGCCCTGCCCGCTCAATCCTTCGCTGACTTGCCACTGGCACGGCGTCGGCGCGCCTCTTTCGGGTCGGCCTGCAAGGGACGGTACACTTCAACCCGGTCATGCTCGTGCAATACGCTATCGAGCGGCTTGCGCTTGCCATAGATGCCGACCATGTTCACGGCCAGGTCGATGCCGGGGATAGCCTGCAGCAAGCCGCTCTGCGCCACCGCCTGCTCGATGGTGGTGCCTGCAGGTACGCACACGGAGCGCAGAAAGGTGCTGTCCGGCAGCGCGTAGCAAACCTGCACCGTGATGCCCGCTTCAGCCATACACGGTCTCCGCGCGCTTGCAGAAGGAGTCGACCATGCTGTTGGCGATCATGCCGAAGACGGGGCCGATGATCTGTTCGAGCACGCGGCTGGAAAACTCGTAGTGCAGGTCCAGTTCGATTTTGCAGGCATCTTCACGCAGGGCCTTGAAGGTCCACACGCCATCGAGGGTCTTGAAAGGACCGTCCACCAGCTTCATCTTGATGGAGGTCGGCGGCACGTTCTCGTTGGACGTGGTGAAGCTTTGGCGCACGCCGTGGTAATGTATGCCCACGCTGGCGACAACCGTGTTCTCGCCCCGCTCGCGAACCTCGACCGCACCGCACCAGGGCAGGAATTTGGGATAATCCTCCACCGCCGCCACCAGCGCGAACATTTGTTCGGCGCTATAACCGAGAAAAACTGATTTATGTACTACTGCCATTGAAGAACCATTTGCTATGATGTTGGATACATTTGATTTGATCGCGCTTGCGCGAGACAGTAGTTTAACCGACCCGCGCACATTTACCATCTCATGACCATAGCAGACAACAGAAAAGCCTTCCACGACTACTTTATCGAGGATCGCTACGAAGCGGGCATCGTGCTGGAAGGCTGGGAAGTCAAAGCCATCCGCGACGCCCGCGTACAAATCAAGGAAGCCTACGTCGTCGTCCGCGGCGATGAACTCTTCCTGTTCGGCGCGCATATCAGCGCCCTGCCGACCGCCTCCACCCATATCCATCCGGAAGCCGTACGCACGCGCAAGCTGCTGCTGCACCGCACGGAAATGGATAAACTGATCGGCAAGGTGGAACGCTCCGGCTACACGCTGGTGCCGCTCAACCTGCACTACAAGGGCGGCCGCGTGAAATGCGAAATCGGCCTGGCCAAGGGCAAGAAACAGCACGACAAGCGGGCAGCCGAGCGCGACCGCGATGGCGCGCGCGAAGTGCAGGCGGCAATGAAGTCACACCGCCGTTGATCCGCCATGAAGCGCAGCGTGCTGCGAGCATATCAACAAGCCCGGCTATATGCCGGGTTTTATTTTTGCCGGTGCCTGCGGCAAGCGGAAAAGCACAGCGCAACGGGATAAAAACAGGGAAAGGAAGAGATACGGCGGGAATAAGACGGGTATTGGTGAAAATACCGTGGAGATAAACGATGTGAATCAGCTTTGCCTGTCTGGCCAAAGACGATAAATCAGGAAAGTTCCGGATGCTTGCATGCTGCCTTGTACTACACCTGTACCACTTCACAGGACAAGCATCCGAATGAACGGTTTTTTAAACCTTCAGTATTACACCTTCAGCAGATCGCGCGACTTGCCAGAATCGGTCCACTCTTTGACCCATTTCGGTTGACGGCCACGGCCAGTCCATTGCTGCGTCGCATCATCCGGATTGCGATAGCGCACAGCGACCGTCCCCGTTTTAGCGCGAATCCCTGTACCAACCAGATCTTTTACGGAAACACCGACGCTCTGGGCAATCGCCAGGATTTGCTCGCGTGCTTTGGACAGATCATCCTGTTCGCGTTTCTTCATTTGCTTCTTGATGTCGTCCTGCAAGGTGCGCAGTTCGGACAGGGATAAGTTCGACAGATCCATGGTATTTCCTTGAGTGAGTTGAAAAATATAACTGGACAGTTAAATTCTATCCAATTGTAACGCGGCTGAGGTGATTTTTCTGAAGATTTGATTGTTTTTTACAATTCTTTTACCAAAAACTCCGTTTTCCGGGCTGTCAAACGATGCAAGCCTTCAATCATGGGAGCGCACATCGGCCATGGACCGCCTGCGCGATCCCCTGCTTTGTGCGGCGACGATTCAATCCAGCACCACCGGCTATATTTATTTTGCAGTACTTTCTGTTTCATTGCAATTTATAACAACTATAAATGGCAATTGAAAATATACATGGCTTCAATACTATCGCCAATTGCACATCGCCTGCAAACGCTACCCGCGATCCTGCGCGGCAGATGTTACGTCAATCAAAGAAATAAGCGCCGCACGACAGCACATAATCCTGAAAGTGCGCATAGCATAGCATGAAGAAAATATTTTCAACGCCATTCATTCAGTCGCCGATACTCCAGCCCTGGCGCCGCCAGCTATTCCAGGCCCGCAAATGCAAACTGCCCGCTATACAGCGGGCAGTATTGACAAAACATTGCTACGAGCTTGCTATTCACCCAGCCAGCACGGTAATCAGGGCATAGTCACGCTGCTTTTCGGCTTCTGCGTTTTCACCACCTGCATCGCCGTGGCGATCAAACCACTCATATCGCCCAGATTGGCCGGCACGATAATCGAGTTATTCGTTTTCGCCAATTGCGCGAACGCGCCCACATACTGTTCGGCCACTTTCAGATTGACGGCATCTTCACCGCCCGGCTCGCGGATGGCGGCGCCCACCTGGCGCAGCGCCTCGGCACTGGCTTGCGCCAGCGCGACGATGGCAGTAGCCTGGCCTTCGGCGCGGTTGATCGATGCCTGCTTTTCGCCTTCCGAGCGGGCAATGTTCGCTTCGCGCTCACCGCTGGCAATATTGATCTGCTCTTGCTTGCGTCCTTCCGAAGCGGCAATCAGTGCACGCTTTTCGCGCTCGGCCGTAATTTGCGCCTGCATCGCATGCAGAATCTCCTTGGGCGGCGTCAAATCCTTGATTTCATAACGCAATACCTTGACACCCCAATTCGCCGCCGATTCATCGATGGCATTCACGATGGCAGTATTAATATGGTCGCGCTCTTCAAATGTCTTGTCGAGTTCCATTTTACCGATCACCGAACGCAAGGTCGTTTGCGCCAACTGCGTAATGGCGGCAATATAATTCGACGAGCCATACGAAGCACGCATGGCATCGGTAATCTGAAAATACAGAATGCCATCGACCTGCAATTGCGTATTGTCACGCGTAATGCATACCTGCGGCGGCACGTCGAGTGGAATTTCCTTGAGCACGTGCTTGTAAGCGATGCGGTCGACGAAAGGCACAACGATATTGAGGCCAGGACCCAATACCGCGTGGAACTTGCCCAGGCGTTCCACCACCCAGGCATGCTGCTGCGGCACCACATTGACCGTCTTGAAGACAAATACCAATGCCAGCAATAACAAGATCAGCGACATGCTTCCGATGCTTACTTCCATAATCTACTCTCCAGGTTATCCAACAATCAAACGACTGCCACGCACGGCACGTATGGTGTAATGACCGGCCTGCGTATCGCTGCCGGCAATCAGTTCCACATCCCACAAGGCGCCGCGATACATGACGCGCGCCGCGCCATCAACCCAATGCGCGACCGCCACGCTTTGGCCGATATCCAGGTTCACATTCGGATCCTGTGCTGCATCGCGCCGCGCCGCCCTGCCAAAACGGCTGCGCCGCAATAACAGCGTGGCCGCCACGCCGACGATGGCGGCTGTCGCGGCCTGCCAGCTGCCATTGCCGCCCGCCAGCGCCACCAGTCCTCCGGCAGCGATACCGATGGCGATCATCAGCAAATAAAACGTGCCCGTAAACAGTTCCAGGATCAATACCGCGCCAGCCGCTACAAACCAGCCTACCCATTCAGCCATGATGCCTCCACCCTTGCGATTCCAAAAATAAAAAACCCCGCGGCCTATATAAGCGACGGGGTTTAATGCGCAGTACTGCCTGATATTCTTCTTGCCAAACACCTATATGCAAACAGTCTAACGCAATTCCTGATGGCGTCAATAGCCGGGGGCGAATTAGCGCCGCCGGCCCGGCCTTTACTCCTCGAGCAGGCTGCGCAGCATCCACGCCGTCTTTTCATGCAAATCGAGGCGCTGCGTGATCAGGTCGGCCGTCGGCTGGTCATTGGCTTTTTCCAGCAGCGGGAACAAGCGGCGCGCCGTGCGCGCGGTCGCTTCTTGTGCCGCCACCAGGTGGCTGACCATGTCCAGCGCCGGCGGCACGCCGTCGATTTCCTTGATCGAGGCCAGCTTGACGAATTCCTTGTAGGTACCCGGCGCCGGATAGCCGAGGGCGCGGATGCGCTCGGCGATCAGGTCCAGCGCGCCCCACTGCTCCGTGTATTGCGTCATGAACATCTGGTGCAGCGTATTGAACATCGGTCCTTTGACGTTCCAGTGGAAATTGTGCGTCATCAGGTACAGGGTATAGCTGTCGGCCAGCAGGCCGGACAGGCCTTCCGCGATCTTCGCGCGGTCCGCCTCGGAAATACCGATGTCGATCTTTGCTGCTTTGCTCGGTTTCTTGCTTGCCATATGAACTCCCGTCAATGTGTTGGTGGAATCATTTTAGCTGATCTTGCGCCACCTCATCATTCAGGCGCGTGCGCCGCCCGCCATGGGCTTGATGTGAATGAGCAAGGCATAAAAAAACCCGCTGCCGGGTGAGGCAGCGGGTTTTCAGAGGGCCGGAAAGACGCTTACGCTTTCAGCGCAGCGAGCTTTTGCCAGGTGTCGATCACCGAGTCCGGATTCAGGGACATCGATTCGATGCCCTGCTCCATCAGCCAGACGGCGAAGTCAGGGTGATCCGAAGGACCCTGGCCGCAGATGCCGATGTACTTGCCGCGCGCCAGGCAAGCCTTGATGGCCAGCGACAGCAGTGCTTTGACGGCTGGATCGCGTTCGTCGAAGTCGGCGGCCAGCAATTCCATGCCGGAATCGCGGTCCAGGCCCAGGGTCAGCTGGGTCAGGTCGTTCGAACCGATCGAGAAGCCGTCGAAATGGTCGAGGAACTGGTCGGCCAGAATGGCGTTCGATGGCACTTCGCACATCATGATGACGCGCAAGTCGTTCTCGCCGCGCTTCAAGCCATTTTTCGCCAGCAGGTCGATGACTTTCTCGGCCTGGCCCAGGGTGCGCACGAACGGCACCATGATTTCCACGTTCGTCAGGCCCATGTCATTGCGCACGCGCTTCATCGCTTCGCATTCCATGTTGAACGCTTCGGAGAAGTCGGCCGACAGGTAGCGCGCCGCGCCGCGGAAGCCCAGCATCGGGTTTTCCTCGTCCGGCTCGTAGCGCGAACCGCCGATCAGCTTCTTGTACTCGTTCGACTTGAAGTCGGACAGGCGAACGATGACTTTTTTCGGCCAGAACGCGGCGGCGATGGTGGCGATGCCTTCGGCCAGCTTGTCGATATAGAACGCTTTTGGCGAAGCGTGGCCACGCGCCACCGATTCCACGGCCTTTTTCAGGTCGGCGTCGATGTTCGGGTATTCCAGGATCGCGCGCGGGTGCACACCAATATTGTTATTGATGATGAATTCCAGGCGGGCCAGGCCCACGCCGGCATTCGGCACGGACTGGAAGTCGAACGCCAGTTGCGGATTGCCCACGTTGAGCATGATCTTGGTATCGAGCTTCGGCAATTCGCCGCGCGACACTTCCGACACTTCCGTTTCCAGCAAGCCATCGTAGATCTTGCCCTCATCGCCTTCGGAGCACACCACGGTGACGAAGGTACCGTCTTTCAGCACATCGGTGGCGTTACCGCAGCCGACGACGGCAGGCACGCCGAGTTCACGCGCAATAATTGCCGCGTGGCAAGTACGGCCACCACGGTTGGTGACGATGGCCGATGCACGCTTCATGACCGGTTCCCAGTTCGGGTCCGTCATGTCGGCAACGAGCACGTCGCCTGGCTGCACGCGTTCCATATCGGCCGGGTCGTGAATCACGCGCACAGGGCCGGCGCCGATCTTCTGGCCGATGGCGCGGCCCGAGGTCAGCACGGTGCCCGTGCTTTTCAGCTTGAAGCGTTCCTGCACATCGGTCGCCTTTTGCTGCGACTTGACGGTTTCAGGACGCGCTTGCAGGATGTACAGCTTGCCGTCGCGGCCATCCTTGCCCCACTCGATGTCCATCGGACGGCCGTAGTGGTTCTCGATGATGACGGCGTACTTTGCCAGTTCCACCACTTCGCTGTCGTTCAGCGAGTAGCGGTTGCGCATTTCGACGGGCACGTCGACGGTTTTCACGGAACGGCCAGCTTTCGCTTCGTTCGTAAATTCCATTTTCAGCAGTTTCGAGCCGATATTGCGGCGGATCACAGGCGACTTGCCTTTTTCCAGCATCGGTTTGTGCACATAGAATTCGTCGGGATTGACGGCGCCCTGCACCACGGTCTCGCCCAGGCCATAGCTGGAGGTGACGAAGACCACGTCCTTGAAGCCCGATTCCGTGTCGATGGTGAACATCACGCCAGCCGCGCCCAGGTCGGAACGCACCATGCGCTGCACGCCGGCCGACAAGGCTACTTCCGCGTGCGTAAAGCCCTTGTGCACGCGGTACGAGATGGCACGGTCGTTGTACAGCGACGCGAACACCTGTTTCATGGCGTCGAGCACGTTGTCGATGCCGACCACGTTCAGGAAGGTTTCTTGCTGACCAGCAAAAGACGCATCCGGCAAATCTTCCGCCGTGGCCGAGGAACGCACGGCAAACGACATTTCCGTGTCGGAATCGGCCACCAGCTTGGCGTAGAACTGGTCGATTTCGGCGGCCAGGCGTGGCTGGAATGGCGTTTCCACGATCCATTGACGGATCTCGGCGCCGGCTTGCGCCAGCGAGCGCACGTCATCGATGTTCAGCCCTTCGAGGCGCTGGGCGATGCGTTCGGCCAGCGGCAAGCCGCCGTTGGCGCTATACGACAGGAAATCGCGGAATGCCTGCGCCGTGGTGGCAAAGCCACCGGGCACGCGCACGCCGGCTTCCGCCAGCTGGCTGATCATTTCGCCCAGTGAGGCGTTCTTGCCGCCGACGGATTCGACATCCGTCATGCGCAAATGCTCGAACGAGGCAACATACACCGCGTCCTTGTCTTCCTGCTGTTGCGATACTGCGTTGGTCATAATGACACCCTTACTGATGATAGAAATCTTTACGCGCGGTGCACGGACAGTCTTCTTGTTATTCTTGGCGTCGTGCAGCACAATCATACCGTTGCAGCCATTTTACCTTGTGCGGCGCAAATTGACGACGCACAATCTTGATCAGAAAACCCATGACACAAGATCCACGCCCCCCCCTGCCCTCCGCGGCGCGCACCGTCTTCTTCGTTTCCGACGGCACCGGCATCACCGCCGAGACCTTCGGCCACTCGGTGCTGACGCAGTTCGATCTGCGTTTCCGCCAGATCCGCCTGCCCTTCATCGATACCATGGACAAGGCCTACGAGGCGGCGCGCAAGATCAACGAAGCCTTCGTCACCGATGGCCAGCGCCCGATCATTTTCTCCACCCTGGTGAAGAACGACCTGTCGGCCGTGATCCGCAAGTCCAGCGGCATGCACATGGACCTGATCCAGACCTTTGTCGCCCCGCTGGAGCAGGAACTGGGCGTGATGTCGACCCACACCATCGGGCGCTCGCACAATATCGTCGACAGCGAAGAATACAAAAATCGCATCGAGGCGATCAACTATTCGCTGGCGCACGACGATGGCCAGTCGCACAAGAACCTGTCCTCGGCCGATGTCATTCTGGTGGGTGTTTCGCGCTCTGGCAAGACCCCGACCAGCCTGTATCTGGCCATGCAATACGGTATCAAGGCGGCCAATTATCCGCTGATTCCCGACGATTTCGAGCGCGACAAGCTGCCTTCCGCCCTGCTGGAATTTAAGAATAAAATTTTCGGATTAAGCATTACGCCCGAACGTTTGTCGGAAATACGCAACGAAAGACGCGCTGGAAGCAAGTATGCGGCCATTGAAAATTGCCGTTACGAGGTCAACGAGGCGGAAAAAATGATGAAACGCGAAGGCATCCGCTGGCTCTCCTCGACCACCAAGTCGATCGAAGAGATCTCCACCACGATCCTGCAAGAGATCAAGCCGAACCGTCGCGATTACTAGAACGCCCGACCAAACCTGCTGCGCGTCGGTATAGGCGGCTTGCGATGCGCACCGTACTAGAAGTACGGTTGCGCTTCTCGGCCACCTCTTCCTTCCGCTCGCTACGGTTTTGTCAGGCGTTCCTCTCGCTGGAGTTCGCCTCGCTGGACAGCACCGTCAGCGCGGCGACCAGTTGATCCAGTTCAGCGGTGGCGGTGGTGACGGCCACCGTGGCGCGCACGACGTCCATGTCGCCGATATTGCGCTGCACGGTAAAGACCCCGAAACGGTGCAGCAAGGCCTGTTGCAGCGCGCGTGCGTCCATGCCATCGACGGCAAAGGCCACCAGCGCCGTGCCACGCAGCGCATCCTGCGGCGACAGCAGGCGTACGCCAGGCAGTTGCGCGGCGCGGCTGACCCAGTAATTCCTCAGCCAGGCCAGGCGTGCCGTCTTGGCTGGCGTGCCGCCCAGGCGTTCATGAAAGTCGAGCGCGGCGGGCGCGGCAAGGATGGCGCCGATCGGCGGCATGCCCATGTGCAGACGACAGCGGATATCGTCCAATGGATAATCATCGTCGCCGAAATGCGGCTCGATCTTGTGCAGCTGCGCGGCGCGGATATACACAAAGCCCAGCCCCGGCGGAGCACCCAGCCATTTATGTAAATTAAAACCGGCAAAATCGACATCCATCGCCCGCACATCGAGCGCCACCTGCCCCAGGGCATGTGCACTATCGAGCACGACATCGATACCGTGTTCGCGCGCCAGCGCAATCAAGGCGCGCAGCGGCAACTGCTGGCCATTCGCAGGCGTCACCTGCGACAACAGCAGCAGTTTCGGCCGGACGGCCTGGCGCATGGCTTGCGCATAGCGGGCGATGATCTCGTCATCGCTGATGGGCAAGCCCAATGTGACTTGCGTGCTGGTGACGCCACGGCGCTGCGCCAGCCAGCGCATGGCCGTGCGCGTGGCCGGATAGTCGAGATTACTCCACAACACGGTATCGCCGGGCGCCAGGCTATGGTATTGCGTGATCAGCACCTGCATGGACTCGGTGCCGCTGCGCGTCAGCAGAATCTCGTGCGGCTCGGCGTGGATCAGCGCGGCCAGGCGCCGGCGCACAATATCCACATGCGTGCGCGTGAATTCGCCGCGCACGAATGGACTCAGCTGCTCATTCGTGTAGCGCACGGCCTGCTCGAAGGCGGCTTGCACGGGCGCGGCCATGGCGCCGAAATAGCCATGCTCCAGATTGACGATGGCGTCCGGCGGCGCGGGATAAAACGCGGCGACCTGGCGCCACCAGGCCTCGTCACGTGCGGCACCGTCAGCGAGCACAGGGAAAGACATGGCGACCCTGTTCAGGCCTGGCCCTGGCGCAGCTGTTCGAAGAAGCACACGGCGGCGCAGGCAGCCACGTTCAGCGATTCGATCTGGCCCAAGTGGGGAATGACCACCTGGTGCGTCGCCATCGACAGCAGGTCGTCGGCCACGCCCTGCCCTTCATGGCCGAACAGCCAGGCGACGGGCTGGCGCAGGTCGACGTCGTACAATCGCTGGGTGGCGTAGCCGCTGGTAGCGAGCGTCGCCACCTTCGCGCCGGAAACGAGTGCGGCCAGGTCGACATTTTCAAAGACATCGAGCACGAAGTGCGCTCCCATCGCCGCGCGCAGCACCTTCGGCGACCAGCAGAAGGCCGTGCCGGCGCTGCAGTACACCTGCGTGATGCCGGCGGCGGCCGCGCTGCGCAGGATGGAGCCCACATTGCCCGGGTCTTGCAGGTTATCGAGCAGCACGGCCGACACGCTCAGGGGCTGCGTGACGGCCCGTTCCGGCGTCTCGATGAGGAACATCACGCCCACGCCGTGTTCGACCTGGCTCACCGCGTGATACAGCGCATCGGGCAAGCCCAGTACGTGCGCTCTCTGGCTTTCCAGCTGGCCGACGATCTCCATCACTTCCGGATTGCGCAAGGCGCTTTCGCTGACGATACACTGCTCCGGCATGCCGCGCAGCTGCAGGTAGGACTGGCACAGGTGCACGCCGTCTAGCAAGGTGCGGCCGGACTTGCGGCGCGCCTGCGAACTGCCCGCCAGCTTCAGCAGCTCCTTGTATTGCACATTGTCGCGCGAGGTAATCGTCTTCATGCCACCACCTCCTGCGCGCCAAACAGGGCGATCACGTTGCGCACGGGCGCGAACGAACGGCGGTGCACGGGCGAGGCGCCGTGCAGGTGCAAGCGCTCCAGGTGCAGCTTGGTGCCATAGCCCTTGTGCTGGTCGAAGCAGTACTCGGGATAGGCCGCATGCAAGTGCACCAGGGCCGCGTCGCGCGCCGTCTTGGCCAGGATCGAGGCGGCGGAAATCGAATCGACCTTGTCGTCTCCACCGATGATGGCCATGCCGCGTATCGGCATCACGGGGCAGCGGTTGCCGTCGATCAGGGCCAGGGTCGGCACGGTACTCAACGCCTCGACGGCGCGGCGCATGGCCAGCATCGACGCCTGCAAAATGTTCAGGCGGTCGATTTCCTCTTCGGATGCTTCGGCGATGGCCCAGGCCAGGGCCTTGGCCTTGATTTGCGGCGCCAGCAGGTCGCGCTTGGCTTCAGTGAGCTTTTTCGAGTCGCGCAGGCCGTCGATCGGCTGGTTCGGGTCGAGGATCACGGCGGCGGCGAACACGGGGCCGGCCAGCGGACCGCGGCCTGCCTCGTCGACGCCGCAGATGATTTCATCGAGCGAGAATGGCAAGTCGTCAAACAGGCCGGGATAGATATTTTTCACGTTGAATCTTTGGTTGGTAATGCGCTTGAAGCGGTGATCGGAGTTACTTGCGGTTGGCGGCGATGACTTGCATGACGGCGTTGGCGCTCTCGCGCGCGCTGTCGCGCAGCAGACTGTGGTGCATGTCCGTGAAACGCTGCACCAGGCGCAAACGGCCCGGCACGTCGCTCAGCTGCTGCCACACGGCCTCGGCCAGTGCTTCCGGGCTGGCCGCGTTTTGCAGCAGCTCGGGCACCAGGTAATCGCGCGCCAGGATGTTGGGCAGCCCGATCCACGGCTGGTAGCCCATGTGGCGCATGATTTCCCACGAGGCGCGCATCATCTTGTAGGCGATGACCATGGGCTTCTTGTACAGCGCCACTTCCAGCGACGCCGTGCCGGATGCCACCAATACCGCATCGGCGGCGCAGATGGCCGTGTGCGAGCCGCCATCGGTGAGCAATATCTCGACGTCCTGCAAGCCAGCTTCTGCTATCAGCTGCAGGAAGTACTGGCGCTGCTTCGCGCCGGCCATGGGTGCGACGAAACGCAAGGAGCGGTCGCGCGCCAGCAGCAGCTTGCAGGCGCCGACAAAGGCCACCGTATTGTATTTGAGTTCGCCCATGCGGCTGCCCGGCATCAGGGTCACGACATTCGCGTCTTCCGGCAAGCCCAGGGTGCGGCGCGCAGCCGCTTCGTCAGGCTGCAGGGGGATCATTTCAGCCAGCGGATGGCCGACATAGGTGACGGGCACGCCCGCCTTGCGGTAGATTTCTTCCTCGAAGGGGAAGATCACCAGCATGTGCGAGACGGCCTTGATGATTTTCTTGATCCGTCCACCGCGCCAGGCCCAGATCTGCGGCCCGATGTAGTGCACGGTGGGGATGCCCCCCTCCTTCAGTTGCTGTTCCAGCCCCAGGTTGAAGCCGGGATAGTCGGCGCCGATGAAGACGGCAGGACGCTCGGCCAGCAGCTGGTCGCGCAGCGCGTTCTGGATGCCCTTGATTTCGCGGTAGCGGGGAATGATCTCGAACAGGCCGCGTACGGTCAGCTTGTCGAGCGGCCAGTCGGACACAAAGCCCTGCTTGGCCATGTGCTCGCCGCCGATGCCGTGGAAGCGCGCGCCGGGCAGCTGCGGCACCAGGCCGGACAGCAGCCGGCTGGCCAGCAGGTCGCCCGACACCTCGCCGGCGACGATGGCGACGTTGGCGACCGACAGGCCGCTGGCCTGGTCAGCGGACGATGCCACGCGACGCCACGCCCAAAAATTCACGCATGGCGCGAATGTGTTGCGCCACTTCCGGCGACGAGGCCTGCTCTTCTTCGAACAGGGCTGCCTTGGATTCTTCCAGGGTCAGTCCCGAGCGGTAGATGAGTTTATACGCGGCGCGGATGCCGTTGATCTGCTCGCGCGTAAAGCCGCGGCGTTTCAAGCCCTCGATATTGACGCCATGCGCCTGCGCCGGATTGCCATTCAACAGGACAAACGGTGGCACGTCCTGCGTCAGGCTGGTGCTCATGCCGACAAAGGCGTGCGCGCCGATCTTGCAGAACTGGTGCACATTGGCGAAACCGCTCATGATGACCCAGTCGCCGATCTCCACATGGCCCGCCAGCTGGGCATTGTTCGAGAAAATCGTGTTGTTGCCGACCAGGCAGTCGTGCGCCAGGTGCACATACGCCGAGATCCAGTTGTCATTGCCCAGGCGCGTCACGCCGCCACCTTGCACGGTGCCCGTATTGAAGGTGCAGAATTCGCGGATGGTGTTGCGGTCGCCGATGTCCAGGCGCGTCGCCTCGCCCGCCCATTTTTTATCCTGCGGCTGCGCGCCGATGGAGGAAAACTGGAACAGGTGATTGTCGCTGCCGATCGTCGTGTGGCCGTCGATGACCACGTGCGGGCCAACTTTGGTGCCGGCGCCGATGCGCACGTGCGGACCGATGATGGTATACGGACCCACCTCGACCGAGCTATCGAGCTCAGCCTTCGGATCGATGACTGCCGTAGAGTGGATGGCCGCCATCACTGCACCGCTGGCTGGCTCGCAGACTGGCTCGCATCCTGGGCGCTACGGATGGTGCACATCAATTCCGCTTCCAGCGCCACTTTGCCGTCGACCGAGCCGACTGCCTTGTATTTCCAGATGCCGCGCGAGACGCGCAGGATTTCCACATCCATCTTCAGCTGGTCGCCCGGTTCGACCGGACGCTTGAAGCGCGCATTGTCGATGCCGACAAAGTACACCACCGAGTTTTCGTCGGGCTTGACGCCCATCGACAGGAACGACAGCAAGGCCGCCGTTTGCGCCAGCGCTTCGATCATCAGCACGCCGGGCATGACCGGTTTGTGCGGGAAATGGCCCTGGAAGAACTCTTCGTTGACCGTCACGTTCTTGATGGCGGTGATGGTTTTGTTCGCTTCCCAGTCCAGCACGCGGTCAACCAGCAGCAGCGGATAGCGGTGCGGCAGCAGCGATTTGATAGCCAGGATGTCGAGGGTCTTTTTTTCAGTAGTCATTTTTCGTCTTGCGTGGTCAGTGTTTTAATTGTTTTTTCAAGCGTGCGGATCTTCTCGCGCATGCTTGACAGGTTGCGCACGATGGCGGCGCTCTTTTCCCAGTCGGCATTCTTGGCCAGCGGATAAAAACCCGTGTACTGCCCCGGTTCCGCGATCGAGCGCGAAACCATGCTGCCCGAGCCGACATGGACGCGGTCGGCGATCGTCAAATGACCGAGCACCATGGCGGCGCCGCCAAAGGTGCAGTACTTGCCGATGATGGCGCTGCCGGCCACGCCGACGCAGCCGGCCATGGCCGTATGCGCGCCGATGCGGCAGTTGTGGCCGATCTGGATCTGGTTGTCGAGTTTGACGCCATCTTCGATGACGGTGTCGGCCAGTGCCCCACGGTCGATGGTGGTATTGGCGCCGATATCGACATCGTCACCGATCACCACCCTGCCCGTCTGCGGAATCTTGATGTACACGCCGCCTTCGTTGGCGAAGCCGAAGCCGTCGGTACCGATCACGGCGCCGGAATGGATGATGCCGCGCTGGCCGATCACGCAGCGCGCGTGAAAGGTTACGTTGGCGAGCAATTGCGTGCCCGCGCCGATGACGGCGTCGCGCCCCACCACGCAGCCAGGGCCGATGACGCAGCCGGCACCGACGATGGCGCCGGCCTCGATTACCGCGTGCACGCCGACAGAGGCGCTGGCATCGACCTGCGCGCTGGCGTCGACAAAGGCGCCCGGATGTATGCCGACCGGTGCCTTGATCTCATGCAGGGCGGCGAAATACTGCGCCGCGCGCGCGAAATACACATAGGGATTCGGTGTGACGATGCGCGCGCCGGCGTACTCGGCACCGATCAGCGCATCATCGGCCGGCGTGAGTATCAGCGCCGCAGCGCCGCTCTGGGCGGCCTGCGCGCGAAATTTGCTATTGCTGAGAAAGCTGATGTGCGAAGCGCCGGCGTCGGCCAGCGGCGCGATCCCTGTGACTTCCAGGTTGGGATCGCCCGCCAATTGACCACCGAAGCGTTCGACCAAATCTCCTAGTCGAGTGCCCATCGATATACCCTTATAAAAACGCCTGACTATGCCTGCTGCGCGGCGCGACTTGCGGTCTCCGATGCTCACTGCCTCGGGCGGCCCCGTGCTTTCGCACAGCTCCGCTTCTCAACCACAACTCACATCCGCTCGCTACGGCACTGTCAGGCTTAAAACCGTTACTGTTACTTGTCCAGCGCCTTCAAGACCTTGTCGGTAATGTCGATGCGCGGGCTGGCCCACAGGGCTTCCTGCAGCACGATGTCATATCCTTCGATATGCGCCATCTGCTGGATGATGGTGTTGGCTTTTTCCGCGATGGCGCTGCGCTCTTCGTTCGTGCGCTGGCTCAGGTCTTCGCGAAATTCGCGCTGGCGGCGTTGCAGCTCCTTGTCCAGCTCGAAGAATTCGCGCTGGCGTTTGGCGCGCTCGGCCTCGCTCAGGGTGGGCATATCCTTTTCCAGGGCCTCGTTGGCCACCTTGAAGCGGCTGCCCAGTTCCTGCACCGCTTTTTCGCGCGAGCGGAACTCTTCGGCCAGCTTGGCGCTGGCCGCTTTGGCCAGCCTCGATTCGTTATAAATACGTTCGCTGCTGATCCAGGCGATCTTCGACTCCTGAGCCTGCGCCTGCACCGGCAACAGCGAACTCCAGCACAATGCGATCACGGCAAGGGACTTGGGCAGGGTAGCGGATGCGGTGTTCATGATACTCCATGGTCAAAAGGTAAAAGCTGTCGGCCCGGTTCAGATGGCCGGTCAGAAACCGGTGCCCATCTGGAACTGGAAGCGCTCCAGGCGGTCCGTCGGCTTGGCGTTCAGCGGTTTGGCATAGCTCAGCTTGAGCGGGCCCACCGGTGAAATCCAGCTGATGCCCAAGCCAGCAGAATAGCGCAATTGCGAGATCCGCATTTTTTCGCCTTCCTGGTAAACCTGGCCGCCGTCAAGGAAACCGAACCAGCGCAGGCTGCGGTCATTGCCCGAACCGGGGAATGGCATCTGCAGTTCGGCGTTACCGATCAGGCGCGAAGCGCCGCCCAGGGCATCGTTGGTGCTCGGTTCTACCGCGCCCAGCGAGGAACTCAGGTAGCCGCGCACCGAACCGATGCCACCGCCGTAGAAGTTCTTGAAGACCGGGTACACGTGATTGCCGATGCCGTGGCCGTAATCGATCTCGCCTTTCAGCGCCAGGGTAACCTTGCTGAACAGCGGACGGAAATACTGGTGCTCATAGATGGCACGGAAGTACTTCTGGTCGCCGATCAGGTCAGCCTCCAGGTTGACGCGCTGGTAGCGGCCGATCGATGGCGTCAGGGCGCTGTCGCGGCTGTCACGCTGCCATGCCGCCGTCAACGGGATGGAATTGGTGGTAGCCGAACCGATACCGTCGGACGGGCCACCATTGTCTTTCACGTACTGCTTGAAGCGGACCGGGCTGGTGATGTCGGTTTCGATGCGCGAGCGCTCGGCGCCGATGCCGAAGAAAACGGTGTCGACTTCCGAGAATGGCACGCCGAAACTGACGCGGCCACCGGTTTGCTTGATCTTGTAGCTGCCGATGTTCAGCGCCGGCGGTTCCGTCGTACGCAGGTAAACTTCAAAGCTGCGCGAAATGCCATCGTCCGTAAAATACGGATTGGTTTGCGAAAACGCAATCGTGCGGCTGTAATGGCTGGTATTGAGTTCAATACCAACCGTGTTGCCGCTACCGGCGAAGTTGGCCTGCGAAATCGATGCCGACAGGGTGAACTTCTCCGACTGCGAAAAGGCGCCGCCGATCAGGAAGTTACCCGTTGGTTTTTCCACCACCGTCACGTTGACGTCGACCTGGTCGGTCGTGCCCTGCGCTTCCGGCGTGTCGATGGTCACGTCCTTGAAGTAGCCCAGGCGGTCGACACGGTCGCGCGACAGCTTGATCTTGTTGCTGTCGTACCAGGACGATTCGAACTGGCGGAATTCGCGGCGGATGACTTCATCGCGCGTGGTGGTGTTGCCGGCGATATTCATGTGGCGCACGTACACGCGCTTGCCCGGATCGATGAAGAAAGTAAAACCCACTTCATGCTTGTCACGGTTGATTTCGGGATTGGCATTGACGTTGGCAAAGGCATAGCCGAACGTGGCCAGGCGGTCCTGGATGCGTTTATTCGTGGCCGTCAGGCGCGCACCCGAGTAAATCTCGCCTTCGCGCATCAGGTTCAGCGCTTTCAGCTCTTCTTCGCGGCCGAACATCTCGCCTTCGAACTTGGTGCCGGCGATCTTGTACTTTTCACCTTCGGTGATATTGATCGTCAGGTAAATGTCTTTTTTATCGGGCGTGATCGAC
This sequence comes from Janthinobacterium tructae, assembly GCF_006517255.1. Taxonomy (NCBI): domain Bacteria; kingdom Pseudomonadati; phylum Pseudomonadota; class Betaproteobacteria; order Burkholderiales; family Oxalobacteraceae; genus Janthinobacterium; species Janthinobacterium tructae. The sequence goes on along the minus strand of NZ_CP041185.1, from coordinate 497,321 downwards.
ACTTGCGTGGAGTCGACCTGCATCTCGATATAGCCACGGTCCAGGTAGTAGGACTTCAGCGACTCGATGTCGCCCGTCAGCTTGGTCTTCGAATACTGGTCGGCCTTGGTGTACCAGCTGAACCAGCCGCCCGTGTTCAGGGCCAGCTGTTCGCGCAGTTCCTTGTCCGTGAAGGCCTTGTTGCCGACGATGTTGATCTGCTTGATGCGGGCCACGTCGCCCTCGTCGACGGCGAACACCACGTTGACGCGGTTGCGCTCGATCGGCGTGACGGTGGTGGTGATCTTCACGCCGTACAGGCCATGCGACAGATACTGGCGCTTGAGCTCTTGCTCCGCGCGGTCGACCGAGGCCTTGTCGAAAATCTTCGCTTCGCCGACGCCGATTTCCTTCAAGGCCTTGACCAGCACATCTTTTTCAAATTCCTTGGTGCCCGTGAATTCCACGGCAGCGATGGCCGGGCGCTCCTCGACCAGCACCACCAGCACGTCGCCATCGACTTCCAGGCGCACGTCCTTGAAAAAACCCGTCGCGTACAGGGCTTTGATGGCGGCGATACTCTTCTCGTCGGAGAACGTTTCGCCGACGCGCACCGGCAGATAGCTGAAAACAGTACCCGCTTCAGTACGCTGGATCCCTTCGACCCGGATGTCCTTGACAGTAAATGGCTGGACGGCCAGCGCATGGCCGGCACAGAAGGCCATGACGGCGGCGCCGATCAGGCTGCGACGAAAGGAAGGCAAGGCAAAACGAGCAGAATGTAATTTCATTGGGGTTATTCAATGGGTAAATCAATGGACAACATACACAAAAGATTGCTTGTGCGACTCACGCAATGGCATCAACCACCGCCCTAATTCAGCAATCGCAACACGTCATTAAAGACGGCAAGCACCATCAAGGTCAGCAACAAACCGATCCCCAGGCGCTGGGCAATCTCGCCTACGCGCTCCGGCAAGGGGCGTCCGGTCAAAACTTCCAGCGAATAATACAGCAAATGCCCGCCATCCAGAACAGGAATGGGTAGCAAATTCATCACGCCCAGACTGATACTGATGAAGGCGATGAAGCTCAGGTAGCTTACCAGGCCGGTGCGCGCCGTCTGGCCCGCATAATCGGCGATGGTAATGGGCCCCGTCACATTCTTCAGCGAAACCTGGCCGGTAATCATTTTACCCAGCATTTTCAGGCTCATGACACTGGTATCCCAGACCTTGGTGGACGCCTTGCCTACGGCAGAGAACGGTCCGGAGGCCACATTGATCATATCCGGCACCTGCCCCAGCTTTGCCTGGATCTTACCAACTGTTACAGCTCCCTCTGCCCCCGCACCCGGCACGGCCTCCGGCGTAATGGGCAAGCTCAGGTCCTGGCCCTGGCGCAGGAGTTGCAATTGCAAGGTCCGGCCCGGCGCCTGGCTCAGGGTGGCGATGACGGCCGCCACGTCGTGCACGGGCTGCTCGTTGATGGCCAGGATCTGGTCGTTTTTCTGCAGACCGGCGCGCGCGGCGGCGCCACCGGGCATGATTTCCATCAGGGTCGGCGCGGAACGGGCCAGGGTGAGGCCCAGCTTGCCCAGCACGTCGCCTTCCAGGTCCGTCTCCGTCAGGCTGGCCGTCGGCAAGGTCGCCTCCTGCTGGCCACGGTCGGGACGGCGCACTTCGATGCGCGCCGGCCGCTTGTCGAGGGTGGCCTGGATCAATTCCCAGCGCAGCTCGGACCAGCTCGCTACGGCCTTGCCATTCACCGTTTCAACCGTGTCGCCGCTGCGCAAGCCGGCCGCGTAGGCGGCCGTCTGCTCGGCCACGGGACCGAGCTTGCTCGACGGCTCTTCGATGCCATGCATGAACAGGCCCGCGTACAGCACGATGGCGACAAGGAAATTGGCCAGCGGGCCGGCGGCCACGATGGCGATGCGGCGCCACACGCTCTGGCGCGTGAATTCGCGGCGCAATTCGCTTTCCGGCAAATCGCTGAGGTCTTGCGCGCGGCTGTCGAGCATGCTCACATAGCCGCCCAGCGGCAGCGCGGAAATCGCCCATTCCGTCTGGTCCTTGCCAAACTTGCGCGAATACACCACTTTTCCCATGCCGATCGAGAAGCGCAGCACTTTCACGCCGCACCAGCGCGCCACCAGGTAGTGGCCCAGCTCGTGCAGGGTAATCAGTGAACCGAGCGCGACGATAAAGGCCAGCAAGGTAGTAATCAGCGTCATGCGGCCAGCCTCTGGGCGATATACGCGTGCGCGGCCGCTCTGGCCAGGCGGTCCTGCTCCATCACGGCCTCGATGCTGGAGGCGGCGCCATGCGGCACCGTCTCGATCACGTGGGCGATGACTCTGTCGATCTGGCGGAAGCCGATCTGCCCGTCGAGGAAGGCTTGCACCGCCACTTCATTGGCCGCGTTGAGCAGGGCCGGCGCCGTACCGCCAGCGCGCAAGGCGTCGAACGCCAGCGCCAGGCAGGGGAAACGGCGAAAATCGGGACGTTCGAACTGCAGGGTGGCCACTTGCGCCAGGTCCAGCTGTGCCACGCCGGAAGCGATACGCTGCGGGTATGCCAGTGCATGGGCGATCGGCGTGCGCATGTCCGGGTTGCCCAGCTGGGCCAGCACGGAACCGTCGACATACGACACCATCGAATGGATCACGCTTTGCGGATGGATCAGCACCTCGATCTGCTCGGCCGGCGCGCCGAACAGCCAGTGCGCCTCGATCACTTCCAGGCCCTTGTTCATCATGGTGGCCGAATCGACGGAAATCTTGCGTCCCATGGCCCAGGTCGGATGCTTGCAGGCCTGGTCCGGCGTGACCGTGTCGAGCGTCTCGACGTCGCGCGTGAGGAAGGGGCCGCCGGAAGCCGTCAGCACGATTTTTGCCACGCCCGCGGCGCCTGGCGCGCGGCCATGCGCGTGCGGCATGCATTGGAAGATGGCGTTATGCTCGCTGTCGATAGGCAGCAGCACGGCGCCGTTATCGTGCACGGCATCGATGAACAGCTGGCCGGACATGACCAGCGCCTCTTTATTGGCCAACAATACTTTCTTGCCGGCGCGTGCCGCCGCCAGGGTGGGCGCCAGGCCGGCCGCGCCGACGATGGCCGCCATCACGCCCGTCACCTGCGGTGCGCTGGCGATGGCGCACAGGGCTTCCACGCCGTACTCGACCTGCGTAGCGACGCCCTGCCCGCGCAGCAAGCGCGTCAGCTCAAGGGCGCCGTCTGCCGTGCCGACGACGGCACGCTGCGGACGGAACTGCAGGCACTGGGCGGCCAGTTCGGCCACGCGGCTGTGCGCGCTCAGCGCATACACGCTGTATTGCTCGGGATGACGCGCGAGCACGTCCAGGGTAGACACGCCGATCGAGCCGGTCGCGCCAAGGATGGTGATGTATTGCATGAGTTTCCTTAAAGCCAGCTGGCCACGAGGGCGGCAAATGGCAGGACCGGGATCAGCGCATCGATACGGTCAAGTACGCCGCCATGGCCAGGCAGCAGGTTGCTGCTGTCCTTGATGCCGGCGCGGCGCTTCAATTGGGATTCGAACAGGTCGCCGACGATGCTGGCCGCGACGACCAGCAGCAGCACCAGCAGGGCCACCAACCAGCCGCGGCGCAATTGCAGCTGCACGGCGAAGGTGTCTTGCAGCACCGGCAACGATGGCGCGGCGACGATGGTGATGGCGGCGATGACGAGCACGGCGATGCCGCCGCCGATGGCGCCTTCCCAGGATTTACCCGGGGAAATGCTGGGCGCCAGCTTGCGCTTGCCGAACGCCTTGCCCGAAAAATACGCGCCGATATCGGCGATCCACACCAGCGCCATGACGGACAGCAGGTACAAGGGGCTATGCAGGAACAAGGCGATGATGGCGACGAAGCAGCCGACGATGGTCACCGGGTACACCAGGCTGAGCAAGGTATTGCCCAGGCCTTCGGTGGGCGGCAAGCCCGTCGCCAGCGAGGGCACGAAGCGGATCAGCCAGATGGCCACGCACAGGGCGAACCAGAAATTGAGCTGCGCCATGCCGTTACCGACAAAAAACGTATACGCGAAGGCGGCAGTCCAGACGGCAGCAATCAAGAGCGCCTGGCGATTTTTGAAAATGCGGAAGCTTTCCCAGACGGCGGCGCCGAAGAACGCCGTGGCGATCACGGCGAAGGCGGGGAAATAATTCAGATACAGAACCGGCAGCAAGACCGCCAAGAGGACCAGGGCGGTGATTATCCGTGTTTTCAGCATCAGTTTGTCTTTTCAGTTAATTGCGCGCTGGTACGGCCAAAGCGCCGTTCGCGCTGCTGGTAAGACGCGATTGCCGCGTCGAGGCACTCGTCATTGAAGTCGGGCCAGAAAGTCTCGGTAAAAAACAGCTCAGTGTACGCCAGTTGCCACAGCAGGAAATTGGAAATGCGCTGCTCGCCGCCTGTGCGGATGAACAAGTCAGGCTCGGGCGCATAGGCCATGGCCAGGTGCGGCGCCAGTTGCTCTTCCGTGTAAGCCTGCCCGGCAGGCTGGCCGTTGGCAGCGGCCTCGACCGTCATTTTGTTGACTGCCTGCATGATGTCCCAGCGCCCGCCGTAATTGGCGCAGATCGTCACCGTCAGGCGCGTGTTGCGCGCCGTCTTGCGCTCGGCATTGGCGATCAGGGTCTGCAGCTGTTCGTTGAAGCGCGACAGGTCGCCCACCACTTTCAGGCGGATGTCGTTGGCATGCATCTTCACAACTTCGCGTTCCAGCATGGTAACGAACAGGCGCATCAGCATCGACACCTCTTCTTCCGGGCGGCGCCAGTTTTCCGAACTGAAGGCAAACAGGGTCAGATATTCGACACCCCGTTCGAGGCAGGTCTCGACGACACCGCGCACGGCGTCAGCGCCCTTGACGTGGCCAGCCACGCGCGGCAGGAAGCGTTTGGTTGCCCAGCGGCCATTGCCATCCATAATGATTGCCACATGGCGCGGCACAGTGCCAACCTCAGGTACTGCCGTTGTCGAACTCGAATAGATCATGAAAACACGAATACCAAAAATAAAAGATAACTATTATGCGCCAAATAGCACTGCCCGGAAAAGCCATGCTTTCCCGGGCAGCGTCAAAAGGAGTGAAAACTAGACCGTCAGCACTTCTTTTTCTTTGTCGACCACCATCTTGTCGATGTCGGCAATAAACTTGTCCGTCAGTTTCTGCACTTCTTCCGACGAGCGGCGCTCATCGTCCTCGGAGCATGCTTTTTCCTTGACCAGTTTCTTCAGCGACTCGTTGGCATCGCGGCGAATGTTACGCACGGCAATCTTCGCATCTTCCGCTTCGCTCTTGACCAGCTTGACCATTTCCTTGCGGCGCTCTTCCGTCAGCGGCGGCGTCGGGACGCGGATCATGTCGCCCTGTGCCGATGGGTTCAAGCCGAGGTCGGCGTCACGGATGGCTTTTTCGACGGTCGAGGCCATCTTCTTTTCGTACGGCTGCACACCGATGGTGCGCGCGTCGATCAGGGTCACGTTGGCTACCTGGGTCAGCGCCGTCGGCGAACCGTAGTAATCGACCATCACGTGGTCCAGGATACCCGTATGGGCGCGGCCGGTACGCACTTTGGCCAGGTCGGCCTTCAGTGTTTCCAGCGACTTCGTCATGCGTTCCTGGGTGTTCTTTTTAACGTCAGCTAAGGACATACGCCCTCCTATATCTTGATAATAAATGGGTATTACAATTATTCACTGCAGTGTAAATGTTCGCGCAGCCGGGAGTGCCGAAAACCGTTCAGGGCAAGGCGCAGCGCCGAAGACAGTACTTAATGTACGGCGAGGCGCTGCAACGCAGCCATGGACGGTTTCTCGGTGCTCCTTATTTCTATACGTGAACCAGCGTGCCTTCATCTTCGCCCATGATGACGCGCATCAGCGCGCCTGGCTTGGTGATCGAAAACACTTTGATTGGCAGTTTCTGGTCGCGGCACAGGGCGAATGCGGTGGCATCCATCACTTGCAGGTGCTTGGCGATGGCGTCGTCGAAGGTAATCGTGTGGAACAGGGTAGCGTTCGGATCCTTCTTCGGATCGGCCGTGTAGACACCGTCGACCTTGGTGGCCTTCAGGACGATCTCGGCACTGATCTCGGAACCGCGCAGGGCAGCTGCCGTGTCGGTGGTGAAGAACGGATTGCCGGTACCGGCGGCGAAGACCACCACTTTGCCTTCTTCCAGGTATTGCAGGGCTTTCGGACGGACGTACGGCTCGACGACTTGCTCGATGCCGATGGCCGACATGACGCGTGCGACGATGCCGACGTGGCGCATGGCATCGGCCAGGGCCAGTGCATTCATCACGGTGGCAAGCATGCCCATGTAGTCGGCGGTGGCACGGTCCATGCCTTGCGCGCCAGGTGCGACGCCACGGAAGATATTGCCGCCGCCAATCACGATTGCCAGTTCCACACCCAATTTCGCCACCTCGGCCACATCGGCCACCATGCGCTCGATCGTGGCACGGTTGATGCCGTAGGGATCATCGCCCATCAGGGCTTCGCCGGACAACTTGAGGAGGACGCGCTTGTAGGCTGGTTTTGACATGAGCTGGGGCTCCATAAATGAGGTTATTCGAGTATGACATGGCGCAGCGCCTTGCAGCGCCGGATAGGCGCGCGGGGCTGCCCATGCCGCCGCCCGGCACGACAGGTGCGGGCGGGCCAAAAAAACGGGCCTCTCGGCCCGCTTTACTTACGCTCCCTGGGAGGCAGCCATCTGTGCTGCGACTTCTGCTGCGAAGTCGTCTTGTTTCTTCTCGATGCCCTCGCCTACCACGTACATGGCAAAACCTTTGACGCTGGTGTTAGCCGCCTTCAGCATTTGCTCAACCGACAGCTTGTCGTTTTTCACGAAAGCCTGGTTCAGCAGCGATACTTCTTTCAGGAACTTCTGTACGGAACCTTCCAGGCGCTTGGCCAGGATTTCCGGCGATTGCGCTGGCTTGCCTTCGGCGGCCGCTTTGACTGCGTCTTCTTCGGCTTTCAGTTGGGCAACCGAACGCTCTTTTTCGATCAGTTCCGCTGGAACTTCATTCGACGACAGCGACACTGGCTTCATGGCAGCGATGTGCATGGCCACGTCTTTGCCGACTTGCTCATCGGCGCCGTCGAATTCGACGATCACGCCAATGCGCGCGCCATGCAGGTACGACGCCAGCTTGTTGCTGGTTTCGAAACGCTGGAAGCGACGGATGGTCATGTTTTCGCCGATTTTGCCGATCAGGGCAGCGCGCACTTCGTCCAGGGTCTTGCCATCGAGTGGCAAGGCCAGCAGGGCAGCGACGTCAGCCGGGTTGTGTTCTGCTACCAGACGGGCAGCGTTGTTGGCCAGTGCCAGGAAATCGTCGTTTTTCGCAACGAAGTCGGTTTCCGAGTTCACTTCGACCAGGGCGCCTACGCCATTGGCGATGTAAGTTGCCACGACGCCTTCAGCGGTGATGCGTGCCGATGCTTTCGATGCCTTGCCGCCCAGTTTGACGCGCAGGATCTCTTCCGCACGCGCCATGTCGCCATCGGCTTCGGTCAGTGCTTTTTTGCATTCCATCATTGGTGCGTCGGTTTTGCCGCGCAATTCGCCTACCATCGCTGCTGTAATCGCTGCCATGTGTTTCTCCTGATTCGGTGAGTCGACAGTCGCGGCCGGGCAGATCTGCCTCGCCAGCGGTCACTATCGTTTTTTTGTTAAAAAAAAGGGGGAGCTGCTGCCACCCCTTTTCCCTTACTGCTGTGCTTACAAACGGCTATCTCGCGATAGCCTGGCCATTAAGCCTGTTCGTTTACTTCGACGAATTCGTCGCCAGCGGCTGCTTTAACCATTTCAACAACTTCGTTACCGGCAGCTGCACGGCCTTCGATGATTGCATCAGCAACACCGCGAGCGTACAACATGATGGCTTTCGAGGAGTCATCGTTACCTGGGATCACGAAGTTCACGCCTTCTGGGGAGTGATTGGTATCGACAACGCCGATGACCGGGATACCCAGTTTAGCTGCTTCGGTGATCGCACCTTTGTGGTAGCCGACGTCGACGACGAAGATTGCGTCAGGAATGCCGCCCATGTCCTTGATGCCGCCGATCGATTTTTGCAGCTTGATCATTTCGCGGGAGAACATCAGCGCTTCTTTTTTCGACAGCTTCTCGATCGAACCGTCTTCAACCATGACTTCCATGTCTTTCAGACGCTTGATCGAGGTTTTGATCGTTTTGAAGTTGGTCAGCATGCCGCCCAACCAACGTTGATCAACGAAAGGCACGCCAGCGCGTTGTGCTTCAGCAGCGATGATTTCGCGAGCTTGACGCTTGGTGCCAACCATCAGGATGGTGCCACGGTTTGCAGCCAGTTGACGCACGTGCTTCATTGCGTCCTGGTACATCGCCATGGTTTTTTCCAGGTTGATGATGTGGATCTTGTTGCGATGGCCGAAGATGAACGGTGCCATTTTTGGATTCCAAAAACGGGTTTGGTGACCAAAGTGGACACCGGCTTCCAGCATTTCGCGCATTGTTACGGACATTATTAACTCCAGGGTTGGGTCTGGAATCCGATCAGTCACCATACAGGCACCCTTGTCGACCGGATTCGCGTGTTTATATAAATTAAAGACACTGTTTTACTGCATTGCCCAAAAGAGAATTCAAGCAACCCGGGATTCTACACCGAAATGCCCATTCCATCAAGTCCACGGCGCAAATCGCGCGCGCAGCGACGGCAAGCCTTGCACCACACTGGTGCAAGGCGTATCCACCATGGCCTTTCCCGCAAAAATCGCCTGCCTGCCATAGGAAGGAGGCGGCGGATGCCGGGCGCCTCGTTTATAATTTCGACATATTTGCAGACGTTTCCTCATACGCTGAGATTCGTCTGTGCTTTTCACCCGAACATCTTGCAGATTGCGAATCACACCATGTCCACCATCCGTATCAATAGCGCCGCCGACATCGAAGGCATGCGCGTTGCCGGCAAGCTCGGCGCCGAAGTACTCGATTACATCACCCCCTTCGTCAAGGTCGGCGTCACGACCGGCGAACTGGACCGCCTGTGCCATGAATACATGGTCAACGTGCAAGGCACCATCCCTGCCCCGCTGAACTACTGCCCGCCAGGCTACACGCCTTACCCGAAGGCCATCTGCACCTCCGTCAACGACGTCATCTGCCACGGCATTCCCGGCGACAAGGTCTTGAAGAGCGGCGACTCCGTCAACCTCGACATCACCGTCATCAAGGATGGCTACCACGGCGACAACAGCCGCATGTTCCTCGTTGGCACGCCCACCATACTGGCCAAGCGCCTGTCGGAAATCACCTATGAATGCATGTGGCTGGGAATCGACCAGATCAAGCCGGGCGCCCACCTGGGCGATATCGGCCACGCCATCCAGCAACATGCGGAAAAAGCCGGCTACAGCGTGGTGCGCGAATTCTGCGGCCACGGCATCGGCAAGGTCTTCCATGAAGAGCCGCAAGTGTTGCATTACGGCAAACCAGGCACCCTGGAACGCCTGGAAGCAGGCATGATCTTCACCGTCGAACCGATGATCAACTCGGGCCGCCGCGAGATCCGCGAAATGAACGATGGCTGGACCATCAAAACCAAGGACCGCAGCCTGTCGGCGCAATGGGAGCACACGGTGCTGGTGACGGAAACGGGTTATGAAGTGCTGACCGTCTCGCCAGGCATGCCGCCACCGCCGGCCCTGATCCTGAACAAAGCCTGATTCTTCCATCCCACGCACCGCCACCCCAGGGCCCAGATGAAAAAGCAGATTCGGGAACAGCTGAAACAGCAACTGAAAGCCGACCGCCAGGTCGTCATTGCGGCCTTCCAGGCCGACGGCAAGCCTGAAAAACTGCTGCGCAGTCTGCGCCACAGCGTCGATGGCGTGCTGGCGCGCGCCTGGCAGGAAGCGGGTTTGCCGCCCGGCACGGCACTGGTGGGCGTGGGTGGCTACGGCCGCGGGGAACTGTTTCCGTATTCCGACGTCGACCTGCTGATCCTGCTGCAACAATCGCCGGACGCGGCGACGCAGGAAAAGCTCGAGGAACTGGTGCAACTGCTGTGGGACCTGGGCCTGGAAATCGGCCACAGCATCCGCACGGTCGATGAATGCATGGTTGAATCGAAGGCCGACATCACCGTGCAAACGAGCCTGCTCGAAGCGCGCCTCGTGTGCGGCAACGCGGACCTGTTCGCGCAACTGCAGCAGCGCTACGAGGCAGCCATGGACCCGCAGGCGTTTTTCCAGGCGAAAACGGCGGAAATGCGCCAGCGCCATGCAAAATACGAAGACACGGCCTTCAGCCTGGAACCGAATTGCAAGGAAAGCCCGGGCGGCCTGCGCGACTTGCAGGTGATTTTGTGGGTGGCCAAGGCGGCCGGCCTGGCCAATTCCTGGCGCACCCTGGCCACAGGCGGCCTGATCACCCTGACGGAAGCGCGCCAGCTGATGGAAAAGGAGCGCGCCTTCAAGGATATCCGCGTGCGCCTGCACCTGCATGCGGGACGGCGCGAAGACCGCCTGGTGTTCGACGTGCAGACGGCGATCGCCGAATCGCTGGGCCTGCAAGCCACAGGCAGCGGGCCGCACATGCGCCGCGCCAGCGAATACCTGATGCAGCGCTATTACTGGGCCGCCAAGACGGTGACCCAGCTCAACACGATTTTGCTGCAAAACATCGAGGCACGGCTGTTTCCGCAAGACGACGTGGCCGTACCCATCAACGAACGCTTCAATGAAGTCAACAGCCTGATCGACATCAGCGCCGACGATACATTCGAACAATACCCGTCGGCCGTGCTGGAAATCTTCGTGCTGATGACGGAGCGCCCGGCCCTGAAAGGCATGACCTCGCGCGCCACGCGGGCGCTGTGGCACGCGCGCTTCAAGATCGACGCCGCCTTCCGCCAGGACCCAGTCAATCGCGCCCTCTTCCTGCGCATCATGCGGGCGCCTGTGGGCATCATCCACGCGCTGCGGCGCATGAACGAGATGAGCATCCTGGGACGCTACCTGCCGAATTTCCGCCGCATCGTGGGCCAGATGCAGCATGACCTGTTCCACGTGTATACGGTCGACCAGCACATTTTGATGGTGGTGCGCAACATGCGCCGCTTCACCATGAGCGAACATGCGCACGAATACCCGTTCTGCAGCCAACTGATGGCCGATTTCTCGCAATCGTGGCTGCTGTACGTGGCGGCCCTGTTCCACGACATTGCCAAGGGCCGCGGCGGCGACCATTCCAAGCTGGGCGTGGCCGACGCCACCCAGTTCTGCCAGGACCACGGCATGTCGGCAGAAGACACTGAACTGGTCGCTTTCTTGGTGGAAAATCACCTGACCATGTCGCAAGTGGCGCAAAAGCAGGACCTGTCCGACCCCGACGTCATCGCCGCGTTCGCGAAAGTGGTCAAGGACGAGCGCCACCTGACGGGCCTGTACCTGCTGACGGTGGCCGACATCCGCGGCACCAGCCCGAAAGTGTGGAACGCGTGGAAGGGCAAGCTGCTGGAAGACCTGTACAAGATCACCCTGCGCGTGCTGGGCGGCGAGCCGCACACGGCCGACCGCGAGCTGAAGAACCGCCAGCAGGAAGCACTGGCCACCCTGCGCCTGTACGGCTTGCCGCCCGATGCCCACCTGAAACTGTGGCAGCAACTCGATGTGGCGTATTTCCTGCGCCACGACGCCTCCGACATCGCCTGGCAGACGCGCTCGCTGTATGACAAACTCGACAGCAAGTTGCCAGTGGTAAAATGCCGGCTGGCGCCCATCGGCGAAGGCTTGCAGGTGGCCGTGTACATTCCCGACCAGCCTGACCTGTTCGCGCGCATCTGCAGCTATTTCGACCGCAAGAATTTCAGCATCCTCGACGCGAAGATCCACACGACCAGGAATGGCTATGCGCTCGACACCTTCCTCGTCACCGAGCAGAACTTCGCCAAGAGCTACCGCGACATCATCAGCCTGATCGAGCATGAGCTGGGCGAACTGCTGCAGTCGCAAACGCCGCTGCCGCAGCCGGGCAAAGGACGGCTGTCGCGCCTGTCGCGCACCTTCCCTTTCCAGCCGACGGTGGACTTGCGGCCCGATGAAAAGGGCCAGTACTACCTGCTGTCGGTGGCCGCCAACGACCGTACGGGCCTGCTGTATGCGATCGCCAATGTGCTGACCAAGTACCGCATCAACCTGCACACGGCCAAGATCATGACCCTGGGCGAGCGGGTCGAAGACGTCTTCCTCGTCGACGGTCCCGCGCTCAACAATGCCCGCAACCAGATATTGCTGGAAACCGATTTACTCGATGCGCTGAAGGTGTAAACCTTGCGCGCAGCGCCTACCCTTACTGAAACTGAAACAACATGACCGAAGAATTATTACGCTTGTCCAAACGCATGTCCGAACTGGGCCTGAGCTCGCGCCGCGAAGCCGATGAATGGATTGCGCGCGGCTGGGTCCGCGTAGATGGCAAGGTGGTGTCCGAGCTGGGCAGCAAGGTATACCCGAGCCAGAAAGTCACCGTGGAACGCCAGGCGGCGGCCGAGCAATCGAAACGCGTCACCGTACTGATCAACAAACCGGTCGGCTACGTCAGCGGCCAGGCCGAAGATGGCTACACGCCCGCCGTGGCTCTGATCAAGGCGGAAAACCGCTGGGCGGAAGACCGCAGCCCGGAACAGTTCCACCCGACCCAGCTGCGCAGCCTGGTGGCCGCCGGGCGCCTGGACATCGATTCCGTCGGCTTGCTGGTCCTGACGCAGGATGGGCGCGTGGCCAAGCAGCTGATCGGCCACGATACCGATATCGACAAGGAATACCTGGTACGCGTGAGCTACACCAAGGGCGACGTCCTGCCCGACAGCGAGCTGAAAAAGCTCAACCACGGCCTGTGGCTCGACGGCAAGCCGCTGCTGCCGGCCAAGGTGCGCTGGCAAAATGAAGACCAGCTGAGCTTTACCCTGCGCGAAGGCAAGAAACGCCAGATCCGCCGCATGTGCGAAGCGGTCGGCCTGAAAGTGCTGGGCCTGAAACGCGTGCGCATCGGCAAGGTCAAGCTGGGCGACTTGCCGACGGGCCAGTGGCGTTACCTGAGCGCGGACGAACAGTTTTAAGCGTGCCGAGTTCTATATCCAACAGGCAACAAAAATAGTGCAAAAAAGGTAATTATTGTGATTTAGTTAGCAAATATTGCCTTAAACCTATACACTATTCCCCATTAGAACAAAAGAGATACGCTGTCGTGAACGATCCCATCCCCAATCCCCTGCGCAAAGGCGCGCCCAGCCTGGCCGATGTGGCCGAGCCGATGGAGCCAGGCACCAAGCCGCACCATATGAGCGATCCGTGGGATATCGGCGAAACCCTGTGCAGCCTGGCTGATAACGGCGACGCCATTTCCATCTACCCGACAGGCGGCGAAGACGTCATCATGGCGCGCATCTTGTCCGTCGACGACGACTTGCCGCAATTCGTGCTGGAACTCAATGAGGGGACCACCCTGCCCGAAGGCGGCGCCACGTTTGTGTCGTGGGTGCAAAACGCCAAGCTGCAATTTACCATCAATGGCGAATGGGAGGCGTATCCCGAGCGGCCGAATGTCTACCTGACGAACTTCCCCAGCCATTGCCTGGTGCTGGAACGGCGCGAATCGGCGCGCCTGGAAACGCCGCTGGGCGTGTACTACCTGGCCGCCTTTGTGCTGGAGGGCCGACCGTATGAATTGCAGCTGTATGATTTCTCGGCCGGCGGCATCGGCATGCGTGCCCACCCGCGCGATACGGTCGGCCTGTACGTGGGGCGCAAGCTGTCGCGCGTACGGCTGGAACTGGGGCCGGACAAGGTCATGATCGCCGACCTGGAAATCCGCCTCTCGCGCACCTTCCGCTCCTTCCTGCTGGGCGAACAGGTGCAGATCGGCTGCCGCTTCCTGAACCTGACGGATGCCATGCAGGATGAATTGAAAGCGCTGCTGGATCACCTGGGCAGCAGCCGCAAGGTGCGCTAAACTCGCTTCGCCCATAAAAAATGGCCGCCCAGCTGATGCTGCGCGGCCATTTTTTTTGACAGTCAAACTCGCGAGGCACCTGAAAAACGTTCAGGGCAAGGCGCCTTGCCGAAGACGGTACGAATCGTACTGCGAGGCAATGCAACGCCGCCATGGACGTTTTCTCAGGCGCCGATCAGTCGTCGTTCGGGTCCAGGTCGGGAAACATGACTTCCGTGTAGCCGAATTGCGTGAAGTCGACGATACGCATCGGATACAAAATGCCGTGCAAGTGGTCCACTTCATGCTGCACCACGCGGGCGTGGAAGCCGTCGCAATCGCGGCTGATGGGTTGGCCGAACTGGTCCACGCCTTCATAGTGCAGCTCGCTCCAGCGCGGCACGCTGCCGCGCAAACCAGGCACGGACAGGCAGCCTTCAAAGCCCTCTTCCTTGCGCTCCGTCAACGGTGTCAGCACAGGGTTGATCAGTACGGTTTCCGGCACTTGCGGCGCATCGGGATAACGCAGATTCTGCTTGAAGCCGTAGATCACCAGCTGCAGGTTGACGCCGATCTGCGGCGCCGCCAGGCCCGCGCCATTGGCCGCATGCATGGTATCGAACATGTCGGCGATCAGCGCATGCAATTCGGGCGTATCGAATTCGCGCACGGGCTCGGCCATGCGCAGCAGGCGCGGATCACCCATCTTCAGAATCTCGCGTACGGTCATTTTGCTTCCAGTGTCGATTGCAGTTGTTGCAGGTAAGCGCGGAAAGCGGCACCCGTTTCCGGATGCTTCAAGCCCATCGCCGTCGTTGCCTTCAGATAACCGAGCTTGGAGCCGCAATCATAGCGCTGCCCCTGATAGCGGTAAGCCAGCACGCGCTCTTCGCGCATCAGGGCGGCGATGCCGTCCGTCAACTGGATTTCGCCGCCGGCACCCGTGCCGATATTTTCCAAGTGGTTAAAGATACGGCTGGTCAGCACATAACGGCCCACCACGGCCAGGGTCGACGGCGCCTCTTCGGGCGCGGGCTTTTCGACGATGGCCGACACCAGTTCCAGGTCAGGCTGATAATTCTTTGCCGACACGATACCGTACTGCCTGGTTTCCGCGCGCGGGACGTCCTGCACCGCCAGCAGCGAACAGTTTTCATACTGGAAGACATCGGTCATCTGCGCCAGCACGGGGCGCATGCCCTCTTCCACATCCATGAAATCGTCGGCCAGCAAGACGGCAAACGGTTCGTCGCCGATCACGGGACGGGCGCACAGCACGGCATGCCCCAGGCCCAGCGGTGCCGACTGGCGTATGTAAATGCAATTGATGTGCTTGGGAATGACGTTTTGCACCATGTCGAGCAACAGACGCTTGCCGGCCGCTTCCAGCTCCGACTCGAGCTCATAGGCGGTATCGAAATGGTCTTCGATGGCGCGTTTATTGCGGCCCGTGATGAAGATCATTTCCGTGATGCCCGCCGCCACCGCTTCTTCCACTGCGTACTGGATCAATGGCTTGTCGACGATCGGTAACATCTCCTTCGGCTGCGCCTTGGTTGCAGGCAAGAAACGACTGCCCAGACCGGCGACGGGGAAAACTGCTTTTCTGATTTTTTTCATGGGTCTTCTGTAATATGTTGAACGATTAGTCTTGCGCGAGCAAGGTCAGCAGACCAGCCTCGTCGAGTATGGCCACACCCAGTTCCTGCGCCTTGGCCAGCTTGCTGCCGGCGTCAGAACCGGCCACGACATAGCCTGTCTTCTTCGACACGGAACCGCTGACCTTGCCACCAGCCGCCTCGATCAGCTCCGCAGCCTCGTCGCGGCTCATATTGGGCAAGGTGCCCGTCAGGACGAAAGTCTTGCCGTCCAGCTTGCCGCCAGCGGCTGACATTTCAGGCAATTGTGACAGTAATTCATTGCGCAGGGCGTCCAGTTGAGCAAGCCGCTTGACATTGCTCTCGTCGGCCAGCCATTGCGCCAGCGACTCGGCGACGGCGGCGGGCAAGCCCGCGTGGAAGCTGGCGCCTTGCGCCGCCAGGCTGGCCAGGGTCACGCCCCGCTCCACCAGCTGCTTGCTGCGCGGTTCCGTCAGCTTGGGGATGCCGATGGCCGCCAGCAACGTCGTTTGCTCGAGCTGCGTACGCAGCTTGGCGCTGGGCGCGTGTTCGCCTTGCGGCGTGACGCCAGCGTCCAGCAATGCCTGCAGCGCCTGCTGGTTCTTTTCTTCGGCAAAAAAATCGGCGATGGACACGGCCACGGTGCCGCCGATGTCGGGCAACACACGCAGCAAGGCCGCAGGCGCGCGGCGCACATAATCGAGGCTGCCGAGCCACTCGGCCAGGGTCTTGGCCGTCGATTCGCCTACGTGGCGAATACCCAGCGCAAACAGGAAACGTTCAAGCGGTGGACGCTTGCTCGCCTCTATGCCAGCAAGCAGGTTTTCCGCCCATTTGGTGGGAATCTTGCCTTGTTGCACTGTTTCTGGCGTCGAACCATCGCGCTCGTCGGCGCGCACTTTCATTTCCAGCAATTTATCCAGGGTCAGGCTATACAGGTCGGCCAGCCCATGCACGTATTCCAGTTCGACCAGGGTATCGATATAACGTTCCCCAAGACCTTCGATATCCATCATGCGCCGGCCGGCAAAGTGACGGAACGCTTCCTTGCGCTGCGCCGAGCAGAACAGGCCGCCCGAGCAGCGGGCAATCGCCTCGCCCTCTTCGCGCACCACGTGGGAATCGCAGACAGGGCAGCGCTCCAGCATCTTGAACGGCAGCGGCGCCGGTTCCGGGCGCTTCTCCAGCACCACGGACAGCACTTCCGGGATCACATCGCCGGCGCGGCGCACGACGACGGTATCGCCCACGCGCACATCCTTGCGCAGCACCTCGTCTTCATTGTGCAAGGTGGCATTCGTCACCGTCACGCCACCCACGGACACGGGCGCCAGGCGCGCCACGGGCGTCATGGCGCCCGTGCGGCCCACCTGGATATCGATGCCCAGCACCACGGTCAAGGCTTCTTCGGCGGGGAACTTGTGCGCCAGGGCAAAACGCGGGGCGCGCGAGACAAAGCCCAGCTCCTGCTGGTCTTGCGTCGCGTTCACCTTGTAGACCACGCCATCGATTTCGTAGGGCAAGGCGGGGCGGCGCGCGCCGATATCGGCGTAGTAGGCCAGCAAGCCCTGCGCGCCCGGCACCACACGGCGCTCCTTCGACACGGGTATGCCCAGGGTTTCGTACCAGTCGAGCAAGGCCGAATGTGACACAGGCATGGCGGCGCCATCGAGGGCGCCAATGCCGTACGCATAAAAACGCAGCTTGCGCTGCGCCGTGATGCGCGAATCGAGCTGGCGCAGGCTGCCGGCGGCCGCATTGCGCGGGTTGGCGAATTCCTTCTGCCCCGCCTCGCGCTGGCGTTCGTTCAGGCGGGCAAAATCGGCCTTGAACATCATCACCTCGCCGCGCACGTCCAGCAGCGCCGGTACATTCTCGCCATGCAGGCGCAAGGGGATGCCGGAAATGGTGCGGATATTCGCCGTCACGTCTTCGCCCGTGGCGCCATCGCCGCGCGTGGCGGCCTGCACGAACAGGCCATTTTCATAGCGCAGGTTGATGGCCAGGCCATCGAATTTCACTTCGGCGGCGTAGTCGACTTCTGCACCGTCAAGGTCCAGGCCTTCGCGTACGCGGCGGTCGAAGTTGACGATATCGTCATCGGAAAAACCATTGTTCAGCGACAACATCGGCACCGTGTGCGTGACTTGCTCGAATTGCGGCAAAGGCGCCGCACCCACGCGCAAGGTGGGCGAATCCGGTGCCCGGAGTTCAGGATGCGCCGTTTCCAGCGCCTGCAGTTCGACAAACAGCTTGTCATACTCGGCGTCGGGAATGGTGGGATTGTCGAGCACGTGGTAGGCGTACAGATGCCGATTGAGCTCGGCAGTGAGTGCCAGAACGCGGGCAGCGGCGTCCTGGTTGGTCAGATCAGTCATTATTGCGGGATTCTTCAGCTAAATAAACGCAGGGCGCGGGTGGAACCGGCCGAAATGTCGGCCGCGTCCATTTCCTGGTAAAACTCTTGCACCTGGCCGGCGATCTCGGCCAGCGCCGCATCGGACAAGGCCTGGTTGTAATCGTCGACGATGGTGGCGTCGAGGCGGCCCACCAGTGCCTTGGCGCAAGCGACCATGGCGCCGAAGCCGTCGCGCGCGGGCGCTACGCAGGGCACGTCCAGCAACAGGGTCAGGCGGGACGTGGTTTCCTCGGCCAGGGTGACATTCGTCGACAGCGAAAACAGATAGCTGCCGTCGCCGTCGGGCATGACAAAACGGCCGTCCGGACGCACGTCGAAGCCCTGCTTTTCCAGCGCAAACAGCAAGGTAGAAATGGCCCACGGCGCGCCGTTCGTGTGCAGGTTGACGCCCAGTTGCGCATCGTGGCCGGCGACGAAGCGGTGCAGATTGCGCGCTTCGGCCATCACTTCCATCATGTCGGGTACTTCCGGCTCGGCACCGATCTCGTCGGCCACGCCACGCAAGCGCGTGACCAGTTCCGAGTATTCGAGTTCATTCAGGGCCGTGCTGCGGCTGGCGAGCTGCACGCCGCCCTGCATCTTGGTGTAGACACCGCCATGCGTGATCGGCTCCCAGTCGCCATTCACGTGCAAACCGATGAAGTGCACCGGCTTGTTGCCCACCAGGCGCAGGGTTTGCAACACGGGCAGGATCTTGTCGCCGCGCACGGGCGCTTCCAGCGACAAAGGCAGCAGGCAGTCGATCAGCGGGTCGACCAGGCTGGTCGCCTGTTCGCTGGCGGCGCTCACTTCTTGCACGGGCTCGGCGGCTGGTGCCGCGACCGTCTCGGCAGGGATATCCCCCAGCGACGGTTCCGCATGCACGGGGGCATCGGATACGGGGGCGGCTGGCGGCGCGCCGAACGACGGCTCGGCCTTGGCGGCTGGCGCGGCGTCAAAGCGCGGCTCCTGGCGCAGCACTGGTTCCTGGGCATCCGTCACGGGGGCGTCGCCCTCGCGCATCAGCACATCGTCGTGATCGGTGGAAAAGGCCCGTTCCACGCTTTTCTTGGCCTTGTATTCCTGCCATTTGTTGTACGAGAAAACACCGACGATAAAGACGCCGCCGGCGCCGAACAAGGTAATTTGTAAGTCTGTCATGCTGCTTGTGCCTCGGTTGCAAAATTTGCGGCGGACTCCATGTCCACCGCCACGATGCGCGATACGCCCTGCTCCTGCATCGTCACACCGATCAATTGATGGGCCATTTCCATCGCAATCTTGTTATGCGAAATGAAAAGGAATTGGGTCTGGTCGGACATGCGCTTAACCATGCGGCAGAAGCGTTCCGTGTTCGAATCGTCCAGCGGTGCATCGACTTCGTCGAGCAGGCAGAACGGCGCCGGATTCAGGCGGAACATGGAAAACACCAATGCGGTCGCGGTCAGCGCCTTCTCTCCACCCGATAACAGGTGGATGGTGGCATTTTTCTTGCCGGGAGGTTGCGCCATGACTTGTACACCGGAATCGAGAATCTCGTCGCCCGTCATGGTCAGCCTGGCCTGCCCCCCGCCAAACAGGATGGGGAACAACTCGGAAAAGTGATGGTTGACCTTGTCGAACGTGTCTTGCAGCAAGTCGCGCGTTTCCTTGTCGATCTTGTGGATCGCGTCTTCCAGCGTATTGATCGCTTCCGTCAGGTCGGCATTCTGGGCGTCGAGGAAATTCTTGCGCTCGGACGCCTGCGCCAGCTCGTCCAGCGCGGCCAGGTTGACGGCGCCCAGGGACGTGATGGCGTTCGTCAGGCGCGTCACTTCGCCCTGCAGATACGAGGGACGCATGTCCGGATGCAACTTTTCCGTCAAGGCGGCCTCGTCGGCACCCGATTCCAGCAATTGCTGGGCGAATTGCTCCTGGTTCAGGCGCGCGGCCTGTTCCTTGAGCTGCATTTCCATGATCTTGTCGCGCTGCGGCTGCAAGCTGCGCTCCGATTGCGTGCGCGCATCTTCGGACAGGCGCAGCTGCTGCGTAATTTGATCGAGTTCATGGCGCGCGTCCGCCAGCGCCCGCTCCTGCGTGGTGCGGCGCTCGAGCAAGTCCTGCAAGCCATCGGCCGCCGCGCCGCTTTCCAGATTCGCCAGTTCGAGTTCACCGGCCTGCAGGCTGGCCGTCACTTGCTGCGCCTGCGTACTGGCCGTGGCGATATTGCGGCGCAATTCCTCGATCTTCGCGCGGTGGGCTTTTTCCGCGTATTCCGTATCCTTGGCAGCCCGCTCCAGGTCGCGCAAGGCTTCGCGCGCTTCGGCCAGACGCTGTTCCTTCAACAGGAAATCGGTATGGCCGTCTTCGTGCGCTTCCTGCAAGTTGCCTAGTTCCATGTCCAGCTGTTCGAATTTTTCTTCCGATTCCAGCTTGGTCTGCATTTGCTCCGCTTCCTGCGCGGCGATTTCGGCGAGATCCGCGCCGATCTGCGTGCTGCGCTGGTTGAAGCGCGCTTCCACCTCGGACAGTTTCACCACGTCCAGTTGCAGAGTATGCACGGACGACGTCAGTTGCTGTATGCGCAGGCGCAACTCGGACAGGTTGCGCGTCAGGGTGGCGACGGCCGCGTCGGCCCGTACGGAACGGGCGCGCGCCTCTTCGGCCAGCAATTGCTGGGCGCGCAATTGTTTGCCGATATTTTCGATTTCCTGCTGACGCCCCAGCATGCCTTCCTGTTCCGAATCGGCTGCATAGAAGCGCACGCTGGATGCCGTGACCACGTGCCCAAGCCGCGTGACGAAATAGCCGCCCGGCGGCAACTTGCTGCGCTCGGCCAGCGCCTCGGCCGCGTCTTCCACGGCGTAGGCGTTGTACAGCCAGTCCTGCAGCAAGCCGCGCAAGCCCGGATCATTGAGTTTCAACAAGTTCAGGAACGGCTTCAGGCCTGGCACGTCCGGCATCGGCAGCGGCGCCACCGTGGACGGCGCGTACAGGGCCAGCTTGGCGGGCGGCGCGTCGGCAAAGAATGCCTTGGCCCAGTCGATATTCGACAATTGCAGGGCCGACGTGCGCTCGCGCAAGATCGATTCCATGGCCGCTTCCCAGCCCGCCTCGATCTGCAGCTTTTGCCACAGGCGCGGCAAGGTGTCGAGCTCGTGCTTTTTCAGCCACGGCTGGACCTTGCCCTGGGTTTGCACCCGTTCCTGTAATTGTTTCAAGGCGGAAAGACGCGCTTCCAGCTGGGCGTTGGCGGCCGTTTCGGCATTCACCTGCGCCTGGGCTTCAGCGCGTTCCTGCTCCAGCTTCGGTTGCTGCTCCAGCGCCTCTTCCAGGTAGAAACCCTGCTCTTCCAGCGTCTGCTGCTTTTCTTCCAGCTGCAGTTTCAGGTTTTCCAGGTGGCTGCTGTCGGGCAAACTGAGGCTGTTCTTTTCCTGCTGCAGGCGCTCGCGGCGCGTCAACAGGCTGGCCAGGATGTTCGAGGCGTTGCGCTGGTGTGCCGATTCCAGTTCCAGTTGCTGCTGCGCCTGCATGATGCGCGCGCGCGATTCCGTGCTCTTGTTCTGCGCGGCGCGCCAGGCGGCATCCAGCTCGGGCAATTGCTCGCCCTTCTGCTCGGCCATCATTTGCGATTGTTCCACCTTGGCGGCCAGTTCTTCGAGATGGAATTCCGCCTCTTCGATCTGCTCCTGGTATTCGCCACCCTGTTGCGTCCACTGGTCGCGCTGGGCCGTCAGGGTCGCCAGCTGCGCCTGCAGGCGGGCGCGCGATTCGATGACGAACTTGATCTGCGCTTCCAGGCTGCCGATTTCCGCATTCGTCTGGTACAGATGGCCTTGCGCCGTATGCAGGCGATCGCCCACGGCAAAGTGCGCCTGGCGCATCTGTTCCAGGGTCAGCTCGACGTTGCGCAGCTTGGCCGTCTGTTCTTCCAGGTCGGTCTGCGCCTGTTCCACTTCGCGGAAATAGCGTGTCTGCTCGTTGTACGCCTCGTTCTTGCGCAGCAGCCACAACAGTTTCTGCTTTTCTTCCTGGTCCGCCTGCAAGGCGTGGAAACGCGTGGCCACGGCCGCCTGCGCTTCCAGCTTTTCCAGGTTGGCATTGAGTTCGCGCAAGATATCTTCCACGCGCAGCAAGTTTTCGCGCGTGTCCTGCAGCCGGTTTTCCGTCTCGCGGCGGCGTTCCTTGTATTTCGACACGCCCGCCGCTTCTTCCAGGAAGACGCGCAACTCTTCGGGGCGCGATTCGATGATGCGCGAAATCATGCCCTGGCCGATGATGGCGTAGGCGCGCGGGCCGAGGCCCGTGCCGAGGAAAATATCCTGGATGTCGCGCCGGCGCACGGGCTGGCCATTGATGTAATAGGTGGACGTGCCATCGCGCGTCAGGGTGCGCTTGACGGCGATCTCGGCGTACTGGCCCCACTGGCCTGAGGCTTTGCCATCGTTGTTGTCGAACACCAGTTCCACGGAAGCGCGCCCGGCTGGTTTACGATGCGTGGAGCCGTTGAAAATGACGTCCTGCATCGATTCGCCGCGCAATTCCGACGCTTTCGATTCGCCCAGCACCCAGCGCACGGCATCGATGATGTTCGACTTGCCGCAGCCATTCGGCCCAACCACGCCCACGAGCTGGCCTGGCACCTGGAAATTGGTGGGATCGACGAAAGACTTAAATCCCGACAACTTGATGGAAGAGAGACGCACGTGTTTTAGAGTTCCTGGCCTATGCTGGCGGTTGAGATCGGCGAACCCGGCTCATATTCAGTTCAAATGCACCATGGCGACGGCAGTCTGGCCGCTCACCGCAAAAAAGTGGTTCATCATACCATTTCCTGATGCTTTTCTGGCCAAAAAACAGCGGCATCGAGCGCCAGCCGGCAGCAGCTCAAGGGGCTGGACGGCCATCCTGCGCCAGTTTCCAGTCTTCACGGGAAAAAACGCGCTCATGGCCGGACAACACCATGGCGAGTTTTTGCAGCCACTGCTCGGTCGGCATGGGCTCGGCCTTGAAGCTCAGCGCCACCATCAGCACCAGGCTGGCCAGCGCCAGCGCATGGCTGACGGCAAAATTGACGGCGCCGCGGGCATTCCACATGAAGCCCAGCGCCAGCGCCAGGCCCAGCACGCAGCCGCTGACGGCTTCCGACACGCTGTGCGCATGCACGATGACACGGGAAATGGCCACCAGCACGGCAAACGCCACGCCGACAAGCACGCCAGCATGACGCCAGCGCGGTTCGGCCCGCTGCAGCAGCACATACATCAGCACGGGAAACACGGCGCCGGCGCGCATGGCGTGGCCGCTGAAGCCGGTAAAATCGAGCGTGCTGCTACCCACGCCCCAGCTCATGAAGGCCAGCTTCGACAGCACCACGAGGGCCAGGCCGCCGCCGTACCACAAGCTCCAGCTGAGCACCAGGCGCCACTGGCGCGAGACGAGCAGCCACAGGGCAATCGCCACGCCAGCCGGCCCCATCACGGACATGTCTGCCGCAAAAGAAATTCCATTCCACCAAGTCATCGTGCCTGCGCTTATTTCATGATCAGCGTGCACTATGCCACGACTCGGCCCTGTTTCGCGCGGCTTTTGCTGTGCCGCAGCAAAGAATTACATTCCATTACAAAATTTCCGCGCCAAAACTATCCACTTGGCAAGTACGAGGCACGCGTCAGATATTCGTCAGGCGCTTGCCTTTGGGCGGCGCAAAGTCGCGGATCGATTCGATCATGCCCACTTCCAGCGCCTGGTCGGCCGTCAGGTGCAGGTCGGAATACGCATGCACCTGCCATTGCTCGTCCGTCAGGTTGACCTGGCTGCGCAGGATGCGCTCGGTACGCATGTCGTCGGCGCGCAAGCCCTCGACGATGATGCTGAGCGCATCGGGCCGCGAACCGGGCGAGGCGGTCGCATGCGACTTGTGCACCATGAAGCGGGCCGTGTCGCTGGCATGGCGATGTCGCCCCGACAGAAACAGGGTGACGGCGATGGACGCCACGGCGCCTGCGTTGTAGGTAATGATGTCGAGCGGCAACTTACTGAGGAAGTTATACAGACAAATGCCATCGCTGACATAGCCGCCGTTCGACTGAATCAGGATGTGCGCGGTGGTGAGCTTGTCTTCCGTGATGTCGGCCACGGCGTTGAAGACGCGCCGCACCATGTCACTGTTGACGTCGCCCGAGAGGGTAAAGTAACCGTGCTGCTCGGTGTTGTTTTGTGTCTCGTGTTGTGTCCCGCTCTGTGTCGTGTTCATGGCAGCCACCCGCAAGAAAGCCGAGCTTTCATCATAGTCCATTCCCGCGCGGCCGGGCGCCCTTTTGCAACGGATCCGCCCCCTGCCCAGCCCCGCAAATCGGGGGGTTTGCGGCAATTTGGCAACGTCTTTACAGATTGACAGAATACCCCTGCTGACATATATTCCTCACACTTGATCGGGAGAGGGCAACCCAGCGTTGCCGCCGAAGGGGCACTACCCAAAAACTCTCAGGCAAAAGGACCGATCAGGCGGACTGAAGCTGTTGCTTTGGCGACATCTTTAGCTCAACTCTGGAGAGCGGCCGCGGCTATTGCCGGCGGCCCACCGAAGGGGCGCACGGGGCAAGCCCCCGTAATCTCTCAGGTACAAAGGACAGGGGGGTCAGTGATCACGATGGAGTGCCGTTTTGGCGCTCGATATTCTGTGTTCTGTTAACTTCCCCCTTTACCTTCGTCCCGAGGAATCCATGACGCTCAAAGCGACCCCACTCAACAACGCCCACCGTGCCCTCGGCGCCCGCATGGTCGATTTCGGCGGCTGGGACATGCCCGTCAACTACGGCTCGCAAATCGAAGAACACAACGCCGTGCGCGGCGACGCCGGCATGTTCGACGTGTCGCATATGTGCGTGGTCGATATCGAAGGCCCGAACGTGCGCGCCTTCCTGCGCGGCTTGCTGGCCAATAACGTCGACAAGCTGCAAGTGTCGGGCAAGGCGCTGTACTCGTGCATGTTGAATGCCGAAGGTACCGTCATCGATGACCTGATCGTCTACTTCTTCAATGAAAACTGGTTCCGCCTGGTCGTCAACGCAGGCACGGCGGAAAAAGACGTGGCCTGGATGCAGCGGCAAAATACCGCCACCAACAGCGGCCTGACGATTACCGAACGCCGCAATGCCAACGAGCCGATGGCCCTGGTGGCCGTGCAAGGCCCGAACGCGCGCGCCAGAGTGTGGCAAGTGCTGCCGGAAACGCAAGCGGCGTCCGAAGCCATCAAGCCGTTCAACGTCGTCATCGTCAAGGACACCGCGTTCGGCGAAGTCATGCTGGCGCGCACCGGCTACACGGGCGAAGACGGCTTTGAAATCGGCGTGGCCGCCACCCGGGTGGAAGCGCTGTGGAACGCCCTGATCGCCGCCGGCGTCAAGCCCGCCGGCCTCGGTGCACGCGACACCCTGCGCCTGGAAGCGGGCATGAACTTGTACGGCCAGGACATGGACGAAAGCGTCAACCCGCTCGACGCGGGCCTGGCATGGACCATCGACCTGGTCAGCGAGCGTGACTTCATCGGCAAGGCCGCCCTGCTGGCCAAAGGCCAGAACGCGCAATTCGTCGGCCTGATCCTGCGCGAAAAAGGCGGCGTGCTGCGCGCCCATCAAAAAGTCATCATCGCCGGCAGCGACGCCACGGGCGAAATCACCAGCGGCACCTTCAGCCCCACCATGCAGGAAGCGATCGCCCTGGCGCGCGTGCCCAACGGCGTAGCTGTAGGCGACAGCGTGCACGTGGAAATCCGCGGCAAGCAACTGGCCGCCTCCGTCGTCAAGCTGCCTTTCGTGCGTAACGGTAAAATCTTGGTTGCGTAAGCGATTCGCGATAGAGAGCCACCGCCCGCAAGACCGAACAACCATCATCAATAACGAACACTTACCATCTGGAGCCACACATGAACATTCCTGCAGACCTGAAGTACACCGCCTCCCACGAATGGGTACGCCTTGAAGGCGACGGCACCGTCACCGTCGGCATCACCGAGTACGCGCAGGACGCCCTGGGCGACATCGTCTTCGTCGAACTGCCAAGCGTGGGCAACACTTATGGCGCCGGCGACGACGCCGCCGTGGTGGAATCGGTCAAGGCTGCGAGCGACATCTACGCGCCGATCGCCGGTGAAGTCGTGGCCGTCAACGACGACGTGGTCAACTCGCCTGAGTCGATCAACGCCGACGCCTACGCCAACTGGCTGTTCAAGATCAAGCCAGCCGACGTGTCGGCCCTGGACGGCTTGCTCGACGCTGCCGCCTATGGCGCCACCACCAGCGCGTAATCGCGTTTGACTCACGGGCCGCGTTTGCGGCCCGTTTGCTTTAGTTGCAATAAATTACAGCAGCGCCCGCGCGCCGCCTCCCGGTTTTTCAGTCTTTTTTGGCCTCTATATCATGACCCGCACCAGCCTGACCCAACTCGAAGCACGCGATGCCTTCATCGCCCGCCACATCGGCCCTTCCGCCACCGAACAGCAAGCCATGCTGGCGACCCTCGGCTATCCATCGCGCGCCGCGCTGATCGACGCCCTGGTACCGGCCAACATCCGCAACAAGGGCGCCCTGCCCTTGGGCGCCTACTCGCAGCCGATGCCGGAACAGGAAGCCTTGTCGCGCCTGAAAGCCATCGCCGGCAAGAACCAGGTTCTGAAATCGCTGATCGGCCAGGGCTATTACAACACCTTCACGCCAGGCGTCGTGCTGCGCAACATCTTTGAAAACCCGGCCTGGTACACGGCGTACACGCCTTACCAGCCGGAGATTTCGCAAGGCCGCCTGGAAGCCATTTTGAACTTCCAGCAAGTGATCACGGATTTGACCGGCATGGGCATCTCGAACGCCTCGATGCTGGACGAAGGCACGGCCGCCGCCGAAGCGATGACCCTGATCCAGCGCGTGGGCAAGTCGAAGTCGAACGTGCTGTACGTCGCCAACGACGTGCTGCCGCAAACGCTGGAAGTGGTGCAGACGCGCGCCCAGCCGATCGGCATCGAAGTGCGCACGTTCGATCCGGCTGAAATCGAGTCGCTGGACGCCTGCTTCGGCGTGCTGCTGCAATACCCTGGCGTGAACGGTGTCGTGCGCGACTACCGCGCCGGCGTGGAAAAACTGCACGCAAATGGCGCCATGGTCATCGTCGCGGCCGACCTGCTGGCCCTGACCATGCTCACGCCACCGGGCGAATGGGGCGCCGACGTCGTCGTCGGCAACAGCCAGCGCTTCGGCGTGCCGCTCGGTTTCGGCGGCCCGCACGCGGGCTATCTGTCCACGCGCGATGAATTCAAGCGCAATATGTCGGGCCGCCTGGTGGGCGTGACCGTCGATGCGCAAGGCAACAAGGCGTATCGTCTGGCCCTGCAAACGCGCGAACAGCATATCCGCCGCGAAAAAGCCACCTCCAACATCTGCACGGCGCAAGTACTGCTGGCCGTGATGGCTTCGATGTACGCCGTCTACCACGGCCCTGCCGGCCTGCTGCAGATCGCCCAGCGCGTGCACCGCTTCACGGGCGTGCTGGCCGCCAACCTGAAAACCCTCGGCTATGGCGTCGTCAATGCGAGCTACTTCGACACCCTGACCATCCATGTCGCCGATGCGGCGCAACTGCATGCGACGGCCATGCAGTACGGCGTCAACCTGCGCAAAGTGGATGCTACCCATGTCGGCGTGTCGCTCGACGAAACCACCACGCGCGACGATATCGCGCTGCTGTGGAAGGTCTTCGCGCACGGCCTGGCCAACGCGCCTGCCGCGCCTGACCTGGACGCCGTTGAAGCGAATGTGAGCAGCGCACTGCCAGCCAGCCTGGCACGCGAGAGCGCCTACCTGACGCATCCCGTCTTCAACAGCTACCACTCGGAACACGAAATGCTGCGCTACCTGCGCAGCCTGGCCGACAAGGACCTGGCGCTGGACCGCACCATGATCCCGCTCGGTTCGTGCACCATGAAGCTGAACGCGACGAGCGAAATGATTCCCGTCACCTGGCCGGAATTTTCGAACATCCACCCGTTCGCGCCGGACGCGCAAACGGTCGGCTACCGCGAAATGATCTCGCAGCTGGAAGAAATGCTGTGCGCGCTGACCGGCTACGCGGCCGTCTCGCTGCAACCGAACGCCGGCTCGCAGGGTGAATACGCGGGTCTGCTGGTGATCAAGGCGTATCACGAGTCGCGCGGCGAAGGCCACCGCAATATCTGCCTGATCCCGTCGTCGGCGCACGGCACCAACCCCGCATCGGCCAACATGGTCGGCATGCAGGTGGTCGTCACCAGCTGCGACGCCAACGGCAACGTGGACCTGGCCGACCTGAAAGCGAAAGCGGAAAAGCACAGCGCCAATCTGGCTTGCGTGATGGTCACCTACCCGTCCACCCACGGCGTGTTTGAAGAAGGCATCCAGGAACTGTGCGAAATCATCCATTCGCACGGCGGCCAGGTCTACATCGACGGCGCCAACATGAATGCGCTGGTCGGCGTGGCCGCTCCCGGCTCGTTTGGCGGCGACGTGTCGCACCTGAACCTGCATAAAACCTTCTGCATCCCGCACGGCGGTGGCGGACCAGGCGTCGGCCCGATCGGCGTCGGCGCGCACCTGGCGAAATTCCTGCCGAACCAGCGTTCGAGTGGCTACCAGCGCGACGCTGCCGGCATCGGTGCCGTCAGCGCCGCACCATTCGGCTCGGCCAGCATCTTGCCGATTTCGTGGATGTATATCGCCATGATGGGCGCGGAAGGCTTGACGGCAGCGACCGAGACGGCGATTCTGGCGGCGAACTACATCGCGCGCCGCCTGGCGCCGCACTACCCGGTGCTGTACTCGGGCCACGACGGCCTGGTCGCGCACGAGTGCATCCTGGACCTGCGCCCGATCACGGACGCCACCGGCATCAGCAACGAAGACGTGGCCAAGCGCTTGATGGACTTCGGCTTCCATGCGCCGACCATGAGCTTCCCCGTGCCGGGCACGCTGATGATCGAGCCGACGGAAAGCGAATCGAAAGTGGAAATCGACCGCTTCATCGACGCCATGATCGCCATCCGCGCGGAAATCGCCAAGGTCGCCAGCGGCGAATTCGACCACGACGACAACCCGCTGAAACATGCGCCGCACACGGCGCAGGTGTTGATGTCGGACAACTGGGAACGTAAGTACAGCCGTGAAATTGCGGCCTACCCCGTCGCTTCCCTGCGCCAGCGCAAATACTGGCCACCGGTCGGCCGCGCCGACAATGTCTACGGCGACCGCAATCTGTTCTGCGGCTGTGCGCCCATCAGTTCGTACGAAGAAGAGTAAACGCCACGCGCCCGCTTTCGCGGGCGTGCCAGCGACAGGAAGGCAGGCCAGACGGCCTGCCTTTTTTCATGCCCGCAAGGGTAGGTCGGATTAGCGCGTGAGCGCGTAATCCGACACCACCACCGGCCTCGCCAACAATGTTGTCGGATTACGCTACGCTAATCCGACCTACGCAACCGGCAACGCCAGCAGGACGGCACCCGGCAGCCCCAGCACGGTGCCCAGTATCGTCAGCAACATGACATCGCGCCGCTCGCAGCGGCTGCGGTGCGAGCTCCAGGCGGCAAACAGCAACGCGACAGCCACGCCGCTGAGCGAAATTCCCACTTCTGTCATGCCCGTTCTCCCGTCATTGTTTCTTTCTTCATTGCTCTCATCCTTTTCAAATTATTGAACAAGCTACCTACCGGTAGGCAGTAAGTGTACAATAAAAAACACGGCGGCGTCCATGCCCCGTTTTTTTGACGACATGAAGGAAGCGCAATGCAGCAGCAAACCACTCTCCCCGCCGCCAGTCTTGGGCTGGCGGCCTCCCTGGCCCTGGTGGCCGTGCTCGGTCCAGCCGGCATCGACATGTACCTGGCCTCGATGCCCGCCATGGCGCGCGAACTGCACACCTCGTATGCAAACGTGCAGCTGAGCCTGACCGTTTTCCTGCTGGCCCTGGGCGCAGGGCAGTTGCTGTGCGGCCCCCTGACGGACATGCTGGGCCGGCGCCGTCCGCTCTTGGCCGGCATCGCCGTCTACATCGTGGCGGCCATGTGGGCGGCGCAGGCGGACCAGCTGGCCACCCTGCTGCTGGCGCGTTTGCTGCAGGGCCTGGGCGCGGCGCTGACCCTGGTGGTGGTGATGAGCATGGTGCGCGACGTGGCCGATGGGGTTAAAGCGGCGCAGCTGTTTGCCCTGTTGATGACCATCGTGGGCCTGGCGCCCGTGCTGGCACCCGCCGTGGGCGGCTTGCTCGATGCGCACTACGGCTGGCGCGCCGTGATGCTGGCCCTGGCCGCGCTGGGCGCCTTGACCCTGCTCAATAGCGCATTGTTCCTGCCGGAAACGCTACCGCCTGCCCGCCGCGTCTCGCCGCGCGGCCTGCACCGCACGTATGCGCGCATCGCGCTGGACCGCGCCTTCCTGCTGCCCGCGCTGGCCCTGTCCGCCACTTTCTTTTTCCTGTTTGCGTATATTGGCGGGGCGTCGCTGGTGTACCAGCGCGATTTCGGCCTGTCCGCCGGCAGCTTCGGCCTGGTGTTTGGCGCCACGGGCGTGGCCGTGCTGCTGGGCGCGATGGCCAGCGGCCGCCTGGTGGAAAGGTACGGCGTGGCGCGCCTCTGCGTGGCAGGCAGCGCCGCCATGCTGGGCGGTGCCGTACTGGCCCTGCTCGGTGCGTGGGCGGACTTCGGCATCGTCGCCGTCGTGCCCGGCATGTTCGTGGCCCTGTTTGGCCTGGGCATCGCGGAAGCGGCGCTGATGGCCATGGCCATGGGTTCGCAACAGCGTGCGCTCGGTTCCACGGCGGCATTGCTGGGCGCCATCCAGATGACCTTGTCATCGCTGGCCACGCCGCTGGCGGCCAGCCTGTCCGAATGGGGGCCGTTGCCCTGGCTGCTGTTCTTGACCGTGGCCGGCCTGCTGGTATCATGGCTGACCCTGGCCACTGCGCGCGTCCATCCGGCACCCGCCACGAGACCGGGCGCGCACTGACGCTTCACCCAACCACTACCCTCATATGAAGAAACGCTCGGCCTCGGCCGATAACATCTGCGCCGTTGCCGTCGTACATTTTTCGGAACATGGCTACGACGCCTCGTCCCTCAGCGACATCGCCGAGCAGGCCGGCATGCGCAAGGCTTCGCTGTACTCGCACTTCGCCGGCAAGGACGCCCTGTTCCTCGACGTGTTTGCCGACGCGCTGGCCGAAGAGCAAGCCTTCATGGACGCCTGCTTCGCCGATGAAGCGGCGCTGGCGGCGCCCGGCGGCCAGCAAGCTGGCGCCCTGTACTGCGACCGTATGGCCCAGCGCTATGCCGATTCAGCCCATTTGCGCTTCCTGCTGCGCACGGCGTATTTGCCGCCCGCCACCCTGCGCATCGAAGTTGGCACAGGCTATGAAGCCTTGCTGGCACAGTTGCAGCAACACTTTGTGGCCAGCCTGGGCCGCCTGGCCCCCGCCCTGGCGCCGCAGCGCGTCGACCTGTACGCGCAAGCCTACCTGGGCATCGTCGACAGCCTGCACGTGGAACTGATCTACGCGGGCGGCGCCGCCCTGCAGCAGCGCCATGCGGCCTTGTGGCACATCCTGTCCGATTCGCTGGCGATGGCGGCGCAATCGGCCTGATGCGTGAGGTAAGCTGGCATTAATGGACACTTCCATTTGATAAACTTGTCAAACGGAGTGAAAACATGAAATCAACCACATACCCGCCGGAATTCGACCAGCACTAACTGCAACTGAGCGTGCCTACCAGTGCCTGCAACTGACGCAGCGAGATGGAGAACCGCGTAACAGGCTCCGCTGGTTTCTGGCACCAGAGCACATTATGCTCAAGACCTTTTTGCGATCATTGGTCTGTTGTATGCGTAAATTCCAATTAAAATTCGTCCCAGTCGCCTCCCGCCGTTGCTGCGGCATACGCCAAACGAATGGGGGGGCAGACTTTTTGCTTGGCAACGCCACTCTCAATTGGGTCCACCCACCGCGCCGACGTGGAGGCGATGGCTTGCGATTTCTGGGAGTGGGGAATTTTGAATACGCTGACCGTTTCCACGAGGCTCGCGGCCTGGTCCTCCAGGGAGCCTGCCGCTGCTGCCGCCTCTTCCACGAGAGCGGCATTCTGTTGCGTGACTTCGTCCATTTGGGTGATCGCCTGATTGATCTGCTCGATGCCTGCGGTCTGCTCTTGCGTTGCGGCCGTGATCTCGCCCATGATGTCGGCCACCCCCTTTATGCTATGGACGATCGCCTGCATGGTCGAGCCAGCCTGATCGACCAGCCTTGCGCCAAGGTCGACCTTGTCGACCGAGTCGCCGATCAGGATCTTGATTTCCTTGGCCGCCGTAGCGGAACGCTGGGCTAGATTGCGCACTTCAGTGGCCACGACCGCAAAACCGCGGCCCTGTTCGCCGGCGCGCGCGGCCTCGACCGCCGCGTTCAAGGCCAGGATATTCGTCTGGAAGGCGATGCCGTCGATCACGCCAATGATATCGACGATCTTCTTCGACGAGGCGTTGATCGCCCCCATGGTTTGAACCACTTCGGCCACCACGGAGCCCCCCTGGACGGCGGTCCAGGAGGCGCTGATCGCCAACTGGTTCGCCTGGCGGGCATTGTCGGCGTTTTGTTTGACCGTACTGGTCAACTCTTCCATTGAGGACGCTGTTTCCTCCAAAGAACTGGCCTGCTGTTCCGTACGGGAGGACAAGTCCAGGTTGCCGCTGGCGATCTGTCCCGATGCCGTGGCGATCGTGTCCGTGCCGCTGCGCACCCTGCTAACAATGCCAACCAGGCTATCGTTCATCTCCTTGAGCGCCTGGATCAATTGGCCCGTTTCGTCAGTCGAGCGCACTTCGATCTGCCCGGTCAAGTCGCCCGCAGCCACAGTCCTGGCGATCGTCACCGCTTCCGCCATGGGGACGGTGATCGAACGGGTACAAGCCCAGGCGATTATGCCACCCAAGGCCAGGGCGCAGGCCGCCAAGCCTAGCATCAATTGGCGCGCACTGTGAAAAGCTTCCTCGGCCGCCTCCTCGTCCTTGCGGCTTTTCATCTTTTGCACATCGCTAAACTCTTCCAATGTATTTTGCAATTTGGACGTGGTCGGAATGGCCTCCCTGAGCAGCAGGACGATAGCCTCGTCCTTGTTCGACTTCGCAAGAGCAGAGAAGCGCTTGTTCGCCGCGCGCGTCGCGGCGAGTTCGTCCTTGATCCTGGCCATCAAGGCCTTGCCGGCCTCGTCGAGCGGCATCTTGTCCAGCGTCTCGTAGTCGGCGTTGAACTTCAGATGGGCGCTGTCGACTTTGTCATGCTGTATGGCCGCCTCGGCGTCCTCGGACAACAGGGCAATGGTGCGGGTGACGCGCGCAACGATGTGGATCGAGGTCTCCATCTCATCGATCAGATTGATCTTCTTGAGGTTCACGTCCACGATATGGTGCAAGGCATCGTTGGATCGGTTCAAGCCTTGGATGCCCAGCATGGCAACCGCGGCCAGCATGATCAGCAGGAGCGCGAAGCCAGCCCCCAAGCGGGTTCCAATCTTCCAATTGCGAATGTTCACAGTAATTTTCCTTGTATCAATTTTTGTTGCTTCACTCACTATGAAGTTGACGATGGAGGGGAAATCATCTCTCACGCGCCATCCACCTCTTATCCGGTCAGTCGACCGCTATCCATTTGTGCAGTCTCTTCGGTGAGCGCTGGCGGGCCAGCCAGCATCATGCGCACCCGGCTTTCAGCCGTATGCTGAGCGGTCATGGCGACCGCAAGGACGTCCCGCCCTTCTTCAAGCAAATGCCGACCTAGAGCAGCAGGCGCAGCAAGGCCCGCCGTACGGCCAGATCGTCATCGACAATTGCTATCCAGGGAAGTTGTGTATTCATGGCCGCCACAGTAACGTGACGGCCATCGCGGCGCTATTGGACCTTAGGCCTACGTTCGGTCACCGGCGGCGCGCTGCACCCGGTCGACCAGGCGCACCAGCGCGGTCGACGAACGTACCTTCATCTTGGCCAGCACGCGCGCCCGGTGCACCTTGATGGTTTTTTCGACGATGCCGAGCTGGTCGGCGATTTGTTTGTTGAGTTTGCCTTCAACCAGCAAGGCCAGCACTTCGCGCTCGCGTGGGGTCAGGCTGTCCAGCCTGGCGCGCAGCTCATCGCATTCCGCCTGCTCCGCGCGCGCGACGCGGTTTTGGTCGAGCGCTCCCTGCACGGCAGCCAGCAAGATTGCGCCGTCGACCGGTTTGGTTAGAAAGTCGCTGGCACCGGCCTTCATCGCGCGCACGCCGCTGCCAATGTCACCGTGCCCGGTTAGAAAAATGACCGGCAACAGGCTACCCGCCAGCGCCTGCTGCAATGCCAGGCCATTCATGTCCGGCATCTCCAGGTCGAGCACCAGGCAGCCGGCGGCATCGGCCATTCCACTGTCGAGGAAGGCGCGCGCCGATTCGTAGGCCACCACGTCGTAGCCGGCCGAGGCGAGCAGGCGTTTCATGGCTTTGCGCACGGCGGCCTGATCGTCGACCAAAAAAACTTGTTCCGTCATGCGCCGCTCGCCGCCGTAGCCGAAAGCGGCAACAGCACATGGAAGCTGGCGCCGCCATCGGGATTGTTCTCCCCCCACAAGCGGCCACCGGTCGCTGCGACGATGTTCCTGCAGATCGACAGACCCAGGCCCATGCCATCTTTCTTCGTCGTGTAAAACGGCTCGAAGACGCGCTCCAGGACTTCGGGGGACAAGCCGATGCCCCGGTCGCTCACACTGATTTGCATAAACCCGTCGTTCACCCGTGCGGTGAGGACGAGGCTGCGCCGATCGGGCGACGTCGAACCAAGCATCGCGTCGCAACCGTTCATGATCAGGTTGATTAACACTTGCTGGAGTTGCACGCCGTCGTAGCAGGCCATCGGCAGGTCAGCGGCCAAGGCGTTATGGAAGGTGACGCCACGGTTAAGCAAATCGTTGCGCAGGATTTGACCTATTTCGGTCACGGCAGCGTTGACATCGATATCCTGACGAAATGATGCCTTCTTGTCGAACAGCCTGCGCAGACGCCGTATCACCTCGCCAGCCCGCTTGTCTGCGTCGATAATATCCTGCAGAATCTCCCTGACTGCCTCCAGGTCGACCGTATCCCGTGCCAGGAAGCGCTGCGCCGCTTGCGCATTGCTTAGGATCGCCGTCAGTGGTTGGTTCAATTCATGGGCTAGCGCGCCGGACAGTTCCCCCAGCATCGTCACCCGCGACAGATGGGCGAGCTCGGTTTGTTTTTGCTGCAGATCGAGTTCGGCCACCTTGTGCACGGTGATATCGATCGACACCCCGCGAATGGCGAGCGCCGTGCCAGCGAAATCGGACTCGCCCCGCCAGCGCGACGATATCCAGCGCAGCTGCCCATCGGGCATCACGATGCGGTAGACGCATTCGCAAAAAACCTGTAAGCGCAGGGAAGAACGAAGCAAGTCACCCACGCGAGTGGCATCGTCGGCATGTATGCGCAGCGTCAGACTGCCCGCATTGAGACTTTCGATCGGGGAAAAACCGAACAAGGTGCGCCAGCGCTCCGACGGACGCATTTCATTGGAACGGCAATCGAGTATCCACACTCCCAGGTTGGCGGCATCGGCGGCCAGTACGAGTACCTGCTCCTGTTCGCGCACGTCGGCCTCGCTCAGACGCAAACGACTCGATAGCAGCGCCGTATAGGTTTCCCTGCTGCGGCGGTCGCGCTCGCGCTCTGTCACGTCGCGCACGATAGAAATGACGGCGGCGTCCGAGAAGGGAACCACCCGCGCCTCGAAATGATGCTCGCCGCCGTCTTGCTGCGGCAACGAATAGCGGACCTCCTGCAAGGCCTTCCCGTCGAGGGCACGCAGGCACGCCGAAGTGAGCACCTCCATGGCTTCCGCCGGCAGCGGATCGGCGGCCGGACTCTCATCGAGCGCGTCCAGCTCGGAATCGAGCTGGACCCTGCTCGCCGCCTGGCGATTCCGAAATTTCCCGTGGCGTCCATGGGTGTAAATCGTATCGGGAATCGCGCTGATCATGGCGTGGACGCGACGCTTGCTTTCGCGTAGCTTGTCATGGACCCGCTTGATGGCCGTGATATCGCTCACCAACACGAAAAACCCGCGTACCTGGCCATCGATCTTGTGCGCGATATAGCGCGCCAGTGTGTGTCCCGTTTCGCCACCGGGCTTGACCAGCGTGCGTTCAAACTGCTGGTCCTGGCCGGCGAGCACGGCGCGGATGTACGGCTCGTTCTTCTTGAAGAGGACTTCACCCATCAAGTCTTCGATCCGTATCCCCAGCATCTGCGCAGAAGTTCGGCCAAACCAGGTGAGGTATTCCCTATTGGCATAGAGGCAGCGCAGCTCGCTGGTCCAGTAGCCGAGCATGCCGGGGGTATGTTCCGCGATGGTGCGGAACAGGTCAGCGCTGCCGGGCAAATGGGGCGACATCGTATCGGGCGGCGGCCCCGTGAAATCGTCGGGGCTGCGGTGCAGTTCGTCTTGGGCGATGCTGGCGAGGTCGGCCAATTGCGCGATCTGTTGCCCCGACATGGTACGCGGCCGCCGATCAATGATGCAAAATGTCCCGACTCGCAAACCTTTGCGCGAGAGCAGGGGAATACCCGCATAGAAGCGGATATGCGGTGCACCAATGACCAGCGGATTGTCAGCAAAGCGGGGATCGTCGAGCGCATCGGCGACTACGAACGGGGAGTCGGACGCGATCGCATTCGCGCAAAACGAGATATCGCGCGCCGTGTCTGCGGCCGCCAGGCGTTGCCGCGACTTGAACCACTGGCGGTCGCTATCGATCAGACAAACTAGGGCGATGGGGACCGAAAAGAGTCCGCGCGCCAGTCTTGTCACACGGTCAAAACGCTCATCTTTTGGCGAATCGAGGACGTCCAAAGCAACGAGGGCTTCGAGGCGTTCGATTTCATCGACCGGAACGGAGGGTGCTTGCATTATATCCTTGGGTGGATGACAAGATTCGTCGGAATATGATTCTGTTTTCACTGACCATCCCTACATTGTGTAACATATTTGGTGATTTTTGGTGGCATTACACTGGCTAAATTTTGCTTCGTTGATGCCCAACTAAGGAGGGGTTGTAGGACTTGAGGTAAGCTGGCATTAATGGACTCTTCCATTTGATAAACTTGTCAAAGGGAGTGAACACATGAAATCAACGACATACACGCCGCAATTCCGGGCCGAGGCAATCAAGCCCGCGCTGCAAGCAAAAGCGCAAGTTCAAGGCAACGAGCAATTCGAACCATAGCTTCCCGGTGGCGCCGAACCTGTTGAAGCAGGCCTTCGCACCGACGCGCCCCAACGCGGCCTGGATTAGCGATACCACTTACGTCGCCACCGACGAGGGATGACTCTACCGGGCACGTCTTCACGTGCGAGATGGTGGGCTGCGCACTCGGCCTGCGGATGACGCAGGAGTTGACGGTGCAGGCGCGGTGGCGAGCCGTTCGAGGAAAACGGCCAGCGCCGGGATTGATTCTGCGCTCTGACCGTGGCAGCCAAGGCGGATTCAACCGATCCTCGCAACACCTCTAATCGAGGAGGTGTTTATGGGTAGACCGGCGTGTCGCAGGCAGTCGGGACTCGTTGGTTTCGTCTTAATGCCGGCACGCCACTTTCTATGTTGAACCCAATATCTGGAAGGTACTTGTCGTTTTCTGAGCGAGAAGAGATTGGAGTTCTTTCGTGCCAGGGCGTCGGAATACGAGAGATCGCGCGGCGTATTGGGCGTAGCGCATCAACGGTTTGGCAGAGCATGTCCGCCCACACTATTGGTATCAAGCCTTATTATTTGACAACTTACTTTCGTCTTCGTCCACACCCACATTACACTTTGGAAACCTAAGGTTTCTTCAGTTGACACCCTCGCAGCCCATCCATAAGATGCCCCCATTATTCATTTACGGAGTCCCACGTGGGTACTTGTTCTAGTGACAGTAGCCGATCTTGTATCGGTGATTGCCTCGGCAGCTAAACAGCAAGCAACGCGGAACACTCTTTCCT
Organism: Janthinobacterium tructae; assembly: GCF_006517255.1. Classification (NCBI taxonomy): domain Bacteria; kingdom Pseudomonadati; phylum Pseudomonadota; class Betaproteobacteria; order Burkholderiales; family Oxalobacteraceae; genus Janthinobacterium; species Janthinobacterium tructae. Next base: position 459,241 of record NZ_CP041185.1, on the reverse strand, counting down.
CCGTGCCTTGCTGAGCAAGGTGCGGTGTCTCGCGGCCAGTCTGGCCGTGCGTCTCTCCCCCCTCTTTCCGATCGCGACCGGCTACTGACCCGGATTGCTCGCCAGCACTATTGTGTCTTGGCGGCATGCAAGTCTTGCCTGCGGCTGCGCCGCCCGTCAACACCTCGCCGTGAAAGGAAGAGCCATGAATCTCTTCACCCGCTTATTCGAATCGTTCCTGCGCAAGCGCCATACGGCCGGCCATTTCCGCCGCCGCGCCATGCCGCTGGAAAACAGCACGGCCCGCCCCGTGCCCGACCATCTGGCGCGCCAGCTGCTGGCCGCCGCCCACGAAGACCTGGACAGCGCCCTGAACCGCCTGCATACGCGGGTGGAAGGCTTGCGCGATGCCGAGGCGCAAGTCATCGGCGCGCAAACGGGTCCGAATGAAGTCGAGCATGAAAAACCGCTGGCCTGGTACCAGCACCTGTGGCTGTGCTACAAGAATCCGTTCAACCTGCTGCTCACCGTGCTGGCGATTGTTTCCTACCTGACGGAAGACCCGAAGGCCACCATCGTCATCGGCACCATGGTGATTTTGTCGACCCTGCTGCGCTTCGTGCAGGAAGGCCGCTCGAACCGGGCCGCCGAGCGCCTGAAAGCCATGGTCAGCAATACGGCCACCGTGCTGCGCAATGGCCAGCAGATCGAACTGCCCATCCGCCAGCTGGTGCAGGGCGACATCATCGTGCTGTCGGCCGGCGACATGATCCCCGCCGATTGCCGCTTGCTTTCCGCGAAAGACCTGTTCGTCAGCCAGGCCGCCATGACGGGCGAATCCTTGCCCGTGGAAAAGATGGCGGAACTCGCCGATGCCCATGGTAAAGACCCGATGGAGCTGGCCAATCTGCTGTTCATGGGCACCAACGTGATCTCGGGCGCAGCCACGGCGCTGGTCCTGGCGACCGGCAACCGCACCTATTTCGGCACCATCGCCACGCGCGTGACGGCCACCGAGCGCACGCCGACGGCGTTTGAAGCGGGCGTGAACAGCGTCAGCTGGCTGCTGATCCGCTTCGCCCTCGTGATGGCGCCGCTGGTGTTCCTGATCAACGGCTGGACCAAGGGCGACTGGATGGAAGCATTCCTGTTCGCCCTGTCCGTGGCCGTGGGCCTGACGCCGGAAATGCTGCCGATGATCGTCACCAGCACCCTGGCCAAGGGCGCCGTGAAACTGTCGAAAAAGAAAGTCGTCGTGAAACGCCTCGATGCGATCCAGAACTTCGGCGCCATGGATGTGCTGTGCACGGACAAGACAGGCACCTTGACGCAGGACAAGATCGTGCTCGAGCGCCATACGGACGTGTTCGGCCAGCCGTCCGATGAAGTGCTGCAATTCGCTTACCTGAACAGCCATTACCAGACGGGCCTGAAAAACCTGCTGGACCGCGCCGTGCTCGACCATGTCGAATTGCAGACGGAAATGCAGCTGGCGCGCGATTACGTCAAGGTCGATGAAATCCCGTTTGATTTCGTGCGCCGCCGCATGTCCGTCGTCGTTTCCGAAAAGAATGACCACCATGAGCTGATCTGCAAGGGCGCCGTCGAGGAAATCCTCTCCTCCTGCAGCCATTTGCGCCTGAATGGCGTGGACGTGCCGCTCGACGCCGCCCTGCTGGCCAAGGTGCTGGAAACCACGCACGGCCTGAATGCGGAAGGGCTGAGAGTGGTGGCGGTGGCCGTCAAGGAAGTGCCGCCGCATAAGACCGTGTACGGCGTGGCCGATGAAACGGCGCTGACCCTGATCGGCTATGTGGCATTTCTTGATCCGCCGAAGGAATCGACGGCGCCCGCCCTGCGCGCGCTGGCGGAACATGGCGTCACCGTGAAAGTTTTGACGGGCGACAACCACCTGGTGACGGCGAAGATTTGCCGCGAAGTGGGCCTGGCCGTGCATGGCGTGCTGCAAGGCCCGCAACTGGACGAGATGGACGACGCCACCCTGGCCCGCGCGGCTGAAGAGAATACCGTGTTTGCCAAGCTCAGCCCGCTGCACAAGGAGCGCCTGGTGCGCGCCCTGCGCGGCAATGGCCACATCGTCGGCTTCATGGGCGACGGCATCAACGACGCGCCCGCCCTGCGCGCGGCCGACATCGGCATTTCCGTCGATTCGGCCGTCGATATCGCCAAGGAAGCGGCCGACATCATCCTGCTGGAAAAGAGCCTGATGGTGCTGGAAGAAGGCGTGCTGGAAGGCCGGCGCACCTTCAGCAACATGCTCAAATATATCCGCATGACGGCCAGCTCGAACTTCGGCAATGTGTTTTCCGTGCTGGTGGCCAGCGCCTTCCTGCCGTTTTTACCGATGCTGCCGCTGCACTTGCTGGTGCAAAACCTGCTGTACGACGTGTCGCAGATCGCCATTCCCTTCGACAACGTCGACGCCGAACTGATCCAGAAGCCGCTGAGCTGGAACCCGCGCGACATCGGCCGCTTCATGGTGTTCTTCGGTCCCATCAGCTCGATCTTCGACATCAGCACCTTTATCCTGATGTGGCATGTGTTTGGCGCGAATACGCCAGAACAGCAGACCCTGTTTCAGTCCGGCTGGTTCGTCGTGGGCTTGCTGACGCAAACCCTGATCGTGCACCTGATCCGCACGCCCAAGCTGCCCTTCATCGACAGCATCGCGTCCGTACCCCTGCTGGTGGCCACCACCGCCATCATGGCCGTGGGTGTGTTCCTGCCGATGGGACCGCTGGCCACCTACTTCAAGCTGCAGGCCTTGCCGTTGGGCTACTTCCCCTGGCTGCTGGGCATCCTCGTCTGCTACACCGTGCTGACGACGTTCATGAAACGCGTGTACCTGCGCAAATTCGGCTGGCAATAGTATGATGGAACGCTCTTTCTCCCCACAAAGGCACGCATGAGCGTTTCCCGCCTTCCCAAGCGTAATCTCGCCCTGCTGCTGTCGGCGCTGGTGTTTCCCGGCAGCGGGCATTTCGTACTCGGTCGCAAGGCGCGCGGCTGCCTCTTCCTCGTGCCGGCGCTGGTCGCGCTGCTGCTCGTATTGCGCCAGATCATGGCACGTTTGGACCAAGTTATGGCACAGATCGACAGTGGCGCCCTGCCCCTCGACGTGCAGCTGATCGTGGAAAAAGTCGATGCGCTGTCCGCCAACGACGGCCCCGCCATGACGGTGGCCATGAGCGTGCTGGTGGCCTGCTGGATAGGCAGCCTGATCGACACATGGTTCCTCAAGCCATGACGGCGGAAGCAGAGGCGCGAAAACTGCGCAAGGAAGCGAAGATGCAGGCGCGCCGCGCGCAACTGGCGCTCAGCCGCCAGGACCATGGCGGCCCGCAGGCCTGGCGCGGCTGGTTCGACGGCTCCGCCCACCCGAACCCCGGCAAGCTGGGCATAGGCGCCCTGCTGCTGGGGCCGGAGGGCGAGCGCATCGAAGTGAGTCAGGCGGCCGGCCATGGCAGCAGCAGCGACGCGGAATATGCGGCCCTGATCGCCGTGCTGCAGGCGGCGCAGGCCGTGCGCCCGCCGCCCGAGCAACTGCTGCTGTTCGGCGACAGCCAGGTGGTGATCAATGATGTGCTGGGAACGACGCCGGTCGGCGCCAAGGGGCTGGAAACGCACAGGGCCACCGTAGTGGCCCTGCTGGAACAATTCAATGATGTGAGCTTGCGCTGGCTGCCGCGCCACAGGAATGGCGAGGCGGACCGGCTGTCGCAGCTGGCGATCGCCGGCTTTACCCCAGAGGCTTAAATACCGGGGTAAGCAACTTAAGCGGCGCGGCCGATCCGCAAGGCATCTTGCGGCGTTTTGGCCGCCGGGCGTTGCATCCCCTTCAAGCCGCTGACACTGGCCTGCTGGCCATTCAATTTAAAGACGCTGACCACTTGCGCCAGGTTGTGCGCCTGGTGCTGCATGGATTCGGCGGCGGCCGCCGACTCTTCCACCAGGGCCGCATTTTGTTGCGTCACGGCATCCATCTGACCGATGGCACGGTTGATCTCGTCGATGCCCACGCTTTGCTCGCTGCTGGCCGCCGTGATTTCCGTGATGATGTCGCTCACGCGCTGCACGCTGTCGACGATGTCGTTCATGGTCGAGCCGGCTTGCGCCACCAGCATGCTGCCCGCGTTGACTTGCTCCACGGACGCGCCGATCAGGGTCTTGATCTCTTTTGCAGCCGAAGCGGAACGCTGTGCCAGGTTGCGCACTTCCGAGGCCACGACGGCAAAGCCGCGGCCCTGCTCGCCCGCGCGCGCCGCTTCCACGGCCGCATTCAGGGCCAAAATATTCGTCTGGAAGGCGATGCCGTCGATGACGGAAATGATGTCGACGATCTTGTTCGACGAGGTATTAATCGATTGCATGGTGCCCACCACTTGCGCCACCACTGCGCCGCCCTTGACGGCCACTTGCGCCGCCGACGCCGCCAATTGATTCGCCTGGCGCGCATTGTCCGCATTTTGTTTCACGGTGCTGGTCAGCTCTTCCATCGACGACGCCGTCTCTTCCAGCGAACCGGCTTGCTCTTCCGTACGGGAAGACAGGTCCTGGTTGCCGGCGGCAATCTGCGTCGAGGACGTCGCGATGCTGTCCGTGCCGCTGCGCACTTCGCCGACGATATTGAGCAGACTGGTATTCATGTCCTTCAGTGCCAGCAACAGTTGCCCCGTTTCATCCTTGGCGCTGACGTCGATCTGCGCCGTCAAGTCGCCATCGGCTACCTTGCGGGCGATGTCCACGGCCGTGCGCAGCGGACGCACGATGCCCATCGTCAAGACCCAGGCGCAGACGACGCCAAAAGCCAGCGCCAGCGCGGCCAGCGCCAGCAGCAGGTTGCGGCTGGTCTTGGCGACGGCATCGATCTCGCGCGCGGTGGCGTCGATGCTGGCGCGCTGGTGCTCCAGCATGTTCATGATGACTTTCTGGTATTTCGTCGAGCCGGGCACGAACACGGCCTGGAAGGCCTTTTCCGCTTCTTCCGTCTGGCCGGCCGCCTTCAGCTTCGATACTTGCTCACGTGCATCCAGATATACCTTGCGCATTTCGCTGACCTGGCGGAACAGTTCCGTTTCTTGTGGGCCGGAAATCAGGGCTTCGATCTTCTTTTGCAGCTCGCCCGAGACGACGGACGACTGTTTCGCCTCTTCCGCAAAATACGGTCCCAGCGAAGTGTCGGCGCTGCGCACGATGGCCGTGGTGCGGCGGATGCCGCTGTCGATCTTGCTGTACCAGTCGGAAATATAGCGTTCCTTCGCCAGCGGCTGCTCCATCATGGTGCGCGTAGCGGTGGCCACGTCGTGCAAACGCCAGACGCTGATACCGGTAATGACCAGGGAAAACAGCAAAATGACGGCAAAACCCAGGCCGAGTCGCACACCAATACTGACGTTTCTTAACAAATTCATGTGAATATCCTGAAAAATCGGAACCAGACTATATAAAAGGAGCTGAAAGCTGCGGCTGCAGGGGGCAGCCGCAGCGGCATTCAGCGTCCGCCGAGGCGCAAGGCAGTTTGCGGCGCTGCCGGCTGCTTCAGCGTGCTCGCGCCACTCACCTTGGCCTGCTGGCCATTGAGCTTGAACACGCTGACCACTTGCGCCAGGTTGTGCGCCTGGTGCTGCATGGATTCGGCGGCGGCCGCCGACTCTTCCACCAGCGCCGCATTTTGTTGCGTCACGGCATCCATCTGCCCGATGGCACGGTTGATCTCGTCGATGCCCACGCTTTGCTCGCTGCTCGCCGCCGTGATTTCCGTGATGATGTCGCTCACGCGCTGCACGCTGTCGACGATGTCATTCATGGTCGAGCCGGCTTGCGCCACCAGCATGCTGCCCGCGTTGACTTGCTCCACGGACGCGCCGATCAGGGTCTTGATCTCTTTTGCAGCCGAAGCGGAACGCTGTGCCAGGTTGCGCACTTCCGAGGCCACGACGGCAAAGCCGCGGCCCTGCTCGCCCGCGCGCGCCGCTTCCACGGCCGCATTCAGGGCCAAAATATTCGTCTGGAAGGCGATGCCGTCGATGACGGAAATGATGTCGACGATCTTGTTCGACGAGGTATTAATCGATTGCATGGTGCCCACCACTTGCGCCACCACTGCGCCGCCCTTGACGGCCACTTGCGCCGCCGACGCCGCCAATTGATTCGCCTGGCGCGCATTGTCCGCATTTTGTTTCACGGTGCTGGTCAGCTCTTCCATCGACGACGCCGTCTCTTCCAGCGAACCGGCTTGCTCTTCCGTACGGGAAGACAGGTCCTGGTTGCCGGCGGCAATCTGCGTCGAGGACGTCGCGATGCTGTCGGTGCCGCTGCGCACTTCGCCGACGATGTTGAGCAGACTGGTGTTCATGTCCTTCAGTGCCAGCAACAGTTGCCCCGTTTCATCCTTGGCGCTGGCGTCGATCTGCGCGGTCAGGTCGCCATCGGCCACCTTGCGGGCGATGGCCACGGCCGTGCGCAGCGGACGCACGATGCCCATCGTCAACAGCCAGGCGCACACGACGCCAAAAGCCAGCGCCAGCGTCGACAGCAATAACAGCAGGTTGCGGCTGGTGCTGGCGATGTCATCAATCTGGCGCGCGGTGGCGTCGATGGTGGCGCGCTGGTGCTCCAGCAAGCCGTAGACCATCTTCTGGTACTTGGCTGCGGCGGGCACGAAGGTTTTTTCAAACACTTCATTGGCGGCCTCGGACTGGGACTCGCCCTTGAGCTTGTAGACCTGGTCGCGCGAGCCGACATACACTTCGCGCAATTCCAGCAAACTGGCGAACATGGCCTGTTCTTTCGGGTCCTTCAGCAGCGCCGCGATCTTCTTTTGCAGGACAGCCGAACTGGCGCTCGACACTTTCGACTCTTCGGCGAAAAAGCCGCTCAGCGAGGTGTCGCTGCTGCGGGCGATGGCGATCGTGCGCCGCACGGCGCTGTCGATGCGCGTATACCAGTCGGAAATATACCGTTCCTTGGCCAGCGGCTCTTCCATCATGGTGCGCGTGGCGCTGGCCACGTCATGCAGACGCCAGACACTGATGCCGGTGATGATCATGGAAAACAGCAAAATGACGGCAAAGCCCAGTCCCAGACGGACCCCGATGCTGACGTTTCTTAACAAATTCATGTGACTATCCTAATATCCTGAAGAGAGGCCCTGCAGCCAGCGCCTGGAACAGCATGGCGGACGCCGCCAAATCTGTCCCGCCAAGTAAACTGGCGCACGGTTCGGTTGAACCGTGCGCCAGGAAAGTGCGCTAGCGTGCTCCCTGCGGAAACGATATGCAATACTTAATGTCAATAGTTTTTGACAATATGCAGGGAAATTCTCATCACTACGGCATTACGCCGCCAGTTTCTCGATCAAGCCCATGTCGGCGCTGGACATCAGCTGGTCGATATCGACCAGGATCAACATGCGCTCGTCGATGGTGCCCAGACCGATCACATATTCCGTATTGATCGAGCGGCCCATGTCCGGCGCCGGCTTGATCTGTTCCGGCATCAGGGTCGTAACGTCGGAGACGCGGTCGACGACCATGCCGACCACGCGGTTGCCGATATTGAGGATGATGACGACGGTGAACTGGTCATAGCTGGGCGTGCCCAGGTTGAACTTGATGCGCATGTCGACGATCGGCACGATGATGCCGCGCAAGTTGACCACACCCTTGACGAACTCGGGCGCGTTGGCGATGCGGGTCGGCGTTTCATAGCTGCGGATTTCGCTGACTTTCTGGATGTCGATGCCATACTCTTCCTGGCCCAGGGTAAAGGCCAGGTATTCGGCAGCCTTGGCAACGGTTGCGCCAGTGTCGCTGGAAATGGTGTTCATGATAATCCTTTCGTTAACTCGCCTGGGGCGCAGGCCAGGACACGCTGTACGCGAGCCTGGACGTGACGAGCCATCCACAATGCAATGAATGGCCGACACTTGTATGTTTTTTGCAAATACTTTCTAGCAATTAGCTTATGTTTCTAATTTCCGTGCGGCAATGTTACCCCATGTAAATTTTACATGCACTAAAAAAGAGCGATCGCCGGGCCGATGCTTTTGCAAAATGCATTTTTATGTGGCTAACGCGGCACGCCGGGGCGCCACGCTCCCGGCCACCTGTGGCGGCGTTTTATGCCACACTGGCGGCCCCTGCTTTTTACGACCTTGAACCATGGATTCTTTGCTTTCTCAATGGCAACCACGCCTGCTGGCACTGGCCACGGCCGGCCTGGGCGACGACAGCGCCCACGACATCAACCACCTGCAGCGCGTCTGGCGCAATGCCAGCGTCCTGCTGCAAGACCATGCGCAGGCCGACGCCCTCACCGTGATGGCCGCCTGCTATCTGCACGACCTGGTCAACCTGCCGAAAAGCCATCCCGAACGCCACCTGGCTTCGCGCCAGGCAGCCGCGCTGGCTTGCCGCCGGCTGGCGGAGCTGGATTTCCCTGCAGAAAGACTGGCTGGCGTGGGCCACGCCATCGAAACGCACAGCTTTTCTGCCAATCTGCCGCCGCACACCATCGAAGCGCGCATCGTGCAGGATGCCGACCGCATCGACGCACTGGGCGCCGTGGGACTGGCGCGCCTGTTCTATACAGCGGCGCGCATGGATAGCGCGCTGGCGCATGGCGCGGACCCGCTGGCGCAGCATCGTGAACTCGACGACAAGGCCTACGCGCTCGACCATATAGTCACCAAGCTCGACAAACTGCCCGGCAAGATGCAGACAGCGGCGGGCCGCGCGCTGGCCGAACAGCGGCTGGCCGTGCTGACGGATTTTCGCGCCGCCTTTGCCGACGAATGGGGAATAAGCGCATAAGCTTGGTGGCGATAGCCAGCAGAGCGCATGCTGTCTATAATGCAAGCCTCAGCTATCGCGCCGAAAGCATGCATGTCCGATAAAACCAGCCACGACAGCCATTCCCCGTCAGCCCCCGCCCTAAAGAGCGCCGGCAACCTCAATTTCATCCTCGTCTGCGTCTTCATCGACATGCTGGGCATCGGCCTGGTGGTGCCCGTATTGCCTATCCTGATCGGCGACTTTGTCAGCGGCAAGGAGGCGCAGGCGTTCTGGTACGGTATCATGGCGGCCGTCTTCGGCTTGCTGCAGTTCATCTTCATGCCCATGCTGGGCGCCATCAGCGACCGCGTGGGACGCCGTCCCGTGCTGCTGTACTCGATGGCCGGCATGGGCGTCAATTTTCTCGCCACGGGCTGGGCGCCGAACCTGGCCTGCCTGTTCATCGGCCGCATCATCGGCGGCGTCTCGTCGGCCAGCATGTCGGTCGCGTCCGCCTATGCTTCCGACATTTCCACGCACGACAACCGCGCCAAGAGCTTCGGCAAGATCGGCGCCGCCTTTGGCCTGGGCTTCATTTGCGGCCCCATGCTGGGCGGCCTGCTGGGCGAGATCAATCTGCACCTGCCGTTTTACGTGGCGGCGGGCCTGTCGGCAGCCAATTTCATCTACGGCTATTTCTGCGTACCCGAATCGCTGCAGCCGGGGCCACGCGCGCCATTTACCTGGACGCGCATCAATCCGTTTGCCGCCCTGCTGAAACTGGTGCGCCGCGTGGAGATCCGCGGGCTGGTGCTGGCCTTCGGCCTGATGACGTTTGCGCAAATGATGCTCAACACCACCTGGGTGCTGTACACGCATTTCCGCTTCGACTGGACGCCGCGCCAGAACGGCATCGCCCTGTTCTGCGTGGGCCTGTGCGCGGCTGTGGTGCAGGCGGGCTTGCTGGGCATTTTGATCAAGCGTTTTGGCGAAGTGCGCCTGTCCTTGCTGGGCATGGCTTCGGGCGCCCTGACCTATTTGCTGTACGGCCTGGCCACCCAGGGCTGGATGATGTATGCGCTGATCCTGTGCAACCTGCTGGCCTTTGCCGCCGGCCCGGCCCTGCAAGGCATCATCTCGAAGGCATCCGCCGCCAGCGAACAGGGAGAACTGATGGGCTCTCTGCAGTCGATCAGCAGCCTGGGCATCATCATCATGCCTTTGCTCGGCAGCATGATCCTCGGTGAAGTGAGCCACTTGCCGCCGCAAGACTGGCGCATCGGCAGCACCTTCTATCTGTGCGCCATCATGCAAACCCTGGGCATCGTGGTGGCCTGGCGCTACTTCAAGGCACAACGCCAGGCCAGACTTGCGGTTTCCACCACAAAGTAGTCGGCAAGATAATATTGCACTTAGGAAATAAATAGGCGAGAATGAGAGAATCAAGCGGGCGTTGCCGACGCCCGCGATTCGATGGCAAGCAAGGATGGGTATGACTGACTTTTATTCCAGCGCCTGGCGCCGAACCGTAGCCCTGCTGGCGCTGGCGCTGCCATCGCTGGCAGGCGCGCAATGCTCGCGCGACATCCAGGTCCCCGTCTCGGCCATCGGCGCCAGCGTGGTAGTCAATGGCGCCAGCATCAGCGGCATCTATCCCGACATGCTGCGCAGCATGGGCGCCAAGCTGGGCTGCAATTTCATCTTCACGCCCGTGCCGCGCGCGCGCCTGGAAGCGATGTTCGAGGCGGGCAAGGCAGACTTGCTGATTCCGGCCAGCAGCACGCCGCGGCGCGACCAGCATGGCCTGTTCATCCCCATGCTGGGCAGCCGCCCCCTGCTGATCTCGCTGCAGGGCGCGCGCACGTCCATCAACACCATGCAGGAACTCATCGAGCGGCGCGAATTGCGCGTGGCGCTGGTGCGCGGCTACGACTATGGCGCACAGTACCAGGCGCTGGCGAAGGAGCTGAGCAGCCAGGGACGCCTGTTCTACGAAGTCGATGCACTCTCCGTGGCGCGTTTGATGCAAAGCGGCTTCATCGACGCCACCATCATGAGTCCGACTATCCTCGCCGGCGTGGCGCAAAACGATGCGCGCGTGTACGGCCTGGCCGACCGCCTGCGCCTGGAAGCGCTGCCCGAGCTGCCGTGGGGCATGAGCGGCGTCTACCTGTCGCGCAAGTCCCTGACGGCGGAAGACCAGGCCACGCTGCGCGAATTGCTGGACAAGGCGGGCCGCTCGGGCACCGTGATGGACGCCTTCCAGCGTCATCACCGCCAGGAACTGCTCTCGCTCAGCATACGCCCGCGCTAAGGCTTGCATGTCGGGTCTGGTCGTCGCCGTCGTTTTATTTGCCGCCCTGCTGCACGCCAGCTGGAACGCCATCGTCAAGTCGGGCAAGGATACTTTCCTCACGACCGTGCTGGTGTCCGTCGGCGCGGCCCTGATCTCGCTGGCCGTCTTGCCCTTTGTTCATGCTCCCTCCCCCGCCAGCTGGCCCTACCTGGCCGCCTCGGCCGTGGCGCAGCTGGCGTATTACTCGCTGCTGGCGGCCGCCTACAAGGCGGGCGACATGAGCCACGCCTACCCCTTGATGCGCGGCAGCGCGCCGCTGCTCGTGGCGCTGGCCAGCTGGCCGCTGATCGGCGAGCGTCTGTCCGCCATGCAGATGGGCGCCGTCGCCTGCATCTGCACAGGCATCTTCGGCCTGTATTTCGCCACGCGCACGCCCGCCACGCCTGGCATCGCGCAAAACACGGGACGCGCCACTGCCTTTGCGCTGGGCAACGCCTGCGTCATCGCCAGCTATACCCTGATCGACGGCATCGGCGTGCGCCTGTCCGGTGCGCCAGCCGCCTACACGATGTGGATTTTTGTCTTGAACGGCGCGGGGCTGCTGCTGTGGACTTTGCTGCGCCGCCGCGCCGGCCTGCTGGCGTATGCGCAAACGCAATGGCGGCTGGCCGCGTTTGGCGGTTTCGGCACCCTCGCTTCGTATGGCCTGGCCCTGTGGGCCATGACGCAGGCGCCCGTGGCCGCCATCGCGGCCCTGCGCGAGACGTCGATTCTGTTCGCCATCGCCATTGCCGCGCTGTTCCTGCGCGAAAAAATCAGCCCCCGCCGCTACCTGGCCATCGCCCTGATCGCGGCAGGTGCAATGCTGATGCGCGTGGGCTAGCGGGCGTCGAGCGGCGCGATCGGCAACTCGATGGCGCTGGCCGCCCCTGCCGCGTGATACACGCGCTGCGTGGCCTTTTTATAATCGCCCGGCTGGGCCAGGAAGATGTTCGGCACGAAGGTTTGCGGGTTGCGGTCGTACAGGGGGAACCAGCTCGACTGCACCTGCACGGCAATGCGGTGGCCTGGCAGGAAGACGTGATTCGCGTTCGGCAAGGCGAAACGGTAGCGCTCGACCTTGCCGGCAGGAATCGGCGTCGGGTGCTCGAAGCTGTCGCGGTAACGGCCGCGGAAGATGTCCATCGCCACGCCCAGCTGGTAGCCACCCATGGCCGGCTGTGACGGCACTTCGTCCGGATACACGTCGATCAGTTTCACCACCCAGTCGGCATCCGTGCCGCTGGTGGCGGCGAACAGCTTGACCATCGGTGCGCCGGCGATGCGCACGGCCGTCTTCAACGGTTCGGAAACATAGCTGAGCACGTCCGTGCGGTCGGCATAGCCGCGCTGGTCGCTGACCAGCCATGGCTTCCACACGTCACCATCGTTCAGGCGCACGGGACGCGCCACGAACGGCACAGGTTTCGCCGGATCGGCTACGTATTCGTCGAAGGCGCCTTGCGCCGCATCCGCAGCGCCCGATGGCCCCGCAAAGCCCAGCTTGTAACCATCCTGCAGGTAGATCGGCGTCAGCTTGGTGTCGCAGGTCTCGCAGGCCAGCGGCCACTGCTGCAGGCGCTGCCACTGGTTCGTGCCGCTCTGGTACGACACCACGGGCGCCGTGTTCGCGTCCGGCGCGCCATCCTTCAGGTATTGATTGAGGAATGGCTGCATGACTTTTTCGCGGAACTGGCGCGCCGTGTCGCCGTCAAACTTCAGGGCGCCCAGGCTGGAACCGTCATAGTTGACGCCGCTATGGCGCCATGGGCCGATGGCCAGGTAATTGAGGTTGTTGCGCGTGTCGCGCCCTTCCATCGCCGTGTAGCTGGCGTAGGGGCCGTAGATGTCTTCCTGGTCCCACTGCCCCACCACGTGCATGGTGGGTACGATCAGCTGGCGCTTGGCGAGGATTTTGTCGAGCGCCTGTTCCTGCCAGTAACTGTCGTAGGCCGGGTGCTCAAACAGCTTTTTCGTGTAGGTCAGCTTGTCGATGCCAAATTTCTTCGCGTAGTCACCGGCCGAGCCGATGCGCAGATACGCGTCGTAGTCGTCGTAGACGCCCAGCACCGGCGATTCGCCGCCGCCGCGCACGCTCGTCTGCCCCGCGATGTACGACAAGCTGGGCATGCGGAAGGCGCCGTTATGGAACCAGTCGTCGCCGCGCCAGCCATCGACCATAGCGCTCATGGGTATGGCCACCTTCAGCGCCGGATGCGGGTCGACCAAGGCCATCAGCACCGTATGTCCCTCATACGAGGAACCCAGCATGCCCACCTTGCCATTGCTTTCCGGCACGTTTTTCACCAGCCAGGCTATGGTGTCCCACGCATCGGTGACGTTATCGACCTTGGTATGGTTGAGCGGACCGCGCACGGGGCGCGTCATCACGTAATCGCCTTCCGAGCCATGCTTGCCGCGCACGTCCTGGAACACGCGGATGTAGCCGTTTTCCACCAGGGTATCGTCGCCCTGCGGCAAGGTGGCCAGCATGCTGGGGCTGGCGGCGCGCTGGGCGCGGCGGGCCGCATTGTAGGGCGTGCGCGTGAGCATGATGGGAGCGCGCTGCGCGCCTTTCGGCACGACGATCACCGTGTACAGCTTGACGCCGTCGCGCATGGGGATCATCACCACGCGCTTGACGTAATCATTGACGTCGGGCATCACCAGCCTGGCGCCGATATCGGGCGTCATCGGCGACGTTTGCGCCAGCGCCGGTACTGCAAACAAGGAACTGAAGGTGGTACTCAATACCAAGGCCAGACCGGTGAGCCGGACGGGGGACGACACGCGCATACTGTTCTCCAATGATTCATGCCACGTAAAAGTGGCCGAACGGCAATAGTACCCGGAAAGCAAGTTTTGCATAAGGCAAGCCTCTGACGCGCAGCAGCAGATAAAACGGCACGCAACTTGACAGAACGCGTACGAACTGCAACCATAACGCCATGAAATTTATCCCGTCACAACACGCCTGCTTGAATTGGTGGTCCCGCTCACTTTCGCGCGGCCACTCTATAGTGATGTGAATTTGATCCACGCCGCCTCGATCGGTGGCGTAACAGGCTCCAGCCTGGATCATCCCCGATGCAGGCGGCTCAAAAGGAAACTTGATGAGCTTGCCTAACACCCCAGATACCCAAGACCAGAACGACACCCCGGCAGCACCGCTGTCGGCTGCCGCCATCGCTTCGCAATCCGTGATCCTCACGGGCGACCGCCCGACCGGCCCCTTGCACCTGGGCCACTATGTGGGCAGCCTGCGCGACCGCGTCCGCTACCAGAACAGCTACAAACAATTCATCATGCTGGCCGACGCGCAGGCGCTGACGGACAATATGGATGACATCGACAAGGTGCACCGCAATGTCGTCGAAGTGGCGCTCGATTACCTGGCCGTCGGCATCGACCCGACGAAAACCACGGTCTTCATCCAGTCACAAATCCCGGAACTGGCCGAGCTGACCTTTTACTACCTGAACATCGTCACCGTGGCGCGCCTCGAGCGCAACCCCACCGTCAAGGAAGAAATCCGCCTGCGCGGCTTCGAGCGCGACATTCCGGCCGGCTTTTTGACCTACCCAGCCAGCCAGGCGGCCGACATCACGGCCTTCAAGGCCGGCGTGGTACCCGTGGGCGAAGACCAGATCCCGATGATCGAGCAAACGAATGAAATCGTGCGCCGCTTCAACCGCATGTACAACCGCGAAGTGCTGATGGAATGCAAGGCGCTGGTGCCCGACATCGGCCGCCTGCCCGGCATCGACGGCAAGGCGAAGATGAGCAAGTCGCTGGGCAACACCATCAACCTGGGCGCGACCTCGGCCGAAATCACGGCTGCCGTGAAAAAAGTCTACACAGACCCGCTGCACCTGCGCGTGGAAGACCCGGGCCACCTGGAAGGCAACATCGCCTTCACGTACCTGGACGCGTTCGACCCGGAAAAAACGGCGCTGGCCGAAATGAAAGCCCATTACGTGCGCGGCGGCCTGGGCGACAGCATCGTCAAGAAGCGCCTGGACCTGGTCTTGCAGGAAATGCTGGCGCCGATCCGCGCCCGCCGCGAAGAGTTCGCCAAGGACAAGGGTCAAGTCATCCAAATGTTGAAAGAAGGCACCTTCAAGGCACGCGAAGTGGCGGCCCGCACGGCCGATGAAGTCAAGTCGGCACTGGGCCTGAACTACTTCTGATCACGGGCAGTAATGGCAAACTGATGCGCCCAGGCGGAGTCGGGTAAAATCCCGCTTTCGCCTGGGCGCAATTCGTTTGTCACCGTGGCACCAGCAATCCGTAGAGAAGACAAAGCGCCATGACCGATACCCCTGTCGAACAGCTGCTGCAGCAGCATTTTTCCATCGATGCGCTGCAACGCTCGCCTGCGCCCCTGCAGCAGGCGCTGCGCATGCTGGGCGGCTGGCTGGCCGCCGAGCGCGACACGGCCTATCCGCACACGCCGTACGCGGAACTGCTGACGCAACTGTCCGACACTTGCCTGCCCGCACACGGCATGCCCGTGGCGGCATTCCTGCAAGAACTCGATACCACCGTGCTGGCCAACACGGCCCAGCTGAACCACCCGCAATACATCGGCCACATGACGCAGGCCCTGCCCTGGATCAGCGTGCTGGCCGAGGCGTTTACGGCCACCCTGAACCAGAACCAGGTGAAGATCGAGACGGCGTATGTCTCGACCCTGATCGAAAAGCAGATCCTCGGCTGGCTGCACCGCCAGGTCTACCAGCAACCGGATGCGGTCTACACGCAGGCGATGGCCGCCACCAGCGGCGCGCTGGGCAATGTCGTCAATGGCGGCACCATGGGCAACCTGACGGCGCTGGCCGTGGCGCTCGAAAAACAATTACCGGGCACGCGCAAGCGGGGCCTGTTTGCCGCCATGCAGGATTCTGGCCATGCGGGGCTGGCCGTCATCGGCTCAGCCCGCAGCCACTATTCCGTGAAAAAGGCGCTGGCGACCCTGGGCCTCGGCGAAAACGCCCTGCACCTGGTGGCCGTCGACCGCGACAACCGCATCGATGTCGCCGCGCTGGAAGCGACGATTGCCGATTTAAAACTGCGCAAGATCAAGGTCGTTGCCATGATCGGCATCGCCGGCACGACGGAAACGGGCGCCATCGACCCGCTGGCCGCCATGGCGGCGATTGCCACACGCGAAAGCATCTGGTTCCATGTGGATGCCGCCTGGGGCGGAGCCCTGCTGATCGCCGAACAATACCGCACGCTGTACGACGGGATTGCCTTGGCCGACTCCGTCGTCATCGACGGGCATAAATTGCTGTGGGTCCCGATGGCGCAAAGCATGGTGCTGTTCAAGGACAGCGCCAGCCTGAACGTGCTGAAACACAACGCCAACTACATCTTGCGCGACAACTCGGGCGACCTGGGCCAGACGTCGCTGGAAGGCTCGCGCCGCTTCGACGCCTTGAAACTGTGGACTTCGTTCAAGGTGCTCGGCGTGTCCGGCTACACCACCCTGCTGCAGCAGGCAGCCACCCTGTCCGGCCAGCTGCAGGACTTACTGGCCGACCAGCAGGATTTTGAACTCGTCACGCGTTCCGACACCTTCATTCTGACTTACCGCTACGTGCCCGCGCACTTGCGCCAGCGCATGGAAAGCTTGCTGGCCAGCGGCCAGCTGGATGCGGCGACGGAACTGAACCAGCAGCTGAACACCTTGACCGCCAAACTGCAAAACCGGCAAAAGGCGCAAGGCCACAGCTTTGTCTCGCGCACCGTGCTGGAATCGACGCGCTACCCCGGCCCGACCAATGTACTGCGTGTGGTCATGACGAATGTCAAGACGCGCCCCCACCACCTGCGCGCCATCCTGGCCGAGCAGCGCGCCATCGGCCAGGCGCTGGTGGCGGAACTGGGCCTGTAAAACACTCACCCATCAGCCCTGACTGGATGCACTATGCACCGCCTGAGCGCGCTCACCGACCTGTTACGGCATCTGTTGAAATGGCTGCTGCTCGCGAGCATCGTGGCCGCGCTGGCGGGGTCGGCTTCGGCCGGTTTCCTGTTCGCCCTCGACTGGGCCACGCGCACGCGCCTGGCGCACGCCTGGCTGATCTGGCTGCTGCCCGTGGCGGGCTTCGCCGTCGGCTGGCTGTATCTGCGTTATGGCAGCTCGGTGGAAGGCGGCGCGAACCTGCTCATCGATGAAATCCACGACCCGAAAAAAATCATCCCCTTGCGCATGGCGCCGCTGGTGCTGGGCGGCACGGTACTCTCGCATTTGTTCGGCGCCTCGGTCGGGCGCGAAGGCACGGCCGTGCAGATGGGCGGCGCGCTGGCCGACCAGCTGACCCGCATGTTTCGTTTGAACAATGAAGACCGGCGCATCATCCTGATGGCCGGCATCAGCGCCGGCTTTGCCTCCGTCTTCGGCACGCCGCTGGCGGGCGCCCTCTTCGGCCTGGAAGTGCTGGCCATCGGGCGCCTGCGCTACGAAGCCATGCTGCCCTGCCTGGCTGCCGCCGTCATCGCCGACCAGGTGGGCCTGTTGTGGGGGCAGTTATTCAACATTCAGCATACGCATTACGCCGTGCCTTTGATCCCCGCCCTTTCCGCCTGGACCTTGTGCGCCATGGTGATCGCCGGCGTGCTGTTCGGCTTGACCGGCAAAATATTCGCGCAAGCCACGCACGGCCTGAGTGCCTTGATGAAACGCTGGATCAGCTACGCACCACTGCGCCCGCTGATAGGCGGCCTCGTCGTCGCGCTGGCCGTGTGGCTGCTGGGCACGGATCGCTACATCGGCCTGGGCATTCCCACCATCGTCGACGCGCTGCAGGAACCGCTGCCCGCCTGGGATTTCCTCGGCAAGATGGCATTTACCATTGTTTCACTCGGCACCGGCTTCAAGGGCGGCGAAGTGACGCCATTGTTCTTCATCGGCGCGACCCTGGGCAATGCGCTGGGGCCGCTGCTGCACCAGCCCGTCGCCTTGCTGGCCGCCATCGGCTTCGTCGCCGTGTTTGCGGGCGCCGCCAACACGCCAATCGCCTCGACCCTGATGGCGATGGAACTGTTCGGCGCGGAGATCGGCGTCTACGCGGCCATCGCCTGCGTCGTGGCCTACCTGTTTTCCGGCCACGCAGGCATTTACCGGGCGCAACGCAGCGGCCACGCCAAGCGCACGGCCAGCAAGGATCTCGGACCATGACCGAGAATATCTACGGCAACGGCGCCTTTCCCCCTGCTCCGTAGGCGGCCTCGATAGCGTGCCATAGGGGAGTACGCGGTAGTCGAGTATGTGCGGCGGGACCTGGAGCAACTGGTTTTGCCGCCGGCCAGCTACGACCTCGTCTACAGCTCGCTGGCCTTCCACTACATCGAAGGCTACACCAACCTGCTGGCCGCCATCCGCCAGAGTTTACAGCCGGGCGGCAAGCTGGTGTTTTCCATCGAGCATCCGGTCTTCATGGCGCCGCGCCAGCCTGGCTGGCTGGCCGATGCGCAGGGCCGCAAGCGCTGGCCCGTCGACAGTTACCAGCAGCAAGGCCCGCGCGTCTCGGACTGGCTGGCGCCGGGCGTGATCAAGCAGCACCGCACCCTCGGCACGACCTTGAACGCATTGATACACGCCGGTTTCCAGCTGGAACACGTGGAAGAATGGGGGCCGACAGACGAACAGGTAGCACAGCAGCCGGCCCTGGCGGAAGAGCTGGAACGGCCGATGCTGTTGCTGGTGGGCTGTAGCCTGCGCTAGCCATGGGCGCGCTCGAACAATTTGCCCGCCAGCTCTTCGATATCGCCGCGCATGGCCAGCACTTCCAGCCAGCGCGCCGGGATTGCCTGGACCCCATAATAGGCGCCGGCAAGCTGGCCGACGATGGCGCCAGTCGTATCGGCATCTTCGCCCAGATTGACGGCGCGTAACACCGCCTCTTCCAGGGAGTCGGTATGGAAGAAGCACCAGAGTGCCGCTTCCAGCGACTCCACGCAATAACCCGTGCCGCGTATCTGCTGCTCAGTTTTGGCGATGAAGTTACCGCTAGCCAGCTCCACCAGCCTGGGTTCGGCAGGCCGGTACGCGATACTCGCGATCAGCTCTTCTTTCGCCGTGCCCGCCAGCGCGCTGCACAGCAAGGCGGCAAACAACTGGCAGCTTTCGACCGCCTCGGGTGCCGCATGGGTGGTGCGGGAACTATCGGCGGCATAGGCCACGGCCGCCTCGGTATCAGGATAAGCAAACAACACGACCGGGGCCAGGCGCATGAGCGAACCATTGCCCGCCGTGTCAGGCGCCGTGGAACCGCTCCAGGGGTTGCCCGTTTCCTGGAAACTGGCCAGCGCGCTTCTTACCGTGCCACCGATATCGAAGCAGGTGCCGGTGGAGCTCAGATAGCCCCATTGCCACCAGTTCAGATACCGTACCATCTGGTCCGCCGGATCAAACGCCCCTTTCTGGACCAGGCTTTCGGCCAGGCACAGCGCCATTGAAGTATCGTCCGTCCATTGTCCCGGCTGCAAGCCGAATGGCCCACCGCCAGTCATGTCCGTCACAGGCGCGAAGCTGCCGCGCGGAGAAAACTCCACGGTCGTGCCGACGGCATCGCCACAGGCCAGCGCCAGCATGGCGCCCAGATAACGGTTGTGCAAAGTTGACGTATTCATGGTTTCCATTGACTCTTAGCTGGCCACGTTGCGCGTAAAGCGCAGGGTGGATGCACCCGCATTCACGTAGGCATACGCTTGCGCGCTGCTGAAAACGAAAAAGTCGCCCATGGCCAGCAGCCTGGTTTCCGCCGCCAGCACCAGCTGTAATTCCCCCTCCAGCACGTAGAGCATTTCGCTGAATCCCGCCGGATCGGCTTGCGCATCATAGCGCTCGCCCGGCGCCAGGGTCCACGACCACAGTTCCACCTGGCGGCTGGCGGGCGCCGCGCCCAGCAGCACGGCCTGACTCGCTTGCGATGCACTTTGCCACATCAGCACGCGCAGGCTGTCGTGCGGCTGCTGCGGCGGCCGCACCAGGTCGACAAAGGCTACTTTCAAGGCGGCGGCCACGTGGTCGAGGTTGGCCAAGCTGATGTTGGTGCTGCCCGCCTCGACGCCATTGACCATGCGCCGGCTGAGGCCAGACAGGCGCGCCAGCTCTTCCTGGCTGAGGCCGGCAGCGACGCGCAAGCGCCGCAGATTTGCGGCCAGGTGTGCCAGCACGCCACCGGCCTCGGCTTGACTGCGCAATATATTGCTCCTATCATGATGGGAAATATTTTGCTCATAGCATAGCCTCCCATGAAAACACACGCAAGTCCCCCGCCCGCTCTCGGCCTGCCCGAGCTGGCCCTGATCGCCATTACCTTCATCTGGGGCGGCACTTTTCTTGTCGTGCAGCATGCCGTGACGGTCAGCGGGCCGCTGGCCTTTGTCGCCGCCCGCTTTGCCGTGGCCGCCAGCATCGGCGCCCTCGTTTGCCGGGGCCAGCTGCGCCAGTTGACGAAGGCAGAGTTGCTGACGGGTATGGCCATCGGCGTGAGCATCTTTGGCGGCTACGCGCTGCAAACCTATGGCCTGATGCATATCACGAGCAGCAAATCGGCCTTCATCACGGCCTTCTATGTGCCCATCGTGCCGCTGGTGCAATGGCTGGTCTTCAAACAGCGGCCCCGCGCCGCCGTCTGGGCGGCCGTGGTGCTGGCTTTCGTGGGCTTGCTGTTGCTCACGGGAACGGATGGCTTGAGCATGAGTTTGGGCAAAGGCGAGCTGATGACGGCCGTGGGCGCCATCGCGATCGCGCTGGAAATTATTTTGATCAGCCGCGTCTCGCCGCAACTGAACATCTTGCGCGTGACCATCGTGCAACTGGCAACCGCATCCCTGATCGCCCTGCTGCTGATGCCCGTCATGGGCGAAGCGCCGCCAGCCCTGAGCCAGACTTTCATCCTCAGCGTGCTGGCCCTGGGCTGCGCCAGTGCACTGATCCAGTATGTGATGAACTGGGCGCAAAAGCGCATTTCCGCCACCAAGGCCACCTTGATCTATGCAGGCGAGCCTGTCTGGGCCGGGGTGATCGGGCGCATTGCCGGTGAACGCCTGCCCGCGCTGGCCATCGTGGGAGGGATATTGATCATCGCTGCTGGCATCCTCAGCGAGTGGCGGCCGAAGCGCCTGCGTGCCGATGGCAAGGCCATCGCACCAGCAGATTAACAACGCCTAACAAAACCGTAGCGAGCGGAAGGAAGGCTCGGCGCCCCCGTTGGCTTGAGAAGCGCAACTGTACGAAGGTACGGGGACGCCGAGTCAGTGAGCATCGCAGACCGCAAATTACGACGCGCAGTAGGTTTTGATAGGCGTTCTAGGCCTCGGCCCGCCGCAGCGCCATATCTCCATGCAGCGCCAGCGGCACGGCCCTGGCCCAGCGGTTCGACGACAGCGAAAACGTCAGCGCACGCACCTGGTGGTACCAGCCGGCGGGCACGTACAGCATGTCACCCGGCTCGACGAGGCATTCGATCATGCTGGCCTGGCGCGCCAGGGGAAAACGCTCGAAGTCGGGCGCTTCCGGGTCGAAGGGCGAACCGAACAGGATGGCGTTCGCCTCGCTGGGATACAGGAAGACATCGTGGTGCGGCGGCGATAAAAAGATGCGCTTGCGGCCCCACACTTGCGCGAAGATATTGTCGTCGTAATCGCAGTGCAACGGTGTCACTGTGCCGGCCGGGCCGACCCAGAAACGTGGCGGACCCATCTTGTCGAAATACGTGGGCCAGTGGCACAGGCGGTTCAGCTCACGCAATTCCAGGTTGCCCAGGTACGGCGGCAGCGCATACTTGCCCTCTGCCACCAGGTCCAGGTATTGCCCCATCGACATATCCTGCATGGCGCGGTCGGCCGCAAACGCCGTGTTGACGTAGTCGCCCACCCGCGCACGCACGGGCACGTGGCTGAACTGCTGGCGCAAGACGTCGGGCGCCATCCCGGACAAGGGCCAGCGCTGCACCAGCCCGCGCATCAGGAATGGCAAACCGAGCGCGGCGCGCGCGCGGAAGGCGGCGGCACCCTGCATGCCCAGGCGCGGCACTTCGGTGATGCCAGGCAAGTCACGCGCCGTCTGCTTGATGGCCTCGCGCATGGCATCGATGGAGGTGACGCCGCGCACCTGCGCATCCTTGTCTTCGCGCGCCTGCTTGCGCGCCAGTGCCGCTTCGGGCGAACTGAATTCGACTGGTGGCCTGGGCGGCAAGGCGCGCGGCGCGATGGGGGTGGCCGCAAGCTCGGGCGGCACTTCTTTTTCTACGGACATAAACCTTCTTTGCGATCAGGGCGTCGCGCGGCATGGCGCGACAGTGCGCCATTCTAAGCCAGCAAGGCCCGTTCAGCACGCATGACAGATTCCCTACGACGCATCGACACCTGACAAAACCGTCGCGAGCGGCAGTGATTTGTGGCTAAGAAGCGCAACCGCACTGAGGCGCGGTGAGCATCGCAAGCCGCAAAGCGCGACGCGCAGCAGGTTTGGTCAGGTGTCCTCAGACAGGGGTCTTGAAGATGGGATCGACGATGAACTGCTGCGCCTTGATGCGCAGGGTGCGCTCTTCGTCGAGCTCGGCGCGTGTTTCGCCCAGCTCTTCGCGTTCCGCTTCCAGTTCCAGGCGGGCGGCCGCCAGTTCCGTTTCCACGCGGGTCAGGCTTTCCAGCTTCAGCTGGGCCTGGATCAGTTCGGCGCGCGCCGCTTCAGCCGCTTCTTCCAGGCGCGGGATACCTTCGAGCTTGAATTGCGCCTTGGCCAGATCCATGCGCGCCTGCTCGGCCGCCTCTTCCAGGCGTGGCAAGCCTTCCAGGCGCAGCTGCGCCTTGGCCAGGTCCGTGCGCGCCTGGTTCGCCACTTGCCGCTCGCGTTCGAGTTCCCCGCGCAAGGTTTCCAGTTCGCCCGCCTGCAGGTCGAGCAACTCTTGCTGGCGCTCGTTCTCGCTGGCCAGGTCCATCAATTCCTGTTGATTGTCGTTCATCTCGGCTTCGTGCGCGCTGTGGCTGGCGCTTAATTCCTGTCCTACATAATCGAGGATGGCTTGCTGCAGCACGGGCGACAGTTCAGCGGCGGCAGCGATCTGGCGTTGCGCACCCGCCTTGCGGCGCAGCAAGAGCTTGCTGATGGTGCCGAGACAGGCGCCGTTACCCAGCCGTTCGCGCAAGGCGCGCACCGTGATGGCCTGGTCTGCGCCCGCCATCGCTTCCATTGCCGCATTGATCTGTTCCGCGCTTACTTTTGCCATGTCGTGTGCTCTTGAATGTTGCCCGAGGCAATCTTGCCCAGGGGCACTATCTTATGCCAGCGGGGGCAAAGCGTAAAGTATTTCTCAATAGTGATTGCAATTGCACAACGCAAGCGTGAGAAAACATGCGGCTTCAGCTGATTTACTCTTCGAGCAGGCCATTTTCCGTCAGCATGTCCTGCACCAGTTCCAGGCGCAGCACGGGATTATCCTGGCTCAGCAGCAATTGCTTTTGCATGGCGCTCAGGGACAGCAGCTCGCACCAGCGGTTCGCCACCCAGCCGCACTCGTCGAGGCGGAAAGGAGGCTGCAGGGGCATTTGCTCGGGCGGGATCTTTTGCTCCTGCAAGGTGCGGATCAGCGCGCCGAGCGCGTCGGCGACGTTCTGCTGCTCTTGCGGAATGGGAATGGTCTTATCGGGCGGCAAGGTTTCGACCTGCGCCATCCACAAGCCGTGCTTGAGCTGCTCGCTGGACACGATGTGAAAGCGCTGCATACCCATGCATTTGATTTGCAGCAAGCCCGACAAGGGCGCGGCCCAGTCGATGACGCGCGCCAGCGTGCCCACGGGGGCCAGCGTTTCCTGCTGGCCCGGCTTGCGCACTTCCGCGCCGTCCAGCAGCTGCACCACGCCGAACGGCTGCTCGCCCATGATGCACTTGCGTATCATGTCCAGGTAGCGTACCTCGAAGATCTGCAGGGGCAGATAGCCATCGGGATACAGCACCGTATTGAGCGGGAACAAAGGTATCGAGGTCATAGGCGCATGATGGCACGAATGGCATATCCGTGCTGCGCGCTTGCCTAGTCAGCCTGACTGCGCCGATTACTTGTAAAAGCGCCTTTTCTTGGCCCGCTCGGCCGCCTTCGGCGCCAGCACCTTGACGGCCTTCTTCTCGATGGTGCCGCCGGCGGACGTGCCCGGCACGCGGTGCTCGGCCTCGAAACCGGGCTCCTCGTTGCGTTTGAGGGTTTGCCGCGTCAGCGCTTCCACGGCCGACAGCAATTCCACCTCGTCGGCACAGACGAGCGAGATCGCTACACCCGAAGCGCCCGCGCGGCCCGTGCGGCCGATGCGGTGGATATAGTCTTCGGCGACCGTCGGCAAGTCGAAATTGACGACGACGGGCAATTGCTCGATGTCCAGGCCACGGGCGGCCACGTCGGTGGCCACCAGCACCTGCACCTCGGCAGATTTGAAACGGGCCAGCGCACGCAGGCGGTTCGGCTGCGTCTTGTCGCCGTGGATCGAATCGGCGCGCACGCCCTGCTCCAGCAAGGTATTCACCAGCAGCTCGACGCCCTTGCGCGTCTTGACGAAGACCAATACCTGGCCCCAGCGCTTTTTCTTCAGCAAGTGCAGAAACAGTTCCGGCTTGCGTTTTTTGTCGCACACGATGACCGACTGTTTCACGGCCTTGACCGTGCTGTTGCGCGCGCTCACTTCCACCGAGACGGGGTCCTTCAGCATGGTTTTCGCCATGGCGCGGATGGCGTCCGAGAAGGTGGCCGAGAACAACAGGGTCTGGCGTTGCTTGGGCATCGTCATCAGCAATATATCAAGCTCGCGCTCGAAGCCCAGGTCCAGCATGCGGTCCGCCTCGTCCAGCACCAGGGTTTGCACTTGCTCGAACTTGACGGCGCCCTGCGTCTGCAAGTCCAGCAAGCGGCCCGGCGTGGCCACCAGTACGTCCAGGCCCTTGCGCAATTTGCTGATCTGCGGCTCGATGGGCACGCCGCCGTAGGCGACAAAACTGCGCAGCGGCAGGTTGCCGCCATAGCTGCGGAAACTGGCATAGACTTGCTCGGCCAGTTCGCGCGTGGGCACCAGCACCAGCACGCGCACGCACTGCGGCGCCACCACGCCTTCCAGGGCCAAACGCTGCAGCAGCGGCACGGCAAAGCCGGCCGTCTTGCCCGTGCCCGTCTGGGCGGCGGCCATCAGGTCACGGCCGGCCAGCACGGCAGGAATCGCTTGCGCCTGCACGGGCGTGGGCTTGGCATAGCCGAGCTCATCGAGTTTGCGGACCAGGGGATCGATCAGGCCGAGGGAGGAAAACATCATGGGGAAGCAATCTTGGCAAAGTAAAAGGTGACGCGCACGGACGGGCCGTGCGCGCAATTGCCGAGATTATAGGCCAGCGGGGATGCCGGCCGGGGTTTCACCGTTAAAACAAACGCGTCAAAACTTCATTTCCAGGGTCGCGCGCGCCTGCGGCGAACTCGGCGAAATGCTGTTGCGGGCTATCGTGCCGCTGGCATCCGTGTAGATGGTGTCGCTTTCGAAGTCTTGCGCCAGCAAGTTCGACACGGCCAGGCGCAGCTGGTTCTTCGCATCGAATTTCCACAGCGCATAAATATCGAGGTCGCGCCGCGGCGACGTATAGGCGCTCTGGCGCTCGGTGATGCGCACCGGGCCGCCATTGCGGAAATTGAAGCTGCCACCCGTGGTCAGCACGCCATCGGGCGTCTTGTAGTCGAGACCGAAGTTGCCGCTGACGGGGGTTTGCTGGTCGAGCCGGTTGTTTGGCCCCGGTACCTGCTCCACTTGCGACCAGTTGCGGCTGACGCTGGCGCGCAAGTCGATGGCCGGCACGGGCGCGGACAATACGGCGCGCAGCGGAAACTTCGCTTCCAGCTCCAGTGTCTGCGTATTCGCACGGCCATCGTTGACGGGCGTCGATACCCAACGGTCATTGATGAACAGCAAGCCCTGGCGCGTATAGCCGTCGATGCGGCGGGCCGAGGCGCGCGCGCTGAGCAAGGCGCCCTCGGCCCAGTAATGTTCGTACGAAGCATCGATGCCCAGCGCCAGCTCCGGTTTCAGATACGGATTGCCTTCGCGATCGGGGTCCGTCTGGCTATTATTGGTCGAGGTATTGCGGCGCGGAATCAGGCTCGCCGTAGGCTGCGCCTTGTAGGTGCGCGTCAAGGCCAGGCGCACCTGGTCACCCTTGGTATCGGGTAACTTCCACAGGGTTTGCAGCAACGGACTCCACACACTGGTGCGCTGATTCACTTCGTCGTAGGTATCGCCCGCGCTGCGCGTATCGATGCCTTCCCAGCGCACGCCCGCATACATGGACCAGCGCGGCGTGATTTCCCAGTCATCCTGCACAAACAGGGCCAGGCGCTTGATGGTGGCGTCGAAACCCTCGTCGCTGTTGACGGGCGGGCGCGCGCCCAGGGCCGCTTCGCGCTGGCGGCGCGTTTCGTCGCGCTGCGTGTGCGCGCCATCCCAGCCCATGGACAGGGCATGGCCCGGCAGCAAGGGCGTGGAATACTTGCCGGTGGAACTGACGCCGTTTTCCGTCGCCTTCACGCCCACCTGGCGCTCGAGCGCCAGGCCGCTGCCGTCGATAAAGCCCTGCTGCAGGCTGTCGGACGTATTGCGGGCGGCCGAAGCGCCGATTTTCAGTTCCAGCCTGGCGCCGCCAGCCAGCTTGTGCATCCACGTCAGGTCGCTGCGGCCGAAAGCGTTGTGGTTGCTCGAGCTGCCCGTATTCGTGTCGTAGTCGGGGCGCAAGCCCTGCTCTGTTTGCGCGCGGCTGATATTGCGATGATTCGAGCGCCCGCCATTGAAGAAGAATTGCGCCGTCAGATTGTCGCCGCCGGCCAGCACCCAGTTCAGGCGCGGCGACAGATTGATGCCCTCCGGACGGCCATCGCCGGTGCCATTCGTGCGGCGCAGCAGGTTTTGCCGGCCGTCAGGTGCATAGCCCAGTTCCAGTCCGGGATTGTCGTAGTGGTAATCGTAGCGGAACAGCGAGCCGGCCATCGAATACGAGAAATTGCCGTCTCGGTCGGACAATTGCAGATTGACGCTGGGCGAGAAACTCACGTCGCTGCCCTGTACACCCAGCTTGAGCTCGCGCTGCGCTGTTTTGACGGCCTTTTTCAGCACCACGTTGATGGTGCCGGCGATCGATTGCGTGCTGTATTCGGCGCTGGCCGCGTGCAAAATCTCGATGCGCTCGATCACGTCGGGCGACAGGGTGTCGAGCGAGAAGCCGGCCGGCGCCCGTTCGCCGTTGAGCAATATCTGCGTATAGCCGCTGCCCAGGCCGCGCATGCGGATTTCACCGCCCGAGCGCCCGGCCGCGCCGGACACGGTAATGCCGGGCAAGCGCTTGAGCACGTCGGTGACATTCGTGTCGCCATACTTGAGGATTTCCTCGCTGCCGACGACCATCTTGCTGGCCGTATCGTCGCGGCGCGGATCATAGCCGCTGCCCTTGACTTCGACGCTCTGCATGGCGGGCGCAGCTGGCTTTTCAGCCTTCAGCGGCGCGGCGGCGTTATCGGTGGCGAGCGTTTCGGATTGCTGGGCCTGGGCATTCAAGGCAAGTAAAACGGCGGAACAAAGGACGGTAAGACGGAGGCAACGGCGTGGCATCATGACCTGGCTAAAAAAAGTTGGCTGAATAAAAATGGCTAAATGCTAAAAAACAGGCCGCTATATTGTGCTGCAATTTTTTCCGACTGGCACAGTTTCCTGAAAATATTTCCTATAGCAAATTAAATTCGGCGGCAGGCTGTGATACGCACCCTTGCATACGGCGCATATCATTGCGCGCCACATCGCCGCTATAATGCGTTTTCACCATTGTTCCCATCCCCCCGTCAAAGGCTTCCCATCGTGTCTGACCGTCTTGCCGTTTTGCCTCAATATCTGCTTCCAAAAGGAGCGTTGACCAATTTTGCCGGCCGCATCGCTGGCGCCAAAGGCGGCGCCATGACCACGCGTTTGATCCGCTGGTTCGTCGGCCGCTACAACGTCAACATGGATGAGGCGCTGGACCCGGACATCACGCACTACACGAGCTTCAACGACTTTTTCACGCGCGCGCTGCGCCCCGATGCCCGTCCGCTGGCGCAGGCCGACTACGTCTGCCCCGTCGATGGCCGCATCAGCCAGTTCGGCAGCATCGACAAGGACCAGATCTTCCAGGCCAAGGGCCACAACTTCAGCACCACGGCCCTGGTGGGCGGCGATGCGGCCCTGGCGGCCCAGTTCGAACACGGCAGCTTCGCCAATCTGTACCTGAGCCCGCGCGACTACCACCGCATCCACATGCCGTGCGATGGCCGCTTGACGCGCATGATTTATGTCCCTGGTGAATTATTCTCCGTCAACCCCACGACGGCGCGCGGCATTCCCGGCCTGTTCGCCCGCAACGAGCGCGTCGTCTGCGTGTTCGACACGGCCAACGGCCCCTTCGTCATGACCCTGGTCGGCGCAACCATCGTCGGCAGCATGGCCACCGTCTGGCACGGCGTCGTCAACCCGCCCCGCACGGGCCAGGTGCGCGACTGGAGCTATGCGAACGACAATGTGGTGCTGAAACAGGGCGAAGAGCTGGGCCGCTTCCTGCTCGGTTCCACCGTCGTCATGCTGTTCCCGAAAGACACCGTGCAATTCAATGCAAACTGGCAACCAGCCGGCCCCGTGCAGCTGGGCGAAGTCATGGGCAACGCACCCAAGTAAGCGAGCGGAATGGGCGCCTACACGGGCGCGTCCGTGCGGTACATTTCCTCCATCAAGTCCAGGAATGCGCGCGTCTTGGCCGGCATCAGCCGCCGGCCGGGAAACACAGCCCAGCCCGTGACCAGCGGGAAACTCCACTCCGGCAACACGCGCACCAATTCCCCCGTCTCCACATAGGCCTTGGCAAAGCGGTCCGTGCTGGCCGCGATGCCCACGCCCGTGCAGGCCATGCGCACCAGCAATTCCGGCGAATTGGCCAGCAGGCGCACGGGTAAATCGCGCTCCCACGTCGTCTTGCCACGGATCAAAGTCCAGTGCACGAGGCCATGCACGGCGCGCGGCAAGCTGAGCAAATCATGGCCGTATAAATCGTCGGGATGCTCAGGCAAGCCGTGCACGCTCGTGTATTGCGGCGAGGCATACAGGGCCAGGGTGCTGAAGGCAACGCGGCGCGCGGCCAGGCTGGCATCGTCGGGCAGGTTGCCCATGCGGATGGCCAGGTCAAAATTTTCTTCCAGCAAATCCACGCGGCGCGCCGACAAGTCCAGCTCCAGCGAAATGGCCGGGTAGCGGCGCACGAACTCGGCCAGCACCTGGCGCATCAGCGCGTCGCCGAAGTCGGCCGGCATGGAAATGCGCAGCAAGCCGCTGGGACCCGCCTGGCGGTGCTGAGCCAGCGCGCCGGCCGCTTCCGTTTCCTCGACCACCTTGCGCGCATGTTCGAGCAGGCTGGCGCCAAATTCCGTCAGCGCCAGCTTGCGCGTGGTGCGCAGCAGCAGCCGTTCGCCCAATTTCGCTTCCAGCAGCGAGATACGGCGCGACAGGGTCGACTTAGGCAAGTCCACGCGCTCGGCGGCACGCGAAAAACTGCCGCACTCGACGACGCGCGCGAACAGCAGCAAATCTCCGGGATCGATATCCATATTTTTGATTGTTGCATGAGTGGATTAATGTTATCCATTTTAACGGCTTCCGCATCAATTTTGGAATTGCTATAGTTCATCCATCGCAAGACACCTCACACGGAGAAACAAGATGAACATCCTGCAAATCAATTCCAGCGCCCGCAGCACCGGTTCCGCCTCGACCCGTTTGGCTGACGCCATCGTTGCCCGCGTGCAAGCCGCCAACCCCGGCGCCGCCTTGGCGCGCCGCGACCTGGCTGCCGCACCGCACCCCGTGCTCGACGAGCCAACCCTGCAAGCGCTGTTCACTCCGGCCGACAAGCGCACGCCGGAGCAAGCGGCCCGCATCGCCCTGGACGACGCCCTGATTGCGCAAGTGCAAGCAGCGGACGTGATCGTCATCGGCGCACCGATGTACAACTTTGGCATCACCGTGCAACTGAAAAGCTGGTTCGACGCGATTGCCCGCGCCAACGTCACCTTCAAGTACACGGAAAACGGCCCCGTGGGCCTCCTGACCGGCAAGAAAGTCTACGTGGGCCTGTCCCGCGGCGGCTTGCACCGCGATAGCGCCAACGATAGCCAGGTGCCTTACCTGAACACCATGTTCGGTTTCCTGGGCCTGACGGACGTGCAATACGTGTATTCGGAAGGCATGGGCATGGGCCCGGAAGCCGTGGCCAAGGCGCAGGCGCAAGCGGACGCCGAAATCAACGCGATCCTGGTGTAAGTCAAAGATTGATGGGCATCAAACCGGGGCGGCGCACGAGCGCCGTTCTTCCCAACCGGAGAACACAATGAGCGATACCACCACCGTCAACAAGCCACGCGGCGTCGAGCGCGTGATCGCCGGCCAGGCCGTCATGGATGGCGCCGGCGTGAAGATCAACCGCGTGCTGACGCAGCAGCTGCAGCGCCGCCTCGACCCGTTTTTGATGCTCGACAATTTTGCCAGCGACAAGCCGAACGACTATATCGCCGGCTTTCCCGAGCATCCGCACCGGGGTTTTGAAACGGTCTCGTACATGATCACGGGCCGCATGCGCCACAAGGACAGTGCGGGCCACGAAGGCTTGCTGACTTCGGGCGGCGTGCAATGGATGACGGCCGGCAGCGGCGTGATCCACTCGGAAATGCCGGAACAGGAAGAAGGCGTGATGGAAGGTTTTCAGCTATGGCTGAACCTGCCCGCGCGCGACAAGATGCGCACGCCGTGGTACCGCGATTTCACCAGCGCCGAAATCCCCCGCTACACGACGGACGACGGCGTGGCCGTGCAAGTGATCGCCGGCGCCAGCCATGGTGTGACGGGCGCCGTGCAGCGCGAGCTGACGGAACCGCTGTATCTCGACATCGACTTGCCGGCCGGCAGCAGCTTCGAGCAGCCATTGCCGCCAGGCCATAACGCTTTCCTCTACACTTTCCGTGGCGAAGTGCAGGTGGACGGCAAGGCCGTGCCCGCCCTGCGCATGGCGATCTTCGCCAACACGCCGGGCAGCGACGGCGTACGTATCGAAGCGGCGCAAGGCGGCCGCGTGATTCTCGTCGCCGGCCAGCCCTTGAACGAGCCGATCGCGCAGTACGGTCCGTTTGTCATGAATACCCAGGCGGAAGTGTTCCAGGCCGTGCAGGACTTCCGTGAAGGCAAGTTTGGCGAGACGGCGGCACAGTAAAAATGTTTGCTTAA
Organism: Janthinobacterium tructae; assembly: GCF_006517255.1. Classification (NCBI taxonomy): domain Bacteria; kingdom Pseudomonadati; phylum Pseudomonadota; class Betaproteobacteria; order Burkholderiales; family Oxalobacteraceae; genus Janthinobacterium; species Janthinobacterium tructae. The sequence goes on along the minus strand of NZ_CP041185.1, from coordinate 427,810 downwards.
GGAAAAACCTGCAGCGCCATCAAGCCTGCAGGTTTTTTTACGTGCCGACTATGTTGTTGCTTTTCAATTACACTGACGGCAACCTCATTCCACAAAGCATTCCATGCCGCCGACGCACACCGAACACGACGCCACCCATTTGCACGCCCACCTGAAGGGCGACGCCCAGCACACCCACTCGTTCGAGGGGCGCAGCCAGAGCATCCTCGCGTGGGCGCTGGGGCTGACCCTGTCATTTGCCGGCATCGAGGTCATCGCCGGCTTCCTGTCCAATTCGCTGGCCCTGATTTCCGACGCGGGACACATGGTCACGGACGCGGCAGCGCTGGGTCTGGCCTTGCTGGCGCAGATCATCGCGCGCCGCCCGCCGTCGCCGCGCCACTCGTTCGGCTTCGGCCGCGCCGAGGCGCTGGCCGCCTTCGTCAACGGCCTGGCCATGCTGTGCGTGGTGGGCTGGATCTGCTATGAAGCCGCGCTGCGCTTTTCCGCCCCGCAACCGGTGAAGGGCGGCATGGTCTTCGTCGTCGCCTTCATCGGTCTGGCGATCAACGTGGTGGTGGCGTGGGTATTGTCGAAAGACAAGCAAAGCGTCAACACGCGCGCCGCCCTCGTGCACGTGATGGGCGATTTGCTCGGTTCGGTTGCCGCCATCATCGCCGGCGCCGTGATTTACTTTACGGGCTGGATGCAGATCGACCCGCTGCTGTCCGTGCTGGTGTCGCTGCTGATTTTAAAATCGACCTTCGGCGTGCTGCGCGAGTCGTATCACTTCCTGATGGAAGGCGTACCCATGCACATCGACTACATCGCCGTGGGCACGGACGTGGAGCAAGTGGACGGCGTGATTGCCGTGCATGATCTGCATGTGTGGGACATGTCGCCGGGCCAGCCGGCCCTGATCGGCCACGTGGAAATCGAACACCTCGACCATTGGCCAAAGGTCTTGCGCGCGATCAAGAAGATGCTGTTGGCCAAGCATGGCATCGATCATATTACTTTGCAGCCGGAGACGGCGGCGATGGCGGGCTTGCATGCGAGTGACAAGACGCATTAACACCAGGTTCAACAAGCATCCCAACGCCTGACAAAACCGTAGCGAGCGGAAGGTAGAGGTGGTCGAGAAGCGCAACCGTACTCTAGTACGGTGAGCATCGCAGGCCGCCTGTACCGACGCGCAGTAGGTTTGGTCAGGCGTCAGCTACGCCGCGCCTCTAACACGCCACTGACATCTTTAATCACATTCAGCGCCTTCAACAGCTGCGCCGTCGAGCTGATCTCGGCCGTAAAGGTCATGCGGGCCTGGCCCTTGGCGCTTTGGGTGTTGACGCCGATGACGTTGATTTTCTCTCGCGAAAAGATTTCGGAGATGTCGCGCAGCAAGCCCTGGCGGTCGCCGGCCAAAATAAAGATGTCGACCGGGTACACGGTATCGTGGCCGCCCGTGCTGCCCCACTCCGTGAAGATCACGCGCTCGGGCGCCTTGGCGCGCATTTCCTCGAAATTCTTGCAGGTGGCGCGGTGTATCGACACGCCCTTGCCGCGCGTGACGAAGCCGACGATGCTGTCCGGCGGCGCCGGTTTGCAGCACTTGGCCAGCACCGTCATCAAGCCCTCGGTGCCCACCACCAGCACGCCGGACTTGGCGCCCTGCTCCACGCTGGAAGCGCGGCTTTTTCCCACCAGCACGGCGTCTTCCGGCACCACCACTTCGCCATTGTCGTGCAGCGCCTGCTCCACGTGGCGCAGGCTGAATTCATCCTTGCCCACCGACAGGAACAACTCATCGACTTTGGCAAAGCCCAGCTTTTGCGCCAGCGCTTCCAGATTGACGGCCGTCTTGCCTTCGCGCTGCAAGGATTTTTCCACCAGCGCGCGGCCGTGGGCCAGGGTTTCCTGCATGTCGATGGCGTGGAACCAGGCGCGGATCTTCGAGCGCGTGCGCGTGCTGACGGCATAGCCGGCGCCCAGCCAGTCGCGCGATGGACCGGCCGTACCCGGCGCACCCTTGGCTGTGATGATTTCGCAGGTCTGGCCATTCTTTAATTGCGTATTCAGGGGCACCATGATGCCGTCGACCTTGGCGCCGCGGCAGCGGTGACCCACGTCCGTGTGCAGGTGATAGGCAAAATCGACGGGCGTGGCGCCCACGGGCAATTCCAGCACCCGCGCCTGCGGCGTCATGACGAAGATGCGGTCGTCCAGGGTGGCCGATTTGAGCTTTTCCACCCATTCGCGCTGGATTTCTTCCTGGCCCACGACAGCGTCGGCCACTTCCGTCTTCCACGCCAGCAACTGGCGCAGCCAGGCGATCTTTTCGTCGTATTTCTGGCCGGCAAAGTTCGAGCCGCCCTCTTCCTTGTAGCGCCAGTGCGCAGCCACGCCGTATTCGGCAAAGCTGTGCATTTCATTCGTGCGGATTTGCACTTCCAGCGGGCGGCCATCCTCGGCCGTCACCACCGTGTGCAGCGACTGATACCCGTTCGGTTTCGGCCGCGAAATGTAATCGTCGAATTCTTTCGGGATGGGGGTCCAGATATTGTGGACCACGCCCAGTACCGTGTAGCAGGTTTTCACGTCGGAAACGATGACGCGGAAGGCGCGCACATCGTACAGGGCCGTGAAATCGAGTTCCTTGCCGCGCATCTTGTTCCAGATGCTGTAAATGTGTTTCGGGCGGCCAAATACTTCGGCCTGAATACCGGCCGCAGCCAGTTCCGTCTGCAGGCGCAGAATCGCCGAGGAAACAAAGCCCTCGCGCATCATGCGCTTTTCTTCCAGCATCTTGGCGATGCGTTTATACGCTTCCGGTTCGATGAAGCGGAACGACAAGTCTTCCAGTTCCCACTTCAGCTGCCAGATGCCGAGGCGGTTGGCCAGCGGCGCGTACAAATCCAGCGTTTCCTTGCCGTATTCGCGCGTCATTTCGTTGAACAGTTTTAGTTCGGCAAAGTAACGCAAGGTCGTCACGCAAGCGGCCAGGCGCACCAGCACGACACGCATGTCGGAAGCCATCGCCAGCAGCATCTTGCGCAAGGTTTCCACCTGGGCCACGGCTTGCTGCGCCGCATTCTTGCCGCGACCGGCAGCGCTGCCGTGCTGCGCCTGGGTCAGCGCGCGCAAACGGATCAGCTGGCGCACGCCTGTCGCCAGGTCGCACACCTGCTTGCCGAAGCGCGGCTCGATATCGGCCGCCGTATCCGGCTCCAGCAGGGTCAGCTCGAACATCAGGCCGGCAATGCGCGTTTCCGCATCGCTGCGCAGGAAAGCCAAGGTAGTGGCCACGCCGATGGCGAATTCCAGCGCTGAACGGCCGGCAAAGGTCTGCTTGTCGCCATACGCTTCGGTGGCATACGCGAACGCGTCCAGCACGCGCGCGCTGTCCGGCGCACTCAAGCCCTCTACCAGTTGTTCCGAGGTGACGCTATTCGGGGCCGAGATGGAAACCATGTAATGCCTTATAAACTAAATAACTGAATAACCTAGCGCTCTGCAGCGATGATGACGATTTCAACCAGGCATGCCGGATTGGCCAGCTTCGCCTCGACGGTGGCGCGCGGCGGGGTGTGGCTTGACGCGACCCAGTCATCCCATACTTCATTCATGCCATCGAAGTCTTTCATGTCGGCAATGTATATCTGGCACGACAGGATGCAGGTCTTGTCGCTGCCCGCTTCCGCCAGCAAACGGTCGACATGGCCGAGCACTTCGCGCGTCTGGCCGACGATATCTTGTGTGGTGTCTTCGGCGATCTGGCCAGCCAGGTAGATGGTGTTGTTGTGTATGGCTACTTCGGAGAGGCGTTTGCCTACGTGCAGTCGTGTAATTTCCATGCTTCTTCTTTCGGTTGTTTCAAAATCTGTACAGCGTTACTGATTATTACTTGCCCAGCAAAAACTTGCGCGCGATGGCGATCTGGTCGTCGTGCACGAAGGTGGGCGCATGGCCCACGCCGGCGATTTCCACCAGCTGCGCCTTCGGGCCGCGGCCCAGCATGATCTGCGCCGTCGCGTGCGACAGCAAATCGGACTCCGACCCGCGCACCAGCAAGGTGGGGCAGCGCACGGCATCATACGCGGCCCACAGCATGGCTTCGTCGCTGGCCGCCGATTCCGGCGTGGCCGAACGGAACGGCATGGCCAGACCCATATCATAGTGGCGGCGCCAATGGCCATCCTTATCCTGACGCAACACATCCACCGCCAGTTTATGCCATTCCGCGTCCGTGTGCGGGCCGAAGCTGGCGGACACGTCGCGCACAAACCTGGCGCCCTGCTCAAAGGTTTCGAAACGCAAGTCCTGGCCGATGTAGTCGCCAATGCGCTGCAAGGCTTCCGGCGCCAGGGTCGGGCCGATATCGTTCAGCACAAGTTTGCTGATCGGGCTGTCCGGCAACGAGGCCAGGCCCAGGCCGATCAAGCCGCCCATCGAGGTGCCGAACCAGTCCACCGTCTGGCGCTCGCCATTGGCCAGCACGCGCGCCAGCAGGGTCACCATGTCGCTCACATATTGCGGTACGCGGTAGAACTGCGGATTGGCCAGCCAGCCCGAGCGCCCGCGCCCGACCACGTCGGGGCAGATGACGCGGTAATCGCTGGCCATGGCGCGTGCCAGGTTGTCGAAGTCGTCCGCCACGCGCGTCACGCCATGGGCGCAGACGAGCACGTTCGGATTGTCGGGCGCCCCCCACTCCTTGTACGACATGGTATGCAAGCCTGCGGGGGAGATGCACTGGACGGATTTGATGCTCGCTTCGATCATGCCAATTCCTTATTTGATATAAAAAGAGCACCGCTTTCTGCCTGCCAAGGGGTGTCCCGCGCGCGACGCTACGGCAGTGTAGCGCAGCGCGGGCAATGCTCCAAGCGCACGGCTGAAATGCTGCGCCGCAGCACAGCACTGGCACCTTCGCCATGGCGCAATACCCGATATAGCGAAACTGCATATCTGCGGTTATCCACAATTGAGCCGGCCCGGCAATGGGCGGATGATCGCAGCATCAACCCGCAAGAGGAGACCACTCGTGAAAAAACCATTCTATAAAATCCTGTATGTCCAGGTGCTGTTCGCCATCGTGGCAGGCGTGCTGCTGGGGGTGTTCTACCCATCGAACGCCGTCGACATGAAACCGCTGGGCGACGGCTTTATCAAACTGATCAAGATGATCATCGCCCCGGTGATCTTCTGTACCGTGGTCTCCGGCATCGCCGGCATGCAGGACGTCAAGAAGATCGGCAGAGTCGGCGGCAAGGCGCTGCTGTACTTCGAAGTGGTCTCCACCTTCGCGCTGGCCATCGGCTTGCTGGTTGCCAATATTCTCAAACCGGGCGCCGGTTTCAACGCCGATCCCGCCCACCTGGACGCCAAGTCGATCGCGCAATACACGCACGCTGAAGGCTTGACGACGGTGGACTTCCTGATGAACATCATCCCGAAGACCTTCGTCGACGCCTTCGCCAAGGGCGACATCCTGCAAGTGCTGCTGATCGCCATCCTGTTCGGCTTCTCGCTGTCCCTGCTGGGCGAGCGCGGCCGTCCGGTCACCAAGCTGATCGACGAGCTGTCGCATGCCATCTTCGGCATGGTCAACATCATCATGAAAGTCGCTCCCGTCGGCGCGTTCGGTGCGATGGCCTTCACCATCGGCAAATACGGCCTGGCTTCGCTGATCCCGCTGGCTAAACTGATGGGTTCGTTCTACCTGACCTGCTTCCTGTTCGTCTTCGTCGTGCTGGGCCTGATCGCCAGGTACACGGGCTTCTCCATCGGCCGCTTCTTGCTGTACATCAAGGAAGAACTGCTGATCGTGCTGGGCACGAGCTCGTCGGAATCGGCCTTGCCGGCCCTGATGAAAAAACTCGAGCGCCTGGGCTGCTCGAAACCGGTGGTCGGCCTGGTCGTGCCTACCGGCTACTCGTTCAACCTGGACGGCACCAACATCTACATGACCATGGCAGCTCTGTTCGTGGCACAAGCGACCAACACGGAACTGACCATCTGGCAGGAACTGACCATCCTGGGCGTGGCGATGCTGACCTCGAAAGGTGCGTCCGGTATCACGGGCGCCGGCTTCATCACCCTGGCCGCCACCCTGGCCGTAGTGCCGACGATTCCCGTGGCCGGCATGGCGCTGATCCTGGGCATCGACCGCTTCATGAGCGAATGCCGCGCGCTGACCAACTTCGTCGGTAACGGCGTGGCCACCATCGTCGTGTCGAAATGGGAAAAAGAACTGGACATGGACAAGCTGCACAGCGAGCTGGCCCATCCCACCCACCCGACCGACGACGCCTACGTCGCACCGGCCGTGAATATCGTCAAGTAAGCGCCTCATTCACTGGAAAAGCCCCGCGGAGCGATCCGCGGGGCTTTTTTCATTACGCGCAAGTTTTACCGCATCATTAACCAGTAGTAAATCATGCATCAATATTTATCATGATGATCAATGAATAAAAAACCATTACAGTGCTGTCACCTGTTCGCCGCCAGGCTCCCGCATAATGACATTGCGCTAATGCAAGCCTGACACCGAACCATCCACTTTTTGAATGGAGTACGCCATGTCCCTCTCGCCCGCCCTCTACGCCACCTGGTCCCCACGCTTGCTGGGCCTGCTTCGCATCATCCTCGGTTTCCTCTTCCTGCAGCACGGCACCGCAAAACTGTTCGGCGCGCCGCATGTGGCCATGTTCGATGGCTTGCAACTGCTGTCCGTGATGGGCGCGGCCGGCGTCATCGAGCTGGTCGGCGGCAGCTTGCTGCTGGTGGGCCTGTTCACGCGCCCCGTCGCCTTCATCCTGTCGGGCCAGATGGCGGCCGCCTATTTCATGGCGCACGCGCCAAACGGTTTCCTGCCTATCCTGAACGGCGGCGAAATGGCCGTGATGTACTGCTTCACCTTCCTGTACTTCGCCGCTGCGGGCGCCGGCGCCTGCAGCCTGGACGGCTTGCGCGGCAAGGCGGGCGCATAAAAAAAAGGCGGACATCGCTGTCCGCCCTGCTTCAATACGACAATCCGCTTATGTTCCGCTTACACGGCGGAAACATCCAGCTCTGCACCCGTGGCCGCCTGCACTTGCTCCTTGGTCACGCCCGGCGCCAATTCCACCAGCTTCAGGCCGTTTTCCGTCACGTCGATGACACCCAGGTCGCTGATGATGACGTCCACCACGCCCACGCCCGTCAGCGGCAAGTCGCACTGTTTCAGCAATTTATGCGACGTCGTGCCATCCTTGGCCGTGGCCACGTGCTCCATCAGCACGACGACGCGCTTGACGCCGGCGACGAGGTCCATCGCGCCGCCCATGCCCTTGACCATCTTGCCTGGAATCATCCAGTTCGCCAGGTCGCCCTTTTCCGATACTTGCATGGCGCCCAGGATGGCCAGGTTGATCTTGCCGCCGCGGATCATGCCAAACGAGTCAGCCGAGCTGAAGTAGGCAGCGCCGGGCAAGGCCGTCACCGTCTGCTTGCCGGCGTTGATCAGGTCGGCATCGACTTCCGCGTCGGTGGGGAACGGGCCGATACCCAACAAGCCATTTTCCGACTGCAAAAACACTTCCATATTGTCCGGCACATAGTTCGCCACCAGGGTCGGCAAGCCGATGCCCAGGTTCACATAAAAGCCATCCTGCAATTCCTTTGCCGCGCGCGCGGCCATTTCGTCACGTGTCCAAGCCATGATAATCTCCGTATTCTTTTTTATGCTTCAGAGCGCACGGTGCGCTGCTCGATGCGTTTTTCCGGGTTCGCGTTGACCACGATGCGGTGCACGAAGATGCTGGGGGTGTGCACCTGGTCCGGGTCGATCTCGCCCACTTCGACCAGTTTTTCCACTTCGACGATGGTGATCTTGCCCGCCATGGCCACGTTCGGGTTGAAATTGCGCGCCGTCTTGCGGTAAACCAAATTGCCGGCGCGGTCGGCCATGTAGGCTTTCACCAACGATACGTCAGCCACGAGGCTGCGTTCCATCACGTATTGTTCGCCGTCGAACTCGCGCAGTTCCTTGCCGTCGGCAACGATGGTGCCCACGCCCGTCTTGGTGAAGAAGGCCGGAATGCCGGCGCCGCCGGCGCGCAGTTTCTCGGCCAGGGTGCCTTGCGGCGTGAATTCCAGTTCCAGTTCGCCGGCCAGGTACTGGCGCGCGAATTCCTTGTTTTCGCCCACGTAGGAGGCGATCATTTTCTTGATCTGGCGCGTGGTCAAGAGCTGACCCAGGCCGAAGCCGTCCACGCCGGCGTTGTTGGAAATGGCCGTCAGGCCCGTCACGCCCGAATCGCGCAAGGCGCCGATCAGGGCTTCGGGAATGCCGCACAGGCCGAAGCCGCCGACGGCGATGGTCTGGCCATCTTGGACGATACCGGCCAGCGCAGAGGCGGCGTCAGGATAAACTTTATTCATGGGTGTCCCTCTATCTTTTGTTAAGCTTTGGTCTTGAGTCCATGACTCAGGCAGCGACTCAGCATAAAATACGCGAGTGGAAAGTACAATACCGTAGAACTACCGGCGCCGTGCCGGCAATCCCCCTGTGAGAGTGATACGTATCAGATGAACGCCGCGTCAGCCATCGATTATGAAAGTATCTTCCTGCACGCGCCCGTGGGCATGTGCATGTCGGAAAACCGCATCATGCGCAGCTGCAACGAGGCGCTGGCATCCATGTTCGGCTATGCACGCGCCCAGCTCGACGACCAGTCCTTCGAAGTACTCTACCCCACGCACGACGAATTCCTGCGCACGGGTGACCGCATCATCCCCATCATGAACACCAAGGGCCGCTATTCGGACGAGCGCATCATGCGCCGCAGTAATGGTGAATTGTTCTGGTGCCATGTGACGGGCCACGCCATGCTGCCGGGCCAGCCACTGGGAGCGGGCATCTGGACGTTTGAGGATGTCAGCGAGAAACGCCCCGTGACGGCCCAGTTGACCCCGCGCGAGCGCGAAATCGCCGCCCTGCTGGTGGAAGGCAAGACCAGCAAGGTCATCGCCCGCCAGATCGACCTCAGCCCGCGCACGGTGGAAATGCACCGCGCCAAGCTGATGCGCAAATTCGCCGCCGCGACCTCATCCGAGCTGGTGCACAAGCTGGTGGGACTGCAGCTGCAGCGCTAGGGACCGCAGCTGCCGGTTTCAGCGCGGTGCTTAAAACGTGCTCATTCCACCGTCTGCGGAAATGATCGCGCCGTTGATAAAGTGCGAATCTTCGCCCGCCAGCAGCAGCAGCAGCCCGTCCAGATCTTCCGGCTTGCCCGGACGCTTGTTCGGCAGCATCTCGATCAGCTTCTTGCCCTGCTCGGTGGCGAAATAATCTTCATTGATCTCGGTGGAGATATAGCCGGGGCAGATGGCGTTGGTGTTGATGCCATACTTGCCCCACTCCACGGCCATGGCGCGCGTCATGTGCACCATGCCCGCCTTGCTCATGCAATACACGCCGATCTGCGGCAACACTTGCAAGCCCGCCATCGAGGCGATATTGATGATGCGGTGCTGTTTCTTCGGGTCGCCCTTGGCGCGCGCGATCATGCGCTTGGCCGTCTGCTGGGCCACGAAGAACGAGCCGCGCAGGTTGGTGTCCATCACGAACGAGTAATCTTCGGGCGTGACGTCGACCAGGCGTTGCGTGGTGGAGACACCGGAATTGTTGACGAGAATATCGATGGGGCCCGCTTCCGTTTCCGCATGCGCGATGGCCGACTTGATGCTGGCGAAGTCGGTCACATCGAGCGACACCACGTGCGCGGCGCCGCCATCGGCTTCGATTTCGGCGCGCAATTCCTTCAGGCGTTCGGTGCGGCGCGACGCCAGCACGACCTGTGCGCCGGCCTGGGCCAGCACTTTCGCAAAGCGCGCGCCGAGGCCGCTCGATGCGCCGGTAATCAGGGCAATCTTGCCCTCGAAATTGACTTCTATGCCCACGAGCTACTCCTGTTTTATTTTAGACAACACTTTACACCGTGCCACTGGCACAGGGGCAAAATACCCCGCGTCACACTTGAGCAAAGGTAAACGCCATCATTACACAAAATGGCTGGATTTAGATTGCGGCGAGGGGCAATGTCACGCAAAATGGCGCCAAAGTTGCAATCCTCGCCAAAAACAAGCACACTCGTGCTTAAATTTATCCGAAGATTCCTCACCCACCCATTTAGTGACTAACAATCGAGACCATGACACAGCCTAATAACTTAGTTGAACAGTACGGACCGCGCGAGACCATGGAGTATGACGTGGTGATCGTCGGCGGCGGCCCCGCAGGCTTGGCGGCGGCCATCCGCCTGAAACAGCTGGCCGCTGAAAAAAACCAGGAAGTGTCCGTCTGCGTGCTGGAAAAAGGCGGCGAACTGGGCGCGCATATCCTGTCCGGCGCCATCATGGACCCGAAAGCGCTGAGCGAACTGATACCGAACTGGAAAGAACTGGGCGCGCCCCTGAACACGGCGGTGACGGAAGACCGCATCCTGTTCCTGACGGAAACCAAAGCGTATAAAACGCCGAACTTCGCCGTGCCGGCCTGCTTTGAAAACCATGGCAACTACATCGTCTCGCTGGGCAATGTGGTGCGCTGGATGGGCCAGCAGGCGGAGAACCTGGGCGTGGAAATCTTCCCCGGTTTCCCTGCCGCGGAAATCCTCTACAACGACGACGGCTCCGTGAAAGGCGTGGCAACCGGCAATATGGGTGTCAAGCGCGATGGAGAACCGGGTCCCGACTTCCAGCTGGGCATGGAATTGCACGCCAAGTACACCTTGTTCGCCGAAGGCGCGCGCGGCCACCTGGGCAAGCAATTGATGGCCAAATACGACCTCAACGCCGGCAAGGATCCGCAATCGTACGGCATCGGCATCAAGGAATTGTGGGAAATCGACCCTGCCCTGCACCAGCCGGGCCTGGTGATCCACTCCACCGGCTGGCCGCTGGACGCGAAGACCTATGGCGGCTCCTTCCTGTACCACCTGGAAAACAACCAGGTCATGGTCGGTTATGTGGTGGGCCTGAACTACGAAAACCCGTACCTGTCGCCATACGAGGAATTCCAGCGTTATAAAACGCATCCGGAAATCCGCAAGTTCTTCGAAGGCGGCAAGCGCATCTCGTACGGCGCGCGCGCGATCACGGCCGGCGGCCTGCAATCGCTGCCAAAGCTCGTGTTCGCCGGCGGCGCGCTGATCGGCTGCGATGCGGGCTTTTTGAACATGAGCCGCATCAAGGGCAGCCACGCCGCCATCAAGAGCGGCATGCTGGCGGCGGACGCGGCCTTCGGCGCGCTGGGCGAACAGCGCCAGCACGACGAACTGGCCAGCTACCCTGTCGCGTTTGAACAATCCTGGCTGCATGAAGAGCTGCACGTGGCGCGCAACGTCAAGCCTTGGCTGTCGAAAGGCCTGTACCTGGGCAGCTTGATGACGGCCGTCGACCAGATGCTCTTCCGCGGCAAGGCGCCATGGACCCTGCACCACACGCATGGCGACCACGAATGCCTGAAACCGGCGGCCCAGTCGAAAAAGATCGCGTATCCGAAACCCGATGGCAAGCTGACCTTCGACAAGATGTCGTCCGTCTTCATCTCGAACACCAACCACGCGGAAGACCAGCCGATCCACCTGACGTTGAAGAACGCCAGTGTGCCCGTCGACGTCAACCTGGCCATGTATGCGGGGCCGGAAGCGCGTTACTGTCCTGCCGGCGTGTACGAGTTCGTGAAGAATGAGGACGGCGCCGAGCGCCTGCAGATCAATGCGCAGAACTGCGTGCACTGCAAGACCTGCGACATCAAGGACCCGACGCAGAACATCGTGTGGGTGACGCCGGAAGGCGGCGGCGGACCGAATTATCCGAATATGTAAACTGCTGATTCCTGGCAAGCTGCTATGTAAAATGGCGTGGGCGTCGCAAGATGTCCACGCCATTTTTTTCAAACTGAACTTTCTGAAGAAGATGTTTCTATAAAGCACTGCCAACCGTTACAATTGAAGGTGGCATACACTCTCCCCTCCTCTCATGCACGCTACCGATCCCGCAACATCGCCGCCGAGCGACGTTCAACAGCCGAGTCAACAGGAAATCGATCACATCGTGCGCCTGTATGAAAGCGGTGAGCAGGTCCAAATGGAGGAGGCGACACGCGCCATGGTGGACGCCTACCCCGTATCGGCGCTGGCCTGGAGCGTGCTGGGCATGGCCTTGCGGCTGCAGGGCAAGGACGCCTTGCCAGCCCTGCAGAAGACGGTGGAACTGGCACCCGACGACGCCGAAGCCCATCTGCACCTGGGCAATGCCCATATGGATGGCGGCCATCCCGACCTGGCCATGCCGTATTTCATGCGCGCCCTGGAACTGGCGCCAGCCTTTGCCGAAGCGCTCAGCCGCCTGGGCGACGTGCTGCAAGCGCAAGGGCATCTGAAGGAAGCCGCGGAATGCTATGGCGGCGCGCTGGAGATCGATCCCGCACTGGCCATGGCGCATCGTGGCAAGGGCGATGTCTTGGTGGCGCAGCAACAATTTCAGTCGGCGCAGTCGAGCTATCGCCAGGCGCTGACACTGGAACCGGGCGCAGCCGACATTCATCGCAAGCTCGGCGACGTGCACGTCGCCCTGAACCGGCCGGATGCGGCACTGCAAAGTTATGCAGCAGCGCTGGAGATAGATCCTGAAAACGCCATGGCGCATGGCGGCATGGGCAATGTGCTGTTCCGGCTGGATCGCAATGCGCAGGCGGCGGCCAGCTATCGCAGCGCCACGGCGTTGCCGACGGCAAACGCGGCACACTACCATGGCCTGGGGCGCAGTTTGCATGCGCTCGGCGCAACGGCCGATGCCGAGAGCGCGTACCGGCAATCGATCGCGCTCGACGCCTCGCTCGCCGCACCCATGCTGCATTACGCCGACCTGTTGCGTGAAACCCGGCGCAAGGAGCCAGCCATCGCCATCTACCAGGCGGTGCTACTGTTGGAACCCGATAATATCGACGCCCTCAACAACCTCGGCATGGCCCTGCAGGAAGACGGCCAACTGGAGGCGGCGCTGGCGTCGTTCCGGCAAGTGGCCCTGCTGGCACCGGACAATCCTGTCACCCACAGCAATATCGCCGCCGCCCTGAACGATATGGGACAGCGGGAAGCCGCGCTGGAAAGCTGCCGCCGCGCCGTGAAGCTGGGGCCAAAATCGACCGCCGCGCATGTCAACCTGGGCACTTGCCTGATGGAGATGGGCCGCCTGAGCGAAGCCGTCAACAGTTTTGAAACCGTGGTCAAACTCGATCCGCATCACCGCCGGGCGTATGTCAATATCAGTGCAGCATTGAACCGCCTGGGCCGTATCGACCAAGCCATCGTGCATTGCCGCAAGGCACTGAAGATCAATCCGGACTGGGATGAATTGCACAGCAACCTGCTGTTCTACCTGACGCATAGCCAGGATCTCGATGCTGCATCCCTGTTTGCGGAACATGTCCGCTATGCCGAGCATTTCGAGGCGCCGTTGCGCGCCTCCTGGCCGCAGCACGGCAACACGCGCGATCCCGAGCGCCGCCTGCGTATCGGCTTCGTTTCCGCCGACTTGTATAACCATGCGGTAGCCCATTTCATCACGCCCATTCTCGAATACTTGAGCCAATCCCGGCAAGTGGAAATCGTGGCCTACGCCAACAGCTTTCACGATGACCATGTCAGCCGGCACCTGCACGGCCTGTTCGCGGTCTGGCGCCAGGTTGAAAAACTGAGCCATGCGGAACTGGCGCAGCTGGTCACCAGTGACGCGATCGACATCCTGATCGACCTGTCGGGCCATACCGGCTTCAATCGCCTGCCCACTTTCGCGCGCAAGCCGGCACCGTTGCAACTTACCTGGATCGGTTACCCAGGGACGACAGGTTTGCAGGCGATGGATTATTTTCTGACGGATCGCTATTTTTCACCGCCCGGCGAACTTGACGACCAGTTCACCGAGAAGCTGGTGCGCTTGCCTGCTACCGCGCCTTTTCTGCCATATCCCGAAGCGCCGGAGGTCAGCCCGGCACCGGCGAGCGAAAATGGCTACATCACTTTTGGCAGTTTTAACCGGGCGGGCAAATTGAGCCGCGAAGTCATCGCCCGCTGGTCCGCATTGTTGCGTATGGTGCCAGAGGCAAAAATGCTGCTCGCAGCGATGCCCAACAAGCAGGCCAGCGACAAGCTGCGTTCGTGGTTTGCCCACGAGGGCATCGACGCCGGGCGGCTGACGTTTCATGGCTACACCAATATGCACGACTACCTGGCATTGCACAGTCAGGTCGACCTCTGCCTCGACACCTACCCGTACACCAGCGGCACCACCGGCTTTCACGCCTTATGGATGGGCGTGCCCACCCTGACCATGGTGGGTTCCACCTTGCCAGGCTACGTCAGTGCCGCCATCCTGTCGCATGCGGGATTACAGGATTTCATCGCCTACGGAGAAGAAGATTTCCTCGCCAAAGGAGTGGCGCACGCCAGCGATCCCGGCCGGCTTGCCGGCATGCGCAAGGAAATGCGCGAACGGATGCGCAACGCGGCCAGCGGGCGGCCGGACGAGATTGCCCAGGGGCTGGAAGTCGCCCTGCGTCATATGTGGCAACGCTGGTGTGCGGGAGTGATGCCGGCTAGTTTTGAAGCGACAAGTAGCGGTATTGTTGGGGAACCGCAAGAGGAAGGTCAACCATGACCCAAGAAGATAAAAATACGCCTGTCTACATTACACAGCCCACGCTGCCGCCCCTGGAGGAATTTATTCCTTACCTGGAGCAGATCTGGAATAACAAGATTCTCACCAACGGCGGGCCTTTCCATCGCCAGCTGGAGCAGGCGCTGGCCGATTATCTGGGTGTGAAATACATTTCGCTGTTTTCCAACGGTACCCTGGCGCTGATGACCGCCTTGCAGTCGCTGCGTATCACGGGAGAAGTGATCACCACGCCATATTCCTTCGTCGCCACTGCGCACTCCCTGCTATGGAATGGCATCAAGCCCGTATTTGTCGATATTGAACCAGGCACCTTCAATATCGACCCCAGGAAAATCGAAGCGGCGATCACGCCACAGACCACCGCCATCATGCCCGTGCACTGCTACGGCAGGCCATGCGACGTCGCTGCGATCGATGAAATTGCATCCAATTATGGATTGAAAGTGATCTATGACGCGGCCCATGCATTCGGCGTCAACTACCAGGGCAACAGCCTGCTCACGCATGGCGACCTGTCGGTACTGAGCTTTCACGCGACCAAAGTATTCAATACCTTCGAAGGCGGCGCCATCGTCTGCAGCGACGCCAAGATGAAGCGCCATATCGACCATCTGAAAAACTTCGGCTTTATCGATGAAGTGACGGTGGTCGCGGCCGGCATCAACGGCAAGATGAACGAGGTCAGCGCCGCGTTCGGGCTGCTGCAGTTGAAAAACATCGACACCGCGCTGCGCGAACGCAGCAAGGTTGCACGCCGCTATCGCGAACAGCTGGCAGGCATCGCCGGCATTTATTGCCCGCCCGATGCGCCCGAGACGAGCGCCAACCACTCGTACTTCCCGATTCTGGTGCAGCCGGGCTACGCCCTGTCGCGCGATGCCCTGTTCGACACCTTGCGCCAGGCCGGCATCATTGCACGCCGTTACTTTTATCCCCTGATCAGCGATTTTCCAATGTACCGCAACATGCCCTCGGCAGCCCGCGCGAATCTGCCGTTGGCTGGTGAAGTGGCCAGCCAGGTCATCTGTCTGCCGATCTATCCCGAGCTGCAGGCGGAGCAGCAAGATCGCGTAGTCGACGTCATTCGCCTGGCAAGTTGCATGACCAAGCCATCATGAAAACCATTATTTACGGCAATGGCGCCATTGCCAGACTGTTATATTCCTACGCACGCCACAGCATGGACATTGTCGCCTTCACAGTCGACGATGCCTGTATCGACGACGCCACGACCAGCTTCCTGGGCTTGCCATTGCTGCCATTCAGCCAGGTTGCGCTGCAGCTGCCACCCGATGAGCACGATATGCTGATCGCGGTGGGATTCCTGGAAATGAATGCCTTACGGGCGCGCAAGCACCGCGAAGCCGAGGAAAAAGGCTACCACCTGGCCAGTTTTGTGCACGCCTCCGTGCTGCGTCACGATGACGTGCTGATCGAGGACGGCTGCATCATCCTGGACCATGTGTCTATCCATCCCGGCTGCCGCATCGGACGTGGCACTTTTATTTCGAGCAACGTCAATCTCGGCCACGATTGCGTGATCGGCGCCTACAACTGGATCAACGCCGGCATCGCTATCGCAGGTGGCTGCAGCATTGGTGACGCCTGCTTTTTCGGCGTCAACTCCTCGACCGCGCACGGCTTGCGGCTGGGTGCGCGCAATTTCATTGCCGCCAATACCTTGATCAACCGGGACACCCTCGACGACCAGGTCTACCTGTCCGAAGCGGGCCAGCTGTTCCGCCTGAAAAGCAGTTCCTTCCTTAAATTTTCCGGCATGGCGGGACAGGAATGATGCAGCCTCGAGAGTCAGTACCGGAGAGCATCAGCGGTATTTTCTTTGCCCACGCCGCAGCCACGCCGGAAAAAATCGCGCTTGCCTGCGAAGGCCGGGAAATCAGTTACGCGACGCTGGCGCAACTGGTGGCGCGCTGGTCGAACGCGCTGGCGGCCAACGGCGTGCGACGCGGCGACCAGATCGGCGTCATCTTGCCCAACAATGTGGAATTTGTTGCCCTGATACTGGTGGCCGCCGACCTTGGCGCCGGGCTGGTACCGCTCAGTCCGGCCTTGCCGCCGGCGGTCGCCCTGCACTCCTTGCAGGCAGCGCAGGCCAGGCACCTGGTGTCAACGTCACCACAACTGGCGGCCCTGCGCGCAGAGCCAGGCAGCGACGCTGTGCATGGGTGTTGGCTCAGCATCGATGCCGCCGGCGCCGGCACCATCACGCTGGAGCAGCTGCTGCAGGCGGCGCCGGCCGATGCACGGCCTTTGTACGCGGGCCGGGCAGATGACGCCCTGATCCTGACCATGACCTCCGGCTCGACGGGTAGCCCCAAGCCCATCGTGCTGACCCAGCGCACCAAACTCAACCGTCTACGCGCGGCGGTACAGCTTTACGGCATCACGGCGCAGGATCGCACCCTGGCCGCCACGCCGCTGTATCACTCCCTGGCCGAGCGCCTGGTACTGCTGCCACTGCTGACCGGCGGCAGCGCCGTGCTGATGCCCCATTTCTCGGCCCAGGCCTGGTTACGCTGCGTGCAGGCGCAACAGGTCAGCTTCACGATTGCGGTCTCGTCACAACTCAAGCAGATTGCCGCCCACATGGCGCAGGACGAACACGACGTCAGCAGCTTGCGCTGCCTGGTGTCATCGTCGGCCCTGCTGGAAAACGCTGTAAAAATCGATCTGCTGGCGCGCTTTTCCTGCGATTTCCATGAATGCTATGGCGCCTCGGAAATCGCTATCGCCACCAATCTCGATGGCAATGCGGCGCGCACCAAACTGCAATCGGTGGGCCGACCTGCGCCCGGGGTCGAACTGCGCATCCTGGGTGAAAACGATGAGCAATTGCCGTCCGGCCAGGCTGGCGAAATCGTCTGCAAGACCACCATGTTGTTTGGCGGCTACTTTCAACTGCCCGAATTGACCCGCGCGGCGATGTGTGGCGAATATTTCCGTACCGGCGATATCGGCAAGCTGGACGAAGACGGCTATCTGTACTTTCTGGGACGAAAAAAAGACGTCATCATTAGCGGCGGCATCAATATTTATCCTGCGGACATCGAGGCAGCGATCGGCTCGCACGGTTCCGTCACGGAAAGCGCCGCCTTTGCCTTTCCCGACGCCAGGCTGGGCGAAGTGGTGGCCGTGGCCCTGGTCGCCAGCGATCCCGCCAGCTTCGACCTGCGCCAGCTGCGCTTTCACTGCGCCCATGCGCTGGCGGACTTCCAGCAGCCGCGGCGCTTTTTTGTTGTTGAGCAGCTACCGAAAAACAGCATGGGCAAACTGATGAAATTTCAACTTGTCCAGACATACGCAAGCTCCCCGGAGCGGGAATAGAACATGGAAAATACAAACACAGTGCCCCTGGCACCGCTGCGGCTGGCGTTTATCGGCGGCTCGCGCAGTTCCGCCGTTGGCTATTCACATTTTGTGTCGAGCGCCATGGATGGGCTGTGGACGCTGGTGGCTGGCTGCTTCAGCCGCCATGCCGAGTCCAACCAGGAAAGCGGACAGGTGTACGGCGTCCATCCGGAACGCATCTACGACACCTGGCAAGCATTGCTGGCCAGCGAAAAGGGCAACATCGATGCTGTCGTGATCCTGACCCCGACCCCGTCACATGTCGACAGCGTACTGGCCTGCATGCGTGCCGGCATCGCCGTCATCTGCGAAAAATCGCTTGCCGTCAGCAGTGAGCAGGCGCGCCAGATCATCGCCGTACGCGACGCACACCAGGCCTTCCTGGCAGTGACGTATAACTATGCTGGCTATCCGATGTTGCGCGAACTCGAGCGCAAGATCCGCGATGGAAAACTGGGCAAGATCCTGCACTTCCAGGCCGAAATGCCGCAGGAAGGCTTTGTCCGCGTCGACGCCAGGGGCAACAAGCCGACACCGCAGGCGTGGCGACTGGCCGATGGCGCCATCCCGACCTTGCATCTGGATCTCGGCGTCCACCTGCACCAGATGGTAGCCTACCTGACAGGCGAAAAGCCGCTGGAACTGGTATCGGACCAGAATCACTATGGCTGGTTCGCCGGGGTGGTCGACAACGCGGGCTGCCTGTGCCAGTACAGCGGCAACATTCAAGGCCAATTCTGGTTCAGCAAGTCGGCGCTGGGCCATCGCAACGGCTTGCGCATCCGCATCTATGGCGACTTGGCTGCTGCCGAGTGGTATCAGGCACAACCTGAGGAACTGACCCTGTCGCATGTCGACGGCCGACGCGAGATCATCGACCGGGCAGGCCAGGTCGAAGTCACCAACGCCCTGCGCTACAACCGCTTCAAGGCCGGCCACCCGGCGGGTTTCATCGAAGCCTTCGCCAATTTGTACGGCGATATAGCCGTTGGAGTAAGGCAATTTCAACAAGGCCTGCCATGGCAGGGCGGCGCTGTGTACAGTGCGGAACTGGCCCTGGAAGGCATGCATTTCCTGGAAGCCATGGTCGCATCCTCGCAAAGCCGCCGCTGGGAAACCATCCAGGCCTGAACCCACAAAGAAAGCAACACCATGCAAGACGATATCCGTGCATTCATCCTCACCCTGCTGGCCAGGAAATCACCGTTGCCTGCTGATTTCACCGACGACGACGACTTCCTTGCCGCCGGTATCATCGACTCGATGGCCATCATCAAGTTCATCCTGGAACTGGAAGCGCGCTTCGATATCACCCTGGACGACGATGATATCGAGTCGCAACAATTCCGCTCGGTGCGGGGCTTGCTTGCCCTGATCGACAACAAAACCGCCTGAAGAGATGCACATCGAGCATCCCATGCACGGAGATTAACCATGTCAGCTACAGCAATACCGATCACGCGGCACGCCGTCGCGAAAGAACAGGCACAGGCGTTTCTATCGGCCCTGGTGAGCGCGCCGCGCTTCCTGCTGGGACGCAATGAACATGCGCTGGCCCTGCTGTCGACGCTGGACATCCCGATTGACGGCATCGTCGACGACGGCGCCAGTGGCACGCAATGGCATGGCAAGCCGGTCATCGCCATGCAGCAACTCCCGTCCGATGCCATGGTGGTCAATTGCGCCATGTCGATTGCACCGGTTGCGGCCGCCCGCAAGCTGGCGCAGCAGCCGGTGAAGGCTAGGCTCAGCTATGCCGACCTGCTGGCAGCGCGTCCCGACCTGGTGCCGGTACCCGCCTTCGTCGCGCAAATGCGTGCCGATGTCGCCGCCAACCGTCCCCGCTGGGACCACTTGCGCGCCCAATTTGCCGATGAGGAGTCAAGGGCGGTCTTCGACCATGTGGTGCAATACCGGCTCACTGCCGATCCGCGCCACATGGCAAGCTACGAGGTGCGATTCTCGGAGCAGTATTTCGAGGACTTCCTGTGCTTGTCGGGCGAAGTGTTTGTCGACGCCGGCGGATTCGACGGCGATACGACCGAGCTGTTCTGCGAACGCTATCCCGACTACCGGGCCGTGTTCCTATTCGAACCGTCAGCGAAGAACATGCAGGACGCAAAAACGCGCCTGGCGCAGCGGCACGGCATCAGCTTCATCGAACAAGGCATTTCCGACCAGGCCGGTACCTTGTGGTTCAATCCGGATGCAGGTTCGGCCAGCGCAGTCAGTGCGGCCGGCTCCAGCAGTATCGAGGTAACCACCCTCGACCTGGCCATCACGCAGGCAGTCAGTTTCATCAAGATGGACCTGGAGGGCTGGGAAATGCAGGCCCTGGCCGGCTCGCAGCGCCATATCCGCGACGAGCATCCCAAGCTGGCCATTTCCGTCTACCATAGCGCCGCCGATTTCCATCGCATTCCCGACTATATCGCCAGCATCCGCCAGGACTACGACCTGTATTTGCGCCATTACACGCAGGGCTGGTCGGAAACGATCATGTACTTCGTGCCACGCCGCAATACCGCTCAAACCACCGCGGAATCAGCAGCTTAACAATAACAGGATCCATCATGCCTACCACCACCAGCGCCCCCCAGGTCAGCGCGATACGCCCCAAAGTTCTTTTCCAGAAGGTTGAAACGACCTTTCCCGACGCAAACATCATGTTCAGCGTCAGCATCCCCAGCAGCGCCATCGGCGGCATGACGCTGCTGGAAAGCTCGATCCTGGTCAGCCTTGCGAAGCTGACCGGGGCGCAGGCTTTTTTTGAATTCGGCACCTACATGGGCGCCACCTCGGTTTTACTGGCGAGCAACGCGCCGCCCGGCGCCCATGTCACCACGCTGGACCTGCCGCCTGCCGAGATCGACCTGACCGCCGTCAGCGGCGACACGGCCGCCCTGATCCTGCAAAATGACACGGAAAACGACAATTACCTGCGCCGCCAGTTTGCGGAAAAAGGCGCGTTCTACATCGACCGCGCGCCAGCCGACGTCCAGTCCGCAATTACCCGCCTGCACCTGGACAGCCGCAAGCTCGATCCGCAAGCGCAGCAATTGAGCGGTCAATTCGATTTCATCTTCATCGATGGCGGCCATGATTACGAGACGGTGACGATCGATACCGCCAACGCACTGGCCATGGCCAAGCCTGACTCCGTTATCCTGTGGCACGACTACCGCTCGAAGATCCATGGCGACGTGACCCGCTTTGTCGATGATTTCAGTGGCGACCGGGCCGTGATCCATGTTGAAAATACCATGCTGGCCTTTATACTGAATGGCAACTTCAAGCACCTGCTCACACAATAACATGACAGAAAAAATCGGTGCAAAGCCACCAACCCGTGTCAATTGGTACCGCAGCAAGCTGACAGGCACCGAACTGTCGGCCTTGATGCGACGCAGCGACATGCAGGGTGCATTGCATGTCGCCAGCCATCTGCTGCTGCTCTGCGGCACCGGAACGCTGGCGTACTGTGCCTTCCTGAACGGCCATCATGGCTTGGCCCTGGCAGCACTCTTCCTTCATGGCAGCTTTTTTTCCTTCCTGGGCTGGGCTGGGGCAGGGCATGAACTGGTACACCGCACTGTCTTCAAGACGCGTGTGTACAACGATGTCTTCCTGGCCTTGTTCGCGTTCCTGACCTGGAATAACTATGTGTATTTCCGGGCCAGCCATATCCGCCATCACCAGAAAACCGTGCTCAGCGGCCAGGACGGTGAAGTCCGCTTGCCGCAGACGCTGCGCTACAGGGAATGGTTCTGGGCGCTGTCGTTCGACTTGCCGGCCTGCTACCGGGCCATCAAGATCGTGGTGGAAAACAGCCTGGGCATCATTCGCGGCCAGTGGGGTGCCCAACTGTTCCCGGACCAGGCATCGCGCCGTGCCGTCATCCGGTTTGCCCGCATCATCCTGTTCGGCCATCTTGCCATGGCCGCCGCCTTTGTTGCCAGTGGCCACTGGCCGCTATTATTGCTTGTCACATTCGCCACCTTTATCGCGGACTGGCTCAACAAGACCCTGGCGCTGGCGCAGCACTTCGGCATGCAGCCCGATGTCGACGATTTCCGCCTGAACAGCCGCACGGTCCTGCTGCACCCTTTCCTGGCTTTTTTGTACTGGCAGATGAATTACCACATCGAACATCATATGTACCCGGCGGTACCGTTCTACCAGCTGAAAGCGCTGCGCGGCCAGATTGAGCACGACCTGCCGCCGGCATCGCGCGGCATGCGCGCCCTGCTGCGCGACATCGCCGCCATCAAGCGGCAACAGGAGAGCGCCTCGGCCTTGCCGCCGCGCACCTAGGCTGACCGCGCCCTTCAGTAACGTCCGATTTACCCAACAAGGAATCTCCATGCATGCCTCGCCCACGGCCCTCAACAAACCGATCTTGATTTTTCCTGCAGGCATGCCTCGCTCGCTCGACTATCTGGAGCGCTGCAAGCGCGATGGACAAAGCGTGATCGGCGCCTCGTCGCTCGCTTACGATGTCAGCAAGCCGGCCTATCCGGAATGGGCCTTCCTGCCGTATGTAAATGATCCGGGTTTCCTGGAGGCCTTGCAACTGCTGATCGCGCAGCGTGGCATTGGCGGCATTTATACCCCAAATCCGGTCGTCTGGAGCTATCTGAATGAGGTACTCAAGGACCTGCAACCGACCATTCCCCTGGTCAACGCTTCACCGGTACATGATGAAATGAGCGGCTACCGCTCTGCCATGGCGCATGCCCGCAAGACCCTGGCTACGCCACTGCCGATCGCCTCGGTGGTCGACACAAAGCCGGCTTTGCCGGAACTGCAACTGGCCACCCTTTTCCGCCATGCCAATGTGATTCCAGGCATGTGCGATGACGAGAAAATCAGCGCCCTCTACGAAATTGCCCGCCACAGCGTGCGCGGCGACGTGGTGGAAATCGGCAGCGCATGGGGCAAGTCGGCGTTTGTGCTGGCACGCCTGGCACGCCTGCATGACATCGGCCACACTTTGTGCATCGACCCCTGGCAAAGTGACTACGTGGTGCAGAACGACACTGGCGGCCTGGTCGACAACTGCATCCACCATTACGATTACGATGAAGCGCTGCGCGTGTTCGAGATGAACCTGCTGCCATACAGCGCCAACGATATCAACTATCTGCGCCTGCCCTCGGTCGCGGCGGAACAGCAGTACCGCCAGACGGCAGCCGTGCATAGCCCGTCCTTCGGCACCACCAACTATGCCGGCAGTATTGCACTGCTACACATTGACGGCAACCATGCCTACGAGGCAGCCCAGGCCGATATCGCCGCCTGGGAGAAGCATGTGGTGGCCGGCGGCTGGATCATCATTGATGATTATGTCTGGCCGTATGGCGACGGGCCGCAGCGTGCCGGCGATGAGTTCCTGGCGCAACAGCAACAAAGGATCGGCTCGGCATTTGTGATGGGTACCGCCCTCTTCCTGCAGTTGCGCTGAACCGCTTGAAACGCATCCAGCAGGCCAGACTGTGCGAAGGCAGGCGCCTGCCTCTCGCCTGTCCGAATGCCCCTGCCCTGTCGCGCCAGACATTCTTCATGATGGGCACTCCAGCCACCATGTGGCGGCGTCTCCGCCGCCCGAATGGATTTTTCAGCTTGTTTTTGCTGTGTGCATCCGCTGTGCGACAATACGCGGCAATTGGCGCTCGTGCATAACGACATGCAAACCAGCGACATGCCTTGCCATACCGCCTTTTATCAGAGGCCAGCTATCAGAAATCGCAGTAGCGCGTTTCTTTAGCGCACACTAATCCATTACAATCAGTGCCGACAGCTCCTATCCTTCTTCCAACTGAATCCACTATGCGCCCGAAGTTTGCCTCATCCGTAACACGCCGCCAGCAGCACCTCACTTCCGCCACCAAACGCCAGGCAGACCAGGCAATTGATGCGGCGCTGGCCGACTACCAGGCGGTCCAGGCAACGCTGCCCGCTGACGCGGCCATCCACCTCAGCATCGGCACTGCACTGCTGGCCATGGAGAAGCTGACGGACGCCGAGGCAGCTTACCGGCGTGCGATCATGTTGGCGCCCGCCTCGCCGGCAGCCTGGAAAAAACTGGCTGAACTGCAGACAAAGAGCGGACGTCACGACGAAGCCATCGACAGTTACCAGGCCGCATTACTGCTCGATGCATGCGATGTGCAGACCCTTAACGAACTGGGCAATGCATTGCAGGCGGTGGGCCAACTCGATGAAGCGATGGCGGCTTACCGCCAGATGCAGGCGATCGAACCTGATCATGCCCACGCACACAACAATATCGGCTCGGTGTTGCAGGCGCGAGGACAAATCGACCTGGCCACGCAGGAATATCAGCGCGCGCTGGCAATCAACCCGCATTTCGCCTCCGCCCATTTCAATCTGGGCACGGTCCAGTTGTTGCTGGAAAAGCTAGACGATTCACTGATCCATTTTTCCAATACCATCCAGTACGATCCGCACTTTTATGCGGCGCACAACAATCTCAGTGCCACATTGAGCAAATTGGGACGGATCGACGAAGCCGTTGCGGCATGCCGCCATGCCATCGGCATCAATCCCGCATGGAACGAGATGCACAGCAATATGTTGTTCGCACTCACGCACAGCGCCAGCACCCATCCGGACACGCTGTTCAAGGAGCACCAGCGTTTCGGCCAGCAATTCGAAGCACCGTTGCGCGCCCTGTGGCCGCGCCACCAAAACCAGCCTGATCCGGAACGCACCTTACGCATCGGCATTGTTTCGGCTGATCTGAACAACCACGCGATGGCCAATTTCATTACGCCCGTGCTGGAAAACCTGATGCACGCGACACGACTGGAAGTATTCATCTATTGCAACAACAAAGTGGACGATCACATCACCGCCCATTTGCGCGCCGTGGTGGGCCGGTGGCACAATGTCCAGGCCTTATCAGATGAACAACTGGCACGGCAGATCGGCCAGGATGGCATCGACATCCTGATCGACCTGTCCGGCCACACCGGCTATAACCGCCTGCTGACATTCGCGCGCAAGCCAGCCCCGTTGCAAGCAACATGGATGGGCTACCCGATGACCACCGGCATGCTGGCGATGGATTACTACCTGACGGACCGCCATTTTTCACCGCCAGGCCTGCTCGATGAGCAATTTACCGAAAAGTTGCTGTTACTGCCAGCTTGCGCACCCTATGTCCCTTCACCGGAGGCGCCAGCCATCTCGCCCGCGCCGGCGCTGGTCAACGGCCATGTCACGTTTGGCAGTTTCAACCGTGCCAACAAGATAAGCCGTGACGTGGTCGCCCGCTGGTCAAGCCTGCTGCGCGCCGTGCCGACAGCCAGGATGCTGGTTGCCGGCATGCCCAGCGAGCAAATCACGGCGATGCTGCGCGGCTGGTTCGATGAAGAAGGCATCGCTGCCGAGCGCCTGAGTTTTCATGCAGTGACCGACATTCAAAACTATCTCGTCATGCACCGGCTGGTGGATGTCTGCGTCGACACCTGGCCTTATACCGGCGGCACCACCACCTTGCATGCGCTGTGGATGGGCGTGCCGACGCTGACCATGGTCGGCCAGACATTGCCGAGCCGGGTCGGTGCGGCCATTCTGGGTCACCTGGGACTGGATCAGTTCATCGCCCAGGACGAGGCCGATTTCATGCAAAAAGGCGTCGCTATCGCCAGTGACATTGCCGCACTCGGCCAGTTGCGAACCGACATGCGCGCGCGGCTGAACAACTCCGCCGCAGGCCAGCCGGCGCTGATCGCCGCAGGCCTGGAAAACGCCCTGCGAAGCATATGGCAGCGCTGGTGCGCCGGCTTGCCCACCGCAACTTTTGAAGCCGACCCTGCGCAAAGCTCGCTGGCCCGGCGCGCGAACAGCATGAAAGCGCTGCATTCGGTAAATGTCGATACGGCGCTGGTACTGGCGATCGAACATCACCAGGCCAGCCGTTTTGTCGAAGCAGAAACGCTGTACCTGGCCATTATCCATCGCCAGCCAGACCATGCGATCGCCAATCACAACATGGGTTTGCTGGCAGCGCAACTGGGTTTTCCCGACAAGGCGCTGCCTTACTTGCGCGCAGCGATGCTGAGTGCCCCCGGTGAGGTGCAATTCATTCTTTCTTACGCGCAGGGATTGCTGCAGTCAGCGCAGGCGCAAGCGGCCGCCGAAGTGCTGGCGAGCGCCATCGGACGCGGCTTCGACACGCCGGCGATGCAGGCGGCCTTGGCGCGCGCCCAAGGCGCGCCAGTAGCACAAGCCGACACTGTGCCCGAGGCCAGCGCAAACCATATCGCCGAGTTGTTCCATGCCGGATTATATGCGGAGATGGAACAGGCTGCGCATGCGCTGGTGGCGCAGCATCCAGCCTCGGCTTTCGGCTGGAGCGTGCTCGGCACCGCGCTGCAACTGCAAGGAAAAGATGCCCTGGGGGCGCTCGGGAAAGTGGTGCAACTGGCGCCGGCAGATGCCCAGGCGCACGCCAACCTCGGCAATGCGTGGCAAGGTGCCGGCCAACATGCCGCCGCCATCCCCTGCTACCTGCGTGCGCTCGAACTGGAGCCCGGCTTTGCCGAGGCGCATGGCAACCTGGGCAGCGCCAGGCATGCCACTGGCGACATGGCCGGCGCGGCGGCAAGCTTGCGCGAGGCGGTCCTGATCGATCCCGGCTACGCCCTGGCGCACGCCAATCTGGCTACGGTCCTGCTGGCAATGGGTGACTTGCAGGGTGCCACCGCGCATTACCGCCTGGCGCTGGCGCTGGTTCCCGGCGATGCGCAATTGCAGCGCGAACTGGGTGCGGCATTGCAGCTGCAAGGGCTGGAGGAAGAGGCCAGCGCGTGTTTTCTGGCGGCGGACCAACTGGCGCGCACAGGGGGGTTTTCAGCAACTTGAAAATAAATTCAAAAATTTCTTAAAAGAATTTAATTTTCTTGTGGCAATGGTCGTCTTGTACTTGTGAGAGCGCAAAAACTGCTGCTCCGCACCGTAACCACCTAACTGGAGCACCTTCATGCTGAGCCTTCACACCAATGCAGCGGCCCTGTCCGCCCAATCGTCGATCTCGAAAACCCAACAATCGCTGTCGACTTCGATGACGCGCCTCTCCACCGGCTACCGCATCAACTCGGCAATGGACGACGCTGCCGGCCTGCAAATTGCAACCCGTCTGAAAGCACAAACCAGCGGTATGGCCATGGCCATGCGCAATACCCAGAACGCTACTTCGATGATCCAGACCGCCGACGGCGCGCTGGGCGAGACCGTCAATATCCTGGTCCGCATGAAAGATCTGGCCACGCAAGCTGCCGACGGTTCGTCGACGGCCGATGACCGTGATGCAATGCAAGCTGAATTCGACACGCTGACCAACGAACTGAGCAACGTTCTGGGCAACACCTCGTTCGCTGGCGCAAAACTGATGTCGAAACAGGCCACCGCGACCGACGTTGCCAACGCGACCGTTGCCGTCACCAACGACACAACCGCTGTCGGCGCTGGCACCACCGGTACCACCGGCGCCAAAGCTGCCGCAGCCGCCACGCTGGTCTCGGCACAAGCGGCCTACACCGCCACGCCAACCACCGCAACTGCCCTGGCGTTGACCAATGCATCGACGGCCAGTGTCAATGCCGACAAAGCCCACGATGTTGCTGTAGCCAAATTGGCCGCGTCGACCGCATTCAAAGCACTGGCAACGGCAAGCAACGCCGGCCCTGCAGGTACAGGCGACGGCAAGTTCGCCGCCAACCTGGACTTCCAGATCGGCGCGTCGACCAGCGAATCGATGAGCTTCGACCTGTCGTCGCAACTGGACTCCATGCACACCGCCATCAAAGGCGCGACTTCGGAATACAACACCTTCGGCGCGGCAGCATCGACGCCTGGCACCGAACTGACCGCCGTCGGCGGCGCATCGGCAGCCATCGACAAACTGCAAGCGGCGATCGACGCTGTTGGTACCTCGCGTTCGGCACTGGGCGCAGCGGGTAACCGTCTGGACCACGTTGCCACCAACCTGGCCAACGTCAGCACCAACACCCAGGGCGCAACGGGCCGCATCATGGATACCGACTTCGCGACCGAAAGCTCGAACATGACCGCTTCGCAAATGCTGCTGCAAGCTGGTACCGCAATGCTGAAACAAAGCAACAGCATGTCCTCGATGGTCATGTCCCTGCTGCAATAATAGTAAGCGCGTCCTGACCTGGCTCAGGTCAGGCCGACCAGAGCCAACTGCGCAAGCAGTTGGCTTTTTTTTATTCATCCCATGCGGGAGGAGCAGCAATGGCGATAGAGCGTGTGTCCGCAGGCAATCCCCTGCCCCTGATTACCCAGCGCTTCGACGTCAGCCCTGCTACGCCGATGACACCGGGCGTGGTGCAGCCGCTGGTGCCCATCGGCCCCTACATGGCACCGGCGCCCGACGCCGGCACCCTGCCCGCGCAGTTGGCGCAAAAAGGCCAGGACAGCCTGGCATCCCTGATCAAACCGAATGCCGATGGTACGGGCGGCGCCATGCCGCGCGACAGCAGCGCCATGCAGGTCAATCAATTATTCTTTACGCGCCAGCTGGTGTGGCAGCCGCCCGACGCGGCGCAGCTGGCCGCCTCGTGGCGCGTGATGGTCAAGACGTATGGCGAGCAATATGCCGCCCTGCAGGAACAGGCGCGCGGCCAGCACGTGCCGGGCAATCTGTTCATGGCCGAGCAGCAACCGGCCCTGCTGCGCGAAGGTGCCCGTCCACCGTTGACGGTCGACAGCGAAGCGTGGCGCTTTGCCGTGTATGGCTGGGGCGGCCAACGCCTGCTGCTGCGCGTGCTGGCCAGCGACGAAGACGAAGAGGCAACGCCGAGGCGGCGCGGCAAGGTGGCGCTGCGCGTCGAACTGCTGATTGCCGGCATCGGCCGGGTGGTGATCCAGATGGAACCGTCCGGCGACGGCGTGCTGCTGGAACTGGCGGCCGACGAGGAAGCCGCGCTGCGCCACTTGCGCCTGGCCCTGCCCGAGATTGCCGCCGCCGTGCGGCGCGCGGGCTTGCGCCTGGTGCGCTGCCGCCTGAACCGCCAGTTGCACGCGCAGCGCGTGCACGGCAACTATCCGATGCAGGCGGGCGCCGCCTCGCTGTCGCTGCCCCTGTTCCGCGCCATGGCCGAAGTGGCACTGCTGCTGACGCAGCCGGAAGCGGAAGTGGCGGCCGATCCCGAAGCGCCCGCGGCACACGCCGCCGAAGCCGAAGAGGAGCCCATCATCGCCTCGAAGGAAGTGGCGGCGCCGCTCGGTTACGACTATGGCGAAGAGGAAGAAACGGCGCAAGGCCGCACCGTGCTGCTGCTGGCCAATGGTCAGGAGCACGAGCTGCTGCCGCCCATCGACGAGCAGGATTGATACGGCAAGATTGATACAACATAATTGATACAGCATAAAAAAACGGCGCCCGCAGCGCCGTTTTTTGTTTATTCCACCGTTTACCCCACCGTGCCGATGATGCTCACTTCGCGGTTTTCCGGGATTTCGTTATACGACAACACATGCAGGCCCGGCGCGAACAGGCGCGCATAGCGGGCCAGCAGCGGACGGATCTGCGGCAGCACCAGCAGCAGCGGCGGCGTGGCCTGCTGCTTCATCTGCTCGCGCGCCACCGGCATGTTCACCTGCAGTTGCGACAGCAGGTGCGGGTCGATCGGGTAATTATCCAGGGTCACCTTGCCCGACTGGCGCGCCTGGTTCAGCGAACCGAGCAGCATGTTTTCCAGCTCGCCGCCGAGATTAAACGCCTGCATTTCCATCTTCTGCCCAAACAGGCCGCTGACGATCTGGCGCCGCAGCGCGCAGCGCACTTCGGCCGCCAGCAGGATCGGATCCTTGGTGGTTTCCGAACTGTCGAGCAAGGTGGTGGCGATGGGCACGATATCCTTCAGTGACACGTTTTCTGCCAGCAAGACGCGGAACACGCGCAGCAGCTGCGTGTGCGTGAGGGCCTTGTCCAGCGCGCCGGCCAGCTTGGGCGACAAGGCCGTCAGGCGCTCCATCATGTTCGAGACGTCTTCGTGGCGGAACAGTTCCGGCAAGTATTCACGCACCATTTTCGACAAGTGCGTGGCGATCACGCTGGGCGCCTCGATGACCTGGTAGCCCAGGCCCAGCGCATGCGCCTTTTCACCGGGTTCGATCCAGGTGACGGGCATGCCGTAGGCCGGTTCGATGCCGGGAATGCCATCGAGTTGGCCATACACGTTCGGCGACGGGATCGCCATCAGGCGGTCGGCCTGCACTTCCGCCTGCGCCACCACGGTGCCCGACAGCACGATGGCATACTGCGACGGCTTCAGGGCCAGGTCGTCGCGCACGCCGATGTTCGGCAGCAGCAAGCCCATCGCTTCGGACAGGCTCTGGCGCACGCCCTTGACGCGCTTGGTCAAGGGTTCGCCTTGTGTCTTATCCACCATGCCCACCAGTTTATAGCCGAGCATCACCATCAGCGGTTGCACGGCAGGCAGTTGCTGCCACTCCATCTCGGCAGGCTTGTCCTCGCGCAAGGCCGCCTCGATGGCCGCCATGCCGGCCGTATCAGGCCCCTTCACGCGCTTGGTCAGGCGCCAGGCCACGAAGGCCAGCACGCCGGCAAAGGTCATGAACATGAACCACGGCATGCCCGGGATCAAGGCCAGCGCCACCATCATGCCGGACGCGCTGAAGATCACCGTTGGCGACGTCAGCACTTGGCCCGCCACTTGCTGTTCGAAGTCGCCCGAATCGCTGATACGGGTCACCAGGATGGCGGCCGCGGCCGACAGCAGCAGCGCCGGGATCTGCGCCACCAGGCCATCACCGATGGTCAGCAGTGCGTATTGGCGGAAAGCATCGCCGAACGACAGGTCGTGCATCAGCGAGCCGATGGCCACGCCGCCGACCATGTTGATGATCAGGATCAGGATACTGGCGACGGCATCGCCGCGCACGAACTTCGACGCGCCGTCCATGGCGCCATAGAAATCCGCTTCAGCGGCCACGTCCTTGCGGCGCAGCTGGGCTTTTTCCTGGTTGATCAGGCCGGCGTTCAGGTCGGCATCGATGGCCATCTGCTTGCCCGGCAAGGCATCGAGGGTAAAGCGCGCCGACACTTCGGAAATACGCTCGGCCCCCTTGGTGACGACGGCGAAGTTGATGATCATCAAGATCACGAAGACCACGATACCGACGACGAAGTTACCACCGATCACGACGTTACCGAAGGCCTCGATCACCTTACCGGCCGCGTCCGCGCCCGTGTGGCCGTGCAGCAACACCACGCGCGTCGATGCCACGTTCAAGGTCAGCCTGAGCATGGTGGTGGCCAGGATCACCGTCGGGAAGACGGAGAAATCGAGCGGCCGCTTGGCCGACACGCTGACCAGGATAACGATCAGGGCCAGCACGATATTGAAAGTGAACAAGATATCGAGCAGCACCGGCGGCAGCGGCAGGATGATCATTGCCAGGATCACCAGCAGGAACAGCGGCGTGGCGAACTTGTGGCGGCGCATTTCGGCAACCAACCGGTTCAGGAAATTCATGAAGGGACTACCTCGCTCAAATGAGACGGCACGGCCATCTCGGTGGGTAATACGGGCTGGGCAGCACGCTGCCCGGACCGGAATGCTTTCAGTTGCAGTATGTAGTTGAGCACCTGCGACACGGCCTGATACAGCTGCACGGGAATCTGCTGCTGCACCTGGCTGGTGTTGTAGATGGCGCGCGCCAGCGGCGGCAACTCCAGCGTTTCAATATGGTGCTCCTTCGCCACTTGCCGGATATACAGCGCCATCTCGTCGACGCCCTTGGCAACGACAAACGGCGCCTCGGCGCGGTCCTGGTCATACTTCAATGCAACGGCGTAATGCTCGGGGTTGACGATCACCACGTCGGCGTCGGGCACGGTCTTGCGCACGCTGCGCCGGCCGATCTGCTGCTGCAACTGGCGGATGCGCTGGCGCACTTCGGGCCGGCCTTCGCTGCTTTTATGCTCTTCCTTGACGTCCTGCTTGCTCATGCGCTGGCCGCGGGCAAAAAAGAACGCCTGCGCCGGCACGTCGATGATGGCAAACAGGATGAAGACGGAAATGAGGGACATCAAGCCGTCGAGCATCAGCGCCGAGCCATCGAGCATGGCTTGCTGCAGGGGCCGGTGTTGCAAGTCCACGTACTGCGTCAGGCTGGAACGGCAGACATGCACGATCACCATGCCAAGCACTCCTGCCTTGGCGATGGACAGGCCGAATTCAAAGCCATGCTTGGGCGACACCAGGCGGCCCAGATTCTTGGCCGGGCTCAGGCGCTCCATCTTCGGCATCCAGTTCTTGCCGCTGATGACCCAGCCGCCGGGAATCAAGGAGCCGAGCACGACAAACAGGGGCACGCAAAACAGCGGCACGATCATCTTGATCAGCAAGCCCACCGAGGTGGTGAACGCCATCGACATGGCATTGTCGAGCGCGCCCTTGCTGTCGAGCGGCATGAAAGCCATGGCGAACAGCTCACGGAAGCTATCCAGATAAGAAGGCAGCAGAAACACGAACAGCTTCATGCTGATCAGGATGCCCAGCGCCGTCGACAGGTCGCGCGAACGCACCACCTGCCCTTCCTGGCGCGACTTCTTCAGCTTTTGCTGTGACGCCTTTTCGGTCTTGTCGCCGGTGCTATTGTCAGCCATGGGCCACCCGCATCTGTTCGGCGATCATATCGAGCACGCGATTCGTCATGGCGATGTAGTGCTCGGGAATAAAGCGCACGATCTGCGCCAGCATCAGCAGGCCGAACACGGTGATCATGGAAAAGCCCAGCGAAAACAGGTTCAGCGATGGCGCCACGCGGTTCAGGAAGCCGAAGCCCAGCTGCACCACCATGGTGGAAAAGACGATGGGCAAAGCCAGCAGCATGGCGGCGGCGAAGATCCACGCCACGTTATACGCCACCGTCTGCAGCAGCAGCGGGGCATAGCCCTGCCCCACGGGCCAGGCCTTGAAACTGGCGCCGATCACGCCCGTCAGCACCAGATGGCCGTCGATGGCAAAAAACACGATCATGCACATGATGGTGAGCAGGCCCGTGATCACGTCCGACGAAGTGCCGTTGAGCGGATCGTTCATGACGGCCATGGAAAAACCCACCTGGCTCGACACCAGGTAGCCAAGCACCGACATCACCGACATGGCGAAGTGGAAGGCCAGGCCGAGGACGAAGCCGATGACGGCCTGCTCCAGAGTGGCGACGATGGCGTACAGGGAAAACGGATCGATTTTCAACAAGTCCTGCGAGATGCCCGAGGCCTGCATCACGGGCAGCATCAGGATCGCCAGCACCAGCGACAGCAGGATGCGCACGGTGACGGGCACGACGCCGTCGCCGATTACGGGCGAGGCGCTGAGCATGGCCAGGATGCGGCAGAACGGCCACCATACGGCCAGCACAAACGGCAGCACCTGATTGAAAATCTGATCCATGGGCGCGCGGCGCTATCCGACCAGGGTGGCCGCGCGCTGAAAAATGGACACGCAATAATCCATCAGGTAACCGGCCATCCATCGTCCGGCCAGGATCAGCGCCAACAGGGTGACCAGCAGGCGCGGCAGGAAACTCATGGTCTGTTCATTGATCGAGGTGGCCGCCTGCACCAGCGCGACCAGCAGGCCCATGAGCAGACCTGGCACGACCAGGATCACCACCAGCAGCATGACGACATGCAACGCTTCGATGATCAGGTCGACGGCGACTTCAGGGGTAAACATCGATCAATAGCCCTGTATGCTGGTAACGAGGGTGTTGACGGTCAGGGTCCAGCCGTCGACCAGCACGAACAGCAGCAGCTTGAACGGCAGCGAAATGACCAGCGGCGAGAGCATCATCATGCCCATCGCCATCAGCACGGACGCCACCACCAGATCGATGATGAGGAACGGTATGAACAGCATGCAGCCGATCTGGAACGCCGTCTTGAGTTCGGACAACACAAACGCCGCCAGCTTGACCGTGAAACTGTGGTCTTGCGGGCGCATGCTCGACGGCTCGCCGGCCAGGTGCGCGATCTGCGCCAGCGCGGCCTTGCTCGTCTGCGCCAGCATGAAGCGCGAAATCGGCACTTCGGCGATCTTCAGCGCTTCCTGCATGCCAATCTGGTCGCGGTCGTAGGGCACGAACGCGTCCTTCCACACCTGGTCGCCGATGGGGCGCATGACCAGCAGGGTGAGAATCAGGGCGATGCCGGTGACGATACGGTTGGGCAAACCCTGCTGCAGGCCCAAGGCTTGGCGCAGCAGGGACAGCACGATGACGAAGCGGGTAAAGCTGGTCATCATCATGACCATCACGGGCAACAGCCCGAGCAGGGTCATGACGACGAGGATCTGCATCTTCACCGACAGGTCGGTCTTCGCGCCCGGCACCACGCCGGACAACAAATCCTGCGCCCCGACGGCACTGCAGCACAGCATCAAAATGGGGACAGCCAGCGCGGCAGCCAGCGCGCCGCGGCGCCGGCTTAAACCGGGTACCGCCAGCTTCATGCTGTCATCAGGTCGAGATTAAGACCGTCGAGGTCAATGACTTTCAGGCCATAGTTCTCGCCGGCCACCACCACTTCGGCACGGCCGATCGGCGTGCCGTTGACCTTGATCACCAGCGGTTCGCCGGCCAGCATGTCGAGTTCAATCACGCTGTCCGGGCCGATGGCCATCAGTTCTTCCAGCGAAATGCGGGCCGAACCCACTTCCAGCGTCAGGGTGACGGGGATCTTGCGCATCATCTGCGGAATGTCGCGCCGCGCGCGGGTGCTGGCCACGTCGGACATGTCGCCCTGGTCGATGATCATGTCATCGCCCAGGTCTTCCAGCAGGGTTTCGCTCTGGTTGGTATCGGTGATATTCATATTATTCGACATCTTCAAATGAGGTTAAACAGAGCTTGCCCTTGTGTTCGGAAACAGCCGCTGTAAATAAACGGGAATCGTCCAGCATGACGTCGGTGCGGCTCAGGCTGACGGGTATCACGTCGCCCACGCGCAGGTCGAACAAGGCGCCCAGCTGCACCTGCTTGCTGACGAGCCGCCCTTCCAGGGTCACTTGCAGGCGCGAAGCGAGCGGGCGCACGCTGCCACGCAAGGCTTTCTTCGCCTGCGCGCGCTCGGGCAGCAAGCCGCGCAGCACGTCGGCCATCAGGCGCTTGTCCAGCGAGAACCAGAAGTGGCCGCTCTGCCCCGCCTCGACGTCGCTGAGCGCCACGCTGACGATCCAGCTGCCGCGCGCCGGATGCACGCCCGACTGCACGGCGACCTCGGCACTGGTGTCGATGTCGCTGCTTTTGCCCACGGTTTGCAGATTCTTGTGGATGCGGGTAAACAAGTTGTTCACCAACTGTTGTCCCAGCACCACAGCGAGGCGCTCCTCGGTGGCCGTCACGCGCACCTGTGCCGGATCGGGCAGCACGCCCTTGGCGCCGGCACTACCGTAACGATAATTCAGCACGCTCAAGAGTATCTGCCGTTCGAGCGTAAAGCCCGTCTGACCGGCTGGTGTAGAAAAACTCAGCCAGCGATTCACGCTGTCCTCGTTTTCCACGCGCGACAACGTCACCGCGCCAATCTGGAAATTACCCCAGTAGCGACGGCTCATCGGCTGGCGCAGGGCCGCGGCCAGGTCGTCGCGCAGCTGGGCGCCGAATACATGCAGCAAATGGACAGGACGTCCAAGCAGACAGGAATCGAGGACTTGATGGCGCGCAGTTTGATCTGTCTTGGTAATGATTGTCATGTAGTAGTCATGTCGGTATTGCGGTGGCAGAACAAATTATACGGATCGCCCGAAATTAAATACAGCATCATCTTGGCTTTGCCCACAGCTGCGCAAGCAAACGATTGCGCATCGTATCGCATGCTAGATGACTACGGTGCTGAACAATACATGAAAAAGCCAAATATTGCCATGTATCAATATTCCTTGAGCCAATCCTCTCTTTACTTTATAGTTGCCGCGAGGTAAGCTTATAGTGACAAAATAGTGATTTGCAGTGCGCCATTCCGCTTACCTGATTCCGGTTTTTATGGCAGTTTTCAGTCCTTGTTATTGCCACCAAGAGAAACTTTTATCAGATAAATATTAGTTATCATGGCCATGTAAATCATGTCAACGTGGGTTTACTGGGTTTGTTTGAGTCTGCTTGAGCGGATGGTGTGGCAACTGATAAAACTGATGGGCCTTGCGGATCGGGCCGGGCAGGATGGCATTTACATGCACGACTGCCGGATTGGCAACACCAGTAATTCTGATTGATACGTCACCGCATATTGAAAGTAGAGGGCAAGATGAGCAACGAACTCGCAGGTCTGATCAAGGCCGATCTGGCAGCACTGAGCAATGACGCGCACGCCCTGGGCGCCAGCATCGCGCCCGCCGCCCAGTTCGGCACGCAGGAACAATCCGGCTTCTCCTTCGCGCAAAGCATGAAAGACGCCATCGGCAAGGTGAATGGCGACGACCGCATGGCAGCGCAGAAAATGAGCGACGTCGACAGCGGCAAGAGTGACGACATGGTCGGCGCCATGCTGGCCAGCCAGGAAGCGAGCCTGTCCTTCTCCATGTTGATGCAGGTGCGCAACAAGGTCATGGGCGCCGTCGACGAACTCATCAAATTGCCTCTGTAATCTTCACGCCCTGATCCACGCCCAGCCTCCCAGCGAAAGTTACCCCAAGTGATTACCCCCATGAAGTCCGCATTTGCGCGCTGGCGCCTTGGTGCCCAGCCCGCCATTCCGCCCGCCCTGCTGAAAAACCTGGTTCCCATCGTCGTGCTGGCCATCGGCATCACCGCCATGGTGACCATGTATGCCTGGCGCGACCAGGCCAACTACAAGCCGGTGTTTGGCGCACGCGAAAAAGTGGCCGTGACGGACATGATGGCCACGCTGGACGCCGAGCACATCCCCTACCGTTTGCATCCGGACAGCGGCCAGGTGCTGGTGCCCGATGCCATGCTGGGCAAGGTGCGCATGCTGCTCGCCTCGAAGGGCGTGACGGCGCAGCTGCCGGCCGGGCTGGAGCTGATGGACAAGAATGACCCGCTGGGTGTATCGCAATTCGTGCAGGACGTGCGCTTCCGCCGCGGCCTGGAAGGCGAATTGGCGCAAAGCATCATGACGATGGACGCGATCGCTTCGGCGCGCGTCCATCTGTCGATTGCCAAGTCGACCTCGTTTGTCGCCAGCGACGGCGACAAATCGTCGGCCTCCGTGGTGGTGGCGCTGAAACCGGGCCGCACCCTGGCGCCGGAACAGATCGCCGCCGTCATCAACATGGTGGCCGGCAGCGTCGCCAGCCTGGCGCCTACGCGCGTGAGCCTGGTCGACCAGGGCGGCAACCTGCTGTCCTCGCACGTCGACCTGACGGACGGCTTCGACGCCTCGGCCGCTGGCAATGAAGGCGCGAAGCGCTTCCAGGATGAAATCCGCCGCAACGTCACGGGCCTGCTCGGTCCCGTTATCGGCGAAGACAACTTCAAGCTCAGCGTGACGGCCGCCGTGAACAACGACCGTGTGGACGAAACGCTGGAAAAGTACGGCGAAGCCCCGAAAGTGACCAGCGAAGCGATGCGCGAAGAGCAGGAACGCAACCGCACCGTGGCCGGCGTTCCCGGCAGCCTGTCGAACCGTCCACCAGCGGCCGCCGTACCGGCACCGGCCGACGCCGCGGGCGCCGCGCCGGCCAACGGCGCACCGAAAGCGGCCGACGACGGCACTGCGCGCAAGAACGCCACCACGCGCCAGTACGCGTATGACCGCAGCATCACGCAGATCAAGCGCAGCCGTGGCCGCCTGGAAAAACTCAGCGTGGCCGTCGTGCTCAACAGCGCCGCCGCACCGAATCCGAAAACCGGCTGGACCCCTGCTGAACTGGGCAATATTGAAAAAATGCTCAACAGCGGCCTGGGCATCAACGCCCAGCGCGGCGACAGCCTGAGCCTGACTGCGCTGGCCTTCCCTGCCAAGCCGCCCGTGGCGCAGTGGTGGGAAGAGCGCGATACCGTCGTCGATTTCAGCAGCTGGCTGCTGTACGCCCTGGGCGCCGTGCTCGGCTACTTCCTGATCCTGCGTCCGCTGATGCGTTTGCTGACCACGCGCATGGCGCCGCCGGCACTGAAACAGCTCGATCCTGCCCTGGCACTGGGCGGCGGCAGCGCCGCCGGCACGCCTGGCGTGGCCGCCGCTGGCGCGCCGGCACTGGGCGTGAATGGCAGCCCGCTGGCGCTCGAAGGCGAAGCGACCGGCACTGGCAGCATGCCGGTCGTGCCGCTGCTGGAAAACTATGATTTGCCGCCACCAGGCTCGGCGGTCGACGTGATGGTCGATCACCTGAAAGTACTGGCTGAAAAAGAACCCGAGCGTGTCGCCGAAGTCGTCAAACAATGGATGCAGAAAAATGGCCGAACTCAACAACAACAATAATCCCTCCGACGGCGCCGAGTACGAAAGTGCCAGCCTGAATCCCGTGGAGCAGGCCGCCATCGTGCTGCTGAGCATAGGCGAGGAACAGGCAGCCAACGTGCTGCGCTGCCTGTCGCGTGAAGAATTGCTGGAAGTCACGCAAGTGATGTCGCGCATGAGCGGCATCAAGGTCGAATCCGTAAAAACGGCCATGCAGACCTTCTTCGACGACTACCGCCAGCAGAGCGGCGTGCACGGCGCCTCGCGCAGCTACCTGAAACGCTCGCTGGACCTGGCGCTGGGCAGCGATATCGCAAATAGCGTGCTGAACAACATTTATGGCGACGCCATCCGTCCAAAAATGGCGCGCCTGCAGTGGGCCTCGCCAAAATGGCTGGCCGAATACATCGTCAACGAGCACGTGCAGATGCAAGCCGTGTTCCTGGCCTTTTTGCCGCCCGCGCTGGCCGGCCAGATCCTTGACGCCCTGCCCGTCGAAGGCCGCGACCTGGTCTTGCTGAACCTGGCGCGCCTGGACGAGATCGACCGCGACCTGCTGGTCGAGCTCGACGAACTGGTAGGCCGCTGCCTGGGCACGCTCGACACGCAAAGCACCAGCGTCGAAGGCATACGCCAGGCCGCCGAAATTCTCAACCGCATGCCGGGCAACCGCGCCGCGCTGGTCGAACTGCTGCGCGCGCACGACCCGGACGTGGTCTCGGAAATCGAACTGAGCATGTACGACTTCCTGATCCTGTCGACGCAAAGCGATGTCACGCTCACGCGCATCCTGGAAGACGTGCCGATGGAACAGTGGGCTATCGCGCTCAAGGGCGCGGAACCGGCGATCCGCGACGCCGTACTGAAAACCATGCCGCGTCGCCAGGCACAGAGCTTCGAAGACATGATGCGCCGTTCCGGCCCCGTGCCGCTCTCGCGTATCGAACAGACGCGCCAGGAAATCATGGCCACCGTCAAGGGCCTCGCCGATGCGGGCGAGATCGAAGTGCAATTGTTTGCCGAAGCGGTGATCGAATGAAACACTTCCGCTCGTATCGTTTCCCGCCCCTGTCGCAATTCATCGCCGCCGGCCAGCGTGCCTCCAACGAGGATACGGATGGCCAGTGGCAGGCGTCCGTCTCGGAAGGCTTCGAGCAGGGCCAGCGCGATGGCTACGAAGTGGGCCTGGTGCAAGGCCAGCAGGACGGCTACGACACCGGACGCAGCGACGGCTTGGTGCAAGGCCGCGAAGAAGGCCGCAATGAAACCCTGGTGGCGCTGGACCGCCTGGCGCGCCCCGTCGACGCCATCTTGCGCGACCTGAAAAAAGTGCGCGCCGATTACCGCGAAGCGCAGCGCAAGGAAGTGGTCGACCTGGTGGCCAAGGTGGCGCGCCAGGTGATCCGCGCGGAACTGGCGCTGCAGCCGGTGCAATTGCTGGCCCTGGTCGACGAGACCCTGGCCTCGATGCCGCCCACGCGCGAGGAAATCGACGTCTTCCTCAATCCGGAAGAACTCAAACGCATCAGCGAACTCGATCCGAAACGCGCCAAGCGCTGGAACCTGATCGCCGACGCGCGCCTCGACGCGGGCGAATGCCGCATCAAGGCGGGCGACAATGAAGTCGACGCTGGCTGTCACCAGCGCCTGTCGGCCTGCATGGAACAGGTCAGCAGCCATCTGGCGCTGGCCGCCGAGCATGCGGACCAGGGCGCGCCTGCATGATCGCCGACACGCTGCGCAGCTTCGAGATCGGCGATATCCCGGTCGCGACACCGACCGGCCGCCTGGTCGGCGCCTCCGGCCTGCTGCTGGAAAGCGCCGGCTGCCGGCTGCACACGGGCCAGCGTTGTCAAATTGAAACTGTGAGCGGCGAGTGGCTCGATGCGCAAGTCGTGGGTTTTCGCGAAAAGCTGTCCTACCTGATGCCCTTCAAGAAGGCCACGGGCCTGACCACCGGTGCGCGCGTGCTGCCCCTGCCTGACAAGGCCAGCCTGCAGATCGGCCCCTCGTGGCTGGGCCGCATGGTAAACGGCTTGGGCGAACCGATCGACGACCTGGGCCGCCTCGGCGGCGAACACATCCTGGAAGTGACGCCGCCGAAAATCAACCCCCTGAAGAAACAGCCCGTCATCGAGCCGCTGGACGTGGGCGTGCGGGCGATCAACAGCATGCTGACCCTGGGCAAGGGGCAGCGCGTGGGCCTGATGGCCGGTTCCGGCGTCGGCAAGAGCGTGCTGCTGGGCCTGATCACGCGCCAGACGGTGGCCGATGTCGTCGTCGTCGGCCTGATCGGCGAACGGGGCCGCGAAGTGCGCGAATTCGTCGAAAAGTCGCTCGGCGCCGAAGGCTTGAAGAAAGCCGTGCTGGTGATCGCGCCGGCCGATGAATCGCCGTTGATGCGCATCATGGCCACTGAGCTGTGCCACTCGATTGCCGCGCATTACCGCGACCAGGGCAAGCACGTGCTGCTGCTGGTCGACTCGCTGACGCGCTATGCCATGGCCTTGCGCGAAGTGGCGCTGGCCCTGGGCGAGCCGCCCGCCACGCGCGGCTATCCGCCCTCCGTCTTTTCCAATTTGCCGCAACTGGTGGAGAGCGCCGGCAACGGCGCCCACCAGGATGGCAGCATGAGCGCCATCTACACGGTGCTGGCCGAAGGCGACGACCAGCAAGACCCGGTGGTCGACACCGCGCGCGCGATTCTCGACGGCCACATCGTGCTCACGCGCGAACTGGCCGAGCGGGGCCACTACCCCGCCATCGACATCGCCGCCTCGATCAGCCGCTGCATGGCGCAGGTGATCACGCCCGAGCACATGCAGGCGGCGCGCGCGCTGAAAGCGTCGATGGCGCGCCATGCGCGCGTGCGCGACCTGATCCCGCTGGGCGCCTACGTGCCGGGCGCCGATCCGATCACCGACCGCGCGGTACAGTTGCACACCCCCATCGAGGCCTTCCTGTGCCAGGGCACCAAGGAAGAGGCGCCAATGGGACCGTGCATCGCCCAACTTGAACAGATCATGGCCTAGGAGCATATGTGAGCGACGCGCATACCATCCGCAACCTGACCACCCTGGTCGGCCTGCGCAGCACGGAAGTGGAACGCCTGCAAGGCGAAATGGCGGCGCAGACGGCCGTGCGCGAACGCTACCAGAAAAACCTGGAGCGCCTGACGGGTCTGTACACGGATAGCGGCCCCAGCGGCGCCCTGCCCCTGGCCCTGTCGGTCAATTGCGGCAACTTCAAGCAAGCGGTCATGCAGATGGCCGACCAGCACCGTACCGATTTGCACCTGCACGAGGCCAACATGGCCGTCTCGCAGCGCGCCCTGAATACGGCCTGGGCAAAACGCGAGGTGCTGGACCAGGTGTTGACGCAAAAACAAAAACATGTTGCGAATGAGCAACAACGTGTCGATGCCAAGCGGCAAGATGAGCTGGCGACGCAGTTCTGGTTCCGCGGGCAGGTAAAATAATGTTTTACAGAAATAATTTCAGAAAAGTGAATATTTGGTCGCCTTGTCATTGGGTATATCCTGCATGCTAATTTTAGGAGTTTGACATGGCCTTTTCCACTTCCGCTTCGAATACCTACGACCCGACGGCGTCGGCCCAGGCATTGACCGACAAATACACGGCCGATCTGCAGGCGCGCATCACGGCCCAGACCAAGGCCGCCACGGCCACTTCGGGTGGCTTGGTGAACCTGAAGATGGCCCTGACCGCCTTCAGCTCCAGCTTGCTGGGCCTGACGAGTGGCAAGACCATGCTGGTGCAAGGTGCCACCTTCAGCAATACGGCGCTGGGCAGCGCCACGGCGTCGGAATCGGCTGCCGCCGGCACGTATTCGCTATTCGTGGAAAAGGTTGCCACAAACAACCAGGTTTCGCTGGGCGGGCTGAGCACCATGGCCATGCCGGCTGCCGACAAAGGCACGCTGAAAATCAAGCTGGCCAACAATACCGATTTCACGGTGGACTTGAGCAAGGCCAATACGGATGCCGACAGCACGACCCTGTCAGCCAAGGATATCGCCGCCGCCATCAATGCGGAACCCAAGAACAACTCGCGCGTGACGGCGTCCGTCATCACCATCGGCGGTATCGCCCAGCTGGTGCTGACGTCGAATGTCAGCGGCGAGGAAGGCGCGCTGTCGCTCGATACGAGCGCGATGGACCCGGGCGCGCTGAAAGATGCGCTCGATGTCGCGCCCAAGCAGCTGGTCGCTGCCCAGGATGCCGTCATCTGGGTCGGTGGCAAGCCTGCCGATCCGCTCGACACCAGCAACCGCGTCAAGCAATCGTCAAATACCTTCAGCAACATCGATGGCGTGAAGATGACCTTCACCAAGGCGCAGGCGAGCGGCGACGCGCCGATGACCCTGACCGTGGCGCTCGATTCGTCCGCCACGACGACCAATGCGCAAAGCTTTGTTACTGCCTACAACAAGCTCAAGGCCGTGCTGGACGGCTTGACCGACCCGGGCGATCCGGCATCGGCCAAGGCTGCCGGCGTCTTTTCGTCCGACAGCGGCGTGCGCGTGCTGCGTGACCAGCTGGTGCGCACCTTGCGCGAAACGGCGACGGGCGCCCTCGCCAATTTCGGCATCACCGCTCAGCGCAACGGCACGCTGGCCCTCGATGCCACCAAGCTGACGGCGGCGCTGAAGACGAATCCGGGCGGCCTGGACAAGGCAATCGGCAACAATTCCGCCAGCGCGCCTAGCGGCATCGCCGGCAAGCTCGATAAATTCATCGAAACCTGGACCTCGACCAATGGCCAGCTGTCGCAGCGCGAGACATCGGTGGCCAAGCTGCAAAAATCGCTGGGTGAACGCCAGACCAAGTTCGAGGCCGACTACACGGCGATGTACAACCGCTACAAGGCACAGTTCACCCAACTGCAATCCTTGCAGGCACGCATGGCGCAAACGACCGATATGTTCGATGCCCTGTTCAGCAGTGACAAGACTAAATAGAGGCCGGCGCCGTCTGCATGACGGCGGCGCCGGCCTTCCAGCCGCACCAAGCTTTTACAGTGAGAAAAAATAATGAATCACGATGCATACAGTAATTACCACGCCGTCAACCTGGATGCGCAGACGTCGCGCGCCACCCCGGTCGAACTGGTCTTGCTGCTCACCGACGGCTTGCTGGAAGAACTGGCGCGCGCGCGCGGACATATCGTCG
Source organism: Janthinobacterium tructae (assembly GCF_006517255.1). Taxonomy (NCBI): domain Bacteria; kingdom Pseudomonadati; phylum Pseudomonadota; class Betaproteobacteria; order Burkholderiales; family Oxalobacteraceae; genus Janthinobacterium; species Janthinobacterium tructae. The sequence continues at coordinate 384,101 of NZ_CP041185.1, read as the reverse complement.
GCAAGCGCTATGAACAAAAGGCCATCAGCCTGAACAAGTGTACGGAAATCATCAACGGACTGTCGAGCTCGCTCGATTTCGAGAATGGCGGCGAAGTCGTCGCCAATCTGGGCCGTCTGTACGAGTACTGCACCGGCCGCCTGTATTCGGCCGGCATCACGCTCGATCCTGCCCTGATCGACGAGGTGACCACGCTGTTGACGACGATCAAACAAGGCTGGCTCGGCGTCCAGGCCAAGAATGGATAGCACTCCCTTGTCGCTCCAGCTGACGCGCGAAGTGCTGGCGGCGAGCGCCAGCCAGAACTGGGACGCGCTGGAATTACTCGACAGAAAACTGGCACAGCACCTTGCCAGCCTGGGCATATTGAGCGAACGTGAAAAAACCGCCCTGCTCGCCTTGCGCAAGGCGCATGCGCAGGCATACCAGGCATGTTCCGACGAAAAACATCGGCTGGGCATGCAGTTGGGCGAAATCCATTCGAAACAAGAAGGCTGGGTCGCGTATGCGATTGAAAATGCCATGTATCAAGATGAGAATCCAGCATGAAAATGAGCTTCAACACAACAACGAGCAGCGCGACCACGCCATCGAGGAGCGCCGATGCGGGCGTTAACGCGTCCGTGAGCAAGGGCGCGCCCGAGACTGGCACCGCGCGCAACCTCCTGTTCTCCCTGCCCGCGCCAGCGCAAAGAACGGTCGCCAGCGATGCCGCCCTGGCGCAAGACCTGGCCGCGGACCTGACGGACGATGGCGCCCCCGCCACCGACGTAGCTGCCGACATCACTCAGGCTGCGACGACGCAGGACGCGGGCCTGCCCGCCATGACGCCACCGCTGATGGCGCCCATGCTCCCCATCGCGCCTCAAGCCGACGCCGCAGCAGCAGCCGCCGCCAAGGGAAACGATGGCGTAGCGGCTACGCAACAAGGCAATGCACAGCAGACCCTGGACCTGAACAGCCGCCTGCATCCCGATGGCCTGGCTTTCAATGTGCAGACCGCCAGGATGGCGCCTGCACGCGATCTGGGCGAACCGGTGGCGGCAGCCCAGCCAACACCAGCCTCTGCGGCCGGCAGCAAAACCGCGCTGCCAGCCGCCGGCTTCGATGCGGCGCCGGCCATGACGGCCACGCCCGCGGCAGCGGCGCCCGCCGCCACGCGCGATGGCGAGCGCGGTGCTGCCACGCCCGTCAGCCCGGGCCCGGCAGGCGGCGTGAACAATGGCCCCGCTGCAACGCCGGGCGCCGAGACAATCAAACTCAACGGCCCTGCCCAGCAATGGCAGGAACCGTTGCGCGAAGCGCTGGGCGAACGCCTGCAGACACAGATCGGCCGCAACAGCGAACACGCGACGATCCGCCTCGATCCGCCCATGCTGGGCCGCATTGAAATTTCCATCCGCCACACGGCCGGCGCGCTGCAGGTGAACGTCACGGCGTCGAACTCGGAAGTGTTGCGCCAGTTGCAAGGCATCGGCGAAAACATGCGCAGCGACCTGGCACAGCGCCAGTACACCGACGTGGCCGTGAATATCAGCGCCACCCCGCGCAGCCCTGCCGCACAGGCGTTTGCCGAAGGCGATGCACGTGGCCAGCGTCAGCCCGGCCGCCAGAACGACGACGCCGAGCCGGGGCGCGCCCTGTCCGACGGCAGCACTGCCGCTACCACTTACGCCATGCATGAGCGAGATACTGCCTGATGAATACGAAAATGAAACTGATAGCCGGCTTCATCGCCGTGGCCGTGCTGGCTGCCGGCGCGGCCGGTGGCGCCATGTGGTACCTGTCCAAGCCGGTCGCCGGCCATGCCGAGGCTGCCGAAGCCAAAGCCCCCCCACCGCCCGCCACGGGCAAGAAGGCGCGCAAGTTCATCACCCTGGACAAGGTCATCGTGATGCTGCGCCGCGGCCCCGGCGACAGCGATACGCATTATCTGTCGGCCGATCTGGTGATCGCCACCACCGAGGAAAAGGAAAAGCTGACCAAGGACCATTTGCCACTGATGCGCTCGATCGCCGTGAGTACCTTGTCGAGCTTTCCGGTGGACAAGGCACAGTCCATGACGGTGGAGCAATTTGCCGAACAGATCAACAAGGCCTTCAATGTCAGCTATGAACGCGAACAGATGGAAAAACCCTACACTGAAGTCATGGTCGGCAAGCTGATCATTGAATAAGCCAACACGCCAGCCGACCTAGTGGGAGACCCCGTGGCCTATGCAGAGCAATACCAGGAAGCGTATGGCGCCGGCGAATACGCCGCCGCCAGCGCTTGCGCGGCCGTGCTCAGCGTTGCTGAAGAGCAACAACATCTGGTGGCGTACGCCCCTTTGGTGAAACGCATCGTGCGCCAGCTCAATTCGCAGGTGTCGGGCGCCATCGACCGTGACGACATGGAGCAGATCGGCCTGATGGGTTTGCTGGAGGCGCTGCGCCGCTACGGCGTGCCGGACCAGTCTTTCGGCAGCTATGCGAGCCTGCGCATTCGCGGCGCCATCCTCGATGAGCTGCGGCGCCAGGACTGGCGCCCGCGCGCCGTGCGCCAGGAAAGCCATCGCTTGCGCGACAGCGTGCGCGCCCTGACCCGGCGCCTGGGGCGCGAACCGCTGGAAGCGGAAATCATGGCCGCCCTGAAGCTGACGCCGGAAGCCTTCCAGGAATACCAGCTGGCGGAAAACGCCGAGTTGATCGTCAGTTTCGACGAAGTGCTGCAGGAAAGCCTGGGACAGGCCGACAGCGCACCGAGTCCGGAAGAGCAATTGATGGTGCGGCGCAGCCTGGAACAGGCGCTGCGTACGCTCGACGAGCGCGAGCAGCGCGTGATCCAGATGTACTACGAATTCGAACTGAGCTATAAAGAAATTGCCGCCGTGCTGGACCTGAGCGACGCCCGCGTCTGCCAGCTGAACAAGACGGCACTGGGCAAGATGAAAGCCATGCTGCAAGATACATAAAAGTGAAGCAGTAGTTTCAGCAAGACCCATCAAATTGATGTAGCACAATGACGCAGAAAGGCAGTTGACATGGTAATTATCGGTATCTTAATCGTGATGGGGTGTGTATTCGGAGGCTTCGCCCTGATGGGCGGCACCGTCCACGCGATCTGGCAACCGGTCGAGTTGATCATCATCATCGGCGCCGCCGTCGGCGCCCTGGTGCTGGGCAACCCGAAGCATGTACTCGGGGAAATGCTGCACCAGATGCGCAAGATCGTCACGCACAAGAAGCAAGGCTCGGAATTCCAGCGCCAGTTGCTGCTGCTGATGTATGAACTGCTGCAAACGGCCGCCGGCGGCCTGAAGGCGCTCGACGCGCACGTCGAGGCGCCGCGCGAAAGCGCCCTGTTCCAGCGCTATCCGCTGGTGCTGGAAGAGCCGAAGCTGCTGGCCTTCATCGTCGACAACTTCCGCTTGATGGCGATGGGCAAGATCAACGCGCATGAGCTCGAAGGCGTGCTGGAACAGGAACTCGAAGCCATCCACGACGAACTGCTGCAACCGTCGAAGTCGCTGCACAAGATCGCCGAAGCCATGCCCGGTTTCGGTATTCTGGCGGCCGTTCTGGGTATCGTGATGGCCATGAATTCCGTGGCCGACGGCGCCGATGCGGCGGAAATTTCGGAAAAAGTGGGCGCCGCCATGGTCGGTACCTTCATCGGCATCTTCTTTTGCTACGGCGTGCTCGATCCGATGTGCAACATGATGAAACAGCTGGTGGGCGAGGAAGGCTCGACCATGGAATGCGTGAAAGTGGTGCTGGTCACGCACGTGGCGGGCAAGCCGCCCCTGCTGGCCATCGATGCTGGCCGCCGCCTGGTGCAACTGAACATCAAGCCAAGCTTCGCCCAGCTGGAAAGCTGGATCAATGCGCTCGAAGGTGGCGGCGCCGAACAAGAGCAGGGCCAAGGCCGGGGAGGCCGCCGTGCTAAAGCCGCATGAGAAACATGAACAGGCCATCATCAAGCGTGCCGGTCGCAAGCATGACGACGATGCCCATGGCGGCGCCTGGAAAGTGGCGTTCGCCGACTTTTGCCTGGCCCTGCTGTCGCTCTTCCTCGTGCTGTGGCTGATGGCCGCACGCGAGCAGCAGGCGATGAAGGAAATCATGATGGACGCGTCGGCCAGCAGCCGCCAGGGCGAAGGCCAGGGCGTCATGCCGGAACAGAGTGGCGGTCCGCGCGGCAGCCTGATCGAGCGTTTCCCCATGCCCCGCAAGGGATCGGGCGACACGCGCACGGAAGGCAAGCAGACGCAGGACGGCAAGGACGGCGCGGCGCCGCAAAACCAGACCAAGGTCAGCTACCAGTCGCCGGAAGACCTGCTGTCGCTGTCGCGCGCGCTCGACAAGCTCAGCGACGAAGCGGGATTGAAGAGCAATCTGCAATCGGTGATCACGCCGTACGGTTTGCGCGTCATGCTGCACGACACGGACAAGCAAGGCATGTTCGTGCGTGGCAGCGCCGTGCCGACCGATCGTTTCCGCAAGCTGCTGCGCCAGATGGGCCCTGTCTTCGCGCAGATGGACAACCAGATGCTGATCGTCGGCCACACCGACTCGCTGCAATACGCCAATAACGGTTATGAAGGCTATTCGAACTGGACCCTGTCGGCCAACCGCGCCATGTCGGCGCGCGCGCAATTGTTGATCGGCAGCATGAATCCGGAAAGCGTGCTGCAAGTGGTGGGCATGGCCGACCGCGCGCCGCTGGACGTGAAAAATGCCAGCGCCGGCATCAACCGCCGCATCGAACTGTTAATATTGACGCGTGGCCAGGCCGACAGCATCGCCGCCATGTTCGGCATGGCCGGGCAAAAGGCGCAAGGCGAAGAGCTGCAAGTGGGTGAACCGGACTCGGGAACCTTGCAGCGCCTGCGCGACAAACTGGGCCTGCCTGCAAAGAAGGAGCGCGATGAGCATGCAAATTAAGGGCAAGGGACAACGTATGAAAATCTCCTCCGGCAATACCGGTGCTGCCGTACGCAGCAGCGCCATCGCGCCGGCCGAGGCGATCGCCGAGAACGCGGGCGCCGCAGGCGCCATGGGTGGCTCGTCGGCCGGGGCGGAACTGCAATCGGCCGTGCTGCAACCGGCCATGGCCGCCCTGCGCGCCATGCCCGAGATCGACCACGAGCGCGTGGCCATGCTGCGCGATGCGCTGGCCAAGGGCGAATTGCCATTCGATCCAGCAAAACTGGCAGGCCTGATCCAGCGTTTCCACGGCGGTGAATCGTGACCGCAGCGCGCAAGGGCATCACGCGTCAGGAAGCCGTGCGCCGCGTGCTGCAAGGCATGACGGACGACAGCGTCGGCTACGCCGCCTTGCAAACCTTGCTGGAAGAGCAATTCCAGGCCACCTTGCAGCACCAGAGCACCCGGCTGACGGCACTGGCCGACCAGGTCATCGCCGCCGTCGAGCCCCTCGATGCGCGCCGCCGCCAGCGCGTGAGCCTGGTCACTGCCCTGCTGGGCCCGCAAGGCGATATGCCGCAATTGTTTGCGTTGTTGCAAGAAGACGCGCGCAGCAAGGCCGAGGCCGACTGGGTCGCGCTGGAGCAGATGGTGCTGGAATGCAAGCGCCTGAATGCCCGCAACAGCGATTTATTAACAGAGCAGTACAGCATCATGCAGCGCGTGCTGCATGGCGAGGAAGATACGTATGCGCCAGGCTGATTTCACCACACCCCGCGCCATGGCGGCGACGCCATCGACGGCGGCCACATCCGCCGTGCAGAGCAATATGCGCGCCACCGACGCCACCGGCGCCGGCGGCAACTTCAGCAGCGTGTTCCGGCAAGTGCAGGGTGAAGTGGCCCGCTTCATCGAACAGGGCGGCGGCAACGCCACCAGCCTGAGCCCGCAAGGACGCGCCTACCTGGAGCAGAGCCAGCCCGTGAATGTGCTGGGCAACATCAACCAGGGCGGCGAGATCGGCGAAGTGCAGCAGCAGTTCCTCGCCTCGATCAAGCCGTGGACGGAAGAAACGGGTGCGCGCCTGGGCGTGGCGCCGGAAATTGTCGCCGCCCACGCCGCGCTGGAATCGGGCTGGGGCCAGCGTCCGTTGCGCCAGAGCACGGGCGCGGACACGAATAATCTGTTCGGCATCAAGGCCGGCGGCAAATGGCAGGGTGACGTGGCCAGCAATGTCACCACCGAATACGCGGCCGGCAGCGGCACGGCGCTGAAGAAAACCGAGCGTTTCCGCAGCTATCCGGACCAGGCCAGCGCCTTCCGCGACTATGCGCAAGTGTTGCTCGACAATCCACGCTACCGCGCCGCCCTGAACACGGGCGCCAACGCGGGCGCCTTTGCACAAGGCCTGGCACGCGGCGGCTATGCCACCGACCCCGACTACGCCACCAAGCTGACCCAGCTGGCGACGCGCTTGCAGCGCACGGCCGCCGCAGACTGACCTCCTTAACGGCCGGCAATATCGGCCGGTTCCACCACGCCCGCATCGACCACCCTGGCACGTATCACCGTGCCGCTGGTGGCGTTGCGCACGCGGATCACCTCGCCCAGCGCGCCCGGATCCAGCGCCTCGCCGGCCATGCTCACTTCCACCTGCTCCTTGCGCGCCACGATATTCACCGCACTGCCCCGCTTGATCAGCATGGGTGCGGCCAGCTGCCCCTGGCGCAGCACTTCGCCGGCACGCAAGCTGCGCCGGCTCGACAGGCCGATGGCGCCGGGCAAGGAGGAAATACTGTCCGGCACCATCGTCACGTCGCGCCGCGCCAGCGCCATGTCGCCCGCCTGCAACGGCGTGTTGGCCGTGACGGGTGCGCTGGTGACGGCCACCTGGGCCGTGATGCTACCGCGCGCCAACATTTCATAACGCCAACCGTTGCTTCCAGGACACACTGCCACAAAGCGCATGCGCTGCGCCGAACGGCTGTCCGCCGTCTCCAGCGTGACAGGCGCCGCGCAAGCGGGCACGGGGCGCGTGCTTTTCACCACGGCCACCTGGAACTGCGGTTCCAGCAATCCTGCCGTGGCTGCCTGCTGCGCCAATTGCTCTCGCGCCAGCTGTTCCACACGCGAAAATATATTGTCGGCTGGCAATTCTGCGCGACCTGCACTACTATATAGGCTGGTCAGTAAAAATAGGCCAGGAAGCAGTATATGAGGACGTGGCACCTTGTTTCGGATCATCGTAGTGCTGTTGAAATGAATCATTGCTAACCTTAATCAAAGATACTGAAGCGGCATGACCTTACCATGCGTCAACATGACCAGGCTGGGATTTTACCTCTGCACCACCTATTTTCTAGCCCGAACCGCAAAAAGCACGATCGAATTCAATACAAAGGAAGACCATGGGGATTAATTTCAAGGATGCGCTGGGCGTGCATGCCGATGCACTCGCGCTACGCGCCGACCGTACCCGCGTGCTGGCGGCCAATATTGCCAATGAAAATACGCCCGGCTTCCAGGCCATGGACATGGATTTCGGCAGCGCCCTGCAGCAGTTGCAGGATAACGAAGCTGGCCTGCTGTCGACCGATGACGATGCCAGCGCCCTGTACCGCGTGCCCTACCACCCGAGCCGCGACGGCAATACCGTCGAAATCGGCGTCGAGCAGGCGGCGTTCTCGCAAAATGCCACCGACTTCCAGACCAGCCTGACTTTCGTCAACATGAAACTGAAGGGTCTGTCCAAGGCCATTTCCGGACAATAAGGATCAGCATGAGCTTCCAGGATATTTCCAAGATCGCCGGTTCGGCGATGGCGGCGCAGACCGTGCGCCTCAATACCATCGCCAGCAATCTGGCCAATGCCGATTCCGTTGCCGGTTCCGAAGGCGAAACCTACCGCGCACGCAAGCCCGTGTTTGCCGCCGTGATGGATGGTTCCGGTGCCAGCGGCGCCGGCGGACGCGTTCAAGTGCTCGACGTGGTGGAAAGCGATGAGCCGCTGCGCAAGGTATATGAACCGGGCCACCCGATGGCCAATGCCGATGGCATGGTGTTCTACCCCAACGTCAATCAGGTCGCCGAGATGACCGACATGATGTCGGCTTCGCGCGCGTTTGAAACCAATGTCGAAGTTCTGGGCCGCATCAAGTCGATGCAGCAATCGCTCCTCAAATTAGGTGAAGCATAATCCATGGAAACCAATCTCTTTACAAACAACAACAGTGGCGCCAGCAACAACGGCAGCAATGCCGTCAAGTCGCAAGGCAGTGCCACCCAGGATATGTTCACCAAATTGCTGGTCGCGCAGATCAAGAACCAGGATCCGCTCGCGCCCACCGATCCGAGCCAGTTCGTCAATCAATTGACGCAGCAGGCGCAAACGGAAGCGATGCAGAACCTGTCCTCGCTGACCAGCGCCAATGCCAGCGTGCTGCAATCGATGCAAGTGCTGGCCCTGGGCGCGCAAGTGGGTTCCGAAGTGATGGTCAACAGCGAAACGGTGCAGCTCGACAAAAGCAAAGTCAGCGGCAGCATCGCGCTGGCCGCTGGCACCACCAAGACCACCGTGACCCTGACAGGCCTTGACGACAAGGAATACAAGATCGAACTGGGCGCCAAGTCGGCCGGTACCGTTCCCTTCACCATCGACCCCGTCGCGCTGGGCTTGCCTGCCGGCACCTATACCATGGCAGTCACCACCAACGGCACCGAAAAGCCATCGGTCGACATCGCAGGCAAGCTCAACAGCGTGCGCCTGTCGTCCGGCGGCAGCATGATTCTGAGCGTGTCGAACCTGGGCGAAGTCAACCCGGGCGCGATCACCGGCTTTAACGGTAAGACGGCCTGATCCGCTCGCCTCTTCGTTTCCTGAACACTAATCTCGTCCTTCACTAAAGGAAGTCAACATGAGTTTCGACATCGCCCTGTCCGGCATCCAGTCCATCAACCAACAGTTGAACAGCACCAGTAACAATATCGCCAACGCCGGCACCTACGGCTTCAAGAGCAGCCGCGCCAACTTTTCGGCCATGTACGCCGGTTCGCGCGCCACGGGCACGGAAATCGGCTCGCTGACGCAAAGCATGTCGCTCAACGGCGGCGTGCTGAACACGGGCCGCGCGCTCGACGCGGCCATTGACGGCCGCGGCTACTTCGTCTCGCGCGACGCGCAAAACACCATGAGCTACAGCCGCGTCGGCATCTTTTCGGCCAGCAATGAAGGCAAGCTGATCGATGCGAACGGCCGCCTGGTGCAGGGCTATGCCGCCGTCAAGGACAGCACCGCCCTGGGCACCATGGGCGACATGCTGATTCCAACGGGCCAGATTCCCGCCGTGGCGTCGACCAAGCTGGCGTATGCCGCCAACATGTCGTCCGAATGGCCTATCAAGGCCGTGGCCTTCGACAAGACCAACGAACTGAGCTACAACAGCGGCAAGTCCTCGATCCTCTACGATTCGCTGGGCGCCAAGCACTCGCTGGGCCAGTACTTCGTCAAGACGGCGGCGGGCGTGGACGTGCATTACACCTTCGATAACGCCGATGTAACGCCGGTGACGAAGATGACCTTCGACACCTCCGGCAAGCTGGTGACGGGCACGTCAGCCACGCCGGTGCTGCCGACGCCGCCTGGCGCGGCACCGATGTCGGTCGCCATCGACTACGCGGGCACGACCCAGTTCGCCGGCGAATCGACCACCTCGACCGACCGCGCCGACGGCTATGCCTCGGGCACCTACACGGGCGTGGAACTGGCCACTGACGGCTCCGTCGTGGCGAAATACACGAACGGCCAGAAGCAAAGCATCGGCGTGATCGCCCTGGCCACCTTCCCCGACGAAGGCGCCTTGACGGCCGTCAACGATACCAGCTGGGTTGCCTCGACCACGTCCGGCACCGCCATGTATGACCGTCCGGGCGTCGGCATGGCCGGCAAACTGGTGACGAGCTCGCTGGAACAGTCGAACGTCGACATCACCTCCGAACTGGTGGGTCTGATGACGTCGCAGCGCAATTACCAGGCGAACTCGAAGGTCATCTCGACCGAGAACGCCATGCTGCAATCGCTGATGCAAGCGCTGTAATCCACGATACGCAAAGGTAAAGAGCAATGGATGCGCTGATTTATACCGCCATGAGCGGGGCCGACCGTGCCCTGCGGGCACAGCAGGTACACGCCAACAACCTGGCCAATATCGAGACGGGCGGCTTTCGCGCCAACCTGGAAGTGTCCACTGCACAGCCGCTGCAAAACGGCTATGGCTACGACGACCGCCACATGACGCAGACACAGTCGAGCGCCGTCGGCACGCGCACGGGCGCCATCAAGGAAACGGGACGCGATCTCGACGTGGCCGTCACGGGCAACGGTTTTCTCGCGGTACAGTGGCAAAACGGCGAAGCCTACACGCGCGCCGGCGCCATGGACCTCGATGAAACGGGCGCGCTGACCCTGAACGGCCGGCCCGTGCTGGGCGAAGGCGGTCCCATCACGATTCCCGAGCACACCAGCCTGTCGATCGGCGCCGATGGCACGATCTCCATTCAGGTGCCGGGTACCGCGCAGATGCAGACCGTCGACAAGCTCAAGCTGGTCAATGCCGAAGCGGGCGAGCTGACCAAGAACGAGGCTGGCCTGATCGTGGCGCGCAGCGGCGAAGACCTGCAAGCCGATCCGACGGTGCGCCTGCGCGACCGCCACCTGGAAGGCAGCAACGTCTCGGCCGTCGAGGAAATGGTCGCCACCATGAGCCTGAACCGCAGTTTCGAGATGCAAATGAAAGTATTCAAGGCCAGCGATTCCATGACGGAATCGGGCAACCGCCTGCTCGCTACCTAAGCGTACCGGGCTCAACGCGACGAAATATTCAAGGAGCAAACCATGAATCCAGCAATGTGGATCAGCAAGACCGGCGTGCAGGCGCAAGATGCAAAACTGCAAGCCATCGCGAATAACCTGGCCAACGTCAACACGGTCGGCTTCAAGCGCGACCGCGTCGTCTTCGAAGACCTGTTTTATCAGGTCGAGCAGCAGCCAGGCACGCAGCGCGCCGACAATACCCTTTCGCCATCGGGCGTACAGCTGGGTAACGGTACCCATATGGTGGGCACGCAAAAGGTGTTTACCACCGGCAGCCTGCAAACGACCAGCCGCGAATTTGACGTCGCCATCACCGGCAACGGCTTTTTGCAAGTACTGCGCCCGAACGGCGAAGCGGCCTACACGCGCGCTGGCCAGCTGGGCATCAATGAAAACGGCGTGATGGTCAACGCCCAGGGCTTGCCGCTGGTGCCGCAGATCACCGTGCCGAACAATGCCACGGCGATCACCATCGGCGAAAACGGCATGGTCACGGCCACCGTGCCGGGCAATGTCAACGGCACCCAGCTGGGCCAGCTGAACCTCTCCAGCTTCATCAATCCGACGGGCTTGCTGGCACTCGGTGAAAACCTGTTCCAGGAAACGGCATCGAGCGGCACGCCGACGGAAGGCCGTCCCGGCGAAGGCGCACTGGGCAAGCTGAAGCAGTTTGCGCTGGAAGGCTCGAACGTGCAGGTGGTCGAAGAGATGGTCGACATGATCGCGGCCCAGCGCACCTATGAAATGAACACCAAGGTGCTGTCGGCCGCCGACAATATGCTGCAATACCTGGCGCAAGCGGCACGCTGATGACAGTCGCCATGAAAGCCACGGCGGCCCTGCTGCTGGTGTTGATGGCCGGTTGCGCCAGCCAGCCAGCCGCGCCGGTGGCCCCCAGCTTTTCCGATACGCCGCTGCCCGTGGCGCCGCGCAGCGTGGCGCGCGGCGGCGTGGGCGGCGGCGTGTTCAATCCCGATGCGGGCCTGGACCTGATCTCGGACAGCCGCGCCTTCCGCGTCGGCGACGTCGTCACGGTAGCCCTGCAGGAAACCACGCAGGCCAGCAAGAAGGCCGGCACCTCGTTCAACAAGGGCTCGTCCGTCGGCGTGAAGGCGGCCAACCTCCTCGGCAAGACCTTGCCGAAGACGGGCATCGACCTGTCGGCCGACCGCAACTTCGCCGGCGACTCGACCAGCACGCAGCAAAATGCCTTGTCCGGCGCCATCACCGTGATCGTGCAGGAAGTGCTGCCGAACGGCTTGCTGCGCGTGCAGGGCGAGAAAACGCTGACCCTGAACCAGGGCGAGGAATTCGTGCGCCTGCGCGGCTACCTGCGCGCGGCCGACATCGATTCGAACAACCAGGTATCGTCCTTGCGCATCGCCAATGCACAGATCGCCTATTCCGGCCAGGGCACCCTGGCCGAAGCCAATACACCGGGCTGGCTGACGCGCTTCTTCGTCGGCCCATGGATGCCGTTTTAAGGTAAGCTCATGAAATTTCGTTCCGCCCTGCCCCTGGCAGCCATGCTGGCCGTGCTCTCCGGCCTTGCCCTGCCCGCCAGCGCCGCGCAAGTGCTGCGCAACCTGGTCAGCATCGAGGGCGTGCGCGACAACCCGCTGATCGGCTACGGCCTCGTCGTCGGCCTGAACGGCAGCGGCGACACCACCCAGGTGAAGTTCTCCAGCCAGTCCGTGGTCAACATGCTCAAGCAGTTCGGCGTGAAGATGCCGGACGGCGCCGAAGCGAAAAGCAAGAACGTCGCCACCGTCATGGTCAGCGCCGTATTTCCTCCAGGATACCGCCGTGGCCAGGCCATCGACGTCACCGTCTCCTCGCTGGGCGATGCGAAAAGCTTGCGCGGCGGCACCTTGCTGCTGACGCAACTGCGCGCGGCCGACAATGAAACGTATGCGCTGGCGCAAGGCAACGTGGTCGTTGGCGGCTTGAACGCCACCGGCAAGAGCGGCTCGTCCGTCACCGTCAACACGCCCACCTCGGGCCGCATTCCCAACGGCGCCAACATCGAGCGCGAGATTCTCAGCGATTTTTCCACCAAGCCTTCCGTCACCCTGAATTTGCGCCACCCGCATTTCGAGACCGCCATCAATATCGTCGAAGCCGTGAACCGCCGCTTCGGCGCCGTCGCCACCACGCGCGACGGCACCAGTGTGGACGTGCTGGCGCCGGAAAACCCGACCCAGCGCGTGGCGTTCATGGCCAAACTGGAAGCGCTGACCGTCGATGTGGGCGTCGACACGCCGAAAGTGGTCTTCAATTCGCGCACCGGCACCGTGGTCATCGCAGAAGGCTTGCGCGTGAAGGCGGCCGCCGTCACGCACGGCTCGCTGAAAGTGGTCATTTCCGAAAGTTCCAACGTCAGCCAGCCGGCACCGTTCGGCCGCGGCCAGACCACCGTCACGCCGCAGTCGAAGGTCTCCGTCGACCAGGGCAATGGCAATATGTTCAAATGGCCGGCCGGTGCCAAGCTGCAATCGATCATCGACGTGGTCAACAGCCTGGGCGCCTCACCCGATGACATCATGGCAATCTTGCAAGCCCTTGACCAGGCCGGGGCCATCGAAGGCGAACTGGTGGTAATTTGATGATCAATATTAACGACAGCGGCAGCGCCCTGCCCTCGGCGCTCGATGACAAAACCCCCGCCGCGGCCACGCCGGCCGATCCCCGCTATGCGGCCAAGGCCACCGAGGCGGCCGTCAAGTTCGAAGCATTCTTCATCTCGCACATGCTGCGCCAGATGCGTTCGGGCACGCGCGAGATGGCGGGCGAGGACAGCGTCTTCAAGGACCCCATCAACAGCGACATGCTGGAAATGGCCGACAACCTGGTGGCCGACAAGATGGCCGGCCAGCGTGCCTTCGGCATCGCCGACGCCATCCTGCGCCAGCTGCTGCCGGCGGCCAGCGCCCCCGTTTCGGCCAAAAGCACTGTCAAGACCGACAATATTGCAGCGCCGCTTAATAAATCTGTCTGAAACGTCGCCTGTACAAGGTAATAACGATTCACTGCCTGCCCACCCGCACGCGCCACACTCTTCACGAAAGAAAATTGCCCAATGAGCATCATCAGCAATGCATTGTCAGGCAGCATCGCCGCCCAGGCCGCACTGAATGCGGCCAGCCAGAACATCGCCAACCTGCAAACGGCGGGCTATACCCGCCAGGGCGTGCTGCTGTCCTCGCTTGGCGCCGGCGTGGGCGTGCGCTCGGCCGGCAATGGCGTGGAAGTGTCGGCCCTGCTGCGCTTTGCCGATGCTTATAAAAGCCAGCAAATGTGGCGCGCCGCGTCCGACCAGGGCGCCCGTGCGCAGACCCAGCCTTACCTGACGCAGCTCGAGCGCGTGATGGGTGACGACGCCTCCAGCATCAGCAACGGTATCGACGGTTTCTTCAAGTCCCTGAACGCGGCCGCCGTCGACCCGACGTCGACGCCGCTGCGCCAGCAGATCGTCACCTCCGCCGACGCCATGGCGCAACGCTTCAACAGCATCAGCACCGTCATGGGCAACCAGCTGCTGTCGGTGCAGCAGCAACGGTCGGCGATCGTGCCGCAAGCCAATACCACCCTGGCCAACATCGCCGTGCTGAACCAGCGCATCAGCACCTCCGCCGCCTCGGGCACGAATGTGTCATCGCTGATGGATGCGCGCGACCAGCTGATCGATGGCCTGGCCGCGCAAATGGGCATCGACGTGCTTGACCAGCCGGACGGCTCGCGCAATATCGCACTGAAATCGGGCCAGCCGCTGGTCATCGGCAGCCTGGCCGCTACCCTCAGCAGCAACATGACGAGCACGGGCGACCAAACCCTGACCCTCGATTTCGCCAAATCGTCGTACAACCTCGATCCGGTCGCCATCGGCGGCCAGATGGGCGGCCTGGGCGACTTCGAACAAAATACCCTGAAACCGCTGCAGCAGTCGCTGCAAGACATGGCCACCCAGCTAACCAGCAAGGTCAACACGCAGCTGGCCCTGGGCACGACCATGGCCCCGCCTCCCGGCAATAACGGCACCGCCCTGCTGGTCTACGCAAATGGCAAGCTGGGCATTACTCCCGGCTTCAACGCGAAGGACCTGGCCCTGTCGCTGACGGGCGCCGCTGGCGATAGCGGCAACTTGCAGAAATTAATCGACATCAAGAATCAACCGATCAGCGTCAGCTGGGTGGGGAATGTCCTGATGAGCGATGCCGACACCCAGCTGGTCGGCAAGCTGGGCATCTACAGTCAGCAGAACCAGGCCCTGCTGAAGACATCCAATACCGTGCGCGCGCAAGCCGTCGACGACTGGAAATCCACCAGCGGCGTGAACAAGGACGAGGAAGCGATGAACCTGGTCGAATTCCAGAATATGTACCAGGCAAACATGAAAGTCATTTCCGTGGCGAATACCTTGTTTGATGCCACTTTGCAAATGATGGGTTAAGGAGAAGAGCATGCGTGTCGCCAGCAGCCAGTACCAAACGCTGATTAATATTTCTCTTCAGCAAAATCAGGAACGCATCAATTACCTGACCCAGCAGATGTCCTCGGGCTTGCGCATCCAGCTGCCATCGGACGATCCGATCGGCAATGTGCGCATTTCGCGCCTGACGCGCGAGCAAGCCATGGTGACCCAGTACCAGGACAATATCGCGACGGTGAAAGTGCGCCTGCTGAAAAACGAAAACTACCTGTCTAGCATGGTCACCGACATGGGCCAGGCGCGCGACCTGCTGGTATGGGCCGCGGACGGAAGCAATGCGCCGGACGACCTGAAGGCGATGACGCAATCGCTGATCGCCATGCGCGACAGTGTACTGTACACGGCCAACCTGAAGGACCAGGAAGGCCGCTACATGTTTTCCGGCACCGCTACAGACCAGCCCGCAATCAAATTCGATCCGCTGGCAACTGCCGGTTCGCGCTACACCTACATCGGCAATACCGACACGCAGACCGTGGTGGTGGGCAATGGCGTGACGCAGACGGCCAACGTTGATGTGGACAAGCTGCAAGTATGGCTGAACAAGATCGACCAGGTCATCGACACCCTGGGCAAGCCCGGCCTCAGCACCAGCGATCCGGCCGTACGCGGCGCGGTCGTCGCCGCGCTCGATGGCACCGATGATGGCATGGAATTGCTTTCAGGCAAAATCGCCATCTTCGGCGGCGCGCAAAACATCCTCTCCACGCTGTCCGGCAATCTGAGCAACGTCTCGCTGTCGAACGACATGGCCTTGTCAGATCTGAAGAAGACCGACATGGGCGCGGCAGCCATTGACCTGAACGGCTACCAGACGGCGCTGCAGGCCACGTACAAAGCCTATGCCAAGGTGGGTACCATTTCCCTGTTCGATCTTCTCTGACCATCATGCAAATCGTTCAGACCTCCTCCTCTTCCGGCGTCAATGCCAAAGGCGCCGGCACAGCCCGCGTCGTCGATGACGCGTCCGCTACCATCAATGGCAGCACCAGCACGCGCAGCGAGGCGCCGGCGGCGAGGAGTTCGACGGCAAGCCTGAAGCACGGCCTGAACAACTGGGATCACCAGCTGCAGGGAGAAATTTCCAACGCGCAGCAAACGCTCGATTACCTGGAACGCAGCAGCAGCCAGCTGCAGGCGCTGAAAAGCGAGCTGGCGGCCAAACTGGCCGCGCGCCAGGGCCGTGAGGGGCAAGTGGAAGCGCGCGTGCGCCAGTTCGGCAATACCTGGCGCCAGCGCGCCAGCGCCTCGGCCGGCTCGCTCGACGCGCAGCTCGGCTATACCAGCCCGCAGTCGGCACAGCAGCAGTTCAGTATCCGCGGCCTGACCATGGCCAGCCTGAAGGAAGGTCCGCAGGAAGTGCTGGCGTTTTCCGTCGGCGGCGCGAACCAGGCCTTGCGCTCGGTGAATATCGAACCGGGCCTGAGCGAGAGCGAAATCGTGTCCCGCTTCGACCGCGCACTCATGCCGTCAGGCATCGGCGTCAAGCTGGGCGAGAATGGCGAGCTGGTATTCAGCACGTCGGAAGCGGCCTGGGCCAACGTGCGCGACAGCCTGTCCGTGCGCGGCAGCGGCATCCGCTACCCGACCGGCCAGATGAGCCGCGTGCGCACGGATGCGGAACCGGCCGCTATCGCCCCGGAAGAATGGCATACCGACGACGTGGAAGCCTTGCGCGCCACCTTGCAGAAAGTGGTGCAGGCGCTGGCACAGTTGCAGGCGGCGCGCAGCTCCGTCAGCCTGGCGCTGGCGCAAGCGACGGGACGCGTGGCCAAGGCGCAGCCGGTGCAGGCCAGCGTCAGCATGGATACCCTGGCGGAAAATTTCACGCAAAAGGCCAGCCAGCCCGGCTATGAATCGCTGCTGGCGATCAGCTCGGCATTGGTCGGCATCAGCCGCGAACGAGTGGTCGCCCTGCTGGGTTTGCGCTGATCGCGGACGCCCTGCGCTGGCGCAGGGCCTGGCCAATTCATCATCTCCCCTAGCTTCGGGCGGTGGAAATCCGTAAGATGCTGCTTGCGTGCCGGCATGTTGTTTGGAGCGCCAGCACCTGTCATCCACATCCGGAGTCCCCTTGATAAAAACCGCCGCCCGGCTGATCAGTTACGCCCTGCTGGGCAAATCCGACAAGCAGCCCCTCGATATCGCCAAGGTGCGCAAGGTATTAATCTTGCGCAACGACAAGATCGGCGACATGATCGTCACCACGCCATTGCTGCGCGAACTGAAGAAAAACTACCCGCACTGGCAAATCGACGTGGCCGCCAGCAGCGCCAACCGCGCCGTGCTCGCCGACAATCCGCATGTCAACGAAATCATCATCTGGGACAAGCAGCCGCTGCTGCGCGACTTGCGCACCACCATCGCCGACCTGCGCCGGCGCCGCTATGACGTCATCTTCAATCCGTACAACCGTTTCTCGATTCCCTTGCTGTTACGCATCAAATGGCTGGGCGCGCGCTATCTGACGGGCTTCGCCATTCCCAAGTACGGCAGCTCGACGGCCAAACTGGGCATGTTCGACTACACGGTGCCGTGCGACCGCAGCCGCCACATCCTGCATAGTTTCTTCGCCGCGTTCGGGCAATTTGGCTTGCGCGATATCGACATGTGCTACGAACTGTTCGGCGTGGACGCGCACGCGGCACAGGTCGACACCGCCTGCGACACCCTGCTGCAGACCCATGAAGGCTTGTTTTGCCTCAATTTCCAGGGCAGCAATGCGCAACGCACGGTCAGCGTGGCCGATGCCCAGCACTGCTGCGCGGCTCTGGCGGCGCGCTACCCGCGCCATGCGCTGCTGGTGATCGCCGCACCGGGCACGGAGGCGCGCGCGGCCGAAATCGTGCACGGCGCCGGCCATGCCAACGTGATGGCCGCGCCGCCCACCGGCCACATCCTGGAGCTGGCGGCCCTGATACGGCGCTGCGAACTGGTGCTCTCGCCCGACACCTCGGTGATCCACCTGGCGTCCGTGTACGACAAGAAAATCGTCGGCTACTATATCCGCACCGACAACTACCGCTGGTTTTATCCCGCCAGCCGCCACTACCGCGTCATCGTGGCGCCCGGCCTGACCCTGGAAGCGGTCAGCACGGACGCTACCCTGGGTGCCGTCGACGAGCTGATGGCCGGCGATACGCCGCTGCAAGCCACCGCTCAAGCAGCGGGCTGAGCGGTCAAGAGGGCCGCGAACTGTCCCGCCGGTAACGCGCGGGAAAAGAAATATCCCTG
Organism: Janthinobacterium tructae; assembly: GCF_006517255.1. Taxonomy (NCBI): domain Bacteria; kingdom Pseudomonadati; phylum Pseudomonadota; class Betaproteobacteria; order Burkholderiales; family Oxalobacteraceae; genus Janthinobacterium; species Janthinobacterium tructae. Next base: position 365,602 of record NZ_CP041185.1, on the reverse strand, counting down.
CGCATAATCGCAGCCGGCGGCGCGCAGCAAATCGCGCTGCGACGCCGTTTCCACGCCTTCGGCCACGACTTTCAGCCCCAGCCGCTGCGCCAGCGCAATGAGCGCCTCGCACAGGCCCAATCCGGCATCGTCACGCCCCAACTCGGCGACCAGGGAACGGCCGATCTTGAGCATGTCGATATCGGCCGTTTTCAGGCACGCGAGCGATACCTGGCCGCTGCCGAAATCGTCGAGCGCCAGCGCCAGGCCCATGGCACGGAACTGGCGCAGCCGGTCGACCACCTGGCACGCCTCGTCGAGCAGCACCGCTTCCCTTGTTTCGATGACGATGGCGCCCGGCGCCAGGCCCTGGCGCGCCAGGTGCCCGCCCCAGTCCTGGTACAGCGCGGCGTCGCAACGAAATTCCACGGCCGACTTGTTGATGCTGATCTGGAACGCGGCGCCATGCTCGTCTTGCCACTGCCGTGCCTGGCGCACCACCTGGCGAAACACCCACTCGCCGATATCGATGATCAGACCGTTCGCCTCGGCAAAGGCGATGAAATCGGCGGGCAGCAGCAGGCCGCGCAGCGGATGGCGCCAGCGCAGCAGCGCCTCGGCCCGCTCGACGACGCCATCGCACAGGCGGATGATGGGCTGGTAATGCACTTCGAACTGGTCCTGCGCCAGCGCCAGGCGCATCTCGCGCACCGTGTTGCGGCGCACTTCGGCGGCCTGCTGCACGGCCGGCGTGAAATAGCTGTAGCCGTTGCGCCCCGCGCTCTTGGCCGCATACATCGCCTGGTCGGCATGCCGCAGCAAGCTGTCCGGCGCCTCGCCGTCAGCCGGATACAGCGCCACGCCCACGCTGGCCGACACGTGCGCCGTATCGCCGTCGAGCAAGAAAGGCAGAGCCAGCGCGCCCGTCAACTCCTGCAGCACGCGCTCGATGCCGCCCAGCTGCCTCACGCCGGCCAGGATGACGGTGAATTCATCGCCGCCCAGGCGCGCTACCGTATCGGTGGCGCGCACGCGTTCGCTGATGCGCCGTGCCGCCTGGCGCAGCAGCATGTCGCCCTTCTCGTGGCCCAGGCGGTCATTCACCTGCTTGAAGTGGTCGAGGTCAATGAACAGCAGGGCCAGGCAAGCGCCTTCGCGCCCGGCATGGCACGCCTCGTGCTGCAGCCGGTCGAGAAACATGTGGCGGTTCGGCAAGCCCGTCAACTGATCGAAATTGGCTTGCCGCCAGATGCGCTCGGACGCCGCGCGCTGCGCCGTGATGTCGCTGACCAGCGCCAGCGCACCCAAGTAGGTGCCGCCGGAGTCGAAGATAGGGTTAGTGGCCAGGGTTGCCCACAAGGTGCTGCCGTCACGCCGCAGGAACTTGAACTCATGGCGTTCAGCAATGCCATCCTGGCGCCGCGCAATGTTGCGCTCCAGGATGGCGCGTCCCTCGTCATCCATGAAGGCCGCCAGCGGCTGGCCCAGCATCTCCTCGATCTGGCAGCTCAGCATGTGCGCCATCTTCGGATTGACAAAGCTGGTCAGCGCCTGCGCATCGATTTCCCAGATGCCCTCCTCGGCACTGTGCACGATGCGCCGGAAGCGCTCTTCGCTGCGCTCAAGCGCCGCCAGCTTGCCCTCGGCCTGCTCCAGCACCAGGCGCAGCGCCTGGCCGTTCGGATCGGCGCTGCCCAGCAGGCTGACGGGCAAGCCGGCCGCGCGCGCGCCGGGACGGGACCGCAACGGCAGCTGGATGCGCTCGGGCTCGCTGCTATTGAGCACGCGCTGCACGAACTGCTCGTAATCGTGACGGAACGCCTCGTGGATATAGGAACGGAACAGCACGTGGCCGGGCCGTTCCCGCGGCAGGCCGAGCAATTCGGCCGCCACCAGGTTCATCTGCACGATGACGCCATCGAGACCCAGCACGAAATAAGCGACGGGCGCCAGCAGGTATAAATCGTTGAAATACGCTTGTTCGCGCTCAGCCTTCACCCGTTCCGGGCTGAAAACGCCATCGTCGAGCAGGGGCGCGGCATGCTGCGGCACGCCGTCGTGGCAGCGCGGGGAGGAATCCGGAGCAGGTACCGCTTGCGGTGGTGTGTCCATGGCTGTCCTTTGCACCGCCGCCCAAGCAAACAGGCAGGTGCAGTAGCGAGACTAGCATGCACCACGCGCAGTGTCGAGCGCTGCCTGCCGCAGATAGCGTTTCTGCCACAAGCCCCCTCAGCGGCCCATACTGCGCCGGCGCAAGCCGAAATCATGGCCCACCACCAGCAAGGTGCTGGCCACCAGGCTCGATAGCCCCACGATCAGCTGGATCAGCTTGTCGTCAGGCAAGATCCACAGTGACGAATCCGGCGCCTCGCAGCCCGTCGCAGCACTGATGAGGGGCGCGACCCAGGCCGCGTCCGGCGTCACGTCGAGTATGACGGCGCCGTCGGCGCTGGTCTGCATATAGATATCGCCCCCTTCGGCGAGGGTAAAGCAGATGCCCACGCCCGTTTCCGTGGCGCGGATATTGTCCTGCATGCTGCGGTTATGCTCCTCGATCCATACTTCCACATCATACGGCGTTTCCAGGTGCTGCCACGGAACGGGGCGAAAACGGGGACGCTCGTCCGGGCTGGCCGCCGTGTCGGGAATGTCGGGGATGTTGCTGTCTGCTGCGCCTTGCATGCTCGTTGACCTTTTCTGCGGTGATGTTCTGCGGTGATGCGCGGGAGCGGTTGCCCACCAGCCGCCATTATCCACCGTTCATGGCCAGCATGGTATTGCTGGCGCGCATTCATCAGAAAAACTGACAGCTATCAACTTTTAACATCAGCATACCTGACTTAAAATACGCGCCATCTCTTCTTTACAGGCTTTACATGCAAGGCATCAAACGCAAAATCGTCTACATCACCGCCTTTGAAATCATCGGCATGGCCATTTCCACGGCCTGGCTGACCCTGCTTTCGGGCGAGTCGCCCACCAGCACGGGCCCGCTGGCGATCATGATCACGACCATCGCCGTGATCTGGAACCTGCTCTACAACACGGCCTTCGAATACTGGGAAATCCGCCAGGTGTCGCGCACGCGCACCGTCTGGCGCCGCATCCTGCACGCGATCGGCTTCCAGATCACGCTGGTGATTTACCTGATCCCGCTGATCGCCTGGTGGCTCAACATCAGCCTGTGGCAAGCCTTCGTGCTGGACTTCGCGCTGATGCTGATCATCCCGTGCTACAGCTTCATCTTCAACTACTTCTTCGACGGCCTGTTCGGCGTGCCGCTGTCGGCGCAGCAGCCCAAGGAAGAGCCCGGCAACGTTCAGGCTGCGTCGTTGAGCAACTGAAGAAAGGACCGCGCCGCCATGCCCAGCGGCCGGTCCCTCATCCACACCAGGTGGATGGGCACGACCAGGCCATTGCCCGTATTCTTGAACGCCACGCGGCGCACCCGCCCCGCCGCCAGGGAATGGGCGATGGCCGAGGCGGCAAAATTGCCCCACCCCAGTCCCGCCTCCACCATCGCCAGCGCCATCGGCAAGCTGTCCGTGCGCCAGTAAGACAAGCCCACCACGGGGCGCGCATCGGCCAGGTCGAGTTCGCGGCTGGCCACGATGATCTGGCGCAAATTCACCAATTCCTCGATATACAGGGGCCGGCCCGCCACGTCGGGCGGATGCTGGGTGGAGATAATCGCCAGCAAGGCGTCACTGCCCACCAGCTGGAACTGTTCCTCGTGATTGATGCGCCCGCCAGCGAAGGCCATGCAGGCACTGATGCGGCCCCGGTGCAGCATGTCGAGCACATCGTCCTGCGGCGCTGTCAGCACCTCGATGTCGAGCAGCGGATGGCGCTGCGACAGCGCGCGCACGGCGGCCAGAAAAGGCGTATGGTCGAGCTCGGCCGCGATGCCCAGCGAAATGCGGCTTTCCAGACCCTGCGACAATTCCTGCACGTGCAAGTGCAACTGTTTCAGCTGTTCAGCGATCAGGCGCGCATGCGGCAGCAGCGCCAGCGCGGCCGGCGTGGGCACGGCTTCGCGCGCACCCCGGTCAAACAGGGCGATGCCCAGTTCCGCCTCGATGTTGGCCATCGCCATGCTGACGGCGGACGGCGCCCGCCGCAAGGCACGCGCGGCTGACGAAAACGAACCGCCGTCGACGACGGCCAGGAACAGTTCGATGTTATGGCTGGAGAGTTTCATGGTCTGGAAAAGGATGGCACTTTTTGACGCGCCGGCGCTCAAATCGGCAAAGACCGAAGTCAACGTGCCTCATCCACTACCCTACCGCGGCGTTGATATGGCGCCGGCCCGGCGTGGGCATTTAGCCCTTCCAGACGCGCTGCAATCCCGTATCCGCATGAATCCAGCCGCCACGCGGACCGGAGCGGTAATAGAAGCCCACGCCGCCCTGCTTGAAGCTGCGCACCAGCGAACCGAGCACTTCCGCGTTCAGATTCGCCACGCGGATGTCGGCGGCGCGGCCCGAGATGTGCAGCGACTGGCGCGCGGCCGGCACGCCCGCTTCGCGCAGGCGGCTGTTCGACTCGGCCGTGCGGTAGCCCGACAGGATCTCCAGCGGCTGCTCGATGCCGTAGCGGGCCACGAACGCTTGCGTACCCCACAGGGTTTCCAGCAGTTTCGGGTCGATGGGCGCCGTCTTCTTGCCGTTCACGTCGCGCAGCAAGTGGCACAGCTCCTGGTAGGCCGAATCGATGACTTCGCCATCTTTCCAGTACAGCAATTTCGCCTTTTCATTGCTGGCCGGGCGCACCACTTCCAGGGTGCGCGGCTTGAGCCAGAATTCCAGGTCCAGCGCCTGCGCATCGAAGATGTCCGGAGGCGGTTCCATTTCCGTGATGGCCTGGCCCGACTGCGAAGTGATCGAACGGTCGACGCTGGCCAGTTGCGTCGGCTGGGGCGGCACGCCCGTGCGCGGTGCGCGTGGCTTGGCGCTGGCCGAAGCCGAGGCGGGAGCGGCCGTGCGCGAAGCGCAGCCGATGAGAGGAGTAGCTACCAGGCCCAGCGCGGCCAGGCCCATACCGTGATGTAGAAAATTTCTGCGCGATGCCATAGTCAGTCCAATTTAACGATGGGAATACTATAGCGTATTGTGCTGCGAAGAAAAACCCTCAATGCCTATCGTGTCGCCCTCATTTCAGCATCAGGCGCCCTGGGCGGCCGCCGCGCTGGCCGCCACGTCGCGGTTTGCCTGCGCCAGCGCCGTCAACGGCTTATCCAATAAATAGCCCTGGGCCACGATGGGCAAGCCCGTGATGGTAGCGACGCGCTGCAGCGCGGCCAGCGCCGCCGGCGTGTCGAGGCGTTTAAAAATAACGCGGATTTTCGCCGCATGGCACACGGTGACGAAGCTGGCAACGGCTTGCTCGTCGCTGAGGTTGCCCGCGTCAAGCTTGAACGCATGCGGGTGCAGACGCTCCAGCATGCCTGTGGCCTCCTGCACGCTGGCCACGTTGATGGCCAGGCGGAAACCGTTGCGTCGGTAATTGTCGGCCACGTAGTTGAGCAGCCAACCCTGGTTCGGCGTCACCGTCGGCAATTGCAGCACGATGCGCTCGATGGGCAAGCCCAGCGCGTCGAGGATGCGCTGGAAGGCGTGGCCGTGATTGCTGCTGACGGCGCTCAGCAGGCGGTCATGCACGTTCAGGTACAGGTCGGACTGCTCCGCTTCGCCCTGGCGAAAGAAATTGATGGCGTGCAGCATGCGGCACAGCCGGTCCAGCTCGACGGATTCGTCGTCGCTGGCCGCGTGATCGAGCAAACGCCACAGCGACAAGCCCTCGTCCGCCTTCGACACGCTGCGCGCCAGGCCCTCGAACGCCACCAGCTTGCCGCTGTCCAGTTCGCGCAGCGGCTGGAAGGCGCTGGTCATGGTGCAATTGAAAAAGCGCCCCAGCGCCCTGCCCTCCCCGTCGAGCCAGACGCTGGTGCCGGCCTGGGTTTGATGCGACAAACGGGCCAGGTAATTTTTCAGGACGGGAAATGCCATACGTGCTCCTTCATCGGGCTGCGCCGGCATCCCGCATGGGGAAGACGACGCCAAAGTGTGCAGAGTAAGGCGGCGCCAAGCAAAGGAGAACGAATGGTTTCGCCATTTGATATGCAGCCAGCACATAAGGGATGCGACAGCCAGCGCATAAGGGATGCGACAGCCAGCGCATAACGATAGTCGGAAACATTCCTTCCAGCACCCTGCCCCGGCCTTTACTGTGAGCGTGTACCGAGACCATCAGGAAGGGCCGCCATGTGCCAGTTACTCGCAATGAACAGCAGCAAGCCGGCCGCGCTGGGATTTTCCTTTGCCGGTTTTGCCGAACGGGGCGGCCGCACGGACGAGCACCGCGACGGCTGGGGCATCGCCTATCATTCCAGTCGCGGCTGTACCTTGCTGACGGACCACCTGGCGGCCATCGATTCACCGCTGGCCGCCACCGTGCAGCAGCATCCCGTGAAGGCGAAAAACATCGTCGCGCACATCCGCAAGGCCACGCATGGCCGCATCGCACCGGAAAACACCCACCCGTTCGCCCGCGAACTGTGGGGCAAGACCTGGTCCTTCGCCCACAATGGCGACTTGAAAACCTGGCGCCCGCCCGCCAATGCCTACTACCGCGCCAGCGGCGACACGGACAGCGAACAGGCCTTCTGCCACCTGCTGGCCCGCTTGCGCACGCAGTTTCCCGCAGGTGAACCGGCGCGCGCGGCCTTGCGCGCCGCCATCGGCGAGGTGGCGCGTGAGCTTGCCGCGCACGGCAGCTTCAATTTCATCCTGTCGGACGGCGACCTGCTGTTTGCCCACTGTTCCACGCATTTGCACTACGTGATACGCGAATACCCGTTTTCCGTGGCGCAACTGATCGACTGCGAGCGCAGCATCGACTTTCGCCAGCACAACCACCTGGACGACCGCATCGCCGTCATCGCCACGCATCCGCTGACGCAAAACGAAGATTGGCTGGCGTTCGCGCCCGGCGAACTGAAACTGTTTGCCGGCGGCACCTTGCTGCCAGCAAACGATAGCGCGCCGCAAGACGTGTATATCCAGATCAGTTACTGAAGGGAAATATTCAAAGTGAGGGAAAGGCCCGCCGCCGGATGGGCGGGCTGAAGTGCAGGATAGCCGTCAGGCCGAATTGCAGTTGCAAAAGCGCTTGCGCTTGGGGTCGCCGCTAGCGATCCCTGCGGGGTCAATCTGTTTCCAGCAGAAAATCGTTTCCACGCCATACGGCGAACGCACATTGCCCGCCTCAAGATACCCCTGCCTGACGAAAAAGGCCTGGCTGCTGGCCGTGCTGTGCAATTGCAGGGCCTTGATGCCCCACTCGCGCGCCTGCGCTTCCAGTTGTTCCACCAAGGCCTTGCCGCCGCCCTTGCCTTGCGCCTCGGGCAGCAGGTAGCACAGGGCCAGCTTGCCGGCACGCGTCAGCAAGCCGACGCCGACGACGGCGCCCTGCTCGACTGCGACCAGCGAAAAATTGGTAGGCGACGCAAACCAGCACGCCACCATCTGCGGTGTTTTATTGCCCAGCCAGGCTTCCAGGATGGCAGGATCGCCCCGATGATCGAGGCTGCAGCATTCGACGATGGAGCGTCGTAATACGTTGCACGCCTCGAAAGCGTCGGTCGATGTTGCAATACGAATTTCAAGACTCATGTACGCTCACAAAATATTCCAGTTGCCGATGCAGACGGTTTTACCCCTGTATCGCGCCATTCGACTATACACCAAGCGGCGCGATCGGGTTTTTTCGCGCCACGCCACAGGATGGTTTTGCCTATGACGCAATGGCTGCAGACTAAGTGCTGATGCGCATCTTGCCCACGAATGTTTCCAGAAATCGATATCTGTTTTTTAGCGCAAACGGGAATCGAATCTAAGCATATTACGAAAAATTCGTTTCTTTTCCGGCCGGAATTTTAGACTATGACTGTCTATTCTCACAACAAGAGTTCAACATGACCCATTCCAACGCCGTATCGACTGCCGCAGCGACATTCACCCGACGCTCGCGCCGCTGGTTCCTGGCCAGCGCCCTGGCCGCTTCTGCCGCCGCCATGAGCCTGCCCATGAGCGTGTCCGCCGCCGAACCCGTGGTCTTGCTGAACGCTTCGTACGACGTGATGCGCGAATTGTTCAAGGATGTGAATCCCGCGTTTATTGCTGATTGGAAAGCCAAAACGGGCGAAACCATCACCATCAAGCAGTCGCACGGCGGCTCGAGCAAACAGGCGCGCTCCGTCGCCGATGGCCTGGAAGCGTCCGTCGTGACCATGAACCAGGCGAATGACATCGATATCCTCGTCGATCGCGGCCTGGTGGTGGCCGACTGGGCCAAGAAATTCCCGAACAATGCGGCGCCGTTCTACTCCACCATGGTGTACCTGGTGCGCAAAGGCAACCCGAAACACATCAAGGATTGGGACGACCTGGCCAAGCCCGGCATCAAGGTCATCGTGCCGAACCCGAAAACCTCGGGCAACGGCCGCTACACGTATCTGGCAGCCTGGGGTTATGCCGTGAAAAAAGGCGGCAGCGAAGCGCAGGCGCGCGAACTGGTGACCAAGCTGTTCAAGAACGTGCCCGTGCTCGACGGCGGCGGCCGCGGCGCCACCACCACGTTTACCCAGCGTGAAATCGGCGACGTGCTGGTGACGTTCGAAAATGAAGTGCAACTGGTGCGCGCCGAATTCGGCGACAACTTCGAAGTGGTGTATCCAAGCATCTCCATCCTGGCCGAGTCGCCGGTGGCCGTCGTCGACAAGGTGGTCGACCGCCGCGGCGTGCGCAAGGAAGCCACGGCCTACCTGCAATACCTGTACTCGGAAGCGGGACAGGAACTGGTCGCCAAGCACTACCTGCGCCCCCGTTCGGCGGCAGTGGCGAAGAAATACGCGGCCAGCTTCAAGCCGATCAGCCTGTTTACCATCGATGATGTGTTTGGCGGCTGGAAACAGGCGCAAAAGAAACATTTTGACGACGGTGGCGAGTTCGACAAGATTTATCAGAAGTAATCATTCTCATCGACAACCGGGGCTTGCCCCGGTTTTTTTATGGCGGCGTGCCGGCGCCCCACTCCATGGCGCTGAACAGGCTGGCGATCTCGCTGCTGCGGCGCGTGCCCGTCTTGGCCAGGATGGCCTGGATCTGGCTGCGTACGGTACTGATGCGCACGCCGTGGCGCCGCGCATAGTCGGTCGGTTCGACGCCATCGGCCAGCGCCTGCGCCAGCGCCCATTGCGCCGCCGTCAGGCCGCACGGGCGTTCCGCGGCCAGCGGCCACGGCCGCGCCGCCGTGCGGAACAGGGGCCGCAGCACCAGCATCGCCAGGCGCGCGGCATCGCCGCACGCGCCCATCCCCGCCGGAATGGGCAAGGGCAGGATGCCGATTTCCAGCGCGGGCCGGCCCGCGCCATCGGCCAGGTACAGGGGCGCGGGGCTGGCGCAGGCCTGGCCCGCGCACACCTGGCGCACGCGCTGGGCCAGCCGCTGCTGCAGCGGGCTGGCGCGCAAGCCCACGCTGCCGCCACGCAGCACGATGGTGGCCGTGGCCGCCACCAGGGCTGGCACCAGCGGCGGGCCGCACAGCAGGCACTGCGCGGCGCGATTCATGAAAACCAGTTGCAGGCATGCATCAACCAGCAAGATGGCACGCGGCAACTCGTCGAGCGCCGCCCAGGCCAGCGCGCCGTGCACCTGGGCCTGCTGCGCCGTGTCGCGCAGGCGGAACACATTCGGCAAGTGGTCGAGCACGCGCTGCAATTGCAGCCGCGTGCGCTTATCGTAGCGCCCTTGCCCCGCCGTCCGGTGCGCCGACAGGATGGTCAGGCCGCTGCCGTCGCTGAGGGTGCCGCTGCAGGAATAGCGCAGGCCCGCGCGCAGATAAAAGTCCTGGAAGTATTCGCTGCGGGCCACGGCCCGCTCGCCGATGTAGTCCTGCATCAGATACATGCGGCCGGGTGCGCCACGCACCAGCACCGTATAGCCGGGGTCGATCGCATGGTAGTAGCGGCGGTAGCCCGCTTCCCAGGCCTGCTCGTCCAGGCCACTGATATGCGCGCGCGACGGCGCCAGGCCCGCCTCGGCCTTCAGAAAACAGCAGGCGACGTCACCGCCCGCCAGCCGCGCGAACGCGCTCAGGGCGGCATCCCACTGCCCAGGCTCCAGTGCCGCCCGGTAAAAAGCGGCAATGACTGGATCGGCGCCGTCATTTTCCATCGTCGGTACGATCACAAAAACACGTCCTGCAGATAACATCCATGCGCACGCGCAAGGGCACACAGCAACGCCATGCCACTAAGACAGCGGCCCTGGCCACAAGTTCCGCGCCCCGCCACGGCAAGTGCCGTGCCGGCATGGCCCGCTTTCCGCATAACCATATGCGCATCGATTCGTGGTCAAACGCGGGCGCGCGCCGTACTCTGGCCATGTCGCGCCGCACGGCGTTTTACGGGCACAAAGGAAATATCATGGCTATCTCGGAAGTGAATGTACGCAACCAGTTTCGTGGCAAGATCAAGGAAATCATCTTTGGCCCCGTGGTCTCGGAAGTGGACGTGGAAACGCCGCACGGCATCGTCACCTCGGTGATCACCTCGCGCTCGATCAAGGACCTGGACTTGAAAGTGGGCAGCGAAGTCATCGCCCTGGTGAAATCGACGGAAGTATCGATCGCCAAGATCCAGTAAGCGTCGCCCACCCACTGACGCCGCGCCCCTTGCCATCCGGCAGCGGCGCGGCGTTTGCATTGCAGGCTAATCGCGAAACAGATACGTAAACGTGCGGCTGACGGGCAGCTTTTCCGTGCTGCCACGCACCAGTACCTGCATGCGCTCGGCGTCGATGCGTTCGGCCGCCTCGATGGCTTTCACGTTGACCATGGTGCCGCGGTGGATTTGCCAGAACTGTTCCGGATCGAGCCCGCCCAGCAAATCCTTCAGCGGCGTGCGCACCAGCGCTTCCGAGCCGGCCAGCACCACGCGCGTGTATTTGGTGTCGGCCTGGAAGAACAGCACGTCGTCGATGTCGATCAGGCGGATCTGCTTGCCCACGCTGGCCTTGATCCATTTCAACTTGTCGCGCGGCGGCGCCGGCAAGGCGGCGCGCAGCGACTGCAATAAATTGGCCATGTCGGCCGGCTGCGCACCGAGCTTGTCGCGCAGCCGGGCCAGCGCCCGCTGCAGCCGCTCGGCCTGCACGGGTTTCAACAGATAATCGACGGCGCCCGCGTCGAAGGCATCGACGGCGTACTGGTCGTAGGCCGTGACGAACACCACGTGGGCGCGCTTGCCGATGCGCTCGGCCACTTCCAGGCCCGACAGGCCAGGCATGCGGATGTCGAGGAAGACCACGTCCGGCTCGTGCTCAAGGAAACCGTCCCAGGCGTCGTTGCCGTTTTCCGCCACCAGCACGACTTGCGCCTCGGGCCAGGCTTGCGCCAGCAGCATTTGCAGGCGCTCGCGCATCAGGGGTTCGTCTTCGGCGATCAGGATGGAAGTGTTCATGCGGCGGGTTCCTTCAGGCTGGATGCAATGTTAATGGACAACACTATTTCAGCGATCACGCCGCCTTCTTCGCCATCGCGCAGGCTCAGGCTGGCAGACGGATCGGACAGCAACAGCCGGCTGCGCACGTTTTCCAGGCCCAGGCCGCCTCCGGGTACGCTGCCCGCACCGCTTGCCGGCAAGCCCATGCCCGTATCCTGCACGCGCAGGCACAGCATGCCGCCCACCCGCAGCGCCGAGAGGCGGATCTCGCCACCGCGCAACGATGGTTCAATACCGTGCTTGATGGCATTTTCCGCCAGGGTCAGCAAGATCATGCTGGGTATCGTCGCGTGCGCAAACTCGGCCGGCAAGTCCAGCACATAGCGCAGGCGCGAGCCCATGCGCGCCTGCATCACGCGCAAATACGCGGCCACCATGTCGAACTCGCTTTGCAAGGGCACTTGCTCGCTGCGCATCTCCGCCAGGCTGGCGCGCAGGAAGGCGATCAGGTCGGCCGTCAGCGCCGCTGCCCTGGGCGCGCCCTGCTCGGCCAGCTGCTGCACGGCGCCCAGGGTATTGAACAGGAAATGTGGCTCGATCTGCGCGCGCAGCAGGCGCAGCTGAGATTCGCTCAGTTCGCGCGCCAGTCGGTCGCGCTCGGCATCCTGCTGCAGCTGCACCGTCAGCGCTTCGTACTGGCGGTTGCGCCAGCTGGTCACGATCGCCAGCGGCACCATGTAAAACAAACCGGCCACCAGCAAGGCGATGCCGCCCACGCGCAGCAAGCGCTCGAAGGCCATGCCCATGGAACCGGTATCGCTCCAACCGGCCAGCAGCACGCCAGCCGCTACCCCTGCCGCGCAGGTCGAAACGATCAGCAAGAGTCTCTTGAACTTGTTGCGCACGGAACTGCGGTAATTGAACCAGACGCCCACCAGACCCCACGCCAGCGCAAAACCCAGGCCGTTGCTGAAAGCCAGGGCCTTCAGCAATTCGAATCTGGCCGGCAGCAGCAGGTGCAGGGCGAGGCCGATGGCGCTGAACAGCAGCATCAGCTTGAACGCGGCAATATAGAAACCGGCGCCGCGGTACTTGAGCAGGAAATCATGCAATTGCTGACGCTCTATCGGCGTCAGCTTGACCAGCTTCATGGCGACGTAGCGGCGCACTCTACCCTGGACCTGCTCCGCCAGCTCGGGATGTTTCAGCACACGCAGCGTTTCTTCGTCGATGCTGCGGTACCAGTCCGTATATTTTTTTAACACGATGCGTTCTCCGTGGTCCGTGATTCAGGCATGAACGCAGTCTACGGCGCCCCTGTTGCAGGGCATAGCGCGGGGCGACGAAGCACGAAGGGGCAGGCATCAACGACGAAGCGCGCGGCGCCTGCCGGACCATGGCTGCCAATATTGCTGAAATAATACGAAGTTTCCAGGACGAAATCAATAATTGCCCAACAATTTTCACTACGGCAAGAATAGCCCCATTTATTTGCCAAATTGGCCGCAACGCCGCCTGTTGCGGGCTTGTACCGTAGACATCGCTTGATCTTTAATGGTATTGTTTAAGCTTGGCAAATATTGCCTCCGAGATACACGCCGCGTCCCCGCGCGGCCCCGTTCCGGATTTGCGCGCAGCGCCCTTGATGGCGCCCCAAAACTGCTTTCCCACATACAAATCCCATGCTCAAAAAAATGTTCGCCGCGGTGCTGATGACGCTTTCGACAGCGGCCATCGCCGTGCCCTTCGGTTCCCAGTCGATCCTGGTAGTCGAAGACGGCACAGGCAAAATCTTGCTTGAAAAAAATTCCAACGTAGTGGTGCCCATCGCCTCGCTGACCAAGCTCATGACTGCCATGGTCGTGCTCGACTCCAAGGCGAATATGCAGGAAGAGATCAGCATCGACCGCGAGGATGTCGACACCTTGAAACACAGCACCTCGCGCGTGCCCGTGGGCGCTACCCTGAGCCGCCACGACGTGCTGCAGCTGGCGCTGATGTCGTCCGACAACCGCGCCGCCGCCTCGCTGGCGCGCACCTTCCCCGGCGGCCCGACGGCGTTCGCCGTGGCCGTCAACGCCAAGATCAAGGCCCTGGGCATGCGCCAGACCGTCATCGAAGAGCCGACAGGCTTGTCGCCGAACAACCAGTCAACGGCAGCGGACCTCGTCAAGATGGCCGTGGCCGCCTCGCGCTACCCGGAAATCAGCCGCATCACCACCGATTCGAAGGACGTCATCCAGATCAAGGGCCGCGACGTGGAATACCACAACACGAACCGCCTGGTGGGTGCCAAGGGCTGGGATATCGGCCTGTCGAAGACCGGTTACACGAATGAAGCGGGGCGTTGCCTGATCATGCGCATCAAGTCGGCCGGCAAGTTTGCCACCATGATCCTGCTCAACGCACGCGCCAACTCCGTGCGCGCCATGGACGCCGTCAACATCCGCCGCATGCTGGCGGCCGAGAACGGCATCGAAGAGCCGAAGGTGATGCGCGCCTCCGTCAGCCGGCATAAAAAAGCGCCGGCGAAACCGAGCAAGCGCCGCCGCGCCAAGTAACTATTTCGCTTGCCGGTTGGTCATGATGACGCCGGCTATCGTCACCGCGCCGCCCACCAGCATCGAGGCGAGCACGGGCTCGCCCAGCAGCACCGCCGCCAGCACGATGCCGAACACGGGCACGAGGTTGTTGAACACGGCCGTGCGCGACGGTCCCAGCGCTTTGACGCCCTCGTAATACCAGACAAAGCCGATCACCGTGCCGAACACGCCCAGGTAGCCGATGGCTGCCCACACTTGCCAGCCAAAGCTGTGCCATGGCACCGTCGGGAACTCCACCACCGCCCCCACCAGCAAAAAGGCCAGGCCCCACATCGCGGCATATGTGGTGGCGGCGATCGGGCTCAGGCCCTTCAGCGCGACCCTGCCGATCAGGGTATAGGCGGCCCAGCTGGAAATGCCGCAAAACATGAATACTTCGCCCATGCCGATGCCGCCGCCCGTGCCGTGCAGCACGCCGGAGAGATCGCCGCGCGTGATGACGATGGCCGTGCCGCAAAACGCCAGCATGATACCCAGCCACTTGAAGGAACCGAGCCGTTCGCGGAACAGCATGGCCGAGGCCAATGCCGTGACGATGGGGTTCAGGGCCACGAACAGGGCCGTGCGGCCGGCCGGCATGCGCGACAGGGCCGCCAGGAAGCACAGGTTATATAAAAAGATGCCCGTCAGGCCCAGCGCCGCCGTCGTCATCAGCTGCTTGCGGTCCAGGCGCGGCAAGCCGCCTTCCAGTTTCCACGCCAGCACGACAAGCAGCAGCACGGCCACGCCAAAGCGCCCGCTGGCGGCCGTCATCGGTGGCATCTGCTGCGCCAGCACGCGTCCCGCGATAAAGGTACCGCCCCAGAACAGGGCGACGAAAATCAGCTTGATGTAGACGAGCGGCGACTGCACGGCGAGCAGCGGCGAAGGAGGTGCGGCGGTAGTAGGCATGGAAAGTCCGGTGATGCCGCTTGCGCGGCGGGTAGTGTCCATATATATTAATACTAATATCAACTCATGAAATAATGAGTAAATACTCATATAACAGGAAAGCCACAGCATGACCTTCACGCAACTGGAAATCTTTACCCTGGTGGCCGAACTGCACGGCTTTTCCGCCGCCGCCGCGCAGCTGGGCATCAGCCAGTCGGCCGTCTCGCATGCCTTGAAGGCGCTGGAAAAGGAAATGGGCGTGGACCTCATCGTGCGCCACCAGGCCTCGGCCGAGCTGACGGACGTGGGCCGCCAGCTGCTGCTGCGCGCGCGCGAAATCCTCGGCTTGTCGGAAGCCATGCGCCAGGAAGCGGCCGATGTGCTGGGCCAGCGCCAGGGCAGCCTGCGCATCGGCTCGTTCGGCCCCACCTCGTCGTTGAATCTGCTGCCGGCCATCACGGCGCAATTCCGCCTGCGCTATCCGGGCATCACCCTGCGCATCGACGAAGGCGCTGACCACGAGGTGGTGCAATGGATACGCGAACGCCGCGTCGACGTCGGCTTCGTCGTGCTGCCCGACGAGCGCTTCGATACGGCGCCGCTGGTGGAAGACCAGATGATGGCGCTGGTGCCGCGCAGCCACCCGCTGGCCAGCGAAACGGCCATCACCCTGGCGCAGCTGTGCGAAGGGCCGTTCATCATGTCCGAGGCGGGCTGCGCCTGCCTGATCGAACCGCTGTTCGCCAACGCGGGCTTGCAGCCCAATGTCCCCTACCGCATCAGCCAGGTGATCACCATCCTCGACATGGTCAGCCGCGGCGACGGCCTGTCCATCGTCGCCGAACTGGCCCTGCCGCAGCGCCTGCGCGAACAGTATCCGGAGCTGGTCGCCCTGCCGTTACATCCGCCCGTCAGCCGCAAGGTGGGCCTGGCCGTGCGCGACCGGCGCCAGAACACGCCGGCCACCAACGCTTTTTTTGCGGTGGCGAAACAGATGGCGCCGACCCTGGCGCCCCGGCGCGCCTAGAACGTTTCCCACTCGTCGCTGCGCTCGGGCTTGGCGACGGACGTTTTTACGGGACGGCTGGCGAGGCGCGGCGCGACGGCTGCCCGCGCCACGGGCCGGACTGGCTGCGGCTGCGGTTTCTGCTGCTGCGCTGCTTGCCCTTCATCGAGCTTGAACACGCCCACCACCTGCGCCAGGGTGCTGGCCTGGTCTTGCAGGCTTTCCGCCGCGGCGGCCGCCTGTTCCACCAGGGCCGCATTCTGCTGCGTCACCTGGTCCATTTGCGCAATCGCCTGGTTGACCTGCTCGATGCCGGAACTCTGCTCGACGCTGGCGGCCGTGATCTCGCCCATGATGTCGGTGACGCGGCGCACGCTGTCGACGATTTCCTGCATCGTCGCGCCGGCCTCGTCGACCAGGCGCGCGCCTGAATCGACCTTGCCCACCGAATCGTCGATCAGCAGCTTGATTTCCTTCGCTGCGCCAGCGGAGCGTTGCGCCAGGCTGCGCACTTCCGTCGCCACCACGGCAAAGCCGCGTCCCTGCTCGCCCGCGCGCGCCGCTTCCACGGCCGCGTTCAAGGCCAGGATATTCGTCTGGAAGGCGATGCCGTCGATGACGCTGATGATGTCGACGATCTTCTTCGACGAGTCATTGATCGAGGCCATGGTCTCGACCACCTGCGCCACCACTTGCCCGCCCTTGCTGGCCACGCCGGACGCCGATTGCGCCATCTGGTTGGCCTGGCGCGCATTGTCGGCATTCTGTTTCACGGTGGAAGTCAGCTCCTCCA
Organism: Janthinobacterium tructae; assembly: GCF_006517255.1. Classification (NCBI taxonomy): domain Bacteria; kingdom Pseudomonadati; phylum Pseudomonadota; class Betaproteobacteria; order Burkholderiales; family Oxalobacteraceae; genus Janthinobacterium; species Janthinobacterium tructae. Next base: position 348,845 of record NZ_CP041185.1, on the reverse strand, counting down.
TCGAGGCGGCCGTTTCTTCCAGCGAACTGGCTTGCTGTTCCGTGCGCGACGACAGGTCCTGGTTGCCGGCGGCGATTTCCGACGACGACACCTTGACCGATTCGCTGGCCGTGCGGATTTTCACCAGCACGGCGGCGATCTTGTCGATGAAGCGGTTGAAGGCGTCCGCGATCTGCGCCAGTTCATCCACGCCGGAAGCGTCGAGGCGGCGCGTCAGGTCGCCTTCGCCGGAAGCGATATCGTCGAGCGCATCGCGCACCAGTTCCAGGCGCTTGAGCATTTTAAAGACCAGCAGCGACAGCAGCACCGCCGCCGCGCCGGCCAGCAGCACGGCCGTGACGGTCGCCGTCGTCAGCATCGTCTGCAAGGCTTGCATGGCTTCCTGCTGGTCCAGCACCACGGCCAGCAGCCAATCGGTGCCCGCCACGCGCGTGACGTACAGCTTGCCGTCGCGCTCGTTCAGGCGCACGGCATCGCTCGTGCGCGTGCTTTCCAGCCGGTTGACCTGCGCGGCCGACAGCGCCGCATCGATTTTGGCCAGTGGCTGCAGGCTCAGTTCCTTGTCGGCATGGGCGATAATGGTGCCTTCCTGGTCGACCAGGAAGGCAAAACTGTGCGGCGTGGGCTTGATCGCCACCACATTGGCGATCACCGTATCGAGCAGCACGTCTGCCCCCGCCACGCCCAGCAACGCCTGTTTCGGGCCGACGGGCGCCGTAAACGACACCACCAGCTTGTGACTGGCCGCGTCCACGTACGGCGGCGTCAGCATCGGCACGCCCGCCTTGACGGTGTCCGTGTACCAGGCGCGCGCCGTCGGGTCGAAATCGGCCGGGCGCCCCGGATGGGTAAATACGGAGCGCTTGTCCGCATAGCCGATGAACACTTCCGCAAAATCGCCGGCCTTTTCGGCGATCTGGAAAGCGCGCAGCGGATCGGGCGTCTCGGCCGACATGACGACCGACGCCATGACCTTTTTCTTGCCATCGACCCATTGCGCCAGCACGGCGGACTGGCTGTACAGCAGCTGCTGCATCTGCTGGTCAGCCGAGGCCAGCATGCTGTTGCGCGTGGTGATGTAATTGGCGACCGACAAGGCCAGCATGGACAACACGACGATGGAAACGCAAATCAGCACCAGACGCGTGCGCAACGATGAAAACATGGTGTACTCCTTTGTGGTGATTTTTATGGTGTGAATCAGCGGCCTTGCCACGCACACTCGCTGTTATTTTTACATAAAAATCGGAACATTATTGTTCAATATTCGGAATAATGAATGTTTATTACATCAAAGCAACACCATCGACTATTGACGCTCCAGCATGATTGCCTCATAGTTAATTTTTTCAAAGGAGCTCCCATGCGCTTGCACCACCTCATCCTGGCTTGCGCCAGTTTCGCCGCCTCCAGCGCCTTCGCCTCACCGCAAGCGCCCGTGCCGGGTGCAGACTATCTGGTGCTGGCCACGCCGCAACCGGTGCAGGCGGCGCCGGGCAAGGTGGAAGTGATCGAATTTTTCATGTATCACTGCCCCGCCTGCAATGCGTTCGAGCCGAGCCTGGCGCGCTGGGTCAAGGAAAATGCTGCCACGGTGTCGTTCCGCCGCATCCATTTGCCGCACACGCCGGATAATGATCCGGAAGCGCATCTGTTCCTGACTCTGGAAGCGTTGAAGAAGGAAGAGGCGCTGCACGCGCAAGTCATGCACACCTGGCATATGGAACGCAAGCGCCTGGCCAGCGACAGGGACAACCTCGACTGGGCGCTGAAAAATGGCCTGGACAAGGCCGCCTTCGAAGGCGCCTACCAGTCGTTTGGCGTGCAGACCAAGCTGAAAAATCTGCCCCGCCTGGCCGCCCCCTACCAGGTCGACAGCACGCCCACCCTGATCGTAGGCGGGCGCTACCTGACCAATCCCTCGATGGTCGCCGGCGCCAATCCGGGCTTGCCGCGCCAGGGCGTGGAGCAAGCCACCCTGCAAGTAGTGCAGGCGCTGGTGGCCAAGGCGAAGCTGGCGAAGTAACTCAGCCGATCAAGCCACGCAGCCCGCTGGCACGCTGCGTGCGGCGCAGAATCGCGTCGAACAGCACGGCCTGCGTGGGCGAGACCAGGGTAAAGAAGTCACGCGCACGCGTGATGCCCGTGTAGACCAGTTCGCGCGCCAGCATGGCGCCGCCCTCCTGCGGCAGCACCAGCACCGTGTGGCGAAATTCCGAGCCCTGCGACTTGTGCACCGTCATGGCGAACGCCGTTTCCACGTGGCGCAAACGCGTGGCCAGCACGCTGCGCACATGCTCGCCTTCCAAAAAATACACGCGCAGGGAACCGGGCCGCGCCGGGTCGCGCAGGGTCAGGCCGATGTCGCCATTGAACACGCCCGTGCCATAGTCGTTACGCGTGACCATCACGGGGCGGCCCACATACCATTCGCTGCGGCGTATTAAGCCTTCCTTTTCCAGCCGCAGTTCGATGGCCGTGTTCAGCCCCGCCACGCCCCACTCGCCTTCGCGCACGGCGCACAGGATGCGGAACGCTTCAAATGCGTGCAGCACGGCGCGCACCCAGTCGTCATGCTGCGCGTACGCCGCCTCGCCGGCATTGACCAGTTGCAGATAAGGCTGATACCCGCCGGGCGCATCCACGCGCCCGCACAAGGCCAGGCGCAGCACGTCTTCCTGCTGCGCCGGCACGCTCCACGCCAGCTGGCCGCCGCTATCGCTGGCGAAGCAGGCCTTGGCCAGATCGGGCCTGCCGCCATTCACGGCCAGCGCCAGCTCGCCTATCGGGCCGCTGAAGCGGTGGCTGTGGCGCAGCATCACCGTCTGCTGCGCCAGCGCGCCGGCCGCTCCCGCGAAGGCGGGCGGAATGGCCACGCCGCTGGCCGCCTGCGCATACGCGATGGTGGCCTCCGTGTAGCCGCCCGCCTGCGCATCGTGGCACAAGTCGCCCAGCACGGCGCCCGCTTCCACCGACGCCAGTTGATCCTTGTCGCCCAGCAGGATCAAGATGGCCGTCGGCGGCAAGGCGTCGAGCACCGAGGCCATCATCTCCAGGTGCACCATCGATGCTTCATCGACGATCAGCACGTCGACGTCAAGCGGATTGCCCGCGTGGTGGGCAAAGGCGCGCGTGTCGGGCCGCGCGCCGAGCAAGCTATGCAGGGTGCGCGCCGCGCCCATGCGCCGCGCCAGTTCCAGCAGTGGCAAGGCTTCCCCGACCTTTTCCGCCAGGCCGCTCAAGGCCTTGTCGATCGACTGCTTCAGGCGCGCGGCCGCCTTGCCGGTCGGCGCGGCCAGCGCGATGCGCAACTGCTCCGGCTGCGGCGAGACGGCAAACAGCAGGGTCAACAGGCTCGCCACCGTGTACGTCTTGCCCGTGCCGGGACCGCCCGTGATAATGGCCACCTTGCCGCGCAGGGCGATGGCGCACGCCACCTTTTGCCAGTCAGGGCCAGCGTCCTGCGTGGGCTGGTCGAACAGGATGTCGAGCCATTGCCGCACCTGTGCCAGCGGCGGATTAGTCAAACTCTGCGCGCGGACGGCAATTTTCTCGCCCACCAGGGTCTCATCGCGCCAGTAGCGGCGCAAATACAGACGGTCGCCGTCGAGCACCAGCGGCTGGCGCACATCGGGCGCGCCCACCTGCCACACTTGCGGCGCGCCGGCCAGCAGCGCGCGCCAGCCGTCGACGCTGTCGGGCAGCGGCCCGGAAACGGCCAGCACGGCATGCCACAGCTCCTCGCTCCAGCCCAGCAGCTGCGACGGTTCGCTGGCAAGGTCGGCCAGCATCAGACAGCTATGCCCCCGCCCCTCCAGCTCGGACAGCACCACGCAGGCCACGGCCACGGCGGCGGCATCCGGCGCCTGCTCGTCCAGGCTGGCGATGAAGCGGGCAAAGGCGGCGCTCAGACGGCGCAAATGGCCATCCCCGGCAACGCCGTCGATGTGGCCGAACAAGGCATTCATTTGCTCACTATGCTGCATGATGTTCCGCTTCTTCAGATAACAGTTGATCGAGGCCGTCCAGCAGTTCCAGCTGCGGCGCCAGCCAGTAGCAGCCATGCGTGTCCGCATTCGCGATGCCGCGCAGGAACAGGAAGATGGCGCCGCCCAGGTGCTCGGCCGGATCATACGCGTCGCCGAGCCGGCTTTTCAGCAGCCGGTGCAGGGCCAGCATGTAGATGGCGCCCTGGATATCGTAGCGGTGCTGCGCCATGCCGGCCGCCAGCGCGGCCGTGTGGTAGGCAGCGTCGTTGGCGCCGAGCGCATTCGACTTGTAGTCGAGCACCCAATAGCGGCCATCCTGTTCGATGACCAGGTCGGCAAAACCTTTGAGCATGCCGTGCAGCTGGCGCCGCGGCAGCACGGGACGCGGCGCGCCGCCCAACAGCAAGCGCGTGCACAGCTGATCGAGCGCTGCGGTGGACAAATGCTCGCTGGGGAACCAGAACTCCATCTCGGACAGGGTGCTATCGAACTGCGACAGCGAGGCATCGAGCAGCGGCAGCGGCGTGACGGCGATTTCCCTGAGCCAGGCGATGGCGTCTTCCTGGCGGTGGCCCCAGCCCGCCCGCTCGCAGCGCGCCGCCAGGCGCGTGTCGAAATTGGCATCGTGGACGCAATCAAAACCTTCGCCGCCCATCCACTCGAGCTGCTCGTGCAGGAAATTGCCGGGCACGGAACCGCGCGGGAAGCGGTGCCATGGCGCATCGCCCACGTGCATCGGCGAGACCACGGCCACAGCCGTGCCGTCTTCCAGCAAGGTTTCTTCCAGCGCCCGCTGCGGCACGTGCGCGGCCGCCACGGCGCCGATCTGCCGCGTCAGCGAGGTAAAACTGCCCACCGACCAGTCGCGTTCGAACTCGCCCACGAACACGGGCGCGGGACGCAAGGCGGGGCGCCGCTCGACCCGGTCCAGTACCGTGCAGGCATCGGGCTGCGCCAGGGAGCCCACATAGATGGCGTCGCAATCGCCCGCCACCTGCTGCCAGCGCGGCAGCAACTGCTCCGCCGGCAGCTTGTCGCCGCCCGTCAGCAGATAACCGAGCGCCGATTCGTGCAGGGTATTCTCGCCCGCCTTGCGCGCCGCCTGGGCGGCCACGCCCAGCCACAGGAAGTGGCGCGCGCGCGTCAGCGCCACGTACAGCAGGCGCAAGTCTTCCTCGATGCGCGCTTCTTCGACCGCGGCCATGGCTTCATCGGACAGCGACAGGTCGAGGCGGCGTTCGCCATTGTCCCCCGCATAGTCGAAGAAGCTGCGGTTGCGTTTATCCACCTTGCGCGCCGTGACAGCGAACGGCAGATACACGAGCGGGTATTCGAGGCCCTTGGATTTATGCACGGTGATGACCTTCACCAGCTCCGCATCGCTTTCCAGGCGCAGCACGCGCTCGTCGCCACCCTCGCCTTCACCGGCGATCTGCTCGGCCAGCCAGCGTATCAGCGCCTGCTCGCCATCGAGCTGGCGGCTGGCCGATTGCAGCAGTTCGGCCAGGTGCAGCAGATTCGTCAGCCGCCGCTCGCCGCCCGTCTGCTGCAGCAGCATGGCGGGCAGCTGCAATTCGTGGATGAAGCGGCGCAGCATGGCCAGCACGCCCTGGCGCTGCCAGATCAAATGCAGGGTCTTCAGTTGCTCGACGCGGCGCTCCCACTCCAGTTCGTCGCTCGACAGGCGTGCCAGCTCGCCCAGCGACAGGCCGATGGTGCGCGTGGCAAACGCGGCGCGCGCCAGTCCCCCGTCAAGGGGGTTGGCCAGCGCCGCCAGCCAGCGCAGCACATCTTGCGCTTCCTCGCTGTCGACGACAGAATCCTTGTCGGACAGGTAGACGCTGGCGACCCGGCGGCGCGCCAGCGCGCGGCGGATGGCTGCTGCTTCCTTGCGGTCGCGCACGAGGATGGCGACGTCGGCCGGCTGCAAGCGCGTAAAACCGTCGGGGCCATCGAAGCCCGCCTGCGTGTCGCCCAGCATGGCGACGATGTGCTCCGCGCAATGCTGCGCGAAATACTCGCGGTAGCTGTCGCCGCGCAGTCCTGCATCGCTGGCGCAGGCGGCCAGCAGGGCCGGCAGCGGGCCGCCGGCGTTCACCAGGTGCTCGGACCGGCCCTTGGCATCGACGGCCTCGAACGGCAGCGGATTCTCGTCCCCTTTACGGTAGCGGAAGGCGCCAGCCGGCACCTCGGCGCGCTCGGCGTGCAGGAACAGCTGGTTGACAGCCGCCACCAGCGGCGCCGTCGAGCGGTAGTTGGTGCCCAGCTGGTAGTGGCGGCCTGCGGTGGCGCGCCGCGCCGCCAGGTAACTCTGGATGTCGGCGCCGCGAAAGCCGTAAATCGACTGCTTCGGGTCGCCGATCAGGAACAGGCCTTGCGCCGGGTCGTTGTCGGCAATGCGGTACAGCAGATTGAAGATCTGGTACTGCGCCGGTGCCGTATCCTGGAATTCATCGACCATCGCCAGCGGGTATTGATCGACGATGCGCTGGCGCAGGGCTGCGCCATTTTCGCCCGCCAGCGCGTCGTGCAGGCGCTGCAGCATGTCGGCAAAGCCGAACTGGCGCGACTGGCGTTTTAACTGATCCATGCGCCGCGCAATGGCCGCCGCCGCATGCAGGTGCAGCTTGTGCCCCAGCGGCGTAATTCCCGCCAGGGCGATCCCCAGCGCCTCGGTATGCTCGAAGCACTCGGGCACCTGGGCCGTGAAACTCTTGGCAAACGCATCCTCGATGCCGAACGGCGTCAAGCGCTCCCACGCCTTGGCCGTGATGGCCGGCAGCAGCAACAGCGGGTCCTGTGCCCACTTGCGCAAGCCGTCGAACCACTTCGCCAGGTTGTCCGGCTTCATCTTGACGCCGTTAAAACACTTGGGATTGGCGGCGCGATGGTCGTTGATCCACGCGGCCATCTGCTCCGTGCGTTCGACCCAGCCTGCCTTCAGGTTGGCCAGCTGCGCGGCCAGCGCCCGCTGTTCGCGCGCGATCAGTGCCGACAACGGTTCTTCGTGCGCCATGCCCATGATGTCCGCGCGGCGCGCCAGCTCGCGCGCGCCTTTCTTCAGCGCCCCCACGTCGGGCCAGCAGGCCAGCAGCACGTCGAGCGCCTGCGGCGGCAAGGGATAGACTTGCTGGCGCCAGTAATCGTGGGCCGCATCCTCGAACAGGGCTTGCTCGTCGCTGACCAGTTCTTCGTCGAACAGGCTGCCGCTGTCGAACGCGTGCTCGCGCAGCATGCGCTGGCACCACGCATCGATGGTGAAGATCGCCGCTTCATCCATCGTCTCGGCGGCCAGCATCAGCCGGTGCGCGGCCTTTTGCCGTTCGCTTTCGTCCGGATAAGATTCCAGCAATGCGTCGAGAAACGGGTCGCTGCCACCGGACTCGTGGCGGAAATAGGCGGCCGCCTCGATCAGGCGCTCGCGCACGCGGTTCGACAATTCGCGCGTGGCGGCGCGCGTAAACGTCATCACCAAAATGTCGGCCGGCAGCAGCGGACGCGTAAAGCGGCTGTCGTCGTCGCCGTGCCCCAGCACGAGACGCACATACAGCGCGGCAATGGTCCAGGTCTTGCCGGTGCCGGCCGAGGCTTCGATCAGGCGCGAGCCGTGCAGCGGGAACGCCAGGGGGTTGAGCAGATGGCTCGTCATTGTTCTTCTCCCGCGCCATCATCGGGCGCGCTGATCGGGTCGATCGTGATATGTTGTTGCAGCCAGTCGGCCAGCGGGCCATACAGCTCGCGCGTGCAGTCTTCCCATGCTTCCTCAAGAGCCAGCGCGGAAAACTCGGGCCACAGGCGCGCCAGGCACAGTTCATCGCGCTCGCCAGACAGTTCAAAGCCGCCATCGTAGACGGCGCGCGGGTCGCCCTGCTGCACCAGCGCCAGGCCCGTCTTGCACGCCGTGGGCAGCGGATGGTTCATGCCTTCGCGCCACAGTGCCAGTAAGGTGGCCAGCGCATCGCGCGACACGGCGGGATCGAGCGGCGCCATGCTGACGATGGCGTCGCGCGCCACCAGATAGCCGGTGACGGGAAAGCCGAGGGCGGCGGCGGCCAGCTGGCGCAGCCACATCAGCATCAGCTTGTCGCCGCGCGCCAGGCCGCTCTTGTCCGTCACCTTCGAGGAAATCTGCATCAGCCAGGCCGTCTCCTGCCCGTTGCTGCACAATTTGTCGAGCCAGTCGTCGATCTGCAGCTCACCGAAGGGCAAATTGATGGCGCGCTTGTCGGCCGCCAGCGGGAACGAGGCGCGTAAGGACAGCCACGCGCTGCGCACGGGCACCAGCGCCTCGACCAGCTGCGCCTGCACCTGCTGGCCGATCAGGCCGATGGGCAGCACGCCTTCGCGCGCCAGCTTCTGCGCGCGCGCTTGCAGGCTGGCGCGCACGTCGTCCAGCGCTTCGACGGCGCCGCCGTCGTCGAGCATGGTGTCTTCCAGCAGATAGCGTTCGAGCGCATTCAGGCCGAACGGCTCTTCATCCTCGCCCAGCATGGCCGCATCGGAAAAATACACGCTCAGGCGGCGGCGGAAGAAGTACTTCACAGGCTGGCGCAAAAAGCTGGCCAGCTCGCCCAGTTTCAAGCGCGTACCGGGATCGAGTTCGTAGGGGCCCAGCGGCAGCACGGCGGCCTGCGCCGCCGCATCCGCATGCGCCACGCGCCATTCGCGCGCGTAGGTCAGCAAGCCATCGGCCTCGAAATAGCGGCGGCTGAACGGCTGCAGCGCGTGCTCGGTGGTCAGCGATACAAGATGCCGGTCCAGCGACCAGCCGGCGGCCAGGTAATCGCGCAGCTGCGACACCAGCACGGACGGCGGCTGCTCGGAATTGTCGCGCACATTGCGTCCCACCCAGCTCACGTACAGTTTGTCGCGCGCGGCCAGCAAGGCTTCGAGCATCAGGTAGCGGTCATCGTCGCGGCGCGAACGGTCGCCCGGGCGCGCCATGCCGGGCAGCGCCAGCAAGTCGAAATCGGCCTTCTGCGCGCGGCGCGGGAAGTCGCCATCGTTCATGCCCAGCAGGCACACCACGCGGAACGGCACGGCGCGCATCGGCATCAAGGTGCAGAAGGTGACGCCGCCGGAGACGAATTGATGGTTCAGGGTCGGCTCGTCCAGCGCGCCCAGCCACGCCACGCGCAGCACGGACAGCGGCACCTGCTCGACAAAGCCCGCATGTTCGCAGGTTTCCAGCCAGCCCTGCAAGGCGCCTTCGAGCTGCGCCAGGGTCAAACGGTCGCCTTCATCGTCGGCATCAAAGAAGGCGGCCAGCAACGCACGCGCCTGCACGCCCCATTCGGCTGGCGTGTGCGCGTTGGCCAGCACGCTGCGCCAGTGCAGCAGCGCCTCGACCAGCTGCGCCAGCGAGCCCGCCAGCGCCGCATCGAGGCCGCCCACTTCCGCATACGGCTCGATACCGCCAAAGCTGGCGCCACTGCCGCTGGCATAGCCGAGCAGCATGCGCCGCACGCCGAAAATCCACGCATTCTGTTCCCCGGCCGCGCCCAGCCCCAGGCCGGCGCGGTGCGTCTGGTCCAGGCCCCAGCGCACGCCCGCCCCTTCGATCCAGGCGCCCAGGGTGGGCAGGTCGTCCGGCTGCAGGCCGAAGCGCGCCGCCAGCGCCGGCACGTCGAGCAGGTCGCGCACTTCGCTCTGGCGGCAGCGCTGCTGCGGCAGCTGCAGCAGCCATTCGAGCGCGACGAGCAGCGGATTGACGCTGCGGTCCTTCACGTCGCCGATCTCGAACGGGATGAAACGCTCGTCATTGCGCCGGTACTGGCCGAAGACGGCGTGGATGGCGGCCGTAAACGTGTCGATGTCGGGCACCATCACCACCACGTCGCGCGGACGCAAGCCCGTCTCGGCGCTGTGCGCGAACATGGCCAGCAGCTGGTCGTGCAGCACTTCCACTTCGCGCTGCACGCTGTGCGCCACGTGAAATTCGATCGAGCGGTCGCCGATATCGGGCGGCGTTTGTGCGTGTTCGGCCAGCGGACGCAGTTCGCGGATGGCCACCTGCACCTGCTGCAGCAGGGTCTCGCCCGTTTCCTCGCCAAACAGGTCGATGCGCAGGCTGTCGTCGCGCCCCTCGGCTTGCGCGTGTTCGTCGAACTCGTCGAGCATGCGGATGAAGTCGCGCCCTTGCCTGCCCCAGCTGGCCAGCAGCGGATGGCTGTGCGCATGCAGTGCTTCGAGCGGAATTTGCGCCAGGTCGGTGCCATTGCGCTGCCGCTGGCGCTTGTTTTCCGCGCGCAGCAAGTCGCGCCCGTCGATGATGTCGCCCCAGTAAAACTGGCACGGATTGGGCACGGCCAGCACCACCTGCGTGTGGCGCGCCAGCGCGGCCAGCGCCTGCAAGGTCTGGTATGGCAGGGCCGACACGCCAAACAGCACCACCCTGCGCGGCAGCTTGCCGGCAGGCGCATCGCCGGCGGCGATCGCCGCCAGGAAAGCGTCGTGGATGTCGGCGCGGCCCGTGTCGCGCTCAAACGGTTCCACGTCGGCCGCCACGGCGCGCCACAACTGCGCCTGCCAGCGCTGGTCTTCCTTCAACGGGTTAGCTTCGCCGCGCGCCGTGCGCAACTGGTCGCGCCCGGCAGCCCAGTCAGCCAGCCAGTCGGCGCGGTAGACCTGGTACTGGTCGAACAAATCGGCCAGGCGCTCGGCCAGTTGCAGCCGGCGTTCGCTATCGCCATCGGCAAGGAAGTAGCGCAGCGGCGCAAACACCGGGTCGGCCAGCAGCGACGGCAATAGACGCATCAAACGCCAGGTCAGCGGCGATTTATCAAATGGCGAGACGCGCGGCACCCGTTCGCGCCCCAGCATGCCGCGGTAGCTTTCCCACAGCAGGCGCGCCGGCAGGGCGATGCGCGTGGCGGCGCACACCCCCATCTCCTCGGCCAGGGCGATCTTCAGCCATTCGGCCACGCCGTTCGACTGCACCAGAAAGATGTCCGTTTCCAGCGGTGCCAGCGGATGCTGGCGCAGCCACTGGAAGACGGCGGCGCGCAGCTGTTCCAGCTGGTTGCCATGCAGGATGAGAAGGCCGGGCGTGACGGGAGTATGCATGCTGATCCGATGGGTTGCCGCGTCTCTGGCAAGGTGGCCGGAGACGTCAAAGGCATATTATCGCCGCTGCCTGCGTCAGGGGGCGTCGCTGACGGCAAATTCCATTGAAATTTGTTCGGCCACCTGCGCCAGCGCAGGCCCCAGGGCCGTCAGCAAGGCGCGCGCCTGTTGCAGGTCGCCGCCCAGGCGCAAGCCTTCGATCGACACACACAGGCTGGCGAAGGCATGGGCGCCCACGGCCAGCGCCGATGATTTGCTGCGGTGTCCCAGGTCGGCCAGGCGCCCCAGGTCTTCCAGCGCCATGGCCTGCTCCATTTCAGCGATGCCGTCACGCGCCGTATCGAGAAACAGCTGGGTGTATTTGCGCATCTTCACGGCGTCATTGCTGAACGTGAGCGCCAGGGTGGCCAGATCGAGGACGGCCATGTCGCGCAAGTCCGGCGCGGCGGCCGATGGCGACGCTTTCGGCAGCGCCGCCAGCCTGTCGCCCACGCGCGCATGACCAAGGCTGCCGATGCCGCCGATGCCGCCAATACCGCCACGCAGGCGAAACCATTTCGCCAGCAGGTGAAACAGCAGATTCGGGGCGATCGGCTTGGTCACGAATTCATCCATGCCGGCCGCCAGGCAGCGGGCGCGGTCTTCGCTGCCCGCATTGGCCGTCATGGCGATCACCAGCAAACCGCTGAGCCTGGGGTCGGCGCGGATGCGGCGCGTCGCTTCGAAGCCGTCCATCTCCGGCATCTGCACGTCCATCAGCACGCAGTCATAGCGCTGGTGGGCCAGCAATTCCAGCGCTTCGCGGCCATTGCAGGCGATGCAGACGGTGGCGCCGGCGTCTTCCAGCAATTCGCAGCCCACCTGCTGGCTGAAGACGTTATCTTCCACCAGCAGGATGGATGCGCCACGGATCACACCCAGGACGTCGGGCTCGACTTCGGCGATGCGCTCATCGCCCGCTTGCACGCTTTTCTCCAGGCGCGCCGTGAACCAGAAGGTGCTGCCCTGGCCCGGCTGGCTGTACACGCCCACCTTGCCGCCCATGAGTTCAACCAGCTGCTTGCTGATCACCAGCCCCAGGCCGCTGCCGCCATACTTGCGCGTGGTCGAGGGGTCGGCCTGGTGGAAGGAACGGAACAGCTGCGCCACTTCTTCCTGCTTCATGCCGATGCCCCGGTCCTGCACTTCGAAGCGCAGCATGGCGTGGCTGCCGCGTTCCTCCGACTGGCGCACGCGCACGTAGATGCTGCCATTGTCGGAAAACTTGATGGCGTTGCTGGTCAGGTTCAGCAAGACCTGCTCCAGGCGCAGCGGATCGCCGCGCCAGCGCTGCGGCAGCCCGGACGCGATATCGAACTGCAGCGCCAGGCCCTTGACGGCGGCCGCATCGCCGAGCTGGCTGGCGATATTCTCCAGCAGGGTGTCGAGACGGAAGTCCAGCACTTCCAGCTCCAGCTTGCCCGCCTCGATCTTGGAAAAATCGAGGATGTCGTTGATCAGGCCCAGCAAATGCTGGCCCGAATGAAAGATTTTTTGCAGATAATCGCGCTGGCGCGCATCGGCCACCGATTTCAGCGCCAGGTGCGCCATGCCGATGATGCTGTTCATCGGCGTGCGGATTTCATGGCTCATGTTCGACAGGAAGTCGCTCTTGGCCTGGCTGGCAGCGTCGGCCTGCTCCTTCAGGCGGTGCAGTTCCGTCACATCGGTGGACAGGCCGATCAGGCCCGTGACGGGACCGGGCAAGCCCAGCGGCACCTTCACGCTCCACAGATGGTGCACCTGGCCCTGCGCATCGACGAAGCGCTCTTCGCCGACGAATTTGGCGCCGCTGTCGAAGACCTGGCGTTCGGTCAGCTGGGCGGCGGCGGCCGCATCGCCGAGCGTCAACTCGCCATCCTGGCGGCCGATCAACTGCTCCGCCGAGCGGCCCAACATCTTCGCCGTGCGCGCATTCACGTAGCGGTAGCGCAGGTCGGCATCCTTCATGTAGACGTAGGCATCGACGCTGTCGAGCACCGTATCGAGCAGGGTGCGCTGCGCCACCGCGTTGCGGCGCGAACGGTACAGGGTAAAGATGTAGCCATAAATGAGCAGGGTACCGGCCACGCCGACGCCCAGCGCCAGCCACGGGAAATAGCGGTCAAAGGGGCTGTACAGCTCCGCCTTGCGCATGCGAAAATGGGCTTTCCATACGCCCCCCTGATACGCGATGGGCAGGACCTGGTCGAAATACGCGGCATCGCCGCCCGGTTGCGGCGGCGTTGCCGCCAGGTCGCCGTCATCGTTGAACAGCAGACGGTCCTGCGGCGCGATGCGCAGGACGCCTTGGGCCGGCAGAGGTTCGACCGCGCTGTACAGAGTCAGGTGCAGCGGTTCCAGGACGCTGCGTTCGAGCGCGCTGTGCACCAGCTGCGCCACGCCAAAGCCGATGCCCACGGACCCCTGGTAGGCGGCGCGGCGCTCGGCCACGCTGCCTTGCGGCATGCCATTGCGGTACACGGGCAGGCGCATGCCCAGGCCCACATGCGCGGGCGGTCCCTTGATCATGATCACCTGCCCCGACGCGCTGACTTCGCCGCTGTCGCGCGACTGCGCCAGGGCTTGCGCCACCAGCGGGTTGGCGCCGATATCGACGCCCATGCGTTCGGCCAGCAGCGAATCGGGCTCCAGGTAAGTGAGCACTGTGTATTCGGGCCGCTCGCCGGGCGGGCGGATGGTGAAAGCGGGATAGCCGCGCGGCGCCATGCTGGTGTCACTGCGCACATCGGCGACATAGGCCGCGCGCTGCGCCTGCGTCAGCGCCACCGCATAATTGACCGATTCGATGGCGGGGAACTGGCGCGCGATATCGAGGCCGGCCACGTAATCGTGGAACTGGCGGCGCGTCAGCTGCTCGCTGGTGCGAAACAGCGCTTCGAGGCCACGCAGCAGGTCGGAATAGCTTTTGACGCGCGTGGCCAGGCTATGCTGGGCACCGTGCGTGAGGTTGTCGAAACGCTGTTCGGCGTCGTCATTGACCGTGCGCACCGCGCCCGCATACAAGGCGCCGCCCACCGCCAAGGCCAGCAACAGGCCGCCTGCCCAGATTCTGATGCCTGATCCCGCCCCGCCCTTGCTCAAAGTGTGCATTGTCGATCGCTTATTCCGGTTTCCTCGAATGTGCGGCGCCGCGCCGCCCAGCAAGTACGAGGATACTATCAAAGCCCCTGCCCGACGCATCCGGACACGAAAAAAAGCGCGTACTATGGTTGCCCTGGAAAACACTGCGCGACAGGATCTGCCAGTTTGCCTTCATCTGCGCCTCGTTGAAATTCCGTGGCGGCGGCGCGGCGCCCATCCGGCCCGTGGGCCTGCCTGTCCGTTAAAGTCAGACGGCGGCGGCCAGCAAGGCGCCGGCGCCATGCGCATCCCAGGCATCAGCGCAGCGCACCACCTCGCCCACGACGATGATGCTGGGGCTGCCCAGGCCGCTGGCCAGCAAGTCGGCGGGCAAATCGCGCAAAGTGCTCAGCAATTCGCGCTGCGCCGGCAAGCTGGCCGATTGCACCACGGCGACGGGCGTGCCGGGCGCCATGCCGCCGGCCAGCAAGCCCGCCTGGATGGCCGCCACCCGCGCCACGCCCATGTAGATGACCAGGGTCAGGCCGCTTTGCGCCAATGCTGCCCAGTTCGGCTCCGAAGCGCTATCCTTGCCATGGCCCGTGACGAAGATCGCGCCCTGGCTCCAGCTGCGGTGCGTCAGCGGCACGCCGATGGACGATGGCGCGGCCAGGCCGCTGCTGATACCGGGGATTACCTCGACGGCCACGCCGTGACTGCGCAGGTAGGCGCGCTCTTCGCCGCCACGCCCGAACAGATAGGGATCGCCCCCTTTCAGGCGCACCACATGCTGGCCGGCACGCGCCTCGGCCAGCATCAGGCGCTCGATGAACGCTTGCGGCGTGGAAGCGCAGCCGCCCCGCTTGCCCACCTCGACCACGCGCACGCCTTGTGCCGCATGCGCGAGGATGGCTGGATTGACGAGGTCGTCAATCAGCACCACGTCGGCCCGCGCGATGGCCTTCACCGCTTTTAATGTCAACAGGTCCGGGTCGCCGGGACCGGCGCCGACCAGGGTCACGCTTCCAATTTGCGCCATGCTGCAGTCTCCAATCAGAAAAAATGGCCGATGGCAAATGATGCCGCGTACGCTTCCGGCGCGCTGCCGTCCCACACGACGCCGTCGCACAGGGTCGAGCTGCGCATGGAGGATGCCGGCAAGGGAGTAGCCGTCATGTCCGCCGCCTGGCGGTACAGGTCGATGCGGTTGACTTGCCTTGCCACCGCCAGGTAGTCGGGTTCGTCGCGCAGCAAGCCCCAGCGCCGGTGCTGGGTCATGAACCACATGCCGTCGGACAGGCAGGGGAAATTCACGGCGCCCTCAGCATAGAACTTCAAACCGTGCGTCTCGTCCCAGGTCTTGCCCAGGCCATCCTGGTAGTGACCGAGGATGCGCGGCGCCAGCATTTCCTGCGGTGTATTCAGATAAGCGGGCTCGGCCAGGGTGGCCGCCATGGCCAGCCGGTTGGTGTCGCTGGCGTCGATCCAGCGGCCCGCCTCAAGCACGGCGGCGATCAGGGCGCGGCAGCTGTTCGGATACTGGCGCGCAAACGCGGCGCTGGTGCCCAGCACCTTGCCCGGATGGTCGGGCCAGATGGCGCCGCTGCTGGCGGCCGTCACGCCCACGCCATCGACGATGGCCTTGTAGCCCCACGGTTCGCCCGCGCAAAAGCCGTCCATCTGGCCCGCGCGCAGGGCCGCCACCATCTGCGACGGCGGCACCGTCATCACGCGCGCGTCGCGCAGCGGATCGATGCCATGCGCGGCCAGCCAGTATTGCAGCAGCATCGCGTGGTTGCCGGTCGGGAAAGTATGCGCAAACGCAAACGGCCGCGCTGCGCCGCGCATGTAGCGCGCCAAGGTGGGGCCATCGTGGGCGCCCTCGCGCGCCAGCGCCGCCGACAGGGTGACGGCCTGGCCGCTGTGATTGAGGTTCATCAGCACGGCCATGTCGCGCTGCTGCCCGCCGATGCCCATCTGCACGCCATACACGAGACCGTACAACACGTGGGCCGCATCGAGTTCGCCGTTATTCAATTTGTCGCGCACGCCGGCCCACGACATCTCCCGGCTCAGTTCGATCTTGATGCCGTATTTTTCATCCAGGCCCAGCTTTGAGGCCATCACCAGCGAGGCGCAATCGGCCAGCGGCAGGTAGCCGATGCGTATCGTCTGTATTTCCGGATGCATGGAGCGCATCACCTGGGCGCTTGCGCCCTTTCCCTCTGTCATACCCGCGTCCTTACTTAACTTTGCGACATACCGCTGACCATTCCCTGCGCAAACCGCGCCCCTGTGCTTTAGCCAGCAAGAGCCGTGCCAGACGCGCGAGTTAAATATGCACCAAAAGCGTGCCGTGGCCGGCCGGAATGGATGGGCTAGCCACGGCCTCATTGCACAAAGCACCCTTCCTCGTTAAAATGAGAACAATTCCCATTTAGATTCAAGACCTCTCCATTCACGACCGCCACGCCCCCATGCCCGCCCCGCTCCCCCTTTCCTCCCACCCTGTCGGCACGCTCTACGGCGCACACCTCGGCTGGCTGAAAGGCTGGCTGCGCGCACGCCTGGGCAATATGGGCGATGTCGCCGACCTGGCGCATGACACTTTCGTGCGCCTGCTGGTCGACCGCAATGCGCAAGCCATCCGCGAACCGCGCAGCTACCTGGCGACCATCGCCGGCAGAGTCGTGGTCGATCATTACCGCCGCCGCGCGCTGGAACAGGCTTACCTGGAAACCTTGGCGCAATGGCCGCAAGCACAGGAACTATCGTGCGAGGCGCGCGCCATCGTGCTGGAAACACTGCACGAGATCGATGCGCTGCTCGACGGCCTGGGGGCGAAAGTCAAGCAAGTCTTCATCCTGTCGCAATTCGAGGGCCTCAGCTATGCCTGCATTGCGCAGGAGCTCAGCATCAGCCTGCGCAGCGTGAACAACTACATGGCGAAGGCCGTGCTGCAGGTATGCCTGCTGCAAGCGGCGCTCGAAGCATGAGCGCAGGCGGCCTGTCCGGCATGGAGTTGCGCGCACTGCGCGCGGCGGCCGCCTGGTATGCGCGCCTGTGCTCGGGCCACGTCACGCCGGAAGACCGGTTGCGCTGGCAGCGCTGGCGCGACGTACACCCCGCCCACGGCGCCGCCTGGCAACGCATCGAAGCGATGCAACGGCAACTGGGCAGCGTGCCCGGTGCCTTGGCCGCGCCAGCCTTGCAGGCTGCGGCACAAACCGGGCTTGCGCAGCTATCGCGCCGTGGCGTGCTGCGCGGCACCCTGGCCGTGCTGGGTGCCGGCGGCCTCGCATGGCATGGCTGGCGCCAGCCCGCCGCGCGGGAATGGCGGCTGGCCATGCTGGCCGACATATCCACGGCAACGGGCGAACAGCGACGCCTGATTTTGCCCGACGGCTCGCGCCTCGTGCTCAATACGGATAGCGCCGTGGACCTGGCCTATGACGAGGCGCAGCGCCGCCTGCTGTTGCGCAGGGGTGAAATTTTCATCGGCACGGTCGCCGATCCCCACCTGGCCATCGGCTATGGCGCCCGGCCTTTCCTGGTAGATACGCCACATGGCCGCATCCGCGCGCTCGGTACGCGCTTCCTCGTGCGCAGCGATCATGCCGGCACGCTGGTCACCGTACTGGAAAAGGCCGTGGAAGTGCGCAGCGGACAGCAGCGCCCCATGCTGGTGCAAGCGGAGCAGCAATTGCGCATCGGCGCCGATGGCGCCATGCAAGGCCCCATGCCGGCAGCATTCGGCGCGGGCGCGTGGCAAAACGGCAGTTTATTGGTTGACAACATGCCACTGTCTCGCTTGCTGGCTGAACTGGGACGCTACCGTCGTGGCGTACTGCAATGCGATCCGCGCGTGGCCGACCTGCGCATATCGGGCAACTTCCCGCTGGCAGATAGCGACCGCGCCCTGCAAGTGCTGGCCAACGGCTTCCCGCTGCACATCGTGATGCACACGCGTTTCTGGGTACGCGTGCTGCCCGCCTGAAAAATATATTCCCAAAGCGTGCACTTTTTTTGCCGCTGATCCGACCTCCTTCCTGCAAGCGTCCTGAAAGACGCGTTAACCCTGAAGGAATTCCATGACCGCCGCACCAAGTATCGCGCGCCGCACCGCCGTCGCCCACGCTGTACACTCCGTCCTGCTGGCCATGCTGGCCACCGCGCCATTACTCACTCCAGCCGTCGCGTCTGCTGACGCCACCAGCACCGCCCGCAACGTCGCCATTCCCGCCGGGCCACTGGGCGCCACCATCAGCCGTTATGCCAGCACGGCCGGTGTCGCCATCGCCTTCGATGCCACGCAGCTGGCCGGCCTGAGTTCGCCTGGCTTGCACGGCAACTACACAGTCGACCAGGCTTATGCGCAATTGCTGCAAGGGAGCGGCTGGGAAGCGGAGCAACTTGGCGACGGCAATTATGTGTTGCGCGAGGCGGCGGCTGCGCCGCAGGCAACGGAAATCAGCATGCGTGAAATCCGCGTGACGGGCAGGCGCGACGGCGAAACGGAAGGTACGGCTTCGTATACCACGCCTGTCATTACCATAGGCAAAACGGCCCAATCCTTGCGCGAACACCCGCAAACAGTCTCGGTGCTGACGCGCCAGCGCCTCGACGACCAGAATATCAGCGACTTGAGCAAGGCAGCCGAACAAGCCGTCGGCATCACCGTACAGGACAATACTTTCCTGATACAAAAGCTGTATGCGCGTGGCTTTGAAATCAGTAGCTACCAGCTCGATGGCGGTGCCCCCATGGATACGGGCTTTTCCGCCAGCATCGCGGCCGACCTGGCGGAATATGATCGTGTGGAAATCCTGCGCGGCGCGGCGGGTTTGCTGAACGGCACAGGCAATCCAGGCGGCGCCGTCAATCTCGTGCGCAAGATGCCTACTGCCGCGCCGCAGTTCAATGCCAGCGTAGCGGCCGGCAGCTGGAACAATTACCGCAGCGACCTCGATGCTTCCGGCCCGCTGGCGTTCGACGGCAAGTTGCGCGGACGCGTCGTCGTCGCCTATGAAAACCGTAAATACTTCACGGCCATCCGCGCGACGGAAAAGCCGCTCATCTATGGCGTACTGGAAGCCGATATCGCACCCGGTGCCGTACTGGCCATCGGCGCTCGCGAACAGCGCACGCATGACCGGGGAACCTGGCCGGGCTTGCCCCGCTACAGTACGGGCGCCGAGCTGCACTTGCCCCGCAACACGGGCGCGATGGCCGACTGGGCCGGCGTCGATTCCACCTCGAGAGAACTGTTTGCCAAGCTGACCTGGCGCCTGGCACAGCGCTGGACCCTGCGCGCGAATGCTGCGCAGATGCGCCAGGCCGGCGCGACGGATGATGGTTTCATCCTGGGCGCCATTGATCCGCAAACCTTGACGGGCGGCCGCTGGCAAAGCGGCCACACGCAATACCATAACAAGCAACAACTGCTCGATATCAACGTCAGCGGCGCCTTCGACTGGTTCGGCCGTACGCATGAAGTACTGGCCGGCATTGATGGCCAGAAAGTCACCAGCAGCTGGGTGGCCAGCTATCCGCTGGAAGGCAACGGCACGCCGGGAGATTTGTTTCACCCAGGAAATACCCCTTTTCCCAAACCTGTGTATGGCCCCGTTGAACGCGACTACGATCCCTGGGGCCAGACCCAGTATGGCGCCTACGCCACCTTACGCCTGGACGTGGCCGAAGGCAGTAAGCTGATCGCAGGCGCGCGGGTCAACCGCTACCGTTACCGCCAGCACTATCGCGAACTCGATACGGACACGGGCATCTGGGACACTTCAGGTTTGACGCAATACGCGGAGCCGACCAAGGTCACCCCTTTCATCGGCTTCATGCACGATATCAATCACGAGTGGTCGGCCTATGCAAGCCACGCGCAAATATTCAAGCCGCAAGCAGACTTCAAGGCTGGCCCCGCGCCGGGCACGGGATTACGCCCCATGCGCGGTGCAAATAGCGAACTGGGCCTGAAAGGGGAACTGTTGGGCGGCAAGCTCAATACGGCACTGGCCCTGTACCGCATCGTGCAGGATGGCCGGGCCGTCAACGATCCCCGCTATGAAGAACAGTCCGCCCTATTTTCCAGCAATTGCTGCTACCTGGCTTCCGGCAAGGTCGTCAGCCAAGGCGTGGAAATGGAAGTCAACGGTGAAGTGGCCGCTGGCGTGCAATTGTCCGGCGGCTATACCTACAACCACAACAGCAATGAAACAGACAAGGCCGTTTTCAGCACGATCACGCCCAGGCATGCGCTCAAGCTGTGGGGCAGCTGGCAATTGCCCGGGGAGGCTTCCGCCTGGAAACTGGGCGCCGGTGCAACCATGCAGAGCAAGCAATACGCGCAAGGCACGGCTGCCAGCTGGAATGCGGCCACAGGCAAGTTCAACGGCCCTGCCGTGCCATTCAACTATACACAGGCAAGCTATGCCGTCTGGAATGCCATGGCGCAATACCGAATCGACCGCCACTGGAGCGCCAGCGTCAATATCAATAATGTCTTCGACAAAACCTATTACCGCACCATGGGCCGCTCCAGTAATGGCAATTTCTATGGAGAACCACGCAGCGCGGCGCTGATCTTGCGTGCCAGCTACTGACAGGCAAGTACGCACTGATGTGGTGCATTGCACCACATCGACTCATCCCAGCAAGTCCTCCACGTCGAGGATGCGCTGGGCAATTTCCGCCAGCTTCAGCTTTTTATTCATCGCCATGCTGCGCAGCCGCTGGTAAGCCTGCTCTTCCGTCAAGCCCTGATGCGTCATCAACAGGCCCTTGGCCCGTTCGATCACCTTGCGTTCCAGCAGCTTGTGCCGCGTGTCGAGCAATTCGGCGCGGAGTTTTTCTTCCTGGCGAAAGCGCGCCAGGGCCACGTTCAGCACGGGTTGAATGCGCTCGGCCTGCAGGCCGGCGACGATGTAGGCGGATACGCCGGCCGCCATGGCCGCGTCGATGCTGGCCGTGGCGCCGTCTTCCGTAAACAGGACGATGGGGCGGCGCTCGTCGCGCGTGGCGATGACGATGTGTTCGAGCACGTCGCGCGCGTCCGATTCGGCATCGATGATGATGAGGTCAGGCTGCAGTTGCGCGATGCGCTCGGGAAGGTAGAGGTCGGCTGGCAGCGAGGCGACGATGTCGAAACCCGATTCCAGCAAGCCGATGCGCAAGGCATTGCCGCGCAGCACTTGGGCAGCCAATGCCGTGTCCGCGTGCACGCCATGCTCGACGATGGTGTTGACGACAACGATGCGCAAAGGCTGGGTACGGCTGGACGTCATGGGAGCGATCTGCAATGGCTAAATGATTAACCATTGCAGTAAGCAAGAAGCGAACCAGATGGTTTTGCGTTTTACTTGAGGGTCGGCATGGCAAATTCGGCGCCAGCAGCCGTCGAGGCTGGCCAGCGCTGGGTCACCGCCTTCTGTTTCGTGTAGAAACGCACGGATTCCGGGCCATGCGCGTGATGGTCGCCGAACAGGCTGCGCTTCCAGCCGCCGAAGCTGTGGAAGGCCATCGGCACGGGAATCGGCACGTTGACGCCGACCATCCCCACCTGCACCCGGTGCGTGTATTCGCGCGCCGTGTTGCCATCGCGCGTGTAAATTGCCGTGCCGTTGCCATATTCGTGGGCGTTGACCAGGTCCAGCGCCGTCGTAAAATCGGGCACGCGCACGATACACAGGACAGGGCCGAAGATTTCCTCTTTATAGATGGTCATCTCGGGCGTGACATGGTCGAACAGGCTGCCGCCGAGGAAAAAGCCGTTTTCATGGCCGGGCAGCACGAAACCGCGTCCATCACTGACCAGCTTGGCGCCTTCCTTGACGCCGGTGGCGATGTAGCCGGCGATCTTCTCCTTGTGCACTTGCGTGACAACCGGCCCCATTTCCGCCGACAAATCCATGCCCTGCGTAATCTTGAGTGCTGCGATGCGCGGCACCAGCGCTTCGACCAGCTGGTCCGCCACATTGCCGACCGCCACGACGACAGAAATGGCCATGCAGCGCTCGCCCGCCGAGCCAAAAGCCGCGCCCATCAGGGCATCGACCGTCTGGGGAATATCGGCGTCGGGCATGACGACCATGTGATTTTTCGCCCCGCCCAGCGCTTGCACGCGCTTGCCCTGCGCGCAGCCCGTGGCGTAGATGTATTCGGCGATCGGCGTGGAGCCGACAAAGCTGACGGCGCGCACATCCGGATGGTGCAGCAAGCCGTCCACGGCTTCCTTGTCGCCCTGCACCACGTTGAAGACGCCATCGGGCAAGCCTGCATCCGTCAACAGCTGCGCCAGCAGCAGGCTGGCCGACGGGTCGCGCTCCGACGGTTTGAGTACGAACGTATTGCCGCAAGCAATCGCCATCGGGAACATCCACATCGGCACCATCACGGGGAAATTGAACGGCGTGATGCCGACGCAGACACCGAGCGCCTGGCGGATCGACCAGGCGTCGATGCCGCCGGCCACCTGCTCGCTGTACTCGCCCTTCATCATCTGCGGAATGCCGCAGGCAAACTCCACCACTTCGATGCCGCGCGTCACTTCCCCTTTGGCATCGGTAAACACCTTGCCGTGTTCGGCCGTGATCAGGGCGGCCAATTGATCCGCATGCTCTTCCAGCAATTCCTTGAACTTGAACATGACCCGTGCGCGGCGCAGGGGCGAGGTTTGCGACCAGGCGGGAAAGGCCGCATGGGCGGCGGCCACGGCCGCGTTCAGCTCGGCGGCAGTCGCCAGCGACACCTTCGCCGTGACGGCACCTGTGGCGGGATTGAACACATCGCTCGTGCGCTCGGAGCGCGAAGCCATGGGGTTGCCACCGATAAAGTGGCCGATCTGTTGCGTTGTCATCTTGAATCCTCTATTTGGTATGCATCAGCCACTCATGGGCCGGGTCGTTTTTAAAGTGCCACACGCGTTTCGGCCCCGCCATCACATTCAGGTAATAGCCGTCATAGCCATACGGCACGGTGACGGGGTGGTAACCCCTGGGCACCATCACCACATCGTGGTTTTCCACGGCCATGGCTTCGTCGATGGAACGGTCATCCGTGTAGACTCTTTGGTACGCAAAGCCCTGCTCCGGATTGAGGCGGTGGTAATACGTTTCTTCCAGCGAACTTTCCAGCGGCACATTGTCGCTATCGTGTTTATGCGGCGGATAGCTCGACGAGTGGCCGGACGGCGTGACCACCTCGACCACCAGCAAGCCGTCCGCTTCCTCCGTCTGCGGCAGGATGTCGCACACATAGCGCGTATTGGCACCCTGGCCGCGCACGGAGCGCGTCATGCTGGCCGGTTCGATCAGGCGCGCCGGACGATGCGTGGTGGCCGGCGCGCTGCACAGGGCCACTTCGGCGGCGCTCACGGCCGTGATGCTGACCTGAGTATCGAGCGGCACATACACGGCGTAGGGCGAGACGTTCTCGAAGACGCTGGCGCGCTTGCCGATGGCTTCCCAGCGCTGCTCGCCCGCCTGCACGGTGACCGTGCCCGTCAGCACGACGATGCACAGTTCGCGCTGGCCCGTCTCCAGGCTGATGTGCTCGCCGGCAGCCAGGCGGTGGGCGGCAAAGCCCACATGCGTCCAGCCGGCGGACGCCGGTGTCACCTCGACGATGGTGGAACCGGACTTTGCCTTGACCAGCAGCGGGCTCATGCCGCCTCCCGGCCCAGGTGGGGAATCGCCTCGACGAGCTGGGCCAGGTAATCGTGGCCCATCTTCGCGTACTGGTAACTGGGCGCGACAGCCGGGTCTTGCTCCGCTTCCACCACCAGCCAGCCTTCATAGCCATGCAGATACAAGCGCGTCAGGATGGCCGGGAAGTCGATGCTGCCGTCGCCGGGCACGCTGAAGGCGCCATTGATGACGGCCTGCAGGAAACTCCAGTGGCCGTTGCGGGCCAGTTTCACCACGTTCGGGCGCACGTCCTTGCAATGCACGTGGCAGATGCGATCGATATGCTTGTTGAGCACCGCCAGCGCATCGCCACCGGCAAAGGTGATATGACCCGTATCAAACAGCAAACCGACCTCGCCCCCCGTCAGGGCCATCAGTTGATCCACGTCGGCCGGGGTTTCCACATAGGCGCCCATGTGGTGGTGATACGCCAGGCGCACGCCGTTATCGAGCAAGTGCCTGGCAAACACCGTCAATTTGTCGGCATAGGCCTGCCATTGCTGCTGCGTCTGGAAACGCGGGCGTTTGTACAAGGGGCGCGCTTCGCCCTGGATGGCGTCGGCCACTTCCCCGTACACCATGACGGTCGCGCCGCTGTCGGCAAGCAGCCGTAAATGAGGGCCAACAGAAGCGATCTCTTCTTCCACCGACCGGTGCGCCAGGCGGCCAGAATACCAGCCGGAGACGCACGCCAGGCCATACTTGCCCAGCACGGCGTTCAGAGCCGGAGCATCTTTCGGAAACTTGTTACCCAGCTCGAAACCCACGTAGCCGATCTCGGCGCCCTCTTTCAGCGCTGTCTCCAGGGGCGTCTCGCCGCCCAGGCTGGGCAAATCGTCGTTCATCCATGAGATCGGGTTGATGCCGATCTTGACATTCCAAGTGTTCATCTCAATTCCTTTGTTTCAGACGGTCAAGTTCATAACGGGCGCGCGCAGCTTGCACGCCTGGCTGGGTGGAGACCTCGGGCACGGCCACTTCCCACCAGCAACCACCCTCTTCTGTCGTGCGCGTGTCGTCCGTATTGATGCAGATCAGATACGTACGGGTAGCTGCCCGGGCGCGCAGCATGGCCTGTTCCAGTTCGGAGATATTGCCAACGTGTTCGGAGAGCGCGCCCAGCGACTGCGCATGCAGCGCAAAGTCGATCACGGGGGCGCTGTCGGGCAACATATTGTTGAACGAGGCATTGCCGCACGCCTGCTGCAATCGGTTGATGCAGCCATAGCCCCGGTTGTCGAGCACGACGATGATGAGCTTTTTGTCCAGCATGACGGAAGTGGCGATTTCCGAATTCATCATCAGGTAACTGCCGTCGCCCAGCATGACGATCACCTCGGCATCCGGTTTCGCCATCTTGACGCCGAGGCCGCCGGCAATCTCGTAACCCATGCACGAATAGCCGTATTCCATGTGGTAGCCGCCCGGTGTTTCCGTTCGCCACAGCTTGTGCAGCTCGGCCGGCAAGGTGCCTGCCGCGCAGACGACGATGTCGCGGATGGTGGAGTCCTCGGATGAACGCTGCACGGCGCCGATGACTTCGCCGTCATACGGCAAGCCGGCCACTTCCCTTTTCCCGGTAATGGATGCCACCGTCGCGCGCCAGGCCTTGCCCGCCTGCTGCGCCCGGTCCATCCATTGTCCCGCGCTGTTCCAGCTGCCCAGCAGCCGCGACAGGCCCTGCAAGCCGAGTGTCGCGTCCGCCTGCAAGCCCAAGCCACGGCGTTTCAAGGCGTCAAAACTGTTGACGTTCAGGCTGACCAGTTGCGCCTGCGCAAACAGGGAGTTCGAGCCCGTGGTGAAATCCTGCAAGCGCGTGCCGACGGCCAGCACCATGTCCGCATCAAACGCCAGGGCATTCGCCGCAGGCGAGCCCGTCACGCCGATGGCGCCCAGCTGCAGCGGATGATCCCACGGCAAGGCACTCTTGCCGGCCTGGGTTTCCGCCACGGGGATGCCATGCCGCTCGGCAAACGCCTGCAAGGCGGCGCAGGCCTTGCCGTACAGCACGCCGCCACCGGCAACGATCAGCGGCTGTCTGGCGTTTTTCAACAGTGCTGCCGCTTCTTCCAGCTCCTGCTCGACGGGCGGCAAGGCGCGAAAACGCACGATGCGCGGCGCAAAGAACTCCTCGGGGTAGTCATACGCCATCGTTTGCACGTCTTGCGGCAGCGACAAGGTCACTGGACCGCAGGCGGCCGGGTCCGTCAAGGCGGCAATGGCGCGCGGCAAGGCCGTCAGCACTTGCTCCGGATACACGATGCGGTCAAAGTAACGCGACAGTGGCTTGAACGCATCGTTGACCGAGACGCTGCCGTCGCTACCATCTTCCAGCTGCTGCAGCACCGGGTCCGGCGCACGCGAGACGAATACGTCACCGGGCAACAGCAATACCGGCAGGCGGTTCACGTGGGCCAGGGCGGCGGCCGTCAGCAAATTGGTAGCGCCGGGACCGATGGAACTGGTCACCGCCATCATGCGCCGGCGCATGTGCGCCTTGGCATAGGCTATGGCCGAGTGCGCCATCGCCTGCTCGTTGTGGGCACGATACGTGGGAAAGCTGTCGCGGTACTGGTACAGCGCTTCGCCCAGGCCCGCCACGTTGCCGTGGCCAAAGATGGCGAAGGCGCCGCCGAACAAGGGAAGCAAGGTACCGTCACCGTCTTCCGTACGCAAGGCAGCCAGGTAGCGCACCAGGGCTTGCGCCATGGTCAACCGGATCGTCGTCTTCATGCGGCACGCTCCAGGTGCTTGCGCGTGCGTTGCCACAAGCTGATGAGTTGTTCGAAGTTGGCGCGCACGGCGGCGATCAGGCCCGCATCGTCCAGGTCGCCAGCCAGCCAGCGGCGGCTCGGTTCCTGGAAGATGGTGCGGCCCACCATGAAGCCGCGGCACGTGGTGCTGGCACTGGCCTGCTCAAAACTGGCAGCCAGTTTCTCGATCGGCGCATTCAAACCCAGCAAGACAACGCCACGGCAATACGGATCGCGCTCGTGCACGAGGGCGTCGATGGCTTGCCACTGCTTGGCCGACATGCTTTCCAGCTTCCACCATTCCGGATAGATACCCAGGTTGTACAGGCGCTTGACGGCGCGCAAGACCGTATCGTCACTGTGCGGCAGGGATTCCGACGGGATCACCTCCAACAGCAGTTCGTGACCGCTCACTTGCGCCGCGTCGTACAGGGCCTTGATCTGGGCTTCCTGTTCCAGGCGGTTTTCCACGGTGTCGTCCGGATGCAGCTGCACCAGGCATTTGATCACGTGTTCCTTTGGCCAGCTGAGCAGATGCGAACCGATGGAGCGGCCCCAGTCGAATTGCAGCGGGTTCGAGCCCGGCAATTCCACGGGACGGCCTATCCACCAGCCGCGCCCCGTCGCATCGTTGAGCGCATCGACGCCATAGCGCCCATCGATCAGCACGCCCGTCTTGCCGGCCAGCTGCAAGGCCGTTTCCGTCTGCGCCACGGCTTGCACCATCAATTGCTTCAAGGCCGAGATACGCGACTCGGCTGCGCCCGTTTGTTGCGCCAGCTCAAAAAATTGCGTGCGGTGGTCGAACGCAAACACGCACAGCTCGTCCCACTGCTGGCGTGCGACCGTCGTGCGGTGCAGGCGCGACAAGGTGGCGTCCTGGTCCGGCTGTGTCAGCTTGGCCGCATTGGCCAGGAAATAGTCGAGTTCGACTGGCGACGGCATGGCCGGCGCGCAACCGTGACGCGATACGACGAGGGCGCCGCAGCCATTCGCATAGCGGCAGCACGCTTCGTAATCCTCGCCGCGCAGCCAGCCTTTCAGGAAGCCGGACAGAAAGGCGTCGCCTGCGCCCAGCACGTTGAGCACTTCCACGCGCACGCCACGGTAGTTATACGCGTCATCCAAACTGGCCGGCACCACATTGTCGATGACGGCGCTGCCCAGCGGGCCCCGCTTGACAACGAGCGTCGCCAGGGTGGCGGCCCGCACGGCGCGCAGGGACGCCATGATGTCCGCGCCGCCGCCGGCGATCATGAATTCCTCTTCCGTGCCGACGATCAAGTCGAATTGCGGCAGGATCGCCTGCAAATGGCTGGTCACGCCGTCGTTCGAGACGAAACGTGTTTCACCGTCCGCCTTGCCCGACAAGCCCCACAGCACGGGCCGGTAATCGATGTCGAGCACGGTGCGCACGTTGTTGGCGCGGGCCAATTGCAATGCTTGCGTGCTGACGGCGTGCATGGCACTGGTAGAAAAATGCGTGCCGGTGATCAGGAGCGCTTTGCTCGAGGCAATGAAGGCCGCATCCACCGACGCTAGGTCGATGGCCATGTCGGCGCAATTTTCACGGTAAAAGATCAGGGGGAAGGTGTTTTTATCCTTGATGCCCAGCATGACGAGGGCGGTGAGGCGGTCGCGGTCGATGCCCACATGGCTGACGTCGCAGCCCTCTTTCGACAAAGTATCGGTGAGGAAACGGCCCATGTGGTCGTCGCCCACTTTCGACAGCATGGCCGATTTCAAGCCCAGGCGGGCCGTGCCGAAGGCGATATTCGCCGACGAGCCGCCCAGGTACTTGGCGAAACTCGTCGCGTCTTCCAGCGGGCTGCCGATTTGCTGCGCATACAGGTCCACCGCCAGGCGGCCCAGGCAAATCACGTCGAGCGCGCGGCCGTGGGCAAATTGTGTCGGGTTATTCATGGTTATCCTTAAATCGTGACACCGTCGAGTTCAGCCATCAGCGTTTGCATTTCCGCACCGCCCGCCATCATGTCGAGTACTTCATCCTTGGAAACGGTTTCCTTGGTGTAAGTGCCCAGCGACTTGCCCCGGTTCAAGAGGGTGAACGAGTCGCCCACAGGGTAGGCGTGGTGCACATTATGGGTAATAAAGATCACGGACAAGCCCCGCTCGCGCGCCTTGTAGATCAGTTTCAGGACGTTGAACGACTGCTTCACGCCCAGCGCGGCCGTCGGCTCGTCGAGGATCAGCACGCGCGCGCCGAAGTGGATGGCGCGGGCAATCGCCAGGCACTGGCGTTCGCCGCCCGACATGGTGCCCACGGCCTGGTGCGGATCGCGCACCATGATGCCCATTTCGGCCAGCTTGTCGCGCGCCGTGGTGGCCGCATACTCCATATCCATCACGGGCAGCACGCCGAACATTTTTTTGATCGGCTCGCGGCCCATGAAGAAATTGCGCGCCACGGACAGCAAGGGCACCAGCGCCAGGTCCTGGTAGACGGTGGCCACGCCCAGGTCGAGCGCTTCCTTCGGCGAATTGAAGCTGACGCTCTGGCCGTCGACCAGATATTGCCCGCTGGTAGGCCGGTGCACGCCGGCCAGGGTCTTGATCAGGGTCGACTTGCCGGCGCCGTTGTCACCCAGCAGGCAATGCACTTCGCCCGGTTTCAAGCGCAGGGTAACGTTTTGCAGGGCGATGACGGAGCCGAAACGTTTGCTGATATTTTCCAGCGCAAGGATGTATTCGCTCATGGCTTATCTCGCTTCCGTGACACGTGCACGGACAAAGTTGTTGAACAGTACCGCGATCAGCAGCATGACGCCGAGGAAGACGCGGAACCAGTCCGAATTGATATTGGTATAAGTAATGCCGATCTGCACCACGCCGAAGATCAGCGCGCCGAAGCAGGCGCCGACGACGGAACCGTAGCCGCCCGTCAGCAAGGCGCCGCCGATGACGGCCGCGATGATGGCTTCGAATTCCTTCTGCATGCCGCGGTCGGCGGCGGCCGAACCCACGTCAAATACTTGCAACGTGGCAAACAGACAGGCGCAGAAGGCGGTGAAGACAAACAGCGAGACCTTGATGGTTTTCACGGGCACGCCCACGTTCTTGGCCGCGTTGGCATCGCCGCCGACGGCGAAGATCCAGTTGCCGATGCGGGTACGGGCCAGGACGAAGCCGGACACCAGCGCCAGGCCGGCCCACCAGACGATGACCTTGGGGATGCCCTTGACCAGCGGCGCGCCGCTGTCGAGCGCCGTGATCCAGCCAGCCTTGGCCATCCAGGCGAACAGCGAGGTGCCCACTTCGCCATGGAACAGGGTCGTGGCCAGCCAGTCGTCGGCGGCCAGCGCGCCGATACCGCTGACGATGGTGCGGTTGGCAAACATGATGGACAGGGCCAGGGTCAGGCCGCGCAAGATGAACAGGAAGGCCAGGGTGACGATAAACGACGGCAAGCGCGTCTTGATGACCAGGTAGCCGTTGAGCCAGCCCAGCGCCATCGAACCGGCAAAGGCGAACAGGATGGCGGCCCACACGGGCCAGTGGAAATACACGGAAGGGATGGCGATCATCATGCCGGAAAAGCCGATCATGGAGCCGATCGACAGGTCGAATTCACCGGCGATCATCAATACGCAGGCGCCGATGGCGATGATGCCCAGGTAGGCGGCCACTTGCGCCCAGTTGATCACGCCGTCGAGGTTGAACATGCCAGAGTCGCCGGCCGTCAGGATGAAGAAGGCGAACACCAGGATGGCGCCCGAGATCGAGGCGAACTCGGGACGGCTGAACAGCCGCTTGAGCCAACTGACCTGCCCCACGCGCTCATCGGCACCCTGTTTTTGCGGCGGCGTGCCCGAGGCGGCCATGCCGCCCTGTTCCACGCTTAATTTCACGGTACTCATGCTATGTCTCCCTTGTTTTATAGCAACCTGCCAGCCTCGACAACAATTCCAGGGCGGCAGGACCCGCGCGCCGGCAAGCATGGCCTGCGCGCGGGGACAACAACTAAGTATTAATTGAATTGAAAAGCCGGTGCTTAACGGAACTGGCCGGCGTATTTCTCCACCTTGCCGATATTGTCCTTGGTGACATACCCAGGACCGGAACCGATATGGCGCGGGCCATACGATGGTGCCAGGCCATACTCGGCCAGGCGCGCCTTGAACTTGGCGTTATTGATCAGCTTTTCGCGTACCTTGGCCAGGTCCGTGGTCTTGTCCTGCTTCATGATGGCCAGCACGGCAACGGGGATGTAGCCTTGCAGGTAGGGTTGCTGGTCGATGGCGAACTGGATGCTGCCATCCTTGATCGCTTTCGAGATTTCATCGGACAGGTCGAAGGTGGCGAACCACATCTTGCCCTTCAAGCCCATTTTTTCCAGCGCCTTGAGCGAAGCGTGGGCCGAGGTGGGTCCCAGCGCCAGCACGGCTTGCGTCTTCGGATTGTTGCGCAGGAAGGCGCTCAGCTTGCTTTCGATGGTGGTCGGATCTTCGCCCGCATCCAGGGTGGCGGCCTTGAAGTCGACGCCGATCGCATCGGCAAAACCACGGCAGCGCTCGAACGACGACGGGTTCGTCGCGTAATGGTTGACGCAGACGAAGGACTTGATGCCGGCCGCCTTGGCTTTTTCGCCCGCGCCCTTGCCTGCCTCGTATTCAGGCTGGCCCACATGCATCACGGCGCCCAGCTGTTCGCTTTGCGCCAGGGTGCCCGAGTTGATCGTGATGAAGGGGATTTTCTTCGCCGCCACCTGGCCCAGCGGTTTTTGCAGCACGCTGAAATCGGCGATGCTGACGATCACGCCATCGTAGTTGCGGGCTGCCGATTGCTCGACCAGGCGCGCCATGTCGGCCAGGTCGCCATTCGGCGGGTTGCGGTAGTCGACGCTGACATTGAAGTCTTCACCTGCTTGCTTGACGGAATTTTTGATCGTATTCCACCAGGAATCGGAATCGGGCGCATGGCTGATCAACACGAATTTCTCGCCCGCAGCGTGGCTGGCGTTCATGCCCAGACCCAGTCCCAGGCCGAGGCCCAGCATGGCCAGGCTCTTCAGAAATCCCTTACGCTTATTGCTTTGCATGAATGTCTCCTTGAAGGATTAATTTTTATAGTTGCCAGCTTTTGAAGCGTGTCAACGGGGAGCCGGAAAGCCGGCAAGACCCGATGCACTGCGCACAGCTTAGGCCACAAAAAAGACAAATGCAATAAAATTTTCAAAATAAATTTAAATAGAAAATCATTTCTATTTTCTGCATTCACTCCTATAATTCTCGCCAGAACCAGCCCAAAGGAAACAACATGGCAGCCACCGCCCCCATCGAACAACTGATGCAACATATCGCCGCCGAGTACGACAATCTGTCGCGCCAGTTAAAGGTCATCGCCCAATACATTGAAAAGCACCGGGCCAGCCTGATGCTCGAACGCATCAGCGACATCGCCACCGCTTGCGACGTGCAGCCGTCGGCCATCGTGCGTTTCGCACAGCGCTTCGGCTACACGGGCTTTTCCGAAATGCAAGATGTGTTTCGCCAGGCTTATACGGACCAGGCCGGCGCCACGCCCGATTACCAGCAGCGCATCCGCAAGCTCATTTCCACGCGCGACGCCGCCCTCAGCGCAGGCGACCTGACGCGCGAATTCGTCGGCGCCAGCCGTGCCGGCCTCGACGACCTGGCGGCAGGACTCGACGACGCGCAGCTGGAAGCGGCCGTCAACCTGCTGTTAAAAGCAGACAATATCTATGTGATCGGCGTGCGCCGGTCCTTTCCGATCGCCTCCTACATCGCCTACGCGCTCGAACACACGGACAAGCGCGTGCACCTGATTAGCGGACTGGGCGGCATGCACCGCGAACAGATGCGCAGCGTGCGCGAACGCGATGTGGCGATCGCCATCAGTTTCTCGCCTTACGGCAAGGAAACCCAGCAGTGCATCAAGGCGGCGCAAGACAAGGGCGCCAAGGTCCTGGTGATTACCGACAGCAAGCTGGCCCCGCTCGCGCGGGCCGCCGACGCGCTGCTCACCGTCACCGAGGGCAGCGCCTTCGCCTTCCGCTCGCTGACCAGCACCATCTGCCTGTGCCAGGCGCTGTTCATCGCGCTGGCCTATAAATTAGAGCTCGACATCGAAGAAATCCACACCCCAGGAGAACATGATGATTGAAGTAGCATTGTTTGGCGCCGGACGCATCGGCAAAATCCACGCGGCCAACCTGGCTGCCCAACCCGGCGTGCAGTTCAAGTACGTGGTCGACGTCAACCAGGAAGCGGCCGCCGCGCTGGCCGGCTTGCATGGTGGCAGCAGCGCCACGGTGGAAGCGGCGCTGGCCGACCCGGCCATCAAGGCCGTCGTCATTGCTTCCAGCACGGACACCCACGCGGACCTGATCCTGCGTTCGGCCGCCGCCGGCAAGGCCATCTTTTGCGAAAAACCCGTCGACCTGACGCTGGACCGGGCGCGCGCCTGCGCCGCCGCCGTCAAGGAAGCCAAGGTCATGTGCATGCTGGGCTTCCAGCGCCGCTACGACCCCACCTTCAATGCCGTCAAGACACGCATCGAAGCGGGCGAAATCGGCACGCCGGAGCTGCTCATTGTGACCAGCCGCGATCCGGGCCCGCCACCCGTGAGCTACATCAAGGTCTCGGGCGGCATCTTCAAGGATATGCTGATCCACGATTTCGACATCTTCCGCTGGATACTCGACGACGAAGCCGTCAGCGTGCACGCCACGGGCAGCTGCCTGGTCGATCCGGCCATCGGCGAGGCGGGCGACCTCGATACGGCCGTCGTCACCATCCGCACGGCCAAGGGGCGCTTGTGCCAGATCAATGCCTCGCGCCGCGCCGCCTACGGCTACGACCAGCGCTTCGAAGTGCTGGGCAGCGCCGGCATGCTGCAAGCGGGCAACCACAAGCCGACGGAAGTGACGGCCTATGGTGCCGTCAACGTCAGCGTGGACAAGCCGGAAGACTTCTTCCTGGAACGTTATCGTGTGGCTTACGCGCAGGAAATGGCGCATTTCTTTGACGCCCTCAGCCACGGCACACCACTGCGCACCACCGTCCACGATGGCTTGAAGGCACTGGAACTGGCCGAGGCGGCCACGCTGTCGTGGCGCGAACAGCGCGTCGTCACTTTATAAACCAAAAATAAAAATATCTGGAGACAGCATGTCATCCCCAACATTAAAAGTCGGCATCGTCGGCCTGGGCCGTCTGGGCCAGCGCCACGCCATCAACCTGGCCCAGCGCGTGCCCAATGCCGAAGTCGTTGCCGCCTGCAGCCCTGTGCCAGCCGAACTGGACTGGGCCGCCAGCACACTCGGCATCACCACCGGCTATGCGGACTACGACGCCCTGCTGGCCCATCCGGGCCTGGACGCCGTCTTCCTCGTCACACCCACCTCGCTGCATGCGGACCAGATCATCGCCGCCCTGCGCGCAGGCAAGCATGTGTTTTGCGAAAAACCGCTGTCACTGGACCTGGCCGATTGCCTGAAGGTGGAAGCGGAAGCGGCGCGCCACCCGCAGCTGACCATCATGATCGGCTTCGTACGGCGTTTCGACGCCAGCTACCATGACGCGCAGCAAAAGATCGCCCAAGGGCTGATCGGCAAGCCGTATCTCGTGCGTTCGCAAACCTGCGACCAGAACGACCCCAGCGGCGCCTTCATGCGCTTCGCCCCCACCAGCGGCGGCATCTTTCTCGATTGCAGCGTGC
The DNA here is from genome assembly GCF_006517255.1 of Janthinobacterium tructae. Taxonomy (NCBI): domain Bacteria; kingdom Pseudomonadati; phylum Pseudomonadota; class Betaproteobacteria; order Burkholderiales; family Oxalobacteraceae; genus Janthinobacterium; species Janthinobacterium tructae. The sequence goes on along the minus strand of NZ_CP041185.1, from coordinate 314,540 downwards.
ACGACATCGACCTGGCGCGCTGGCTGCTGGGCAATCCCGTGCCCAAGCGCGTGTATGCGAGCGGCACCAACGCCATCCACACGGGCTTGCAGGCGTTCGGCGACGTCGACAACGGCCTGGCCACGGTCGAGTTTGCCGATGGCAGCATGGCCAGCTTCATGGCATCGCGCACCATGGCGCATGGCCATGAAACCCTGACGGAAGTGTTCGGCACGGGCGGCCGCCTGGCCGTGGGCAGCAATCCGCGTCTGAACAGGGTGGAAATTTCGGATGCGCATGGCGTGCGCAATGAATGCACGCCGGACTTCTATGCCCGCTTCGCCGACGCCTTTTTGATCGAGGCGCAGGAATTCACGGACGCGGCACTGGGCCGGCGCACCCTGTCACTGACCTTGCACGACGCGACGGAAGCGACGCGCATCGGCCTGGCCATGACGCAAGCGATGCGCGAGGCACGGCCCGTCGAGTTTTAAGCCGCCAGTGGACTCAGGCAGCCGGTGCAGGAAACGGTTGCTTTGGCTCCACGGCCAGGCGCAAGCCCATGGCATCGAGGATGGCCGTCAAGGTGCTCAGCGAGGGATTGCCCTCGGGCGACAAGGTGCGGTACAGCTGGGTAGGATTGAGCTTGGCCGCCTGCGCCACGGCGGGCACGCCGCCAAAGGCGCGCGTCAGCTGGCGCAGCACGGCCAGCAGTTCGCCGTGATCGCCATCGACGAGGATATTGTTGATCAATTCAAGGGCGAAGGCGGGATCGTCGCGGTACAGCTCAGCCATTGCCTCGTCATGCGAGCGGTCTCTCGGTGCTTTACGGATATCCTCGCTCATGTTCTCTCTCATGTCCTCTCTCCTTCCAGTCGTGCCAGCAGGCACAGACGTATTCGATATCTTTCGGCTGCGTGCGCTTGTCGCCTCCGCATAGCAACAAAATGAGCTGCGTCCCGGCAATAGCGTAATACACGCGGTAGCCGGGCCCCACATCGATGCGTAATTCCCACACGCCGTCGTGGCAAAACTTGTGATCGCCAAAATTTCCGGGAATCATACGCAGCACGCGCCTGGCTATGGCCACCCTGGCCGTATTGTCGCGTTGGCGTTTCAGCCATTCCGTATACAAGTCCCTGCCCGATGATGTCAGGTAGTGCCGGATCTCAAACATCATATTCGTCCATAAACGAAGAAAGATCAAGGAGAAAATCACGTGAATACAAAAAGAAGACCACGTCATCTTGCGACTAAACCGCGTGACGCAGGTGCCGAATGCCGGGATCAGTGATGTATATCAAGACGCGTTTCCCCAGTTACTGTAAAGAAATCATGTGGCGCGTACACGCCTCACACGCATCCGATTGCGCTATACAATAAGCGCTGTCCAACCGTGAAAAACCCTGCCTCCATGACGCACAACGACAGCAACTCCCCCTCCCTCGCCGACGTGGCCGTACGCTACGTCAAGCTGGTCCTGGCCATGGGCCAGCACGATGCCTCATATGTCGATGCGTATTACGGCCCGCCCGCGTGGCAGCAAGACGCGGTCAAACAGCCACAGGGTTTGAGCGATATCAAGGATGGCGCAAACGCGGCGCTGGCCCTGCTGGCGGATGACGCATCCTTGCGCGCCGTCAACCTGCACAAGCAGTTGCAAGCCGTACTGGCCAAGGCCGATATGCTGCAGGGAGCACGCCTCGATTTCGATACGGAAAGCGCACGCCTGTACGATGCCGTCTCGCCCCACCACAGCCGCGCATACTACGAGGCACTGGTGGCGGAAATCGACGCCTTGCTGCCAGGCGACGGCACGGTGAGCGACAGGGTCAACGCCTTGCGCGCGCAACTCGTCATTCCCGCCGACAAGCTGCGCGCCGTCATGGACGCGGCCATCCGCATGGGTCGCGAGCGCACCCTGCAGTACATCGCCCTGCCCGAAGGCGAAGACTTCGTGCTGGAATTCGTCACCGACAAACCCTGGAGCGGCTACAACTGGTACAAGGGCAACTACCAGAGCGTGATCCAGATCAATACGGACTTGCCCGTGTACATCGATCGCGCCGTCGACCTCGGTTGCCACGAAGCGTATCCGGGCCACCACGTCTACAACGTGCTGCTGGAACGCGACCTGGTGCGCGGCAAGGGCTGGATGGAGTACTGTATTTATCCGCTGTATTCGCCGCAATCGCTGATCGCGGAAGGCACGGCCAATTACGGCATCGAACTGAGTTTCACGGATGCAGAGCGGCTGGCGTTCGAGCAGCAGGTACTGTATCCGCTGGCCGGCCTGGACCCGGCGCTGGCGCCCCGCTATGCACAACTCAATGCGCTGCTGGCCAAACTCGGCTACGCCGACAACGACATCGCGCGCCAGTACCTCGAAGGCAGCATCACGCGCGAAGAAGCGCTGGAATGGCTGGTCAACGTGCGCCTGTATCCGGCCGAGAAATCGGCGCAGCGCCTGCAGTTCTACGATGCCATGGGTGCTTATGTCATCAACTACAACCTGGGCCAGGACATGGCGAAAGCCTATGTCGAACGCCAGGGCGGTACGCGCGCCGAGCACTGGGCCGCCTTCCGCGATTTGATGTCTTCGCCGCGCGTGCCCAGCGCGCTGCTGGCATGAGGCGCGCACAGGAGAATCGCATGCACACCACGCACACTGCCAGCGCCCTGCTGCTGGCCCTGTCCTTCAGCCATGCGGCGTGGGCCAGGGATGCCGCCGTCGCCACGACACCCGCGCCGGGTACGCGCCAGCAGGCATTGATGGCCACCGTCGTGGGCAGCGCCGCCCATCCGCGCATCCTGCAGTTGCGCCTCGATGAACTGCATCCGACCCAGCCCGCGATCGGTTACGACCAGGTGTACTACAAGCTGGGACGCTATGCAGCCGAAGAAAAACACATCGCCGACATCGCCAGGCCGAAGAAATCGCCGACCTGTGCGAGGCCAATGGCCAGGGCGACGTCTTGCCCGACACGGCCAATGTGCCAGGTGCCACCCTGGCCGCGCCACCGGCCAGCTACCGCTGCAAGGCGGCCGTGGGCAGCCGCCCGGGCGACATGAAGAGCGTCGTCATCGGCCCGCGCGGCGTCGTATACCTGACCGATGGCCACCACACGTTTTCCACCTTTTGGGAGGCCGATGGCGGACGCAATCATCAATTGAAGGTGTGGGTCAAGGTCAGCGACAATTTCAGCGCGCTGGACGAAGCGGCGTTCTGGACGCGCATGCGCGCAGAAAACAAGGTGTGGCTGAAGAACGGCCGCAACCAGGCCATCACGCCGCAGCAACTGCCGGCCGCCATCGGCCTGGCGTCGCTGGGCGACGACCCGTACCGCTCGCTCGTCTACTTTACGCGCGAGATCGGCTACAAGCCGCCTGCTCAGGCCACGGAATTTCTCGAGTTTTACTGGGCCGGCTGGCTGCGCGGCAAACCGGCGCTGGACCTGGCGCGCATCGACCTGCTTGATCGCGCCGCGTATGCCGGCGTCATCCTCCAAGCGGCGCAGGCCATGGTGGCGCTGCGGCCCGATGACATCGTCAGCGGCGGCAAGCGCGCCGCAGACCTGGGCGCACTGGACAAGGTCGAGCGCAAAACGCTGGAACAATTGACGCAGAACAAAGGCAAGCTGGGCTACGCCATCGCGTACAGGAAATCGCTGGCGCAATAATCGCCGGCGCAAACAACAACGGCCCGCCTGTCAGCTGACAGGCGGGCCGTTATCTATGGCAAGTGCCGCTTACGCGATGCGTTCGCCATTGGCCGGATCAAACAGGGCCGCTTTCGACAGATTGAACGACAACTGCATGGTCTGCCCCGGCAGCACGGCTTCGCGCGGGTGCGTGCGGCAAGTGACGGCCGCACCGTTCAGGCGCGTCGTCAGCAGAGTATCCGGGCCGGTCGGCTCGACCAGGTCGATCAGACAACCGAGTTCCTGGCCCACGTCGCCGTGCGCGCTGCTCATGTCCGTGATCTGCTCCGGGCGCACGCCCAGGACCACCTCGCGGCCCGCGTAGGCGCGCAGCTTGTCGGCGTCGAAAGGCAAGGCAAGGCGCATGCTCTTGCCCGCGTTGTCGATGGCGACAAACACCTCGTTACCCTCGATGACAGGCTTGACGGTAATGAAGTTCATCGATGGCGAGCCGATGAAGCCGGCCACGAACAGATTCGCCGGATTGTCATAGATTTCCTGCGGCGTGCCCAGTTGCTGCACCACCCCATCCTTCATGACGGCGATCAGGTCACCCATGGTCATCGCTTCGATCTGGTCATGCGTGACGTAGACGATGGTCGCTTTCAGGCGCTGGTGCAGCAGCTTGATCTCGGCGCGCATTTCCACGCGCAGCTTGGCGTCCAGGTTCGACAGCGGTTCATCGAACAGGAACAGCGAAGGCTTGCGCGAAATGGCGCGGCCCATGGCCACGCGCTGGCGCTGGCCGCCCGACAGCTGCGCCGGACGGCGGTCCAGCAAGTGCGTGATCTGCAGCGTTTCGGCAACGCGGGCGACGATTTCTTCCTGCTCCGCCTTTGGCACCTTTTTCACGTTCAGGCCAAACGCGATGTTTTCGCGCACCGTCATCGACGGGTACAGCGCATACGACTGGAACACCATGGCGATGTCGCGGTCCTTCGGCGGCAGGTCGTTGACGACCTTGCCGTCGATGAGGATTTCGCCCGAGGTGACGCTTTCCAGGCCGGCCACCATGTTGAGCAGGGTCGATTTGCCGGAGCCGGAGCCGCCGACGAGGATCAGGAACTGGCCATCCTTGATCTCGATGTCGATGCCTTTCAAGACTTCGACGCCATTCGTGTACACCTTGCGGATACCGCGTATCGATAAACTGGACATATTATTTCCTTAACCTTTGACTGCGCCTGCGGTCAGACCGCGCACAAAATATCGGCCTGCGACCAGATAGACCAGCAGGGTAGGCAGCGCGGCAATCACCGCGGCCGCCATGTTGACGTTGTATTCCTTCACGCCCGTGGACGTGTTGACCAGATTGTTCAAGCCCACCGTGATCGGTTGCGAATCGCCGCTGGCGAAGACGATGCCGAACAGGAAGTCGTTCCAGATCTGCGTGAACTGCCAGATGATGCAGACGACGAAAATCGGACCCGAAATCGGCAGCACGATCTTGCGGAAGATCAGGAAGAAGCCGGCGCCATCGATGCGCGCCGCCTTGATCAGTTCTTCCGGCACGCCGATGTAGTAGTTGCGGAAGAACAGGGTCGTGAACGCCGTGCCATACACCACGTGGACGAAGACGAGACCCGTGGTGGTATTGGCCAGGCCGAATTCGCCCAGCAGGCGCGCCATCGGCAGTATCACCACCTGGAACGGAATGAAGCAGCCCACCAGCAAGGCGGCGAACAGCATTTCCGAACCACGGAAGCGCCAGTGCGCGAACACGTAGCCGTTGAAGGCGCCCAGGAAGGTCGAGATCAGCACGGCGGGTATCACCATCTTGATCGAGTTCCAGAAGAACGGCTGCATGCCGTCGCAGGTGACGCCCGTGCAGGCCGAAGACCAGGCCTTGGCCCAGGAATCGAACTGCCATACGTGCGGCAAGGCCAGCAGGTTGCCGCTGCGGATTTCGTCGAGCGACTTGAACGACGTCGACAGGGTCACGTACAGGGGCACGATGTAGTACACCGCGAACAGAATCAGCAGCAGGTACAGCACCACCCGTCCCAGGGTGAGTTTGTTGTTACGTGTAGGAGTGTGTGTCATCTCATCGCCTTTGCGCTGCGCGTTTCCAGGTACATCAGCGGCACGAGCACGGCCACGATGGTGGCCAGCATCATCATTGCCGATGCCGAGCCCAGGCCCAGCTGGCCGCGGGTGAAGGAAAACTGGTACATGAAGATGGCCGGCACGGATGACGAGTTGCCAGGTCCGCCAGCCGTCAGTGCGATGACCAGGTCGAAGCTCTTGATGGCAATATGCGCCAGGATCAGCAGCACGCTGAAGAACACGGGACGCATGGCGGGAATCACGATGCGCCAGTAGATCGTCGGCAGCGATGCGCCGTCGACTTGCGCCGCCTTGATGATTTCATCATCGATGCCGCGCAGGCCGGCCAGGAACAGCGCCATGACGAAGCCCGACGACTGCCACACGCCGGCGATCACCACCGTGTAGATGGCCATGTCGGAATTGACCAGCCAGTCGAAGGTGAACGAGGTCCAGCCCCAGTCGTGCATGACCTTTTCCAGGCCCAGGCTGGGATTGAGCATCCATTTCCAGGCCGTGCCGGTGACGATGAAGGACAGCGCCATCGGATACAGGTAGATGGCGCGCAGCGCGCCTTCGGCGCGGATTTTCTGGTCCAGCAGGATCGCCAGGAACAGGCCGATGGCGATGCTGCAACCGATGAACAGGACACCGAAGATGCCGAGGTTCTTGAGCGAGGTCCACCAGCGCTCATTGTCGAACAGCTCGACGTATTGCACCAGGCCGGCGAACTCGTAGTTCGGCATCAGCCGCGATTCGGTCAGCGACAGCCAACCGGTCAAAAAGATAAAACCATAGACGAACAGCAGACTGGCGATGAGCGTGGGGCCCAGCACCATCTGCGGTATCCATCGGTCGAATTGCTTGCGTATGGACATAGGAGAGCCGTAGAGAGAACTGCGTGTGGCGCCGGCCTGGACGAACGCCAGGGCGGGCGCCTGCGATGCATGCGATGCAGCGGGCGCCGGCGGGAGTGCCGGCGCCGGCGTGATTACTTCACCTTTGCCGCTTTGGCCAATGCAGCAACCGCGTCTTTCGAGCTCATGTTGGTATTCATGAACTTGGCGATGACGTCGGTCACGGCGCCTTGCGTGGCCGATGGCAGCGCCATGCCGTGCGCGAACGATGGCACCAGGCCGCCGGTCTTGTTGGTGGCGTCCATGTCTTCCATCGATTTCAGGGCGCAAGCGTCAAACTTGTCCTTGGAAACGCCGGAACGCACAGGGATGGAACCCTTGTTCAGGTTGAAGATCGACTGGAACTTCGGATTCATGATGGCGTTGGCCAGAGCGATCTGCCCTTTCTTCGCATTCGCATCCTTTTGCGTGAACATGGCAAACGAATCGATGTTGAAGGTGTAGGCCTTGTCCGTGCCAGGAGCTGCCACGCACAGGTAATCCTTGCCCGGCACCTTGCCGGCGGCCGTGAATTCGCCCTTGGCCCAGTCGCCCATGAACTGGAAGCCAGCCTTGTTGTTGATGACCATGGCGGTCGCCAGGTTCCAGTCGCGGCCTGCCGCATCCTTGTCGATGTAGGTCTTCACCTTGCCCAGGGTGTCGAACACCTTGAGCATGGTCGGGCCGGTCAATTCCTTCTGGTCCAGCTTGAGGATGGCCTTTTTGTAGAATTCCGTGCCGCCCACGCCCAGCGCGACCGATTCAAACACGGTGGCGTCCTGCCATGGCTGGCCGCCGTGGGCGATCGCGATGCCGCCCGATTTCTTGATTTTCTCGGCCGCGTCGAAGAACGCATCCCAAGTGGTCGGGGTGGTGGCCACGCCGGCTTTTTTCAGCACTTCCGGATTGACCCACATCCAGTTGACGCGGTGGACGTTGACGGGAGCGGCAACGTAGTGGCCCTTGTATTTCATGATGTCGGCGACAACTTTCGGCAGCACGGCATCCCATTTGCCTGGAATGGCGGCATCGTCGATATTGGCCAGCACGCCTTCCGCGCCCCACTCCTGGATCGATGGACCCTTGATCTGGGCGGCCGTTGGCGGGTTGCCGGAAATGACGCGGGTTTTCAGCGCGGTCGCGGCGTTTTCGCCAGCGCCACCAGCCACGGCGAAGTCTTTCCAGCCGAAGCCGCTTTCTTTCACGATTTGCTGCAACTGGCCCACGGACTTCGCTTCGCCGCCGGAGGTCCAGTAGTGCAACACTTCCACGTCGGTCGCAAAGGCGCTGCCGGCAAATGCCAGGGTGGTCAGTGCGGCCAGTTGGGTAATCTTGAATTTCAGTTTCATCTCCACATTCCTTTTTTGATCAAGCTTTTAGGGGGCTTCGGCATACGGGAGCCGAAAAAGGTGAAATCTGCGCCTGTACCGGCGCTCTTGTGCTCAGACCCGCTTGCAAACGGGCATCATCTTCAGTGAAAAGACGGCGCCGTGATCCATGACATGCCTACATTGTATTTATATCACGGGACGGCGCCAAAAACGCATCCGCGAAGGATGCGCCAGGTTGATCTGCACTTACAAAGCCTGCAAACTTAGAACCAAGTTTCCACTTGGAAACCATACGACGTGCCGCTGGTATTGTTGTTGTAGATCGGGCCGCCGTTGTTCGACGCATTGACCGACGCGGTGGCCGCATCGTTCCATTTGCCGTAGGTAACAAAAGCGCGCAGTTCAGGACGCGACCACAGGCCTGGGCCGGCCGAGATCGTCGGCGCGATGGTCAGCTTGGTCAGGCGCTTGGCCGGCTGGCCACCCGCTTGCGTCACGCGATCCGTGCCCAGTTCGCCCACTAGTTTGAAGTTGTCGGTGAATGCATACACAGGACGCACGCCGACCGAAGTCCAGGTCGAGGAACCTTTGGCGTTCGACTCGTCTTTTTGCCACAGGGCGACGAATTCCATGCCGAAATTGGCCATCGGCTGGATCGCCATATCATTGAAGATGCGCGTGCGTTTCACGTCCGAACCGAAATTGGTGTCGCCCGAAGCGCCGAACTGCGCGCCATTGCCGGTGCCAGGACCGACGCCGTACTGCACGCCAAAGGTGTTGCCGCCGCCGAACACTTTACCTTGACGGTGGAAGGCCGACAGCTGCCAGCCGTTATTGCGCTTGCCCGTGGCGACATCATCCTTGCCTTCGCCGATGATGTAGGTCGCGGCCAGGTCCAGGGTGCCGTTTTCATTGACGGGAATCTCGCCAAAGATGAAGTTCTGGCGCACGGCAGATTTGGTGTTGACGCCGCCGTTCGGCAACGCGATCTTGATGTCGTTGTCCTTGAAGAAGGCATACGAGAATTTACCCGGGCCGGCAGGAATGCGGTCCAGGCCGGCGCCCGTGCCGTTCATGTTGATGTATTGCAGATCCAGCATGTGGATGTCAGGACGGTAGTAGAAGCGTTTACCGATCCAGGCCGTGCCGCCGTTCAGGAAATCGAGTCCCTGCGCTTCGACGTAGGCCTTGACGATGCCCAGCTTGTTGTCGCCGAAATCGGAGTTTGGCGCGTAAGCGTTGACCCAGATGGTGGCCAGGTAGTTCACGCCGCCGGACTTGGCGACGGACTTGGTGTAGCCGAATTCCGTGTAGGCGTCGCACTCATTGCCCAGACGGTATTTCATGGTATTGCCACCCAGGCCGAAGCAGCCTTGCGAGCCGCCGTCGCCCGAGGTATTGCTGCCGGCGCCGGCGCGCAGGTAGCCATGGAAGCCTTCGGCATCGCTTGGGTACATGGGATCGGCGACAGCGGAACCGCTGGCGATGGCTAAGACGATGGCAGCTGGCAGCGTTTTCAACACGGCCTTCAACATGGTGCGATGCAGCATGGTAAGTCTCCTCAGTAGTTATTTTTTATCTAGTCATTCGTGGCCGAATGTACTGGCCAGAATTCTTTCCAGCAGGGACATAGTAACTATACTACGAACAAATATCAACATATTATGTTGTAATCCTACGACTACTCTGCGACACTTTATTTGCGTACTGATGTGCGAGTTGACTGCCCTGTTTTTCCGCTGGCGCCAGCGTTTCTGGCGCTGCATGCAGGCATTTGCGCAGCCACCCTGCATTTTTCGGCACGCGGCACGTATACGAATTAAAATCCTTGGTTTTTGCCCATAACGACAGTGCGCCGCCACGACCGCGCACGCAGACGAGACTAAGCACCGCCATGAAAATTGATGAAAAAATGGAAGTAGCAGGCAGCGATCCGGCGGAGCGTTTCAGTGAAGGGCCGCGTTTGCTGGCCGACATCGGCGGCACCAATGCCCGCTTCGTGCTCGAAACGCGCCAGGGCCACCTGGAAGCGGTGGCCGTGCTGCCCTGCGACGACTACGCTTCGCTGCTCGACGCCATCACCGCCTATATGGATAGCAGCGAGGCGCGTGCCGCCGGTTCGGCGCGCGTGCGCCATGCGGCCATCGCCATCGCCAACCCCATCGACGACGACAATATCCGCATGATGAACCATCACTGGTTCTTCTCGATCGAAGCGATGCGCGCCGCGCTGGGCCTCGACACACTGCTGGTGGTGAACGACTTCACGGCGCTGGCCATGGCCCTGCCCTATCTGCGGCCCGACCAGCGCCAGCAGATCGGCGGCGGCATGGCGCGCGCCGACAGCGTCATCGGCCTGCTCGGTTCCGGCACGGGCCTGGGCGTGTCGGGCATGATTCCCGCCGAAGACCGCTGGATCGCGCTGGGCAGCGAAGGGGGCCACGTCAGCTTCGCGCCCTGCGACCAGCGCGAGATGGACGTGCTGTCCTTCGCCTGGCGCGAACTGTCGCACGTCTCGGCCGAGCGCCTCGCCTCCGGGCGCGGACTGGAACTGATCTACCGCGCCCTGTCCGAGCGCGCAGGCAAGCCCGATGCGCCGCCGCTGCTGGCGGCCGACATCACCAGCCGCGCCCTGAACAATGAATGCGACGTGTGCATCGAAGCGGTGGACTGCTTTTGCGCCATCCTCGGCTCCATCGCCGGCAACGTGGCCATGACGCTCGGTGCGCTGGGCGGCATCTATATAGGCGGAGGCATCGTGCCGCGCCTGGGCCCGCTGTTCGAACAGTCGCAGTTCCGCGCCCGCTTCGAACAGAAGGGCCGCCTGAACGAATACCTGGCGCAGATCCCCACCTTTCTGATCACGGCCGAACTGCCTACTTTTCTGGGCATCGCCGCCATCCTGGCGCAAAAGCTCAAGCGCGCCCATTCCGGCGCTCCCGTGCTCGAATCGGTGCGCCAGGCGCGCGGGCGCATGAGCCCATCGGAATGCAAGGTGGCAGACTGGGTGCTGAAGGAGCCGAACGCCATGCTCACGTTGCCGATCGCCGAAATCGCCCAGAGGGTCGGCGTGAGCCAGCCGACCGTGATGCGCTTTTGCCGCTCGATCGGCGTGCAGGGCCTGGCCGACTTCAAATTGAAGCTGGCGTCCGGTCTGACGGGCGGCGCCATCACGGTGGCACACTGCCACGTGGAGATCTCGGACTCCGACGCGGAACTGGCGCGCAAGGTGCTGGGCAATAACGCCTCGGCCGCGCTGGCCCTGCGCGACATGCTCGACGTGAAGGCGCTGACGGCCGCCATCGAACTGCTGCGCAGCGCGCAGCGCGTGGAATTGCTGGCCGTGGGCAGCGCCCGCGTGGTGGCCGACGACATGCAGCACAAGCTGCTCAACCTGGGTATCGTCAGCAGCTTCTTTGCCGATCCGCAGGCGCAGGAAATGAGCGCCGCCATGCTGAAACCAGGCGACGTGGCGCTGGTCATTTCCCGCTCGGGCGCCCTGCCCGAGCTGCTGCGCACCGTCAAGGTAGCGCAGGGCTGCGGCGCGCGCGTGCTGGCCATTACAGCCAGCGGTTCGCCGCTGGCCAAGCTGGCCGACGTGCTGCTGACCCTGAACCACCCGGAAGGCAACCTCAATTTCGTGCCCATGATCGTGCGCCTGCTGCAGCTGATGATGCTCGATATCCTGTCCGTGGGACTGGCGCGGCGCGACACGGCGCAGCGCACCAGCGCCGCCGAACTGGAAGAGGGTCAATTGCACGGCATGCGCATCAGCGGCAAGCTGAAATTCGGTGGCCACCTCGAATAAGGCGGCGCACGCCGCCCCCGCCTCCTCCGACGCCGCCAGCGGCGCCACCGTGCATGACGTGGCGCGCGTGGCCGGCGTATCGGCCATGACGGTGTCGCGCGTCATCAACGGACGCGCCAGCGTCAGCGCGGCCACGCGCGACAAGGTCGAGGCGGCGATCACCAGCCTGCACTACCAGCCCAACCTGGCGGCCAGATTCGCCCGCACGGGCACCTTGCGCATCGGCCTGCTGTACAGCAACCCCAGCGCCGCCTTCCTCAGCGAATTCCTCGTCGGCGCCATGGACCAATGCCGCCAGGGCGGCGGCCAGTTGCTGCTCGAACGCTGCGAAGACATCGACAGCCAGCGCGCCGGCATCGCCTGCCTGGTGGCGGCCGGCGTGGACGGCATCCTGGTGCCGCCGCCCCTGTGCGATTCGCCGGCAGTGCTGGCGCAGCTGAACCAGATGGGCATCCCCGCCATCGCCGTGGCCACGGCGCGCCCCTCGCCCGATGTGTCGGCCGTGCGCATCGACGACTACGAAGGCGCGCTGGCCATGACGCGCCACCTGCTCGCGCTGGGCCACCGCGACATCGGCTTCATCGAAGGCGATCCGGCGCACACGCCCGCCCTGCTGCGGCGCCAGGCTTTCGAGGACGCCATGCGCGAAGCGGGCTTGCAGGTGCCGCCGCGCAGGGTGGCGCAAGGCTACTTTACGTATCGCTCGGGACTGGACGCGGCGCGCCAGCTGCTGGCGCAAACACCGCGCCCCAGCGCCATCTTCGCCAGCAACGACGACATGGCCGCCGCCACCCTGGCCGTGGCACACGGCATGGGCTTGCAGGTGCCGGCCGAATTGAGCGTGTGCGGCTTCGACGACACGCCCGTCGCCACCACCGTCTGGCCCGAGCTGACCACCATCCACCAGCCCATCGCCGACATGGCGCGCGCCGCCGTCAGTCTCGTCATCGACGAAATCCGCCAGCGCCGCGCCGGGGAAACGGCGCCCGCGACGCATCGCCTGATGCAATTTACGCTGGTCGAGCGGGCATCGTCGGGTGTGTATGCGCCGCTGGCGGCAAAGGGCCAGCGCAAACCTTGACGCTGCGAGAACAGGCGATGCCCTACAGCGCCTCGGTCATGGCGGGGCTGCCGATGGAAGTGATGGCATAACGGTTGCGGCCAGCGCTTTTTGCCTGGTACAGCGCCGTATCGGCCGCCGTCAATAATGTCCCTGCCGTCGTATCGCCCCGGGCGCTGAACGCAAGGCCGACACTGGTGGCAACATGCAGACCGATACCGCTGCAATCGAAGTGCACGACCATCTCTTGCACGATTTTCTTGCCCAGTATCGCGAGTTCGGACTGATCCGTCAGTTGTTCAAAAATGATCACAAACTCGTCGCCGGCAAGGCGCGCCACCGTGTCCGAGGCCCGCACGCAAGCTTTGAGCCGCTTGGCAAATTCAATCAACACCAGGTCGCCGATGCCATGCCCATAGGTGTCATTTATTGTTTTAAAAAAATCGATATCCAGATAAGCCAGTGCCAGGCCCGTACCAGCGCGTCGGGCGCGCGTCAATGCCGTGGCCAGCGCCTCGTCAAACATGCGCCTGTTGTGCAGGCCGGTCAGCATGTCAGTGTGCGCCAGAACAGCGAGGTTGCTCTCCGCAGCTTCCCTCTGCAGCGACAGCGCATAGAATGCACGGCTCAGTTTTCCGAACTCGTCTTTGCGGGCAATGTCAAACACCGCAATATCAGCATTGCCGGAGCGTATGCTCGCCACATGCCGGCCCAGATCGCCCAAGGGACGCAAGAGCAGCATCACCGCCAGCCAGCCGGCACAACTGGCCAGCAAGGCGACGCCTGACGAAGCAATGATGACTTTGGCATAAATATCGGTGATCGGCGTGAATGCCTCGCTTTCAGGGTAGACGGCACCGATGATCCAATCGGCCGCATGCAAATGCCTGTACGTGATAATGGCCTGCACGCCCAGCTTGGTTTCACCCTGCATCCAGCCGTCGAATCCACGCAATGCGGCCAAGGTGGAAGGCGTAGGCCCACCCTTCTCCTCACTCACCCGCTTCAGGACGCGCGCCGGGTCTGGATGGTGGAGTATCGTGCCGTCGTCGGTCAACATGAACAGATAACCGCTCTTGCCCGGCTTGAGCTGCTCCCACTGGCCAAAAAATGTCGGGCTTTGCAAATTGATGCCGCCAGCGATCACATACAGCAATTTGCCGGCTGCGTCATAGATCGGTTCGGTTACCAGCACAATCGGCTTGCCCGACAACTGGCTCTTGAATGGACGCGATATCACGCCTTCCCTGAGTTTCACGGTATCGATAAAATAGTCGCGCGCGGCGAAATTGAGCTTGCCGACCACGCGCCGGTCATTCATGCTGGCAATTAATTTTCCGGTGGCATCAACGGCGACGAGATTGAAAAATTCCTCGCGCAGGCTTGGATGCTTTTCAATAAATGCCTGCATCCGCTGCGGATGTGCAACCACGTCCGCGGGTAGCCCTTCCGCCAGCACCCTGAGCAGTGCTTTCTTCGCATTCAAGTCGTCGTCGATATAGGCCGCCGCACTGCTCAGCAAGGCATATTGCTGATTGCCGATGACCGATACCATCTGCCCTTGCGCGACAGACAGCGCTGTGAGCGCAACAGAACCCGTCGCGCACAGCACCAGCACGCCCACGAGCACAGTCATCTTGAATTTGAAGCTCCTGGGATTGAAAAATTTCCAGATCTTGTGCATGCGGCCTTCCTTCTCAGCACCCATGCTCTGCAAAGCACACAGATCCGGCCAGGTGGCGCCATGCATGGCACTGGGAGGAATGGCATAGTTTTCAGCGCATGACTTGGAGCCTGTCCCCGCAGATGAATCCAGTTGACGGGACAGACTCTTGACATGGCAAGAAAGCAAAGCTTACGCCTATTCTTGCAAGCAGGGCGCACTGGCGCTGCTAAATACGCACGCGCTACCCACATCATCCCAATATAGTGCGCTCCAGCAACGATTCCACCAATTGCACCGATGGCGGTGCGCCGCCGGCCGCCAGGCAGGCGCCCGCCCCGGCCGCCACGGCAAAGCGCAAGTGTTCCCCGCCGTCGGCCTCTGGCCGGAACATCAGGCTGTACAGCAAGCCGCCGATGCTGGCGTCGCCCGCCCCCACCGAGTCGACCACCTCGATGACGGGCGGCGCCGCCTGCCATGTCTGCTCGCCCCGGTACAGGGCCGCGCCCTGCGCGCCACGCGTATACAAATACGTGGCGTGCCGATTCCAGCCGCGCAGCGTGGCGAACGCGCCATCGATGTCATCGTGGCGGAACAGGCCCGCCAGGTCTTCATCCGATACTTTGACCACGTCGGCCAGCTCCACCATGCGGCGCAGGGTGGCGTCGTAGCGCTCATCCATCATGATGCGGAAATTCGGGTCGTAGCTGATGCTCACGCCAGCGGCCTTGAGTTCCTGCGCCAGCGCCACCAGCTTGCCCGCCAGCGGTTCGCGCGCCAGGCTGATGCCGCCGAAATGCACCCATTGCGCGCCCGGCATCCAGCTGGCAGGCAGCTGCGCCGCGTCGAAATGCAGGTCGGCGCTGTCGTCGCCGATGAAGTAATAGGTGGGCGGATGCAGTTCATGCACGATGGCCAGCAGCGGCGACTTCGCGCGGCGCTGCAGGAAACGCATGTCCAGGCCCGCTACCTCGGTGGCAGCGGCCAGCGCGTCACCGAAGACGTCGAGGCTGACGGCGCCCGCAAAGGCGCTGGGCACGCCCAGGCGCGCCATCACGCGTGCCACGTTCCAGGTCGAGCCGCCCACTTGGCTGCTCCAGGTATCGGCGCCCGTGCGCAGCATGTCCGTCAGCGCTTCGCCGGCCGACACAAAGGAAGGGAAAGGGGCGCTCATGCTGCACCTTTGAGCACGTTCAGCACTTCATGGCAGGCGCCCATGGTGTGGTAATCGACCTTGCCGGCAGGGCTTTTCTCGTTGCTGATTTTTTGATTCTCGGGCGTCAAAATGCGGTACCAGGCGCCGTGTTCGTGGTCGACGAAGTGCGTCCAGCTGTAATCCCAGATCTTGTCGTAGCTGCGCCAATAGGCGTCGTCGCCCGTGCGCGCGGCCAGCACGGCGGCGGCGGCGAAGCTTTCCGCCTGCACCCAAAAGTATTTGTCGCCATCGCAGATTTCATCGTGCGGGCCGAAACCGTAATGGATGCCGCCATGCGCGCCATCCCAGGCCTTGGCCAGGGCCGTGTCGTACAGGGCGCGCGCGCGCGGCAGCAGCCAGTCCGACGGACCGGCCATGAACCGGCTGTGGCGCTCCATGATCAGCAGCAGCTTGGCCCACTCCGTGAAGTGGCCGGGCTGGTAGCCCCAGGGACGGAAGATATTGCTCTTGTCGTGCAGGTTGTAATCCCAGTCGATAGCCCAGTCGGGCGTGTAGTGCTCCCAGATCATGCCGTTCGCCAGACCCGCCTGGCGCACCGTGATGTTGTGCGCCAGCGTCTCGGCGCGGTGCAGATAGCGCGCTTCGCCCGTCGCCTCGAACGCGGCCAGCATGGCTTCGCAGGCATGCATGTTGGCGTTCTGGCCCCGGTAGCCGTCCAGCGTCGCCCAGTCGGCACTGGCCACGTCCGCATACAGGCCGTGTTCTGGCAGCCAGAAGCGCTGTTCCATCAGTTCAAACGTTTCGTCCAGATACGTGCGCGCTTCCGACATGCCCGCCTGCAAGGCGTGCGCATACGCCAGCAGCACGAAGGCCAGGCCGTAACAGTGGTTGGCGCCGTCTTCCACCGTCTTGACGCCGTCTTGCCATTTCAGTTGCCAGGCGTAGCCGCCCGTGGCAGGGTCGCGGTGCACGTCGCGCAGGAAGGCCACGCCGTGGCGCAGGGCCGCCTGGTAATCGTCATCGCCGAAACGGCGGTAAGCCATGGCGTAATTGAAGATGAAGCGCGTGCTGCTGACCAGATGCCGCGTGGCCGCGTCGTACACCGTGCCGTCGTCGAGGAAGAAGTGATAAAAGCCGCCGCTCGCATCGATGGCGCGCGGGTGATAAAAGTGCATCGTGTGCAGGATGTGCTTTTCGAGCATTGCCCTGGAGCGGAAATCGGGATTCATTGGTCTCTCATGATATTGTTATCGATAACAATGATGATAGCATGCCGTATCCACTCCGTCATGCCCTCTCAATGAGTCTTGGCCAGCCTGAGCTTTTCGCGCCACAGTGCCGCCTGGGCAGGGTCGGCCGCCTGTTCCAGTTCGCCCTTATCGTACACCTTGACCAGCCGTTCGATGGCTTCCACATCGCCCTGCTTCGCCGCCAGCAGGTACAGCGCGAAGGGCTTGGGCGCCGGTCCTTGGCGGGTGGGGCCGCCACGGCCCTGCTCCAGCAGGCGCGCGAAACCCGTCTGGCCCGGTGGACTCTTGGCGATGGCCGCCATTTCATACCAGCCCAAAGCCGCCTCGTCGCTCTGCGGCACGCCCTGCCCCACTTCATACGAGTAAGCGACATTGTTCAAGCCGGGCGGATCGAGCGCCTTGGCCGCCCGCATGTACCAGCCGAACGCTTCCTTGCGCTGCGCCTCTTCCTGCGCCGTCATCATCAGGCGGTAGCCGATTTCATTGTAGGCGGGAATGAAGCCATTTTCGGCGTAAAACTTCAGCCAGTGCAGTGCGTGCGCCTGTTCTTCCGGACTGCTGTGAATGTTTTCAAAGTGCATGGCCACGGTGAAGTTGGCCAGTTCCACACCTTGCGCGGCGCCCTTGCGCGACCAGTATTCGCCCAGCTTGCGGTCGATGGCCATGCCCTGTCCCAGCGTATAGGCCACGCCCAGGAATGCCTGCGCCGGGCCATAACCGCCTTCGGCCGATTTCCGCATCCACGCCAGGCCGGCGTCGACGTCACGCGGCGTGCCCTCGCCGCCGTGCAGCATCTGCGCCAGGTCCAGCTGGGCGGCCGTGTCGCCCGCTTCCGCCGCGCGGCGTGCCTTGTCGAAGGCGACGACCTTGTCTGGCGACAGGTCGGCCGGGCGGTTGATCACGGCCCGCACCCTGGCGCGCATGGCGTCGAGACCGGACATATCGAATTCGGCCAGCGCCGGATGCTGGCGCGGCACGGGAAGGGACACTGGCTGCGCCAGCACGCTCTGCGCCAGCGCCAGGGTGAATATACACAGGATGGTTCTCATTTCTTTTCCCTTTCCGCCAGCTTGGCGCGCCATTCGGCGGCGTCTTCGGCATTTACCGCTTGTCCCAGTCCGCCCTTGGCATACACGTCGAGCATGCGCCGCATGGCGGGCAAGTCGCCGCTCCATGCGGCCCGCTCGTACCAGACCAGGGCCAGCTTGTCCGACTGTTTCACGCCCAGGCCCAGCTCGTGCGCGCGGGCCAGGTTGCGCATGCCGGCAGGCTGCTTTTCACGCGCCGATCGTTGATACCAGGCGAAGGCATCGATGCGCTGTGCATCGTCCGTGGCCGACCGCATCAGATGCTCGCCGAGCGCGTTATAGGCAGGAACAAAGTGCTGCTCGTTCGCCGCCGCCTTCAGCCAGATGATGGCCAGCGCCTGCTCTTCGGCACTGCTGGCGCCATCGATGAATTCCAGCGCCAAAATGGTCTGCGCCAGTGCATCGCCCTGCGCCACGCCCTGGCGCAACCAGTATTCGCCCTGCACGCGGTCGATGGGCACCTTGCCGCCTACGGTATAGGCCAGCCCCAAAGCCGCTTGCGCCGGCGCATAGCCGCCTTCGGCCGACTTGCGCACCCAGGCCATCGACTGCGCCGTGCTTTGCGGCGCGCCGACGCCCAGCTGCAGCATGCGCGCCAGTTCCAGCTGCGCCTCCACGTCGCCGCCTTCGGCCGCACGCCGGGTCTCGACAAACTCGGCGATGCTTTCCGGGCTATGGGTCGTCACACCGGCCCTTGCCTTGATGGCGATCAGTTGCAGATCGAGCAAGGTGGGCGAGGTTTGCGCCACAACAGGCAGCGGCAATAGTAAAGGGATCAGCAAGAGTAATTTCCTGGGCATGCGGCGGAGTCGGGAAGAGGAAAACATGCATGGTAGCCGATGGCTCGCCAGAAAGGCGCGCACGGCAGGAGAAGTTTGACAGGGGGCGTTGGCAGGCTTACATTGCACGGGCTCACCACTTAGACAGGAACATCATGAACCGCCTCGCCACCACCGCCTTGACCCTGCTGCTCGCCGCAGCCTCCGTGGGCGCCAGCGCCGCAGACACCCAGCTGGCCGGCTGCGCCGCCAAGCGCGAAAGCATCCGCAGCGAATTACGCCAAGCGCAGGAACAGGGTCTGTCCGACAAGGTCGCGGGCCTGACACGCGCGCTCGACGAAGTCAACGCCCACTGCCGCGACAGCACCCTGATCGAACGCCACAACAAGAAGGTGCTGAAGGCGCAGGCGAAAGTGAACCAGACGGAGCGTTCGCTGCGCCTGGCCCAGGAAGCAAATAAAGAGCCGAAGAAAATCGCCAAGCTGGAAGGCAAGCTGGAAAAAGCCAGGGCGGAACTGGCCGCCCTGCAGGCGCAGCAGCCGTGACGGCAAGCCGCGGCTACCCGGCAGCCTCCAGCGCGAGGCACGTCGTGCAGACGTACGCCAGGCGCAAGGCTTGCGCCGCGCGCGGCGTGCTGACGTAGGCCGCCAGCAGGCCGGCCGGCAAATCCAGGCCCAGCGCGCGCAAGGTGGCGCCGTGCCGCGCCAGTTCGCCAGCCAGCTCGGCTTCCAGCCGTGGCCGGCCACTACGCGCCTGCAGTGCGAGAAGATCGAGCACCTGGGCCAGCACCCGCGCTGCCGCCGAGCTTTGCTGCGGCACCGATGACGCCAGGCTGGCGCCCCCCAGGCTCTTGAAAAAACGCGCCAGCGCCGACGGCAGCTTGCCTGCGTCGATCTCGAAATCGAGCGACACCACGCGCAGCTTGCCATCCTTGGCGATGAGCAGCGCCACCGGCTGCCAGCCACCTGGCTCGCCACGCGCGCGGCTGGCCAGCACGGCCCGGATATCGGCGCCATCGGCCACGGCCGCCTGCAACCGCGTGATGCGCGGACGCAGCGCCGGCAGTGCCGGAATCTGCAAGTCCAGGGCGGCGCCACAGGCGTCGAACACTTGCCAATCGAGCCGCTGCCCCACTTCGTCGAGCTGCGGCCGCGCCACGGCCGCCGGACGCAGCACCACGCAATCGACGGGCTCCGGCGTCAAGCCGACGTTACCGCTCATGAAAGCGGCCAGCGCCGTCCAGTCGCTGAAACCCAGACTCTGCCAGCGCGCATCGTCGAGCGCCCACAGCGGCGCCGCACTGGCGCGAACCCCGCTGTCCATGGCAAGCCGCCCATCGTCAGCCAGGGACGCGCCTGCCAACTGCCAGCTCGCCCCGCACATATGCCGGGCGCTGCCGGCGCCCGTCCACAGGCTGCCCGCATCCCATGCCGATTCGCGCGTAAACGAGCGGTCGCTGGCGTCGGGCCGCGCCAGCACCGCCTGCACGATCCGCCCCTCGCCCCCCTCGGCATGCTGCCAGAACGACAAGGTCAGGCCATGCGCGCCGCCGCGCGTTTCCCACCAATACGCGCCCAGCGGCAGCAGGTCGATGGGCGCGTCGCCGGCCGCATCAAAACTGCGCCGCGCCTGTCCGCGCAAGCGCTGCAAGAGCGGGCCAGGCGCGTGTTCGAACGCCGCGCACAAGGCGCCGATGGTCGCCATCTCCTCGAATGCCTGGCGCTCGCTGGCGTGGTAATCGCGCCGCACGAGCAAGTCCAGCGTACCGCCCAAGCCACGCAACAGGGCGGCAAGACGGGGCAGGTTTTCACTACGCGCCGACATGGTCAGCGCGCGCAACTGGCCGGCGGCAATCGCGCTGGCATGCGACAGGCCATTGTCGTACAGCTCACCGAGCAGCCGCCGCACCTGTGCCAGGAACACCAGCTCGGATGTACTCATCCCGGGCGCTGCGGCGGCGGGCGCCGTCACGGCGCCGTCCGGCCAGGCAAAGTCCTGGCCATGCTTGCGCCAGACGCAGGCCAGCGCATACAGGTGCAGCGCCTTGCGCAAGGCGGCCGGGGTATCGGACACCATGGCGTCCACACCGGCGCCGCGCAGATAGCTGCAGCCCAGCTTCAACAGGGGCAGCTCGATCTGCAGCCTGGCGTTGACGATGGTGACGTCCGCCTGGTCGCCTTGCGCCAGCCAGGCCAGCGCCTGGCGCACCGCCGGCTTGCCCGCCTGCTTGCAGACGGTCGCGCTGTCGAGCGCCAGCACCTCATCCAGCACGCCGGCCGGCGACACCTCCTGCGCACTGTCCTGTCCACTGTCTTGTCCACTCCCCTGCGGCAGTTCGCGCAGCCACACGGCAGCGGCCAGGATATGCTTGCACATGCCGGGCGCCGGGCAATCGCAGCGGCCCTTCTGCGGCCCTCCCGCATCGAGCAGCACCCGCTGGCCGTCGGCGACCAGGGCGCCGCCCACGTCATCCTGCCAGCCTACCTTGCCCGCCTCGATATCTTTCAGGGCGCGGCGCAGCAGGCCCGCGTTGGCCAGCGTCGCCAGGCTGTCGTCGTCAAAGCTGCGGTACACGGCGTGCCAGCTCATCCCATCACCCCGGCCAGCCATTCGGCAAAGTGCTGTGGCGTCAGTGCCGCCACGTGCATGCCCTGATCCGCCAGGCGCTGCGCCATGCCGTGGTCATACACAGGCTGTGCGCGCGCGTCGAGCGCGGCCAGGCCCAGCAGGGTGACGCGCGACTCGGCCATGCGCTTGAGCGCCGCCAGCAGCGGCCCTGGCGGCGCCCCCTCCTCGAAATCGCTGATCAGGGCCAGTACCGTGCGCTGCGGATTGCTCACCAGCTGCTCGCAGTACTGCACCGCGCGGCCGATATTCGTGCCACCACCCAGCTGCACCGTCAGCAGCACCTCGACCGGGTCGGCGGCCAGGTGCGTCAGGTCCACCACGCTGGTGTCGAACACCACCAGCCGCACATTCACGGCCGGCAGGCCGGACAGGATGCCGGCCACCACGGCCGCATAGATCACCGAATCCATCATCGAGGCGCTCTGGTCGACGCACAGGATGACGTCCCACGGCAGACTGCGCTTGACGCGCGCGTTGAAGACGGGCCGCGCCATCAGCAGGCGGCGGCTGGCCAGATCATAGTGTTTCAGGTTGGCGGCAATGGTGGCGCGCCAATCGAAGTTCTGCGCGCTCTTCATCTGCGTGCGGCGAAAGCGGTTGCGCCGCCCCACCACCGCGTTGACGAAATCCTTGCGCAGGCGCTCGGTGATTTCCTCGACCACGTGGCGTATCACGGCGCGCACCGCGTCATGCATGTCCGCGCCGAGCCGCCCACGCATGCCGATCAGGGCGCGCGCCAGCGCCTGATTCGGCTCCAGGCTGGCCAGCACGGCAGGGTCGCGCAGCAGGCCGCTCAATTCATAGCGTTCGATCGCGTGGCCCTGCACGCGCTCGTACACATCCTGCGGAAACAGCTTGCGCGCCTGCGCCAGCCAGTCGATGGCGCGCAGCTGGCTGGGGTCCAGCGAACCGCCACCGCCGGCGCGCAGCATGCCCTTGCGCTCATACTCGCGGCCATACAGATAATCGAGGCTGGCATCGAGCCGGCCATCGTTGGCGGACCAGGCTTCGGTTTGCAGCGGCTGCGCGTAGCGTCCCAGCATCAGGCGCCAGCGGCGCAGCATTTCCTGATGATGCAGATTCTCAGCCATGCGGCTTCTCCGTTGAAGGCTCCAGCCAGACAGACAGCGCATCGCGCTCCAGGCAGGCGGCCAGCGCCGCGTTCAGGCGGCCGCCTGCCAGCATCTCATCTTCGCTGACGTCGTAGTGGAATTCGACCTGCAAGGCGTCCGGCGCGGCGCCGTTGAGCACCGCCAGCGCCTCGGCCAGGTCGCTCGTCTCCTGCGGCTTCAGGCCCGTGAAGGCCAGCCGCAAATCGGGCAGATACCGGATGAAACTGGCCTCGTCCCATCTGCCGACCAGGGTATTGAAGCTGCGCCGCAGTCCCGGCTGCGTCAGCAGCAATTCAGGCGCGGCGGCCATCAGGCCCGACAGGAAGCGCACGGCATCCTGCGGCGTGGCGCCGGCGCCGAAGCGCTGTTCCAGCAAGCGCGACAAATCCTGTTCACCCCAGGCGCCATCGAGGAACAGCAGCGCGGCGGCAGCGCCGCAGATGCCGGGCGCGCAGGTGCGCGTCGCCGTCAGGGCCTGCAGGCGCCGGTGCAGGTCGCCGGCCTCGAAAGCCAGGCCAGCCTCCCGCACCGGCAAGGCGCTGCGTGCGGCACGGCCAAATTCACGCAATGCCAGCAACTGTCCCACTTGCGCGCCTTCCCCGTCCTTGCCCGTATCGGCCAGCCCGGGCAGCAGGAACAGCGCGGCCGGCCAGACACGCCGCATCAGCGCCAGCACGCCCGGATGCTCGCGCACGCCCAGCGGCTCGCGCGCGCGCCACAGGGTCACCAGCGCATGGCCGCAGGCGACGACGGAGGTAAAATCGGCATCGTCATCGAGATGGCGCGACAACAGCGACAGCAGATCGGGCAAACGTTCATGCAAGCCCACCTGGCAGGCACGCACCAGCAGGGCAGCGGCGCTGCCGGCCGAACGGGCCCGGCCCGCGGCGCCCAGCGCCTGCTCTTCGCGCAGCAGCCGCGCCAGCGCCACCTCGGCCAGGGTGGTGCCATCGGCAGCCAATTCGATCAGACGCGCTTCGACCAGCGGCGTCCACGCATACGTCCATTCCTCGAACAACAGTTCCAGCCGGCTGCCGGCCATGAAATCGGGGCCGCCCTGCCAGCGCGCCAGGTCCGTGTCCAGATACTGCATCAGATGAAAGAAGCGGCTGCGCAGTCGGTGGCGTTCCTTGCGGTACAGGTCCAGCCGCGCCAGCCGCTTGTCGCCGTCGTCGAGGCGCAAGCCGTGGCGATGCGCAGCCGCGCGCGCGTCTTGCACCAGCGGCGGTGAACCGGCCGATGGCGGCACGTCGCCCAGCCGGCTGCCAGTCATCTGGCGCCGCACGTCGTCGAACAGGCCTTGCATGCCATCGTCGATGGCGCCCTTGACGAAGCAGGAGCGCATGGCGTCGAGCACGTCCTGGCGGCCCGGCCCCGCATGGCCGCGCAAGGCCGCCAGCCTGGCTGCCTGCAGCACCGCCGCCTGTACCTGCGCCGTGGAGATGCGCTCCTGCACCCCGCGCGCCCGGCTATCCTGGGCCAGCCTGGTCAACTGATCCACGGCGACGGCAAGCTGATGCTCGCCCGGCGCCGGCGACTGCAGGGCATCCCAGACGGCCTGGTAGTAGGCGGGCGCCGGCATGCCGGCGCCGTAGCCATTCAGGGCATCGAGCCGCTCAAAGCTGTAGCGTATCAGCCAGCTGGCGCCAGCGGTGGCCGGCGCGGCCGGCGCGGCCGGTACGGGATTCGCGTCAAGCAGTTCGATCAGCGCGCTGGTGTGAAAGCCGCCGGTGACCGCCACCACGGGGCCGTCCACCTGTTTGCGCCAGCGGGCGATATGCGCCGCCATGTGACGTTCGCGCGGCAGGCTGCCCTCCGCTTCCAGCACGGCCGGCTCGTAATCGAGGCGGGCCATGGCGCAGTAGGAAAACACGTCGCCAAACACGCTGCGCCAGTCCGCCAGCGCCGCGCGCGAGCGCGCCTCGAACAGGTGATCCCACAGTTCGTCCTGGTCGCGGCAGCCGGCGCGCGCGGCCAGGGCGTTCAGATAGCGGCTGTGGGCCAGGTAGCGCTCGGCCATCAGGCTGCGCGCATCGGCATCGTGCGCATCCGCCGTGTCCGCGCGCGCCTGCCACGGCAGGTCGATGAAGGCCAGCTGCGCCTGCACGGCCGCCCCCTCGCGCAGCGCCACCCATTCCGGGCTGTAATCGCAAAACGGGAAAAACGCCGATGCCGTGCGTGCGCCCTCTGCGCCTGCCGCCTGCGTCTGGCACAGCAGCGCCACGGGCGGGCGCGTGCGTTCGTCCAGCAGCAAGGGCAGCATGTCCGTGTAGCCTTCCGGCCCTTCGATCAGCACGGCGGCCGGGCGCAATTCGCGCAACATGGCCTGCAATGCGTGGGCGCATGCCGGGCTGTGGTGGCGTACCGGCGCAAAGTACACGCCATGTTCGAACAGCCTGGCGCGCGCAGCGGCCACGCCGGCCGGCAAATCCGGCTGCAAATCCGGCTGCACTACAGCCATAGCTGGCGCGCCGCGTCGCCGAAGCTTTTCCACAAATCGTCGCGGCGGCCACGTTCGCGCACCACCGTGTCGAAATAATGGCGCACGCGCTTGAGGTCATCGGCGTTGTCCTTCAGGACCACGCCCTGCAACTGGTTGGCCAGTTCGCGCGGGCGCAAGGTGCCGTCGCCGAAATGCAGCGCCTCCAGCGAGGCCGCATAGACCAGGTTGACCGCCTCGGCACTCGACATCACCGCCTCCGGCGTCTTGATGGCCGTGCCTTCGCGGGTCTGGCCGGCGCGCAGTTCCTGGAACGTGGTCACCAGCAGTTCGACCACGTCGCGCCTGACGATGACGGCGGCGCCGATGGCGTCCAGTTCGCGCTGCAGCTGCTGCATCACCAGTTCGACTTCGAAGCCATGGTCGCGGATCGGCTTGACGGTTTCGAAGTTGAAGCGGCGTTTCAGCGCCGACGACATTTCATGCACGCCGCGGTCGCGCAAGTTGGCGCTGGCGATGATATTGAAGCCGCGCCGCGCATGCACGCGCGCGTCGCCGCCCAGTTCCGGAATCATCAGCTGCTTTTCCGACATCAGTGAAATGAGCACGTCCTGCATCTCGGGCGCGCAGCGCGTGATTTCCTCGAAGCGCACCAGCTTGCCCGCTTCCATGGCCTGGAACAAGGGCGACGGCACCAGTGCGCGCCGGCTCGGCCCTTCGGCCAGCAGCAAGGCATAGTTCCACGAATACTTGATATGGTCTTCAGTGGTGCCGGCCGTGCCCTGTATCGCCAGCGCGGAGTCGCCGCTGATGGCCGCGGCCAGCAATTCGGACAGCAGCGACTTGGCCGTACCCGGCTCGCCCACCAGCATCAGCCCCTGGTGCCCCATCAGAGTGACGATGGCGCGGTCGACCAGCGGATCGTCGCCATAGAATTTGCGGCTCACTTGCAGCGCCGCGTCGCCCAGGATGAAGCGGCGCACCGCGCGCGGCGACAGCTGCCAGCCCTGCGGGCGCGGATCGGTATCGGCCGCCTTCAGGCGTTCCAGCTCGCTCGCGTAGCGCTGTTCGGCGCTGCGGCGCACCACCTGGTTATCGGTATGTTGTTCCGTCATCATGTCGTTCTCTTTGTTCACCACGGCATTTTACTTTCCCATTGCGCATCATAGCCGCCGCACGCCTTCGACACCGCCAGATAATCGGCATAGGTTTCGGCCAGCAGCACGGACGGCACGTCGGCCAGCGGCACCGCCTCGTCGCGCCAGGAGCGCGGCAAGGGATAGAATTGCAGCGTTTTCAGGGCAGCCGTCATCAATTCCTCGGGCAGGCTGCTGCCGGAAAATTCGATCACTGCGCGCAGGCCGGCGCTGATGAAATCCTTGTGATACTCGGTGAAGACGCCGCCATCCTCGGCCTGGCCGCGCTGATAGCCATGCTTGCCGAAGGCGCCGCGCAAGCCGAAGGTGTCGCCCACCCAGCCTTCGCGGTCCGCGATGTACCGGCCCGCCATCAGCGCGGCGTCGGGCAACTGGTGCGCCAGCTGCTCGAACAGGGGCTTGACCTTGTAATCCTTGAAATGGCGCTGCCAGGCGGCGATCTGCGGCGCGTCCAGCAGCGAGGCGTGCGCCAGGCGCAGCCGGCTGCCTTCTGGCAGCGCGACTTCCTCGTCGTCCGCGTCGAGCAGGCTGCCATCGTCGCTGGGGCGCAGCAGGGTGCGGCCTGCGTCGTCCTCGCTGATCCACACCAGCGCCTGCACCAGCCGGCCCGCGATCGGATGGCCAAGCAGGTAATCGCGCCACTCCTGCGCCGGCCAGACACGTCCGGCGCACATGGCTTCGTACAGGCGCGCCGTCTGCATGGCGATGACTTGCTTGAGTTCTTTCTTGCACACGGATAGCTGCTGTTTGGCTTCCTTGGCCTGTTCGGGCGATTCGTCCTGGCGCGGCTCGGGCAAGGCCTTGATCTCCTTGCCGTCGGGGTTGTGCAGACGCGGCTTCATGGCGCCGTCCAGCGTCACCTGGAAGACCCGCTCGCCATACGACAGGTCGAGGCGGCCGCTGTCGTCGAAGCCGCCGGTCGGGATGGTGCGGTCGCCCAGCTGGTCATGGCTCCAGCCCTTGCCTTGCGCGATGCGCTCGACCAGCAGACGCGCCTTTTCCTGCACCGAGGCCGTGCGATAGCGCCGCGCAATGCCCAGCAATAACTGGATGACGGCCGGGTCGTAGCCGTCAGCCAGAGCGTCAAGCATCGCTTCGATCTGCGCGCGGCGCGGGTAATGGTCGCGCATATACGCTTGCAGCAGGCTGATCGCCACATGGCCAGGCGTATGCGCGGCCAGCGCCAGGATGCCCTTCTCGCCGATGGCGCTGCCAAGGTACTCGGCCATCTTGTTGCGGCGGATCTGGTCGAACACCTGCTCTTCGCTCATCTTGCCCAGCGCGGCATAATATTCGGGATAGCGCCTGGCCTGGTCCTGGTAGCTCAGGTAGGCCTGCGGCGCGCGCGCCTGCGCTTCGGCGGTCGCCACTTCCAGGCTCGGGCCGCGCAGATCCTCGGTGATGAACAGGCGCAGCACCGTCTCGCCCAGGGCGGCGCGGCCTGCCGCGTCCAGCAGACCCAGATAGCGCAGCAGCAAGGCGTTGCCGCCCGGCTCCTTCAATTTGCAGGCCAGTACCACCCACCAGCGGATGATGTCGGCGTCGACCGGCGTGCCGTCCTGCCAGCGGCAGGCGGGCAGCGCCTCGAAGGCGAACCAGGCCAGGCCGACGGGCGCCTTGCCCTTCAAGCCCTTGCGCGCGGCGGCCAGCAGGATCTCGGGCGACAGGCGCGGACTCAGGTCCTCGCCCAGTTTTTCCAGCGCCGTCATCAGCGCGGCGATCACGGTCTCGCGCGTCTCCTTGTCCAGCGCCTGGTACAGCGCCGGGACGGCAGCGCGGTAATCGAGGTCGGCCAGCCAGCGCGCGGCGCCGATACGCATATCCTGCTTGCTCGATCCCAGCGCCTCGGCCACGCGCTTGCCGATATCGGGCAGGCTGGCCAGCACCTGCTGCGCGCTGGCGCGGTGCTGCTTGCCCTCGCCCAGCGCGATCTCCATCACGCGCGGCAGCCATTGCGCCGGCAGCACCGGAAAGGTGGCCAGCACTTCCAGTGTGGGACCCAGCTCGGGTGCCACGCCCTGGCGCCTTTCGACGGCGCGCAAGCCCAGGCCCTGCTCGATCAGTTCGGGGCGTTCCGCGAATAGCGGCCAGACCATGTCCGCCGCCAGCACCTGCTGCGGCTTGGCGCCCCACCAGTTGCTGCCCATGCAGGCCATGGCCACGCTGTCATGCTCGTCGCCGGCCTCGCGCATGGCGCGCGCCAGCAGGCGCAGGTCGAAGGTGGACAGGTCCTGCCGCGCCAGCCATTGCTGGAAAAAGTCATCGTGCCAGAAATGAAAAATATTGCGCCGCGTGGCCTGCAGCCAGCGTGCCATGTGCGCCACGCCAAAATCCGGCAAGGCGGCCAGCTTGCCCTGCAGCTCGACGGGCTCGCGCATCTGGTTGTTTTTCAGTGGCTGCATCTCGCCCTTCGACGCCTCGCCATTGAACACGCGGATGGCCGCTTCCAGCCAGGCCGGCTTGATCGCCTCATAGCGCTTCAGACGCTCCTGCTTCCATTCGTACTTGTGTTTGGCGTGCTGGTTGTCTTCGCGCTCCTGCCGTGCTTCGGCGCGGTACTTTTCCAGCAACGCCGCATGATTGGCCTGCAGCAGCTGCAACGCGGCGTCGCCAAGGCGCGCCGCCGGCGGCGCGGGCGGCAGCGGCGGCACGGGCAGTTCCGCCGCGCCCGCATCGCTGGCCGCGCCCAGCCACGACAGCGCATTGCGGATGGCCGCCTGCACCGGCTTGCTCGCCTCCTGCGCCAGCGCCTGTTCCAGCAGCGCACCCTGCTGCGGCCCCAGGCTGCGGCCCAGCAGCTCGGCCGCCTGCACGCGCTCTTCCGTCTTGCCCGTCAACAGGCATTGCTGCAGCAAGACGGCCCTGCGTTCCACGGGAATGGCGGCCAGATGCGGAGCCGCTTCGATGCGCACGCTCTTGCCGCCATCGACGGCCAGGCGCACCAGGATGGCGGCATAGGCGTCGGCCAGCGCCGGCGCGGCGCCCAGGCGCCTGGCCAGCTGCGCCTTGCCGCTGGCCGACAACAGCGTTGGCAATTGCTCCACCTGCGCGGCATGCGCGAGCATGTAAGCGTCGAGCGCGCCCGGCGCCAGCAGGCGCTGCAGGCAGTTGTCGCGCACGTATTCGTTCAATTCGCGCCGCTCGAACACCAGTTGCAGCGCGCCTTCTTCCGCCTCGCCATCGGCGGCCAGCAGGCGCGCCAGCAGCACCACGTCCCAGCCGCGCCGGTTGACCATGGTCGCCTGCGCGCGGGTCTCGGAAAAACTGGCGAACAACGCGTCGCCGAGCAGGTAGTCGAGCCACTGCGGCACCGCGGCGCCCGTGCGTTCCAGCGTATCTCCCCCGTCGGCGGCCTGCAGCAGCTTGCCCAGGCGTACCAGCAGCGCCGCGTCCAGCGTCGCCGCGTCGGACTGGGCGTAGAACTGGTGCCGGTGGCGCAGGCTTTCATTGGCCAGCGCGCCATCCTTGTTACTCAGGTTATGGGTATAAAAATGCGAGTACAGGCGCCCGGGCTTGCCCAGCAAGGTGCCGCCGCGCGGCGCCGCCGCCTGCACATCGAGCAGCACGCCTTCCTGGCGCCCTTCGCAGACAAACTCGCAGGCGCGCTCCCACAGCGCAGGCGAGATCTGCGCCAGGCCGCGCAAGCCCTTCTTCAACTGCGCCTGCTCATCCAGGCCTACTACGCCCTGCGCCAGTGCCAGTATTTTTTTAAACATCGGGGATCCGTCTTTCCTGTTCATCAAGGCCCTTGCCGGGCGTGTTTTCTTTTCGCAATCGGCGTCCGTATCGGCAGCCTGCATCTTGCATCAAACTTGCTTCCAATCAAGTTGCTGATTGTATATTCTTACCGTCCTGATAGCATGTACGTTTGGATGACGATCAACAAAAAAAAAGCGCTCCCGCAGGAGCGCCATCGCCACGACAGCGGCCTTATGCCGGCGTATCCTGCAGCCGGTAGATGCTGGAGAAATCGAGCCCGCCCGATCCTGCCTTGCTGTGCATGTCATACAGCGTGCGCGCCAGGGCGCCCAGCGGTATGCTGGCGCCCGACGCCTCGGCGCTTTCCATCGCCAGGCCCAGGTCTTTGAGCATCAGGTCGACGCCAAAGCCGCCCGTGTAGCCGCGCGACGCGGGAACGTTCTCGGCCACGCCGGGGCACGGGTTGTACACCTCCAGGGTCCAGTTGCGGCCCGAGCTTTTCGCCATCACGTCCGACACCACCTTAGCGTCGAGGCCATTGGCCACGCCCAGGCGTATCGCTTCGCTGGTGCCGATCATGAGTATGCCCAGCAGCATGTTGTTGCAGATCTTGACCGTCTGGCCACAACCGGAGCCGCCTGCGTGAAAAATCGCCTTGCCCATGATCTCCAGGCAGGGCCGCGCCGCCGCCAGCGCGGATTCTTCGCCGCCCACCATGAAGGTCAGCGTGCCGTTGGTGGCGCCCGCCGTGCCGCCCGAGACGGGCGCGTCCAGCATGGGCATGCCCTTTTCCTCGGCCGCGCGGCCCACCTGGCGCGCCGCCTCGGTGGAAATCGTCGAGCAGTCGATCAACAGGGTGCCGGGCCGCGCCTGCGCCAGAATGCCAGCGTCGCCCAAATACGCCCCCAGCACATGGCGGCTGGCCGGCAGCATGGTGATGACGATGTCGGCCGCCTGGATCGCCGCCGCCTGGTCATCGGACACCAGGCCGCCGCCATCGGCAAACTGCTGCACGCTGGCCGGCAGCAAATCGAAACCCGTGACGGCATGGCCGGCCCGCACCAGGTTTTGCGCCATGGGCAGCCCCATGTTCCCCAGGCCGATGAAAACGATATTGGTGCTCATCGCCGCCCCCTTATTTCATCGAGATGGTGGTATTGACGCCGCTGCCGCCGTCGTCCGGGGCAAACCAGCGCGCCGTGACGGTCTTGGTCTGCGTCCAGAAGTACAAGGCTTGCTTGCCGTTCGGCCCCAGGTCGCCCAGTTTCGACGCGCGCGATCCCGTGAAGCTGAAATAGGCGACGGGCACGGGTATGGCCACGTTGATGCCCACCTGCCCAACGTCGATCTCGTTCTGGAACTTGCGCCCCGCCCAGCCGGACGAGGTGAAGATCGAGGTGCCGTTGCCGTTCGGGTTGGCGTTAATAAAAGCGATGGCCTGGTCCAGCGTATCGGTCTCGACCACGCACATGGCGGGGCCGAAGATTTCCTGCGTATAGACGGAGTTCGATGCCGCCACCTTCGAGAAAATCGTCGGTCCCATGAAGTTGCCGCCCTCGTAGCCGGCCACCTTGAGGCCGCGGCCGTCGAGCAGCAGCTGCGCGCCCTCGTCCACGCCCGCCTGGATCAGCTTTTCCGCGCGCTGCATGGCCGCTTTCGAGACCATCGGACCCAGGTCGGCATCGCGGTCGCTGCCCGGCCCCACTTTCAGCGCCTGCGAGCGGGCGACGATTTCCGGCAGCCAGGAACGCGCCTCGCCCACCAGCACGACGACGGAATTGGCCATGCAGCGCTGGCCGGCCGCTCCGAAGGCGGCGCCGATCAGGTTATTGATCGCCTGCTCCTTGTTGGCGTCGGCCAGCACCACGCAATGGTTTTTCGCCCCCATCATCGATTGCGCGCGCTTGCCCGATTCGCTGGCGCGGCGGTACACATGCGTGCCCACGTGGGTGGAGCCGATGAAGGATACGGCCTTGATGTCGGCATGGTCGCACAGCATGTTGACGACGTCGGCGCCGCCGTGCACGACGTTCAGCACACCGGCCGGCAAGCCCGCCTGATACATCAGTTCGACCAGGTACATGGTCGATGACGGGTCCTGCTCCGACGGTTTCAGCACAAAGGTATTGCCGCAGGCGATAGCGATGGGGAACATGAAGCATGGCAGCATGACGGGGAAATTGAAGGCCGTGATGCCGGCGCCCACGCCCAGCGGCTGGTAGATATTGTAGACATCGACGCCGGTGGCGGCGTTTTCCGCGATTTCGCCCAGCTGCAGGGTGGCGATCGAGCACGCGTGCTCCACCACTTCCAGGCCGCGCATGACTTCCCCTTCCGCGTCGGGCAGGGTCTTGCCGTGCTCGCGCGTGATCAGTGCGGCCAGGGCGCCGATATTTTCACGGATCAGGTGCTGATACTTGAGCATGATGCGCATGCGCGCCGCCAGCGGGGTATTCCGCCAGGTTTTAAACGCTTCCTTGGCCGTGGCGACGGCCAGGTTGACTTCATCGGGCGTGGAAAACGGCACCCTGGCGACCATTTCCTGCGTGGCCGGGTTGACGACGTCGCGCCATTCGGTGCTGGTCGAGGCGTGATGCTTGCCGCCGATATGCAGCGGGATGGCGGGGACTGAGGTGAGGGCTTGGTTCATTTGTTTGGCTCCGTGATTATTTTTTAACGAGGTTGCACGCCGTCGCATCCATAGTCTTGAACGCCTGGTCGGCGGGGATGGTGGACAGCACTTTCAGGTAATCCCACGCGCCTTTCGATTCGGCCGGGGTCTTCACCTGCACCAGGTACATGTCGTGGATGACGCGGCCGTCGGGACGGATCGAGGCATTGTTCATCACAAAGTCCTTGATGGGCAGCTCGCGCATCTTCTGGGCGACGATCTTCGAGTCGTCGCTTTTCGCCGCCGCCACCGATTTCAGGTAGTGGTAGACGCTCGAATACACGCCCGCCTGCACCATGGTCGGCTTGGCGCCCTTGTTGAGCGCCTCGAAGCGCTTGGCAAACGCGCGGCTGCGGTCATCGTAATCCCAGTAAAAACCGTCCGCGTAGACCAGGCCCTGGGCCGTTTCCAGCCCCAGCGCATGCACGTCGGAGAGGAACACCAGCAAGGCGGCCAGGCGCTGGTCCTTGCCGCTGCCGATGCGGAACTCGCGCGCCTGCTTGATGGCGGAGACCGTGTCGGCGCCGCCGTTTGCCAGGCCGATCACCTGCGCCTTGGAACCCTGCGCCTGCACCAGGAAAGATGAAAAATCGGACGCGTTCAACGGATGGCGCACGGCGCCCAGCACCGTGCCGCCATTGTGCTTGACGACTTCGCTGGCGTCTTTTTCCAGCGAATGACCAAACGCGTAATCGACGGTGACGAAGTACCACGATTTTTGCCCCAGCTTGGTCAGCGCCGCCGCCGTGCCGGCGGCCTGCGAATAGGTGTCGAACATCCAGTGGAAGCCGTTCGGCGAGCAGTCTTCATTGGTCAGGCGCGTGGTGGCCGGGCCGCTGAACATGGCGATGCCGCCCTTCTCTTTCATCAGCTTTTGCACGGACAAGGCCACCGAGGAATTGGTCAGGTCGGCGATGGCGTCGACCTTGTCGCGGTCTATCCATTCGCGCGCCTTGGAGGCGGCGATGTCGGCCTTGTTCAGGTGGTCGGCCGAGACGATTTCGATTTTCATGCCCTTGCATTCGGCTTTCAGACAATCCTCGACGGCCATCTGGCTGGCGACGACGGAGCCGCGCCCGCCCATGGCCGAATACGGGCCGGACATGTCGGTCAGGATGCCGATCTTGACGACGCCATCGGAAATCTGCGCGTGCGCGCCGCCAAAGGAAAGGGTGAGCGCCAGCGCGCCCATGGCCAGAACGGTTTTTTTCATGCGTGTCTCCAGGTGGATGGGTTTTCTTATATGTATAGATGCATTCTGCATGTGTAAAAATATGCACTCAAGTGAAATTAATGCATAATTCCTTTGCAAAAATGCACAGAGAGGGATTGCCATGCTCGATTGGGACAATGTACGGGTCTTCCTGGAACTGACGCGCAGCGCGGGACTTGTCGATGCGGCGAAAAAAATGGGCATCGACCATTCCACCGTGTCGCGGCGCATGCGCAAGTTCGAGGAGCAGGTGGGCACGCAGCTGTTCGACCGCAACTACGTGGGCTACCAGCTGACGCCCGAAGGCCACCGCCTGATGGAATACGCGGAAACGATGGAAAGCACGGTGTTTGCCGCCACCGAGGAGCTGGGCGAACATAACCGCCTGCTGTCGGGCCAGGTGCGCCTGGGCGCCACGGAAGGATTCGGCGCCATCGTGCTGGCGCCCCACCTGGCGCAGTTTTGCGGCCGCTATCCGCACATCAGCGTGGACCTGATCGCCGTGCCGCGTTTCGTCAGCCTGTCCAAGCGCGAGGCGGACGTGGCCATTTCCATCGAGCGCCCCCTGTCCGGCCCGTACGTCGTGACGAAGTTGTCCGATTACCGCCTGAAACTGTACGCCACGCCAGGCTACCTGGCGCGCCACGCGCCCATTACCAGCGTGGCGCAGCTGGCGCAGCACCCGATCATCGGCTACGTGGACGACCTGGTGTTCAGTTCGGAGCTGCGCTACATGGACAACGTGGCGCCCGATTCCCTGCGCGCGTTTCGCAGCACCAGCGTGATCGCGCAATACCATGCGGCGCGCGCGGGCCAGGCACTGGCGATTCTGCCCTGCTTCGTGGCGCAGCAATCGAACGAACTGGTGCCCGTGCTCGACGGCGAGATCGACCTGCTGCGCGCCTTCTGGATGATTTCACCGAGCGAGCGGCGCAACATCGCGCGGGTCAGCGCCCTGTGGAATTACCTGCGTACCGCCATCGACCTGAATCACGCCTACCTGATGGGCGAGACGGCCGCGCCCAGCTGGCCAAGCTGACTACGCGCTACACTGTCGTCACATACCAATAAGGAGAATGCCATGCTGATGGATGCAAGCCAGTCCGTACTCGTCATTGTCGACCTGCAAGGCCGCTTGATGCCGGCCATCCACGACGCCGGCCTGGTACTGGCGCAAAACCTGCGCCTGGCGAAGATCGCCCGTCTGCTCGACGTGCCCGTGCTGGGCACGGAACAGAACCGCCAGGGACTGGGACCGAACGTGGAGGAAATCGCCGCCCTGTGCGAACAGACCTTGCACAAGACACATTTCGGCGCCTGCTTTGATGGCTTGCAGGACATGCTGCCCGCCGGGCGCAGACAAATCGTCGTCACCGGTTGCGAAGCCCATGTGTGCATGCTGCAGACGGCCATCGGCCTGCTGCAGCTGGGCCATGACGTGATCATCGCCATCGACGCCGTCGGCTCGCGCCAGGCCGCCAGCCGCGATGCCGCGCTGGCCCGCCTGGACAAGCTGGGCGCCCACCTGGTGACGGTGGAAATGCTGGCCTTTGAATGGTTGCGAGACTGCAAGCACCCGCGCTTCCGCGAAGTATTGGCGCTGATTAAATAGAACGCAGGTTTAAGCCAGATCAAGCCAGACCGCCTTTCATTTGCTAGCTTGGTAACAGCGCCGCCACCGTTCGCGGCGCCCATTTCCAACCAGCAAGGGAGCCATCATGGCCTATATCCTGCGGGGCAAGCTGTGCGGCTTGATCTGTGCCGAGTGTCCTGAAGCCTTGTCGCACGTCATCGTGCGCCTGTATCGCCCGCGCGCGTCGCAAAACGTCACGGCCCTGGCCGTGGCCAGCGCCAAGGAAACCTTCGCCATCCTCACGGACGAGGAAGTGCAGGCGAAAGCGCCATTTTTGCTGGCCGAAGCGCGCACGGATGACGATGGCAACTACAGCTTCACCCTGGGCGACAAGGAACAATACCAGGGCGAGGCCGTGGAAGTGGACGTGTTATGTCCCACCGTGCCGCACCTGAAACCGGGGCCGAAAGACCCCGTGCCGCTGCAAATCTCCACCACCACCCTCCAGCCGCGCTGGCGCCAGGCCGACAATGATTTCCTCGCCGTCTGGGACTATTGCCTGCCGCAACGCTTCTGGTGCCTGGTGCGCGCCCGCTTCGGCGCCTGGACCATCTGCGGCCGGCTGCGCACCTGCGATGCGCCCCACACGCCGATCGCCGGCGCCACCGTGCGGGCCTTCGACGCGGACTGGCTGCAGGACGATGCG
Source organism: Janthinobacterium tructae (assembly GCF_006517255.1). Lineage (NCBI taxonomy): Bacteria > Pseudomonadati > Pseudomonadota > Betaproteobacteria > Burkholderiales > Oxalobacteraceae > Janthinobacterium > Janthinobacterium tructae. Next base: position 278,584 of record NZ_CP041185.1, on the reverse strand, counting down.
CTGGGCGTGGCCGTGACCGATGCCAGCGGGCGCTTCCGCATCGATTACCTGACGTCGGATTTTACGCTGACGCCGCTTTCACCGTTCATCAACGTCGAGTTCGCCAGCGGTCCTGACGTGTATTTCACGGCGCAGCTGGGCAGCGTGACCATCCTGTCGGAAACCCAGGCCAACGGCCGCCAGCCGGGGCGCGAAAACGTGGGCTACTGTTTCTGCGTGGAATTGTGTTCAAAAGACGTCTTGCCGCCCGATGTGGAAGGCGTGCCCCACTGGCAGCAGGTGGAAGTGTTCGATATCCACCCGTTTCCCTCGCTGGCCGGCTTTTCCGCGCAAGGCTATGCGGGCGGCGCCGGCGCGTCCTACGTGTTCGCCGGCGGCGTCACACTGAAAGGCAATTGTCCGCTGCGCAATAGCGCCATCCCCGCCAACCCGCTCGAATACCGTTTCCTGATCGGCGAATGGTCCTGGCCCGGCGGCAGCGACGACCCGGCAGCCATCCCCACGGTAGCGCCGGCCAGCCTGGCGCCTTTGAGTCAAATCCTCGGCACGCATGTCGGCTATGTGTTCTATACGAATGGACTGGGCCTCGGCGATTCGGCGCCCGTCATCATCGATGCGGGCGATTTGAAGCCTGGCGGCTGGATACGGGTCGATGGCAAGGCCGTCACGGTGGACATGCGCGACGGCACGACAGCCGTCGTCAACGTGGCGCCCAACATCTTCCTGCGCACGTTTGACTTGCTGACCATAAATACGCCCGCCATCACGAGCCTGCATCCGGCCAAGCTGCCGGGCGGCTTGCCCATCCTCGACGCGGGCCGCAGCCTGACGGCGGCCGAGAGCGAACCGATACGCCGCTACCGCCTCGGCTTCGAGGTACGCGACGGCATCAGCCTGGCGCTGGTGGCCACGGACGGGCTCGACTCCATCGTCTTCGACAATTCGCCCGTCATCGTGGCGCTGGACCTGGAAGAGTTGCGCAGCAATGCCTGCAACCCCATCGCGGGCGGCCTCGTGCATATCCTGTACACGATCGACCACCCGCATTTGCGCTTTTTCAATATCACGATTTCCAATAACAACGGCATCGCGCACCCGCCGCCACCGTTGCCGTCCGCCAGCTTCACGCCGCCGCCACCGCCCAGCAATTATTTGTTCCGCGGCGGCGCGGGCGGGCCGCATTTATCGGGCAACAACGGCGGTTTTCCCGTCAACGTGGCACTCGACCCGCCGTGCGCCTACCGTGTGGCGATTGCTTGGCAGACGCGGCATTACCTGGCGTCCAGCCACAGCATCGACAGGCTGTATTGTAAATAGGCCTGACTCAGAAATAGCGCACCCACGCCTGTTGCGAGGTGCGCTTGTAGTGCGCAAACGCGCGGCAGGGAAAGTACAGCACGGGCATCAGCAGCAAGGCCAGCAGCCAGACTTGCCAGATATGCTCGACGCCATAGCGGCCAGCGTGATTGACGCCAAGCATAGCCTTCAAGGCCAGGCCGATGCCCAACAGCAGATATAAATGCAGCAGATAGTAAAACATGGGCGCGCCACCGAACGTGGCGCAGGCCCGCGTAAACCAGTTATCGACGCTTTCCAGCCAGGCCAGGCCCAGCAAGCCCAGGCCCAGGGTGAACAGCAAAAAGTCCAGCGACGGCGGGTACTTGGTGAAGTTCAGCACGCTCATGACCGTGCGCACGGCCGTGTCGCCCGCCACCCAGGGCAGGGTTTCGCCATACAGATTGAAGCCGCGCAAGACGGCCAGCAGCAGCAAGCTGCCCGTGCCCAGCGCCAGCAGCAGGCGACGACGCCCCTCCGGCGAACGGCTGCGCGCGTACAGCGGCCCGGCCGCATAACCAAGCACGATCACGCCTATCCACGGCAGCAGCGGATAGCTGACCTTGATCTTCATGGCGCCATCGGCGACCAGGTAACCGCGTTGCAGCAGCACCGTCAGCAGATAGTAGCCAGGGCTGCCCTCTTCCGCGTGCAGCCAGGTAAACAAATGCTGGCCCGCGATAACCGCCACGCCCAGCAGCGCCAGCACTTTCAACGGCAGCTGGTGCAGCACGGCCAGCGCCATCATGGCCAGGCCGATGACCCAGATCACCTGCAAGTACAGCACGGCGGGAGGAAACGCCCCGCTCCAGGCGACATTGACGAACACCAGTTCCAGCACCACCAGCAGCAAGCCCCGCTTGAACAGGAAACCAGCAGCACTGCGGGGCCCGGCGGCCGGATGCGCATACAGCCAGGCCGAGAGTCCCGTCAGGAAAACGAACATGGGCGCGCATACGTGGGCCGCCAGACGCGTGAAGAACAGGGCCGGATCGACGTGGGCCGCATCCATCGGGTCGCCCACCTGGTGGTGTAAAAAGACCGTTTCGCGCACATGGTCAAACAGCATGATCAGCATGACGAGGCCGCGCAGTACGTCGATGACGGCGATGCGGGTGCGCAGGGTGGTGGATGTAGTCAAGGTCATGGTCATCGTTTAAAAACGGTAATGGGCGTTCAAGGTCAGCGTGCGCTCGGCCCCCGGCGCCACCCACAGCTGGCTATAGGAACTCGCATAGTAGCTGCGGTTGAACAGGTTTTCCACATTCAGTGCCAAGCGCAGTTTCGCCGACGGCGAATACGACGCCAGCAGCCTGGCCGTCATGTAGGCCGGCAGGGTAAAGCTGCTGCTGGCGGCGACGTCGCCCAGGCGCTCGCCCACGTACTGCACGCCGCCGCCCACGCTGGCCGCGCCCGTACCCAGCGCGAATTGCTGCGTGGCCAGCAGATTGGCGCTGTGGCGCGGCACGTTGGCCAAGCGGCTGCCCGTCACTATCGTAGTGTCGCCGCGCGTGACGCTGGCGTCCGTATAAGCATACGCGCCCGAGACGCGCAAGCCGCGCGCCACTTCGCCCGACACATCGAGTTCCAGGCCCCGGCTGCCCACCTCGCCCGCCGCGATGGCAAAATCCGTGTTGGCGGGGTTGGTGGTCAGCACATTGCGCTTGCGGATGTCGTACACGGCCAGCGTGCCCGTCAGCTTGCCCGTTTCCAGTTTCGCGCCCAGCTCATACGAGCGGCTGCGCTCGGCCGGAAACGCCTGGTTGGCGATGCTGATGCCGCTGTTGGGGCGAAAACCCTTGGCCGCGCTCGCATATAGCGACCATGTTTTCGACGGCTGGTAGACGAGGCCCGCGCGGGGACTGGTGGCCGACAGCGACTGGCCGCTGCTCACTTCCAGGCGATTATTCGTCACATCCTGCGTGTACGTGTCGTGGCGCACGCCGAACAGCGCCTTCCATTGCGCGCCCAGATCCAGTTGATCTTGCGCATACAGGCCGCGCGCCTTTTGCCCTTCCTGCGTGTCGATGGACAGCGCCAGCGCAGCGGCCTTGCCGCCATACACGGGATTGAAAATATCAATGGCATAGGCATTCGCGGCCGAGGGATTGCGCCGCAGCTGCACCCGGTGGTCATCGAAGTGGTAGGCGTCGACACCGGCCAGCACCTCGTGCGCCAGCGCGCCCGTCCTGAACTTGCCCAGTACTTCAACGCGGGCCGACACGTCGGTGGCCGAAAAATCGCGGTGGCGGCGCTGGCGGTTCAGGGTGCGGCCATCGGACAGCAGCTTGTTCGCCTCGGTCGAATAGCCGCTCAATTCGCTGTCGCGGTAAGAAGCGCCCGCCTGCAGCGTCCAGTCGTCCGACAGCGCGTGATGGATGAACAGCTGCTGCCCCAGCGACTTGACCGTCATGGGGCCGTCGCCCGGTTCGCCCAGGAAGCGCGCGACGGGGACAAGACCCAGCTGGCCATTCGCGGCGACTACGCCGCGGTCGAACGGCACACGCTGCCGCACCGCTTCGATTTCATACGAGACGGTGGTGTGCTCGCCCGCCAGCCAGAGGAAGGAGGGAGAAAACAGGCTGCGCTCGACATGCAGCGTATCGCGGAAGCTGTGCCCCTCTTCATGCGCCGCGTTCAATCGGTAGGCGACGGTGTCGCTCAAGGGCCCGGTCAAATCGACGGCGGCGCGGCGCGTCTGGAAACTGCCGAGGGAAACGTCGGCGCCGTATTCCGGCGCCAACTTCGGCTTTTTCGTCGTGATGTTCACCGTGCCACCCGGCTCGCCCCGGCCGTACAGGGCCGACGCGGGGCCTTTCAGCACTTCCACATTCTGCGTATTGCCGGCGTCGCGCAGGCCGTTGTAGCCCCGGCTGGAACTGAAACCGTTGACCATATAGTCGGAACCGAAATTCGGGTCGCCCGTAAAGCCGCGCATGGCGTAGCTATCCCACAAGCCGCCCAGCGGACTTTGTTTTGCAATACCGCTGGCCAGGTCCAGCGCGCCAGCCAGGGTCGTCACACCCGCATCGCGCAGCAGGTCGCCGGTCAGCACGCGCACGCTTTGCGGCAAATCCATCAATAAAGCGTCCGTCTTGGTGGCGCCCGTGGCCGACAGGCTGCGGTAGTGCTGGCGCTCGGCTTTCACGGTGACGACATCCTGCGCATCGGGCTTGTCGGCGACAGGGTCAGCTGCCAGCGCCAGAGGGCTGGCAGCTGCAAGTAAAAGCGCCACGGGGCGACGTAAAAACACGGACATGGGATTCCTGACAATGGGCAATTTAATGCAATAGGCTTGCATTATAATTGATAATCAATTCTCATTAAAGTCATCATGAAAAATCTGCGTCAGAAAATCCACGAACACTTGCACCTTGGCCGCACGCAAGTGGCGCGGGTGGAACAGCGCCCACAGGTCCGGTCCCCGCGTGCGGAACGGTTGCAGCACGGGCACCAGGCTACCCTCGCGCAAGGGCTGCAGCACGGAGACGGACAGCGCCTGCACGATGCCGCAGCCGGCCTGCGCGGCGGCGATCATCGATTCGATATGGTCGAAGGACAAGGCGGCCGACGGCGTATGCGCATACGGCTCGCCCGTGCCCCCATCCTGGAACAGCCAGGGCCGCACCTGGCGCGCTTTCGGGTATAGGAAATGCAGGCAGGAAAATTGATCGAGTTCCTGCGGCGACCGCGGCATGCCATGCCTGGCGACAAAGGCGGGAGCGGCGCAGCACAGGTAATCCATGGTGAGCAGGCTGCGCGCCACCAAGGACGAATCCTGCGGTTCGCCGATGCGCAGCATCACGTCGATGCCCTCTTCCACCATGTCGACCAGGCGGTCGCTGACCGTCAGGCGCAGGGAAATGTCGGGATAGGCGGCGATGAAGCGGGGCAAGGCGGGGGCCACCAGGTTGCGGCTGATGCTGCTGGGCATATCCACGCGCAGGCTGCCCAAGGGTTTCCCGGCCGCCTGCAGCAGACTCGCTTCCAGCGCGGCCATATCGGCCAGCACCCGGCGCGCCTGCGCATGGCACTGCTGGCCTTCGGCCGTGAGCGACATGCTGCGCGTGGTGCGCTGCAAGAGGCGCACGCCGAAGTGCTTTTCCAGCGCCGCCACCTGGTTCGTCACGGAAGACGTGGAAATGCCCAGGCGCTGCGCCGCCTTGCTGAAGCCGCCCGCCTCGACCACGACGCAAAACACGTGCATTGCTGCCAGCCTGTCCATGTATTTCCTTCCTGTTTGACTATGATTATCCACGATACGGCAATAGTGCATTGCGCCGCGCCCCGTTTTTCTTTGTGCCGTCACCGCCTAGACTGGCCGCATCAACCGAACGGAGAACCCCATGCAAGCCCTCGTCCTCACTGCCTTTGCCACCCCTATGACCATCGAACACTTGCCCGTGCCGCAGCCCGGCCCCGGGCAAGTCCTCGTGCGCATCGCTGCCAGCGGCGTCAATCCGCTCGATGCGAAAATCGCCGCCGGCGCCGCCCCGCACGCCCGGCCCCGCCTGCCCGCCATCCTCGGCATCGACCTGGCCGGCACGGTGGCGGCCGTGGGCGATGGCGTGACGACTTTTCACATCGGCGCAACAGTCTATGGCATGGCGGGCGGCATAGCCGGCATCCAGGGTTCGCTGGCCGAGTACGGCGTCTTCGACGCGGCCCTGCTGGCGCCCGTACCGTCAGCGCTGAGTCTGCGCGAAGCGGCCGCCCTGCCCCTCGTCTTCATCACGGCCTGGGAAGGTTTAGTGGATCGCGCCCATGTGAAGGCGGGCGACAGCGTGCTCGTGCATGGCGGCGCGGGCGGCGTGGGCCACATGGCGGTGCAGCTCGCCGTCGCCCTCGGCGCCAGGGTATATGCCACGGGCAGCGCCGCCAGCCGCGCTGTCATCGAGGCGCTGGGCGCGCGCTTCATCGATTACCGCGCCAGCACGGTCGATGATTACGTGGCCGAACATACGGGTGGCGCCGGCTTCGACATCGTCTACGATACGGTGGGCGGCGCCACCCTGGACGCCAGTTTCCAGGCGGCACGCATCTATGGCGGCCACGTCGTCAGCTGCCTGGGCTGGGGCACGTTCGCCCTGAGCCCGCTGACGGCGCGCGCGGCCAGCTACTCGGGCGTGTTCACCCTGCTGCCGCTGTTGAGCGGCGAGGACCACGCGCGCCATGGCGCGATTCTGCGCGAAGCCAACAAGTTAATAGAGGCGGGCAAGCTGCAGGTGCGACTCGATGCGCGCCGCTTTACCTTGCACACGGTGCACGAGGCGCATGTGGCGCAAATGGACGGCAGCGCGCGCGGCAAGCTGGTGGTGGAGGTGCAGGACTGAACGCGGGCTTGTTTCCCGCGCACTGAAGCGTTAATATGCAAGAATATACTTGCATATCAAGATGAGGCCGGCAATGCGTGAAAAACTGGAAAAACTGCTGGCGCAGGGACGCGACAGCGCCCTGCTGCGCTTTGGCCTGGGAGATGCCTGCCTGAAAGAGCATGACGCCGAGCAAGCGGCCCTGCATCTGGCGCAAGCCACCGTGCAACAACCCGGCTACTCGGCCGCCTGGAAACTGCTGGGCAAGGCCCTGCACCAGCTGGGCCGGCTGGAGGAAGCGCAGGCCGCCTGGGCCACGGGCGTCACAGTAGCCCAGCAGCAAGGCGACCTGCAAGCCGTCAAGGAAATGACGGTGTTCCTGAAACGCCTGCAAAAACAGCAGCAGGCGGCCGGGTAAAACCGTTTAATGCGCGTGCGCGGCACCCTTGGCTTCCGCAGGCAAGGCAAGGCCCCGCTCTTTCACCAGGCGCTTGGCCAGCAAGCCGCCCGCTTCGGCCGCATAGGCGCGGCAGGCGTTGGCGTCAATCAGGGGATTGTCCGTGCCGCTGCGCTTGGCCGCCTTGCCCAGCACGTCCGTCGTGCCCGGATGCACGGGGATGATGATGTCGCATGGCAAGGCGGCCACCTTGGCGATGCTCGCTTCGAACGAGGCCGAAATATCGGGCGTCTTGCCTTTGCCTGCGCCTTTTCCTGTATACGTGAAATCACCGCTGGCATACGGGTTCAGGCTATCCGCGTACACCACGTTCAGGCAGCGCGCGCCTTCGCACGAGGTCCAGGTCCATGTCGTGCCGCCGGGCGTGTGGCCCGGTGTCATGTGGGCGGTCAATACCAATGGGCCCACCTTGACGGTATCGCCCTCGCCCACCACCTTGACCTTGGCGACTTTCGCGACATGCACGACGGGATCAGCCTGGTATTGCGGATCATCTTTGCCATTCGTGCCGCTTTGCAGCCCCAGCGCGCCCGAGGCGCTGGCCACTACCGTGGCGCCGCTCGCACGTTGCAGCGCGGCAATGCCGCCCGCATGGTCCCAATGCGCATGCGAATTGAGGATGACTTTCACATCCTCGATGCGAAAGCCCAGCGCCTTGATGTTTTCCACAATCAGGGGCGCCGATTGCGGCAGCGCGCCGTCGAGCAGGATATGGCCCTGCGGACTCGTCACCAGCACGGCGGACAGGCCGGCCGTGCCCACATACCAGCTATTGCCATGGATATTGAATGGCTTGACGGGCGCATTCCATTCCTTGCAACTGTCGCAATCAACAGGTTTATCCTGCACCGGGGCCGGCGTCTTTGCCTGCACCGTGCTTGCCGCCATGGTCGCAACCGTAGCCAGCATCAACTTCGCCAATAGTGTCATCTTCATCTCCAGAGTGTAAAAAGAAGGGCGCCCGCACTGGCGCGCCCGGGGGGGGGTATCAGTGCATGCGGCCAGTCCTGTCGGCCAGGGTGTCGCGGATGTGGCCGGCGTCGAGCGAGCGCCGCTGCGCGCCGTCGGCGTCCAGCAACACCACGGTGACGTGCTTGCCGCCGCTGCGCATGCGCATGGTCAGACAGCTGCCGGCCTCATGGCTGCTGCCCGTCTTGGACAGCACAATGTCCCAGCCCTTGCCGCCCACCAGCGGGTTGGTGTTGCGCAAGGTACGGACCTTGCCATTGACGGCCACGCTGGCCTGCGGGTGGCTGGTGATGCGCGCGATGTCCGGATAGCGCGCGGCCGCCGCGACGATCTTCGCCACCTCGCTGGCCGTGGACGTATTCGTGGGCGAGCTGCCGACCGGGTCCAGCAAGGTAGTGCGGTGCAAGCCCAGGTGCCGGATCTTTGCCTGCAGTGCCTGCTGAAACGCCGCGCTGCCGCCGGGATAGGTACGCGCCAGCGCGGCGGCGGCGCGGTTTTCCGATGGCAGCAGCGCCAGTTGCAACAGCGCACCGCGCGACACGGCCACGCCATCGGCCAGCAGGCTGTGGCGCTGCAGCGAAGCATCCCCATCGGCCCGCACGATGCGCAGCTGTTCATCGGGATCGAGTCCCGCGTCCAGTACCACCATGGCCGTCATCAGCTTGGTGATCGAGGCGATGGGCACGACGGCATCCGCATCTTTCGCCATCAGAACCTGGCCCGTGCTGTCGTCAAATACCAGCATGTGTTTCGCGCTGACGGGCAAGTCCAGCATCGCGACGGCGGCCTCGGCCAGGGTCGCCCCGCTGACGGCAGGCTTGCCCTGCACCTGCAACAGCAAGGTGGCGCAGGCCAGCAGCAAGGCCGGCACGGCCAGTTTCCAGCCGGCCGTGTCGGGGCCGGGGGCCATCAGGCGTTCGATGCGCGTCAGCAGCGCCCCGCCGCGGGCCGACATCAGCAAGCCGGAATGTTGCGGCGCGGCCGTGTGCAGCGATAGCGCATGCAGGGCCGTGGCCAGCTGCTGCGGGTCTTGCAGCGCTTGCGCAGCCAGCGCGTCGGCCACCTGTTCCCGTTCGGCCCGCATGCGCGCCGACAGCCACCAGACGACGGGGTGGAAGAACAGCAGCGCTTCGGCCACGCTTTGCAACAGATTGACCAGGTAATCCCAGCGCCGCACGTGCGCCAGTTCATGCGCCAGCAGCGCTTCGAGCAAGGCGACGGGCATGCCGCTCAGCAAGGCGGCCGGCAGCAGGATGACGGGGCGCCAGAAGCCCACGGTGACGGGACTGGCCAGGCCAGCATGCAGCTTCAGCGGCAGCCGCCGGTGCAAGCCCATGCGCAGCGCCAGCGCATCGAGGCGCGCCTGCCAGATGGCCGGGGCGGCCACGGCCTGACGCCGCAGCCTGCCGACCCAGGCCAGGCCCAGGCACAGGCGCAAGCTCATCAGGCCAACGCCGGCGCTCCAGGCCAGCACCAGGGCCGGCATCCACGCTTGCAGTGCGGCGCGCCAGGCGGGCGGCGCAGCCATCGGCAGCTGGGCCAGTGAAGTGCCGGACAGCAGAGACAGCAGATGGATGGTGGGAATACACAGGCACAGCAGCAGTGCCAGCGCGCAGACGGCATAGCGCCAGCGCGCGCTGGCATGGCGCAGCAGCCAGAGCAGTACAGCGGAGACGGCGCCGACGATCACGCCCTGCCAGACAAAATACAGCAAGACCCAGCCCAGCGCCGGGACAAGCTTGCCCAACTCGATGCCCAAGCGCATGTCCAGGTTCATGGCGCCTTGCCGTCCTTGCTGCGCAGGATCTTTTCAATTTCCAGGCGCTCCGCGTCGCTCACGTGCTCGCGCAGCGCCGTCAGCACCAGCGCCTTGCCGGAACCGGAAAACACCTTGCCGATCAAATCCTTGAGCAAACTCGTTTGCAACTTTTCCTGCGCGTCGACGGCCGCATACAGCTGCGGCCGCTGACTTTCATCGCGGCTCAAGAGTCCCTTGCCATGCATCAGCTGCAACTGGCGCAGCACGGTGGCGTAGCTGGCGTCGGCACGCTCTTCGGCCAAGGCGTCGTACACGGCCCTGGCATCGGACGGACCGCGCCGCCACAGGATGCGCAGCAGGTCCAGTTCGGCGGCCGTGGGATGGGGAGTGGAGGTATTTTTTAACATGCCGCCAGAATACCCGTTCTAGAACTTCGCGTCTAGAACTTTTTTTCTAGATGGCTCGGCGATGGCCCTAGAACTCGCGCAAGCGGTCGAACAGCGCCAGCAAGGCCGCCTCGTCGACCAGCGCCGGCCCCAGTTGCTGCGCCAGTTGGGCCAGCAATTCCGCCAGCACCGTATAAATTTCCTCGCGCTCGACCGTCTCGATGATGCTCGTCCGCCGCTCGATCTTGTTGAATTCCGCGACATAGGCGGTGACCATCGCTTCCAGCGCGGCGGCCGCCGCCGTCGCCGCCATGGCGGCATCGATGCCGCGCGTCACGGCCAGCATGTTCTTGTAGGCCAGCGCCGCCTTTTTCGCATACGCAGGGGAAATATGTTCGCGGCCATCCCAGTCGCGGAACGGGTTGAGCAGGTTTTCCGCCAGCCATTCCGGCTTGCGCGCCTTGGTGACCGACAAATCCAGTCCCAGCGCCGCCGCTTTCTTGTAGCCGGCCTTGATGGCCTTGGCGGCATCGGCGGGCAAGCTGGTCAGCCACAGGACCGACAACTGCGGCAATTGCGAGACCGATGGAAACTCCTCCGCCGTGTAAGCGAACAGATCACAGGCGGTGAACATCCGCAACTGAGTCAGCTGCGCAAGGCTGGCCATCTGCGACGCCAGCCCCGGCTTGCCCCAGATACGCAAGGCCGTCAGGTGAGGAAAGCGCTGCGCCACTTGCGCCAGATCGACTTCTTTCATGCCGACCAGCGACAGGCCGCCCAACTGGTCGAGACCGTGGAACGGCGGCAGAGTCTGCTTGCACTGCAGTGTCAGATGGCGGCCATCGGCGCCATCCTTGATGCGCAGCGCCGGCGATGGCGCGCTGCGCAGCGCGAGCAGACCCAAGCCTTTGTTCAAGACCAGGCTGCTGACGCCATCGGGCTGCAGGATCAGGCGTTCCAGGCCGCTGCCGCTGAAATCGAGCGCATGCACCGTCGATGATTGCCAGTCCAGCTCATTAATGAAGGGATTGCCCTGGATAAACTCCATCAAGGCTGGCGTGCCGTGGCTGGTCTCGATGGACATCAGGCAAGGCAGCTGCTCCAGTTCGGACAGGTCACCCAGCGCCTGCAAGACGCTGTCATTGATTTTCGTCGCGTTCTGGCGGAAGACGTGGCCGCCGAGCGTCACTTCACGCTCGCGCGACGCGGCCTTGAACTGCTGGCGCCGCAGCGGATCGATGCGCTCCCAGGTCCGCTGGCGCAGCACGCTGTCGCCCACGTTCCAGCCGCTGCGGTAGCTGTTGACTTCCACATCCACCAGCGGCGCGATATTGCCGACGAGGGTATGGCCAGGCGGCACGTTCGCCGAGGCATAGCAGTGATCGTGACGCTTGTTCCAGAAGGAATAATCGCACAGCAGCGGCCGCATGGCTTGCACGGCGGCCGCATCGGGCAAGGCGTCACCGGCCCAGTCCAGCTCCAGCACGGCAGCTAACGGCCTGGACGATGAAGCATCCTTGACGCGGGTGACCTGGCAAGCCACGTACTGCTGCAACTCGGACGAAAACACACTGTAAACATCTCCAACATTCGGTAGCACGCATTTTCCTTTTCAGAACACCTGACGGTCGAATGTTGAAAGATAGCAAAAATGATAGCGCAGTGTCGTCCCGCTCAGTCAGCGTGCAGCTTGTGATGCATGCGGCGCAGCCCCAGCCACACGCCGGCCGCCACGAACGGCACCAGGGCGCCGACGAGGATTTCCGGGTTCACGGGCAGGCCCAGCACCTTGGCCGCCTTGCCTGTGTAGCTGAACAGGCCGATCACGTAGTACGAAATGGCCGCCACGGACAAGCCTTCCACCGCTTGCTGCAGCTGCAGCTGCTGCGCCGCGCGCGCATTCATCGATTGCAGGATTTGCCTGTTTTGCAATTCCTGCACGATGCCCACGCGCGTGCGCAGCAAGTCATTCGTGTTGGCGATGCGCTGCGCCATCGCTTCCTGGCGGCTGGCCATCGCTTCGCACGTGTTCATGGCAGGCGTCAAACGGCGATCCATGAATTCCTCGACCGTCGGGATGCCCTCGATGCGCTCTTCGCGCAACTCGTCGATACGCGCCTTGACCAGGCCCATGTAGGCTTTCGAGGCGGAAAATCGGTAGCTATTGTCGAGTGACAGCTTCTCAATGCGGGCCGCGAGGCGCGTGATGCGGTCAAGCAAGGCTTGCTCGGCAACGCCCTCGTCAGCCTTGGCAAGGCCAGGCGCGTCGTCCGTATCGACCATGGCGGCGGCCAGGGTCGCCAGTTCGTTTTCGATGGCGTTCAACGATGGCGCCGCCTGCATGGCGTAGGGCAGGCCCAATAAAGCCATCATGCGGTAAGTTTCGATTTCCAGCACGCGTTGCACCAAACGGCCCGACTGCTGCGAGTGCATGCCCGCATCGCGGATAACGAAACGGCTGAAGCCGTCCGACTGGATCGTAAAATCCGTCCACAATTCGCCGCCCTGCAACACTTTGCTGCCGGCCAGGGTATTGCCCTCGAACACACGCGACAAGCCCTGCATGAAAATCTCGGCGGGCTCCGTTGCCTGCTCGAGCACCACGTGGGCGGCCACCATCAGCTTGCCCTTCAAGCCCGCCAGCCACTGCTGCGGCAACTGTTCCAGGGGCATGCGCTCGAACGCCTGTTCCAAAGGCAAGGCGGCGCCCGGATGTTCGGCGAAGGTAAACGTGGCAAATTCCGTATGGCATTCCCATTTCAGGCGGAAGCGGCCAAAGTCGTAATAAAAATACTTGGCTTCAGCGGCGGGCGGCGTGACACCGAAATGCGTGCACAGGGCCGCCAGGGTGGCGTGCTGGGCCGCCATATTCGACGCACCGGGCGCCGCGCTGTCATCCTTGTAGACGGCCAGATGGGTGATCAGCTCGGGAGCATCGAGCTGCAAAAACGGCCGCGAGTGGATTTCCGCAGCCAGCGGCACGCGCAAGGCGTGGTTCAAACTGGAGTTAATCAAGTGCATGATAGCCAAAGGTAAAGTTGCAAAACTGCTTAGACCCGCGAGCGTGCTGTGGCGCCCGCAGCGGGGGTCTGATTGTCACAGTGTAACAAAGCAGGAAGCATGCCACTCTTTTCCAAGGCCCGTCATGTTGTTTTGATAATTGCAGATGCACCCTGCCCCGTCACTTGGCGGCTGCCCAGCCACCAGAATACGGCGGCCAGCACCACGGCAGAAGCCTGTCCCAGCGCCAGCTTGAAGGCACTGTCGAACAGCAACGGTGCGACAAAACCGGACACCAGCGCAAACACCAGCATTTGCACGAAGTTTTGCAGGGAGGCGGCCAGGCCCCGCATCTGCGGGAAGATGTCGAGCGTCGACATGGTCATGCCCGGCAAAGCCAGCGACATGCCAAACGCGTACAGCATCACGGGCACGACGGCGAACGGGATGCTGGCCGCGAACCAGTGGTTGTAAGCGATGTTGAGCGCCCCCGTGGCCGCCATGGCCAGCAAGCCCCAGCGCACCAGCACGGCGCTTTTCACCGCATGGGCCAGCTTGCCCGACAGCGCCGAGCCCAGCACCAGACCCGCCACCATGGGGATGAACATCCAGCCAAACGCCGTTTCCGGCAGACGCAGCAATTCCAGGATGAAATGCGGGGCCGAGGCGATGTACAGGGCAAAGCCGCCAAAGGCAAAGGCCACGGCCAGCGAACGCAAGAGGAATGCCCGGTGGCGCAAGGCCAGCCAGTAATTGCGCGCGATGTTACCTGGGTGAAAAGGCTGGCGTTGCTCGACGGCTAAACTTTCCGGCAAGCCTTTCAAGCAGGCCAGCGCCAGCAGCACGGTGACGGAAAAGGTGAAGACGAACGTCGATTGCCAGCCGTAGGCCACGTGCAGCCAGCCGCCGATGATGGGGGCGATGGCAGGTGCGATGCCGAATACCATCATGATGTTGGCCAGCATCTTTTGCGCGGCCGCGCCCGACAAGGTGTCGCGCACGATGGCTTGCCCGATGACCCTGCCCGCTCCCGCCGAGGCGCCCTGCATGCCGCGGAAGAACAGCAGCCAGCCAAAGCTGGGCGCGAACGCGGCGCCGATGGAGCCGACGGCAAAGATCAGCAGGGATGCCAGGATCACGGGACGGCGGCCGAACGAGTCGGACAAGGTGCCGTAGAACAAGGTCATGAAGGCGTAGGCGGCCAGGTAGACGCTCAGAGTCTGCTGCACCAGCACGCTGCTGACGTCGAAATGCGTGCCGATGGCGGGAAACGATGGCAAGAAAGTATCGGTGGCGAACGGACCCAGCATGGCCAGGCCGGCCAGCACCAGGGTCAGGTTGCGCGCCTTCATGCGCCCGCCTGCACGGTATATTGAAGGCGCATGCCTTCCAGGGCCGCCAGCGAGAATTGCGACACATGACGCGCAATGCCGGCGATGCCCGCCTCGTCATACGTGAGTTCCGGCGCCACCAGTTCATGCACGATGCGCGAACGGGCATAGAACACAGCTTGGCCGATCACGCTGAACACGCATTTCTGCACCACCTCAATCGGCATGGCCGGCCCCACCACACCACGGATCAAGCCCGTGAACAAGGCATGCTGGGGACGCACATTGCGCTCGGCCAGCTTGTGGATGGCGGCCGTGGGCTCGATCAGTTCGCGCGCCACCAGACGGCTGAACAGCGATGCGTGCCCCGAGCGCAGCATGTCGGACACGAGCGCCTCGATGGCCAGGCGCAACTGTTCCACGGGCGGCAGCTGCGCCCGCGCGCTGGCGGCGGCTACCTCGGCGGCCGAAGCCCGCGCCAGTTCGCGCGCATGGTCGAAGGCGGCCAGGTGCAGCTCTTCCTTGCTATGAAAATAGTAATTGACCATCGCCACGTTGACGTGGGCCGCCTCGCATATGCGGCGCACGGAGGCGGCCTTGTAGCCCTCGTCGGCAAACAGGTCCGCCGCCGCCTGCAGGATGCGCGCGCGCGCCGGTTCGCTTTCTTTCTCGTTTTCCTTGTCTTCCGTCATGCCAATCCCATCATTTAAACAACCGTTCAATATTGCCCGACATTGTATCAAACAGCTGTTTAATTTTCAAATGACCGTAAAAAAGCCCGGCGTACCGGGCTTTTCAAGGACGTAGCGGGAAGCTTAGTGCTTCATCGCCGGCATGCTGGCAGCGCCCAGCGGACGGGCCACGGCGGTCACTTCGATGGTTTCGCGGTGCTTGTCCTCGCCTTCGAGCACCAGGGTCAGCGCAATCTTGTCACCCGCCTTCACCTGCCCTTTAAGGTCCAGCAGCATCACGTGGTAGCCGCCCGGCTTCAGTTCCACGGCTTTGCCGGCTGGCAAGGCGATTTCCTTGATCTGGCGCATGCGCATCATATTGTCCGTCATGCTCATTTCATGGATTTCCGCCACGCCCGCCATGGGCGAGCGCACTTCCAGCAGGCGCATGGCTTTCGGCGCCGTGATCTGCATGAAGGCGCCCGTGGCTTTTTGCTGCGGCACGGTGGCGCGTACCCACGGGTCGGTAATCTGCACGGAAGTCTGAGCAGCAGCGGAGAAGGACAGTACGGTCAGGGCCGTGGCCAGCAGGGTTTTCAAATGGGTCATGATCATTTCCTCGGTAGTTATAAGGTGTATTTCGATTTCATCAGGGTCTTGATGTCTTGCACGCACTCGTCGCCCGTCAACTGGTGCTTCAAGCCCAGGCGCATGCGTCCCTCGGTATCGAGCACATAGCTGATGGCCGTGTGGTCCATCGTGTACGAACTGCCGCTCGGCACGCGGCGGTAGAAGACCTTGTAATTGAAGGCCGTCTGCGCCGTCGCCTGCGGGTCCGTGCGCAAGCCCAGGAAGCTGGGGTCGAAGGCGCGCATGTACTCGCCCAGCAAGGCGGGTGTGTCGCGTTCGGGATCGATGCTGATGAAGATCACTTGCAGTTTATCCCCATCGGCGCCCAGTTTCTGGCGGATTTCGAGCGCGCGCGACAGGGCCGTCGGACAGACGTCCGGGCATTGCGTAAAGCCAAAGAAGACCATCACATACTTGCCCTTGAAATCGGCCAGGGTATACAGCTTGCCGTCGGGGCCGCTCAATTTGAAGTCGGGCTTGTAATCGCCTCCCGTCAAATCGAGGCCATTGTAATGGGGTTTCGGTGCTTGTTCGCAGGCGGCAAGCGTAAGCAATCCCGCCGTGCCGGCGAGAAGGAAAAGACGACGTTTCATGGTAATTCCAGCCCGATGGGCGTAGTTGAGACAAGTTAGGACGTAGAAGGCGTGACTGGTGCGTTCAGGCAGCCAAAGGCGGGCCGCGCGGGCTGGCGCCCAGCCACGCAAACTGGGGCTGCGGCGCTTGGTAAAACAAGGGCGGATAGTGGTCGTGGCCCATGATGACGGCCAGCGGCGAGGATGACGATGGCGGCAAGGCCACGCTGCCCGCATGGCTCATGCAGAACGGGCAATGCTCGATGTGGTGCAGTACGGAATCGGTAGTGGATTTGGCGGCCGGCGCCAGGTCCGCTTGCGTATAAACGGCGCCGCTGGCCGAGCAGATCTCGACGGCAGCGCTGTTCGCGTTCGCGTGCAGCGAGGCAAACGCATACGACAGGGACGGCGACAACGCATTGAGCAGTATCGCCAGGCAGGCGAACCACATATGCCACTGTTTGCGCTTCAATAAAGATCCCATGGCCCCGATTATAGCGGAGTATGGCTTTCGCGTAGCGCAGGCGCGCCCGCTTGTCCCCGCAGGAACAGGCTGGGGCGCACGCCCGCCACGTCCACGCAGGCGTCGCAAAACGCGGGGATCGAGGCGAAACCGGAGCCGGCCGCCACTTGTGCCAGGTCGCGCTCGCCACCTTCGCCATCGGAGCCCGCTTGCGCCGCCGTGTGCAGCGCATGCGCCAGGCGCTGTTCGCGCACCAGGCTGAGCAATGCCTCGCCCTCGGCAAACAGGCGTGCGCGGGCCTTGTGCGGCGTCACTTGCCACAGGGCCGCCAGGCGCGCCGCCGTCCATTTGCCTTGCGGCGTATCAAAGATGTGCTGCGCCAGCGCCTGGCTCCAGCGCTTGCCGCCGCCGTGGCCGCCATCCGGCTCGTCGCCTTCCAGCGCCAGGGTGAACACGGCCGGCTTGCCCCGTCCCGGCATCACGTCGCAGGCGAAGCGCAAAAAAGCGGGCACGACAAAACTGTCGCCGCTGCCCAGTTTCTTGGTCGTGATTTCATTGTGCAAGGTGACAAAACCCTGACGCACGGTGACGCGCAGCCGGAGCGGAAAACGCAAGCCCAGCAAGTACAAGGGATGATCGGAAACGAGGGCCATGCGTCAGGTTAATGTGGTGAACGAGCCGCCAGCATGCCACACATCAGGAAAGCAGTCTGTCATCACAGCGACGCCACGCCATAGCGGCGCAAGCCGTCGAGGTCCACCACGCGGATGGATTGGTAGGCGATGCTGATCAGTTTCAGTTCGGCCAGGCGGCCCAGGGCCAGGTTCACCCGTTGGCGCGAAATGCCGGTCAGCAAGCCAATTTCTTCCTGCGACAGCTCAAGCACGCTGGAGGTACGCGGATATAGCATGGGGTGGAACAGCTGCGCAATCGCTTGCGCCACTTGCGCGTCGACGGCCAGCAGGCGCTGGTTCTGGATGGTGGCGATGAATTGCCCCATGCGTTCGTTCAGCTGGCGGATGACGAAGGCGTTAAAGGAAAGGCTCTCGGCCAGCAGCAGGTGAAACAGGTCCACCGGCACCAGGATGATGTTTGCGGCGCGCACGGCCACCACGTCGTAGCGGCGCAGTTCGCGCTTGAGCACGCTGCCCTCGCCGCACCAGCCGCCGGCCGGCACGCCGGAAAACGTGGCGCCGCGCCCATCGGCGTTGTAGACGGCCAGCTTGATCAAGCCCGTGTGCACGCCTATCCAGTGCGCCGACGGTTCGCCGCGCCGCGTGATGAAGGCCCCCGCCTCGTAATGGCGGAGCACGCTGCCGGCGCGCAACAGGGCCTGATGCCGCGCATCGAGGGCCGTGAACCAGTCATGGCTATCGAGTTCCGGCACCGCACGGTCTACACTATCGTTGCTATCCATTCCATCCTTCAGTTGTCACTAAGATGACAGTGATTTTCCAGCACCGGTGCTATGCTAACCGGTATCAATCCCGAAACAGGGAGCTACAGAATTTTATTTAACAGGAGACAAGCATGACACCTGATTTCAATACCGGCCTCGACAAAAACAGCGCCAACTACGCCGCCCTCACCCCGCTCGACTATATCGCCAGGGCAGCGGCAGTATATGGCAATCGCCTGGCAATTGCACATGGCGCCGTGCGGCAGACCTGGCGCGAAACCTATGCGCGTACGCGCCGCCTGGCCTCCGGCCTCATCAAGCTGGGCGTGGGCACGGGCGACACGGTGGCCGTGATGCTGCCGAACACGCCCGCCATGGTGGAAGCGAGTTTTGGCGTGCCCATGGCCGGCGCCGTCCTCAACGCCCTGAATATCCGCCTCGACCTGGCGGCGCTGACCTTCATGCTGCGCCATGGCCACGCAAAAGTCTTGCTGGCCGACACGGAATTTGCCGGGCTGGCACGCCAGATGGCGGCGCAGATTCCGGGCCTGCGCGTGATCCAGGTCAATGACGTGCTGGGACCGGAAGTCGAGGCCTTTTCCGACCTCGACTACGAAAGCTTGCTGGCCAGTGGCGACCCCGATTACGACTGGCAGCCGCCTGCCGACGAGTGGGACGCCATCGCCCTCAACTACACGTCCGGCACCACGGGGGACCCGAAAGGCGTGGTCTACCACCACCGCGGCGCGGCCCTGAATGCCCTGTCGAATATCTTAGAGTGGGACATGCCCAAGCATGCCGTGTATTTATGGACATTGCCGATGTTCCACTGCAATGGCTGGTGCTTCCCGTGGACCATTGCCGCGCGCGCCGGCGTCAACGTGTGTCTGCGCAAGTTCGAACCGAAACTGGTGTTCGACCTGATGCGCGAATTGCGCATCACCCACTATTGCGCGGCACCCATCGTGCACGCAGCCCTGGCCAACGCGCCCGCCAACTGGCGCGAGGGAATCGACTGGACCGTGCGCGGCATGGTAGCCGGCGCGCCGCCGCCGGCCGCCATGGTGGCGAAGATCGAAGCCATGGGCTTTGACTTGATCCACTCGTATGGCTTGACGGAAGTGTACGGCCCCGCCGCCATCTGCGCCGAGCAGGACGAGTGGGCGGCCTTGAGCCAGGAAGAGCGCGCCGTATTAAAGTCGCGCCAGGGCGTGCGCTACCACTTGCAAAGCGCCGTCGCCGTGATCGACCCGGAAACCATGCAGCATGTGGCGGCCGATGGCGAACAGATCGGCGAGATCATGTTCCGAGGCAACATCTGCATGAAGGGTTACCTGAAGAATGAAAGGGCGACGCAGGAAGCCTTCGCCGGTGGCTGGTTCCACACGGGCGACCTTGGCGTGATGTATCCGGACGGCTATATCAAGCTGAAGGACCGCAGCAAGGACATCATCATTTCCGGTGGCGAGAATATTTCCAGCGTGGAAGTGGAAGACGCGCTGTACCACCACCCGCAAGTGCTGGCCGCCGCCGTCATCGCCCAGCCGGACGAAAAATGGGGCGAGACGCCATGCGCCTTCGTCGAACTGCGCGAAGGTGCCAGCGTGACGGAAGCGGAATTGATCGCCTTCTGCAAGAACAACCTGGCCGGTTTCAAGGTGCCGAAAGCCATTTATTTCGGCCCCCTGCCCCGCACGTCCACCGGCAAGATCCAGAAGTTCGAATTGCGCAAGCGCATGCAGTCGGACAAGGCCATCGACGTCTGACACCTGCAGGTCAGTCGCGCTTGCCGGCCAGCCACGCCGGCTGCGCCACCACCAGACGCGCAAAGCTGGCGACGCTGGCCACGGCGGCAAACCCTGCCGCCAGGCACAGCGCATACGTCGTGCCTTTGGCTGCGGAAACCGTGAAGCAATACGCGACCAGCGCCGCGCCCGTGGCTTGGCCGATCAGGCGCGAGGTGGCGACCACGCCGCTGGCGCCGCCTGCGCGCTCGGGCGGCGCGCTGCCCATGATGGCTTTCAGATTGGGGGCCTGGAAGAAGCCGAAACCGATGCCGCACAAGGCCATGCGCCAGCCGATGTCAAACGCGCTGGGGTGGGCCGGTATCCACACCAGTGTCAGCAAACCGCCGGCCAGCGCGGCCAGGCCGATGCCGCCCAGCACGCCCGGCGAGTAACGGTCGCTGAGGCGCCCGGCCACGGGCGCCATCACGGCCACCAGCACGGCCCACGGCGTCATCAAAAAACCCGTTTCGACGGGCGAACGGCCCAGCGTCACTTCAAAATAGAACGGCAGCGAGACGAACGCCAGTCCCTGCGCGGCAAAGGTGCAGATGGCCGTCAGCGAAGACAGCAAAAACAGGGGGCGGCGGAACAGATCGATCGGCAGCATGGGCGCCGCATGTCCCGCCTGGCGGCGCAGCAACAGGACAAAGAACACGGCCACGGCCACCAGTTCCGCCAGCAGGACGGCGCCGGACGCGTGATGGGCGGCGTCGCCGAACAGCAAGATGAGCAAGCCAAAGGCGCCCACGTTGTACAGCGCCGTGCGCGTATCGAGCGTGTGGCCGGACAATTTGGTGGCCGGCAGCATGCGGCTGGCGAGGAAGAAGCCCGCCACGCCCAGCGGCACATTGATGGCGAACAGCCACGGCCACGACGCCGTCGCCAGGATCAGCGAGGCGGCCGTGGGGCCGATGGCGAACGCGACAGCCACCACCAGCGCATTGTTGCCGAATGCACGTCCCAGCAAATGTTTCGGATACAGGGCGCGCAGCAGCGCCGTATTGACGCTCATCATGGCGCTGGCGCCGACGCCTTGAAACAGCCTCGCCACCACCAGCGACGGCAGGGACCAGGCCAGCGCACAGGCGAGCGACGCCAGGGTAAATAACAGCATGCCGGAGATAAACACGCGACGGTAGCCGGCGATTTCGCCGAGGGCGGAAAACGGCAGCAGGGTCGCCACCATCGCCAGCTGGTACACGTTGACGATCCAGACGGAAGCGGCCGGCGTCGTGTGCAGCTCGCTGGCGATGGCCGGCAAGGCCGTGTTGGCGATCGCCGTATCGAGCGAGGCCATGCCCACGCCGATGGCCAGCGCCAGCATGGCCCATAAACGGGCGCCGGGCGGCAAGCCGTCCTCACCCACCATCACGGCTTGCGTTTGCTGCTGCATAGACCGCTGCATAGACTGCCGCATAAAAACACTACCTGTTCATCTTGCTAATCCGGGCAATACACTAGCATGGATGAAAGAAAGCTGCAGGAGCGGCAAGCTTACTTCTGGCAGTCGATGACCTTGAAATCCTTCGAGTAGCAGATGCGCAGCTCGCCCGAGTGCTTTTCATAGCCGAGCCAGCGGCCCTTCAGTTGCGGGTTGTGCTGCTTCATCCACTGGAACAGTTCATTTTTCGGCATGGTGCTGTCCGGTAACTTCAATGCCTGGAACAGTTCGCGTTCCTTCTCGAAATACTGCTTGGCCGTGTCGAAATCGCAGGCGCCATGCTTTTCCCATTCGCCTTGCAACAAGGCTTCGCCCGGCTGCATGCACATGTAGGGCAGGATCTCCGACGGCGCCAGCTTGGGCAAATTGCCCTTGCAATAGCGCGGATGCATGTCCGTCTTGCGCGGTGGCGTCACGGAAATGTCTTCACACGTGGCGGGATTGGCCGACTGCGCCCACAGGCCATGCACGATCCAGCCGAACTGATTGCTCTCGGCGCACTGGAAGGCGGCCTTCTTCGACACTGCGCCGCGGCGGCGCTGGCTGTCGCAAAAGCCTGGCGACCACGACAGCGCCAGCATGAAGTAATCGGTAGGCACGTTGGTGCTTTGCTTGTAGCAGGTGTTTTTCTCGTCCGACGGTTTGACGTCGTAATCGACATAACTGACGTTGCGCGGAATGGCGCAGGTGGCGTCGGCCGCGTGGACGGCGCCAGCGGACAAGCTGAGGAAAACGGCGGCCAGCGCGGGCACAACAGTTCGAAATTGCATCAAGTTTCCTTTTCAGAATATAAAACGCCGGCAACTGCGTGCCGGCGCGGTATCAATCAAGCAAGTTGATCAGCAAACCTTGTGCATCCAGCCGTGGGTATCCGGTGCCGTGCCATGCTGCAAGCCCAGCAGCGCTTCGCGCAGGGCCAGCGTGACGGCGCCGTTTTCATTGTTGTTGATGGTCATTTCAAAGCCATTCGCCTTGGCCACGCCCACGGGCGTGATGACGGCGGCCGTGCCGCAGGCGAACACTTCGGTCATGCGTCCCGAAGCGATGTCGTCGCGCCATTGCTGGACGGACAACTTACGCTCCTCCGTCGCATAACCGAGGTCTTTCGCCATTTCCAGCAGGCTGCGGCGGGTGATGCCTGGCAGTAAAGTGCCCGTCAGTTCCGGCGTCACGACCGTGATTTTCTCGCCATCCTTGTAGACGAAGAACAAATTCATGCCGCCCATTTCTTCAATGAATTCGCGGTGCACGGCGTCGAGCCACACAACCTGGTCGCAGCCCTTCTCTTGCGCTTGCGACTGGGCCATGAGGCTGGCCGCGTAGTTGCCTGCGCACTTGGCTTCACCGGTGCCGCCGGGCGCGGCGCGCACGAAGTCTTCGCTGATCCACACGGTGACGGGCTTCACGCCTTTCGGGAAATAGGCGCCGGCCGGCGAGGCGAACAGCACGAACAGGTATTCTTCCGATGGGCGCACGCCCAGGTAAGGATCGGTGGCAATCATCAGCGGACGCATGTACAAGCTTTCGCCCGTGTTCTTCGGCACCCAGTTGCGGTCTTGCGCAATGAGCGCATCGCCCGCTTCCAGGAACAGCTCGACAGGAATGGCCGGCATGGCCAGGCGTGCGGCGCTGCGGTTGAAGCGCTCGGCATTCTGTTCTGGACGGAAAGTCTTGATGCTGCCATCAGGCTGGGCAAACGCTTTATAGCCTTCGAAGATGGCCTGGCCGTAATGCAGCGATGAAGCGGACGGGTCCAGCATCAAGGGGCCATAAGCCTTCAGTTCACCTTGCTGCCACTTGCCGTCACGGTAAGGAATCACCACCATGTGGTCGGTGAAGATGCGGCCGAAGGCGGGATTGACCATGCGCGCGGCGCGCTCGGCGTCGGACAAGGGGTGGGCGGACGGGGTGACGACGAGATTCGGTGTGGAAGTGGTCATGGCGGCAATGGAAACTAGTGAACAGTATCCCTATTGTAGCGCCTATAGCGGCCAATCAGGCAAACGAGGATGACCCCCGCCCCGCGAAAACAGCGCGCCATCATTTGCGAATGATTCTCGTTTGCGTTACTATATCAGCCTTCTCTTCCCCGCCATGCCTGATGCCCTGCATGGCAGCGCTATCGAAAGCCGCTTCATGACGACCTCCTCCCTGCCACAACCCCTGCCGCGCGCCAGCGTCGACGATGCGCCGCAGACTCGCCAGCAGCGCCAGCTTGCCGCCCCGCAACGACGGCGCTGGCACTGGAGCTGGAAGCAGGTCTGGTTTCAATTGCATTGGTTCATCGGCATCACGGCCGGCACGGTGCTGGTGATCATCGGCCTGAGCGGCGCCACCCTGGCCTTCAAGGATGAATTGCTCGACGTCATGAACCCCGGCGTGCGCCATGTGCCCGTGGAAACACGCGCGCCGCTGACGCCGGCCCAGCTGAGCAACATTGCCGCCGCCGAACACGGCCAGCGCGTGGCCTCCATCACCATCTATGCGCAGGCTGGCGCGGCGCCACGCCTGTTCTTCGCGCCAAAGAACGGCCAGCGGCGCGGCGCGTCCATTTATGTGCACCCGTACACGGGCGCGACCCAGCCGGCGCTGGCGGGAGCGGAATTTTTCGAGTGGACGGAGTCGCTGCACCGCTGGCTGCTGTTGCCGCGCGATCCGGGCCGCCAAGTGGCGGGCGCGCTGGCCCTGTGCCTGCTGGGCCTGGCACTCTCAGGCCTGTACCTGCGCTGGCCCCGCCGTCCGCTGGACTGGCGTACCTGGCTGACCTTCGATCCTGCATTAAAAGGCCGCTCGTTTTTGTGGAATCTGCACGCCGTGGCCGGCACCTGGTGCCTGGTCGTGTACGTGGCGCTGACCCTGACGGGCATTTACTGGAGCTATGACGTGGTGCGCGACAATATCGATGCCTGGGCCGGCAAGCCGCCGCGGGCGGCGCAAGCACCGGGCAAGAAAGGCGCGCCGAAAGAGCCATCGCCGGCCGTTGACATCGGCCTGGCCTGGAGCAGCTTCCAGCAACACGCCCCCGGCTGGACCCTGGCCACGCTGCGCCTGCCCGTGCGCGCCGGCGAAGCCGTGCAATTCACGTGGCTGGCCAGCGATGCGCCACACGAGCGGGCGCGCAGCCGCATGAGCATTGCCCCGGCCGACGGCACGCTCACGGAAAACGAGCCGTACAGCCGGCAGGCGCTGGGCGCGCGCCTCGTCAACATCATTTATCCGCTGCACATGGGCACGTATTTCGGCTTGCCAGGCCGCATCATCGTCACCCTCGCCAGCCTGGGCCTGCCCCTGTTCGCCATCACGGGCTGGATGTTGTACCTGGGCCGCCGCAAGGCCAAGCGCGCTGTGCAGGCGCAGCGGGCTCTGCTGGCTGATATTGCGGGCAAGCAAGATATTGGCTTGCCCACTCTGGTGGCCTACGCCAGCCAGTCGGGCCAGGCCGAGCGCCTGGCCCTGGAAAGCGCGCGCGCCCTGCAGCAGGCTGGCGTGGCCGTCGATGTGCAGTCGCTGGAGCGCTTTGATCCCGCGCAATTGCGCCAGTACGAGCGGGCCCTGATCGTCGCCAGCACCTTTGGCGAAGGCGAAGCGCCGGACGGCACGCGCCGCTTCGCGCGCCTGCTGCAGCAAACGACGGGCACGCCGCTGGCAGGCCTGGAAGTGGGCATGCTGGCCCTGGGCGACCGCCATTACAGCGACTTCTGCGGCTTCGGCCATGCGCTGGAGCGCCAATTGCGCGCGCTGGGCGCCACGCCTTTGTTCCCCCTGATCGAAGTGGACAAGCACGACCCCGCCGCCCTGGCCGACTGGTCGCAAGCGCTGGCCCGTTGCAGCGGCAGCGCCATCGACGCCATCGGCGTGCAGGAACAGGCATCATACGAAGACTGGCGTTTGCTGCGCCGCGTGCTGCTCAACCCTGGCAGCCTGGGCGGCGAACTGCATGAAATCACCTTGACGGGTCCGGCCGGCGCCACCTGGGAAGCGGGCGCGCTGGCGGTAATCATCGGATGCAACGCGGACGGCAGCGAGGGTGACGCGCACGGTGCGCAACATGCACCGCGCAGCTACTCGCTCGCTTCGCTGCCATCGGATGGCGAACTGCAGTTGCTGGTGCGCCAGGAGCGCCATGCGGGCAGCGAAAACGAGGGCCAGGGCATTTGTTCCGGCTGGCTCACGCGCTTCGCCCCGCCGGGCGCCACCATCCGCCTGCGCCTGCAAGCCAATCCCGCGTTCGCCCCTGCCCTGGTCGACGTGCCCTGCATTTATATCGGCAACGGTTCCGGCCTGGCGGGCCTGCGTGCGCACCTGCGCGCGCGCCAACGGGCGGGTCTGGCCCGCAACTGGCTGCTGTTCGGCGAGCGGCAGCAAGCTTTTGACAGTGTCTGCGGCGAAGAGTTGCAAGGCTGGCTGGACGCTGGCCACCTGGCGCGCCTGGACCGTGTCTTTTCGCGCGATGGTGACGAAGGTGGCAAACGTGAATACGTGCAGGACCGCCTGCGCAGCAGCACGGATGAACTGCGCGACTGGCTGGCGCAAGGCGCCATCGTCTACGTATGCGGCAGCCTGCAAGGCATGGCGGCAGGAATCGATGCTGTGCTGCAAGAAGTGCTGGGCCAGGAAGGCCTCGACGCCCTGCTGGCGGCGGGACGCTACCGCCGCGACGTGTATTGATCTGCCTCAGCACATTGCCAGCACCGCCCGGCTATGTGGGCGGGCGCACAGTCAGCGCCAGCCATCGGACTAGAGTGGGGACATCGCGGCCTGGGGACATACCCGCGCCGCACCACCCACTATCTGCGAGGCACCCCATGAAAAACCCCTGGATGAGCATGTACCTGAGCGCCGCCAACCGCATCGCCAACACGGCGCGCGGCCACGCCACGGCCGCGGTCAAGCGTGAAGCGGCAAAAAATACACGGCAGTTGACGCAAGTGTGGTTCGATTCCTTCCTGCCGCCAGCTGCCAAGCCACGGCGCAGCCGCAAGGCCAAATAAGCCCCTGGCAACAGGTGAACTGGTGCGGTGCATCACAGCAATTAGTTGACGTCTCAATCAGATGAACTAAACTGCAAGCATGGTAGTACATAGGAAGTGACCGGCAGGCCCCGCATCCCCGCGCGCCACCGGGACACCGGGAGACGACCATGTTGACGCTCAAAGTGCTGGCCTGCCTTGCCTTGTCGGCCTTGCTGCTGGTGCCCCTCGTACTGCGCGACGCGATGCAGACGTCGGCCGTGCAGCAGATGCAGGTACCGAATGTAGACGCACAAGCTCTCTGGGCCCGCTGGCCCAAGCATTAAAAAGCGCGGCGGCACTCGGTAACTCGGCGCATCATTAAAACCGCTTTATTGCGGATGGTGATTTGTTCCCCGTTTCCTTCATTTCTCAGTGCCTCAACCTTCCCCCTCTTCACCATATTTTTGATCCAGATCATGGATTTCCCCCTACGCTGCGGCCACACTGGAACAGTCCGCTTCACATCGCGACGGACTTAACCGGGAGCATCGGCATGGGTATATCGGCTTGGAAAGATGAGATGGCGCTGGGCGTTCCGGCCATCGACGAGGCACATGAGGCGCTGTTTCAGGAGCTGGCGCGGCTGGGCCAGTTGAGCGACCAGCATTTCAGCGTGGCGTTTCGCGAGCTGATTGCGGCCGTCGAGCGCGATTTCCGCGAGGAAGAGGATTTGATGGAACAAATCGCCTTCCCCTCGCTGGCGAATCACCGGGAACAGCATGCGCGCGTGCTCAGCGGCTTGCACCATGCGTGGGCCGCCGTCGATGAAGGCGACCTGGAACAGGGACGCCATGCGCTGTCGCTGCTGCCGCAATGGCTGATCTTCCACCAGGCCACCATGGATCTGGCCCTGGCGGCGGCGCTGGAGCTGGTGCAGCGCCAGCCCAACTAGCCGCTACAGCAGCAGCACCGTGGCTTGCTCGGGCAGGACGACGCGGTAGTGTCCCGGGTATTTGTCTTCGCCGTCGAAAATCTTGCAAAACACGGGCTGATTGATGTCGTTGACGGCCGGTTCATTCATGGGCAAGGTGGCGATCATTTGCTCGCCATCCATCAGCTGCAAAGCACCGCCCCGCTCGCTCGCGCAAAAGGCCAGCGATTGCACATCGCTGGCGAATGGCCGCTTGTACCACGGCGTGATGGCCCGCACGGCGCGCCGCGCATCGTGCAGGACTTGCCCCACACGCGTGACATTCCACGCGTCGCGTGCCACGGACGGCTGGAGCACGATATTGGCCGTCAGCTCGCCCCTGCCCTTGTTCACCAGGAAAGTGCCATCTTGCGCGGCGATGTCGTCGTTGAGCGGCACGACAAACACGCCGCCGGCAGACACCTTGATCGGCACGGCAGCGCCATTGCCTTGCAGGGCCACGCGCACATCGTCGATGGTGGCGCTGAGCTTGGCGGGAATCAGGCGCAGGGCCATGACCACGCTGCCGCTCGACACTTGCCACACTTTCCTGGCCGTCAGATAACTCTCGCGGTAAGCCATGAAACGGATGCGCGGCGCCTTGGCGTCGCTATTGGCCGTGATCGTCACCGTTTGCGATGGCAAGGCGTCCTCTGCGGGCGCCGCCGCCGACGCAACAGATGTGGCGGATGCGGCATCCATGGCGGGCGGCACGCTGGCGCTGTGCAGCGGCGCGGGAACAGCCAGCGGCGGCGCGTGTTCCTGGGCTTGCCCCAGCGACACGACACACAACCATCCGGCACAAGCGATCCATGTACGCATGCATTTCTTTCAATGAGGAAAATATTTTATCAGCGCCTGCATTATCGCAGAAGGCCGGACGATGCGCCTCCATTGGCCTGTCGCACTATGTTGGTGGACACGCTTGATTATTTGGCAAATACCATCTATATTGATAATGATTCTTATTCACTAAAGTGAGGGGAATCGCGCGCCCTTCTTTTCCACTGCCCGACCGCGCCGGGCCTTGCGGTGGAACTGCTATCCAAGCCAGACCACGGGCCAGCGTCATGCCATCCCCCCAGCTACTGCGCACCTCGCCAGACGAGATAGGAAAACACACGACTAAAATATTCCAGGAAAATGATGCCATCAACGACAGTCTTCTCTTCTTCGCGCCAGCCCGCCTTGCGCCCCCTACCCCGTTTATTACACATCAGCCTGCTCAGCCTTGCCGCTGGCGTGGCCCTGCCGGCCCAGGCCGCCGATGCCGCTGCGGCCGACGTCACCATGCCGGCCGTCACCGTGACCGGCCAGTCGACAGCGACGACGGAAGGCACGCAATCGTACACGGCAGGCGAAACGCGCAGTGCCACGCGCATGGACCTGTCCTTGCGCGAGACGCCGCAATCGGTCAGCGTCATCACGCGCCAGTTGCTCGACGACCTGGGCGCCGTGCGCCTGGACCAGGCGCTGGCCCAGACAACAGGCATCCAGGTGGGCCAGAACGACACCGAGCGCACGCGGTTTTATGCGCGCGGCTTCGGCATCAACAATCTTCAGATTGACGGCATGGCGCGCGGCGGCAATGCGCCGCTGCAAGACACCATCCTGTACGACCGCATCGAGGTGGTGCGCGGCGCCACTGGCTTGATGGGCGGCACGGGCGACCCCTCGGCCACCATCAACATGATACGCAAGCGGCCGACGAAAGAGTTCCAGGCCAGCGCCGGCCTCATCATGGGCCGCTGGGATGACCAGCGCTTCGAAGCCGACCTCTCCACGCCGCTGAACGCGGAGGGCAGCGTGCGCGCACGCACGGCCCTGGCCTGGCAAAAACGCGATTCCTATCTGGACATGTATCACGAGCGCAAGACAGTCGGCATGCTCATCCTTGAGGCGGACTTGCGCCCCGGCACCCTGCTGACGGCCGGCGTCGACTTCCAGGACAACACGCCGACAGGCGCCACCTGGGGCGCCGTACCCTACTGGAATGCGGATGGCAGCCTGGCGAACTTGCCGCGCAACACCAGCCTCACGACGCCATGGAGCACCTGGGCCAACAAGCAGCACACCGTATTCACGTCGCTGGACCAGCGCCTGCCCGGCAACTGGAACATGCACCTGGGCTATGCGCGCACGGAAAGCACGAACCGCACCACCGTCGCCTACGCGGGCGCGGGCTACCCGGACCCGGCCACGGGCAAAGGCATGCGCCTGTGGACGGGCGCCTGGGGCGCGGGCAAGAGCACGGGCGACAACTTTGATGTCTACGCCAGCGGCCCGTTCACCTTGCTGGGGCGCCAGCACACGGCCATCGTCGGCTGGAACGGCGGCAACCAGCGCGCCCGCTCGCTGGGCGGCAAAGCGGAAATCAACTACCCGAACATCGTCCCCGATTATCGCAGCTGGACGGGCAACATTCCCCGCCCCGTGTTCCACCCGGATGGCTCGCACACGGAAACCGTCACGCGCCTGGCGGGCGGCTACGTGGCCACGCGATTGAGCCTGGCCGACCCGCTGCACGTGATCATCGGCGCGCGCAGCAGTACTTACCGCACGGACACACGCAGCTACGATAAGCGGGGCGCGTACACGGGCAGCGGCGGCTTGGTGGAAACGCGCAATGAAGTCACGCCGTATGTGGGCGCCGTGTTCGACATCAACAAGCAATATTCGGCCTACGCCAGCTTCACGCAGCTGTTCAACCCGCAATCGAGCAAAGACCGCAACAACCAGTTCCTGGCGCCGGAAACGGGCGACAATGCGGAACTGGGCGTCAAGGGCGAATTTTATGAAGGCAAGCTGAACGCGTCGGCCGCACTGTTCCACACGAAGAAAAAGAACATGGCCGAGCTGGACCGCACGGTACCGCCCGGCTTTTTGCTGCCCGACGGCAGCCAGGCCATGGTGGCCAATGGTACCGGCGTGACGGCCAAGGGCGTCGAGTTCGACATTTCCGGCCAATTATCGCGCGGCTGGGAAGCGAGCGGCGGCTATACCTATCTGCACGCAGCCGAGGCCGATGGCCGCCGCGCCGCCACCACGCAGCCGCGCCATTTGCTGCGCCTGGCCACCAGCTACCGCTTCGACGGCCGCCTGGCAGGGCTGAAAGCGGGCGCCAGCATGACGGCGCAAAGCGCCACCTACAGCGCATCGTGGTACGGCCGCCCGCCATCGGGCGAGATGACGAATATCCCGCAAGCGGCCTATGCACTGGTCAACGCCATGGCCAGCTATGCCATCAACCGCCACGCCAGCGTGCAGCTGAACGTGAATAACTTGCTCGATAAAAAGTACTACCGCACCGTAGGCTTCTACGACAGCGTGTTCTGGGGCGAACCGCGCAACGTCAGCCTGGCCGTGCGCACGGCGTTCTAAGCCGGCTGCAATACCTCAAGCTGCCGGCGCGCTGCGCCAGTGCGCGGGCGCCGGCAGGCAGAAGCCATGCAGCAAGGGCCCGCCCACGGGCGCCAGCACGGCGGCGGTGACGTGTTCGAACGCACGCTGGCCCGCCGGCAAGTCGCTAGCGACCAGGCGCAAGGCCCCGTCCAGCTGCCCGGCGATGGCCTCGTCAAATGCCTGCAGGCAACGGAACAGGTGCTTACCGCCGCCGCTCCATACACCAGCCGCGCGCAAGTACAGGTCGGCCAGCGCGCCATACAGCTGGCAGGCCACGGCCAGCGCCTCGCCCGGCTGCGTGCTGTCGACCAGGTCTTCCAGCGCGGTGGTGATGGCGTAGCGGCGCCGTTGCAAGTTCTCCGCGTCGAGCACGGGCGGCCCGGCAGCATCGATGGCGTGCGCCAGCGCGTGCAGCCGGGCATAGGCGTCGCCGGCGACGAGGATGTTTCCCCCTTCCAGCACCATGTGCGCCAGCGGCACCGTTCCGCCGGGCGCATCCATTTCCTTGCAAAAATACGTGAACGTGGCCACGTCGTGTGCGAACAGTTCCACCGTGCGCCCTTCGGCCACGATGGTCGAGCGCCAGGCGCAATCGACGTGCTCGAACAGCAGCAGCAAATCGATATCGGAACTGGGCGTCTGCCGGCCCGTGGCAAACGAGCCGCCAATGATGGCCGCCACGGCCGTGGGATAGTGTTCCTGCACCAGCCGCACGGCAATCGCGCGGATGGCGTCATAGGTGGGGATCGTCGTCAAAGCCAGTGCTCCATGCCGAAAAACGCTATCCTACACGCAATACGCGGCACGCCGCCATCCTGCTACACTGGCGTTATCTGAGCAAGGAAGACACAGGAAGACACATGCAATACGACTGCCTCGTGATGCCCTCGCCCGTGGGCGAGCTGACCCTGGTGGCGCGCGGCGCGGCGCTGGCCGCGATTTTGTGGGAAAACGACAAGCCGAACCGCGTGCGCCTGGGCGAGATGCGCGTCGCTGACGGTTGCGCCGTGCTGCAGGAAACGGCGCGCCAGCTGGGCGAGTATTTTGCCGGCACGCGCCAGCAATTTGCGGTACCGCTCGATTTTTCCGGCACGCCATTCCAGCAGGAAGTCTGGCGCG
Source organism: Janthinobacterium tructae (assembly GCF_006517255.1). Taxonomy (NCBI): domain Bacteria; kingdom Pseudomonadati; phylum Pseudomonadota; class Betaproteobacteria; order Burkholderiales; family Oxalobacteraceae; genus Janthinobacterium; species Janthinobacterium tructae. Next base: position 246,629 of record NZ_CP041185.1, on the reverse strand, counting down.
CGCTGCTGACGATACCGTACGGCCAGACGCGCAGCTATGGCGAGATCGCGCGCCAGATCGGCCGTCCCGCCGCCGTGCGCGCCGTGGGCGCCGCCAACGGCAAGAATCCCATTTCCATCATCGCCCCCTGCCACCGCGTCATCGGCGCCACGGGCGAGTTGACGGGCTTTGCGGGCGGCCTGCATGCCAAGGTAACCCTGTTGACGCTGGAAGGCATCGGCCTGTCCAGCGACCGCGAAGCGCTGAAGACGGGCCACGCCCGCCGCCGCGCCGTGCATGTTGATATGGCGCAAGGCTGTTTATTTTAGACAGCAGCATCGCTCCCCGTGTGGGATACTCACGCCCCCGCTCAAGCCACCACATCCTATGCCCTACCTTGTCATCCTGTTCTTTGTCGTTCTGTATTTACTGGCCACGTTCTTTTTCCACATCCCCGCCCTGGTAGCCCTCGTATATGGCGTGCTGAGCCTGAGCTGTTTCGTCGCCTATGCGATCGACAAGTCGGCCGCCAAACAGGGGCGCTGGCGCACCCCGGAGCGCACCTTGCTGCTATTGGGACTGCTGTGCGGCTGGCCGGGCGCCGTGCTGGCCCAGCAATGGCTGCGCCACAAGTCCGGCAAGCGTTCGTTCCGCGTGCTGTTCTGGATCACGGTCGCCCTCAATATCGGCGCTTTCGTGTATTTCAGCGTGCATTACGCAGCGCCCGATATCGGCACCGAGGTCGCACCCATCGAGCTGTAGGACTGTCCCTGCCCTTTACTCGCCCAGCAGGCGCAGCGACTCGAGCCAGTCCGCCTTCCAGTCGCGCAGCAAGGGCTGCGTGGCGAACGCCTTCTTCAGGTGCGCCATCGGCACGCGGTGCACGTCGTGCAAGCCGAACGCCAGGGTGACGGGATGCCACAGGTGGCTGTTCTTGCCGCCGCGCGAATTCTTGCGCACGCGTGCGCCATCGTCGCCAAAGATGCCCACGCCACTGGCCATGCCTTTGTCCAGGTCAACCTTGCCCACGCCGCCAAAGGCAATCAAAATCTGCTCGCGCCCCAGGCCCTTCAGGGCGCTGGGCAAGACAAACGGCGCTGCATTGTCAGCTCCGGCTTCCGGCTCGGCCGGCTGCGGGTGCTGCAACTCCTTGAGCAAGCGCAATAAGTCGCGCTCCTGGAAGTGCAAGCCGTCGAGCGGCACGCGCAAGCCCGGCGCCTTCAGTTCGATGGCGATATTGCCGGAGTCGCGCGTAAAGCGCAGCCACGCGTCGTCCGCCCCCGAAGCCAGGTGCTCTTTGTCGCCGATAAACACGACGGGCGCCGCATAGCGCGTTACGCCGTCATGGAACAGCTCGGCCCAGGCGTCGCTGTAATCGAGCCAGACATACGGCAAGCCGCCCTGCTCCAGCAGGCGCGCCAGGGTCCACGGCGTGCCCGTCTGTTGCGCCAGCCAGGCACAGGCTTCAAGGGCGGTGGCGCGGTACGGCAGGGAGATGGAAGTCATGGTGTTTCCGTAGCTGAAAGTGGAGCGCAGTGTAGCAGACGCCGCCATCCTCCCCTTGGGCAGGCGCAACGGGCGCGCTTTTTTTACGCGATGTGCTAGGCTGGAAACATCAGCATGTGCCACGGCCATTCCGGCCGCGTGGCACACCACCGCAAGGGGATGACCATGCATTCGAGCACCAACGCCGCCACCACGCCCGCCCCGCCACCGGAGCGCGATTCGCCCACGCCTGCCAGCGAAAGCCATGCCGAAGAAGCGCTGGATGAAGCGCTCAAGGAAAGCTTTCCGGCCAGCGATCCGATTGCCGTAGCCATCCCCAAGCCGGTCAGCAAGACGCCGGCCTGAGTCCCATGCTTTTCCTGGCCGGCCAAGCGCTGTTCTGGAGCGTAAGACCGGTCAATCAGCACACGCCAGCAATTTAAACACGCGCACGTCCTGCATCATATTGTGCGCCTGCTCCTGCATGCTGGCCGCTGCCGCTGTGGCCTGTTCGACCAGGGCGGCATTCTGCTGGGTCACTGCATCCATCTGACTGATGGCCTGATTCACCTGTTTGATGCCGTCGCTTTGTTCGTGGCTGGCGACGGCGATTTCCCCCATGATGCCCGCCACCTGCTGCACAGAGGAGACAATTTTCTGCATCGTGCCGCCCGCCTCGTCGGCCAGATTGCTGCCAAGCTCGACTTTTTCGACCGACTCGGCAATCAGCTGCTTGATCTCTTTGGCGGCACTGGCGGAGCGTTGCGCCAGGGTGCGCACCTCCGACGCGACGACAGCAAAACCGCGCCCCAGTTCACCGGCGCGCGCGGCTTCGACAGCCGCGTTCAGGGCCAGAATATTGGTCTGAAAGGCGATGCCGTCAATCACGGAAATGATCTCGACGATACGCTTTGAGCTGTCCTTGATGGATACCATGGTCGCGACGACACGGTCGACCACTTGCCCGCCCTGCAGCGCTACCGCTGAAGCCGACAAGACCAGTTGATTGGCTTGCTGAGCGTTTTCGGCAGTCTGCTGCACAGTGCTGGTTAACTCCCCCATCGCCGACGACGTTTGTTCCAGTGCACCGGCCTGTGCCTCCGTTCTCGCCGAGAGGTCCATATTTCCAGCAGCGATTTCCTGCGAGGCAGTCGAAATGGTTTCAGTACCGCTGCGCACGCGGCCCACCGTGTGACGCAGGCTCTCATTCATGCTTTTCAGAGCACTCATCAATTCGCCCGGCTCGTCGTGATAATCGGTCGCGATAACGCTACGCAGATCACCGGAAGCGACAATACGGGCAAGCTGCACGGCGTCCTGCAGTGGTCTGGTAATGCTCCTGGTAATGAGCACAGCCACAGCAATCCCCGTGCCCAGCGAGAGCACCAATATCGCCAACAGCAAGCTGTTCGCTACCGTGATGCGCGCGCCCGACTCCGCCTCTATCGCCGACGCGCGTTGGGTGGTCATCTCGACCAGCCGGTTGATTGCCTGCAGATGCTGGATGTAACTGATCGTTAATTTTTTCATCGCCACCGCGGCGCCAGCCTTATCCTGTGCCTCTATTGCGGGAATGAACTGTTGCAGTGCCACCGTATAGAAGTCCTGAGCCGGCGCATGGGACTTGTTCAGCAACAGCTCGGCGATATCGGCATCGAGTTTCTCACGCGTCCAGAACACATGGCGTTCATCGTAATCATGTTTGAGCGTTGTAAAGCGTGCGATTAACTGCGCCTGTTCGGCACGATCATCGGTCGCCATCAGCTGAAAAGTGACCAGATAGGATTCCAGTATGTATTCCGGTGGTGGCAACACGTCCGCAATCAGATCCTTGCTTTGCACAATTTTCTGGTAGACAGGACCGTTCACTTTCCATTCGTGCAAAGTCTTGAACGACCATAGGCCATAGAGGATGAAGCCGGCTGAAAAGATCACAATCAGCACAGCTAAACGGTGCGACAGTTTGAGTGCTCGTAACATATGCATGATGTTTCCTTATATTAGCTGTGCTTGCCTCTGCTTCACCTGCGGAGCAACACGACTCTCGCATATATGGCAGGCGATCATTCAAAGTCAAATTTCTTATTGAAAGATCATTTTATTTTTATAAGAGGCAACTTATTTTACATCGAATTTATGCCAATTTTACGCAAAGCCAATTAAAATTAACGAAAACAACGAAAATAAAACAAAATACATAAATTTACGTCGCAAATCTCTGCCCGCATGGAGACGATTTCTATGTTGCTCGTACAACAAAGCGAGCCTTTCTTCAGCGCATTCCTGTTCCTGTGGCTGCTTTCCGGACCTCCGTGAACAAGCATAAAAAAAAACCCCGCCGGGCAGCGATGGTAAAACCATCGCGCAGGGCGGGGCCAGTCAAGCCGACACGCGCCTACTTCGGCGTGTCACGGTATTGCTCGGGCGTCGTGTCGCCATCGGCAATTTCATACCACATCGCATTGAGCACGGCGAACGTCGCCGCCAGCGGAAGACCCAGTATCCAGGCGAAATACCACATAGTTAGTTCCTTTCCTTAATTCTTAATAAGCGTGACCGGTTTCGTCTTCGATGGCTTTGCCGTCAACCTTGCCCCACAGTACTTTATATACCCAGGTCGTGTACGCCACGATGAGGGGGATGAAGACGGCCGTGACGACCAGCATGATGAACAGGGTCATGTGGCTGGACGAGGAATCCCACACGGTCAGGCTGGCGCGCGGATCGATCGACGATGGCAGGATGAACGGGAACATGGCCGCGCCCACGCTGAGGATGATGCCGGCGATGCTCGCCGCGCTGGCCAGCAAGGCAGGCACTTCGCGGCGCGCGCGCAGGAAGGCGAACGCCAGCAGGGGGCCCAGCAAGCCGAAGGCAGGAGCGATCCAGGTCCACGGATGGGCGGCAAAGTTGAGGAACCAGGCGCCCACGTGTACTTCTGCCGTTTTCAGCATGGGGTTCGACGGGCCATCGACGACGACGGCGCTGGTGACGCGGTAGCCATCGACCCACAGCCACAGGGCCACGCCGGCGGCCGCATACAGCACCACGGTGGCGATCGCCGCCACGCTGCCGTAGCGGCGCGAACGGTCAGCCACGGCGCCGTCCGTTTTCAGCTGCAGCCAGGTGGCGCCGTGCATCACCAGCATGGCCACCGAAACGAGGCCGCACAGCAAGGCGAACGGGTTGAGCAGCGCAAAGAACGTGCCGTCATAGAAGATGTGCATGTCCGGCGAAAAACGGAACGGCACGCCTTGCAGCACGTTGCCGATCGCCACGCCGCAGATCAGGGCCGGCACGAAGCCGCCCACGAACAGGGCCGCGTCCCAGCGGGCGCGCCAGCGCGGATCTTCGCGCTTGCTGCGGAATTTGAACGCCACGGGACGCACGATCAGCGCCACCAGGATGACGAACATGGCCAGGTAAAAGCCCGAGAACGAGACGGCGTACAGTTGCGGCCAGGCGGCAAAGATGGCGCCGCCACCGAGGATCAGCCACACCTGGTTGCCTTCCCACACGGGACCGATACTGTTGATGATGACGCGGCGTTCCAGGTCCGTCTTGCCGGCGAAAGGCAGCAAGATGCCCGTGCCCAGGTCGAAGCCGTCCGTGATGGCAAAGCCCACCAGCAAGATGCCGATCAGCAGCCACCAGATCAGGCGCAGTGTTTCGTAAGAAATCATTTCATGCAAAATCATGGTCCGGCCCTCCTTAGGCGCGTTGAGTATGAATGGCTGCCGCCGCTGGCACGGGGGCCGGCGCCGTTTCTTCCGGCCCCTTGCGGATGGCCTTGAGCATCAGCTTCATTTCGATAATCAACAGCACGGTGTAGATGGCGGCAAAGCCGGCAATGGTGATGAGCAAAGTCGTCGCGCCCAGGTTGGAGACAGCCACGGCCGTTGGCAGCACGCCTTCGATGACCCACGGCTGGCGGCCCACTTCGGCCACGATCCAGCCCGCCTCAATCGCCACCCACGGCAGCGGGATGGCGAATACGGCCAGCTTCAGCAGCCAGCGGTGCTTGTCCAGTGTGCGGCGCGTCGACAGGATGAAGAATGTGCCGGTGAGCAAGATAAAGAACATGCCCAGGCCCACCATCACGCGGAAGGACCAGAACAATGGCCCCACGGGCGGCACGGTGTCGAGCGCGGCCTTGTGGATCTGCTCGGGCGTGGCCTGGCGCGGATCGTCGACATAACGTTTCAGCAACAAGGCATAGCCCAGGGACTGGCCTTTCGACTCGAACATGTCCTTCGCGTCCTGCGGCACAGGCGCGCCCGGCGCCACACTGCGGATGGTTTGCAGCGCGTCATAGGCCTTGATGCCATCCTTGATCAGCAGCTCGCCGCGATCGACCAATTGCTCGATGCCGGGGATTTCCGTCGTCAGCGAACGCGTGCCGATCAGGCCCATCACCATCGGGATGTGCACGGCGTAATGCGTCTCGCGTGCTTGCGCGTCGGGGAAGCCGAAGGCCGTGAAGGCGGCGGGCGCCGGCTCCGTGGTCCACATGGCTTCAATCGCGGCCAGCTTCATCTTTTGATGTTCGGACGACAGGTAGCCGCTTTCATCGCCGAGTACCACCACCGACAAGGTGGCGGCCAGGCCGAACGAGGCGGCCACCGTCATCGAACGCTTGGCCAGCTGCACGTGACGGCCCTTCAGCAGATACCAGGCGGAAATACCCAGCACGAAAATGGCAGCCGCCGTATAGCCGGCCGACACCGTGTGCACGAATTTCGCCTGTGCCACGGGATTCGTCAGCACGGCGCCGAAATCCGTCACTTCCATGCGCATGGTCTGCGGATTGAAAGCCGCGCCGACGGGATTTTGCATCCAGCCGTTGGCGATCAGGATCCACAGGGCCGAGAAGTTCGAGCCGATGGCCACCAGCCAGGTGGTGATCAGGTGACCGCGCTTGGACAGCTTGTCCCAGCCGAAGAAGAACAGGCCGACGAAGGTCGCCTCCAGGAAGAAGGCCATCAGCCCCTCGATGGCCAGCGGCGCGCCGAAAATGTCGCCCACATAATGGCTGTAATAGCTCCAGTTCATGCCGAACTGGAATTCCATGACGATGCCCGTCGCCACGCCCATGGCGAAGTTGATGCCGAACAAGACACCCCAGAACTTGGTCATGTCGCGCCAGATGGGGCGGTTCGTCATCACGTAAACCGTCTCCATGATGGCGAGGATCACTGACAGGCCGAGCGTCAGCGGAACGAATATAAAGTGGTACAGAGCTGTCAGCGCGAACTGCAGTCTGGATAAAGCGACAATATCGAAGTCCATATGATTTCCTTGGTGTTTCCCTACTGTAAGTGTAAACCTGGTATCCATATGCGGCTGTTCGATAGCTTCTGCTGCTGTAAACTATCGGGCTGTGCCGCCCGCCCATCAATCTCCGCGCAAGCCGGCCAGCGCCGCCTCGAAGGCGGCTGTGCCCCGGCGCGCGTCACCGACGATGCGGCCATCGCGCAGGCTGACCAGCCGGTCCGCCAGCGCCGCTTCGCGCCGCAAGTGGGTTGCAATCAGCAAGCTGCGTCCGTCGCTGCGCGCGCGCAGGCGCTGCAAGACATCGATGGCCACCTGCGCATTCAGCGCTTCCGTCGCTTCGTCCAGCAGCCACAAGGTCGATTCGTGCAGGAACAGCCGCGCCAGCGCCAGGCGCCGCGCCTGCCCGCCCGACAAGCCCAGGCCGCCCTCTCCCAGTTGCGTGTCGAGGCCGCCCGCCAGGGCGCGCACCTCGTCGTCCAGGCCGGCCGCTTGCAGCGCCGCCCACAACTGCGCATCGCTGGCGGACGGGTCGGCCAGGCGCAAGTTGTCGCGCAGGCTGTCTTGGAACAGTTCCGTCTTCTGGGTGAACAAACAGGCGCGCGGTGCGGCCACCGTTCCCGACAGCGGCGCCAGCTCGCGCGCGGCGATGGCCAGCAAGGTGGACTTGCCCGCGCCGCTGGGGCCGATCAAAGCCACGCGCTCGCCCTCGCCGATATGCAGCGATACGTCATGCAAAATGGCGACCTGGCTGCCAGCATGCGCGGCGCTGACGTGTTCCAGGCGCAAGCCCGGTGCGGCGTCAAAGGGCGGCAGCGCCACCTCATTGCCGTCAAGGCGCGGCGCCAGGCGGCGCATGGCCAGCAGCATGCGCCCTGCTTCCAGCGCGCCGCGGCGCAGCCCCGCAAACGGCTCCACGGCCGTCAGGGCGATCAGCAGGGCCAGCGCCGCCAGCGGCACGTTCAGCGTTTGCTGTTGCACCAGCGCGGCCACGGCCAGCAGTACGCCTGCCAGGGTCGCGCTGCCGGCCACGCCATATGCGGCGCCGGCCGCCGTCTCCAGGCGCAGCAGGGCGAAATCGGCTTGTGCCAGCGCTCGGTCGATCTGCCCCAGCGCGGCGCACTGGGCATCGATGCGGCCCGCCATCACCAGGTCCGTCTGACCCGCCACCAGGTCGATGGTGCCGGAACGCAATTTTTCGATGGCACGCGAGCGCACGATGGCGGGACGGCGGGCACGCAGCGCCACGAGCCAGCTGATGCCGCCGCCGGCGAGCAGCAGCCACGCGGCCAGGCCCAGACCCAGCTGCCACTGCATCACGCCCAGCGCCACGCCGGCCAGCAAGGCCACGCACAGTGCCGTGAAGGCCGGCACCAGCAGGCGCAAATACAGCGATTCGAGCGCGTCGATATCGGCCGTCAGGCGAAACAGCAGCTTGGCCGGCTGGCGCAGCAGGCGGCTGGCCGCTTCCGCGCGCGACCAGCCGCGGAACAGTTGCACGCGGATGCTGGCCAGCGCGGCGAACGTGGCGTCGTGCGTGACGAGCCGTTCCGCATAGCGCGAACCCGTGCGGCCGATGGCCAGCAGGCGGATGCCGGCCGACGGGCCGAACACGTCGAACAGGATGGCCGTCGAGGCATGCAGGCCGGCAATCGAGGTGGCGGTAATAAACCAGCCGGACAAGCCCAACAAGGCCATGCCGGCCACCGCCGTCAGGGCCGCCAGCAAGGCCCCCCCGATCAGCTTGCCGGGCTGGGCCAGCAGCAATTGCCGCAGGACGGGGTTCGATATGAGGGAAGTTTTCATGCTGGCTGTTCCTGTTCGTGCTCCTGTGCCTGCGCCCGGACATCGACCTGCACCGCGCGCTGCAGCCGGCCGGCCAGCACGGGGTCGTGCGTGGCGACGAGCATCGTCTTGCCCCTGGCCAATTCCAGCAAGGCGTCCGTGACGCGCGCCGCCGTTTCGCTGTCCAGGTGGGCCGTCGGTTCATCGACCAGCAGCAAGTCCGCATGCGGATGCAGGGCCACGCGGGCCAGCGCCAGGCGCACGGCTTCGCCGCCGGACAAGCCCTGGCCGCCATCGCTGAGCATGATGGCCGGCTGCGCCTGCGCCACGCTAGCCAGGTCGGCCAGGTGCAGCGCCTGCGTCACCTGCGCAGCGTTCGCACCGAGGCGGCCCAGGGTCACATTCTGGCTGACGGACGCGGCAAACACGTGCGGACGCTGGCCCATCCAGGCCATGCGCTGGCGCAAGGTATTGACGGTGCTGTCAGTCAGGCGCACGCCGCCGATGCGGATCTCGCCATCGCTGACGGGCAGCAAGCCGGCCAGGAGGGACAGCAAGGTGGTCTTGCCGGCGCCGCTGGCGCCCAGCAGGGCCACGTGTTCACCGGCGCGCACCGTCAAGTCGAAGCGCTCGAATACGGGCGCTTCGCCGGGATGGGCAAAGCGCAGTTGATGGAGTTCGACGGCCGGTGGCGGCGCCACCGCCATGGCGGCGGCGGAAACGGCGGCCACTTCCACACCGGCACCAGGCAGGGGTACGCCATCGGCCGCCAGGTCGTGCAGGCCGGCCAGGCCCGCTTCGCCGGCCGCCTTGTCGTGCCAGACGGCGGCCAGTTCGCGCAGGGGCTCGAAGAATGCGGGCGCCAGCAGCAGGATGAACAAGCCCTGTCCCAGGCTCAGTTCGCGGCCCCAGGTGCCGAAATTGATGCTGCCCAGCAAGGAGAAACCGATAAACGCCGCCACCATGGCGACACCCAGCGCGGAAAACAGTTCCAGCACGGCGGACGACAAAAAGGCGATGCGCAGCACCACCATCGTGCGCCGGCGCACGGATTGCGACGAGGCGTCCAGGCGTTCGGCCGTGGCGTCGACAGCGTCGAGCGCGCGCAGGGTGGCCAGGCCGCGCAGGCGATCCAGCAGGAAGGCATTCATGCTGCCCATTTCCACCATCTGCGCGCGGCTGGCCGCTTGCGCGCCCATGCCCACCAGAGCCATGAAGACGGGAATCAGGGGCGCGGCGATGAGCAGGATCAAGGCGGCGATCCACGACAGCGGCGTCACCACGGCGAGAATCACGAGCGGCACGGTGAGCACTTTCCAGCGCGCCGGCTTGTAGCGCACCAGATACGGCACGATGGCTTCGGCCTGCTCGGCGATGACGCTGGCCGCCTGCCCCGACTGCGCGCGCTGGCGGTCCAGCGGCGAACGCTGCGCCAGCGCTTGCGCCACCTGGGCGCGCAAGGTGGACAGGTGGTCGCGCGCCGCCGCATACATGCGCCGCGCGCCCCACGCTTCGCCGCCGGCGCGCAGCACACCCAGCAGCAGCACGCCAGCGGCCGGCAGCAGGGCCGCACGCCACGGTGCACCATCGAGCATGGCTTGCACGGCCCAGGCCAGCAAGGCCGCTTGTGGCAGCCACAGCAAGGCGGCGCCACCTTGCGCCAGGCTGGCGGCGCGGGGAAGGATAAAGCGGGGCAAGGACAGTGGCGTGGTCGGCATCTCTATACTTTTTGAGTTTTCAGAATTTTCTGTAAATTCGATTTTTTGTATAATACTGCGAAACATGACATATATCAATTGACCCTGCGGGTGTGGCGTGAAAAAATTCAGATAATTATGAAAACTCAAAATATCCACATGACGCCGCTGATCCTGACCTTTGTCAGCCATTTCGGCGAGATGGGCAGCCGCTGGGGCTTTAACCGTACGGTGGGACAAGTGTACGCCTTGTTGTTTGTCGCGGAGCATCCTTTGCACGCGGACGAAATCGCGGAACACCTGAGTTTTTCACGCTCGAACGTCAGCATCGGCTTGAAGGAATTGCAGGGCTGGGGCTTGATCCGCCAGTCGCGCATCCCCGGCGACCGGCGCGAGTATTTTTCGTCCCTGGGCGATGTGTGGCAAATCTTCCGCGTGGTAGCCGCCGAACGCCGCCGCCGCGAAGTGGCGCCCACGCTGACGGTGCTGCGCGAATCGCTGCTGGCGCCGGCCACGGAACCCGTGGACCAGTATGCGCAGGAGCGCATGCGCGAAATGTATGAATTGGTCGACCTGGCCAACACCTGGTTCGACGACTTGCAGCGCCTGTCGCCCGAATCGATGGCGCAACTGATGAAAATGGGCGCCAAGGTGCAAAAATTGCTCAACGCCAAGGACCGTCTGTTTGGCGTCAGCAACAACAACGACTGACGCACCCGCCTCCCCTCCCCAAGCCAAGGCGCCGCCAGCACAAACTGGCGCGCCTTGTCACGCCATTTCCCAACGTCATGCTGGCTATCGCTAGCACAGCCATACATAGCCATATACGATGTTGTCAAGCGAACCAATAGAATTATTAAAATTGCATTAGTTTACATCAAGAGTAAGCTTTCATTTGCCTACTCGCTACGTACAGGAAATAGCTGAAAACGGGCAACGGGATGACTTCCCCGGCATGCAGGGGCGCGTCCCAACATTATGAAGCGACTGTCTCAAGCACAAGGGGATTTTCATGAAAAGCATAAAGAGCATTGCCATCAAGGCATCCATGCTGGCCGCAATGACCGTACTGGCAAGTGCGGCGCAAGCGGCCACCTGGGTGGATGTGGGTCCGGCCAGCGGTTTCGTCATCGCCGGCAACACCGTTACCTACACGCCGTCGCCGGCATTGATGGTGAAATACTATGACGACAACCTGACGCCGCAAAGCCCATCCGACATCCAGGGGTATATCAACGCTGTCTTCGGCACCAGCCTGGGCGCCGCCGTCTCGTATTGCGACAACGCCACCTCGGGCTGCACTGCCGGCACCACGGCAGGCTTGAGCGGCGGTGTCAATTCCTATACGAGCGCAGCCGCCTATGACTATCTGGCCATCCACTTCGGCAAGGGCGAACTGGTGTTCCACTGGGCCGCACCCGTGGCCGCCGGCGCCACTTTCACGGTGGCGGGCCTGCCCAAGGATCTGAGCAACTACAGGGCCTTCATTTCCGCCGTGCCGGAACCTGAAACCTATGCCATGCTGCTGGCCGGCCTGGGCATGCTGGGCTTCCTGGCACGCCGCCGCCAGGGAAAGTAAGTCTCATCACAAGCCGCATAACGGCAGTGGCGCAGCAGCGTCCGCTGCCGCCCTCAATGCCAGTCGCATCTTTACGCCGCGCTTGCGGCGCAAGGCCCACTGTTTACACCATTTTTAGATCCCCCTCGCTATGCTCGACAGCATCAACTGCTGATCGACAAGGGAGAACTCATGCACGAACAACCGTTTCAGCCACGCGCGCGCAGCGTGATCCGCCAGCACTTGCCCGTGCGGGAAAGGCTGCGTCTGGCCCGACTGGCCAACAGAAAAATCGTTTCGGTATGTTCTGCGCTGCTGTGCGCGGTGCCGTTGTTGTATTTGCTGAGCGTAGTGCTGTTTGCGCAGCCTTAGGGCCGCGTGCTGACAGACAGGAAAGAGAGAAGATGGCAGCCGCATGGCGCAAGCCGTGGCCAATATGAAACTGGTCCGCCCAGAGGGAATCGAACCCCCATTCACGGTTTAGAAGACCGTTGTCCTATCCGTTGAACGATGGGCGGAAAGGTGCAGTATTTTAATCCATGCGCGCCAGCAATGAAATGCCAGCGCGGAATAGAAAACGGGCTGTCATTTCTGACAGCCCGCTTATGACTTTGGTCGGAGTACAAGGATTCGAACCTTGGACCCCCTGGTCCCAAACCAGGTGCGCTACCGGGCTGCGCCACACTCCGAAGACAAGATAATACCGCCCCCAGCCAATTTCGTCAATTGCCATAGACGAATTAGATGGAAAAAACTATCGGCGCTTGCTTGAAGAGGCTTGCTGAAAACGTTCAGGGCAAGGCGCGCTGCCGAAGACAGTACGCTAAGTAATCCTCGGGAAATTATTGTGAATTTATGACGAACAGAACCGACTGCTATGCAAGGCGTCCGCTGCGACGCAGTGCGAGCACTGCTAGCAGCGGGCAACACCGCAGAGCGCCGGTTATGGAAGTCAGAAATCACAATAATTTATTGGGGGTTACTTAGTACGGCAAGGCAGTGCAACGCCGCCCTGGGCGATTTCAGCCGCCGACTTTATCCGCGATGCGGCGCGCCATCGACTCGGCCTGACCCTTGTCCTTCGCTTCCACCATCACGCGGATCAACGGTTCGGTGCCCGATGCGCGGATCAGCACGCGGCCCGTGTCGCCCAGTTCGGCCTCGACCAATTCTTTTTCGGCCACCATGGCGGCATTTTTTTGCCAGTCGAAACCGGGCGCTACGCGCAGATTGATCAGGGTTTGCGGGAACAGCACCAGTTCGGCCAGGCATTGCTGCAGGCTCTGGCCGCTGCGCTTGAGCGCGGACAAGACTTGCAGCGCAGAGACGATGCCATCGCCCGTCGTGTGGCGGTCCAGACACAGCAGATGGCCGGAACCCTCGCCGCCCAGTATCCAGCCCTTTTCCTTCATCACTTCCAGCACGTAGCGGTCGCCCACCTTGGCGCGCGCAAAGCCGATGCCCTGCTGCTTGAACAGCACTTCCAGCGCCATGTTGGTCATCAGGGTGCCCACGGCGCCCGCCACGGGGCCCGTTGCCAGCCGGTCCTTGACCATGACGTACAACAACTCGTCGCCGTTATACAGCCGCCCCGTGGCGTCGCACATGATCAGGCGGTCGGCGTCGCCATCGAGAGCGATGCCCAGATCCGCACCGTGCTCGACGACGGCATCGGCCATCGCCTTGGTTGCCGTGGCGCCGAAGCCCGCATTGATGTTGAAGCCATCGGGCTTGTTGCCGATAGCGATGACTTCCGCGCCCAGCTCATGGAACACGTGCGGCGCGATATGGTAGGCGGCGCCATGCGCGCAGTCGACGACGATCTTCAGGCCGCGCAAGTCCAGTTCGTTCGGAAAGGTGCTTTTGCAAAATTCGATGTAGCGGCCCTGGGCGTCGTCCAGGCGCTTGGCGCGGCCCAGCTTGTCCGACGGTACGCAAGCCATGGGCTCGTCGAGCGCCGCTTCGATTTCCAGTTCCACGCTGTCGGGCAGCTTGGTGCCCTGGCCGGAAAAGAACTTGATGCCATTGTCGTGATACGGATTGTGCGAGGCGGAAATGACCACCCCGGCCGAGAGGCGCAGCGCCCGCGTCAGGTAGGCAATCGCCGGCGTCGGCATGGGGCCGGCCAGCATCACATCCACGCCGGCCGCCGACAGGCCCGCTTCCAGCGCCGCTTCCAGCATGTAGCCGGAAATGCGCGTGTCCTTGCCGATCAGTACGGTCGGACGTGCCTTGCCGCCTTGCGACTTGGCCAGCACCTTGCCGGCCGCATAACCGAGGCGCATGACGAAATCGGGAGTGATCGGAGCGGCGCCCACCAGGCCACGGATGCCATCGGTACCAAAATATTTACGCGTCATATATTTCTCTTTTTGTTGTTTATAATGAATCTTACAGGCTCAGTGCGCCATGCGCCAGACCTTCAGCGCATCGACGGTTTCAGCTACATCATGCACACGGATAATTTCTGCACCTTGCGCTACCGCAGCTAGCGCACCGGCAACACTGCCGGCCAGGCGCTGCTCGACGGGACGTCCCGTGACGGCGCCGATCATCGACTTGCGCGACAGGCCCGCCAGCACGGGCAGATCCAGCTCGCTGCGCAACTGGCGCGTGGCGCGCAGCAAGGCATAGTTTTGCTCCACCGTCTTGCCGAAACCAAAGCCGGGATCGACACACAGGCGCTCGCGGGCGATGCCCGCCGCCATCATCGTGTCGATGCGCTGGCGCAGAAAGTCGGTGACTTCGCGCACCACATCCTCGTACTGGGGCTGGGCTTGCATGGTTTCTGGCACGTTTTGCATGTGCATGATGCACAGCGCACAATCGCTGTCCTGTACGGCCTCGATGGCGCCCGGCGCGCGGAAACCGTTGATGTCGTTGATCATGTCGGCGCCCGCCAGAATGGCTTCGCGCATCACTTCGGGTTTGTACGTGTCGACGGAGAGGGGCTTGCCGCAGTCGCGCAAGGCGTACAGCACCGGCATGATGCGCGCAAGCTCGTCCTGCAGCGGCAACGGCGGTGCGCCGGGACGGCTTGATTCGCCGCCGATATCGATGATATCGACGCCGTCGACTATCATCTGCTCGGCGCGCGAGAGGGCAAATTCAAGCAGTTGATACTGGCCCGCATCGGAAAACGAGTCTGGCGTGATATTCAGGATGCCCATCACCAGCGCCTGCGTGCCGGACAGGTTGAAGCCGAAACGGCCGAATTGCAAATAGTGTCGCATGTAAATCTTTGTAGTCGTCAGGGAAAAACTGCTGCGGCAACGAAAAAGGGCAAGGATTGCTCCTTACCCTCGTTCTTGCCATACCCTTGCGTGCCGCCCGTCAGAGCGGCCGTTATCAGGCTGGCGCCGTCACGTTTGGCGAGATGCCGCCCGTGCCGCTGTCACCACCCGCATTGCGGCGTGGCGGAATGACTTTCGGTGGACGCGGCTCCAGGCCGGCCATGATGTCATTAATTTGCTCTGCATCAATGGTTTCCCATTCCAGCAAGGCTTTGGTCATCATTTCGACCTTGTCGCGGTTGCTTTCCAGCAAAGTACGCGCCAAAGCATATTGCTTGTCGAGAATGTTGCGGATTTCAGCATCGACCTTTTGCTGGGTCGCTTCCGAGATCGTCT
Organism: Janthinobacterium tructae; assembly: GCF_006517255.1. Lineage (NCBI taxonomy): Bacteria > Pseudomonadati > Pseudomonadota > Betaproteobacteria > Burkholderiales > Oxalobacteraceae > Janthinobacterium > Janthinobacterium tructae. The sequence continues at coordinate 231,225 of NZ_CP041185.1, read as the reverse complement.
TGGTGGCGCCACCGAAGAAACCTTCGTTTTCGCTGTCTTCGTAGACCATCACGCCCATGCTGTCGGACATGCCGAAGCGGGTCACCATGGAGCGGGCCAGCTTGGTGGCACGCGAGAAGTCATTTGACGCACCCGTGGACATCTGTCCCACGAAAATCTCTTCGGCGATGCGGCCACCGAACAGGATGGAAATTTCTTCCAGCATCTTGTCCTTGTAGGCGGACAAGTTGTCGTGTTCCGGCAGCTGCCAGGTCAGGCCCAGGGCCCAGCCGCGCGGCATGATCGTCACTTTGTGCACGGGATCGGCCTTCGGCAGCAACTTGGCCACCACCGCGTGACCGGATTCATGGTAAGCCGTATTGCGACGCTCTTCCTCGCGGATGATCATCGATTTACGCTCAGGACCCATGTAGATCTTGTCTTTCGCATCTTCGAAGTCGGCCATTTCCACCAGGCGCTTGCTGCGACGGGCGGCAAACAGAGCTGCTTCGTTGACCAGGTTGGCCAGGTCGGCGCCCGAGAAACCGGGAGTGCCGCGGGCCAGGATATCGGCTTTCACGTCGGTACTGATAGGTACTTTACGCATGTGCACGTTCAAGATCTGTTCGCGGCCGCGGATATCGGGCAAGCCGACGGAGACCTGGCGGTCGAAACGGCCCGGACGCAGCAAGGCTTTGTCGAGCACGTCGGCGCGGTTGGTGGCGGCCACGACGATCACGCCGGAGTTCGCTTCAAAACCGTCCATCTCGACCAGCAACTGGTTCAAGGTCTGTTCGCGCTCATCATTGCCGCCGCCCATGCCGGCGCCGCGGTGACGACCGACAGCGTCGATCTCATCGATGAAGATGATGCACGGCGAATGCTTTTTCGCGTTTTCGAACATGTCACGCACGCGGCTTGCACCGACGCCGACGAACATTTCCACGAAGTCGGAACCGGAAATCGAGAAGAACGGCACCTTGGCTTCGCCGGCGATGGCGCGCGCCAGCAGGGTTTTACCCGTGCCCGGAGGACCGACCATCAGCACGCCGCGGGGAATGCGGCCGCCCAGTTTCTGGAATTTGCTCGGATCCTTGAGGAAGTCGACCACTTCGTTGACTTCTTCTTTCGCTTCATCGCAACCGGCGACATCGGCGAAGGTGACGGTGTTGCTGGCTTCATCCATCATGCGCGCCTTCGACTTGCCGAACGAGAATGCACCGCCCTTGCCGCCGCCTTGCATCTGACGCATGAAGAAGACCCAGACGCCGATCAACAGCAGCATGGGGAACCAGGATACAAAAATAGTTTGCAGGAAAGACGCTTCCTCGGGCGGGCGCACATCGAAGTGCACGCCATTGTCGCGCAGGTCGCCGATCAGGCCCTTGTCGAGGCTGGTGGCGGTGGTACGCACCTTGGTGTCGTCCATCAGCTTGGCGGTGATCGACGAACCTTCGATCACGACATCCTTGACACGCTTGGCTTTGACTTCATCCAGCAAATCGGAATAAGCGATGGCCTTGCTGCCGCCTGTGGCGCCATGACTGTCGAATTGCTTGAACAGCATGAACAACAGCAGCAATACGACTACCCAGATGGCAGATTTGGAAAACATGTTATTCACGAAGACTCCTTGGATGCAGTGCGCATCTCTTTACCAATAGCTAGAAACACGATTTTACTCGCAATAAGCGGGCCGTGCCAAAGCCCGCCGATCCGTGCGCGCGAAAAAACCGCGCTCACGCAAAAAAAATGCAGTATAAACAATTTAGGCTTTTATGCCATCAGACGCTACTGCACTTCTCGTTCCCATGTGCGGATTCCCGCTTAAATATCAAGGGCGGAATCATCTTCTTGCACGGCATTTTTCAGCGGATTCTTGAGACCACGCCCCATCAGGAAGATTTCTGACGATTTGTCGCGGCTGGCCTTGGGCTTTTTCTGCACCACGACCTTGAATTCAGCGCGGAATTTCTCCACGATCTGGCTGAAACCCATATCTTTGAAGCATTTCACCAGCAAGACGCCCGATGGTTTCAAATGCAATTGCGAAAATTCGATGGCCAGGTCGATCAGATGTTCCATGCGCGCAGCGTCCGCCGTGGCGATGCCCGACAGATTCGGTGCCATGTCCGACAGGACCACGTCAACCTTGCGTCCTTGCAACACCACTTCCAGCTGGCGCAGCACGCGCGCTTCGCGGAAGTCGCCCTGGATGAAGTGGAAATCGGCGATCGGTTCCATTTCCAGCATGTCCAGGCCAATCAGGGTACCATTGACCCCGCCGCCGTCCTTGCCGGCCAGCTTGCGCCGCAGATACTGGGCCCAGCTGCCAGGAGTGCAACCAAGGTCGACAATTACCTGGCCATGCTTGATCAGTTTTTCGTCTTCATCGATTTCTTTGAGCTTGTATGCTGCCCGGGCGCGGTAGCCCTCTTTTTGCGCCAACTTCACATAAGGATCATTTATGTGGTCGTGCAACCAGTTTTTGTTTAATTTCTTCTTTGCCATTCGCGTAGAATACTGCTTTTAAGGGAATTACTAAATATTATTATGCTAAAACTTACACCCGTAGAGCGCAGCGCACTGCGCGCCGAAGCACACGCGCTGAAGCCTATCGTCATCATTGGCGAAGCGGGCTTGACACCTGCTGTCCTCAAAGAGATCGACCTTGGCCTGGATTCGCACGGTCTGATTAAAGTCCGCGTGTTCGGCGACGACCGCGAAGCCCGCGTCGGAATGTACGATACGATTTGCGGCAATCTCGGCGCCGCCCCGGTACAACATATTGGCAAACTGCTGGTAATCTACCGTCCGAAAAAAGAAGTGGTTAAGGAGAAGGTCAGCGCCGGCAAAGGCATGCGCGAAGTGACCATCGTCAAGGCCAGCGCCAGCGGCACCAAGCGCCCCAGCGTGACGAAAGTCATGATCAAGGGCAATGAGCGCGTTACCGAAGGCGGTTCCATCAAGCGTGCCAAGCCACGTCAGAAAAGCGCCAAGAAAAGCGCACTGGGCAGCAAGTAAGCCTGTTCACCCGGCAACCGCAAGGCTGCCGGGCTTGAAACAAGAAGCGGAGCACGGGATATCCCCTGCTCCGCTTTTTTTGTTGCTGCTGCGGCGTCGGATTACGCGTGGCCTGCGGCCTCGCTAATCCGACCTACGTGTTGCCATGCAGGTCGGATTAGCGCGCAGCGCGTAATCCGACAACACCACTGCCGATTACTGCTGCTTCCAGATCAGCACGCCCGCCAGCAAGCTCTGCACGGCAAAGATCAGGGTCGACACGCCATGCAGCATGCCGAAGCGGCTGCGCATGGCCTCGTCCATGATGCCCGACGGGGCCTGCGCCTTGAGCTCGGCCATCAGCGGCGAAATGCCGAAATGACTGAGCAGCGCACACACCAGCATAGCCAGCACCAGCGCGGCCAGCAGGCGCCGGCGTTTCAGCTCCAGCGCGCCCGCACCCCATTGCAGCAAGGCCAGCAACACCAAAGCACAGGCGATCGACAGCCAGGCTTCGGCGCGGAACATGCTGCCGGCAATATTGCCCGCCAGCACGCGGTCGCTCAAGGTAGCAAACAATGTGGGCGCCACGATGAAGCCGATGGTCCACAGGCTGCCGGCCCACAGGGTTGCAACCAGGAAGCGCACGCGGGCGAGCATCAGATGTACAGCACTTCCAGGATTTCGTATTCGCGCGGGCCGGACGGCGCCTGCACTTCCACCACGTCGCCGGCGTACTTGCCGATCAGCGCACGCGCGATCGGGGACGTCACGGATACTTTGTTCTTTTTCAGGTCGGCTTCATCGAGGCCGACGATCTGGTACGTGACTTTCTGGCCCGATTCCAGGTCTTCCAGGTTCACGGTCGAGGCAAACACCACGCGGCCTTCCGCGTCGAGCGCGGTCGGGTCGATGATTTGCGCTGCGCCCAGCTTGCCTTCGAGTTCGGCGATGCGGCCTTCGACGAAGGCCTGGCGTTCCTTGGCGGCATCGTACTCGGCGTTTTCCGACAAATCTCCGTGCGAACGCGCTTCGGCGATCGCATCGATGACGATGCGGCGTTCCTTGGTCTTCAAGTGATGCAGCTCTTCCTTCAGAAGTTCTGCGCCGTATTTGGTCAATGGGACTGAGGTCATGTTATCTCTACTATCTGCTGGTTATCGGTGCCGTTGTCCGTGTTTTGCCACGGTTAACGGACTTACCAAGTGAAAACCACAGAGGCCGCGCGCTGCTCTGCACGGAACTCTGTGGTTGATAAGCATGCAGTGTACCGCCTAACGGCGGCCACTGCAAACGCACTTAGCTCAAGGTCTTGTGCAGACCTTGCAAATCGTACACACGCAACTCATCCAGGTGACGGATGCCTTCGACGGCCGCTTCCGCGCCCGCGATGGTGGTGTAGGTCGTCACGCGCGACGCCAGGGCCGAAGTGCGGATGGCCCGCGAATCGACGATGGCGCTGCGTTTTTCTTCCACGGTGTTGATCACCAGCACGATTTCATGATTCTTGATCATGTCGACGATGTGCGGACGGCCTTCGATCACCTTGTTCACTGGCGTGACGGCGATGCCGGCAGCAGCGATCACGGCGGCGGTGCCCTTGGTGGCGACCACGGTAAAACCGGACTCGACCAGGTCGCGCGCCACTTGCACGGCGCGCGGCTTGTCCGACGCTTTCACGCTGATGAAGACCTTGCCCGATTTTGGCAGGTTCACGCCGGCGCCCAGTTGCGATTTCACAAACGCTTCGCCGAACGTCAGGCCCACGCCCATGACTTCGCCCGTCGATTTCATTTCAGGGCCGAGGATGGTGTCCACGCCCGGGAACTTGACGAACGGGAAGACGGCTTCCTTGACGCTGAAGTAAGGCGGCACGACTTCCTGCGTGATGCCTTGCGAGGCCAGCGACTGGCCGACCATGCAGCGCGCGGCGATCTTCGCCAGTTGCAGACCGGTGGCTTTCGAGACGAAAGGCACGGTGCGAGAAGCGCGCGGATTGACTTCCAGCACGAAGACGACGTCTTTCATTTCGCCATCGATTTCCTGTTTCTGGATGGCGAACTGCACGTTCATCAGGCCGACCACGTTCAAACCCTTGGCCATCAGCGCCGTCTGGCGCTTCAGTTCATCGATGGTTTCTTGCGACAGCGAGTATGGCGGCAAGGAGCAAGCCGAGTCGCCCGAGTGGACGCCAGCCTGTTCGATGTGTTCCATCACGCCGCCGATGAACGTCGTTTCGCCGTCGGAGATGCAATCGACGTCGCACTCGATGGCGTCGTTCAGGAAGCGGTCCAGCAGTACGGGCGAATCGTGCGAAACCTTGACGGCTTCGCGCATGTAGCGCTCCAGGTCGCGTTGTTCATGGACGATTTCCATGGCGCGCCCGCCCAGCACGTACGATGGACGCACCACCAGCGGGTAGCCGATTTCCTGCGCCAGCGCCAAAGCGTCGGCTTCCGTGCGCGCGGTGCGGTTAGGCGGCTGGCGCAGTTCCAGCTTGTGCAGCAGTTGCTGGAAACGCTCGCGGTCTTCGGCCGCATCGATCATGTCGGGCGAGGTGCCGATGATCGGTACGCCATTCGCTTCCAGGTCCAGCGCCAGTTTTAATGGTGTCTGGCCGCCGTACTGCACGATCACGCCCACCGGTTTTTCGATGGCGACGATTTCCAGCACGTCTTCCAAGGTCAGCGACTCGAAGTACAGACGGTCCGAAGTATCGTAGTCGGTCGAAACCGTTTCTGGATTGCAATTGACCATGATGGTCTCATAGCCATCTTCGCGCATGGCGAGGGCCGCGTGGACGCAGCAATAGTCAAACTCGATACCCTGGCCGATACGGTTCGGGCCACCGCCCAGCACCATGATCTTTTTCTTGTCGGTCGGATTCGATTCGCACTCTTCGTCGTACGTGGAATACATGTACGCCGTGTCGGTCGAAAATTCCGCTGCGCAGGTATCGACGCGCTTGTAGACGGGACGGATGCCCAGCGCATGGCGCTGCAGGCGCACGGCCGTGTCGGTCGTCTGCAGCAAAAAGCCCAGGCGGCGGTCCGAGAAGCCCTTCTGTTTCAACTTGTACAGGGTGTTCTTGTCCAGGTTGTCCAGCTTCTGCGTATCGAGCCACAGTTCCAGGTCGACGATTTCCTTGATCTGGATCAGGAACCATGGGTCGATCTTGGTCAGGTTGTGCACTTCTTCCAGGGTAAAGCCCTGGGCAAACGCATCGCCCACGTACCAGATGCGCTCAGGACCGGGCTCACCCAGTTCTTCTTCGATCTTTTCGCGGTCCTTGGTTTTTTCGTTCATGCCGTCCACGCCCACTTCCAGGCCGCGCAAGGCTTTCTGGAACGATTCCTGGAAGGTACGGCCTATGGCCATCACTTCGCCGACGGATTTCATCTGCGTCGTCAGGTGGTGGTCGGCGGTCGGGAACTTCTCGAACGTGAAACGGGGGATCTTCGTAACGACGTAATCGATCGACGGTTCGAACGATGCCGGCGTGGCGCCGCCCGTGATTTCATTGCGCAACTCGTCCAGGGTGTAACCGACGGCCAGCTTGGCGGCGATCTTTGCAATCGGGAAACCCGTCGCTTTCGAGGCCAGCGCCGACGAACGCGACACGCGCGGGTTCATCTCGATGACGATCATGCGGCCGTCGACAGGGTTGATCGAGAATTGCACGTTCGAGCCACCGGTGTCGACGCCGATCTCGCGCAGCACTGCCAGGCTGGCATTGCGCATGATCTGGTATTCCTTGTCCGTCAGGGTTTGCGCCGGCGCGACCGTGATCGAGTCGCCCGTGTGCACGCCCATCGGGTCCAGGTTTTCGATCGAGCAGATGATGATGCAGTTGTCCGCCTTGTCGCGTACCACTTCCATCTCGTACTCTTTCCAGCCCAGCAACGATTCTTCGATCAGCAACTCTTTCGTCGGCGAGGCTTCCAGGCCGCGCTTGCAGATGGTTTCGAATTCTTCTTCGTTGTAGGCGATGCCGCCGCCGGAACCGCCCATGGTGAACGATGGACGGATGATGGTCGGGAAGCCCAGCGTGCGCTGCACGGCCCACGACTCTTCCATCGAGTGCGCCACGCCGGAACGGGCCGAACCGAGGCCGATCTTGGTCATCGCGTCCTTGAACTTGGAACGGTCTTCCGCCTTGTCGATGGCTTCCGGCGATGCGCCGATCAGCTCGACGTTGTACTTCGCCAGCACGCCATTGTTGAACAGGTCCAGCGCGCAGTTCAGTGCCGTCTGGCCACCCATCGTCGGCAGGATGGCGTCAGGACGCTCCTTGGCGATGATGCGTTCAACGACCGACCAGGTGATCGGTTCGATGTAGGTGACGTCGGCCATTTCCGGGTCCGTCATGATGGTCGCGGGATTGCTGTTGACCAGGATGACTTTGTAGCCCTCTTCGCGCAGGGCCTTGCACGCTTGCGCGCCGGAATAATCGAATTCGCAGGCCTGGCCGATCACGATCGGGCCAGCGCCAATAATCAGAATACTTTTGATATCTAAACGTTTAGGCATTTTTCTTTTTCTCCTCCGCAGCCATCAAGTTGATGAAGCGGTCAAACAGGTAAGCAACATCCATCGGGCCCGGCGACGCTTCAGGGTGGCCCTGGAAGCAGAAGGCCGGCTTGTCCGTGCGGGCAAAGCCCTGCAGGGAGCCGTCGAACAGCGATTCATGGGTCACGCGGCAATTCGCGGGCAGAGTTGCCGCATCGACTGCGAAACCGTGGTTTTGCGAGGTAATCAAGACCTGTTTCGTTTCCAGGTCTTGCACCGGGTGGTTCGCGCCGTGGTGGCCGAACTTCATCTTCAGCGTTTTCGCGCCGGAAGCGATCGCCATGATCTGGTGGCCCAGGCAGATACCGAAGGTCGGGATACCCTTCTCGATCAGCTCCTTGGTCGCGGCAATCGCGTAGTCGCACGGTTCCGGGTCGCCGGGACCGTTCGACAGGAAGATGCCGTCCGGATTCAACGCCAGGGCGTCGGCAGCGGTGGCTTGCGCCGGCAGCACGGTAACTTTGCAGCCGCGTGCCGTCAGCATGCGCAGGATGTTGCGCTTGACGCCGTAGTCGAAGGCGACCACGTGGTACTTCGCGTCCGCGTCAGCCAGTTGGCCGTAGCCTTCGCCCAAGGTCCATTCCGTTTCGCGGTACTCATAGACGGCCTTGCTCGATACCACCTTGGCCAGGTCCATGCCGGCCAGGCCGGGGAAGGAGCGGGCCAGTTCCAGCGCTTGCGCGGCGGATGGCTCATTGCCTTGCGTGCCGACCAGGATGGCGCCGCCCTGCGCACCTTTTTCACGCAGGATGCGCGTGAGCTTGCGTGTATCGATGCCGGCGATGGCGACGATATTTTCAGCTTTCAGGTAATCGGACAGGGAGAGCGTGGAACGGAAATTGGATGCCAGCAATGGCAGATCGCGGATGATGAGGCCAGCGGCGTGTACCTTGGAAGACTCGACGTCTTCCGGATTGACGCCCGTATTGCCGATATGCGGATAGGTCAGGGTGACCATCTGGCGGCAATAGCTTGGGTCGGTAAGGATTTCCTGATACCCGGTCATCGAGGTGTTGAAAACAACCTCGCCCGTGGTATGACCGGCGGCACCGATCGAAAAACCTTTGAAAATCGTTCCATCAGCAAGCGCTAATATGGCTGGAACGGCAGGGCCAGAAAAAAATGGCGGCAAGGGCAACTCCTGATAAAGTTACCGTAGCTGCGCCACGTCAGACCGACCGCCTAGATACCCGAGCCAGATGCACTCAGGGTGTTTCAACGGTCATTTTGAATGAGGGGATGGGTAGTCGCTACGGTATATGTGTGATTGGCTAAACCTTTGAATTATAACCAAAAGGAAGCTTTTCCACAAGGAAGAAAATACAGAAGGCCCGGCATTTTTTTGCGCAGCAGCATAAATCCCCTGCCCCATGAAAAAAGCCGCCTGGCGTGCGCGAGGCGGCTGCTTCTGCAACTGCGGCGACTACTTAGGCCGTCAAAGCAGCAATACCCGCTTTGGCGATTTGCGCATCTTCCGCCGACTTCACGCCCGAGACGCCGACGGCGCCCACGTAGTGACCGTCAAACACGATGGGCACGCCGCCTTCGAGCAAGCCGTCGATTTCCGGCGCGCTCAGGAACGATACGCGGCCGCCATTGATCATCTCTTCGTAGATGCGCGATTCGCGGCGGCCCAGTGCGGCCGTCTTGGCTTTCGATGGAGCGATGTGCGACGAGATCGGCGCCACGCCGTCCATGCGCTGCAGCCACAGCAGATGGCCGCCATCATCGACGATGGCGATCGCGACCGCCCAGTTATTCTTGACCGCTTCCGCTTCGGCGGCGGCAGCGATTTTCTTTACGTCGTCCAGGGTCAAAATCGGTTTCGATTGCATGGTGCGTCCTTGTTATGTTGAATCAAAATTGTATACGAAATGCGCAGCGGCGCGATCGCTTCCTGAACGCTTACTGCTCGCGCTTGGCTTTCGGCTTTTGCTTGAGCTGCGCCATCACGGCAAACGTCGCCTGCTCGCCCGCCAGGATGGCCTGGTTGCGGCTGTTGAAATCGTTGCCTTTCATGGTGCCCAGACTGGGCTGGATCACCACGTCCGCATCCTTCAGTTCGAACTGGTTGATGCGCTGGCCCATGATGGCGAAGGTCTGCATCAGCACTTCCATCGAACTGATGGCCTTTTGCGTATCCGTTTGCGACGAGATATTCACGGCGATGATGAAATCGGCGCCCATGTCGCGCGCAAAGCGCACGGGCACGGGAGCGACCAGGCCACCATCGACATAGGTGTGGCCGGCGATCGTCACGGGCTGGAACACGCCCGGCACGGCCGACGAGGCGCGCACAGCCATGCCGGTGTTGCCACGTTGGAACAGGATCGGCTGGCCATTTTTCAAATCGGTCGCCACCACGCCAAACGGAATCTTCAGCTTTTCCAGCGGCACGCCGCCGACAGCCTTGTTGACATAGCTTTGCAGCGCTTCGCCCTTGAGCACGCCGGACGACTTGCCGAACAGGGGCAAGGCCCAGTCCGAAATGGCCGCCTCGTCCATGTCGAAGGCCATCTTTTGCAGGGCAAAGCCGGAGTTGCCTGCCGCATACAGGGCGCCCACCACGCTGCCAGCGCTGGTGCCGGTGACGATGTCGGCGTGGATGCCCTGCGATTCGAGCGCCTTGATCACGCCTATGTGCGCGAAGCCGCGCGCCGCGCCACCACCCAGCGCCAGACCGATCTTGATCTTGCGCGGCGTGACGACGATGGGTTCCGGTGGCGTCAATACTTGTATCGGTTTCGGGGCGGTGGTATCGCAGCCGGCCAGCGCAAAGGCGGCCAGGGCAAGCAGGGTCAGGCGTTTAGGGAACATGGTGGAGAGGGGAAACCGCGCGCGGCAGTGGCAATAAAGGAGAGCCGATTGTAGCGCAAGCGGGGCCGCTGGCACTGAAGGCAGTCTTAAATGTTTGCGGTGACAAGGTTCGTGCGGGCTGACTCTACCACCACACGGCTGCTAGACTGGCGCCTGGTTTGTTACTTGCTCCCGCTATGTCAGAACATCAATTTGCCGACAGCCGCGCCCTGAGCGCCCCTTTTTCACAGCAGCTGGCCAGCCACCCCGGCGACGGCGCCCTCGCCTGGCTGACTTGCGTGCTGGCCGCCCAGGCGCCCGCCCTGCGCTCGTCGAACGCCATCCTGCTGGCCTACACGGGCAACCCGGCCGCCATCGACTGGATCGACGCGAATGTCGGCTCGCCTGTGGCAGGAGCATGGGGCGTGGCGGCAGCGCTGCTGGGCACGCCCTGGCCGCGCATCCTTGACTGGCTGCAGCGCGGCGGCGCGCACCGGCTGATGGCGCTCGACACCCTGTACGCCTACCGAAAACCCGCCGTCAACATGTCGCCGCTGGAACAGATCGCCGCCCCCGTGCTGCCGCAAGCGCCCGCGCGCGCCGACCTGGATGCCGCGCTGGCCGCCTGCCTGGCCGCGTCAGCGACGCCACGCATCCAGGCGGCCGTCAACTCGATCAACCAGCATGTGGACGAGATCCTGCGCGGCGGTCCACGCGGCGTGGCCGTGGCCGACTTGCCGCACCTGTACCTCGATCCGGCACCGTTCAAGCATGCGCCCGCCATTCTGGAGCAACACGCGACCGTGGTGGGCGGCATGCGCGAAAACCTGCAGAACCTGCTCAAAGGCATATTGTGAACAGGCCAGCTCTGGTGACTATCGACTTGAGCGAGATCAACTCGCCACGCCAACTGCATGCCAGCCTGGCAGCCGCGCTGGCCTTTCCTTCCATGTATGGCATGAACTGGGATGCCTTCTGGGATGCCATCACGGGCCTGGTGGACATGCCGCAACAGCTGGAACTGCGCGGCTGGCAAACCTTCGCCGCACGCCTGCCCGGCGATGCGGCCTTGCTGCAGCGCATCCTGGCGCGCATGGCGCAGGAAATGCCGGCCCTGGCGGCGCACGTGCATTACTTGTAAATAAGCGGTAAAACGGAAACGCTTGACAGCCCAGCCCAACTTCCCTTACATTAAGTACATGTCCTCCTTCAAACATTCCTCCCCTTCCCTGCTGTCGCTATCGCGACTACTGCTAGCAAGCGCATAAGTTTGCCGCATTGCTTCGCCTGGCCACACGCCGGCGTGTTTCAAAAACCCTGGAAGGTTTGATGATGTTTGCACCATCCCCCGCTACACCCGTAACTTCTGACGCGACCGCCACCGCTGGCGCCGTTGCCCTGCTTTGCCTGCTAAAACTACCGACCGCTTGCCTGGCCTAGTGTTGCGTGGCCGCCCGGCAAGCTTGCGCCACAACCATTGATTTCCCCCCTATCTTCAGGAGTACCCGATCATGATGTTGCAAAACCCAGCTTCCAAATACCGCGCTTTTCCTCCCGTCAAATTGACCGACCGTCAATGGCCGAATCAGATCATCAGCAAACCGCCTATCTGGATGAGCACCGACTTGCGCGACGGTAACCAGTCCTTGATCGAGCCGATGAGCGCGGAAAAGAAGCTGCGCTTCTTCGAGATGCTGATCGCCATCGGCCTGAAGGAAATCGAAGTGGGTTTCCCATCGGCATCGCAGACGGATTTCGACTTCGTGCGTAAACTCGTGGATGAAGGCCGCATCCCGGACGACGTCACCATCATCGTGCTGACCCAGTCGCGCGAAGAATTGATACGCCGCACGGTCGAATCGGTGGTCGGCGCCAAGCGCGCCATCGTGCACCTGTACAACTCCGTCGCGCCCGTGTTCCGCAAGGTGGTGTTCGGCATGTCGCGCGAAGAAATCACGAATATCGCCACCACCGGCACCACCCTGGTCAAACAGCTGGTGGCGCAGCATCCGGAAACGGAATGGGGCTTTGAATACACGCCGGAATCGTTTTCCACCACGGAACTCGATTTCTCCAAGCATATCTGCGACGCCGTCAGCGCCATCTGGAAGCCGACGCCGGCCAACAAGATGATCATCAACCTGCCATCGACCGTGGAATGCAGCACGCCCAACGTGTATGCGGACCAGATCGAATGGATGTCGCGCAAGCTGGCGCGCCGCGATTCCATCATCATCAGCGTGCACCCGCATAACGACCGCGGCACGGCCGTCGCGTCGGCCGAGCTGGCCGTGATGGCGGGCGCCGACCGCGTGGAAGGCTGTTTGTTCGGTAATGGCGAGCGCACCGGCAACGTCGACCTGGTGACGTTGGCGATGAATTTGTACACGCAGGGCGTACACCCGGGCCTGGATTTCTCCGACATCGATACCGTGCGCAAGTGCGTGGAAGAGTGCAACCAGTTGCCCGTCCACCCGCGCCACCCGTATGCGGGCGACCTGGTCTTCACGGCCTTCTCCGGCTCGCACCAGGATGCCATCAAAAAAGGTTTTGCCAAGCAGCAACCGGACAGCATCTGGGAAGTGCCGTACTTGCCGATCGACCCGGCCGACCTGGGCCGCAGCTACGATGCCGTGATCCGCGTCAACAGCCAGTCCGGCAAGGGCGGCATGGCGTATTTGCTGGAACAGGAATACGGCCTGGTCTTGCCGCGCCGCCTGCAGATCGAATTCTCGCGCGCCGTGCAAGCCGTGGCCGACGCCACGGGCCGCGAAATCGCCGCGCAGGATATCCACGACATCTTCCAGAAGGAATACCTGCAGCAGACAGCGCCGTACGCCTACGCTGCGCACCGCATGGTGGAAGACACCAGCAGCGATGAATCCGTGCAGATCGACATCAGCCTGTCGCACCGCCAGACGCCATTGGCCCTGCAAGGCGGCGGCAACGGCCCCATCGACGCCTTCGTCAATGCGCTCGGTCTCGATATCAAGCTGATGGATTACCATGAACACTCGATCGGCTCGGGCGCCAACGCGCAAGCGGCGTGCTACGTGGAATTGCGCCTCGATAATGGCCCGACCCTGTTCGGCGCCGCCATCGACAGCAATATCGTCACCGCCTCGTTCAAGGCCGTGCTGTCGGCAGTGAACCGCCGCATCGGACAGACGGAAGCCGAAAAAACAACAGCGGCCGACGTGGCGGCCAGCGCCGCCTGAGCGCGGCCCTGGCATCCCTCATAGGTAAAAAAAGCGGTACGGCTTGATCGCCGTGCCGCTTTTTCATTTCCCTTAAGCAATTGTTGCTGCAAAAGAAGTATCACGCACCGTATAATCGTTTCATAATAAGACCACCGGGGACAAGATTTTAGCTACCGAGGGAATGAGTATGAAATTGACGGATATGAAGATAGGCGTGCGCCTGGGCGCCGGTTTTGGCGTGGTGCTGCTGCTGATGGCAGTACTGGTGGGCACGGGATTGTTGCGCCTGGACAAGATCGGCGGGCTCAGCGAGTCCATCATCGAGAAAGACTGGGCCAAGGCCGACGCCATCGCCACCATCCGCAGCACCACGCGTTCGAACGCGGCGCTCGTTCTGGAACTGTTCATCCATGAAGATCCCGCGCGCGCCAACGCCATCCACGGCGAAATCGACGCCAACAAGGCCACCATCAGCGATGCGCTGGTCGTGCTCGACCGTCTCGTCGTGCTGCCTGAAGGCAAGGAACTGCTGGCTACCCTGAAGCAGCAGCGCAAGGCCTATGTCGTCTCGTTCAGCCAGGCCGACAAGCTGCTGATGGCGGGACAACGCGCGGAAGCGGCCGTGCATGTGCGCGACGATACCTTGCCCGCCTTGAACCGCTTGCAAAAGACGGTGAACCAGCTGAACGAGCTGCAGCGCGCAGTGGTCGTGCATGGCGGCCAGCAAATCCAGCACAATATTACAGCAGCCAATATGCTGATGGCCAGCCTGGGCACGGCCGCCCTGCTGCTGGGCGTGCTCTTTGCCTGGTGGGTCACGCGCTCGATCACCACGCCCATCGCGTATGCCCTGCGCGTAGCGCAAGCCGTGGCCGCAGGAGACCTGAGCAGTAAAATCGTGGCCGACGGCAAGGATGAAACGGGCCAGCTGCTGCAGGCGCTGCGCGACATGAATACCAGCCTGGCCAGCATCGTGGGGCAAGTACGTGGCGGCACCGGCACCATCGCCGTGGCGTCGAGCCAGATTGCAAGCGGCAATGCCGACCTGTCGGCCCGCACGGAAGCGCAGGCCAGCGCGCTGGAAGAAACGGCCTCGTCGATGATCGAACTGACGAGCACCGTGCGCAGCAACAGCGACAATGCGCGCCAGGCGGACAGCCTGGCACGCTCGGCATCCGCCATCGCCCAGCGCGGCGGCACGGCCATGGCGGAAGTGATCGGCACCATGGATGCCATCAATGCCTCCTCGCGCAAGATTGTCGACATCATCGCCGTCATCGACGGCATCGCCTTTCAGACGAATATCCTGGCCCTGAACGCGGCCGTGGAAGCGGCGCGTGCCGGCGAACAGGGACGCGGCTTTGCCGTGGTGGCCACCGAAGTGCGCAACCTGGCGCAGCGCTCGGCGGCGGCGGCCAAGGAAATCAAGGAACTCATTGCCGACTCCGTCAACCGCGTGGGACAGGGCGCGCAGCTGGTCAGCCAGGCGGGCGCCACGATGGATGAAGTGGTGGCCAGCGTGGGCCGGGTCAGCGCCATCGTCGGTGAAATCAGCGTCGCCAACCACGAGCAAAGCGAAGGCATCGAGCAGATCAATGCCGCCATCATGCAGATGGACCAGACGACGCAGCAGAATGCGGCCCTGGTCGAGGAAGCGGCCGCAGCGGCGGCAGCCATGCACGAACAGGCGGGCGAACTGGAAACCCTCGTCAGCCAGTTCAAGCTGGAACAGAACGCCGTCGCCAAGGCGCCGCCCCGCCCTGCGCCAAGCTCCACCCCGCGCTTGAACTAGTTCAGCTATTCCACCTGGCGCGCCAGGCGGATGCCGGAAAACTGCCAGCGCGCACCAGCCGGAAAGAAATTGCGGTAGCTGGCGCGCGCATGGCCGGCCGGCGTGGCGCACGACGAGCCGCGCAGCACATACTGGTTCAGCATGAACTTGCCGTTGTACTCGCCCAACGCCCCGGGCGCCGTGCGGTAGCCGGGATACGGCGCATAGCTGCTGCTGGTCCACTGCCAGCAGTGGCCAAACATTTGCATCAGTCCCGCTCCCGGCCTACCAGCGGCCGGATGCAGCTGCCCCACTTCCACGGCGATGCCTTGCGCCGCCACTTCCCATTCCGCTTCCGTCGGCAGGCGCGCGCCAGCCCAGTGCGCATAGGCATCTGCCTCGAACAGGGACAAATGCGTGGCTGGCGCCTGCAGGTCGAGCGGGCGCAAGCCAAATAGCGTGAATTCCTGCCAGTGCCCGGCGTCATCGCACTGCCAGTACAACGGACATGCCAGTTGCGCGCTGCGCACCCAGTCCCAGCCTTCGGCCAGCCACAGGTGCGCCGAGCGGTAGCCGCCCGCCTCGATGAAGGCGAGAAATTCGCCATTCGTCACCAGCGCAGTGGCCAGCTCGAACGGCGCCACATATTGCGGATGGCGCGGCAATTCATTGTCGAAGCAAAAACCGTCGCCCGCATGGCCGATCTGCGCCAGGCCGCCGTCAAACGCGAGCCAGGCCGTGGGCTGCGCGTGTTCTTGCGCTGGCGCCACTGCGCTGTCCGGCGCACTGTCCATGTAAGCGGGAAACAGCGCGCTCTGCGCCAGCAGGTGTTTCACGTCCGTCAACAGCAACTCCTGGTGCTGCTGCTCGTGTTCGAGGCCCAGCGCCAGCAGCATGGTCAGGCGTTCGCGCTCGGGCCGCGCCAGCTCGCCCGCGAGCAGGCGGGCGATGCGCGTATCGACATCGATCCGGTAGGCGCGCACTTGCGCCATGCCGGGGCGCGTCAGCAAGCCACGCTGGGCGCGCGGATGCTTCTCGCCCACGCCGTTGTAGTAGGAATTGAACAGCACGCGGAAGGCGGGATGGAATGGCGCGAACGCCGCTTCCATGCTTTCCAGAATAAACGTTTCGAAAAACCAGGTGGTGTGCGCCAGATGCCATTTCACGGGACTGGCGTCCGGCATCGACTGGGCGCAGCAATCCTCGTCGGACAGGGGTTCGGCCAGGCGCAGCGAGTGCTGGCGCACCTTGTTGTAGTGATCGATCAGCATCTGTTTCCTTCTTAATCCCGGATCACTCTAGCGTAAATGACGGCAAACCACTGCTGCGGGTCCGTCCAGACTTGTACGGTGGAAAACCCCGCCTGCTCCAGCAAGCCGACGAAGCTTGCGCGCGTGTATTTATAGCTGTCTTCTGTATGAATGCGTTCGCCTTTCGCGAAACGCCGCTGGCCACCTTTCCAATGGACAACTTGTTCGCTGCGCGCTTCCAGGTGCATTTCGACGCGGCGCTCGTCGGCGTTGAAAAAGCCGTGGTGCTGCCAGGCACGCACGTCGAAGTCCGCGCCGATCAGGCCGTTCACATGGCGCAGCATGTTCAGGTTGAAGGCGGCCGTGACGCCCAGCGCATCGTCATAGGCGGCGTCGAGGATGGCGGCGTCCTTGATCAGGTCGACGCCGATCAGCAAGCCGCCATCGCCGTCCGCATTCGCGCGCAGGCGGCGCAAAAAGGCGGTCGCTTGTTCAGGCGCAAAATTGCCGATCGACGAGCCGGGATAGAAGAACAAGCGCCGCGCCTCGCGCACGCTGTCGGGCAAGTCCAGGCGGCTGGAGAAATCCAGGCCCAGGCCCGTCATCTCGATATGCGGAAAGCGCTGCTGCAGCCGGCTCAGCGATTCACTCAGGAAATCATAGGAAATATCCACGGCCACATACTGGGCCGGGTGCAACAGGGGGAACAGGCCGGCGGCCTTGGCGCAATTGCCCGCACCGAGGTCGATCAGGGTGCTGCCCGGCCCCACAGCGTGCGCGATCTCGGCGCCGTGACGGGCAAAGATGGCCGCCTCGGTGCGCGTCGGATAGTACTCGGGCAAGGCGCAGATGGCCTCGAACAGTTTCGAGCCCAGCGCGTCGTACAGGTACTTGGGCGAGGTCCAGGCCTCGCGCGCCAGCAGGCCGCTGCTGATCTCGACTATCGTGGCAGGAGTGGCGCTGGCCACTCGGACGTTGCTGGCGGGAGACAAATCTGACTGCGGTTGCGCGAGTGGCATGGTCATGGGTTGGCGTCGTCTATCAAGGTTCACGAAGGGCTTGCGCGGTCAGCCACCGGGCGCCGCCCCTGCCATAGCGGTTTGCGGGCACCTTTTCCGATGACTTTTTCCATCATAGCGGAATCCGCACAAGCCAGCCGTGCGACAGGTAACGTAAGATCAAACGAGCAGTGTGCACACAAAATGGGTATTGCCCAGCAAAAATGATAAGCCTGTCGTATACTACACATTGCCGGCCAAACAATCCGCGCCCCTTTGCAGTTCCCAGGCCCCCCTCTCCCCCGCGTGCCTCCCTTTACGATAGCCGTTAACACCATGCTCGAATTGCGCCATCTGTCGAAGTCCTATGCCCATGCCCGTCCCGTGCTGGCCAACATTTCCTGCCGCTTCAAGGCAGGGGAATTCATCGCCATCATGGGTGACTCGGGCGTCGGCAAGTCGACCTTGCTGAACCTGATCGCCGGCCTCGATACGCCCGATGCGGGTGCCGAAGCGCACCCTATCCTGGTGGACGGCATAGCCATGTCCAGCCTCGATGACGCCGCCGCCACCCGGCTGCGTCGCGCCCGCATGGGCTTTATCTTCCAGGCCTTCCACGTCTTGCCGCACCTGACCCTGCTGCAAAACGTGGCCCTGCCGCTGCTGCTCAACGGACTGCCCCAGGAGCGTGCCGCCAGCATGCTCGAAGCGGTCGGCCTGGGCGGACGCGGCGGCGACTTTCCGCAGCAATTGTCCGGCGGCGAAATGCAGCGCGTGGCCATTGCCCGCGCGCTCGTGCACAAGCCGGCGCTGGTGCTGGCCGATGAGCCGACCGGCAACCTCGATCCCGATACGGCGCACAGCATCCTGCAATTGCTGCGCGCCGAAATCAAGGCCAACGGCAGTTGCGCGATCATGGTCACGCATTCGCTGGCCGCCGCCGAAATGGCGGACAGAACCATGATCCTGACGAAAGACGGCTTACAAAATACAACAACCGTCGACCAAATTGATCAAACAATCAGTTAATTTAACTGACCATCTTTCACAAGTTTTGTTATCGTAGTATTATTGAAAACACTTGCCTGGTTATCAATGTTGTAACGCGAATGGTATCACGTCACCCGGAGAGCCTTGCTGCGATGACGAACTATAGCTGGGACCACATACAGTGGTCTCGTCCCTTGCATAACCTGAAGGAGGAGTAAATGAACGTTCGCCAAAAGAAGCTGGAAATGATTGAAGCGATGAACCGGGCGCGTGCGCTCGAACCATCGAGTTTTGTGCCCAATAAGCTGCTCGATACCCTGATCGAGAAGATGAACCTGAAAAATGATGCGGAACTGTGCCGTGTTCTGGAAGTCCAGCCCCCCATCATCAGCAAGATTCGTCACGGCAAACTGTCGGTCGGTGCAACGATTTTATTGCGCATGCATGAAAAATCGGACATCACCATCCGCGAACTGAAGGAACTGTCCGCCACGCCAGTCCATTGAATTACCCGCTGTTGTAATGCCATGCCAGGCACCCAGGTCCCCGGCGCCAAGAACTTTTGCCATGCAATTCGCGTAGTTCGCTCACCGCACAACATCCGAGCACGATAGCGAAGAGACCCAGCCCAAACCATGCTGACCGTTTCTCTGCCCACCCGCTCCAGCGCCATCCCCGCTTTCACTCCGCATTCCCCCTGCCAGCCAGCATTTCCACTCAAACTTGATCTGACACAACACGCATAGTCTCCGCAGGCATCAAGGTCAGCTTTTAAGCAGTGATCCCAACCGCATGTCCAGCGCCCCTCTTGCGCCGCCCGTGCTGCGCCTGACGCTCACGCGCGATCCCCCCGCCGACGCAGGCGACTGCCCCGCCGCACCCGGCAGGCACAGCGAGACCCACGTGCTGTCGGGCGCTATTTCGCCATCCACCTGGCCGGCCACGGCGAAGTGGCCGGCCACGGCATCGCCCATACGGGCCTGGTGCTGAGGCCGAAGACGCGGCTGACGGCGGCGCAGGTGGGCAAGCTCAAACGCGTGCCGCAATTTGTCTTCATCAATTGCTGCCACCTGGGCGAGATGCGCCCGGACGCCATCGCGCCGTGGTCGAAACTGGCCGCCAGCCTGGCCACGGCCTTCATTGAAATGGGCTCGCAGGCAGTCATCGCGGCCGGCTGGCGCATCGGCGACCAGGCGGCCAGCATCTTCGCGCACAGCTTTTATCACGCCATGCTGAGCGGCGAATACTTCGGCGACGCCGTGCGCCTGGCGCGCGAAGCGGCGCACCTGCAGTTCCCGGCGTCGAACACCTGGGGCGCCTACCAGGCGCATGGCGACGACCGCTACCGCTTTCCGAACACCCAGAGCCGCCCTTGGCAGGCGCCCGACCACCACTACCACGGCCACCTGCTGGCCGACCTGGAAACCCTGCACGCGCGCCTGGCGGGCGCCGGGGGGAGCTCCGGCGCGCCGGCCCTGCGCGGAATGACGGATGCCTGCCTGGCCGCGCTGGAAGAAGCGCGGCGGCGCAGCGGCGTGGCCGACAGCGACCTGATTTTTCAGGTGCTGGCGGGTGCCCTGCTGTTGAAAGCCCATGGCGCCAGCGATGCCTGGCGCGCACTCGATGCGCAACTGGGCGACTTGCTGCACGACGCCAGCGCCACGCGGACGAACACCGCGCCATCGATGCCGGCGTCCCCGCGCGCGCCGTATTTCTGGCCCTGTACCACGACGCCGTGCGGCGCCACGGCAGCATCGGCGAACCCGAAGCGATCAGCGTGCCGCTGCGCTTCCTGCTCGAACTGCTGCCGCCCGACAGCGCGGACACCGGCTTGGGCAGCGCCGTGCAGGCGCTGGCCAGCCAGCTGCAGTCCTCACTCCCCGGCATTAGCCTTAGCCAGGCACCACGCCATAATGGCGCGCATAGCGCTCGTCCAGATTCGCCAGCGGCATCATCATGAACATGTCGGCGCTTTCGAAATCAGGGTCCCACGCCGGTTCGCCGCAAATCCAGGCGCCCGAACGCAGGTAGCCCTTGATCAGCGGCGGCACCTGCGGCTTGTGCGCCGCTTCCACCTGGTGGATGGGGAAAGGCAGGTGCGGCGTGACGCGGTATTCGCTTGGGGCCATGTGCTTTTCCGCCAGCGCCTGGTACACGGCAACGGCGTTATGCCCGCCATCGGCCAGGCTGATGCTGGCACAGCCGACCAGGTAGTCGCAGCGCTCGCGGCGCATGTACTCGGCCAGCCCCGACCACAGCAGCATGATCACGCTGCCGCCCCGGTATTTCGGGTGGATGCAGGCGCGGCCCGCTTCGACCATGCGTCCGCGCAGGTTTTTCAGGCGGCTCAGGTCGAACTCGTTTTCCGCATACAGCCGGCCGATCTTGGCCGCCTTGGCCGCGCTCAGCACGCGGTAGGTGCCCACCACTTTCAGGGTATCGGCATCGCGCACGATCAGATGGTCGCAATGCGCGTCGAACTCATCGCTGTCGAGGCCATCGGCATTCGCCAGCGAGCTCAATCCCATGGTCTCGATAAACACCTTGTAACGCAAACGCTGGACTTCGCGCAATTCGGCCGCGGTAGTGGCCTGGCTCAGCACCAGTTGAACCGGCCGGGCCTTGGCTTCGTTTGATGCGACTATGTTTTGCATGGTTTCATCCCCTGTGATCAAGACGACTCCAGCGTACTTGTCTAATATGTCAGGAAAATGACAGCCGAATGTCATTTCCATGACGCAAGTCAATGCCAGGCGGGGATCATGCAAAATTACCACACTCGTCACGCAAGAAGGCAGGATGAAAGAGCAGGATGGCCTGCACATCACGCCCTGCGGCGGTGAACTTACAGCGTGATGCCGGGAGTGTAGTCGACGAAAGCATCCTGGCGGCAGAAGCCCACCAGTTTCATGCGCGCCTGCGTGGCGATGGAAATGGCCAGCGAACTGGGGGCGGAAATCGTCGCCAGCAGGGGAATCTGCATGCGCGCCGCCTTGCGCGCCAGCTCGTAGCTGCCGCGGCTGGACAGGAACACGAAGCCGCGCCGCATGTCGACAGCGTGCAGCGCGAGATGGCCAATGAGCTTGTCGAGACCATTGTGTCGGCCGACATCCTCGAACACGTGCACGATGTCGCCATCGGGCGTGCACCAGGCGGCCGCATGCACGCCGCCCGTTTCCTGCATCAGCGCCTGGTGTTCGCGCAAGCCGCTCGACGCACGCGCCAGCGCGGCCGGCAGGTCGACCTGGATCAGGGATGGCGGCAGCGCCGCGGGCTGCAAGTCGAGCATGTCGATGCTGTCGATGCCGCACACGCCGCAGCCCGTGCGACCCGTCAGCTGGCGCCGCCGGTCCTTCAGGCGCACGAAATCCTCCTGTGCGATGCTCAAGGACACTTCGGCGGAATCGGGGCGCAGGAACACTTCACAGTCGAAGATGGCGCCGGCCGAAGCGACCACGCCTTCCGTCAGCGCGAAGCCATAGGCAAACGCTTCCAGGTCGCGCGGGGTGGCCATCATGACGACGTGGGAAATGCCATTGAAGACCAGCGCCACGGGGATTTCCTCGGCGACGCGGTCGATGGCATCGGTGGACTGGCCCGCGCGGTGGCGAACGATGGCGCGCTCGACGAAGCCGGCGCGTTCAATACTGATTTCTTCTGACATGGCAACCATGGGGGAACTATCACAGGCCCCATGGTAAACCAGAATGGGCAAGCGGGGGCAGCCCCTCCGCTCGCGCCATCAATCCTTCTTCGGACGGCCCGTTTTCAGCTGCGGCAAGCCGGCCAGCACGTTTTGCAGGGTGGCCAGGTCGATCTGGCTGATCAGCGCCACGCCGATGCGCAGCAATTCGCTTTTCTTGATCTCGAAACCGGCCTTCAGGCAAGCTTTCTTTACCTGGCCCAAGACTTCATATTCCGCTTCGGGCATGGTGAAGCTGTCGCGCACCAGCTTCGGCTTGCGGGCTTTTTCCTTGACGGCGGCGACCTTGGCGAGCGGCGCTTTTTTCGCGGCGGCTGGCTTGGCGGCAGCTTTTGCTACCGGTTTGACGGCGGCTTTTGCTACCGGCTTGGCGACGGCCTTGGCGGCTGGTTTCGCAGCAACCTTGGCGGCCGGCTTGGCAGCGGCTTTGGCGACTGGCTTGGCCACAGCCGGTTTGGCCACGACGGCCTTGGCCGCCGGTTTGGCAACGGGTGCCTTGGCTACCGCAGGTTTGGCGGCAACAGGCTTGACTGCTGCCGGCTTCGCAGCGGCGGCTTTGACGGCCACTGGCTTGGCGGCGGCCTTGGCCACCGGCTTGGCTGTCGGCTTGGCTGTCGGCTTTGCCGCAGGCTTGGCAGCCGGGGCGGCCTTGGCTGCTGCCGCATTGATCGAGGCGCTGGTGGGGAACATCGATACGGGCGCGCTGTCGGCTTTTTTCACTGGGACGGTTTTGGTCATGAATTTTCCAATCTAATAAATAATATAAACAATATATACTCTTTTTTGAAATCTTGCTTGCTGCACATCAAGCCATGTGCACGGCATGACCTCCTAGGCGCTGGCACGGATGGTGAAATCGACCCCGACCTCATCCCAGAATTCCTGCTCCTTCTCGATCCAGAACGACACGGTGGGATGGTGCGCCACCCAGCCGCGCTTGATGTCGAGCTCGATGCGGCTCTTCATGCGCAGGCGCAGTTCGCTGAAATCGGCTTCGATGCGCGCATGCATGAGCAGGATCGACAGGCGCAGCGCCAGCACGGCCTTGGCAAAATCGGGGTCGGACAGCACTTCGCCGATCTTGCGCAAGTTGCCCTTCTGCGCCAGGATCAAGCGGCTCATGGTCTTCTGTTCGCGCGTGGTAAAACCGGGCAAGTCCGCGTTTTCCACGATGTAGGATGCGTGCTTGTGGTAGCCCGTCTGCGACACGGCCAGGCCCACTTCGTGCAGCAGGCTGCTCCAGCGCAGGCATTTCACCAAAGCGTCGGATGTGGGCTTGAGCTGCGCATACATGGCCAGCGCCTGCTCGGCCACCCGGCCGGCACGCTGCTGGTCGATATGAAATTTCTCCATGCAGCCCTGCACCGATTGTTCGCGGCGGTCGCGCTTGGTCGAGCGCAGATACAAATCCCACATCACGCCCATGCGCAGGCCCGCCTCGATCGGCGTCATGACGGGAATGGCCAGTTCGCGGAACAGGCCGATCAAGATGGCCAGGCCGCCGACGATGGTGCTGGCGCGATCAGGGCGCAAGCCGGGCATGTCGATGCGGCTGGTGTGACCGAGTTCGATGAAGCGCCGTGCCAGCGCATCGAGGCTGACACCAGACAGCAAGCCATCACCGAGCTTGTTGCGAACGATGATGTCGGCGATGGTGCGGATGGTGCCGGAAGAGCCGTAGGCCGTCTTCCAGTGCTGCGGACGGTACGGCGGCGCGGCATCCTCGAAATGGCTGCGCGCCGACAGGATGGCCGCCTCGAACGACGGCGCGTCGATGCGCCCGCCGATGAAGAACGACAGGCTTTGCTTGACGGTGCCCAGGCTGAACGACTCGACGCGCTCGATATCGTTGCCGCGCCCGAGTATCAGTTCGGTCGAGCCGCCGCCGATATCCATCACCAGCCGGCGTTCGCCGGGAATGGCCAGCGCATTGGCCACGCCCATGTAGATCAGGCGCCCCTCTTCCTCGCCCGAGATGATCTCGATGGGGTAGCCGATGGCTTGCTCGGCCAGCGGCAGGAAGACGGCGCCGTTGCGCGCCACGCGCATGGCCGAGGTGGCCACCACGCGCACGGCATCGAGTTCGAAGCCCGCGAGGATTGCGCGAAAGCGCTGCAGGCAAGCCAGCGCCCCCTGCATCGCCGCCTCGGTCAGGTCGCCATTGGCGTCCAGGCCGGCGGCCAGGCGTATCGGATCGCGCACGCTCTTGACCACGCGTATGGTGTCGCCATCATGCTTGCCGACGTGTAAACGAAAACTGTTGGACCCCAGGTCCACCGCTGCATACATACTGGCCTCTTGTCTTGTCATTGCTGTACCAACTGAAAAAAGTTGGCAAAATCAGTTGCTAAACTATATAAATCATTTAGACGATTTAAAAATCCTACCACACTACCCCCATCGTATGACAGCGGCGTGACAGGATTGTGACAAAACAGCAGCCATGCGGCGGCTTACGGAACGATGGTGGTAAATAAGTAAACGGCGAAAATCACCAGATGCACCGTGCCTTGCATGACCGTGGTGCGGCCCGTGCCCAGCGACAGGGTGGCCACCATCAGCGACAGCAGCAGCAGCACTGTGGATTTGATATCGAGTCCCAGGGTGATCGTCAGGCCAGTGGCCAGCGACACCACCACCACGGCGGGAATCGTCAGGCCGATGCTGGCCAGGGCGGAGCCGAGGGCCAGGTTCAAGCTCGTTTGCAAACGGTTGGCACGCGCCGCGCGCACGGCGGCCAGGCCTTCGGGCAACAGCACGATGGCGGCGATGACGATGCCGACCAGGGTTTTCGGCGCGCCCATGGCGGCGATCGCCGTCTCCAGCGCGGGCGCCAGCGACTTGGCCAGCAGCACCACGGCGCCCAGGCACACCAGCAGCGCACCAGCGCTGACCCAGGCGACGGTAGGCGTGGGCGGCGCCGCATGCACCTCTTCGTCGCCGACGGCTTCCTTGGGCAGGAAGTAGTCGCGGTGACGCACTGTCTGCACCAGCACGAAAGTGCCGTACAGGACCAGCGAGATGACGGCGATGAAAATGAGCTGGCTGGAGTTGTAGTACGGGCCGACGGCGCTGGAGGTGTAATTCGGCAGCACCAGCGTCAGGATGGCGATCGCCGCCAGGGTGGCCAGCGACGCGCTCACGCCCAGCAGGCCGAAGGTCTGTTCGCGGTGGCGCCCGGCGCCCAGCAGCAGGCAGATGCCGACGATGCCGTTCAAAATGATCATGATGGCGGCAAACACGGTGTCGCGCGCCAGTCCCGTCGTTTCCGGCCCGCCGGCCAGCATCAGCGAGACGATCAGCGCCACCTCGATCAGGGTCACGGCCAGCGCCAGCACCAGGGTGCCATACGGTTCGCCGATGCGGTGCGCCACCACTTCCGCGTGGTACACGGCGGCCAGCACGCTGCCGATCAGGCCAGCCACCAGCAGGATCTGATAGTAGCCGCCGACATTGAAGGTGGAACCGAACAGGAACAGCCAGCCGGCAAGGGGGGCGGCAAGCGGCCATACAGGCAGGGATTTGAGCATTTTCATTATGGGCCTGGCAAGAGTAAAAAAGGGGAACTGCGGTGCGGACGACAAGAGGGGCCGAGCGAGCACCCCACAGCATAACTTGCCTAGCTTAAATGAAAGTTAGAGTATGCACATGTTCGGCGTGCCGGCGGCCAGCATGGCCTGTCTGGTAACATGCCGTTGCAATTTTCTTGTCTTGTTGCTTGCTGCCGCCGTCATACTGCAGGGTACGCCTTACGGCAACGACCCAGGACAGACCATGATTTCAATAAACAACACGGCCATGCGCACCTTCTTCTTCGCGGGCAGCGTATTGTGCGCCGCCGCGCACGCGGACACGCCGCCGGCGCGCGAAGCGCAGCTTGACGCGAACTGGGCCACCCCGCCTGCGCCTGCCGCTGAATCAAAGTGGCAAGACAGCCTGCCGCCCGCGCCACCGGTGGCGCCGCGCGAAGAAAAGATCCTGCCCAAAAGCGAATGGCTCACCGTCGAGCCGATGAAGGCGCCTGACCGGCGCTGCGATCCCGGCCTCGACGCCCTGTTCCTGAGCAAGGAGTGCGGCAAGGAACCGAGCTGGCTGGGCTCGCGCAAAAAGTAAGCCGATTCAAATATCCAGGGTGCTGGCGCCTTGCGCTTCCACCACCCTGTTGCGGCCCGCCTGCTTGGCCGCCTGCAGCGCCTCGTCGGCCCGCTTGAACAGGCTGACGGTGCTGTCCTCGGCGCGGATGGTGGTCACGCCCAGGCTGGCCGTCAGCTGCAGCACGGCGCGTTCCGTCTTGACCGG
This sequence comes from Janthinobacterium tructae, assembly GCF_006517255.1. Taxonomy (NCBI): domain Bacteria; kingdom Pseudomonadati; phylum Pseudomonadota; class Betaproteobacteria; order Burkholderiales; family Oxalobacteraceae; genus Janthinobacterium; species Janthinobacterium tructae. Next base: position 204,667 of record NZ_CP041185.1, on the reverse strand, counting down.
CAGCACTTCGACGGCGGCGCGGATACGCTCGGCCACCATCAGCGCATCGGCCAGGGTCGTGCGCGGCAGCTGGATGGCAAATTCGGCGCCGCCCAGGCGACCCATCAGGTCGCTGTCGCGCAATTGCTGGCGGCACGTGTCGACGATGGTTTTCAGCACCGCGTCGCCCACCGGATGGCCATAGCTGTCGTTGACTCTTTTAAAGTGGTCGATATTGAGCACCACCAGGGCCGTCGGCAAGCCGGGCCGGCGCGCCAGCGCCATCCACGGCGCCAGCGCCTGGTAAAAACCGCGCCGGTTCGGCACGCCCGTGGCCGCATCGAGCACCTCCAGGCGCGCCAGTTCGCCGCCCAGTTTTTCACGCGACAGCAGCAGGTAGCCGAAGGCGTTCGTCAGCATCATCAGGTACAGGGCGCCAAAACCGGCCAGCTGCAGCAGCTCGGCGTCAACATCCGGCACGGCGGCGGCGAGCACGCCGCGCACGGCGATCACCAGCGACAAGACGCCCATACTGACGACGAGGAAGCGGCGCAGCATGCTCGCCTCGCGCCATTTGAGGCACAGCGCGGCTAAGCCGGCGAGGAAAAAGCCGGCCACGATCAGCGAGCCGCCGGCACTGCGCAGCAGCGGCGCCACGTCAAACAGGTAGCAGGCGGCAAACAGCGCCACCGACAAACCAAGCGCCGGCAGCATGCTACGGCGCCAGCCGCTGCGCCCGGCCGCCTGCCACAGCGCGCCCGCGTCCAGCGCCATGCCGGCAAACAGCAAGCTGTTGCCCAGCAAGATGGACAGCATATCGGGCAAGACGCCGCGGAAATACAGCAAACACCAGGCCACGGCCTGGCACTGCTTGGCTACCGCCCAGGTGGACAGACTGAGTGACTTCTTGCGCTCGTACTCGAAGAAGAAGAGGGCCGCGCACAGGCTCAGGTTGCCGAGCGCCAGGGCCAGTACCAGGGTCTTGATATCCATGGGCTACGCTATCGATGCGCAGGCGCGGTGCGCCAGGTCAGATTTCGTGTTCGACATTCGTGCTGCCGTCGCCAACCTTACTGGCCCACGCCTGCACGAAATACTGCTTTTCCACTTCACTGGGCGCCTCATGCCAGAACACGATGAGGGTGCCCTTGTGATCGTGGATCTGCGCCACTTTTTCAATGAATCCGAAGTTGGCGGCCACGTCGGCCAGCGCCGCCGCATAACCATATACGCGCGTCAGCCGCTCGATGCGGTCAGGCTCGGTAAAACTGTTCGTCGCGGTAATGATGGGGTGATCCAAAAACATGCTTGTCTCCATGGTGCCCGACTGCGCGGCCGTGCCGCCGCGCGTCATGTACATATACATATACGCATGCTCGGCGCGGATTAATCGGGTATGCTCACGGGAGCTTATCAGATTTCTCTGAATGCAACAAAGCATCTCCCCCAGTCCACTCAGCGAAGTCGTCCTATGCCGTATCCCAAATTACCTGCCGTGTGCGCGCCCCAGGTGCATACCTGTGGCGACCGGCGCCGCCTGGAATTCCAGCCAGGCATGATCCAGAGCGAAATGCTGCTGTCGCGCCCCGACCATCTGCTGCTGCGCTATGCGCGTGCCATGATGTGCTTCACCCTGTTCGTGCCGCGTCCGCAGCACATCCTGATGGTGGGACTGGGTGGCGGCTCGCTGCTGAAATTCTGCCACCGCCACCTGCCCGAGGCGCGCATCACGGTGCTGGAACTGCGTGCCGACGTGATCGCCCTGCGCGAGCAGTTCATGCTGCCGCCCGACGACGCGCGCCTGCGCATCATCGAAACGGACGCCGTCAGCTATATCCGCCAGCATCCGGGCTGCGCCGACGTGCTGCTGCTCGACGGCTACGACGAAACGGGCCTGCCGCCCGCACTGGGCAGCGCGCGCTTCTATGCGGACTGCCTGCGCACCCTGCTGCCCGGCGGCGTGCTGGTAGCCAACCTGTTCAGTTATGACGAGCACTACCCTGCCATGCTGGCGCGCCTGATGCTCACCTTCCGCGGCGCCGTGTGCCACTTCGACGGCATCGCCGGCAACAACCGCATCGTCTTCGCCGCCAGGCCAGACACGCTCGGGGCGGGCCGTGCCCTGCGCGTCGTGCGCCTGGTGCGCTGGCGGCGCGTATGCGGCCTGGGTTTCCTGAACCGCTGGCTGCCCGCATGGCAGTTGTGGCGCGTGCGCCGGCGGGCAGGCGCGGGCAGCGGCTGAACGTCGTCTTTCCCGGCCATGGGCATTGTTGCTTAATAGCAGCAATTTGGTGCAAAATCAGCATGATGGATATAGTTTATGACAAACTATTGCCTGCGCGGGGCCGGCAGGCGCCGCCGAATCCAAGTATCCATGAAGTGAGATAGGAAAAAACATGCTGCGTCGCCGCCTGCCATTGTCGATTTCTGCCGCGGCCGCGCTGACCCTTGCCTTCGGCGTCAGCATCACCGGCGTGCTGTTCGCCGCCATCAGCCAGCTCGAATACGACAAAATGAGCCTGAGTCTGCAGCAGCGCGCCGGCGCGCGCGTGGCTGCCATCGAGCAGGGACTCGACGACGCGGTCGAGGTGCTGACCACGACGAACCAGCTGTTTGCCGCCGTCGTACCGGTCACGCGCGAGCAGTTCCACAACTTCACCACGCCGCTGCTGCAACGCCACCCATTCATCCAGGCCTTCAATTTTCACCGCCTCGTGCCGCACGCGCAGCGCGCGGCGTTCGAGACGGAGCTGCGGCGCGTCGTGCCCGACTATGCAATGACGGAAATGCGCGATGGCGTCATCCATCCCGTGACCGACCACGCGACCTACCTGATCGTCGATTATCTCGAACCGCTGCAGGGCAACCGCCCCGCCTTTGGCATGAACGTGCGCCCTGACGGCTTGCTGGCCGGCGCGCTGGAACAGGCCATCATCAGCGGCCAGACCACCGCCACCGGGCTGCTGGCCCTGGCGCAGGGTCCGCAGCTGGGTTTCGTCATCCTGCGCCCCGTGTACCGCCATGGCGTGCCCCTGCAGACGGTACAGCAGCGGCGCGCGGCGCTGATCGGCGATACCGCAGCCATCGTCCGCGCAGGCGAACTGGTACAGAAAATCCTCGCCGGCGCCGACCTGCTGGGTGACCCGCAGCTTGAACTGAGCGTCTACGCCGACGCTGACGCCGACCCGCACCAGATAATCTTCCGGCATGGCCAGGCGCCGGCCGCCGCAGCGGGCGACGCCTGGGAGTCGCTGCCACGCTGGCTGCAATTTGCCTATCACAGCCATTATGACCGGGTCTTTTCCTCCGCCGGCCGGCCCTGGCATGTGCGCGTGGTAGCCCATCCGCGCCCCTTCCTGGCCGACCATCTGGGCTCATTGTTCACCCTCATCACGGGTTTGCTGTTCAGCGTGCTGACGGCCGCCTTCGTGCAGTCGCTGACGCAGCGCTCGCGCCGCGTGCAGCTGCTGGTGGAACAGCGCACGGCTGACCTCAAGCGCAGCAATGAGCTGCTCAGCGCCGACGTGCGGGCGCGCCAGCGCACGGAACGCGCCCTGCAGGAAAGCGAAAAGCGCTTCCGCCGCCTGCTGGCCCTGTCCTCGGACTGGTACTGGGAACAGGATGCCAACTTCTGCTTCACCCACATCACCGGCGGCTTTGCGGACAAGTCGAACATGCCGCTGGAACGCTTCATCGGCATGACGCGCTGGGAAAATAACCCGGAGATGCGCAATTCGCGCTGGGGCAAGCAGCATATCGCCAACCTGGAAGCGCACCTGCCCTTTTCCAACCTCGAATATGCGATGAAAGACCGCGATGGCCAGCTGCGCTGGTTCAGCATCAATGGCGAACCGCTGTTCAACGAACTGGGCGAATTTCACGGCTACCGGGGCACAGGGTCCGAAATCACGGAACGCAAGCTGGCCGAGCAGAAAATTCAGCACATCGCCCACCACGACGTGCTGACGGGCTTGCCCAACCGCGCCCTGCTGCGCGACCGTCTGGCGCAGGCCATGGCCCTGTCGCGCCGCAAGAACCGGGCCCTGTGGGTGCTGTTGATCGACCTCGACCGCTTCAAGTTCGTCAACGACAGCCTGGGCCACAAGGCCGGCGACCAGCTGCTGAAAACCATCGCCACGCGCCTGCAGACCAGCCTGCGCGAAAGCGACACGGTGGCGCGCCTGTCGGGCGACGAATTCGTCGCCATCCTGTGCGAACAGGCCGACGAAGTGCTCAGCGGCGCCATCGTGCAGCGCGTGATGGATGCCGTGGCGCAGCCGGTACTACTCGACGGCAAGGAATTTTTCGTCACCTGCAGCATCGGCGTGGCTGTCTACGACATGTCGCGCTACAACGCCCCCGGCGACGTGACCTTGCATGGCGAGACACAAAACCTGATCGAGCAGGCCGACATCGCCATGTACTGCGCCAAGAAACAGGGCCGCAACAACATCAAGTTCTACACGACGGCCATGAACCAGGCCACGCTGGAGCGCCTGCGCATCGAGACGGCGCTGCGCAACGCGCTCGAACGCGAGCAGTTCGTGCTGCATTACCAGCCGCAGGTGGACCTGGCCAGCGGACGCATCGTCGGCGTGGAAGCGCTGCTGCGCTGGCAGCACCCGGAACTGGGCATGGTGGCGCCGCAGCGCTTCATCGCGCTGGCAGAAGATACAGGCCTGATCGTACCGATCGGCGCCTGGGTCTTGCGCGAAGCGTGCACGCAGGTGAAACGCTGGCATGCGGCGGGACTGGACACGCTGCGCCTGGCCGTGAACCTGTCGGCGCGCCAGTTCAACGAGCCGAACCTGGTCGCCTCGATCGCCGACGTGCTGCTGGAAACGGGCCTGCCGCCCGCCAGTCTGGAACTGGAGCTGACGGAGAGCCTGTTCATGCACGACGTGGCGCTGGCCGTCAGCCAGTTGCACGACATGAAGGCGCTGGGGGTGCAACTGTCGATCGACGACTTCGGCACAGGCTATTCCAGCTTCGCCTACCTGCGCACCTTCCCCATCGACGTGCTGAAGATCGACCGCAGTTTCGTCGGCGACGTGGCGCGCGACGCGGACGACGCGGCCATCGTCGTCTCCATCATCGCCCTGGCGCACAATTTAAAGCTGCGCGTGGTGGCCGAAGGCGTGGAAACGGCCGAACAACTGGATTATTTGCGCCGCCATGGCTGCGACGAAGCGCAAGGCTATTACTTCAGCCACCCGCTGCCGGCGCACGAGGTGGAACAGCTGCTGGGCAGCGATATGTGTGTGGCGCAATGACCGGGCAGCGTACTATTTCGTGTAGCTGAGCTCGAAGATGAACGGCACCGCCATCGCGCACGGCTGGCCAGCGCAACGGCCTGGTGTGTACTTGACCTGCATCAACATGAGCGCTACCAGCTTGCCGGACTCGCCATCCGGGCTTTTCAGCATGGCCACACTCTTCGCCACGCCAAGTTCGTCCACGCTGACATGGGCATGGAACTGGCCAACGACATCGCCACGCGAAATCAGGCGGGACATGGAGTACGATGGCTCCTGCATGCCCTTTTCTGGATAGGGCGGCGCATCGTCATCCTGCAAAATCGGATAGTTGCTTTTAACTTGCTGTTGCTGCTCCGGCGTCAACTGGGCATACGACTTTTCCGGCGGCGCGATATACCCCCTGCCGATGGCGGAATGTATAGCCGACCCGGTCGGCGGTTCTTTCCGCTTGAGGACATACGGCTGGGCCACCGCCAGCTTCTCCGCTGGCACCGTCATCTGGAAACTGCCGTTGAAGTGCGCCTTCAACACCTGCCCATTGGGATACAGTATTTCTCCGTCACCGAACGGCTTGCCCTCGCGCCATTGCCCCCGATAGCTGCCACCCAAGGCAAATACCCTGGTGCCACTGCCTTCCGGTCCATTCTTCCAGCCGCCCTCATACCGGTCGCCACCGCCATAAAGAACCTTGACATTGCCGACGGGCTTGTCCTGTTCGAAGCTGGCTTCCAGTTTGTCACCTTCTTTAAACATCACCACGGCAGGACCGTGCAGCATGCCATCCTGGTAGTTCCCTTCGTAGCGGCTGCCGTCCGCCCACTGCGCAATACCGGCGCCCTCCGGTACACCCCTGCTCAGCGTACCCTCGTAACGTTCCGTTGCCTTGCCATCCTTGCTCCATTGCAAAGCACCAGGCCCGCTGGCATAGCCCTCCTTGCAAGCGCCACTCCAGTACGCCACTTGCCCGGCAACCCTCGCCTGCTCGGCAACGCGGCAGTCCGCCCTGCCTGCATAAGTGATACCGGCGGCGCCGGCGCTGGAGCTACACAACAAGGCAAGCAGAATATAGTATTTAATCATGTTGTTTTACAATGTTTTAAGTTGCAACATGCTAACATGACCTAGATGACAGAAAATACACACTTTCTCACGCGCTGCACGACGTCGCTGCTGCGGGCTTGCCTGGCTCTGGCAGGCATTGCATGCCAGCCTCTTGCATGCATAGGGCTTACAGCTTCTGCTGCAGGAATTCGAGGAAGCAGCTGATGCGCTGCGCCAGCTGCGTATTGCGGTAATACACGGCGTGGATCTGCTGGCGGTAGCCCGTGTAGAACGGCTGCAGCACCGGCACCAGGCGGCCGGCCGCGATGTCGTCCTTCGTCATGAAGTCGGACAGGCAGACAATGCCCTGGTCATGCAGCGCCAGCTGGCGCAGGGTTTCGCCGCTGGACGCGGCCAGCGCAGGCACGATCTGCAGACTGTTGCCGGCAGCGTGGCGCAGCGGCCAGTTGTTGCCCAGGTCGTACTGGGCAAAGCCCAGCAGTGCATGGCCGGACAGCGCTTCCGGCGTGGCCGGTTCGCCGTGGCGCGCCAGGTAGGCGGGCGTGGCCAGCACGTGCAGGGGACTGGCACTGAGCGGGCGCGCATGCAGGGTCGAGTCGACCAGGGCGCCGATGCGGATGGCGATGTCGGTACGGTGCTCGAGCAGGTCGGCGATCTGGTCGTTGCTGGTCAGCTCCAGGCGGATGTCCGGGTACATGGCGCGAAACTCGGCCACATGGGGCACCACGCAATGCAGCATGAAGGGCGAGGCGGCATCCACGGACAGGCGCCCGGCCGGCTTCTGGCGGCGGATGCGGATCGATTCCTCCACGTCTTCCATCGAGGCGAGGATGGCGCGCGCCTTGTCCAGGAACAGCTGCCCCTCTTCCGTCAGCTCCATGCGCCGCGTGGTGCGCGTCAGCAGCGAGGTGGCCAGCTTGTCTTCCAGACGCGACAGGGCGCGGCTGACGCCCGAGGTGGTTTGCCCCAGGTGCACGGCAGCCGCGCTCAGGGTGCCGCTGTCGATGACGGTGACGAAGATTTTCAGGTCGTCCGAGTTGATATCCATTCTTGCCCTTGTTTCACAGATCGCGCCATTATAATGGAATGACGGCAACAGTGAGGGCGAGCGGCTACGTCAGGCAACGTAGAACAAAATGGCGATAAAATGACAGCTACTGCCGGCCAGCACGAACAAATGCCAGATGCCGTGACCATGGCGCAGCTTGTGGTCGGTGGCGTAGAAAGCGATGCCGCCCGTGTAGCACAGCCCGCCTGCCACCAGCCACAGGAAACCGTTCCACTCGAGCGCCGCCAGCAGCGGCTTGATGCCGATGACGACCAGCCAGCCCATGGCCACGTAAATCACCAGCGACAGGATGCGCGCGCCTTTCGCGTACACATATTCCTGCACGATGCCAAACAGCGCCAGGCCCCAGACGACGCCGAACAGCGACCAGCCCCACGGCCCGCGCAGGGTCACCAGCATGAAGGGCGTATAGGTTCCCGCGATGAGCAGATAGATGGCGCAGTGGTCGAGTCGCTGCAGCACGGCCTTGGCCTTGCCGCGCACGCTGTGATACAGGGTGGACGTGAGGTACAAGGTCAGCAGCATGGCCGCATACACGCTGCAGCTGACGATTTTCCAGGGGTCGCCCGTGCGGGCCGCCGCGACGATCAGGATGACGCCGCCGATGGCCGCCAGCGCGGCGCCCACCGTATGGGAAATGCTGTTGAAGCGTTCGCCGTGGTACATGGCTAAGCCCTGCGCATGGAGACGCAGCAAAACTCCGGGGTCAGACCCGACGGCTCTGCCCCCAGTTCTTGCTTTGGGGTTTCAATCAAGCTTCTTCCGCCTTCTTGCGCGCGGGACGGCGTGCCGGGGTCTTGCGCGGCGCCTTGGCCGGCTTGTCTTCCGCCACGACGGCCACTTCCACCGGCGCCGCCTCAATCACAGGCGCCGCTTCCACGACGACGTCAACCGCCTTCTTGGCCGGCTTTTTCGAGGCTGCCGCCTTGCGGGCCGGCGTGCGCGGCTTGGCCTTGGTCTTGGCTTCGGCGACGGTTTCCACCATCACTTCAGCGACAGGTTCAGGCACGGGCATGGCTTCCACCACCGCCACCTCGACGGCCTCGGCGCGCGCTTCACGGGCGCCGTCGCCATTCTTGCGGCCGCCACGGCCATTGCGGCGCGAACCGCGCTTGGCGTTGCCCTCTGCCACCACCTCGCCCACCGCTTCCACGGCTTCGGCCACCTCGTGCAGCACTTCCGGCTGCGGCGCCGGCGCATACTGCTCGATGACAGCCGATTCGGCCTCAGCCACCGGCACGAAGGCCTGTGGCGCGGACTCGCCGCGGCGTTGCTCGTTCTGCTTGCGGCCGCCACGGCCATTGCGGCGCGAATCGCGGCGGCTGCCGCCTTCGCGGCTGTTGCCCTCTTCTGCCGTCGCGCCGGTCTCGCCGCTGGCGATGGTCTCGCTGGCGGCTTCCGCGTTCACGGCGGCGGGCACGGCCACCAGGCCGCTGCTGCGGTAGACATAGGCGCCCGATTTCTCGTCGCGGCCAAATTCCAGCAAACCGCGCGTCTGCGCTTCTTCCAGCAGATTGCCGAAGGTGCGGAAACCGTAATACGATTCGCTGAAGTCCGGCTTGCGGCGCTTGATCGCTTCTTTCAGCATCGAAGCCCAGATCTTGCCGCTGTCGCCCCGTTCGGACACCAGCGCGTCGAACGTCTCGACGGCCATCTCGATCGCTTCCGTCTTGCGCGACTCGTATTTTTCCTTGCGGCGCACTTCTTCGTCGGGCGAGCGCTTGCCGGCAGCAGCCGGGCTTTCGCGCGCGTCGCGCTTGGCGGCCGTGCGGCGGCTCTCGCGCACCAGGTCATCGTAGAAAATGAATTCATCGCAGTTCGCCACCAGCAGGTCGGAGGTCGACTGCTTGACGCCCACGCCGATCACCTGCTTGGCGTTTTCGCGCAGTTTCGACACCAGCGGCGAAAAATCGGAATCGCCACTGATGATGACGAAGGTGTTCACGTGGGCCTTGGTGTAGCACAGGTCCAGTGCGTCGACCACCAGGCGGATGTCGGCCGAATTCTTGCCGGACTGGCGCACGTGGGGAATTTCGATCAGCTCGAAGTTCGCTTCGTGCATGGTGCCCTTGAAACTTTTATAACGGTCCCAGTCGCAATATGCCTTCTTGACAACGATGCTGCCCTTGAGCAGCAAGCGTTCGAGGATGGGCTTGATATCGAATTTTTCGTAATTTGCATCTCGCACGCCGAGCGCGACGTTCTCGAAGTCGCAAAACACGGCCATGCTGAGGTTTTCTGGGGATGACGCCATAAGGATGAATTCTCGCTGGATAATAAGGGCGGACGGGAAGCGCAACGCCTCCCTTTTCGCCTAGTATATTCGCCCATCCCCCGTTTCGGCGACAACTATCGTGCGCGGCAGCCTATTGCGCACCGCCGACGGCGCTGGCGCCCGGCCAAACCACGCTTTCATCGACCGAATACAACTGGCACGGCAGGCTGCTGCGGCGCTGGCACGAAGCCAGTGCGCGCACATCGGGGCTTTCGCCCTCCTCGGCCCAGCCCCAGGCGCCGCTGGCCGACAGGGCAAAGGCGCGCGGCGCGGTTTTCTCCAGGAAGACGCGGTAGGCGGCGCGGCCCTGCTCTGCCAGATACGGCACGGCGGCGATATCGTCCTGCGGCGCGAAATGCGTGGCGGGCGGCGACGGCGCATCGGCCACGCGGTAGACCTGGCGCACCGGCATGCCGATTCTCTGCAGGAAGCGCTCCGTGGCGGGCAGCCACACGGCCACCCCGTCGCGGCTGCCCAGGGTCAGGTGGGCGTCGCGCTTGAACGGGCCATACGCGACCAGTTCCGCCTGCCCGCCGGAACCCGTGAAAGAGCGGAACAGGCGCTGCGCCAGCGCCGGCGAAAAATACGAGTCGTTCGCGCCATACAGCCACAGGCTGGGAATGTGATTGTAAGCGCCGAAGGTGGCGAAAGTCTTGGCCAGTGCCCCTGGCCAGTCGCAGCCGGGCATATCGACGCGCAGGCCGCCGGAAAAATTGAGCACGCCGCGCACGCCGGGCAGCACCCGGGTGGCCAGCGCCAGCGCCGCCATGCCGCCATACGACTGGCCCGCGACGACGATGCGTTGCGGGTCGACCCAGCTCTGGCGGCGCGCATACGCCAGTGCGGCCAGCATGTCGCGCGCCTGGCCCTGGGCATTGCCCAGCATGTCGCAGCCGAAATCGCGGTAGGCACCCGTGGAGCGCGCAAAGCCGGCGCGCATGGGCAGCATCACCGCATAGCCGCGGCGCACGAATTCGGTGGCCATATAGATGAAGCGCTCGCGCTGCTGCAGCCGGGCCGGGCCGGCCTGCTTGCCGTGATTCATCAACAGCAAGGGAAACGGGCCGGGGCCGGCGGGACGGAACACCGTCGTCTCCAGCGCCTCGCGCAAGCCGTCGCCGGCCGGCACCATGATCACCTGCTCGTGCAGGCGCACATCGAGCGGCAACTGCGAGGGAACAAGCTGGGCTTTCAGGGGCGCACAAGGAAAACTGAGCAGCAAAGCCAGGAAAATCGGGCGAAGCAGATGAAAAATGGCGGACTCCGTGGACGACTTCCCTGCCAGTCTAGGCAGTGAAGTGCCACAGAGCAATATGAAAATATTATGTGATGCAGCTATTTTTTACGGCAATCACTGGCCGGAAAATTGTTGCCTTACACTGCCACACTTTTCCCGCCGGCAGGAGTAAACTGGGCGTATTCTGAAGGAGTCGCCATGTCCATCTCCGCCCTCACCAGCGGCACCTCGGGGCTGACCGCCAACCAGCGCGCGCTGGATGTGGCCGCCAACAATATCGCCAATGCGAATACGCCGGGCTTCCAGCCGCAGAAAGCCGAGTTCCGGGAGTCCAGCCCGGCCGGCACGGGCGTCACGCTCTCCGTCGAAGGGCGCAAGCTGGCCGCCAGCGAAAGCGTCAGCGGCGCCAATGCGACTGCGGCCAAGGCGGCCGAAAGCCGGCCGAACGGCGTAGGCCTGGCGTCCGAACTGACGGACAACCTGATCTACAAGGCCGGTTTCAACCTGTCGGCGAATGTCGTCAAGGCGGCCGACCAGGCGCTAGGCAGCCTGATCGACGTCAAGACTTGACGCCCTGAGACTATCTATATCATAGCCAGCGCCAGCGGCGCCATGGCAGGCTGGATCAGCGCCAGCAGCCGTTCGGCCGGAATGCCGTCGCGCGCCTGCACCGACAGACCGTGCAGCAGCGCCGCATAATAATCGCCCAGCGCCTGCACGTCGGCGTCCCCTTTTAACTCTCCTGCCAGCTGCGCCGCGCGCAAGCGATCGATGACCGCTTGCGTGCGCGCGCGGCGGTGCTGCGCCAGCCAGTCGGCGATGCCGGCGTTTTCCGCACTCGTATTCGTGGCGGCCGTGACCACCATGCAGCCTTGCGGCTGGCCGCTGCGCGTGTACAGCAGCACCGCTTCTTCCAGCATGCGCGCCACCGCCTCGCGCACATTCAGGCTGGCCGCCAGCGCGTGCACGGCAAATGCGCCTTCTCCCGTTTCATACAGCTCCACGGCTTCGCGGAACAGCTGCTCTTTCGAGCCGAACGCCGCATAGATGCGCGCCGAGGCGATGCCCAGCGCCGCCACCAGGTCGGCCATCGACACGCCTTCATAGCCGCGCGTCCAGAACGCGTCGCGCGCTTTTGCCAGCGCCAGCGCGCGGTCAAATTCCCTCGGTCTTCCTGCCATGTTGATCCTCTGCTTGCAAACTGGCGGCCAGTATAACGCCTGGCATGCCACCCGCCTTCGCGATTTATTTTGCAGCGACGCCTTGACCGCGCCAACAATTTCACCTATTCTTTGTCGATCGACAAACAATAGGAGCCGATATGAAAACCATCCAAGGACCGAGCCTGCACCTGGCCCAATTCGCCGCCGATACGGCGCCCTTCAACACCCTGCCCGCCATCGCCGAGTGGGCGGCCGGCATGGGCTTCAAGGCCCTGCAGATTCCCGCCTGGGATGCGCGCCTGTTCGACGTGGCGCAGGCCGCACACAGCCAGCAATACTGCGATGAACTGGTCGCCATGCTGGCCGGCCATGGCCTGGTCATCAGCGAACTGACGACGCACATCCTCGGCCAGCTGGTGGCCGTGCACCCGGCCTACGACGCGCTGTGCGACAGCTTCGCGCCGGCACACCTGCACGGCCAGCCGGCGGCGCGCACGGCATGGGCCATCGAGCAGGTGAAGCTGGCGGCGATGGCCTCGAAGCGCCTGGGCCTGACCGACATGGGCACGTTTTCCGGCTCGTTCGCCTGGCCCTATCTGTTCCCGTTCCCGCAGCGTCCGCCCGGCCTGATCGAAACGGCCTTCGACGAACTGGCGCGCCGCTGGCTGCCCATCCTCGACGTGTGCGAGGAACAGGGCGTCAACCTGTGCTACGAAATCCACCCCAGCGAAGACCTGCATGACGGCATCAGCTTCGAGATGTTTTATGAAAGAGTGGGCCGCCACCCGCGCTGCAAGATGCTGTTCGACCCCAGCCACTTCGTGCTGCAGCAGCTGAACTACCTGGAATTCATCGATATCTACAAGGAGCACATCCGCATGTTCCATGTAAAGGATGCGGAATTCAATCCGACAGGACGGCAAGGCATCTACGGCGGCTACCAGTCGTGGGAAAACCGCGCCGGGCGCTTCCGTTCGCTCGGTGATGGCCAGGTCGATTTCAAGGCGATCTTTTCGAAGATGGCGCAAAACGATTACGCGGGCTGGGCCACGCTGGAATGGGAATGCTGCCTGAAGGACCAGGAAGTGGGCGCGCGCGAAGGCGTGGCTTTCATCAACGCCCACATCATTGCCGTGACCGACAAGATTTTCGACGACTTCGCCGGCGCCCCCGTCAGCGCGCAACAGATCCATCAATTGCTGGGCATCCAGCACAACTAATCAAGGAAACCATATGAACGATTTTACACACGAATTTACACATGATTACGTCCGCATCGACGGCCAGCGCCTGCATTGCGTGATTGCCGGCGCAGGCAAACCCGTGCTCCTGATCCCCGGCTGGCCGCAAACCTGGTATGCCTGGCGCCATGTGATGGCGGCGCTGGCCGCCAATGGCTACCAGGCCATCGCCATCGACCCGCCAGGCAGCGGCCACTCCAGCCGCCCCGCCGATGGCTACGACACGGGTGCCGTAGCGGCCACCCTGCACCGCGCCATGCTGGCCCTGGGCCACGCGCACTACGACGTGGTCGGTCACGACATCGGCATGTGGGTCGGCTATGCGCTGGCCAGCGATTTCCCGCAGGCCGTGACGAAACTGGCGCTGACGGAAGCCGTCATTCCCGGCCTGGCACCGGCGCCGCCGATCTTCGTGGCGCCGTCCGACAATATCTTCCTGTGGCATTTCATGTTCAACCAGGTGCTCGATTTGCCGGAAATGCTCACGGCGGGCAAGGAGCGCGAATACATCCGCTTCATTTTCGACCGCTGGTCGTACCGCCGCGACAAAGTGGCAGTCGACGTGTATGCGGACGCCTACGCCACGCCGGGCGCCCTGCGCGCGGGCTTCGCCTACTACCGCGCCATACCTGAAACCATCCGGCAAAACCTGGAGCGGGGCAAGCGCAGCCTGGCCATGCCCGTGCTGGCCATCGGCGCCGACCACGCGACGAATGACGCGCCCCTGCTGACCATGCAGGGCAAGGCGGATCATTTACAAGGCGCCATCGTCGCCGAATGCGGCCACTTCATCATGGAAGAACAGCCGGAAGCGTTCATCGCCCACCTGCTGCCCTTCCTGGCCGGAGAAAAGTCAGGAAACAACGCATGAGCCTCGATCCACTGATCGCCGCCTGGCTGGAAGAGAGCAAAAATGCGCCGCCGCCCGCCTCGCTGGCAGACCTGCGCGCCGCCACGGAAACGGGGCTGCGCCAGCTGCACGGGCCGTTGGAAGACGTCGCCTCGATCAAGGATTACGTGCTGCCGGGCGAACATGCGCTGGCCGTGCGCGCCTACGTGCCGGCCGGCGCGGATATGAACTCCCCCCTGCCCGCGATCGTCTTTGCGCATGGCGGAGGATGGTGTCTGTGCTCGCTGGACCTGTACGACAATCCGTGCCGCGCGCTGGCCAACGCCACCGGCTGCGTGATCTTTTCCGTCGATTACCGGCTGGCGCCCGAGCACAAGTTCCCCGTGCCGCTAGCCGATTTTTATCAGGCCTTGTGCTGGGTCGCCGAACATGCGGCGGCGCTTGGCATCGACGTGAAGCGCCTCGCCGTGGGCGGCGACAGCGCGGGCGGCAACCTGGCCGCCGCAGCGGCGCAGATGGCGCGCGACCAGGCCGGCCCCGCGCTGGCGCACCAGCTGCTGCTGTACCCGGCGCTCGATTTCGCCTTCGACACGGCTTCCTACGAGCGCTATGCGCAGGGCTATTTGCTGACCCGCGAGGCCATGCGTTTTTGCTGGTCTGCGTACCTGAACGAGCCGGCCGAGGGCGCGCAACCTTATGCTGCGCCCCTGCGGGAGGCCTCGCTGAAGGACTTGCCGCCGGCGACGGTGCTGGTGTGCGAATTCGACCCGCTGCATGACGAAGGCGCGGCGTATGCACGGCGCTTGCGCGAAGACGGCGTGGCGGCAGAGTGCGTGCAGCTCGACGGCATGATCCATGCAGCGATACACATGCTGGGCCTGACGCCAGCGGCGCGGGGATTGTTCGATGTGGCGGGACTGGCGATGCGAAAAGCGCTGGCAATGTAAGAAAATCGGCCGCCGGGGATGGCTCCACGGCGGCCGACCTTGTCACTTCATTACTCCACCAGCTTGCGCACCTCGATGCCGTTCAACCATTTCACATGGCGCGGCCCCGTGCGAATGTCTTTTGCCGAGATGAGGGCGATCTCGCCATCGTTGTCGTCGAGTGCCTTGCCGTTTTTTTCGTAGTAGACGATCACGCCCTCGCCGGCCGGCGCGTTATACAGCTCGCCCCAGGAAAACACCACCGCGTAGCCATCGGTGGCCGTCGCGATGATGGCGAGCTTCTTGACGTCGTTGTGGCCAGGCGCATCGAGCACCGCCTTGTCGAGGATGTCGCGCAGGCGCACTCCACGATAACTGGTGATGGTCTCGGCCTTGTCGCCGTTATGGCGCGTTACGGCAATCTCTCCGCCATTCGCGGGCGGCAGCTGACGCAGGTCGGCCACCTTCAGGGTCAGCGGCGTTTCCACCATGCCCGTCACGGCCAGCGCGTGGCTCATGTTGTCCCGCGCGGCAGCGGGTGCCGACCACGCGGCCGGTGCCGCCGCCAGCAACGACGCCGCGGTGCAGGCAGCGAATATTTTCTTGAACATGCGAAGTCCTTTCATGGAACAGTCAAAAATCAGAATTGGACCTGTGCATTGGCCAGCCAGGTGCGCCCGGCGCCGGGGAAGCCGTCGGACAGCGCGTAATTGCGGTCACCCAGGTTCGCCACGCCCGCTTCCAGCGTCAATGCCGGCAAGGGGCGGTACACGGCCTTCAGGTTCAGCGTCGTAAAACCGCCAAGTTCCAGGGTGTTCGAGACCCAGCGCCCGCTGTTCGATTCAGCGATGGCCACCACGTCGACCTGGCGCGCCGCGTGCAGCACGGCGTGCGCCGTCAGCTTGTGGCGCGGCACGTCCGTCAGGCGGATGGCGCGGTCGCTGACATTCTTCATGTCCGTATACGTGTAGTTGCCGCCGAAATCGAGCCAGGCGCCGGCGCGGCCGCGCAAGCCCAGTTCCACGCCGCTGATATGCGCCCGGCCCGCGTTCTGCATCTGCGCGCGCACGCCCGAGACGTTCGCCACGCTCTGGATCTTGTCCTTCACGTCGCTGTAGAACAGCGCCGCCTCCAGCACCAGGCCTTGCGCATTGCCTTGATACCCCAGCTCATAATTCATCGCCTCCTCCGCGCGCAAGGCCGGGTTTTCGATATACGTGCCCAGGCGCTGCGAGTAGCGGTCCTTCAGGGTCGGCAGGCGCGACTTGCGCGCCACGGTGGCATACACGCGCGCATCAAGACCGATCTTGTGGAACAGGCCCGCCTGCAGATCGGTGGCCGATTGATTACTCGGCAAGGTATACGCATTGCCGGCGCTGTAGACGGTATCCGGGCGCAGTGCATTGCGCGAGGCGCCCAGCGACAGTTCCGTCGCCGCATTGAGGGCGATGCTGTCTTCCGCACCCAGGGTCCACAGGGCATCCTTGTACCAGGTATTGCGCACGCCCCTGGCATCGAGTTCCTGGTGCTCGTCAGCCTTGACGCTGGCAACGACGCGCAGGCTGTGCGCGGCCAGGCGGAACGATTCAAGTTCCACCGCGCCGCCGTTCGTGCGGTCGTTATAGATGCTGCGCCCGCCGCTGACACTGCCCTGGCCGCTGGTTTTCAGGGTCGCGTAGCTGCCATTGGTAAACGAGGTGATTTCATTGTCGTAGCTGTCGTGGTACAGCCGTAATTTCAGGCGTTCCTGCTGGCCCAGGCGCGTCTGCGAGACGAAATACACGCTTTCCTTGTTCCAGTACGGCCATTGCCAGTAGCGCGCACCGACGGGGTTGGTCGATGGCGGCTGGCCCTTTTCGCCATGCTGCTTGTAGTAGCTGAGCGCGTACTCATCACCACCCACGGGCGTGTAACCCATCTTGAACGACAGCTTATGGTCCTTGCGATATGCATTGTTGCGCGTGCCGCCGTCTTCCGTGGCCGTGGGGCGGAAGTCGGACGACATGGGGAAACCGTCGCTGTCGATGTATGACACGCCCGCCTGCAGATACCACAGGCCCCGGTTGGTGCCCACGTTGGCCGATACCTGGCGCTCGCTGCCCGAGCCGAAACCGATCGAGGTATCACCCTCAAGGCGCGCCGCGGGTTTGCGCGAGATCAAGTTGATGGCGCCGCCCAGGGTATTGGCGCCGTAGGCCACGGAGCTGAAGCCCTTGGCCACTTGGATGGCGGCCAGGTCGGCCGTCGTGAAGCGGTTGAAATCGACGTAGCCGTCATACGGCACGTAGACGGGAATGCCGTCGATGTACAGCGGCACCTGGCGCGCATCGAAGCCGCGGATGGCGACGGTTTTTTCGTTGCGCGAATTGGTCGACAGCGACACGCCCGACAGCAGATTGAGGGCATCGCCCACGTTGTCGCGGTTAAAGCGGCGCATCTCGGCGCGGCTCACTTGCGACCCCACCTGCTGCTCGCCTACTTGCCCCAGCTGGTCGCGCTGGCCGATCACCGTCACCGTGCCCAGCACGAACGGCGCCGCCGCATCCGCGTCTTCCTTGCCAGCGGCCTGCTGCACCAGCGCCAGCATCACGGCGCCCGCCATTACCTGTTTCACCATCGTCATGTTGTTCTCTTCCGTTATATATCGTCTTATACAGCGATATACAAAAAAATACAAAAAAAGCGGCCACTCGTGCGGCGGCCGTCATCCCATGGCGCAATATACAGACGTATACAACGATGCTCAAGCGACTAGGCCGGAAACAGCTATGCAGGTCAATTTTCCAGGAAAATTTCATGCACGGTTTCATGCAGTGCAGCATTTCGCTGTGCGAACTAATGTTTCACAAAACGGTTGACACGTCCAATTTGGCTAGGCAAACTGATTTCCAGGGAGTCAAAATAATGAAGGCAAATATGAGCAATACTCAGACCGCAGCCGATCCGGAACTCATCGTCTTCAGCGATGACGAAGAAGCCAAGGACCGCCAGTTCGTCAACGCGCTGGCGCGCGGCCTGGAAGTGCTGCGGTGCTTTCGCCCCGGCGAAGTCTATCTGTCGAATGCGGACATGGCCAAGCGCACGGGCATCCCGAAACCGACGATTTCGCGCCTCACCTATACCCTCACCAAACTCGGCTACCTGAATTACTCGGACAGCCTGGGCAAGTACCAGCTGGGCGCCGGCGTGCTGGCCCTCGGCTACCGCATGCTGTCGAACCTCGACGTGCGCAAGATGGCGCGCGCGCTGATGGAGGAGCTGGCCGAGCATGCGCAGGCCTCCGTCTCGCTGGGCACGCGCGACCGCCTCAGCATGGTCTACGTGGAAACCTGCCGCAGCAGCGCCAACGTCACCCTGCGCCTCGACGTCGGTTCGCGCATCCCCCTGATGACGACGGCCATGGGCAAGGCCCTGCTGTGCATCCTGCCGCAGGCCGAGCGCGACTACCTGATGGACCATGCGCGCCTGCACGAGACGCAGCGCTGGCCGCGCATCAAGGCCGGCATCGAGCAAGGCTTCAAAGATTATCAGGACCGGGGCTTTTGCATCTCGGCCGGCGAATGGCAGAACGACGTGCATGCGGTGGGCGTGCCCATGCTGGGTGCCGACGGCGAACAGGTCATGGCCTTCAATTGCGGCGGCCCCGCCTTTTTGCTGTCGCGTGAAAAACTCGAAGGTGACCTGGGACCGCGCCTGGTCGCCCTGGTCAAGACAGTGGAAAAAAACCTGGGACGCGGTTAGACTGCGCGCCCCCTCTCAACGACAGCTCACATCAAAGCGCCGAGGAAACCGATGATACGCGACGAAGAAACCCTGAACATCCTGCTCGACAGCATCGCCCGTTTCGTACGCGAAGTGCTGGTGCCGAACGAGGCGCTGGTGGCCGAAACGGACACGATACCGCCCGCCATCGTGGCGCAGATGCGCGAACTGGGCCTGTTCGGCCTGTCCATCCCGGAAGCCTATGGCGGCCTGGAACTGAGCATGGAAGAGGAAGTGCGGGTCGCATTTGAAATCGCCCGCACCTCGCCCGCCTTCCGCTCGCTGATCGGCACGAACAACGGCATCGGCTCGCAAGGCATCGTCATCGACGGCACGGAAGCGCAAAAACAATACTATCTGCCCAAGCTGGCGGCTGGCGAGATCATCGGCTCGTTCGCCCTGACGGAAGCGGGATCCGGCTCCGACGCGGCGTCCCTGCGCACGAGCGCCGTGCGCGACGGCGATTTTTATATCCTCAACGGCAGCAAGCGCTATATCACCAACGCGCCCGAAGCCAGCATCTTCACGGTGATGGCGCGCACGGACCCCGTCAAGCGGGGCGCCTCGGCCATTTCCGCCTTCATCGTGGAAAAGGATACGCCGGGCCTCTCGCTGGGCAAAATCGACAGGAAGATGGGCCAGCAAGGCGCGCATACCTGCGATGTCATCTTTGAAAACTGCCGCGTGCCGGCCGCGAACATCATCGGCGGCAAGGAAGGCGTAGGCTTCAAGACGGCCATGAAGGTGCTCGACAAGGGCCGCCTGCACATCGCCGCCGTCTGCGTGGGCGCGGCCGAACGCATGCTGGCCGACGCCCTGGCGTATGCCATGGAACGCCAGCAGTTCGGCCAGCCCATCGCCGAGTTCCAGCTGATCCAGGCCATGCTGGCCGACAGCAAGGCCGAGATTTACGCGGCGCGCAGCATGGTGCTCGATGCCGCGCGCCGGCGCGACAACAAGGAAGACATTTCGACGGAAGCGTCGTGCTGCAAGCTGTTCGCCTCCGAAATGTGCGGCAGAGTGGCTGACCGCTCGGTGCAAATCCACGGCGGCGCCGGCTACATCAGCGAATACGCAGCCGAGCGCTTCTACCGCGACGTGCGCCTGTTCCGCATCTACGAAGGCACGACGCAGATCCAGCAGATCGTCATCGCCCGCAACATGATCAAGGCAGCACAAAAGTGAAGGAGGCCGCGATGGACATTCCCGCCCTGCTGGCCGGATTGCCGGCGCGCCTGTCGGCCATCCCCGCGCACTGGGCGGCGCGCGCGCCGGATGCGCCGGCGCTGCATGAAGGCGGACGGCACTGGACCTACGCGCAGCTGCAGCACAGTGTGGAAAGCGCCGCGCAGCTGCTGCGCCAGCTGGACGTGCGCGCCGGCGACCGCCTGATGGTGGTGGGCGAGAACTGCGCGCTGCAAGTTGCGCTGATCTTTGCTTGCGCCAGCATCGACGCGTGGATCGTCAACGTCAATGCACGGCTGTCGGCGCGCGAGATCGACACCATCGCAGGCCACTGCTCGGCGCGGCGGCTGCTGTTCCTGGCCGGCGCCTCGCCGGAAGCGGCAGCGCATGCTGCACGTCTGGGCGCGGCCAGCGCCACGGTCGACGGCATGGGCGAGCTGCTGGCGGGCGAGTCGAACGACGCAGCCATCGCGGAAGCCACGGTCCCCGGCAACGAACAGGTGGCCGCGCTGATCTACACCACGGGCACCACGGGCCAATCGAAAGGCGTGATGCTGACGCACCGCAACCTGCTGTTCATCGCCGCAGTCTCCAGCACCTTGCGCGGCCTGACGTGCAGCGACCGCGCCTACGGCGTGCTGCCGATTTCGCACGTGTACGGCCTGGCCTCGGTGGCCCTGGGCACCCTGTATGCAGGCGCCGCGCTGTACCTGGTGCCGCGCTTTTCCGTCGATGGCCTGCTCTCGGCCCTGAAGGATGACGGCTTGACCATCGTCCAGGGCGTGCCCGCCATGTACGCCAAGCTGCTGCAAACCCTGGGCGGCGCCGACACGCCGCTGCCCACGCGGCTGCGCTTTGCGTATGCGGGCGGCTCGCCGCTGGCGCCGTCGCTCAAGCGCGAGGTGGAAAAGCTGCTGGGCACGGCGCTGCACAATGGCTACGGCATGACGGAAAGCGCGCCCACCATCAGCCAGACGCGCCTGGATGCGCCGCGCCGCGACGATTCGGTCGGCATGCCGATCCCGGGCGTGGAAGTGCGCGTGGTGGACGTGGCCGGCCTGGATGTGACGCCGGGCGAGCCGGGAGAATTATGGATACGCGGACCTAACATCATGGCCGGCTACTACCGCGAACCGGCCATGACGGCGGCCACCATGCGCGACGGCGGCTGGCTCAATACGGGCGACATGGCGCGCCAGGAACCGGACGGAGCGTTGTTCATCGTCGGGCGCACCAAGGAACTGATCATCCGCTCCGGCTTCAATGTGTATCCGCTGGAAGTGGAAACGGCGCTCAACGCCCACCCCTGCGTGGTGCAGTCGGCCGTGGTCGGGCGCACCCTGGACGATGGCAACGAGGATGTCATCGCCTACGTGGAGCTCGATCCGCGCCAGCCCGCCAGCGTGGCACAATTACAGGCTTGGCTGGCGCAAACGCTGTCGCCGTACAAGTGCCCGTCCGCCATCATCGTCATGGACGCGCTGCCGGCGGCCGCCACGGGCAAGATTTTAAAGGGGCAACTGCGGCAAATGGCGCAGAATGCACGATAAGTTGACCATGTAGTAGCAGACCCGAGAATAAAACCAAGCCACATCACCGGAGGAGACACGATGAAACGCACCTACACACGCATCGCCATGGCAGCGCTGGTTGCCAGCGCCTGGATGACGCAGGCCAGCGCCGACGAATTCCTGGTCGGCGCGGAAATCCCGCTGACGGGCAACCTGGCGCGGGTCGGCGCCGGCATGCAGGAGGGGATCATGGTCGCGGCCGAGGTCTTCAACAAGACCAACGGCAAGCACACCATCAAGATCATCACCGTCGACGACGAATCGGCGCCCGCCAAGGCCATCGCCGCCGTGGAAAAGCTGGCCAGCCAGGGCGTGGTGGCCATCACTGGCGGCTATGGTTCGAACAATATCTCGCCCGCCTCGGACACGGCGAACAAACTGGGCCTGGTCTACATCACCTCGGGCGGCGTGGACGACAGCCTGGTGGCCAGCGGGCGCAAGAATTTTTTCCGCATCAATAACACGGCCGGCTATGAGAAAGCCATGCTGGGACTACTGCAGGACGTGGGCGCCAAGTCCGTCTCCATCGTGTATTCGACCAAGGACGCCACCACGGGCCTGGCGAAGGACGTGGAGAAAGCCCTGACGGCCAAAGGCGTGAAGGTGACGACGCACTCGTTCGACCCGGCCATTACCGACTTCAAGCCCATCATCAACAAGATCAAGCTGCAGGATAAATCGGAAGTGGTGGCCATGGTCGGCTACGAAAACGATTACGTGGGCATCATCCGCGCCGCCCGCGTGCTCAAACCAAAAATCAAGGCCATGGTGGGCGTATGGTCGCTGGCCACGCCGAAAATGGCGGCCGACTTCCCCGACCTGATGCCGAATGTATTCGGCACGGCCCTGCTGCCCTTCCCCACGGAATTCAAGACAGCCGACGGCAAGGCCTTCAGTGATGCCTACAAGCAGCTGTACAAGAAGGAGCCAGACTACCTGGGCCAGTTCGGCTATGTGCAGTCGATGCTGCTGTTCGAAGCCATCGCGCGCGCGGCCGACAAGGGCACCATCAAAAAAGGCGGCGTGGCCGAGGAAATGCGCAAGACGGACCGCGAAACCCTGATCGGCCGGGTCCAGTTCGCCGCGAATGGCGACAACCAGAACTTCGTGCACCGCATGGCGCAGCACCAGGACAAGAAAGTGGTGATCGTCTGGCCGAAAGAACACGCGACGGGCAAGCTGGCCTATCCAGCCCTGCCCTGGTAACAGCAGCCTCCCGCTGCACATGCGCGCGCCTGCCGGGCGCGCACCGATGAACGGCAGTTCTGCGCAGTGTACGCGCTGTGTACACGCGGCGCCAGGGCTGCCTGACGGGATGACGACATGACAGAATTAATCTTGCAAGCCCTGTATTCGGGCTTGCTGCAGGGCGGCTCCTACGCCCTGATCGCACTGGGACTGGCGCTGGTCTTCGGCACCATGAAAGTGATCAACCTGGCGCACGGCGAACTGGTGCTGCTGGCCGCCTATATTGCCTACAGCGTGGAGTCGGGCCTGGGCCTGGGGCCCATGTTCGCCATTCCCATCGCGCTGGTGATCGTCAGCCTGACGTCCGTGGGCGTGTATCTGATCGTCAGCCGCATCAAGAAAGACCGCGAAATCAATTCGCTGATCCTCACCTACGGCATCGGCGTGATACTCACCAATTTCATTTTGCTGGTGTGGAAGGCCGATATCCGTTCGACTTCGTCGACCTGGCTGCAGGAAGGCATCGAGATCGGCCCGTTTTTCAGCATGCGCAGCGAAGTCATTTTCTTTGGCGTCAGCCTGGTGCTGATGGCGGCCCTGTGGCGCTGGCTTGCCACCAGCTGGTATGGCCGCGCCGTGCGCGCCGTGTCCAGCAACCGCGATGCGGCCAAGCTGATGGGCATCGACCCGGGCCGCACGGAACTGGTGTCCTTCCTGGTCGCCGGCATCCTGGCCGCCTTCGCCGGCGTCGCCCTGTTCAGCTATGGCGTGATCCAGCCCGCCTACGGCGGCGCGCTGACGGTGAAAGCCTTCATCATCACGGTATTGGCCGGCATCGGCTCCATCCCCGGCGTGCTGCTGGCCGCCGTGCTGCTGGGCGTGGCCGAAGCACTGACCGTCACCCTGGCCAGCTCCGCGCTGCAGGAATTGTCCGGCATGGTGCTGTTCCTGCTGGTGCTGTTCATCATGCCGAACGGCCTGTTCGGCGCACAACGGAGGCGCGGATGAAGCGCTCAACTTTCCTTTCAACGGCCGGTTTGCTGCTGGCCGCGTATATCGCCGTGCCGCTGGCCCTGGGCGGCAACCAGTATGTGATGAGCATGGTGGTGGCGGCCCTGATCATCGGCGGCGTGGCCATGTCCTGGGCCTTGCTGGGCAATCTGGGCGGCATGGTCAGCTTCGGCCATGCCGCGTTCTTCGGCGTGGGCGCGTATGTCTCCGCCCTCACGACCGTGAAACTGGGCGTGCCCGTATTTGCCGCCATGCTGCTCGGTGGCGCGGGCGCGGCCATCGCCGCCGTCATCATGCTGCCCGTGCTGCGGCTGCGCGGGCCGTATTTTGCGCTGGCCATCCTCGCCTACGCGCACATCTTCCGCATCCTGGCCACGGAATGGAGCTCGGTGACGGGCGGCGCCGGCGGCATCAACAATATTCCGGCTTTACCTACCGTCTTCGGTTTTGATTTGGCCAGCAAGACGGGCGCCTACCTGGTGGTGCTGACCCTGGTGGTGTGCTGCGCGTTTGCCTACAACCGCATCCGCGCCAGCCATTACGGCATCGCCCTGCGCGCCATGCACGACAGCGAAGACGCCACGCGCGTCGTCGGCGTCAACAGCACCCTGCTGAAAGGCGCGATGCTGCTCGTGTCGGCCTTCATGGCGGGCCTGTTCGGCGCCTTCAACGCCCATTACATCAACTTCCTGGAGCCGGACTACGCCTTCAACAGCCTGTGGGTGACCTTGCCGATCGTGGCGGCCATCTTCGGCGGTTACCGCACCATACTCGGCCCCGTGCTGGGCGCCGTGGTGGTCTACCTGGTCGACCAGCTGATTTTCAAGTCGCTGATCCCCACGGGACACCAGCTGGTGCTGGGCGTGCTGCTGGTGGCGATGATCGTCTTCAGTCCGAACGGCCTGCTGCCGCTGCTGCAAAAATGGCTGAAAAAAGCGCTGGTCAAGGAGAAAGCGAAGGAGAAAGCACATGCTTGAACTCGATAATGTGTCCGTGCGCTTCGGCGGCCTGACGGCCGTCGATTCCGTCACCTTAAAGGTGGGCAGCCACGACGTGATCGGCCTGGTGGGCGCGAATGGCGCCGGCAAGACCACGCTGTTCAATGCGATTTCCGGCCTGGTGCGCCCTACCAGCGGCAGCATCCGCTTCGAAGGACGCGACATCATGGCCACGCCCATGTACCAGCGCGCACGCCTGGGACTGGGCCGCACCTTCCAGATTCCGCAGCCCATGCATGAGTTGACGGTACGCGAAAACCTCGTCGTGGCGCAGCGCTTCGGCACCGGCAAGGTCGACATGCGCAAGATCGATGAAATCCTCGATTTTACGAGCCTGCTTGACAAGGCCGGGCGCGATGCGGCCAGCGAACTGGCGCTGACGGAATTGAAGGCGCTGGAGGTGGCCAAGGCGCTGGCCACCAATCCGAAACTGCTGCTGCTCGATGAAGTGCTGGCCGGCCTGGAAACGAACGGCAAGCGCCGCTTCATGGGCATGCTGAAGGACTTGCACGCCGCCTTTGGCGTGGGCATCGTCATGATCGAACACGACATCGAAACCATCAGCAATCTGTGCCAGCGCGTGGCCGTGCTCAATTTTGGCCAGCTGATCGCCGACGGCACGCCGGACGCCGTCTTCCGCGATCCGGCCGTCATCGAAAGTTATACAGGGGCAGCCCATGCTTGAGATAGAAAATCTGCGCGCCGGCTATGGCGCCATCAATGTGCTGTGGGATGTGTCGCTGTCCATTCAGAAGGGCAAGCTGACCACCATCATCGGCCCGAACGGGGCCGGCAAGACCACGCTGCTGCGCGCCATCATGGGGCTGCTGCCCGTGGGTGCGGGCAGCATCGCGCTCGACGGCGTGGCCATCAACGGCACGCCCACCTGGAAGATGAGCGACGCCAGGGTCACCATGATCCCCGAGGGGCGCATGACGTTTCGCGACATGAGTGTGGAAGAAAACCTGATCATGGGCGCCTTCCCGAAAGAGCACCGCAGCCACATGCCGGCGCGCCTGGCCGAAGCCTACGCCATGTTCCCGCGCCTGCACGAACGGCGCCGCCAACTGGCCGGTTCATTGTCCGGCGGCGAAGCGCAGATGCTGGCGATGGCGCGCGGCCTGATGTCGGACCCGTCGCTGCTGATCATCGACGAGCCTTCGCTGGGACTGGCGCCGCTGGTGGTCAACGAACTGTTCGAGATCCTCGCGCGCCTGAACGACGGCCGGCGTACCATCATCCTCGTCGAACAGAACACGGCGCGCGCCGTGGGCGTGGCCGATCACGTCTACCTGATGCAAAGCGGCAAAGTGGCGCTGTCGCAGGCTGCGCTTGACGTCGACCTGGAGCACCTGCACGAACTCTATTTTGCACGCTGAGTGATATCAGCTGCACGCAGCTGGCATCACTCGTCGTCGTCGGCCAGTTTGCCAAACGCCAGCAGCTCACTCTTGCCGAGTCCAGTCGTCACGAAAGGATCGTCGGCAGGAAAGCGGCCGCTATCGGCCAGCATGCGCAGCTTGCTCAAGCGCTCGCCCAGCGCCAGCGCCTGCGCCTGCGGATCGGCATTGGCATCGACGCCCGCCTGCCCGATCGCGCGGGTCACGGACTGGGGAAACTCCCACAATTCGGCGATGCGTACCGACAAGATGCGCGCTTGCGCAAACACCTGCGCAATGAAGGCGTCCGATTGCGGGAAGGCATCGGGCCCATGCATCTGGTCGATCAGCCGGAACGCCACCACCAGGCCGACATTGGCCATCAGCCCCGCGAGATAGGCATCGAAAGCGTTGGCATGCATCGTCGGCGCGACCAGGCTGGCCGCCAGTGCACATTTTTCGGACTGGCGCCAGATCAGCGGCGCCGTGCGCACGGTCAGCCCGCCGCTCTGCATGCTGACGATGGGACGGAAGGCGACGCGGGCGAGCAGCATGCGCATGCCGTTTTGCCCGAGCAGCATGATGGCGCCTTCCATGTTGTTGATCGACGGGCTGGCGTTGTAGCGCGACTGGTAGCAGGGCCGGTTCGCTTCGCGGTAAACCTCGGCGACCAGCAGCACATCCTGGGCCAGCTGGGCCGACAGCTTGGCCGCGCTCATGTTTTCATCTTGCAAGGTACGCATCAACTGCGGAATGATGGCTGGAATGCGCGGCACCAGCGCAGCGCCAGCGATCGGTTCACGCACCAGGCGCGCCAATTCGTCCAGAATCTTCTGTTCAGTCTCCGCCGGAGCCTGCGCCGAACCCGCAGCCGCCAGCCAGCGGTAGTACATGGCATCGATTTCGGTGATGGTGGCTGGCTGCAGCGTCGCCTCGGGCGCCGCCGCTGCCGTGACCGGCGCAGGCTTGTTTTTTTCGTCGCCGCCGTTCAGTAATTTTCCTATCCAGCCCATTTTGCTATCCCAAGCCCTGTATGCATCATTATCGCGAAGTTCGCTCCGTGATTTTACTTGATGACAGCAGCGCTGGTGCGGCTGGCGTGAGCGCTTTGTCCACCTGCTGCAACATGCTAAAGTGGCACGACATACACCCTGCCCTGCTCGACCAGCGATCCAATATGAACAATCCACTTGCGCACTACATCACCAGCCAGGCGTATAACAACGCCTGGGCCAACCACCGCCTGCTGAAGGCTTGCGGGCAGCTGACCCAGGCCGAGTTCCAGGCCACGCGCGTCAGCTTTTTCCCCACCATCCAGCTCACCCTGAACCACATACTGACGTGCGACTGGTTTTATCTCGACGCGCTCGAACGCGAGCTGCGCGGCGCAGCGCCCCATGCCGACTGCTATGTCTTCTTTGAAAAGGACGAACCGTTCACCGACTGCACGGCCCTGCACGCGGCGCAGCGCGCCTCGGATCTGCGCCTGATCGCCCATTGCCGCAGCCTGTGCGATGCGGACCTGGCGCGGCCCGTGATGATCCTGCGCGACAATCCGCAAATCGACACGCGCCAGCGCATGCTGGCGCATGTGTTCCAGCACCAGATCCACCACCGGGGGCAAGTGCACGCCATGCTGGCCGGCACGCGCATCGAAGCGCCCCAGCTCGACGAGTTCTATTGCGCCGGCGAAGCGGACGAGCGGGCGCAGGATTTCCTGGAACTGGGCTGGACAGAAAACGACGTCTGGGGCCCGCGTTAATCATTCCTCGGCGTGGCAGCAGACGCACAGCTTGTTGCCGTCGAGGTCGCGGAAGTAGGCGCCATAATAATTGGCGTGGTAATGGGGCCGCAAGCCCGGTGGCCCCTCGCACACGGCGCCCAGCGCCAGCGCGGCCTGGTAGCTGCGGTCCACCTGGGCGCGGCTGGCCGCCAGCCAGGCTGTCATCTGGCCATTGCCGGGCGTCGCCGGCAAGCCGTCGTGCGGCGCCGTCAGCACGAACAGGGGGCGCGGCACGTCCCGCGCCATCCAGCCGGCCCAGGGTTGGGCCGGATCATGGAATTTTTCGATCAAATCGAGTTCTCCCAGCAGGGCCGTGTAGAAGGCGTAGGCGCGGGGAAAGTCGTTGGTGCCGAGGCAGAGATGGGACAGCATGCTGCTCCTTCATGAATTCAAGCATGTGCGGCGAAATGCGCCAGCTGATTATAATGGCGTATCGCTTTCCGACACGATTCCATGCCAGACCTCGACCGCCTTCAGTTGCTCCCGCCCTCCAGCGCCGACCTTCCCGCCTTGCTGGCCTTCGAACTGGACAACCGTGCGTATTTTGAACGCTGGGTCACGGCTCGCGCACCGTCCTATTATCACCAGGAAGCCATCGCCGCCGCCATCGAGCAGGCGCAGCGCGAGCGCCAGCAAGACCTCGCTTACCAGTATCTGGCCAAGCAGGACGGACAAATCATCGGCAGGGTCAATCTGACGGCCGTCATGCGCCCCTACTTCAACAAGGCGACGCTCGGTTATCGCATCGGCGAACGGTTCGGCGGACGCGGCTACGCCACGCGCGTGGTCGCCCTGTTGCTGGAAGAGGCCTTCGGCACACTGGAACTGTGGCGCGTGGAAGCGACAGCGCGGCCGCAAAACCTGGCTTCGATCGCCGTCATGCAGCGCAACGGCTTTCACCAATATGGCCACTCGGAAAAAGCCATGCGCTTCCAGGATGCCTGGTCGGATCTGCTGTACTTTGAACGGCGCAAGGAACACGCTGGCGCCTGAAAAACCGAACGAACGCTCTATTTTTTCGCCGAGTCTCCCCCTTGCGTTGTAAAATAGGCAAATATGGCACGACATCAGCCGTGCCGCTTGGAAGCCTTTCGCGCATGCGGATGCGCTCACATTCAGGGGAAAAACATGACCAATACAAACAAAAAAGCCTACCTGGTCGGCGGCGGCATCGGCTCACTGGCTGCGGCCGCCTTCATGATACGCGACGGCGGCATGCAAGGTAGCAACATCACCATCTTCGAAACATCGCCCGTGACGGGCGGCAGCCTCGATGGCGGCGGCAATGCCGAGGATGGCTATACCTTGCGCGGCGGGCGCATGCTGACCACCGACAATTACGAGTGCACCTGGGATCTGTTCAAGAGCATCCCTTCGCTCGAACATGCGGGCCAGAGCGTCTACGATGAAACCATCGCCTTCAACGAACGGCACATTCCCCACTCGCGCGCGCGTCTGGTCGACCGCAACCGTTTCAAGGTCGATGTCAGCAGCATGGGCTTTTCCATGCAGGACAGGCTGGAACTGCTGAAGCTGACGGAAGCCGATGAAGACACGCTGGGCAGCAGCGCCATCACGGACTGGCTCTCGCCCGAATTCTTCGACACCAAGTTCTGGTACATGTGGGCCACCACGTTTGCCTTCCAGCCCTGGCATAGCGCCGTCGAGTTCAAGCGCTATCTGCACCGCTTCATGATGGAATTTTCGCGCATCGAAACCCTGGCCGGCGTCAAGCGCACCGTCTACAACCAGTACGACTCGCTGGTGCGCCCGCTGGTCGCGTGGCTGCAGGAGCAAGGCGTCAACATCATCATGGATTGCACGGTGACCGATATCGAGGTACAGGAACCCGAAGGCCGCCTGACTGCCACCGCCCTGCACTGCCAGCGGCGCGGCCTGGCCGACGTGATTCCCGTCGCCGCTGGCGACCTGGTGTTTTTCCAGAACGCCTCGATGACGGATGCCTCCAGCTATGGCAGCATGCACAGCGCACCGGCCAAGCGCACGAAAAACGACAGCCAGGGCTGGCGCCTGTGGGAAAAGCTGGCCGAAGGCCGCCCGGCGCTGGGCCGTCCAGCCGCCTTCAACAGCAGCATCCCCGAATCGTACTGGGCCTCGTACACGGTCACTTTGAAAGACAGCGCCTTCTTTGACAGGATGGAGCAATTCACGGGCAACAGCGCGGGCACGGGCGGCCTCGTCACCTTCAAGGACAGCAACTGGTTCATGTCCGTCGTGCTGGCGCACCAGCCCCATTTCGCCGGCCAGCCCGAGGGCGTGCAAGTATTCTGGGGCTATGCGCTGCACCCTGACCGCATCGGCAACTTCGTCGCCAAGCCCATGTCCGAATGCAGCGGCGAAGACATCCTGCGCGAGCTGTGCGGCCACCTGAACTTCGACCTCGACATCATGGCCACGGCAAACTGCATTCCCTGCCGCATGCCCTACATCACCAGCATGTTCATGCCCCGCGCAAAGAGCGACCGCCCGCTGCCCGTGCCGGCCAGCTCCGTCAACCTGGCCTTCGTCAGCCAGTTCGTGGAAATCGCCGACGATGTCGTCTTCACCGTGGAATACTCGGTGCGCGCGGCGCAGACAGCCGTCTACCAGCTGCTCGGCGTGCAGCGCGCAGTGCCGGCCATCCAGGCGCACGACAAATCGCTCAAGGTCAAGCTCGATGCCGTCATCAAGGCCTTCAAATAGCCTTGTTGCTGACGCTTGCGCGCAACAACGGCCGCGCCATCGGCCGCGCAGGCGCCTGATTTAAGACTGGCTTCAGCCTCGCCGTGCATCGTGGATAGGGCGCCAGCAGCAATGGCGCCTTCCCTCACACTCACGGGCACGGCCCAGCGAAAGAGCCAAGATGACAACATGGATGCGCGCCAACAAAGGTTTTTTGATGTTTCTGCTGCTGTTCGGCGTGTTCCGCACGGCCGTGGCGGACTGGAATCCGATACCGTCGGCGTCCATGCGGCCCAACCTGCTCGAAGGCGACGTGGTCTTCGTCAACCGCCTCGCCTTCAACCTGAAAGTGCCGCTCACCGATATCGTGCTGCAGCGCCTGGGTGAACCGCAGCGGGGCGATATCGTCACCTTTTCCTCGCCAAAAGACGGCACGCGATTGATCAAGCGCATCATCGCCCTGCCCGGCGACACGGTGGAAATGCGCAATGAAAAGCTGGTCATCAATGGCCAGCCCGCCCGCTACACGGCGCTCGACACGGCGCCCGAAACCATCGCCCACCTGGGCCAGCTGACGGCGCAGCGCATCAGCGAGCGCAACGCAACCGAGCAGCACCGCATCCAGGTCTTGCCGCAAATCGCGGGCGCGGCGCGCAGCTTTGCCCCCGTGACGGTGCCGGCCGACCACTTCATGATGCTGGGCGATAACCGCGACAACAGCGCCGACTCGCGCTACTTCGGCTTCGTGCCCCGTGAATTACTGATCGGCAAGGCCGAGCGCATCCTCGTCTCGGCCAATATTGACGAGCATTGGCAGCCGCGGCTGCAGCGTTTCGGCATGAAGCTGGAGTAAACATCCGCTTGCAACGGCGCCGCGCTTTTCGGTTAGCATGGCGCATCATGCAAAACTTTCCCTCAGCCAGCTTGCAGCGCGCCAGCGACGATGCCGCCCTGGAACAGCTGGCGCAGTTCCTGCGCCGCCATCCCGACGTGCTGCTGCTGACGGGCGCCGGCATCAGCACGGCGTCCGGCATACCAGACTACCGCGATGCGGACGGCGTGCGGCGCGGCAACGCCCCCGTGCAAGGTCCCGATTTTCGCCGCCAGGAAGCCGTGCGCCGCCGCTACTGGGCGCGCAGCATGGTGGGCTGGCCCACCCTGGCGCGCGCCACGCCCAATCCCGGTCACCTGGCCATCGCGCAATTGGCCCAGCGCCAGCACATCGGCGGCCTGGTCACGCAAAACGTCGATGGCCTGCATCAGCAGGCAGGCAGCGCCGCCGTCACGGAGTTGCACGGCAGCATACACGGCGTGGTGTGCCTCGATTGTCAGGCCCGCCATACGCGCCGCCTGATCCAGGATCAGCTCGAACGCGACAATCCGCAGATGCTGGGTGCCACGGCCACGCCGGCGCCCGACGGCGACGCCTTGCTGGAACCAATGCAGCTGGCCACCTTCCACTTGCCCGCCTGTCCCCGCTGCGGCGGCACCCTGCAGCCCGACGTGGTGTTCTTTGGCGATGGCGTGCCCGCCGCCTGCGCCGCCGAGGCCGAGCGCAAGATGCAGGCCGCCAGCGCCTTGCTGGTGGTTGGCTCGTCCGTGATGGTGTATTCGAGCTTTCGCCTGTGCCGCATGGCGGCCGAAACGGGCAAGCCCGTGGCCGCCATCAACCTGGGCAAGACGCGCGCCGACCATTTGCTGGCATTCAAGACCGAAGCACCGGCACAGGACATCTTGCCTGCATTAGCGGCCATGCTGGGCTGATGCTGTGTCGGCGCTGCGCCGCTCTCGCTATACTGTGGCATTAACGAGGAGAATTCATGCTGGAACTGTTGAGTGAACACGCCTGTTTTGGCGGCGTACAACGCTTTTATCGCCACGACGCGCACGCCATCGGCTTGCCCATGCGTTTCTCGGCCTTCATTCCCGATACGCCGCCAGGCGCCACGGCCAGCACCAAACGCCCCGCCCTGTTTTACCTGGCGGGCCTGACGTGCACGGAAGAAACCTTCATGATCAAGGGTGGCGCGCAGCGCGTGGCGGCCGAGGAAGGCTTGATCCTGATCGCGCCCGACACCAGCCCCCGTGGCGCGAATATCGCGGGCGAGACGGATGCCTGGGATTTCGGCGCGGGCGCCGGCTTTTACGTCGATGCCACCGAAGCGCCGTGGAGCAGTCACTACCGCATGTACAGCTATATCCTGGAACTGCGCGCCCTGCTGGAACAGGAACTGGCGATCGACGCGCAACGCACGGGTATTTTCGGCCACTCGATGGGCGGCCATGGCGCGCTGGTGCTGGCCTTGCGCAACCCTGACCTGTTCCGCTCCGTCTCCGCCTTCGCCCCCATCGCCGCGCCGAGCCAGTGTCCGTGGGGCAAAAAAGCATTCACGGGCTACCTGGGCAGCGACGCAGCCAGCTGGCAGCAATACGACGCCAGCGCACTGATGCGCGGCCTGCAAGGCCAGCCGGCACTATTTCCCAATGGCATCTTGATCGACCAGGGCCTGGCCGACAAGTTCCTGCCCGAGCAACTGTACCCCGAGGTCTTCGAAGCTGCGTGCCGCGACGCCGGCCAGCCATTACGGCTGCGCCGCCATGCCGGCTATGACCACGGCTATTACTTCATCGCCAGCTTCATGGAAGAGCATGTGCGCTTCCATGCGAAGAACCTGCGCGCCGCCTGACCAGCTGCGCTACTGCGCCGTACTGGTATGCCCGCTGAAATGGCGCGTGTACCAGTCGGTAGCCAGCAAGGCCGCCTGGTGGCGCGTGTCGGGGCCGCCGGGTGCGGCGATCTGTTCCAGTTGTTTGTCGCAGCGCAAGGTGGCAAACGCCATGCGGTTCAGGCCAGCCACGTCGGGGTCGCGCCCGCCCACGATCAACAGCGATGGCACGCGCACGTTTTCCAGCGCCGCCTTGCCCGCCATTTCCACCTGGCCATCGCAGACAGCCAGCGCGGCGATTTCCGCGCTGCGCCAGGCTGCCAGCTGCATCACCACGGCCGCACTGGTGCCATAGCCATACAGGCCGCAGGGCAAGCGCCGCGTGGACGGGTCGAGCTGCAGCCAGCCCAGGGCTTTTTCCAGTTGACGCGCCAGCAGCACGATATCGCTGCGCACGAAATACGCGTGGCCATTGCTGCCGCCACCGGGCCCGACACCGCCCTGGTCGAAGCGCAGGGTGGCGATGCCCGCCCGCAAAAAATCCTGGGAAGTGGCGTGGCTGGAAGCGCCCAGGTAATCGCTATCGGCGCCCGCGCCATGGGCAAACAGGACGATGCCCACGGGCCGCTCGGGCATTTCAAGCACGCCGTCCATTTGAAGTTCATCGGCCGTGATGCTGACAAATTGTTCTTGCATGGCTGCCTCCGCTATCGAGCTGGAATCGAACTGAGATCGAGCTGAAATCACGCTGCTAGTGCGCTGATTTGGCCGGACCGGGCGCCGCCTGCGCGCCCTGAGCGGCAATTCTCAGTGTACCAGCCTGCGCCCATTCACGCGCGGCGCACGTCATTTTTCCGCGCGTCCGCATCAGACGGCGCCGTGCCGGTCCAGCCCCTTCAGCACGGCTTCCGGCCGGATCGGCAAATGCCGCACGCGCGACGCCACAGCGGCGAAGATGGCATTGCCGATCGCTGGCGCCACGGCCGTCGTGGGCGGCTCGCCCATGCCCGTCGCCGTTGCCGTGCTGGCCACGAACTCGATGTCGAGCTCGGGCACGTCGGCCATGCGCAGCGGTGTGTAGGTATTCAGATTGGTATCCTTCACTTCGCCGTTGAGGAAAGCCGTACCTTCATGCAAGGCCATGCTGACACCCCACAGGGCGCCCCCTTCCGCCTGCGCCAGGGCGCCATCGGGATCGACGATGCTGCCCGCGTCGATGACCATGAACAGCTTTTCGACTTTCACCATGCAAGTGCTGCGGTCCACTTTCACCCGGGCAACGCAAGCCGTCCAGGTCGGCATGTCGCGCTCCTGGCCGAACGTGGCGGCGATGCCCAGGCCCGTGTCGGGTGGCATGGCCGTGCCCCAGCCCGCCTTGTCCGCCACGCGCTGCAGCACATGGGCCAGGCGCGCGGCGCCGCCGACGGCATTCGGCGCGCTGCCCGCATTGCGCCCCGTCGCCTGCAGCAGCGACAAACGAAAGGCCAGCGGATCGACCTTGGCCGCCTGCGCCGCCTCGTCCATAAAACTTTCCACGGCCCAGTTGGTCCAGCCCGGCCCCACGGAGCGCAGCCAGCCGGGACGGAAACTGCTGTTGGCCAGGTCGTTCGACACGGCCCGCACGCGCTGCGCACCCACCGTATACCAGTGGTCGGCGCCGGCGATGGCAAACGGGTCGTACGGATGGCCCTGCTTATCCTTGGCCAGGAAGGCGGGTATCATCGCTTGCGTGGGCCAGCCTGCGCTCGCTTCGTGCACCATCGCCGAGACCTTACCCGCGTCGTCGAACGCCATGCGCACATGCTGCACGGATGGCGAACGGGGCGAATCGAAACGCGCATCGTCGGCCCGCGTACAAATCATCTTGACGGGACGTCCCACGGCTTGCGCCGCCAGCGCGGCCGGCACGCAATAATCGCCATTCAAGCGCCGCCCGAAGGCGCCGCCGAGCAGATAGGTATGCAGCATCACCTTGCTCTCCGGCACCTTGAGCGCCTGCGCCAGCACGGGCAGGATCAGCGATTGCCACTGGTTGCCCGCATGGATATGCCAGACGCCGTCGATTTCCTGCGCCAGCGCATTCACCGGTTCCAGCTGGAAATGCAGCACGGTGCTGGTCGTGTAGTGGCGTTCCAGTTGCAGGCTGGCATCCTTGAACGCTTGTTCCACGCCATCATCATCGACCACGCGGGCACCCAGGCTCGTGTCGGCCAGCTGCTTGGTGGCATAGTTGACGATATCCTGTTCCGACACGTGGGCCGCCGCACCGGCCCGCCACTTTACCTGCACCAGGTCCGCCGCGCGCATGGCGGCCGCATACGTCTCGGCCACCACCATGACCCAGCCGGGCACCGTGCCGCTGGGGTCTTGCAAGGCGAACGAACGCAGGTAGCCCTGCACCTTCTTGGCCGCCGAGTCGTCGATGGAGACGACTTTTGAGCCGTAGCGCGTGGGCGGGATCTTCGGGCGCGCATACAGCATGCCGTCGACCTGCGCATCGATGCCGTACACGGCCGTGCCATTGATTTTCGCCGGAATGTCCAGCGCCTGCACGTTCTGGCCGATCAGGCTGCGCTGCCGCGGCGTTTTCAGCACGATGGCTTGCAATTGTCCGGGCGTGTACTGGCGCGCCAGCTTGCCACGGCGCACGATGTCGCCATAGCTGATCGAGCGCCCACGTCCATGCACGACACCGAGCCGGGCGTGGCAGGCGGAGACGGGCACGCGCAGCAACCGCGCGCCCTCCTCGACCAGCGCGAGGCGGCCGGCCGCGCCGGCACGGCTGAGCGGGTCGAAATTCTGCCAGACGGACCAGCTGCCGCCCGTGACCATCAAGCCCCATTTGGGGTCCGTGTCCACGTAATGCAGGCGCACCTTGCTCCAGTCCGCTTCCAGCTCCTCGGCCACGATGCGCGCCAGGGCCGTGCCGATATGCTGGCCCATTTCCGCCTTGGCGATATTCACGGTGATCATGCCGTCACGCTCGATCTTGAACCAGATGCTGGGGTCGAACACGGGCGCCGCGCTTTGTTTTGGTGGCGCGGGCGACACCTTGCCGGCGGCCAATGAGCTGTCGGCGCGCAAGAAAGCCAGCGTAAACCCCGTGCCGGCGGCGGCGATCAGGAAACCGCGCCGTCCCAGCGAGCTGGGATGGGCAGCAGAATTTTCTTTCGGCAACTTAAACACCGGGCGCCTCCTGCATGCCGGCTGCCAGCTTGATCGCCTTGCGGATGCGCACGTACGCCATGCAGCGGCACAGGTTGCCGCTCATGACGGCATCGATATTCGCATCCGTCGGCTGCGGATAGTCTTTCAACAAGGTGGCCGCCTGCATGATCTGGCCCGACTGGCAATAGCCGCACTGGGGCGCCTGCGTGGCGAGCCAGGCCCGCTGCAGCGGGTGCGTGCCATCGGGCGAGAGGCCTTCGATGGTGGTGATGGCGCAACCGGCCACGGCGGCAATCGGCGTGATGCACGCGCGCATGGCACGGCCATCGACGTGCACGGTGCAGGCGCCGCACATGCCGATGCCGCAGCCAAACTTGGTGCCTTTCAAATGAGCTTCGTCGCGCAGCACCCACAGCAGGGGCGTCTCGGCGTCGGCTTCGGTGCCGAAGGGCTGGCCATTCACGGTCATGTTATACATAGATTCTTTCAAGAATTACTTGCCGGCGCGCGCGCGTGCCACGGCCGCTTCCAGGTTCATCCAGGCGGGCTGAGGGCTGCGGCTGCGGCGCAGATAGGCGGCCAGCTGGGCCACGTCGTTGTCCGTCAGCGAGGCGCCAAAGCCGGGCATCAGCACGCCGGGCATGGCCGCGTCCTTGCTGATGCCGTGCAATATCACCTGGATCAGGTTGGCGGGATCGGGCGCACTGACAGCGCTGTTCAGGCTCAGTTCCGGACGCAGGGCCACGGGCCGGCCATCGCTGTTCGAGTGGCACGACGCGCAGGCGGCCACGTACAGACTGGCGCCACGGTCGTTGTCGACCAGGCTGACCCGCTGCGAGCGGGCGATACCGGCTTTCACGACGGTATCGGTATCGATCTGACGTTGCTCTGCACCGGCCACGCCGGCAAAATACGTGGCCAGCGCGCGAATATCGCTGTCGGACGACGCGCCCATGCCTTCGTGCACGACGGCCGACATCGGGCCGGCCGCCACGCCGTGCAGGGCCGTCGCTCCCGTGCGCAGGAAGGCGTACAGCTCATCCTGCGTCCACGGCAAGGGCGCCGTATTGGCACTGGTCAAGGCCGGCGCATACCAGTGATCGATGGAAGCGCCCAGATAGGACGAGCCGGCAAGCTCGGCACCCAGCGCATTGCGCGGCGTGTGGCAGGCGGCGCAATGGGCCAGGCCTTCGGCCAGGTAGCGGCCCCGGTTCCAGTCCAGTCCTTGGGTGGCATCCGGCTGATAACTGGCCGGCTTGAAAAACAGCAACTTCCAGCCCGCCTGCAAGGGGCGCAGGTTCAAAGGGAAAGGCACGCTGTTGGCGGGCGCGACCGCATACACGGGCGGGCGCGTCATGAAATACGCGTACAAGGCCGTCATGTCGGCGTCCGAGACGAGGTTGAAGTGGGTGTACGGAAAGACGGGATACAAATGGGCGCCATCGCGGCCCACGCCTTCGCGCATGGCCCGCTGGAAGGCGGCCAGCGACCAGCGGCCGATGCCCGTCTGCCGGTCCGGCGTGATATTTGTCGCGTAGATCGTGCCGAACGGCGTGGCCAGGCCATGGCCGCCCGCGTAGTCGGCGCCGCCCTGGGCCGTATGGCAGGCGGCGCAATTGCCCATGCCGGCCAGGATGCGGCCCCTCTCCACCACCTGCGGGGAAAAGGCCGTGGCGGCGGGCGGATCGATGGGTGCCAGCGCGGGGCGCCAGTAATACAAGTAGGCAGCCAGCGCCGCCACGATGAGCAATGCCAGCGACAGCAGCAGGCCGGAGAAAATCTTTTTGAGCAAAACAGGAGTCCGATAAAAGGCTAAGCACGCGCCTGCCGCGCACGGACGGCAGCAACAGGGCAAATATTGACAATGATAGGGACAATCTTACCGCGATTGTGACTTGTTGTATGTACGCAATGACACGCAGGCAACGCCGCGGGCGGGCTGCGCCTTATAATCAGCGTTTCAGCACGCCGCCGCGCCTTCATGCATACCGTTACCATCATCCTCATCCTCGTCTTGAGCGTCGTCCTGTGCGGCTTCATCGCCCGTTCGCGCTGGGTCAAGCTGCCGCTGCCCCTGATCCAGATCGCTGGCGGCACGGGATTGGCCCTGTTTGGCGTGCAAGTGCCGCTCGATCCCGACATTTTCTTCCTGCTCTTCATTCCGCCGCTGCTGTTTCTCGATGGCTGGCGCATTCCCAAGGGCGCCTTCTTTTCCGATGCGCGCTCGATCCTGATGCTGGCCATCGGTCTGGTACTGTTTACCGTGCTGGGCATGGGTTTCTTCATCGACTGGCTGATCCCCAGCGTGCCGCTGGCCGTCGCCTTCGCGCTGGGCGCCATCCTGTCGCCGACGGACCCCGTGGCCGTCTCGGCGATTGCGGCCGGCAACCCGATCCCGCCGCGCCTGATGCACATCCTCGAAGGCGAATCCCTGCTGAACGACGCCTCGGGCCTGGTCTGCTTTACGTTTGCCGTGGGCGCCATGATGACGGGCGGCTTTTCCATCGGCGCCGCCTCGCTGAGCTTCCTGCAGGAAGCCGGCGGCGGCATCGTCATCGGCCTGGCCATCTCGTGGGGCGTGGGCCTGGCAAACAAATGGCTGGTGAGTAAGGTCGGTGAAGAGCCGGGCCTGCAAATCCTGATCAGCATCCTGATCCCGTTTGCCGCCTACCTGGGCGCCGAGCAAATCCACGGCTCGGGCATCCTGGCCGCCGCCACGGCGGGCGTATCGATGCATTACGCCGACCTGATCGGCCGCCCACTGGCCGCCACGCGCACCCAGCGCAAGGCCGTGTGGGATACCGTGCAACTGGTCTTGAATGGCGTGATCTTCGTCATGCTGGGCGCGCAGCTGCCCACCACCGTGGCCGGCTTGCCCGCCGCCTCCATGGAAGTGGGCGCCGGCAGCGCCTGGAAACTGCCGCTGTTCGTCATCGCCATCACGGTGGGGCTGACCTTCATGCGCTTCATCTGGGTCTTCATTTCCATGAAACTGACCCTGTTCAAGCACCACAAGAAAATGGCCGGCGAACCGAAGGACGCGGCGCTGCTGGCCCGCCCCAGCCTGCGCCTGCTGCTGGTGGCCTCGTTTGCGGGCGTGCGCGGCGCGCTGACCCTGGCCGGCATCCTGACCCTGCCGTTGTTCTTGCCTGACGGAAATCGTTTCCCCGCGCGCGACCTGGTCATCTTCCTGGCCATGGGGGTGATTTTGCTGTCGTTGCTGCTGGCCAGCGTCACCCTGCCCCTGCTGACCAAGGGCCTGGTGTTCGCGCCGCCCGCGCGCCGCTCGACGGAAGAGCGCAATGCCCGCGCCGCTGCCGCCGAAGCGGCCATCGCGCGGCTGGAAAAAGTCTGCGAAGGCATCGACAAGAATGACAAGCAGCAAGTCGTCACCGAGGCTGCCAACCGCCTGATCGAAGCCTACCGGCGTCGCCTCGCATACGGCGAAAGCAGCAACGACGAGGCGACGCGGCTGCAGGAACTGGCCAAGGCCGAGCGGGCGCTGCGCCTGGAAGCGCTGAACGCGGAACGCGATGAACTGTACCGCCGCCGCATCTCGGGCGAACTCGACGACACCATCCATTTGCGCCTGCTGCGCGAAATCGACTTGCTAGAAGCGACATTGGAAGAATAGAGACAGTCCTGCCCTGCTTCAGCCATGTTGACATGCAATTCTCATGGTAAAGAATGCAAGTTTTCAAATTGGTGTTTATAATGCAAGGTTATATCGCACAATTGATTTACTTTCAGCATGCAGTTCCGTAGAGTCTGTGTTGTCAAGTAACAATTTGAGTAGCCACCCGACCTGAATAAAGACACCCGACGCCGTGCCCTCCTCCTCTCGCCACCGGCAGCGCCTAGCGCTGCCCGCCCTGCTCGCCTTCGTGCTGCTGGCCTCGCTGTTCGCCTGCGGCGCGCTGACGCCGTGCGCGGCGTGGGCGCAGGCGGGCGCGGCGGCCGACGCCAGGCGACCGGCCGAGGTAGCCCAGGTCTTGTTTGGCATCATCAGCTATGTGCGCTGGCCCGTGGCGCGCCTGGAAGTGCGCGTCTGCATGCTCGGCGTGCCCCGCTATGGGGCGGCCATCGTCGACAAGCCCGCCTCCAGCCTGGGCCAGCGCATCCGCGTGAAAGTCCCGGCGGCGGCCGCAGCAGCTGGCGAATGCGACGTCATTTACCTGGGCAGCCTGCCCGAGGGGGAACGCGACCAACTGCTGGCGCAGATCATCGGCAAGCCGATTTTATCGGTCGCCGAACCCGGCACGGGCTGCAGCGTGGGCACCATGTTCTGCCTGCGCCTGAACGACGCGCAGATCGGTTTTGACGTCAACCTCGACGCCATCGCCCGCAGCGGCCTGCGCGTGCATCCGAACGCCTTGCAAATTGCACGTCGCAAGGCACCGCAGCCATGAGCGCCAGCATGCCTCCCCAGTCGGCGCGCAAGCCCCGCCGCACGCTCGACAGCGTGCTGCGGCGCGCCCACCTGAGCGTGTCGCTGATCGCCGTGCTGGCGGCCGGCCTGACCCTGACGGCCGTGGCGCTGCTGGCCCTGCGCGTCTATTCGGACCGCAACCTGCGCCTGGTGGCCCGCTCGATGAGCTACACGGTGGAAGGGGCCGTCGTCTTTGGCGACGCCTTGGTAGCCAAAGAAGCGCTGGCCTTGATCGGCGTCAATGAAGATATCGACCAGGCACAGGTGAGCGACAAGGCCGGCAAGGTGCTGGCCCGCTGGGAACGGGGCGAACACGGCACACGCTACTACATCGAACGCGCGCTGACGGGGTGGATGCTGCCCGATTCGCTGACCCTCCCCGTCATGCGCAATAACCAGGCCATCGGCAGCCTCACCCTGGTGCCGCACAGCCGCAGCCTGCTGCCCTTCCTGCTGAGCGGCCTCTCCTGCCTGCTCGCTTGCCTCGTACTGAGCCTGGTCGTCGCCGTGCGCCTGTCGCGCCGCATGGAAACGGAAATCACCTCGCCCCTGCGCCACCTGGCGGAAACGGCCCACCGCGTGCGGCGCGACCGCTCGTTCGAATTGCGCGTGCCGCCAGCCAACATCGCCGAACTGAACCAGCTCAATGACGACTTCAACGCCCTGCTCGACGAACTGGAGGCGTGGCAAAGCCATCTGCAAAAGGAACACGCCTCGCTGTCGCACCGTGCCAACCACGACAGCCTGACGGGCCTGTCGAACCGCGCCTTCATGGAAGCAGAACTGGAACGCGCCATCCTCGAAGCGCGCATCGGCAATGGCAAAGTGGCCGTGTTGTTCCTCGACAGCGACCGTTTCAAATACATCAACGACACATTTGGCCATGCCTCGGGCGACCACGTGCTGGTGACGATCGCCGCGCGCATCAAGCAGCAATTGCGCGAGGGCGACCTGGTGGCGCGCCTGGGCGGCGACGAATTCGCCATCCTGCTCAAGCCGCTGCGCAACAGCAGCGACGCCATGCACATCGCCGACAACATCATCGCCGCCATGGCGCAAGCCATTGAACTGCCTACCGGCAACAGCATCGTCAGCTCGCTGACTATCGGCGTGGCCGTCTTCCCCGATCACGCCATCGACGCCGTCTCGCTGGTGGGCGCGGCGGACGAAGCCATGTACCGCGCCAAGCAGGCGCAGCGTGGCACGCGCCAGGTGGCGCGCCTGCCACAACCCCAGATTCACCCCTGACCCCAAGGAGCAACACCATGCAACTCATCTACACGCAATTACGCCGCGGCTTCCTCGGTCTGTTCATGCTGGGCCTGTTGGCCGCCTGCCAGAGCACGCCAGTGATCAAACCGCTGTTCAACGCCGAGCAAGTCGCCACCCTGAAGGAGCAAGGCTTCACGCAGACGGATGAAGGCTGGGAGCTGAGCTTTACCGACAAGCTGCTGTTCGAATTCGACGCTGCCAAGCTGACGGCCCCGAGCCGCAACGCCATCCAGAAAATCAGCGCCGCCCTGCTGAAAGTGGGCATTACCCACATGCGCGTGGAAGGCCATACGGATAACGAAGGCACGGAAGCGTACAACAACAAGCTGTCGCTGGCGCGCGCCAACGTGGTGGCCGACGCGATGAGCGCCTCGGGCATTCCACGCGACAACATCAGCGTCAAGGGGCTGGGCATGAGCAAACCCGTGGCCTCGAATGCCAGCAAGGCGGGCAAGGCGGAAAACCGCCGCGTCACCGTCATCGTTTCGGCGCCTTGAGCGTGGGCGTGCCCGCCGTGCGCTGGGTCGTGATGGGTGTCTCCGGCTGCGGCAAGAGCGCCGTCGGCAGCCTGCTGGCCGACGCCTCGCACGTGCCCTACGTGGAAGGCGACGACGTGCATGCCCCGGAAAACGTGGCCAAGATGGCCGCCGGCATTGCGCTCGACGATGCCGACCGGGCCGGCTGGCTGGCCGCCCTGCGCGAACGCATCGCCACGGCCCGCGCGCAAGGCAGCGGCCTGGTCGTCTCCTGCTCGGCCCTGAAGCGCGCCTACCGCGACGTACTGCGCGAGGGCGACCCGGCCCTGCGCTTTGTCCACCTGGACGGTCCGCGCGCCGTGCTGGAGCGCCGCTTGCAGCGTCCCGGCCATTTCATGCCGCCCAGCCTGCTCGACAGCCAGCTGGCCACCCTGCAGCCCTTGCAGCCAGACGAAGACGGCATCGTGCTCGACATCCGCCAGCCGCTGCCCGTTTTGCTGGAACAGATCCTGCAGGCGTCCTGACCGGCAGCCGCGCGGCTGGACAGCCCGCGGCCCCCTGTGTAGACTGGCGCGCACTTTCATAGGGATTTTCATGAACACACCAACGACAAAACCAGCACCGGGCCCGGAATTCTGGGAACGCGCCGACCAGGTCATCGCCCTGGCCAATGAACAATGCCAGCATAGCGGTGGCAATGAAGTGGCCACCTCGCTGCTGTACGCGGCAGCCCGCTTCAACGCCTTCCTCGTCGCCAGCAAGAGCAACGACGTGGCGAAGATGCAGGAAGAAAAGGAAGGCGCCGTGGCCTTCTTCACGGAGCAGTACAAGCGCATGCTGACCGACAACTTCAACGACTACATCACCAACTTCGACAAGTACACGCAACCGTCGTCGGCCCCCAAGGGTTGATGACGGCTGCCAGCCTGGACAGCCACCGCGCCCGCTCCACGCGCGCGGACAGCGTGCTGCACGGCGCAGTGCGCCATGCGCCTTTGCCATCGCTGTGGCTGACAGCCATGCTGGCTGGCGCCGTGACCGGCGCCCTGCTCTTCTTCAGCTGGACCGGCCTGCTGCTGTTTGTCAGCGGCACGGCCATCGTCCTGCTGTTCGGCCACTCGCTAGGCAGCCACCGCAAGCTGATCCACGACAGCTATCAATGCCCGCAATGGCTGGAATATGTACTCGTCTACCTGGGCGTGCTGGTGGGTCTCAGCGGCCCGCTGGGCCTGCTGCGCCAGCACGAACTGCGCGACTATGCCCAGCGCCTGCCCGACTGCCATCCCTACCTGCGCCACGGCGCCGGCTTCTGGCGCGATGCCTGGTGGCAATTATTCTGCCGCCTGGACCTCGACCATCGGCCGCACATCGCCATCGAACCGCGCATCGCGCACGACCGCTTTTACCGTTTTCTGGAAACCACCTGGATGCTGCAGCAACTGCCGTGGACCCTGCTGTTCTTTGCCTGGGGCGGCTGGGGTTTCGTCTGCTGGGGTGTCTGCGCCAGAGTCAGCGCCGGCGTGCTAGGCCATTGGCTGATCGGCTACTTCGCCCACAACCATGGGCAAATGCATTTTCATGTCGATGGCGCCGCCGTGCAAGGCAGGAATATCCGCCTGACGTCGCTGCTGACCATGGGCGAATGCTGGCACAATAACCACCACGCCTATCCGGGCTCGGCCAGGCTGGGCCTGCTGCCGGGCGAATGGGATCCGGGCTGGTGGGTCTTGCTGCTGTGGCAACGCATGGGCCTGGTGTCCGGCCTGCGCCGGCCGCAAGACCTGGCGCCGCGGCCGGAACTGCGCCGCCTCGATCATGCCGACAATCAAGCGTCGTCGCCACCGGCCAGGTAATTGTTCTTCACACGCACATAATGTTCGGCCGAATAGCGCAGGTAGGCGATCTCCGCCTCCGTCAGTGCGCGCACCTTGGCCGCGGGCCGGCCCACATACAGATGGCCGCTTTCCAGCACCTTGCCCGGCGACACCAGGCTGCCCGCGCCCAGCATCACGTGCTTTTCCACCACCACGTCATCCATGACGATGCTGCCCATGCCGATCAGGCATTCGTCGCCGATGGTGCAGCCATGCAAGATCACGGAGTGGCCGATGGTCACGTACTTGCCGATGGTCAATGGAGAACCGTCAGGCTTG
Organism: Janthinobacterium tructae; assembly: GCF_006517255.1. NCBI lineage: Bacteria > Pseudomonadati > Pseudomonadota > Betaproteobacteria > Burkholderiales > Oxalobacteraceae > Janthinobacterium > Janthinobacterium tructae. The sequence goes on along the minus strand of NZ_CP041185.1, from coordinate 159,884 downwards.
GCCGCACTCTTGTGCGACACATGGCCCATAGAAAAGTCCTGGATATTGCTGCCCTCGCCGATGACGATGCGGTTGACGTCGCCGCGCAGCACGCTGTTGCACCAGATGGAACAGTCATCACCGATCTGCACATCGCCAATCACTTGCGCCGTGTCATGCAGGTAGACGCGCTCGCCCACGACGGGACGGGTATTCAGGTAGGAACTGACAGGCATCGCTTTCTCACTCTTCATTAATAGTAAAAGTAAACATTCACACCCAGCCGGCGGCCAGCGAAAAATCGCCAGGCCATGCGCCAGGGAGCTCAACTCGGCCATCGCTCACATCGGGGAAAGTACGGTGCCAACGGACACGGGCGCAGCAATTGTATGCGGCGGCTGGCAAAATGGCTATGCCGCCGTCAAGCCGCCTTGCGCCAGCCATGCATCAGCACGTGCGCCGCCAGCCCCGCTGCCAGTCCCCACAGGGCGCCGCCCACGCCCAGCAGGGTCACGTTCGCCGCCGTCGCCAGGAAAGTGATCAGCGCCGTTTCGCGCATGCGCACGTCCGCCATCGCCTGCGCCAGGCTGTTGCCGATGGCGCCCAGCAGGGCCAGGCCCGCCAGCGCCGTAATAAAACTGCGCGGCAAGACCATGAACAGGCTGGCCAGGGTGACGCCGAAGATGCCCACCAGGATATACAGCACGCCGCAGGCCAGCCCGGCGACATAGCGCTTCGACGGCTCCGCATGGGCATCCTTGCCCGTGCAGATGGCGGCCGTGATGGCGGCCACGTTGAAGGCGTGCGCGCCAAATGGGGCCATGAGCAGTGAACCGAGGCCCGTCACCGTCAAAATCGGATTGGCGCTGACGGGGTAACCGTCATTGCGCAGCACCAGCATGCCGGGCATGTATTGGCCCGTCAGCGTGATCAGGAACAAGGGCAGCGCCACGCCCAGCAGCGACGCCACGGAAAAGCGCGGCATCTCTAACACGGGCGCGGCCAGGGCCAGTTCGATGCCTTGCGCATCGATGCGCCCTTGCGCCAGCAGCAGTGCCAGGCCGATCAGCATGATGCCGACCACGGCAAAGCGCGCGGTGAAACGGCGCAGCACGGCGTAAGACAGCAGCAGCACCACGACCAGCAGCGGGTCGGCGCTGGCGCCGCCAAACGCGTTCACGCCGAACTGCAGCAGGATGCCGGCCAGCAAACCCGCCGCGATGCCGCCAGGAATCCATCGCACCAGGCGCTCGAAGGCGCCGGACATGCCCAGCAGAATGAAGGCGATGGCCGACACCATATAGGCGCCGATCACCTCGGCATACGGCGTGTGCGGCATGACGGTGGCCAGGAAGGCCACGCCGGGCGTGGACCAGGCCGTGATGATGGGCGCGCGGTAGCGATAGCTGAGCCAGATGCCCGTCACGCCCACGCCGATGCTCAGCGACCAGACCCAGGACGCCGTCTGCGCCGCGCTCAACTGGGCCAGCTGGGCCGCCTGGAACACCAGCACGAAAGTGCCGCCATAGTTGACGAGCACGGAGATGCAGGCGGCCATCGTGGGGGCAGCAAGATCGCGCCAGTGCAGCCGGTCGGCCATGGCGGCGGTTGTGGTGGTGGTGGTTGTTGTCATGTGTATGCCCCTGCCATTGAAAGGGAGCATCTTAATGGCCACATGGACTGCTAAAGCAGTCCAATTCAAGTACATACAACAGACCACTTTGACGGCATCAGCCCAGGGCGCGCGCCAGGCGGACGATGCCGCCGTCGATCTCGTGCAGCGTGAGCGCAGCAAAGCCCAGCAGCCAGCCGCCACACTCGGGCGGCGTCGCGTACAGCCGGCTCAGGCCCGGCAACACGAGGCCCGCCCGCGCCGCCAGCCGTATCGTGTCCAGCTCATCCCTGCCCTCGTGCAGCAGGCAAGGCAGTTGCAAGCCACCCGGCGGCAGCTGCGCCGTGACCACGTGCGGCAAATGCCGCCGGACGGCCTGCGCCATCGCATCGCGGCGCACGGCGTAGACCTTGCGCATGGCGCGCACATGGGCCGCGAAATGGCCGTCCGCGATGAAACGGGCCAGTGTCAGCTGGTCCAGTTGCGGCGTGTGACCATCGAGGATGCTGCGCGCATAGGTCATCGGTTTCACCAGCGCGGGCGGCAGCACCATGTAGCCGATGCGCAGGCCCGGATACAGCGACTTGGCGAAGGTGCCCAGATAGATCGTGCGCTGCTGCGTGTCTAGCCCCTGCACGCACGCCGTCGGCAAGCCCGCGTAATGAAACTGGCTGTCGTAATCGTCTTCGATGATCCAGCCCTGGCGCTCGGCGGCCCAGGCCGTCAGGGCCAGGCGGCGCTCAAGCGCCAGCGTGACGCCCGTCGGGTACTGATGCGACGGCGTGACGTACACCGTGTTGGCGCCGCTGCGATCCGCCCGCAGGTGGTCGATCGACAAGCCCTGCGCGTCGACGGGCACGGGCACGACCTGCAATTGCGCCATTTCGAAGGCCTTGCGCGCACCAAAATAGCCGGGATCTTCCATCAATATCGGGCCATGCGCATCGGCCAGCACCTGCGCGCACAGATACAGCGCCTGGCGCGTGCTGCTCAAGACCAGCACCTGATCCGCCGTGGCCCGCGCGCCCCGCTCCAGGTTCACATAATCGGAGATGGCTTGCCGCAAAGGCTCCGCGCCTTGCGGGTCGCCGTGCAGCAGTATGCCGGCACGGTGTTCGCCGGCCGCCTGGCGCCGCAAGCGTTCCCACACGTCGAGTGGAAAGGCGCGCGTTTCCGGCAAGCCCGTGGCGAAAGCGTTGACGCTCTGCTGGTCGGTCACGCCGCCGCTGGCGAGAATCTGCGCACCGCGCGCACTGAGGGCCACCGGCTGCGCGGACAAGGGCGGCAGCGCAGCCGCAGGCTTGCCCAGCAAGCTAGCGCCTATCGTCGTCGAGACAAAACTGCCCGATCCCGTCTGCCGCTGGATATATCCGTCCAGGCGCAGCTGCGCGTACGCCATTTCCAGCGTATCGCGCGACACGCCCAGCGATTGCGCCAGCGCGCGCGTGGCAGGCAGGCGCAGGCCAGGCGCCAGCACGCCATCGAGTATCAGCTGGCGCAGCGCGCGCTGCACGCGCACGCGCAAGTCGAGCGCCGCCAGCTCGGGCGCGGCGAGGCGGATTTTCAGGGTGTCGAGTTCGAACTGCGCCGTCATATGATCTTGGCGCGGGCGGCAGCAACGGCAGCCACGGCAGCCATGCTGCTGGCCAGCGAAAAGCCGTGCTGCTGCAGCACCGCCACCAGCTGTTCGCTGGCGCAGCCCAAACGCAGGTTTTCCGCCACCCAGTCCTGCCAGGCGGCGCCGATCTCCGGCATCGGTTCCTCTTCCAGTGTGAGACCGAGTATGCAGCTGGCCAGCACGCCGTTGATGCGCTTCGTGTCGATCAGGTGCTGCACCACCGCGTGGCCCGACTGGGGAAACGGATGCAGGGTGCAGCGACCGAAGGCGGCCAGGCGCTGCGCGTGCATGGCGTCGAGGTTCACCGATTCGCTGGCGCCAGGGTTGGCCGCGTCCGGCCGCGTGCCGAACAGCAGGTGCAGCTGCGTATGCTCGGTCGCCCTGGCGCGGCACAGGGCCGCCAGGTCATAGTAACCCGAGAGCGGCGGGTCTTGCGCCAGCGACTCCATCACGGGCAGCCAGCGCAGCTCATGGTACAAACGCGCCTGCTGCACGTCGAGGAAAGACAAGGGGCCGAAGGCGACGATCTGCTGCGCATCGAGCAGCAAGCCAAACATGACGGCCGCATACGCGCCCATGGACTGGCCGAGGGTAGTGATGGTACAGGGCGCGATGCGGCGCACCAGTTCGCGCAGGGCCTGCGCCGTTTCATCCACATGGTTGCCCAGGCCCGCGATCTGGCGGTGATACCAGGCGTTGGCCGAATCGCGCACGAGGATCTTGTTCAGCGGCTGCCCGCTGACCTGCTCCAGCTTTCTCAGGCGCCCGTAAAAATCGAAGGCGGGACGCGAGGTCCACGAAACGAAGCCGAAAGCGATCACCAGCGGAGCGCCGGGCACGATGCGGTCGACCAGCACGTCGTCGCCAGTGGTGGCGACCAGTCGATTATCCAGCGCTTGCGCTTGCAGCATCGGCCCGGCTCCCCGATCAAGGTTGAAACAGCAGAAAGCATGAGTTTAATGCCGATGCTGGCAAAATGGAAAGCAATCGCCGCTACGGTACGCTGGCCGGCACGAAAAATCTGCTAATGTGCGGGCATCCCCCCCTCACAGGAGCATCCCATGCTGCATCGCCTGACGCATCATCTCAAATACCTGCCTCTTGCCGCCGCCATCGCCATGGCCGGCGGCTGCGCCGCCACCAGCGACAGCGCCAAGCCGGACAACGGCCTGGCGCCGCAGGCCAGCCTGACGAATACCTACTGGAAGCTGACGCAGCTCGATGGCTCCCCCGTGACGATGGCGCCGCAGCAGGAGCGCGAAGTGCGCATCACCCTCAGCGACGATGGCAAGGTCACCGGTTTCACGGGCTGCAACCGCGTGATGGGCGGCTATACGCTGGCCGGCACGGCGCTGCGTTTCACGCAACTGGCTGGCACGCGCATGGCCTGCCCGCCGCCGTTGATGCAGCTGGAAAGCGCGGTGCTAACCAAGTTGAACAGCGTGACGGGCTACCAGCTTGAGGGCGAGAAGCTGATCCTGCTCAAGGATGGCGCGCCCGTGGCCCGCTTTGAATCGGTCTACCTGTGAAATAAAAATCGACTGCCGTTACAATGGCTTCCAGCCCATCATCCGGAAGGAAGCCATGTCCGCACTGCCATCGCCGTCGTCTCCATCAATGCCATCGGCCGCCGGCCGCTATCGGGCTTTTCTATTCGATATGGACGGCACCGTCATCAATTCCATCGCCGCCGCCGAACGCATCTGGGGCACCTGGGCGCAGCGCCAGGGCCTCGATGTAGCGACCTTTTTGCCCACCATCCACGGCGCGCGCTCGGTCGACACCATCGCCCAACTGCGCTTGCCCGGCGTCGACGCGCAGCGCGAATCGCAGGGCATCACGGATGCCGAAATCATCGATGTGGAAGGGATTATTGAAATTGCGGGCGCGCTGCGCTTTTTACAGTCGCTGCCGCCCGCGCAATGGGCCATCGTCACGTCGGCGCCGCGCGCGCTGGCCACGGCGCGCCTGAAGGCGGCCGGCATGCCCCTCCCCGCCATCATGGTGACGGCGGAAGACGTCAAGGAGGGTAAACCAAAACCCGATTGCTACCTGCTGGCGGCGGAAAAACTGGGCGTGGCGCCCTTTGAGTGCCTGGTGTTCGAAGACGCGTCGGTCGGCATCGAAGCGGGCGAGGCGGCGGGCGCGAAGGTCATCGTCGTCACCGCCACGCATGCGCATCCGCTGGCCACGCGCCACCCGGCCATCGACAGCTACGAGAGCATCGTGGCAACCGTCGATGCGGATGGTTTCATCGTGCTGGCCAAGACGGCTGCAGCACGCGCGACAAGATAGCCTGCTCCAGCGCGGCGAAAGCCGCATGGCCGCGCTGACGGGGGCGCGGCAAGTCCACGCGCACGTCCAGGGTAATCCGCCCCTCCTCGATCAGCAGCACCCGGTCGGCCAGAGCCACCGCTTCGGCCACATCGTGCGTCACCAGCACGGCCGTGAACCCGCGCGCCAGCCACAGCGACTCGATCAACTGCTGCATTTCGATGCGCGTGAGGGCGTCGAGGGCGCCCAGGGGCTCGTCAAGCAGCAGCAATTGCGGTTCGTGCACGAGGGCGCGCGCCAGCGCCACACGCTGCTTCTGCCCACCCGACAGGGCCGCCGGCCAGTCGTCGGCGCGTTCGGCCAGGCCCACCGTCCACAGCGAGGCGGCCGCCGCGCCGACGCAGCGGGGTAGCCCCAAGGCCACGTTGTCGAGCACCGTCTTCCACGGCAGCAGCCGCGATTCCTGGAACATGATGCGGATATCGGGCGCGCCCACGCCGCTGCCGATGGCGATTCTGCCTTCATCGATGCTTTCCAGGCCCGCGATGGAGCGCAGCAAGGTGCTCTTGCCACAGCCGCTGCGCCCCACGATGGCGACGAATTCGCCCGCTTCCAGTTGCAGGTCGACGTTGTTCAGCACGGGGCGGTCGCCATACGCCTTGCTCAATTGCGTCAGTTCCATAGGCACGCCGCGGCGCGCCAAAGGAGCTTGCGGCGCGACCTTGGCTTGCGGCGGCGCGCTGGCGGGATCGTGTTGCACGAAGTGCGACAAAAAATCCGTTTCGATCTGGATGGGGGCGAGCAGCATGGTATTTTCTTTCCTCATTTCGTCACTATCGGTAGGCGGGATTCCAGCGCAGGCAGTGGCGTTCCAGCCCCCGCGAGAATAAATCGGCCAGCTTGCCCAGCAAGGCGTACAGCAAAATCCCCACCAGCACCACGTCCGTTTGCAGGAATTCGCGCGCATTCATGGTCATGTAGCCGATACCGGCCTGCGCCGAGATGGTTTCGGCGACGATCAGCAGCACCCACACGAGGCCCAGCGAAAAGCGCACGCCCACCAGAATGGAGGGCATGGCGGCCGGCAGGATGACATCGCGGTACAAGGGCCAGCCCGTGAGGCCATAGCTTTTCGCCATTTCGATCAAGCCCTGGTCGGCCGAGCGGATGCCGTGGAAGGTGTTCAGGTAGACGGGGAAGAACACGCCAACGGCCAGCAGAAACAGCTTGGCCGTCTCGTCGATGCCGAACCACAGGATCACCAGCGGGATCAGGGCCAATGCCGGGATATTGCGCACCATTTGCAGCGTCGTGTCGAGCAGGGTTTCCGCATGGCGGAAGCTGCCCGTGAATAGGCCCAGCAGCAAGCCCAGTCCCGCGCCGACGGTGAAACCGACCGTGGCGCGCCACAAGCTCGTTTTCAGGTGCAGCCACAGTTCGCCCGATGCGGCCAGGTGCCAGAAGGCTTTCGCCACGGCCCACGGCTCGGGCAGGATGCGGCTCGACAGCCAGCCCCACTGCGCGGCCAGCTGCCAGGCCAGCAGCAGCGCCACGGGCAAGGCCCACGGCGCCAATGCATGACGCAGCGAAGGCCACGGCGCGGCGCTTGTCCGTTTTGTGGTGCTGGCCGCCATCTCAGGCCGCCTTTTTCTGCGGCGCGGCCGGCACGATATTGCTGGCCATGACTTCGCCGAAAGGGCCGCTCAAGGATTGCTCACCCACGGCCTTGCCCTTGCCCAGCAGCGGGAACACCAGTTCGGCGAAGCGGTACGCTTCTTCCAGGTGCGGGTAGCCCGAGAAAATGAAGGTGTCGATGCCCAGGTCCGCGTATTCCTGCATGCGCGCCACTACCGTCGGGCCATCGCCCACCAGGGCCGTGCCCGCGCCGCCGCGCACCAGGCCCACGCCGGCCCACAGGTTCGGCGACACTTCGAGCTTGTCGCGCCGCCCGCCGTGCAGGGCCGCCATGCGCTGCTGGCCCACGGAATCCATCTTGCCGAAGGCCGCCTGCGCCTTGGCGATGATGTCGTCGTCCAGATGGCTGATCAATTCATCGGCCGCGCGCCAGGCCGCCTCGTTCGTTTCGCGCACGATCACGTGCAATCGGATGCCGAAGCGCACCGTGCGACCGTGTTTTGCCGCGCGCGCGCGGATGTCGGCGATCTTTTCCGCCACGGCGGCAGGTGGCTCACCCCACGTCAGGTACACGTCCATCTGCTCGGCCGCCAGTTCATGCGCGGGCTCCGACGAGCCGCCGAAATACAGCGGCGGATATGGTTTCTGCACGGGCGGGTACAGGGTTTTCGCGCCCTTCACCTGGATATGCTTGCCCTCGAAATCGTAGCCGGCCGCGCCGCCCTCGCCTGCCAGCGTGGCGCGCCAGACCTTGATGAATTCATCGGAGATCTCGTAGCGCTTGGCGTGGTCGGCAAACAGGCCGTCCGCTTCCAGCTCGCCCTGGTCGCCGCCCGTGACGACGTTGATCAGGAGGCGCCCGTTCGACAGGCGGTCAAACGTGGACGCCATGCGCACGGCCAGGCCGGGCGTGGACAGTCCCGGCCGCACGGCGACCAGGAATTTCAGCTTTTGCGTCACGCTGATCAGCGACGACGCCACCACCCATGCGTCTTCACAGGAGCGGCCCGTGGGCAGCAGCACGCCGTCGTAGCCGAGCGTGTCGGCGGCAACGGCCACCTGGCGCAGATAATCGGCATCGACGGGACGCGCGCCCTGCGACGTGCCCAGGTAGCGGCTGTCGCCGTGGGTGGGGATGAACCAGAAGACATTGAATGACATGATATTTGTTCCTTATTTGGCGCTGGTAGCGAGCTGGCGCGCCGGCAGCAGCGCGTCCTTGACGACGATCGGTTTGGGAATCAGCTTCAGGCTGGAAAACGCGTCCGCCACCCTTTGCTGCGAAGCGATGACGTCGACCGACACGGGTTTGACGCCATACGCATAGCGCGAGGCAGCCAACGCCACGACCTCCTTGCTCAGACCCGTCTGCGCGGACAAAATCGTCGCCACTTCGTCCGGGTTGTTGCGGCCCCAGTCATCGACCTTGGCCACTTCGTCGAGCACGATGCGCAGGATCTCGGGATTTTTTTCCGCATACGTACGCGAGGCCAGATAAAACTGGTAGTTCGCCACCAGCCCCTTGCCATCTGCCAGCACGCGCGCGCCCAGCTGCTTTTCGGCAGCCGCCAGGAAGGGGTCCCAGATGGCCCAGGCATCCACGCTGCCCCGCTCGAAGGCGGCACGCGCATCGGCCGGCGGCAGGAACACGGGCTGGATGTCGGCATACGCGACACCGGCCTTTTCCAGTGCTTTCAACAGCAGGTAATGCACGTTCGAGCCCTTGTTCAGGGCGATTTTCTTGCCCTTCAAATCGGCCAGGGTGCGCAGGCCGGAACCCTTGGGCACGACGATGGCTTCGCTGGCCGGCGACGCCGGCTCATTGCCGACATACACCAGGTTGGCGCCGGCTGCCTGCGCAAAGATCGGCGGCGCCTCGCCCACGGTGCCGAAATCGATGCTGCCCACGTTCAAGCCTTCGAGCAGCACGGGGCCGGCCGGGAACTCCGTCCATTTCACGCCCACACCCTGCTCGGCCAGGCGTTTTTCCAAGGTGCCGCGCCCCTTCAGCAGGGTCAGGGTGCCGTATTTCTGATAACCGATGCGGACCTGCACCTGGACCTCTCCCTTGGCCTGCGCGAGCGCCGCGGCCGGCATGCCGGCCGCCATCACCCCGGCGGCGGCAAACAGCAAGCCCAAAGTGGTACGGCGCGAGAGTCGTTGTGCGTGGCGGTGTGTCATGAGGGTTCCTTGGTCGGTGAGTAATCAGGCGGCTTGATAGTGGGGAGCGTAAGGCTGGTCTCGCAGCGAGCGAGCGGGCACGCAAGCATCCGCAGCCACTGGTGCTGGCGGGCGCTGTCCCTGCAGCACGAACAGGCCGGTGGAGAGCTCCTCGATGCCGGCCTGCACGCGTGCGGCAATCGGCGCGTCCAGGCTCAGGCCCCTCTCTTCGTGCCAGTCCAGCTGCTGCGCATTGGCGTAGATGCTGGTGAGCACCTGCTTGGCGCCCAGCGCATGCAGCACCGGACGCAGCGCATAGTCGAGCGCCAGGGTGTGGGCGTGGCCGCCGCCCGTGGCCAGCGGCAGCACCAGCTTGCCGGCCAGGCCATCTTGCGGCAGCAGGTCGAGGAAGGCTTTCAGCAACCCGGTATACGCGGCCTTGTAGATGGGCGTGGCGATCACGATGGCGTCGGCATCGGCCACGGCACGCACGGCGCGGGCAATCGCCGCGTCGTCATAGTCGGCCAGCAGCAGGGCACGCGCCGGCAGGTCGCGCACATGCAGCCTGGCATAGCTGTGGCCCTGCAGCGCCAGCTGCTCGCCGATATGCAGCAGCAAACGGCTGGAACTCGATGGGAGTTGCGGGCTACCGCCCAATAACAAGATGCTCATGTGATGCCCGTCCCTGTAGGTTGTCGAAAGTGGATCTGCTCGGATGCTTGCAGCCTATCGCCATCAGCCGCCCGGCAAAACGAATGCTTTCGCGCTTCGATATGCGTTTTTTGACTATCCGGGCCTGACGCCCGGCAAGCGAAGGCGGCGCTCCCCGCGCGGCTTTTTTCGCATATCCATGCGCGGTTTTCTTCGTGTACGGCACGCGCCTGGCGGTGCAATATCGGCCTCATCGTCTTTCTGGAATGTCACTCATGTCTAGCGCTTTACTCCATGCCCCCCTTCCCCAGTCGCCCGTGCCGGAACCCTTGCAAGACGCCATCCGCATCGCAACAAAGCTGGCCGCGCGCCTGGCCGAAACGGCGAATGCCCGCGACCAGGCCGGCGGCCATGCGGCGCAGGAACGCGAATGGCTGCGCGATTCAGGCTTGCTGACCTTGTCGATCCCTGTGGAATTTGGCGGCCAGGGCGCGTCGTGGCCCCTCGTGTACCAGGTGATCCGCATCCTGGCGCGCGCCGACAGCGCGCTGGCGCATGTCTTCGGCTTCCACCATTTGCAGCTGGCCGGCCTGCAGCTATATGGCAGCGCCCAGCAGCAGCGCCGCCTGCTCACCCTGACCGTCGACGAGCGCCTGTTCTGGGGCAATGCCTTGAATCCCCTCGACAAACGGCTCACGGCCAGCGACAGCGACGACGGTTTCATCCTCGACGGCATCAAGAGCTTTTCTTCCGGCTCCGTCGGTTCCGACTGGCTGACCGTCTCGGCCTGGCACGCGCCCACGCAGACGGCGCTGATCGCCGCCCTGCCCACGCGCCAGGATGGCGTGAGCGTGCAGGCGGACTGGGATGCCTTCGGCCAGCGCCAGACGGACAGCGGCAATGTGCATTTCCAGGCGGTCGCCCTGCCTCACGAGCTGGTGCTGCAAGCGCCCGCGCAGGCCGCCACACCGCAAGCGACCGTGCGCTCGCAGATCGCGCAGCTGATCATGGCGAATTTATATCTGGGTATCGCCGAAGGCGCGTTCGAAGCGGCGCGCCGCTACACGGACGAGCAGGCGAAAGCCTGGTTTGCCTCGGGCGTGGCCAAGGCAACGGATGACCCCTTGATCCAGCACCGCTATGGCCAGCTGTGGCTCTTGCTGCGCCCCGCGCAAGTGCTGGCCGACGCGGCGGCGCAGGAACTGGAAAAGGTGTTTCGCAAGGGTGCGCTGGTAACGGCGCGCGAACGGGGCTTGCTGGCGGTGGCCGTGGCCGAAGCCAAGTGCCTGGCGCACCAGGCGGGACTGGAAATCAGCAGCCAGATGTTCGAACTGACGGGCGCCCGCTCCACCTCGGCCCAGTATGGCTTCGACCGCTACTGGCGCAACGTGCGCGTGCATACCCTGCACGACCCCATCGACTACAAGCTGCGCGACCTGGGACGCTTTGCCTTGACCGGCAGCGTGCCCGAGCCGACCGCGTACTCATAATTTACCCACCAAGGAGCCAGCATGACCATCACCCGCCGCAGCATCCTCCTCCTCAGCGCCCTGACCCTGGCCTTGACGGCCAGCTTCGCCCACGCCAAGGACCCGAAGGAGATCACCATCGGCACCAGCGCCGGACCGTACGCGGACCAGATCAAGCTGGGCATCAAGCCTATCCTGGAAAAGCAGGGCTACAAGGTCAGGCTGGTCGAGTTCAACGACTACATCCAGCCGAACTTCGCGCTGGCCGAGGGTTCGCTGGACGCCAACGTCTTCCAGCACATCGTCTACCTGAAGAAATTCGCGCTGGAACACAAGCTGGCGCTGACGGACCTGATCACGATACCCACGGCGCCGATCGCCATCTACAGCAAAAAGCACAAGACGCTCGATGACGTGAAGGAAGGCACGACGGTGGGCTTGCCGAACGATCCGACCAACCAGGCGCGCGCGCTGGTGCTGCTCGACCAGCTGGGATGGATCAAGCTGCGCGCCAGCTTCGACCCCGTGCGTGCATCGGAAAAGGATATCGCCGTCAACACGAAGAAAATCAAGCTGCTGCCGCTGGAAGCGGCGCAGCTGCCACGTTCGCTGGGCGACACCGACTACTCCTTCATCAACGGCAATTACGCGCTGGCGTCGGGGTTGAAACTGACGGAGGCGCTGGTGGCCGAGAAAATCTCGCCCAACTACATCAACCTGGTGGCCATACGCACGGCCGACAAGGACAAGCAGTTCGCGAAAGACCTGGCGGCCGCCTACCGCTCGCGCGAATTCCTCGACATCACGAATAAACACTTTGCCGGCTATTCGAAACCCGATTACCAGCAAGCGTTGCAGACAGCCGCGAAATAAGCCATGGCAAAGACGATACGCTTCAACGCCTTCCAGATGAATACCGTCGGCCACCAGTCGCCGGGGCTGTGGACGCATGCGCGCGACCGCAGCCACCGCTATACCGATCCTGCGCACTGGACGGAACTGGCGCGGCTGCTGGAAGCGGGCCTGTTCGACGCGGTATTTCTGGCCGACGTGCTGGGCGTGTATGACGTGTACCGGGGCAGCCTCGATGCGGCCCTGGAACACGGCGTGCAGGTGCCGCTGAACGATCCGCTGGCGCTCGTGCCCATCATGGCGCAAGCCACCACGCACCTGGGTTTCGGCGTCACCTGCGCCCTCACCTACGAGCATCCGTACACGTTCGCGCGGCGCATTTCCACCCTCGACCACCTGACGGGAGGGCGCATCGGCTGGAATATCGTCACCGGCTACCTCGATAGCGCGGCGCGCAACCTGGGCATGCAACAGCAACTGGGTCACGACGAACGCTACGACCTGGCCGACGAGTACCTGGACGTCGTCTACAAGCTGTGGGAGAAGAGCTGGGACGACGATGCCGTCGTCAACGACAAGGCGCGTGGCATCTACGCCGATCCGGCCAAGGTACATCCGATCAACCATGCCGGGCGCCACTACCAGGTGCCCGGCATCCATTTGTGCGAGCCGTCGCCGCAGCGTACGCCCTTGCTGTACCAGGCGGGCACCTCGCCGCGCGGCACGCGCTTTGCGGCGCGCCACGCGGAAGCCACCTTTGTCAGTGGTCCCAGCAAGACGGTGGTCAAGCGCTACGCCGACGACTTGCGCGCCGCCGTGCGGCAAAGCGGGCGCGATGGCGACGCGCTGCTGATCTACGCGCAGGCGCTGGTCATCACGGGCGCCACGCAAGAAGAAGCGCGCGCCAAGCACGCCGACTACCTGCGCCACGTGAATATCGAGGCGGCGCTGGTGCTGCTGTCCGGCTGGACGGGCGTCGATTTCAGCCGCTACCCGCTCGACGCCACCATCGACTACATCGATTCCCCGGCCGGGCGCTCGGCGCTGGCGTCGTTCAGCCAGGCCGATCCGGACCGCACATGGACGGTGCGCGAGGCAGCCGAATACATTGGCCTGGGCGGACGCGGCCCGGTGCTGGTGGGCGATGCGCGCCAGGTGGCCGACCAGCTAGAAAGCTGGCTGGACGAAACAGGCATCGACGGCTTCAATCTCGCCTTCGCCGTAGCCCACGACAGCATGGCCGACGTGGTGACCCACATCGTGCCGGAACTGCAGCGGCGCGGCCGCTATCGCACCCACTACGAGGAAGGCAGCTTGCGCCACAAGGTCTTCGGCCAGGGCCCGCGCCTGCCCGCCAGCCATGCGGGACGCCAGGTCAGCATCGATCCCGGCAGCGCCACCCTGGCTGCGGCCTGAACACCCGCTTCGCCAGCAGCCATGCATGCGAGGATGCGTTTGCGTCCAGCCCCGTTCCGTGTCAGCATACGCCACCTTGGCACCACGGATAAGGATTGCATGCCCCTCACACCACCACGCGCGCTGGTCCTGGCAATGCTGCTGGCCAGCCCCGCCGCCCAGGCGCAAGCACCGGCGCCAGCCACGCCGGCGACGCCGGGCTGCGACGTCTGCGCCACCTGGAATGCCGACCAGGCGCCGTTCCGCATCTTCGGCAATACCTATTATGTGGGCGTGAAAGGCCTCAGTTCCGTGCTGGTGACGTCGCCGCAGGGCCACGTGCTGATCGACGGCGGCTTGCCGGAATCGGCGCCCAAGATCATCGCCAATATCTCCACCCTGGGCTTTCGCATCGAGGACGTGAAGCTGATCCTCAATTCGCACGGCCACATCGACCATGCGGGCGGCCTGGCCGAACTGCAGCGGCGCAGCAATGCGCTGGTGGCCGCCAGCCCGTCGGCGGCGCTGGACCTGGCGTCGGGCGAAGTGGGGCCGGACGATCCGCAATACCATGCGCTGCCCAAGTACCCGCCCGTGAAGGACATGCGCCTGGCGCGCGATGGCGGCCATTTCAATGTCGGCCCCGTCAAGCTGACGGCGCACGCCACGCCGGGCCACACGCCCGGAGGCCTGAGCTGGACGTGGCAATCGTGCGACGGCCCCCGCTGCCTGAACATGGTCTACGCGGACAGCCTCAACGCCGTCTCGCGCCCCGGCTTCAAGTTCAGCGCCAGCAGCGAGTATCCGCACGCGGTGGCGGACTTGCGCCACAGCTTCGAGACGCTGGAAAAACTGCCCTGCGACGTGCTCATTTCAGCGCATCCGGAAGCGTCGCAATTGTGGGAGCGGCTCGAAGCGAGCGCCACGGCCGGCAGCGATGCCTTTGTCGACCCGCAGGCCTGCCACACCTATGTGGCGGCGGCGCGCGCCTTGCTCGACGCGCGCCTGGAACAGGAAAAACAACCGTGAATTTGCCAGTGACCTTGTCAACTGTGCACGCTGGCGTGGCGCCAATCTGCTACGCTGGCGCCATTCATTTGAAGAAGGAAATGCCATGTTCACACTCGCCAGACTGATCCCCCTCGCCGCCATCGTCGCCATCACCGCCGGCTGTGCGCAAACGCCCGTGCGCAGCGACGCTGCCGCCGCCGCGCCAGGCGCCACCTCGCCCGCCAAGCCGGCGCCCAAGCTGACGGGCACGCAGTGGAAGCTGAAGGAATTGAAGGGCAAGCAAGTGGTGCGCAAGGCGCCTGAACAGCGCGAAGTGACGCTGCAGCTTGCCGAAGGCCGCGCCAGTGGCCACAGCGGCTGCAACCAGATGATGGGCGGCTACACCAGCGATGGCATCAGCACCTTGAACTTTGGACAGATGGCCGGCACCATGATGATGTGCCAGCCGCAGGACATGGACCTCGAACGCCTGCTCCTGACCACCCTGGGCGAAGTCAATGGCTACCGCTACGCCGACCAGGAATTGCTGCTGCTGAAGGATGGCGTGCCAGTGGCGCGCTATGAAGCGCTGACGGTGAAGTAAAACTCGCACTCCCGCATGTGAAGAGTGCCCGAAAAACGTTCAGGGCATGGCGCTGCAACGCCGCCATGGACGTTTTCTCGGCCACTCTTCAATCGTTGCGCATCTGCGCCTGCGATACATTGCTATTTGGCGGCACGCTCTGCGTCAGCCACACATTCCCCCCGATGGTCGATCCCGCGCCGATGGTGATGCGCCCCAGCACGGTCGCGCCCGCGTAGATAACCACGTCGTCCTCGACGATGGGATGGCGCGGCGTGCCCTTGATCAGCGCGCCGCTTGCATCGGCCGGAAAACGCTTGGCGCCCAGAGTGACGGCCTGATACAGGCGCACGCGCTGGCCGATGATGGCCGTCTCGCCGATCACCACGCCCGTGCCGTGGTCGATGAAGAAGGAGGCGCCGATGTGCGCGCCCGGGTGGATATCGATGCCCGTCAGCGTGTGCGCGATGTCGGCGATCAGACGCGCCAGAAACGGCGCGCCCAGCGCGTGCAGCCGGTGCGCGAGGCGGTGATACAAAATGGCGATGGTGCCCGGATAGCACAGCATGATTTCAGCCACCGAGGTGGCGGCCGGGTCGCCAGCGTAGGCGGCCTGCACGTCCGACACCAGCAAGGCGCGGATATCGGGCAGGCTGGCGGCAAACGCGCGCGTGATCTCGCGCGCCTGCTGCGCCAGGGCCGCATCGTCGCTGGCGCCATCACCCTCATCGCCGGCCGGCACGGCGTGAGCCGGAGCCGAGAACAGCAGGCCGCGCCGCACCTGTTCACTGAGGCGGTTCAGGGTGGTGTTGAGCGTGTCGCCGACAAAATAGTCGATGCTTTCATCGGTCAGGTTGGGCCGCCCGTAATGCGTGGGGAACAGCGCTGCCGACAGGCCGTTGACGATGGTGGTGAGCGCTTCGCGCGACGGCAGTTCGCGCACCCTGCCGTTATGGCGGATCTTGTGCTTGTCTTCGCGCGAGGTGCGCAAGGCCTGGATCACGGGCCCCAGGTTCCACTGGGCCGTGTCGTCGGCGGGCGCTGCGGGATAAATGCTGTGCATGGCGTATCACTTCCAAAAAAAGGCAAACAGGCCGGGTCGCCCCAGCTTAACGGCGCAGACAGGCAAAGCCAACGAAGGATTGTGAGCTTTGATATGCGGAAAACGCATATGGATGGCAAACCGCGGCGGCACCGGACCCGATTCCCGCCGCTAGCGTAAAATGACGGACTAACAAAAACACTCTTCAACATGACTAAATTATTAACCTGGATTTTGGCGGGCCTGGCGATGGTCGGACCGCTTGCAATTGACACCTATCTGCCGTCTTTCCCCGCCATCGTGCAAGATTTCAATGCCAGCCCACTGCTGGTGCAGCAGACCCTGAGCTTTTTCCTGTTCACGTTTGCCTTCATGATGCTGTTTTACGGCACCCTGTCCGATTCGTTCGGCCGCCGTCCCGTGATTCTCGTCTCGCTGGTGCTGTATGTGATCGCCTCCGTGGGCGCCGCGCTGGCGCCGTCGCTGGGCTGGCTGCTGGCCTGGCGCGTGCTGCAGGGGCTGGCGGCGGGCGCCGGTTCCGTGATCGGCCGCGCCATCGTGCAAGACCGCTATTCGGGCGCCGCCGCGCAAAAAATCCTTTCGCACATCATGATGGTGTTCGCGCTGGCGCCGGCCATCGCGCCCGTGCTGGGCGGCTGGCTGCAGGTGGGCCTGGGCTGGCGGGCGATCTTCTGGTTCCTCACGGCCTTCGGCGTGCTGATGTTCATCGTCGTCTGGCGCGCACTGCCGGAAAGCCTGCCGAAGGAACAGCGCCACGCCTTCCACCTGGGCGACATCGCCGTCAATTACTGGAAAGTGCTGTGCCACCGCCAGTTCCTGCTGCTGTCGACGGCCATCGGCGCCGCCTTCGGCGGCTTCGCCCTGTACATCGGCTCGGCCGCCTACTTCATCATCAACATCCTGCATTTGCCGGAAACGGCATTCGCCTGGCTGTTCATTCCCTTAATTAGCGGCATGGTGTTCGGTTCGGCCCTGTCGGCGAAAATCGCCCACCGCTATAGCCAGCGCCAGATGATCTGGGCCGGCTTCATATTGATGCTCGTCGCCGCGCTGGCCAACATCGGCTACAACTACTTCTTTGCCGCCGAAGTGCCATGGGCCGTGCTGCCGCTGTTCTTCTACTCGTTCGCCCTGTCGATCGCCATGCCGCCGATGACCCTGATGGCCTTGAACCACTTCCCCAACAACAGCGGCCTGGCCTCGTCGATGCAATCGTTCATCCAGATGCTGCTGTTCGCGCTGGTCTCGGGCCTGGTGGCGCCGCTGCTGTTCGACAGCGCGCTGAACCTGGCGTATGGCGTGATGGCGGGACTGCTGGTGAGTTTGGTTTGCTGGGTGTTTGCGCAGGGTAAAGCTGAAGCGTAGGTCGGATTAGCGCGCAAGCGCGTAATCCGACTGCACCTGCCAACCATGTTGTCGGATTACGGCCCTTCGGTCCTAATCCGACCTACGGCCAAGCTTACGGCCACGGCGCTGGCGTCACATCGACATACTGCGCCCCGCCCTGCTCAGGGGCCGGCTCGGCCGCATCGCGCATCGCCGGCTGGTTCAAGGACCCCGCCGGTGAACGCAAGCTCAATATTTCCTTGCGCGCCTCGACGAAGTCGGCGGAACTCAAGGGATGTTGCTGGTCGGGCCAGTGGCTGACGGCCCATTCCTGCAAGGTTTCAAAGCGCCGCCACAATTCGGCGATGAATTCGCGGCGCGCTTCTTCCTCTTGCTGCGGCGTCTTGTCGGCGCCTTCCCCGATATGTACTTGCATGGCTGCTCCCTAGCTGATCAATCGTCCTGCCAGCGTACGCAGGGACCAGCCAGACGTCTGTTCGCGAACGAACACAGGATTTATTCGGGCATCTTGCGGAAACCCACGGCCAGGCGGTTCCAGGTATTGATGGAGCCGATGGCCAGGGTGACGTTGACCATTTCCGCCGGCGTCAATTGCTGCGCCAGCGCCGCATACACGTCATCGGGCGCCTGGCTTTGCGGCAGCAGGGTCAGCGCTTCCGTCCAGGCCAGCACGGCCCGCTCGCGCGCCGTAAAAAATGGCGTTTCGCGCCAGACGGACACGGCATACAGGCGGCGCTCCGTTTCGCCCGCCTTGCGCGCGTCGCTTGTGTGCATGTCCACGCAAAAAGCGCAGCCATTGATTTGCGAGGCCCGCAAGCGGATCAGCTCGAGCAGCGAGTGTTCCACCCCCAGCTTGGCAATCGCCGCTTCCAGCGCGTACATGGCCTTGACGGCGTCGGGCGAAGCTTGTGTAAAATCGAGTCGTTGCTGTGTCATGATGCATTCCTTGATGATGAGAGATGCTCCATTGTAGAAGCGCAAGAAGAACGCGCGGCAGGCCAATCCCCCCGAAAAGCAGCAGACCACCAGCAGAAACCCCATGGAATTACATATCCTGATCGACGGCACGCGCGACCTGGGCGGCCAGCTGTACCGCCAGCTCAGCGCAGCCATCCGCTCGGGCCGCCTGACGGACGGGCAGCAATTGCCGCCCACGCGCCTGCTGGCCAGCCAGCTGGGCCTGTCGCGCAAGACGGTGTCCGACGTGTATGACAAGCTCGGCTATGAAAAACTGCTGGTCGGCAAAGTGGGCGTGGGCAGCTTCGTGCAGACGCCGCACGCCTCGCCGCAGCGCCGCCATGCCAGCACGCCGCTGGCCAGCGCGCAGCGCATCGCCCGCTGGGAAGCGACGCCCACGCCTTTGCGCCGCGCCAGCCAGGAAACGCCCGCGCGCTACGCCTTCATCGGCGGACGCGCCACGCCCGCACACTTCCCGCAGGATGAATGGCGCGCCTGCATGCTGCATGCGCTGCGCCAGGGTGGCCAGGCGCGCGGCCGTTATGGCCCTGTGGAAGGCTTGCCCGCCTTGCGCGCCGCGATCGCCGGCCATGCCGCCTTCAGCCGCGGCATCCATTGCACCGAGGAACAAGTGCTTGTCACCAGCGGCGCGCAGCAAGCCTTGCATCTGCTCGCGCTGACCCTGCTGGAAGCGGGCGACACGGTTGCCGTGGAAGAACCCGGCTACCCGGTAGCGCGCGCCGTATTCGCCAGCCAGGGCGCGCGCGTAGTGGGCATCGACGTGGACGAGGACGGTCTCATCGTCGCGCAGATCCCCGACGGCACGCGCTTGATCTACGTCACGCCCGCGCATCAATTCCCGCTCGGCATGCCGATGAGCATGGCGCGCCGCCACGCCTTGCTGGAGCGTGCCCGGCAGTTGGGAGCCATCATCATCGAGGACGATTATGACAGCGCCTTCCGCTATGAAGGCCGGCCCGAGGATGCGCTGCAAAGCATGGACCGCTATGGCGTCGTGGCGCACGTGGCCAGCTTTTCCAAGATCATGCTGCCGGAATTGCGCCTCGGCTATGTGGTGCTGCCGCAAGCCCTCGTAGCCGCCATGCAGACGGTGAAATACCTGAGCGATTGCCATACGGCCAGCCTGGGCCAGCATGCGCTGGCCAAGTTCATCGACGACGGCCATTTGCTGCGCCACATCCGCCGCTGCCACGACATCTATGCGGGGCGGCGCGAACGGCTGCAGCACTGGTTCAACGGCCCGTTGGCGCCGTGGTTCCGCCTGGTGCCGGCCAGCGCCGGCTTCCACGTGGCGGCGCTGGCGCAGGCGCCGCTCGATATCGCCGAATTGCTGCGCCGTGCGCGCCTGGCCGACGTCAGCCTGTATGCGCTGGCCAGCTTTTACCATGGCCCAGCCCGCCACGAAGGCCTGTTCCTTGGCTATGGCGCCATCGACAAGCTCGATATCGACACGGCGCTGGCCATCGTGCTGGCGATCCTGCAAGAGATCGCTCCCCTGCCCCTCAGCGGGGTTGCCAACCGGGTTGCCAGCGATAGTGCCCCGTGATCGGATAGCTGAATAAAATATTTTCCTCACGCGCGCCCTCGCCGATGTTGTGGATGATCAGCGGCACGCCGCTCCACGACTGCTTGTCGCTGACGATGCCGATATGCGTGAGGTTGCGCGGCAGGCGCCAGGTGACGATGTCGCCCGCGCGGTAAGCGTTCGCTTCCTTGGCTGGAGGCAGGCTGGTGCCGTGGCGGGCAAAGTACGTGCCCAGGTTCGGCACGCGGCGGTGGTCGATATTGCGGTCCGGCCCCTTCATCTGCCAGCGTCCCTGCTGCTGGTACACCTGCCATGCCTTGCGCATGTCTTCGTGCACCAGCACCTGCAAGTCCTGCCCCAGCTGGCGGTAAGCCCGAACGACCACATCCGTGCACACGCCCCGCTCGAGCGGCACGTCGCCACCCGGATAGGCCAGGCGTTCGTAGCGCGGATCGTACTGCACCGTCACGCCCACCTGCTTGCGGGCGGCGGCAACGAGGGCTTGCGGGGTGGCAGGGCTTGCCGACGCCAGCATGGGCGCCAGCGCAAGCAACACGGTGAAAAACGGTTTGATGGGCATCAACGTCGGTGGTCGGATGAAAATGCCAACTGTACCGCAGCGGCTGGGGAAACGTCGGACGCTAGGCGGCCAGCTGCGCCAGGTGGGCGGAAAAATCCACGGCCGGACCGGCCGCATTGACGGTGTCAAAATAATCGTGCCAGCCCGTGGCGGCGATGCCGGCCAGCAAGGCATCCAGTGCCGCCTCGTCCGGGAAGCGCCAGACGGCATAGAATTGCTGGGCAGCCGCGTGCAGCTTGCCGCCATCGACGGCGCCCATGGCCAGCGCTTCGGCGCCGCTGCCGGACAAGGCGGCCATGCCGGCGCCCACCGTGGCGAAATACGCCTGGCGCGCGGTGCCATCGAGGGCCAGCCAGGCGGGTTTCGGGCTATATAGTTCTAACAGGTAATGCATGGTTTCTCCTTCGGTGATGAATGATCAGGCCAGCGAGCGCTGGGCGCGCTTGCAGATGCGTGCCGTGGCGGCAACGGGGCTTTCCAGCAGCCATTGCGCGCACAGGCTGCGTACCCAGTCTGGCTGGCGCTTGGCCGCATCGTTGAGCCAGTTGGCCACGGAATCCTGCACGTAGACGGCCGGGTCGGCGCGCAGGGGCTGCAACAGGGGCAAGGCCAGCTGCGGCTGTTCCTTTAATTGGGCGATATGCGCGCACCATACGCCGCGCGGACGCAGCGCTTCGCAGGCAAAGCGGCGCACTCTTTCCGACGGGTCCGCCGTCCACGGCGCCAGCAGCGCGATGGCGTCAGGCAGATGCTCGGCCAGATGGGGACGCAGCGCCAGCCAGGCCCATTCGCGCACGCCAAAGTGGCCATCGTCGGCCAGCGGCCGCATGGCGGCCAGTTGTTGCGCCAAGGTCCAGCCAGCCTGGGCGGCGATGACAAAGCAGGCCCAGCCCCGTACCGTGTCGGATGGGTGCGCTTGCAGCACAGCCAGGTCGGCGTCGGCCTCCAGCAGCAATTGCGCCTCCAGCACCATGCGTTTGGTGATGCCCGCGGCAGCCTGCGCGCGCATCCGCTCCAGGCGGACGGCACCGATGTCGGGTACGGCTGCGGCCAGCAGCTGGGCGAAATCGACGGCCAGCCCCTCCGTCAGGGTGGCGCTGGCCACGCTGCCCCCATTCAACAGGGCCAGGCGCGCGGGAGTGATGTCGGCGACGCCACGGCTCATGGTGCACCCTGCATTTCACCTTTATCCGTCTTGCGCCAGGCTTTTTCCAGAAGTCCACTCAATAATTGCATCTCGTCCGGCGTGAAATCGGCAAACAGGCTGGCGATCCATTGCGCATGTTCATCGACCAGGGTGGCGGCGGCAGCTTCTCCCTTGGCGCTCAGGCGCACCAGCAGCTTGCGCCGGTCAACCTGGTCCGCGTGGCGCGCCAGGAAACCGTCGCGTTCCAGGCCGTCGAGCAAGCCCGTGATGGTGCCGCGCGTCACGCCTGCCCGCTCGGCCAGCGCGTGCGGCGAGAGTCCGTCAGGCACGTCGCGCAGCAGGGACAGCAGCACAAATTTCCCTTCCGACAAGCCATGCCGGCCCAGGCGCGTGGCGCAATCGCCATCGATGGCGGACGCCAGGCCCAGCACTTCAAAGCACAGGCGCAGGCGCGCCGTGGACTGTGTCATGTCGAGACCGCTGGCGCGGCGCTGCACGTCACCCAGCAGGGCCGTGTATTTCTGTTCGAGTTTTATCATATGGCGCAATATAATATGGCGCCATACTACATGTCAAATGAAAAACCGTGAAGGTTTTCCCCTGGCCTTAAAGACGGGCTTTATCCCTGGCCCACGCGATGATGGCCTGCGCATCGATGGCGCCCGGCTGGCGCGCCACTTCCACGCCCTTGCGAAACAGGGCCAGGGTGGGAATGCTGCGGATATTGAAACGGCTGCCCAGGTCCGGCGACGCTTCCGTATTGACCTTGACGACGCGGAACGCCGGCTCCAGCGTCCTGGCCGCTTGCACATAGAATGGCGCCATGCTGCGGCACGGACCGCACCAGGGTGCCCAGAAGTCCACCAGCACGGGAATGTCGCTGCGTTCGATATGCTTGAGGAAACGGGCGCTGGCCAGGTCCACAGGCTGGCCCGTAAACAAATCCTTCTGGCACTTGCCGCAAGTGGGCTGTTCAATCAGGCGCGCGGCCGGCAGCCGGTTGACGGCGTCGCAATGGGGGCACACGATGTGCAGGGAGTCTGGCGTGGTCGGGGTCATGGCATTCCTGGAAAGGGTAGCGTACAGTTGCCGGACATTTTACGGCGTATCGTGCGGCGGCGCTTGTCTGCATAGTCCGCTATAGTGCGCTGGAACGGCGCGCGTATTGCCCAGCCAGCCAAGGAGAAACATGCCTGATGTCGCAAACAACATGGAGCTGAAGAACGCCGAGCTGGCTGCCGCCCTGGCCGTGCAGCGTGCCGCCTGCCTGGCTCACCCCATGCCCACGCTTGCCGAGCGCAAACGCGACCTGCAAACCCTGCAGCGCTTTATCCGCGACCATAAAGATGCACTATGCGAGGCGATCAGCACCGATTATGGCAACCGCTCCCGGCACGAAACCTTGCTGGCGGAGATCTTTCCCGCCATCGACGGCATAGCCCATGTCTTGAAGCACTTGAAAAAATGGATGAAACCGCAGCGCCGCAGCGTGGACTGGCGCACTTTCCCCGGTGCCCGCAACCGCGTGCTGCCCCAGCCGCTGGGCGTGGTGGGCGTCATCGCGCCGTGGAATTTCCCCGTGAACCTGAGCCTGGTGCCTTTGACCTACATCTTCGCCGCCGGCAACCGCGCCATGGTCAAGATGAGCGAGAATTCGCGCCACCTGGCGCAGCTCTTGATCGAGAAGATGCCCGCCTATTTTCCGCCGGAAAAATTGCAGTTTTTCGACGAGGCGGGCGGCGTGGGCATCGCTTTTTCACAACTGCCGTTCGACCACCTGCTGTTTACGGGTTCCGGCCAGACGGGCCGCGCCGTGATGGCGGCGGCCGCGCGCAATCTGTGTCCCGTCACCCTGGAGCTGGGCGGCAAGGCGCCGGCCATCGTCTGCGCCGATTTCGATGTGCGCACGGCAGCCGAACGCATTTTGTTTGTCAAATACCTCAACGCGGGGCAGATCTGCACCAGCGTCGACCACGCCTGGCTACCCGAGGCCAGCATCGCCGCCTTCGTCGAGCATGCGCGCCAGATCATGCCCACGCGCTACCCGCGGCTCGACACGCCCGATTACACTTCCATCATCGACGAAGCCGCCTTTGAGCGCCTGCTGCAGGCGCTCGACGAAGTGCGGGAACGGGGCGCACAAGTCATTCCCCTGCTGCCGGGGCCTGCATACGACCGGGCCACGCGCAAGATCGCGCCGCACATCGTGCTCGACGCCCCCGCAGACAGCCTGCTGCTGACGCGGGAAATCTTCGGCCCCATCCTGCCCCTGCGTGGCTACACGAAACTGGAAAGCGTGATCGGCAGCATCAATGCGGGGCCGCGCCCGCTGGCCATCTATCCGTTCAGCAACAATAAGCAGACTGTGCAGCTTCTGATCGATACGGTGATGTCGGGCGGCGTGTCCGTCAACGACGCGCTGTTCCACGTGGGCCAACACGATCTGCCGTTCGGCGGCGTGGGCGAGTCCGGCATGGGCCACTACCATGGCGTCGAAGGTTTTCACACCTTCAGCAAGCTGCGGCCCGTGTTTTACCAGGCGCGCTACAGCGCTTTGACACTGCTGTGGCCGCCGTATGGCAAGCTGGCCAGCCGCGTGCTGGCCTTTCTGACCCGTTGATGCTTTACAACTGATGCTTTACAGGAACAGCGAGGCGGCGATGGCCCACATGACGACGGCAATGATGCCGTCGAGCACGCGCCAGGCCATGGGCTTGGCAAACACGGGCGCCAGGTAGCGGGCGCCAAAGCCCAGCAGGAAGAACCACAGGGCCGAAGCCATGATGGCGCCACCGGCGAAGTAGAAGCGTCCCACGCCTTCATGCTGGCCGCCGATCGAACCGAGCAAAATCACCGTATCGAGGAAGGCGTGCGGGTTCAGCAGGCTGAACGCCAGCGCCGCGCCGATCACGGCCCAGTAGCCTTCGGGCGACTTGGCCGCCGATACCGTCATGGCCGTTGGACGCCAGGCCGACTTGGCCGCGCGCAAGCCATACGCGATGAGGAAGGTCGCGCCACCGGCCTTGGCCCACAGCAAGAAATTAGGATTATCGGCAATGAAAGTGCCCATGCCGGCCACGCCGGCCGTGATCAGGATGGCGTCGCACAGCAAACAGACAAGTATGCAGGTGAGCACGTAATGGCGCTTCAGCCCCTGCTTGAGCAAGAATGCGTTCTGCGTGCCGATGGCCACGATCAGGCTCGCTCCGAGCCCCATGCCTTTCAAGAAAATTGCGCTGTCCATATCGATTCCTTTCTATTGCTTTCCATCACGCGCACGGCCGCCCACGCTCTGCCGGCAACGGCAAAGTCATCAGAGGTAGGTGGAGGGTGGTGCGGAACCAGGAGGACCGCGCGGGAGAGTGGAGTTGTTACCCTATTTCAACAGTGTAAAGAAAAAGTAAATATAAGTATAATGAATGATTCTAACCATATATAAGAGAATCTTATGCGTGTCGTCGATTACCGTGGATTGGCCGCCCTCGACGCCGTGATCGGCCTGGGCAGCTTTGAAAAGGCTGCGCAGGCACTGGCGATCAGCCAGCCGGCCGTGTCGCAGCGCATCCGCACGCTGGAAAACCTGGAAGGCACTTTGTTGATCATCCGCAGCCACCCGCCCCTGCCTACGGAAGCGGGCCAGCGCCTGATCGCCCATTACCGGCAAGTCAAGCTGCTCGAAGCGGCGCTCGACGCCCAGCCCGGTCCCACCACGCAATTGCCGGAGCTGGCCATCGCCGTCAACGCCGACAGCGCCGCCACCTGGATCCCGGAAGCGCTGGGGCCGCTACTCTCGCCACCGTCCTGCCTGCTCGATATCCGCCTCGACGACCAGGACCACACCCTGAGCCAGCTGCGCGAAGGGCGCGTGTTTGCCTGCGTCAGCAGCGCCAACGACCTGGTGGCCGGCACCACGGCCACGCCGCTGGGCGGCATGCGCTACCTGTGCGTGGCATCGCCCGCGTTCGCGCAGCGATGGTTTCCCCATGGTTTTACGGTGGAGGCCGTCAGCCAGGCGCCCGCCATCACGTTTGGCAGCAAGGATGCGCTGCACGAGCGCTATCTGCAGCACCGCCTCGGCTACACGGGCCGCTATCCGCACCATGTGCTCGGTTCGGCGCGCGACTTCGTGCGCTTCATCGAAGCGGGCTATGCTTATGGCATGGTGCCTTTGCTGCAGGCGGAAACGGCGCTGGCCACTGGCCGGTTGGTCGACGTGGCGGCCGGGCAGGCGCTCGACGTGCCCCTGACCTGGCATGCCTGGGATATCCAGACGCCGCTCACACGCACCCTGTCGGACGCCGTCATCGCCACGGCGCGCAAATGGCTGTTACAGGATTGATAGACGCATGCAACATTTATCTATGCCAGACTGCAACTTCCCCATGTGCGCCCTGCCCTGCCTGGCCTACACTACAAGCATGAACCATCACCATCAGGAGCTGGCATGACGACCCTGCGCACCACTTTGCTCGGTTTGCTGGCGACCATCCCGCTCGCTGCCGGCCTGGCAGCTTGCTCACCCTTGAGCGTCATCAATGCCTTGTCGTCCGGCAGTGCCTCACAGGTGACGCGGGGCCTGGCCTACGGCCCCCTGCTGCGGCAAAAACTCGATGTGTATGCCCCCAAGACCCGCACGGGGCCCGTGCCCGTGGTGGTGTTCTTTTACGGCGGCAACTGGACAGCGGGCGAGCGCGCCGACTATGCCTTCGTTGGCCACGCGCTTGCCGCGCGTGGCTACCTGGCCGTGATCGCCGACTACCGGCTATATCCGGAGGTGCACTACCCGGAGATTTTGCAGGATGCCGCCCGCGCCGTGGCCTGGGCCGCGATGGAATCGAGCCGCCATGGCGGCGACCCCGCCCGTTTGTTCGTGATGGGCCATAGCGCGGGCGCCTACAATGCGGCGATGCTGGCGCTCGACGCCAGCCTGCTGGCGCGCCACCGCATGCACCCGCACGACTTGCGCGGCTGGATAGGCTTGGCCGGTCCCTACGATTTCTTGCCGATCGAAAATACCACCACCCGGCCCGTCTTCTTTTACCCGGACACGCCCGCCGCTTCGCAGCCCATCCATCACGTGACGGCCGAGGCCCCGCCCGCCCTGCTGATCGCCCCCTTGCCCGGACGGGACAAGCTGGTCAATCCACAACGCAATACGGGCGGCCTGGCCACCGCCTTGCGGGCACTGCAGCGGCCCGTGACGGAAACGTACTTCGACAAGGTCAGCCATACCACCCTGGTCGCCTCGCTGGCCAGCCCCCTGCGCATGCTGGCCCCCACGCTGGGCGCCGTGAGCGCCTTTATCGACGCCAACAGCAAGGTCGATACCATGCTGACACGTCACATGGGCGCGGGCACGGATGGGCGGGAAATTCCCGCCACGCCGCCACGTCCTGCAACGGCGCAAAGCACCACCACGCAGGCTGCCGTCGCGCGCGCCCACGACAAAACGCCCGCCCCCTGAAGGACGGGCGCTCTGCCCGGACCACTACGCACGATGCTGCGCCAGCTAAGAACATCCCAAGGCTCGGCCCTCGCGATGCGGATTCAGCTGCCATTCAGCTACCGGCAGCAGTCCGCTTACTCTTTACGGCTGGCGCTGCTGGTTTTGCTTTGTGCGGAGCCCGCTTGCGATGCGCTGCCGCTGGCGGAGCTTTCGCTGCCGGCCGACTGCTGGCTACCCTGCTGACTGGCGCTTTGCAGGCTTTGGCCGTCACGGCTGTGCGCACCGCGCTGCTGGTCGCGGTTGCTACCATTTTGATGGTAAGCCTGGAATGGTTCGGCGACGCGCTGCATGGCTTCCTGCTGCTTGCGCACGTTTTTCTGCGTTTCTTCCGAAGCCGTGCGGGCCACTTCTTCGGCCAGCGCCTTGGCCGTACGGCTCGTTTCATTCACATGCTGCTCGGCCACGTTGGCCAGTTCGACCTGCGTATCGGCGGCCAGACGCGACAGCTGTTGCTGATACTTGCGCAATTGCTCGGCGGCTGGCTGGCCCGCTGCGGCAGCGACCTGGAACACATCTTCAGCGCGCTCGACCGTCAGCAGGTTCTGGCTGGTGACAGTGGTTTCTTCCAGCAAGCCTTGCGCCAGCTGCATATTCAGGTCACTGAAGTGCTGCACCGACTGGAACATGGACTTCGACAGACCATTGAAAAAAGCCAGTTGCGCTTCCAGGTGGTTTTTGACGGCTGGGGTAACACTACGGGAATATGGATACATGGAGTTCCTCATTAAATAGCGGTTGGGTAAATACAAGGCGACACCACCGGTTGTCGAACGGTGCAGCAGACGACCGGGCTACGCCACGAAACGCGAAAAAACATATCCGATTGGTGGGAAGATGCTTTGCAACGCGAGTCCCAAGGCTACGTGAGCACCGCAGGTGAGGCATGATCTGGATCAAAGGTGCGCTAAGCTGCGCAGAAAGTTTTGGCTGGACAGCTTGCCCTTGGCAAACGTCAGTGACAGGAAGGAAAATCTGTGCCAGGCACGCTCAACGCGCGGCGCCGGTGCCCGGCACGACGGGCTTGTAGCCATGGCTGCGCAGCGAAGCTTCCAGCCAGCGGTTGCCATACCAGCCACGTGCCAGCAGGTAACTGAGCTCCGCGGCGGCCATCAGCAGCATCATCGGACCGATGTGCAGTTCGGTGGCCAGATGACTGCCAAACCACAGGCAGACATCCATCGCCAGCATGAGCAGCAATAGCCACCAGCGGCGCTTGGCCACGGCCCAGAACGAGCCCAGCAACAGGGCCGGCCAGGAAAATCCCGCTTTCACGTAGGCATAGCGGCCCGCATCGTCGGCAAACAGGGTGGCGCTTTGCTTCATGCTGCTCTCTTCTGGTAATGAACGTTGTCAGGGTTCGGGATGGTGGCAGACGGCTTCGACATTGTGACCGTCCGGCCCCAGCACGAAGGCGCCGTAATAATTCGGATGATACATGGCGCGGATGCCGGGGGCGCCGTTATCCTTGCCGCCCGCTGCCAGTGCAGCCTGGTAAAACGCGTCCACCTGGGCGCGGTTGTCCGCCGCGAAGGCGAGATGCATGCCGGCATGCGGCGTGCCGCCCACGCCGAACCAGAAATCGGGCTTGCCATCCTTGCCCAGGCCAACCCAGCCCTGCTCTTCCATCACCACCGACACGCCCAGGGGCGCCAGGGCGGCCGAAAAGAAGGCCTTGCTGGCCTGGGCATCGCTGACATTCAAACCGATGTGATCAAGAATCATGATGGTGCTCCTCGCAGGTAAGGGGACGGGAAGCGCAGTATGCGCCAATATTGCCTTTTAGGCAAGCAAAACTACAGATCCGGCGCGTAGCGGGCGACCATCTGCGCCTGCGTTTCCTGCGGCCCGCCGCCACCCGTCTGCTCCGCGATCATCTGGCCCATCGTCGGCAAGACGCAGCGTTCGACTTGCGCCGTGCTGTCCCACAGGCGCGCACGCATGAGGGCCTTGGCGCAGTGCAAATAAGCCTCGGCCACGCGCAGGCGCATGACCAGGCGTGGCGGGTTGCGCTCGGCGGCAAAGTGCGCCAGCAGCGCTGGATCGTCGCTGAGACTGGCCTCGCCATTTACGCGCAAGGTTTCATCGACGCCGGGGATCATGAACAGCAGCCCCGCCCTGCCCGTCTCGGCAATATTGCTGAAACTGTCGAGGCGGTTATTGCCCTTGGCATCGGGCAGCAGCAAGGTATGGGCATCGAGCACGTGCACGAAACCTGGCGCGCCGCCGCGCGGCGAGGCGTCGAGCTGGCCGCCAGTCCCGCCCGTGGCCAGCACGACGAACGGCGACAGCCCGATAAAGGCGATGCAATGCGGGTCGAGATGGTCTAGCTGCTTGCTCAGCGAGCGCCCCTGCGCGGGCGGATAATGCGCGCGCAGTTGCTCCAGCGAATTGATTTCCATGCGCTTCCCCTGCCTAGCGCAGGTTGCCTGTATGACCGAGCGAATAGCGGCCCGGCTGTGGCCACACGGTCAGGCCGTGCGGTTCCTGGCCGACTTTTACCTTGGACACGTCGCCACTGTTCGTATCGATGCGATACACCACATCGTCGAAACGGCCGGACAGCCACAGATACTTGCCGTCGGCGCTCACATTGCCCATGTCGGGGCTGCCGCCGCCGGGAATCGGCCAGTTCGCCACCACTTTTTCGGTGGCGAAATCGATCACGCTGACGCTGCCCTTGCCATTGCGCTTGCCGTGGATGCGGTGCGTGCCGCGGTTGGCCACGTACAGTTTCTTGCCGTCACGGCTCGGGTACAAGCCATGCGCGCCCACGCCCGTCTGGATGAAGCCGATTTCCTTCAGGGTGGCGCCATCGACGATGTGCACGCCGTCGGCATCCATGTCGGCGATAAAGAATTTCTTGCCGTCCGGCGAGATGCGTATGTCTTGCGGCATGCCCTTCTTGACGCTGCAGATTTCATTCGCGGGGCCGCCCACGGGGCCGGACTCGGCAAAGCGCTTGGCCGGCATCTGCAATTTCAGGTAGCCGTCGACCTTGCGCCCCACCAGGTCGATCTTGGCGATGGTGCCGTCGAACTCGCAGGTGAACATGGCGTAGCGGCCGTCATTCGAGAAGTCCGCATGGTTGATGCCGCCGCACTGAGGTGTGTCGATCGAATACTGTACGGCCATGGTCTTCGGATCGCGGAAATCGAGGCGGTGGCGCGCTTCGGCCACGACAATGGCCGACTTGCCATCCGGCGTGAAATACATATTGTAGGGATCATCGACGGGCACTTCCTTGCCCGGCTTGCCCGTCAAGGGGTCGACCGGCGTCAGACTGCCCTTGTCCGTGCGTTCGGCATTGTTCGCCACCCACAGGGTGCGCAAGTCCCACGACGGCACCACGTGCTGCGGGCCGCTGCCGACCTTGAACTTGTCGACCACTTTCAGGCTGTCCTGGTCGATCACATACACATCGTTCGAGCGCAGGTTGGGCACGTAGACGCGGCGCAAGTGATCCTTGACGACGGGGCTCATATTGCTGCTGCCGATGCTGCCGTACACGTTTTTCGGGTCCACCAGCGGCGGCATGCCCGGCAGCGGCGAATAGGCGGCAGCCGGCGCGGCGGCGGGGACCGGCGTGCTGGCGCCGATGACCTGGCTGGCCACGCCCAGGCCGGCCAGTGCGGCTGCCAGGGCGGACAAGGTGACGATGGTGCGTCGTTGAGATTTTTTCATGTGATTTCGCGTCGTTTCGTTGCAAAAGCCGGAAGTTCAGCACCGCCGGCGGAGAATTTACTTGTTACGTTGCAGCAATTGCTTGATGGCGGCCACCGACGTGTCCACCTGCAGCTTGATGCCGATCTGGCCCAGTTCAGCCGTGGCACGCGTGGCGTCGCCGCGCACGCCGTCCGCCACACCAGGCTTGGGCCCGTGGGCCATGGCCTCGCTGCGCACCAGCGACGGGTCCGTCGCCAGCATCAGCGCCGCGTCCGCCAAGCCCGCGTGCAGGCCGATCTCGGCGCTGCTGTGGCCGCGCTTTTGCAGTTCGGCAATATATTGCGATTGCGTGATGTCATAGTAGTCGAGCAAGGCATACGCGCGCGCATCTTTGGCAGCGGATGCTTTGCCCCAGGCCCGATTGAGCTTATTCGCCACATTCTGCTCGTTCTTCTGGTAACCACCGTGATCACCAAGGAAAATGATGTCGCGAAAACCATGCTGGCGCAAGCTGGCGGCCGCGCCTTCCAGCACGGCCTCGAAGGCGGCTGGCGGTATCGAAATCGTGCCGGCAAAGCGCATGTGGCCGGCCGGCGGAGAAATCGCGCCTTCCGGCACGTAGGACACGACGGGCGCGACGATGGTGTTGCCCAGCTTTTGCGCAATCTGGCGCGCCAGCAGAGCGGCGCGCACATTGTGCTTGCCCAGCGCAATATACGGCCCGCTCTGCTCGACGCCGCCGATCGGCACCAGCACGGTGGTAGCGCCGTGGTCGATACGGCTGCGCAACTCCGTGCTGGTCAGCTCTTCCAGCATGACACTGCTGCTGGCAGGCGTGGCCGCCAGAGCGGACGCGGCAGGAATCAGGCAGAACAGGGTCAAGGAAAACACGGAGCCGAATGGCTTGGACAGTATGGAGGGCACGCGCGGCGCAAGAGGTACATTCGGCCGGGGGAACTGCAGAGTCATAAGCAAACATCTTTCCAAGGTCAAAGCGTGACGCCGTGCCCGGCCTTGCCAGGCAAGCTGGCTGCCACGCAGGAATTGTATTCCATCATGACAGGAAGGGCACGTTAATTTGCTGCAGTGCTTTGCAAGGAATTGACGAGGGGAAACTATCTGTCAGGCTATTGTCGCCTTGGCCCCATCCACCTCGCCGTCATGGAGAGCCGCGTGGCGTTTCTCGGCATAGGCCTTGAGCGAGCGCATCGTCTTGGGTAACCCGTGCCGGACTTGTTTGGCAACGCCTGGTCCGAACAGAAAAGCAAGCGCTCCAGTGAACCACACGCGGTGAACGACTTCCGCTCCGCCATCTACTGCGGCAACCGTGTGCTCGAAGTGGATACGGAACAGCGGGATGTAGCCCTCGACAGTGAACGAGCGGCCTGCGGTGCGCTCGGTAACCACCATCGGAATACCCATCCCCTTGTTCGGCACTATCCTGCCCTGTGTTCCCGCTGCGAATGGCCCATTGAGCCGGGCTTGCTTTGTATCCGGATCCCACAAGTGCCATCGGTCGACTTCGCTCCAGATTTGATCGATGACCATGGGCGGAACTGCAATGTGGATGCTTTCTTCGATATGCGCCAATTTTGGGATCTCCCTATCATTGCGATAAAAGTAACTGCGTCTGCTATCCGGCATCGCGCAGTGCCTGGGTATTAAGTAACCCCCAATAAATTATTGTGATTTCTGACTGCCATAACCGGCGCTCTGCAAGGTGGCCGACGAGGCTTGCTCACTGCTAGCAGTGCTCGCACTGCGTCGCAGCGAGCGCCTTGCATAGCATCCGGTTCTGTTCGTCATAGATTCACACTAATTTCCCGAGGATTACTTAGTCAGCGGCATAGCATTTATCATGCAGAATATCCATGATAATTGCGCCAATCAAAAGATACTCCGCTAGCAGGAACAAACACCGCGGCTTTTCCTTTGCATCGACAAAAACATAGCTGCCGGGATTGTAGGATACACTGTTTTTTTATCATATAAATGTAATTAGATTCTGCTTATGCTTGTCGCAGACAGAATCTGGTCATGGCGACAGCCTTGTTTTAAGCCAGGTGTAATCGGTATGCAAGTGAGCAGGCATGTATGTCACACCTGGGCACGATGCTGCCCTAAAAATGCGGGCCATGAACGCCTTGGATTTTGAGAGACTATGAACGCAACACATTGGAGGGTTCAGGAGCTAAATCACCACTCAGCCGATATCGTTTGGCTGAATGCCGAGGGTGCTCGCCGCGCATATCATTTAGTGGGCCTTCATGACTCGAAGACGCATCTCGGCCTGGACGTGAACACCGTTGACTCCATCGAGCGGCTCGCATTCGGCGCTGATGTGGTCAGCGCGACCAGCTGGTTACGTGCGCGTGTGCCGGGAATTCAGCAGGTCGTGGTTGTGTTTGGAGAAGACGACTGTTTCGTATGCAGCAGTGTGTACCTGGTCGAAAATTGGTCGGATATTTTTGTCCCTTCACGTGACGACGCGATGGTCTATTCGAACGACACGCCGCTTATCCTGTTTTATTGCCATGAAAATGCATACGAGGTGGGGCAGCGAATGGCCTATGATTAAAGGCGGCGTTCGGCCAGGAGCAGCCGTTGAAGCGAAACCTGAGTAACTAAAATCAATAATGAAATGATGGAATATGAAATGCAGCTTCAGCTGGGACAGAAAATTTCCCGCATTTCTCTTTCTCCTTAATTTTCTTTGCTTGCACCTTTGCACCTGAAGTTGTACCGGCTCATGTCAGGATTTTTTTTCCTTGGTGTTATCGGTGCTATTTTCTTGCGTAGGGAGCAATAAATCAGCGTTGGCCTTACCGGCGAAGAGCTTGCAATGGAAGTTCATGCAGCCGATACCACGAGCTTTGTTTCCCGCTTTGCTACAGTTGCTGGTATTGTCGACAGTGACGATGCTGCTGGATGTTTACATTGCCACGAATTCACTAGACACTGCTGAGCTACTCATAAGCTGTGGCTGGAGACTGTTGCAAACAGTCAGGCGGGCCTGCCAACGACGTCAACCGGCCATACAGGACATCCAGTACACAATACCTTCCTTCTCACATTCATTCATGATGACTATCCCTACTCTCGATTCTTCCACCGTCGCCTGCGACGATTCAGGTGTCTATCGAACATTGCTGGAGTCGACCCGCGCAATTCCGTGGCGAATCGACTGGGCCACTATGCGCTTCACTTACATTGGCCCCCAAATTGAGGAGTTGCTCGGTTGGAAACAGTCAAGTTGGCTGTCCGTAAACGACTGGGCCGAACGCATCCATGAAGAGGATCGCAAGAAGACAGTCGATTTTTGTGTCGCACAGTCGCAGATGGGCCTCGATCACGAAGCCGACTATCGGGCGTTAACGCCCGACGGAGAACAGGTTTGGATCCGAGACGTCGTGCACGTGGTGCGTCGCCAGGACGGCAGCGTCGAATCGCTGGTTGGCTTCATGTTTGACATTACCGAGCGTAAGCAGGCCGAGGACAAAATCCTCCAGTTGCAGCGCGAGCTGGAAGTGCTCACCTACCGCGACAGCCTGACAGGCGTTGCAAACCGCCGCATGTTCGACACGCTGTACGCGATCGAATGGGCCAAGGCGCGCGCCACTGGCGAACCGCTGTCGCTGATCGTGATCGACATAGATTATTTTAAACAGTACAACGATCATTATGGCCACATGCAAGGTGACGACTGTTTGCGTCGTGTAGCCCAGGCAATGGATGAGGGCGCTTCACGTTCGCGCGACCTATGCGCCCGCCTGGGAGGCGAGGAGTTTGTGCTGCTGCTGCCAGCCACGGACGAGGGAGCAGCCCGCAACGTGGCCGAGCGCTGTCGCAAGCTGCTGGCGCGCAAGGAAATCGAGCATGCACGCTCCGGCGTTGGTCGCTTAGTCACTGTCAGCATGGGCGTCGGCACTATCTTGCCCGGCGCCCTGGTTGACCCCCATGTTTTTCTCGATAGAATAGACCGCCGTCTTTATCAGGCCAAGTCCGGGGGGCGCGACCGTATATGCGACGTCGAGTCGTAAGCCTCCGCGCCAGTGCTCACAAGCCGAACCTCCTCTTTGGGGCGGAAGCTGCCGATGATGGCAACCGGCCAGAAGCGGACCTCTATATTAAGAAGGAGCGAGTGCTCGTGGGAAATGCCGTTTTAAGCCGGTTGTCCATGATGAGTTTTATGGAACGGGGAAAGGATACAGCTTACCAGAGCGTAAACGCACTCCTGCTTCGGGCAAGCTATGACACAGGGCGAGGCTTGATGGCTTTTAGTCCCGTTTTAACGCGCTTCGACTGCTACGTCCGCCAAGGGGCGGCCCCCGCCTACGGCGGCAACCGGCCAAAATCGGCCTGTCACGTAAGCGCAGAGCATGACTCTATCGCTGCGGGAGCAGGCCTTGTAGAAAATGCTTGGACTTAAGAGGCTGGTTGATTAATGGACAGAATAAGACATGCAGTCGTTAACGCCCCTTGGTTCAGCGCACTAGGTAGCTATCAACCTAGCGAAGGCCAAATAGCGCTCCCGAATTTGAGTGCCTGGGACAGGCCACGCTTCCCAGCGGAGTTAGACACTAGCTTAGCAAAAATTGCTTCAGATATGGACTGGCTGCCCAGCTCCCGCGATCAACCCGACCCGATCCATGGAGAGCACCTCAGGACCATCTTGAAGGACAATGGAACTGCGTACCAGCAAGCAGTCTTGGAGTCCTACAAGTTGGCCTTGAAATCATTGAGGGTGGTGCCCGACAGGACGATTTTCTCTGGGGCGAACGACTTCACACAAGCCGCCAAAGACTCGGCAATCTATTGTGTGCGGATGGCTACCTTGGAAGTCTTGAATGCCCAACCTAATTTTTGGCTTGACGCTTTGACGATTTATCACGAAGGCAATTGGCCATGTGGTCTGTTGCCTGATGGGACGCTTGTGGTCTTCTAATCGCGTTCCTGGGCCGCATCAATTTACAGCCAGGGAATGGCAGTCCGCATTGGTGCGTAACCTGCCAGCGACGGCAACCGGCCAAAAGCTGACATTGAGAAAGTCATACCGAGCGACTGCTTCTGCTCCGAAGAACTCCACTTTGAGTCCAGTGCACTACCTCGATCCTAGACCGTTCCACAAGTTATGGGGTCCACGGGAGGGTTAACCGACCCAGCCAACCGCACTTGTATCAAATCCAGCAGCGCCCGCACACGCGCGGTCACGGAATGGCGATGGCTGTATGCCCCCAGTAATTTCAGGGGCGCGGGACACAGGTCCAGTGGTACCTCCTGCAATCGGCCCGTAGCAAGATCTTCCTGGCAGGGATAGGCCGCCACAATCGCGAAGCCGATGCCTTGCCGTGCGCCTGCCACTGCCAGTTCTCCGCTGTTGACGCGGTAACGGCTGCGGACCGGCACCTTGACGATTTCTCCCGCAGCGTTCTGAAACTGCCAGGGCTGACCTTTCAGCGCACTGAGGGTGGTGATGCAGGGTAGAGACTTCAGTTCGCGCACATAGCGTGGCATGCCGGTCTTGGCTAGCAAGGTGGGGGCGGCAACCACGATGCTGGGCAGGGTGGCGAGTTCGCGGGTGATGAAAGTACTGTCCTCCTGATGGCCCCGGTGGAAGACGATTGAAAGATCGACGTCCTCTCGAAGTACCTCCAGCCCGGTCATCCGAGTATCGCATTCAAGCTCGATGCCTGGATGGAGGCTACAGAATTCGGCCAGGATAGGAGCTAGCAGCCTTGGCGCTTCGCCTGGCATGCACATCCTTAGGGGGCCACGCAGCTCACGCTGTACTGCGCCAAGCTCTTCCTCGGTGGAGAGCAAGGCGTCGAGCAAGGGTTTTGCGCGTTCGTAGAGTAGCCTGCCAGCTTCCGTCATGCGCAGGTGGCGGGTGCTGCGTTCCAGCAGGCGGACGCCCAGCATGCGTTCCAGCGAGGCGACGTGGCGGCTAACGTTAGAAGATGGCAGGGTCAGCAGGCGTGCCGCGCCGGCAAAGCTTTGTTCATCGACGACCGCCACGTAGACACGGACTGTATTCAGGTCGAGGGCATTGCGCATTATTATCCCGATTAAGGTATGAAAGCTATCCATTTTTACATACTAGTACTCCACAGTGGCGGAATTTAATATGCCATCTCGTCCGATGAATCGCCGTCGGCGGCACGTCGGGACGGATTGAATAGGAGAGCTTTAGCATGGAAATCGGAATACTTGGCGGCGGCATTGCAGGGTTGAGCGTGGCGCTTGCCTTGAGTAATCAAGGGTACAGTCCCCGGGTATATGAGCGCCGGGCAGGGCCGGCAACCATGGGGGCTGGCGTGACGCTCTGGCCCAATGCCAGCTTTGTGCTGGAAGAACTGGGACTGCTGCAAGACATTGAGGCCATTGGCGGTAGACCGCTGACAATGCGTCGCCAGGATGCTGCGGGAAATGCACTGGGGGGCCTCGATATTGGTTTGCTGGACCGGACGATGGGATACCCAACCTACACGGTGCTGCGCAGGCACTTGCAGGAGGTGTTGCTGGATCATGCGGCACGGGCAGGGATTCCGGTGGAGTTCGGGCGCCGGGCGGTGGCTATTGAGCTTGATACTAATGGCAGAGCCGTGGCCCATTTCGAAAATGGCGCGAGCATCCGCCCGGATCTGCTCATTGGGGCCGACGGTCGCATGGAATCAGTGGCGCGCAAGTTTGTCGCGGGTGACAACACACCAATCTATCAAGGCTTTGTGAACTGGATTGGCGTGGCGCAGGGGCCGCATGCGCTGGTGAACGATGTTTCGATTCAAGACTTCTGGGGGGCGGGCAAGCGCTTCGGTTGCGTGCCGGTCCGGCCGGATCTGGTCTACTGGGCGGCGGCGCAGGCACGGCCATTGCCGACGGCGGCGCCTGCAGCGGATATGCGTAAGGAAATTGAGGACCTGTTCGCGGAATGGCCTGAGCCTGTCACACGTCTCATCCAGGCGACACCGGCGGATGCCATCCGACTGATCGCCGTGCACGACCTGGAGCCGTTGCACACGTGGAGCCGGGCAAATGTGCTGCTCGTGGGAGATGCGGCGCACGCGCCGTTGCCGACGTCGGGGCAAGGAGCCTGCCAGGCGCTTGAGGATGCGTGGCATTTGGCCCGGTGCTTGGATGGTGCAAGTGGAGGCTTGGAAGACATCTTCCAGGCGTTTGCGAGAATTCGTGCTCCCAAAACCGTAAGGCTGGCGGAACAGGGCCGGGTCTTCGCACGTGGGTTGTTCGCCACAGATCCCGAAACCTGTCGCATCCGCAACGAGAGGGCCAAGGCGTCCGATCCTGTGCGTGACGTGCAGGTCTTGGCAGCCGGATGGAGCCAGGGTCTACCGATGCTTGGTGGGGCAGACAGCACGTCAGTGGAGGTAGGCGGCTTTGACAGCCTGTACCGCATTGAATGATGTGTACTGGATTCCACGCGGATAGAAAGTCATGTCCCCAGTGACGAAAGCCGAGCGGCCGGCTGAGCTTGACAGGCGCTGGATCCGATTTTTCAGGTTTTATGCAAACGCCTCTTCCCACGCATCCGGTCAGCTTGCATGTGGGCATCAGCCGGTAAGCGTTACCTAGCAGACCGTGGCCATCGAAACTCGAACGGCAGCTATGGGGCGCAAACGGACTCACGCGCCCGAAAGTCAGGCTGGCACCCTGGCTGCTACCGAGCCGGACGGCGCCTCCCACCTTCTCTTCCGCCCGGCCAGCCCGAACAACTTTACTGACACTCGCCACAGCTGCAGGACATCAACGCTCCCGCATAGGACAGTGATACCACCAAAACCCCGGCGTACCGGGGCTGTCACAAGGTTCAAGCGCGGGCGCTGCGGCCTGGCAGCGCCAGGCGGCGGCTGGCGGCGCTTGAAACCGGGGCCGGCAAGCCGCCCGCCACTTTCAACGATTTGGCCTGGGCATCGCCACGCAGGCGGAACACGGCCACCACGTCGACCAGTTCCACGGCGCGCTCTTGCAACGAAGACGCTGCGGCCGCCGCCTCTTCCACCAGGGCCGCGTTTTGCTGGGTCACCTGGTCCATTTGCGAAATGGCCTGGTTCACCTGCTCGATGCCGGCGCTCTGCTCGTGGCTGGCGTTGGCGATGTCGCCCATGATGTCCGTCACGCGACGGATGCTGGCGACGATTTCTTCCATGGTCGCGCCGGCCTGGTCGACCAGCACACTGCCCGTGTTGACTTTATCCACGGAGTCCTCGATCAAGCCCTTGATTTCCTTGGCGGCAGCCGCCGAGCGCTGCGCCAGGTTGCGCACCTCGGTGGCGACCACGGCGAAGCCACGGCCCTGCTCGCCCGCGCGCGCCGCTTCCACAGCTGCATTCAGCGCCAGAATGTTGGTTTGGAAGGCAATGCCGTCGATCACGCCGATAATGTCGGCGATCTTCTTCGCCGACTCATTGATGGAGCCCATCGTGCCCACCACTTGCGCCACCACGGCGCCGCCCTTGCGGGCCACGTCAGAGGCGGACACGGCCAGGGTATTTGCCTGGCGCGCATTGTCCGTGTTCTGGCGCACGGCCGAGGTCAGCTCTTCCAGGCTGGAGGCGGTTTCTTCCAGCGACGACGCCTGCTGCTCGGTGCGCACGGACAGGTCCGCATTGCCGGCGGAAATCTGCGCGGCCGCCACGCTGACCGTATCGGCCGAGGTGCGCACGGTGGCGATCACGTCGACGATGCGTTCGAGGAATTTATTGAAGGCGGTGGCCGTACGGCCCACTTCATCCATGCGCTCGACGGGCATGGCGGCGGACAGGTCCAGCGAGGCGCTGACGCGCTCCAGGGTGTGTTCGATATTGCCCAGACCGCCGCTGATGGTGCGGTAGATATGCCAGGCCAGCGCGCCCGTCAGCAGCACGGCCGCGCCCAGCACGGCCAGCATGGTGTTGAACGCCGTGTCGTAGGCGGCCAGGCTTTCGGCCTTCACGTCATCGACCAGCTTGTTGTTGTAGGCGATATGGTCATCCATGCTCTTTTTCGCGGCAGCGGCCGTGATGGCCAGCGGCGTGCCGGCCAGCAAGGTGGCGCGTACGCCATCCATGTCGCCCGCGTAGGCAGCGGCAAAGAATGGCACCAGCGCGCGGCGGTACGCTTCCATGGCGGCCTGGTCGGCGTCGAGCATCTTGCTGTCCGTCGCGTCGTACAGGCGCTCGGCGCGGTAGGTGGCGATGACCTTGTCGAAATTCGTGTTGGCGCTGGCCACGGCCTTGTCCAGCGCCGTCTTGTCGGCCAGGTTCGAGAACACGGACAAGCGGTAGCCGGCCAGACGCGAATCGGCCAGGAAACCCTTGGCCGCATTCAAGCCCTGGATGCTGGGGATGATGCGGTTTTGCACGGTGTCAAAACGCTCCTGGGCGCGCTGCAGCTGGATGGCGCCACCGGCGCCCAGCAATAGCAGGGCCAGCAAGGCGATGCTAAGAGTCAGAATTAATTGCTTGGTGATATTCATGGTGTTTCACAGTCAAAAAAAGCAGCCTGGCAGGGCCAGGCGGGATGAGTAGCTGCCGATCAGGTGGCCGGGACCGGTTGCAAACGGCGCGAGCTTAGGCGGCCAGCGGGGAAACGTCAGGCGTGCGGCGCAGCAAGTCGCCATGCTGGCGGCAAAACGCCAGGCCCGCCTTGTGGCCCACGTCGAACAGCAGCTGCATGTTCGAACTGGACCAGTCCAGGGTGTCGGGCCAGTGCTGCTCCGGGATGCCGCCCATCAGATCGAGTTTCAACAGACGCCGCTTGGGCTGGCCCGTGCGCGCATCCGTGTTGTGCTCAAGCTCGAACAGGCGCAGCTCGCTCTTGGAAATTTTCACCAGCGGCGTGATGATGGAGCGCACCCAGGCGTCGTACAGGTTGCGCGGCTTGCGCAGCAGGCGTTCGTCGCCGAGGATGTCGAGGATGACCAGCGTGTCGGCGTCAGCGTGTTCGCCCTTGCCTTCGATGAACGCCTCGAAATTGAGCGTGTCGAGGGCTGCGCCTTCGATGTAGTCGTCGCCATCGATGGTGGTGGGCGCATACAGGAAGGGGAACGACAGGGCCGCGCGCACGTGGATCGGTGCGATCTCATGCTTGCCCCAGATTTGCATGCGGTGCTCGCTGAGGTTATAGGCATTGATGTAGAAATCGGGGCGCATGCGCGCCACGCCCGAAAAATCCACGGCTTTTTCCAGAAAGGGCAGATGCGCGCACAGGCCCAGGCTTTTGGCCGACAGGTCCGATGGCGACAGCGACGACACCATCAATTTCCCCCAGTCCGACCAGGCAGTGGGCACGCCCGCAAACGTTTGCTGGAAGGCCTGAAAAAAAGGATTGTTGGCCGGCGGCTGGAAGGCGTCGCGGAAAGTGCTCGCCTGCATGCCCGGCTTCTGGAACACCTTGTAGTTGATCGGGATCATCTTGTAAATGCTGTCGGCCACACCCGTGTCGGCCCAGCTTTGCAAGGCCTGGCGCGGCGTGGCTTCGTGCGGTGTCGTGTAAAGCAAACCCATCAGCACACCCGCGCCGGAGGCGGAAATGACATCGAATTCGATGCCTTCATCGAGAAACGCGGCCAGCGCGCCCGCGATCAAGGTGGAATTTGGTGCACCGCCACCAAGCAGCAGGCCCGTCTTGCGGGCAGGTGTCGCGGCTGGCGCCGGATGTGGCGGCATCGTGCTTGCTGTCTTCATGCACACTCCCTGAATGGAACCGGGCTCACGCCCTAATTGTTGGTTACTACACGCTGACTACGCTGATGCATGCCATGTTCCAGCAACAGGAAACTATTGCAATACTGCCGAAACAGATATGAAATTAACATAATTAAATTCCTTATGGCAATTTAATTAACGCATGATGGGTATTCAGAAAGGGTATAAGTTGACGGCACGCGGCGTGGCGTGACGCATCGCAGCAAATAAATATTTCGCAATGTTAGGAAAAATCTCTTTGGGGTAGGAATATTCCTCAACTGGCCGCCATGGCGGCTGCCAGACCGCTCAGGTGACGCGAGGTGGGACCGAAAAATGCAGGTGGGTACACAGATGGTCAACAAAGACGCGGATTTTCGGTGACAGATGGCGGCTCGATGGCCACAGCACCCAGAACTTGCTCGCGTACAGCAGGTAGTCGCCCAGCACGGCTTGCAGTTCGCCCCGTCCGATGGCGTCGCGCACGATAAAATCGGGCAAATACGCGAGGCCCACGCCCTGCGTGGCGGCGCCGATCAAGGCTTCGATATTGTTGCAGGTCAAGGCGGTCGGCAAACGCAGTTCGCCGCCGCTGTCGCCCTCGGCACGCTGCAGCGCCCATTCCTGCAACTTGCCCGTGGTGGGGAATTTATAGCGCACGCAGGCATGCCCTTCCAGCGCGCGCGGCGTGGCCGGCACGCCATGGCGGGAAAAATACGCGGGAGAACCCACGATGGCAAACGCGAACGGCCCCAGTTCGCGCGCCATCAGCCGCGAATCCGTCAAGGTGCCGCTGCGCACGGCCACGTCGACGCCTTCGGCCACCACGTCGACCAGGCGGTCGTTGAAATCGAGGTCAAGCTCGATCTCGGGATACTGGCGCGTAAAGTCCGCCAGCAAGGGCAGGATGATGCGGTAGCCGATCACGGGCAGGCTGACCTTGAGCTTGCCGCGCGGCGCCTCGGCCAGGTGCGACAGTTCCGCCTCGGCATCGCCGAGGTCGGCCAGGATGCGCTGGCAGCGCTCATAAAACAGCGCACCCTCGTTGCTCAGGCTGATGCGCCGCGTGCTGCGGTTGAGCAGGCGCACGCCCAGCTTTTCTTCCAGCCGTGCCACGCTCTTGCCCACCGCCGAGGCCGACACGCCGAGCAAGCGCCCGGCCGCCACGTAGCTGGAAGTTTCCGCCGCGCGCACGAAGGCGGCAATGCCGTTCAGATTATCCATACCTTCTCGATTAGGGAATATTTGTCCGTTATGAGTGGATTTTCAGCCACTTTTTCATGGATTACGTCCATACTATCATCAGATTCCCTCTTTTTGGAATCGTTTCCCATGGATACAAATCACCGTATGAAGCCTGCCTCCCCGGCCCGGCGCGCCTTCGTGCTGGCCGCCGTCTGCCTGGCCGCCCTGTGCATGCCGCTCAGTTTTACGGGGCCGGCCATCGCCATCCCCGCCATCGCCGCCGACTTGCACGGCACGCCGCTGGCGCTGGCGTGGATCACGAACGCCTTCATGCTCAGCTTTGGCGGCTGCCTGATGGTGGCCGGCGCGCTGGCCGACCGCTATGGCCGCAAGCGCGTGTTCTTGCTGGGCATGGGCGTATTTTCCGCCGCCGCGCTGGCACTGTCAGCCGCACCCGGCATTGTGTGGCTCGATGTGCTGCGCGCCGTCCAGGGCCTCGGTTGCGCCATGGCCCTGTCGAGCGGACTGGCGGCACTGGCGCAGGAATTCGACGGCCCGGCCCGCGCGCGCGCCTTCAGCCTGATTGGCACGGCCTTCGGCGTGGGCCTGGCCTTTGGCCCCTTCCTGGCCGGCACATTGATCACGCACACGAGCTGGCGCGCCATCTTCATCGCCACGGCTGCGGCCGGCTTGACAGCCCTGCTGGTCGCCGCGCGCGCCATGCGCGAATCGCGCGACCCGCAGGCGCAGGGCGTCGATTGGCCCGGCGCGCTGACGTTTACCGGCGCGCTCTCTTTGTTTACGTATGGCTTGCTGCAAGCGCCTGACAGTGGCTGGGGCAGCCCCGCCAGCCTGAGGCTGCTCGGTGGTGCGGCCCTGCTGCTGGCCGCTTTCATCCGCGTGGAGCGGCGCGCCGCGCGGCCCATGCTGGACTTGACCCTGTTCCGCCTGCCCGCCTTTGCCGGCGTGCAACTGCTGGCCGCCGCGCCCGCGTTTTCCTTCGTCGTGCTGCTGGTGCTGCTGCCGGCCCGCTTCATCGGTATCGAAAACTACAGCGCGCTGGAAGCGGGACGCATGATGATCGCCCTGTCGGCGCCCATGCTGGTGCTGCCGATCCTGGCCGGCATGGCGGCGCAGCGCATTGCCGCCGCGCACATCTGCGCCTGCGGATTATTGCTGGCGGCGGGCGGCCTGCTGTGGCTGTCGACCTGCGCGCCGGGCCAGTCGCCCGCCAGCTTGCTGGGGCCGCTGCTGCTGATCGGCTGCGGCATCAGCTTGCCCTGGGGCTTGATGGATGGCCTGGCCATCAGCGTCGTGC
This sequence comes from Janthinobacterium tructae, assembly GCF_006517255.1. NCBI lineage: Bacteria > Pseudomonadati > Pseudomonadota > Betaproteobacteria > Burkholderiales > Oxalobacteraceae > Janthinobacterium > Janthinobacterium tructae. The sequence goes on along the minus strand of NZ_CP041185.1, from coordinate 115,675 downwards.
CCGTCGAACGGGCCGGCATGGCGGCCGGCATCTTCAATACGACGCGCGTGGCGGGCGAAGGCCTGGCGCTGGCCATCGTCAGCGCGCTGCTGGGCACCTTTGCCGTGGCGGCGCTGGGCCGCGCCGGCCTTGCCGGCATCGGCGCGCAACAGGCGGCGCACGCGGGCCCCTTCCTGGCGCTGGGCGAGCTGCGCCATGCGAGTACCTTGCTGCCGCAAGCGGGCGCGGCCGAACTGGCACAAGCGTATGGCACGGCGTTCCGCCACTTGCTGTATGTGCTGGCCAGCATCACCACCACCTCGGCCCTGCTGATCCTGGCGTTCCTGCGTCATCCTGCCCCTGCCGCAACGGACACGGCCGCCCTGCCCGCCTGCAAGGCACAGCAATAATTCGCCATCGTAGTTTCTCTTGCCGTACACGGCGGCGCCCCCGCGCCGCCGCCCGCCTTTGATGTTTCTCCGCAACACCTCAAAAGTTTAAGAAGAATTCAAAGAACAAAACTAGTTTACTGATCAAAGCGCTTTGAACTATACTCAAAGCGCTTTGAAACATAACTAAAGCGCTTTGGTTGTGCGAAGTTATGCGCACCGATCCCACACCTATAAAAACACTGGAGACGCAATGAACAAACATTTCTTGAAAACTTTGCCTGCCGCCGTGGCGTTGGCCTTGAGCGCTTCGGCTGCCCAGGCTGCCCTGCCGATCGACTTCGGCGGCTACATCCGCTCGGGCTTCGGCACCAGCAGCGAAGGCGGCAAGGAAGCCTGTTTCGGCCTGGCCGGCGCCTCGTCCAAGTATCGTCTGGGCAATGAGTGCGAAACCTACGGCGAGCTGAAATTCGGCGGCGAAGCCTTCAAGGCAGCCAACGGCACCACCTTCCGCATCAACACCCTGGTGGCGTTTTCCGTCAACCAGAATCAGGACTGGGAACAATCGGACCCGTCGTGGCGCGAAATGAACGTGGTGGCCGACAAGATCGGCACGGGCGCCTTCGCCGAAGCGCGCGCCTGGGTCGGCAAGCGCTACTACGACCGCCAGGACGTGCACATCACCGATTACTACTTCTGGAATAACAGCGGCCCGGGCGCCGGCCTGGAAAACATCGACCTGGGCGCCGCCAAGCTGGCCTACGCCATCGTGCGCACGGCCGACGACGGCGACAGCAAGCGCATGGGCCTGTCCCACGACTTGCGCTTTTCCGGCATCAAGGTCAACCCGGACGGTGAACTGACGCTGGGCCTGCAATTCAATCAGAAACGCAACGCGCAAGGCGCGGCTCCCATCGCCAGCGGCCACTTGCTGACCATCATGCACACGCAGGGCAATCTGCTGGGCGGCTTCAACAAGGTGGCATTGCAGTATGGCAAAGGCAGCGCCGCCAACACGGGCGGCTTCAGCCTGGGCGCCGGCAAGGATGACAAGGTCGTGCGCCTGACGGAACAGATCATGATCCAGCCAAAAGGCGCCTGGTCGGGCATGGGCACCTTCGTCTACGAAGACAAGGAAACGGCGGGCGTCAGCAGCAAATGGACCTCGATCGGCGCACGCCCCGTCTACCACTTCACGGACAACTACAGCCTGGCCGTGGAACTGGGCCACGACATCGTCAAGCCGGAAGGCGGCGAAAGCCGCAACCTGACCAAGCTGACCATTGCCCCGCAACTGTCGGCCGGCAACAGCTTCTGGTCGCGCCCCGTGCTGCGCGCCTTCTACACCTACGCCAAATGGAACAAGGCAGCCCAGTCGGCCGCCGCTGCCGAATCGGCACTGTCCTCGACGGGCGTGTTTGGTGGCAAGACCAACGGCAGCTCGGTCGGTTTCCAAGTGGAATCCTGGTGGTAAGCGCGGGACTCTAGAACGTTGGCAAGCGTCCCTGGACGCCTGCCACTGGCAGCAACACCGCCCGCTTTTTCAGGGGCAAGGAATATCCGGATCCACCATTTCGCCGCTGCACGCGATGGCCGGCAGCTTCACTGTAGTGATTCAGCAGTATCCTCTTTTAGCGCGGGCGCCCCTGGGTTTGCCCGCGTATTTTTTTGGGCGCTGCCGCCGCTGGTCATCCCCCTGATCATTCCGGCATTTATCAGATAAACTACCCTGCATCGCTCCCGATCCACCCCAGACGCAGCATCCATGAACCTCAAAAATCTCGCCAAAACGCTAGGAATATCCGAAACCACCGTCAGCCGCGCCTTGAATGGCTATCCGGAAGTGAGCGAACGCACGCGCGAACGGGTGCTGGCCGCCGCGCAGGCCGCCGGCTACCGTCCCAATCCCATGGCGCGCAGCCTGGCCGTGGGACGCACGAATATCGTCGGCATCATCTACCCGCTGATGCCGAACGACCTGGCCGACCCCATGTTCATCGACATCGTGGGCGGCATGTCGGAAGCGCTGGAAGCGCAGCAGATGGACATGATGATCGCGCCCGCGTCGGCCACGAATGAATTCCACACCTATCAACGCATGGTCAAGGGCCGCCGCATCGATGGCCTGATCGTCGGACGCACGAAACCGTACGACGAGCGCATCGCCTACCTGGCGCAGCAAGGCATGCCGTTTGTCGCGCATGGCCGCACGCAGCTGAACCAGCCGCACGCCTGGTTCGACTACGACAACGAGGCGGGCATGCGCCTGGCCGTCGAGCGCCTGGCGCAGCTGGGCCACCAGCGCATCGGCCTGATCAGCGCCACGCCGGACCTGAACTTCGTGCGCCAGCGCGTCGAGAGTTTCCAGCACGCCATGCAGGCGGGCGGCCTGGCCGTCGATCCGGACAACCTGGTCGACAATGCGCACGACCGCCGCGCCGGCTACCAGGCGATGCAGCGCCTGCTGGCCCGCTCGCCCCGTCCCACCGCCGTCATCGTCGACAATCACATGTCGGGAGTGGGCGCCGTGCGCGCCCTGCTCGACGCGGGCATCGCCATCGGCAGCGAGATGTCGCTGATCGTCTGGGGCGTGATGGAAGATTCCCTGGCCGGCCACAACGTCACCACCGTCGTCCAGCCCGACCCGCGCGGCGCCGGCGCGAAGATGATCCACATGCTGCTGGCCCTGATGGATGGCACGCCCGTCGCCGACTTGCAGGAACTGTGGCCGTGCGAACTGTTGCCGGGCGAGTCGGCCGGACCAGTGCCGAACTAGGCATTCTCCCCCTCCCTTACGCCGCCGGCCACCTGGCCGGCGGTACTGCATTGTTGTCCTGAATCACCCTCATAAAAAAATCGTATGTCTGGCGCGTGTATCGCTTTACTTTTCAAAGCGCTTTGAACTATACTCATTTCATACCCAAAGCGCTTTGAATTTTAAAATAAGACGTTCGCCTACCAACCAGCAGCGCTGCCCTGATAGCCAAGGCTACAGGCAACTTTTAAGAAATCATTCATGCCGACCATCCAGAACAATCTCGCCCACCTGCCCGCCGACTGGTGGCGCAGTGCCGTCATCTACCAGGTCTATCCACGCAGCTTCCTCGACAGCAATGGCGACGGCATCGGCGACTTGCCCGGCATTACCTCCAAGCTCGCATACATCGCCGCCCTGGGCGCCGACATCGTCTGGATCTCGCCCTTCTTTACGTCGCCGATGAAAGACTTCGGCTATGACGTGGCCGACTTCTGCGACGTCGACCCCATGTTCGGTACCCTGGCCGATTTCGACCGCCTGGTGGCGCGCGCGCATGAACTGGGCTTGAAAGTGATGATCGACCAGGTGCTGTCGCATTCGTCCGACGTCCACCCGTGGTTCGTGGAAAGCCGCTCCAGCCGCGACAATGCCAAGGCCGACTGGTATGTATGGGCCGACCAGAAACCCGATGGCACGGCGCCCAACAACTGGCTGTCCGTGTTCGGCGGTTCCGCCTGGCAATGGGAGCCGCGCCGCGGCCAGTACTACCTGCACGATTTCCTCGCCAGCCAGCCCGACCTGAATTTCCATAATCCGGCCGTGCAGCAAGCGCAGCTGGACAACCTGCGTTTCTGGCTCGAACGCGGTGTCGATGGCTTCCGCTTCGATTCCTGCAACTTCCCGTATCACGACCAGTTGCTGCGCGACAATCCGCCAGCCGCGCAGCGCGATGCGAGCAGCGTGTCGGCCATCAACCCGTACGGCATGCAGGCACACGTGTACGACAAGACGCAGCCGGAAAACATCGCCTACCTGCAGCGCGTGCGCGCCATACTCGATGAATACCAGGCCATTTCCATCGGTGAAGTGGGCGACGACAATGCGCTGGCCACCATGGCCGCCTACACGGGTGCCGACAAGCTGCACATGGCTTACAGTTTCAACTTGCTGACGGCGGAGTTTTCCGCCGCGCACATCCGCACGCAGGTGGAAGAATTCGAAGCGCAAGTGGCCGACGGCTGGGCTTCCTGGTCCGTGGGCAACCACGACAGCGTGCGCGTCATGACGCGCTGGGGCGGCCAAAACCCGTCGCCCTCGCTGGCCAAGGTGGTGCTGGCCGTGCAAGCGGCATTGAAGGGCACGCCGTGCCTGTACCAGGGCGACGAGCTGGCCCTGACGGAAGCGGACATTCCTTTCGAGGCGCTGCAAGACCCGTACGGCATCCCGTTCTGGCCCCAGTTCAAGGGCCGCGACGGCTGCCGCACGCCGATGCCGTGGGTGGCTGACGCGCCGCATGGCGGCTTCAGTTCGGCAAAACCCTGGTTGCCCGTGCCGCCCGAGCATCTGGCGCGCGCCGTCGACGTCGAAGAGCGCGATAGCGCTTCGCCTTTGACCTTTGCGCAAAACATCCTCGCCTGGCGCCGCACCCTGCCGCAATTGCTGCGCGGCGACATCGTTTTCTTCGATGCGCCTGAACCCGTGCTGGCCCTGCGCCGCGACTTGCCGGGACACCCGTCCGTGCTGGCCGCCTTCAACCTGGGCACCGAAACGGTCACGTTTGACTTGCCGGCCGCCGCAGCAGCGACCGACCTGGCCGGCCACGGCTTGCCAGGCAGCAAAGATGGCCAGCAGATCAGCTTGCCTGCGCATGGCGGCTGGTTCGGCACCCTGGCGTAAATCGCAGGCTTTGGCGGCCGTGCCGCCAATTACAATAACGAGCCCCGCGCATCAGCGGGGCCAAATTGAGATAACGAGGACGACATGGCTGGACTGAAGTTAACAGGCCTGAAGAAGGCATATGGCGACGTGCAAACCCTGCACGGCATCGACCTGGAGATCGCCGATGGCGAATTCATGGTCTTCGTGGGCCCGTCGGGTTGCGGCAAATCCACCTTGCTGCGCAGTATCTGCGGCCTGGAAGAAATCAGCGGCGGCGATTTGTTCATCGGCAAGACGCGCATGAACGACGTGCCGCCCGCCAAACGGGGCATCGCCATGGTATTCCAGAGCTACGCCCTGTACCCGCACATGAGCGTAGCGCAAAACATGGCGTTTGGCCTGAAGCTGGCCGGCATGAGCAAGGTGCAAATCGCCGACGCCGTGCAGCGCGCCGCGCAAATCCTGCGCATCGAACCTTTGCTCGAACGCAAACCAAAAGACTTGTCGGGCGGCCAGCGCCAGCGCGTGGCCATCGGCCGCGCCATCGTGCGCAAGCCCGACGTCTTCCTGTTCGACGAACCGCTGTCGAACCTGGACGCCTCGCTGCGCGTGCAGATGCGCATCGAACTGGCGAATCTGCACCGCGAATTGCGCTCGACCATGATTTACGTCACGCATGACCAGGTCGAAGCGATGACCCTGGCCGACCGCATCGTCGTGCTCAACGCGGGCCGCATCGAACAGGTGGGCGCACCGCTGGAGCTGTACCATCATCCCGCCAACCTGTTCGTGGCCGGCTTCCTCGGTTCGCCCCGCATGAACTTCCTCAAAGGCAAGATCCACAGCTATGTCGACGGCGTGGCCACCATCGCCACGAATGCGGGCGGCATGCTGCAGGCGGCGTTGACGCAGCCATTGGCCAGCGGCACACAAGTCACCATCGGCGCGCGCCCCGAACACGTGCAGGCGTGCGCGCCCGGTGCTGCGGCCGCCATCACGGCCACCGTGCAGGCGGTGGAAAAACTGGGCGACATCAGCTATCTGTATGTACAGGTACCGGGCGGCGACGAGCCGCTGGTGGTGCGCGCCGATGCCGATACGGACTGGGCCATTGGCCAGAGCGTGGCGCTGCAGGTGGCGCCCGCGCGCGTCCACGTGTTCGACGAGCACGGCCAGACCAGAACCTGATTGCGAATTTAAGGGGCCAGGCGCTACAGGCGCCGCCTGGCCTGGTTGCATCGTTTCAGCCTTGATACTCAACATAAACTTAGCATAAAAAAAGATACTGGAGATTGACATGTCCTTCACGCACCCGAAACGCAGCTTCATCAAAACCACCCTGATCGCCGCCGCCCTGGCCGGCATCGGCAACCTGGCCGCCGTCAGCATGGCGCACGCGGCCGAAGCAGGTACCCTCTTGATCTGGATCAATGGCGACAAAGGCTACAAGGGCCTGGCCAAGGTCGGCGAGGAATTCACCAAGAAGACGGGCATCAAGGTCGTCGTCGAACACCCGGAAGATGCGCCGAACAAATTCCAGCAGGCAGCGGCCGCCGGCAAGGGCCCGGACATCTGGATCTGGCCGCATGACCGCATCGGCGGCTGGATCGACGCCGGCTTGCTGCAACCAGTAACGCCAAGCAAGGAAGCGCGCGCCGCCATCCTGCCGCTGGCCTGGAACGCCTTCACGGTGGGCGGCAAGACCTGGGGTTACCCGATCTCCATCGAAGCCGTGGCCCTCGTCTACAACAAGGATCTGGTGCCGAACCCGCCCAAGACGTTTGAGGAAATCGCCGCGCTGGACAAGAAACTCTCCGCACAAGGCAAGAAAGCCATTCTGTGGGATTACACGAATACCTATTTCACCTGGCCTTTGCTGGGCGCGGGCGGCGGCTTCCCGTTTGAAGTCAAGTCCGATGGCCGCTACGATGCGGCCAAGACGGGTGTCAACAATGCCGGCTCGCAAGCAGGCGTGAATGCGCTGATGAGCCTGATCAACAGCGGCGCCATGCCGAAGGGCGCCGGCTATGCCGAGATGGAAGCGGGCTTCAACCAGGGCAAGATCGCCATGATGATCAACGGCCCTTGGTCGTGGGACAACGCACGCAAATCGAAGATCAATTACGGTGTTGCAACGATTCCTACCGTGGCAGGCAAGACGGCCACCCCATTCGTGGGCGTGCTGGGTGCGATGATTTCGAAAGCCAGCCCGAACAAGGACCTGGCGACGGAATTCCTGGAAAACCAGATGCTGCAGCTCAATGGCCTGAAAACCATCAACGCCGATGTCCCGCTGGGTACGCCAGCTAATAAAGTGCTGTTCGCGGAATTGAAAGCCAATCCGAACATCCAGGCGACGATGGAAAGCGCCCAAGCGGGCCGCCCGATGCCGAACAACCCGGAAATGGGCCGCTTCTGGTCGTCGATGCAATCGGCGCTGGAAAACATTACGCAAGGCCGCCAGACCACCAAGGATGGCCTGGACGCGGCGGCGAAGCGGATTACGACCGCCAATTAAGCCATATTTTGTTTGAGCGTAGGTCGGATTAGCGTGTAGCGCGTAATCCGACATGTGCCGCCAACAATGTTGTCGGATTACGGCCCTTTGGGCCTAATCCGACCTACGTATCATTACAGGTATCCATCGTGCGCAAGTTTATCGGCCCTACGGTATTGACCATCAGCATGGCGCTGGGTCTGTATCTGCTCTTCATGTTGTACATTTCCGGCCAGACCATGCTGGCCGCCGTTTTCCTCGGCTTGCTGACCCTGACGACGTTTGTCTTCACGTCGCCGCGCGCCTATACCTACCGTTATCTGTTTCCCGGCATCACGGCGGTCATCGTCTTCGTGCTGCTGCCGATGGTGTACACGGTGTCGATCGGCTTTACCAATTTCAGTTCGCGCAACCTGCTCACCTATGAACGGGCCACGCAATATTTGCTGGACGAGACGCAGCGCGTGGAAAGCACGGGCTACGCGCTGACAGTGCATCCCGACAACAAGGAATACCGCTTGCGCCTGGAAAGCCCGGACACGGGCGAAGTGCTGCTGACACAGCCGCTGGCCCTGAAGCGCGCCGTACCTTTGACCGTGGAAGTGGCGCCGGCTGACCCCGTGCAGGCACCCGTGCTGGCCCCGCCGCTGCCCATCAAGGACATCATCGCGCTGCAAAAGGATTTGAAACAGCTCACCCTGGTCATGCCGAACAAAATCGAGCTGCGCATGGTGGGCTTGCGCGAATTCGGCCCCGTCGCGCATGTCTACAAGCAGCTGCCCGACAAAACCCTGAAGAAGATCGCCACGGGCGAACTGATCAAACCGAACTTCAAGACGGGCTTTTATGAAATGCCCGATGGTACGAAACTGGAACCGGGCTTCAAGGTCAATGTCGGCTTCGCCAACTTCGTGAAGATTTTCTCCGATGAAGCGTTCCGTGGCCCTTTCCTGCGCATTTTTGTGTGGACCGTCGTTTTCGCCCTGATCAGCGTGGCCACCACGACGGGCCTGGGCATGGTGCTGGCCGTGCTCTTGAACTGGGATGCGCTGCGCTTCCGCGGCCTGTACCGCACCCTGCTGTTCCTGCCCTACGCCGTGCCCGGTTTTATCTCCATCCTGGTCTTCAAGGGGCTGTTCAACAACAACTTTGGCGAGATCAACCTGGTGCTCGACGCCCTGTTCGGCATCAAGCCCGCCTGGTTCTCGGACACCACGCTGGCCAAGGCCATGATTTTGATCGTCAACACCTGGCTCGGCTACCCCTACATGATGGTGGTGTGCATGGGTCTCATCAAGGCGATCCCGTCGGACCTGTACGAAGCCTCGGCCCTGGCCGGCGCGGGACCGCTGACGAATTTCTTCAAGATCACCCTGCCGCTGATCATCAAGCCGCTGACGCCGCTGATGGTAGCCAGCCTGGGTTTCAACTTCAACAATTTCGTGCTGATCAGCTTGCTGACGGGCGGGCGTCCCGATTTCCTCGACACCACCTTACCGGCCGGCACGACGGACTTGCTCGTGTCCTACACCTACCGCATCGCGTTCGAGGATTCCGGCCAGAACTTTGGCCTGGCCGCCGCCATCTCGACCCTGATCTTCTTCCTCGTGGCCGCGATTTCGCTGGTCAACATGCGCCTGACGCGCATGAACAAAGCATAAAGGACAGACCATGGCTATCGTTGTCGACCGTTCCAACCGCTGGCGCATCCTGGCGGCCCACGTCGCCGTGATCGCGCTGATCGCGCTGGTGATGTTCCCCTTCCTGATGATCTTGTCGATCTCATTGCGTCCCGGCAACTTCGCCTCGGGCAGTCTGATCCCGCCCGAGATCAGCTTCGAGCACTGGCGATTGGCGCTGGGCATGTCTTACCAGGCGCCCAACGGCACCCTGGTCGAGCCGGACTTCCCCGTGCTGCTGTGGCTGTGGAATTCCATCAAGGTGGCCAGCATGAGCGCCACCGTCACCGTGCTGCTGTCGACCACCTGTGCGTATGCGTTCGCGCGCATGCAGTTCCGCTTCAAGTCGCAGACCCTGTCCGCGCTGATGCTGCTGCAGATGTTCCCCGCCGTGCTGGCCCTGGTGGCCATCTACGCCATCTTCGATGTGCTGGGCAACTACGTGCCATGGCTGGGCATCGACCACCACGGCAGCCTGGTGCTGGCCTACACGGGCGGCATCGCCCTGCATATCTGGACCATCAAGGGCTACTATCAAACCATTCCCATCGAAATCGAGGAAGCGGCCAAGGTCGATGGTGCCACGCAATGGCAGGCGTTCATCTACGTGCTGCTGCCGATGACGGTGCCCATCCTGATGGTGGTCTTCCTGCTGTCCTTCATCGGCGCCATCATCGAATATCCGATCGCTTCCGTACTGCTGCATGAACAGAACAACCTGACCCTGGCCGTCGGTTCGAAACTGTTCCTGTACGAGCAAAAATACCTGTGGGGTGACTTCGCAGCGGCAGCCATCTTGTCCGGCCTGCCCATCACGGCCGTGTTCCTGCTGGCGCAGAAGTGGATGATCTCCGGCCTGACGGCTGGCGGCGTGAAGGGCTGACCATGCGACGCACCCTGACTACGCTGGCCGCCCTGTTACTCAGCGCTTCGGCGCAGGCAGGGAGCTTCGCTGACAACCCCATCGTCTACTTTGCCGTCACGGACCGTTTCGCCAACGGCAATCCCGGCAACGACAATTCCTATGGCCGCGCCGCCGACCCGCAAGGCGGCGATGTCGGCAGCTTTCACGGCGGCGACCTCGCCGGCATCACGCAGCAGCTCAAAGCCGGCTATTTCAAGGAACTGGGCGTCAACGCCCTGTGGATCACGGCGCCGTACGAGCAGATACACGGCTGGGTGGTGGGCGGCAAGCAGCAATTCCGGCACTACGCCTACCACGGCTACTGGGCGCTCGACTACACCACCATGGATGCCAACATGGGCACGCGCGAAGAATTGCGCGAGATGATCAACACGGCGCATGCGCAAGGCATCCGCGTGCTGTTCGACGTGGTGCTGAACCACCCCGGCTACGCGGACTTGCGCACCCTGGCCGAATACAAGGTGCCCGTGCTGTGGCCCGGCCACGAAAAGGCCGGCCTGCGCGATTATCACAGCTTCATCGACTACAACAACTTCGCATTCGCGCAGTGGTGGGGCCCGGACTGGGTGCGCGCCGGCTTGCCCGGCTATCCCGACGGCGGCAAGGACGACTACACCATGCAGCTGGCGTATCTGCCCGACTTCCGCACGGAGAGCGGCAAGGCCGTGGGCTTGCCACCGATTTTGCAGCGCAAAGCCGACACGCGCGCCGTGGCCCTGCCCGATGCGACAGTACGTTCTTACCTTGTCCACTGGTTGGCCGACTGGGTGCGCGAATTCGGCGTCGACGGTTTCAGGGCCGACACCATCAAGCACGTGGAACCAAACAGCTGGCTGGCCCTGCGCGCCGCCGCCACCGATGCCCTCAAGGATTGGAAGGCACGCCATCCGCAGCAAAAGATTGATGACGCGCCGTTCTGGATGACGGGCGAAGCGTGGGGCCACGGCCCCGAGCGCAGCAGCTGGCATGACGCCGGTTTCGACTCGATGATCAATTTCGATTTCCAGAATCGCGCCGGGGCCGACTGGAAAAGCATCGATGGCGTGTACCGCCAGTACGCGGGCTTGCTGAACAAGAGTCCCCGCTACGACATCCTGTCGTATATCTCCTCGCACGACACCAGCCTGTTCCCGCGCGAGCAATTGAAACATGGCTTGTCCGCGCTGCTGCTGGCGCCGGGCGGGGTGCAGCTGTTCTATGGCGATGAAAGCGCGCGTCAGCCTGGCGTGGCGCCCATCGGCGACGAACAGCAGGCCACCCGCTCCGACATGAACTGGACATCCATGGACTCTGCAACTCTTGCGCATGCGCGCAAGCTGGGCCAGTTCCGGCTGCGCCACCCTGCCCTGGCGCGCGGCGAGCATCGGTTCATCAACGACAAGCCGTACGCCTTCGCCCGCGTGATGAAGGACGACGCCGTCATCGCCGTGCCCGAAGCAAAGGGCGCCATCTCGTTGCAGGTGCACGGCGTATTCGCCGATGGCGCCCTGCTGCACGACGCCTATACGCACCAAACCTACATCGTCAAAGATGGCGCCGTCGCCGTGAACGCGGCCGGCACCGTCCTGTTAGAAAAGGCAGCACCATGAGTAGCTATGACATCTTAGTGGTCGGCGGCGCCGGCATCGACACCATCGTGCGCGTCCCGGACCTGCAATTGCCCGTGGCCGATTCGCTGCACGTGCCGCCCATCCGCGACTATGTGGCGCACACGGGCAATGGCGTGGCGCTCGGTTGCCATGCGCTGGGCTTGCGCTGCAAGTTCATCGACTTCATCGGCGACGATGCGCAAGGCGCGGCCATCCTGCAGCGCTATAAAGAGACCAGTCTCGATTTTTCGCATCTCGTCGAACCCTCGGGCACGCGGCGCAGTGTCAACCTGGTCGACCCGCAGGGGCGCCGGCTGTCGCTGTACGACGGCCGCCATCCGGAAGACGTGCGCATGCCGGCCGCCTTTTATCTACCCTACCTGGGACCGGCGCGCCACGCGCATTTTTCCATCATGGGCTGGGTGGCCGAACTGTTTGACGATGCGCTGGTGTGCGGCACCACGGTGTCGACCGATTTGCACGACTGGGATGGCGTCAACCCGCACCACAAGGTGTTTGCCCTGCGCGCCGATCTGGTGTTCCTCAGCACGGCCGCGCTGGGCGAGCGCATGGAGGCCGTCATGCGCGCGATTGTCGCGCAAGGCCGCGCGCAGCTTGTCGTGGCCATGGCCGGCGCGGATGGCGCGTATGTGCTGGAACGGGGCAGCGACCACGTTCGCCATTTCGCCTGCGCGCAGCTGGACTTGCCCGTGGTGGACACGAATGGCGCCGGCGACTCGTTCGTGGCCGCCTTTTTGCACGCCTGGCTCGATGGTGCGGGCATCGATGCCGCCATGCGCCGCGGCGCCATCGGCGGCGCATTCGCCTGCGCCCAGCATGGCACGCATGAACGCTTCATCGGATCGGCGGAGCTGCATGACTTAGATCAAGACGGCACTAGCTTATGACTTAATATTCTATCAAGCGTAGCAACGGGCTAACGGGCGCATGGCACAATGGCTGCGGATTTCACCACCGCATACCATCGACACCGGAGACCACATGAGAATCGAAACCCTGGCCGTGCATGCCGGCTATACCCCCGACCCGACCACCAAAGCCGCCGCCGTTCCCATCTACCAGACGGTGGCCTACGCCTTCGACAATGCCCAGCATGGCGCCGACCTGTTCGACCTGAAAGTCGCCGGCAATATCTACACGCGCATCATGAACCCCACGCAGGACGTGCTGGAAAAGCGCGTCGCGGCGCTGGAAGGCGGCGTGGCCGCGCTGGCCGTGGCGTCGGGCATGGCGGCCATCACCTACGCGATCCAGACCATCGCGGAGGCGGGCGACAATTTCATCTCCGCCAGCCAGCTGTATGGCGGCACCTATAACCTGTTTGCCCACACCCTGCCGCAGATAGGCATCGAAGTGCGCTTCGCCGACGCGCGCCAGCCCGAGACCTTCGCCGCCCTGATCGACGCGCGCACCAAGGCCATCTTCTGCGAATCGATCGGCAACCCGCTGGGCAATGTCACCGATGTGGCCAAACTGGCCGAAATCGCGCATGCGCACGGCATCCCGCTGATCGTCGATAACACGGTGCCCAGCCCCTATCTGTTCCGCCCCATCGAACATGGCGCCGACATCGTCGTCCATTCGCTGACCAAATACCTGGGCGGCCACGGCACCACCGTGGGCGGCGCCATCGTCGACAGCGGCAAATTTCCATGGGCCGAACACAAGGAACGCTTCAAGCGCCTGAACGAGCCGGATGTGTCGTATCACGGCGTCGTCTACACGGAAGCGTTCGGCCCGGCCGCCTTCATCGGCCGCGCGCGCGTCGTCCCGCTGCGCAACATGGGCGCGGCGATTTCGCCCCTCTCCGCCTTCCAGCTGATCCAGGGTATCGAGACCCTGGCCTTGCGCATGGACCGCATCTGCGACAACACGCTGGCCCTGGCCAAACACCTGAAGAACCATCCGAAAGTCGCGTGGGTCAATTACGCGGGCCTGGAAGACCACCCGGACCACGCGCTGGTAAAAAAATACATGAACGGCCGCGCCTCGGGCATTTTGTCGTTCGGCCTGAAACTGGCCGACGGTGAAGATCCGCGCGCTGCCGGCGCCCGTGTGCTCGACGCCCTGCAGCTGTTCACGCGCCTGGTCAATATCGGCGACGCCAAGTCGCTGGCCACCCACCCGGCGTCCACCACGCACCGCCAGCTCAATCCGGCGGAACTGGCCAAGGCCGGCGTGTCCGAAGACATGCTGCGCCTGTCGGTCGGCATCGAGCATATCGACGACTTGCGCGAAGACCTGGAGCAGGCCTTGAACGCCGCCTGACTCCGCTTGAAATCAGGCTGAAAGCCTGTCCCGGCATAGGCATGCAGACCCCGCCGGGACAGGTGCTTACAAGCCGTAAAGCCAAGCCGGCGTTCACGCAGAGCGCCAGCGACGCGTCTGTCATCGTCCCCATGGTTGCACTGGATCGCCCCCAGGTCCAGCCCGGAACCTCTTTATCCCCCCTCCCCGACTCCCCTGATATCACGCCTATGCCATGGCGCCTGCTGCGCTGCTCCTGCCGGGTTTGATGATCGGCGAACGCCCATGCTCCAGGCATGTGGCGGGCAGTTGGCCTATGCGCCGCCGCTCATGGTCGATATGCTCGTGTTGCGAAAACGAATCGAAACGAACAAAAAAGAATAATTAGATGTTGTTAAATTTTCGAACGTGCGTAAAATAAACAAAAAAAAAGCGCGTTATTCTTCACTTCAGCGCAGTTCTCTTCCTGTTCGCATGAACGCCCGGATGCGCCCATGGCAGTGGCAGGCAGGCGCATGGCAGCGACTGCGTAGCGGGATGAGAAACACCTGAAACCATGCATTTTTTATAGCCCATAGCGGCCTATCACCACCTCCAGGATCATGATGCAATCGACAATCAAGCAGCTAGCGCAACAGGACTGTGATCTTTTAATCGTCGGCGGCGGCATCAACGGCGTCGGTATCGCGCGCGATGCGGCCGGCCGCGGTTTGCGCGTCATCCTGTGCGAGCAGCACGATCTGGCCCAGCACACGTCCTCGGCCAGCACCAAACTGATACACGGCGGCCTGCGTTACCTTGAGTATTACGAATTCAAGCTGGTGCGCAAGGCCTTGCAGGAACGCGAATTGCTGTTGCGCACGGCACCGCACATCATGTGGCCGCTGCGCTTCGTCATGCCGCACGACGCCGGACAACGGCCGGCCTGGATGATCCGTGCCGGACTGTTCCTGTATGACCATCTGGCGCGACGCGCTTTCCTGCCAGCCTCGCAAGGCGTGTCGCTGCGCCAGCACGTGGCGGGCGGCCCGCTGAAAGGCGATTTCCGCAAGGGCTTCGTCTACTCCGACGGCTGGGTGGACGATGCGCGCCTGGTGGTGCTCAATGCGCTGGACGCCAGCGAACGCGGCGCCAACATCCTGACCCGCACCCGCTGCGCGGCGGTACGCCAGGAAGGCCAGGGCTGGCACGCCACACTGGAGAGCGAGCAGCATGGCCGCATCGAGGTGACGGCGCGCGCCATCGTCAACGCCGCCGGCCCCTGGACCGCGCAATTTGCCAACGCCGCCTCGGGCGTGAGCAATACGCACGGCCTGCGACTGGTCAAGGGCAGCCACATCATCGTGCCGCGCCTGTTCGATCATCCCTACGCATATATTTTCCAGAACCAGGACAAACGCATCATCTTCGCCATTCCCTATCAGGACGAGTTCACCCTGATCGGCACCACCGACCTCGAATACACCGGCGCGCCCGGCAAGGTGACGATCAGCGACGGCGAAGTGAGCTACCTGTGCGAGGTGGCCAACCGTTACTTCACCAAACAGATTGCACCGAGCGACGTGGTCTGGACCTATTCCGGGGTGCGGCCGCTGCTCGACGACAGCGCGCAAAACGCCTCGGCGGTGACGCGCGACTACCTGCTCGAATGCGACCCGAACACCGCCCCCTTCCTCAATATCTGGGGCGGCAAGATCACCACTTACCGGAAACTGTCGGAAGAAGCGCTGGCCATGCTGCAGCCGCGCCTGGGCGTCGATGCACCGGACTGGACCGCCTCGGCACCGTTGCCGGGCGGCGACCTGCAGCAAGCGGACGCACTGGTTGAGAACATCGACTTCGCGCGCTTTGCACAACAGCTGCACGCCCAGTACCCATGGCTGCCGGGCAAGCTGGCGCAACGTTATGCGCGCTGTTACGGCACCCGCGCCAGGCGCATGCTCGGCACGGCAAAGAATATGACGGATCTGGGCGAGGAGCTGACGCCCGGCGTGTACGAACAGGAAGCGCGCTATCTGTTTGAGGTGGAATGGGCGCGCTGCGCCGAAGACATCCTTTGGCGCAGAACCAAATGCGGCTTGTATTGCCAGCCGCGGCATGTGGCGCGTCTGGAGGAATGGATCAAACAGATGTCGATGCCTGAGATGAGCACTTGAAAAAATTAGCCTGAGAGCCAGGCAGCTTTGCCTTGCCCGGGCCATCTCCTTGGACACGGGATGACAGTTTTACCGAGTGACCGGCGCGGCAAAGACCGGCAAAAAAAATCAACTATAGACGGAGAAGAAGACATGCAGAAAATGGCGATGAAGGACCAATACATTCTTGCGCTCGATCAGGGAACGACAAGCTCACGCGCAGTATTGTTTGATCGGGCCGGCAACATCGTCTCGGTGGCGCAAAAGGAATTCCCGCAAATATATCCGCAGCCAGGTTGGGTCGAACATGACCCGCAGGATATCTGGTCGACGCAGGCCGGCGTCGCCGCCGAAGCCGTCACGCACGCGGGACTGAATGGCGCATCGATCGCCGCCATCGGCATCACCAACCAGCGCGAAACGACCATCGTGTGGGACCGCGAGACGGGCCGCCCGGTGTACAACGCCATCGTCTGGCAAGACCGCCGCACGGCCGATTTCTGCGATGAACTGAAAGGCCGCGGCCTCGAAGCCATCGTGCGGGAAAAAACCGGTTTGCCGATCGATTCGTATTTCTCTGCAACCAAGATCCGCTGGATACTCGACAATGTGCCAGGGGCGCGCGAACGCGCCAACCAGGGCAAGCTCGCCTTCGGCACTGTCGACAGCTGGCTAGTCTGGAATCTCTCGCAGCAGGGACTGCACGTCACCGATGTCACCAACGCCTCGCGCACCATGCTGTTCAATATCCACACGCTGAAATGGGACGACGAGTTGCTGGCCATGATGGATATCCCGCGCAGCATGCTGCCGGAAGTCCATCCTTCTTCCGCCGTCTACGGCACCACCAAAACCACCTTGTTCGCCTCCGCCGTGCCACTGGCCGGTATCGCCGGCGACCAGCACGCGGCGCTGTTCGGCCAGATGTGCACCAAGCCAGGCATGGTCAAGAACACCTACGGCACAGGTTGCTTCCTGGTGATGAACACGGGCGACAAACCGATCGAATCGAAGAACAATCTCGTCACCACGATCGCGTGGCAGATCGGCGATCAAGTCAACTACGCGCTCGAAGGCAGCATTTTCATCGGCGGCGCGGTCGTGCAATGGCTGCGCGACGGGCTCGGCATCATCAAGAGCGCCTCTGAAATCGAGGAGCTGGCACGCTCGGTGCCGCATGGCGACGGCGTCTATCTGGTGCCGGCCTTCGCCGGCCTCGGCGCACCGCATTGGAATCCGCGCGCCCGCGGCACGCTGTTCGGCGTGACGCGCGGCACCACGTCAGCCCACATCGCGCGCGCTGCGCTCGACAGCATCGCCTACCAGTCGCTGGACGTATTGAAGGCCATGGAAGCCGACTTGGGCGGCAAGATCACCGAATTGCGCGTCGACGGCGGCGCGGTGGCCAACGATTTGTTGATGCAATTCCAGTCGGACCTGCTCGGCGTGGACGTGGTACGCCCGCAAATCACCGAAACGACGGCCCTGGGCGCGGCGTATCTGGCCGGCCTGGCGGTCGGCTACTGGAAGGATGTCAGCGACATACAGGACCAATGGAAACTGGACCGCCGTTTCACGCCGGCGCTCGACGCGAACACAGTGAAGAGCCACATACAGGGATGGCAGCGTGCTGTCAACGCCAGCAAAGCCTGGGCCGATGCGGTCTGATCGACCACAAGCCCATCCCCGCCACCTCACTGGAAGTTTCACATGCATCCTTTATTCGCCGAATTCATCGGCACCACCTTGCTCGTCCTGCTGGGCAATGGCGTGGTCGCCAACGTCATCCTGCAAAAAACCAAGGGCCACAACAGCGGCCTGATCGTGATCGCCATCGGCTGGGCGATGGCGGTCTTTGTCGCCGTGCTGTGCACCGCCACCGCCAGCGGCGGCCACCTCAATCCGGTGGTGACCGTGGCGCTGGCAGTGGTCGGGAAATTTCCCTGGGCAAATGTCCCCGCCTATGTCGCCATGCAGATGCTCGGTGGCATGATGGGGGCGTTTCTGGTATGGGTCATCTACTACAAGCACTTCGAGGCCACCTCCGATGGCGACACCAAACTGGCGGTCTTTTGCACCGGCCCGGCGATCCGTGGCACCTTCGGCAGCCTCGCTTCCGAAATGATCGCCACCTTCGTCCTCGTGTTTGCCGTGCTGAACATGGCGGCGCCGAGCTTCGGACTGGGCGCCATGAGTGCCTTGCCGGTCGCCCTGCTGGTGCTGGGCATCGGCGTGTCGCTCGGCGGCACCACCGGTTACGCGATGAGCCCGGCGCGCGACTTCGGTCCGCGCATCATGCACGCGATTCTGCCCATCCCGGGCAAGCGCGACAGCGATTGGCGCTATGCCTGGGTACCGGTCGTCGGCCCGCTGCTGGGCGCCGTCCTGGCGGCACTGCTGTACAACTATAAATCTTAATTCCACTACTCCCCCGCGTCTGCAGTACAGGACCGTCTTGCCATGCAGGACGGATGACAACGCACGGCCGACGCGGCGTGGAGCAGGCACTTTCACCAGGAGACACACATGGCAGCGAAAAAAATCTTGTTTTTGACCGGCGATTTTGCGGAAGATTATGAAATGATGGTGCCGTTCCAGGCATTGCAGATGGTCGGCCACACGGTGCATGCCGTCTGCCCGGGCAAGAAGAGCGGCGACAAGATCAAGACCGCGATTCACGACTTCGAGGGCGACCAGACCTATACCGAGAAGCCGGGGCATCTGTTTGCGCTCAATGCCAGCTTCGACGAAGTCGAGGTGGACAACTACGACGCCCTGATGATCACCGGTGGTCGCGCGCCGGAATATCTGCGCCTGAACCCGCGCGTGATCGAGATCGTGCGCCAATTCGCCGCCGCCGACAAACCGATCGCGGCCATCTGTCATGGCGCGCAAGTGCTGGTGGCCGCCGATGTCATCCGCGGAAAACGCATTGCGGCGTATCCCGCGTGCGCGCCGGAAGTGCGCCTGGCCGGCGGCGACTATGCCGACATTGCAGTGGACCAGGCAGTCACCGATGGCGGTTTCGTCACGGCGCCGGCATGGCCCGCGCATCCGCAATGGCTGGCGCAATTTCTGCAGCAACTGGGAACAGCCATCACGCTCTGATCCGTGACAAAGATTGGCCTCGCGCCCTTTCCGGACGCGGGGCCACCCGCAGCGCCGCCTTGAAAGCCGAACCATCATGCCCTTGAGTTCCCCCCGCTACAGAATCGGTCTGGCTGCAAACCGGGCGCATCAGGATGCCGCCGACTCGGCCCTGGTGCGCCTGTTCCAGGGTGGGCAGGCGGCGATCGAAAACCACCTGCAGCCGCAATTCGTCGTCGTGGGCAGAACCCTCGACGCCATCCTGAGCCACGGTTTGCTGCCGCACTACCCGTCGATCGAGCGCTTTCCATATGGCCGCGAAGGTGGCCTGATGATGCTCGTGTCGCGCGTCGTCGAGAGCGATCCGGCCAAGGCGCTGGACGCGGTGATTTACCTGATGGACCCGCTTGACCCGTCGTCCAATTTTCCCGAAGCGCTGGCCTTGAAACGTCAATGCGTCATCCATGGCAAACCATTCCTGTCGACCCTGGCCGGCGCCAGGGAGTGGCTCGAACTGGAAGCGGCGGCCGTTGGCGCGGCGCCCGATGCGACGCTCGATTCCACCTTTGACCTGGCCAATGAAAGCATCGCCCTGATTGCGCACGACGCGATGAAAGGCTGCATGCTGGCCTTGGCGGAGCGGCATTTCGCATTGCTGGACAGCTTCGCGATGCGCTGCGCCACCGGCACCACAGGCGGTTTGCTCAATCAGCTGGCGCAAAAGATCAAGGGAGAAAAGGCCGGCCGCAACTGGGTGCGACCTTTCCGCAGCGGCCCCCTGGGCGGCGATGCACAAATTGCCGAGCTGATTCTGAACCGCCAATGCCGCCGCGTGCTGTTTCTCGAAGACCCGCATGTGGCGCGCCAGCACGAGGCGGACATTCAACTGCTTGAACGCGCGGCGCGCACGGTCACCGACTACGCATCGTGCAGCAGCGATGTGAAAGGCGTGGAACGCTGGCTCAATTTGCTGGCCCTGCGCTGCAAGCGGGTGTCCTGAACGCCCGTGCGGAACGGAAGCGCTGGCATGTCAGCGATAACAATGAGCATGGCAAGGCCATGATGGTAGTGGCTTCTGTCTTGCCGAAGCTAATAAACAGGAGTACGCCAGCATGAACCGATCGAACACCGCATCCACCACCCCGAACCCGGCCTTGATCGCGGCGCTGCGTGCACGCTTGCCGGACGCGCGCGTCATCACCGATGAACTGCGCCGCCTGAGCTGGGGCAGCGACGCCAGTTTCTACCGCATGCTGCCCCAGGTGGTCGTCGTGGCGGAAGACGAGGCCGACGTGGCGCATGTGCTGCAGGTGGCGCGCCGGCATCAGATGCACCTGACCTTCCGCGCCGCCGGCACCAGCCTGTCCGGGCAAGCCGTGAGCGACGGCATCCTGGTGTTGCTGGGCGACGGCTTCGCGACCTATGCGCAGGACGACGGCGCGCTGAGCGTGCGACTGGGGCCGGGCATGATAGGCGCCGAAGTGAATCGCCGCCTGGCGCCGCTGGGCCGCAAGATCGGCCCCGATCCGGCCTCGATCGCCACCTGCAAGATCGGCGGCATCGCCGCCAACAATGCCTCGGGCATGTGCTGCGGCACCTCGCAAAACAGTTACCGCACCCTGCGCGCGATGCGCGTGATGCTGGCCGATGGCGCCCTCCTCGACAGCGCCGACCCGCTCAGTGTCGCCGCCTTTCAAGCCAGTCACGGCGCACTGCTGTCGACGCTGGCGCAGCTGGGCCGGGAAACGCGCGCAAACCTGGCGCTGGCGGCCCTGATCCGGCGCAAATACAAGATCAAGAACACGACCGGATACAGCCTGAACGCGCTGGTCGACTTCGACGATCCGATCGACATCCTGTGCCATCTGATGATAGGCTCGGAAGGCACGCTCGGCTTCATTTCCAGCATCACCTACGACACCGTGCCGGAACACCGGCACAAGGCCAGCGCGCTGGTTTTTTTCGCCGACATCGGCGGCGCCTGCGCCGCCGTGCTGGCGCTCAAGCCACTGGCCGTGTCAGCGGTGGAGTTGCTCGACCGCGCCGCGCTGCGCTCGGTCGAGAACAAGGCCGGCCTGCCGCCGATGCTGCGGCAACTGGACACCGGCGCGGCCGCCCTGCTGATCGAAGTACGCGGTGGCGACGAAGCGGCCCTGGAACGCGGCGTGGCGGCGGCACTGGCAGCGCTGCAAGCGTTTGACACGATAGAACCGGCGCGCTTTTCGGGCGACCCGGCGCAATGCGACATCTACTGGAACGTACGCAAGGGCATCTTCCCCAGCGTGGGGGCGATGCGCGCGACAGGCACCACCGTCATCATCGAAGATGTCGCCTTCCCGCTCGATTCGCTGGCCGCCGCGACGCTCGATTTGCAAGCCTTGTTGCGCCAGTACGCATACCACGAGGCGGTCATTTTCGGCCACGCGCTCGAAGGCAATCTGCACTTCGTATTCACGCAGGATTTCGGCCAGGCGCAGGAAGTGCAGCGCTACCGCCGCCTGATGGAGGCGCTGTGCGACCTGGTAGTGAACAAGTACCACGGCTCGCTGAAGGCCGAACATGGCACCGGACGCAATATGGCGCCTTTCGTCGAGCTGGAATGGGGCCGCGAGGCGACCGCCCTGATGTACCGCATCAAACAAAGCTTCGACCCGGCCGGCTTGCTCAATCCCGGCGTCATCCTCAACGACAATCCCACAGCCCATCTTGAGCATCTCAAGCCACTGCCGAGCGCGTCGGCATTGGTCGACAAATGCATAGAATGCGGCTTTTGCGAGCCGAAGTGTCCCTCGCATCAGCTCACGCTGTCGCCGCGCCAGCGCATCATCGCCTGGCGCGAAATGTCGCGGCGTGAACTGGCCGGCGAGGCCCCCGGCAAACTGGCCGAGGACTACGTGTACATGGGACTGGGCACCTGCGCCGGTTGCAGCCTGTGCGCCAGCGCCTGCCCGGTCGGCATCGATACCGGCGCCCTGGTGCGCGATTTGCGCGGCCGCCGGCACAGCGGCGCGGCGCGCCGTATCGGGCGCTGGAGCGGCGACCATTTCGGTGCCGTCGCCCTGCTCGCGCGGCTGGGATTGCGGCTTGGGCATGGCGCCGCCGGCATCGTCGGCGAACGGACGCTGGCCACGGTGTCGGGCGGTGCCTGGCGCCGCAGCATGCCGCGCGCCGCCGCCAAAGTGACGCAGCATGCTCCCGGCCCGGGCGAACCGGTGGTGTATTTCCCCAGTTGCGCCAGCCGCATCTTTGGACCGGATCAGGCCGGCGAAACGCCGCTGCCCGAGGTGATCCAGACATTGCTGCAGCGCGCCGGCTACGCGCCACGGCTACCGCGCGGCGTCGAACAACTGTGCTGCGGCCAGATGTTGGCCAGCAAGGGCATGACGGAACAAGCCGATGCCAGCGCCATGCGGCTGGAAGCGGCACTGGCCGAAGCCTCCGAAAACGGGCGCTATCGTATCGTCACCGATGCCAGCGCCTGCACCCTGCGCCTGCAACAAAAGATGGCCGGCCGCCTGAGCGTGTCCGATTTCCATGAATTTGCGCATGACGCCTTGCTGCCCAAGCTCAGCCTGGTCAAACAGGCTGGCCCGATTGCCTTGCATATCAATTGCTCGGTTCAAAAAAGCGGTTCAGACAAAAAACTGCGGGCCGTGATGAGCGCCTGTGCCGAACAGATCGTGCAGCCGGCCAGCGTGGGCTGCTGCGGTTTCGGCGGCGACCTGGGCTTCGCGGCGCCTGAACTGAACCGCCACGCGCTGCGCAAGATCGAGGCCGAGCTGCCGGCCGGCTGCGGCTGCGGCGTATCGACCAACCGCACTTGCGAGATCGGGCTCTCGTCCGAAACGGGCCGCCCGTATCGCTCGATCGCCTGGCTATTGGAACTGTGCAGCCGACCAGCGGGCCATGTATCACTGCCGGCATAAATCGACGACTGGCACAACGAGCTGGCACCGGCCTTGAACGCGGCCGGAGGCCCTGTTGCAAACCGCACGGAGGGGACTTCATGCCATAATCGGCGGCATGTCTTCTCCTCCTACTCCCCCTGAGCAGCCGGTATCTGACCAGTTCCGCGGCCAGTTTCGCGCCGAATATGCGCGGCGCATGAATGCCGTGCTCGATCATATCGACCGCCACCTCGACACGCCGCTGGACCTGGCACAACTGGCCGACGTCGCGCATTTTTCGCGCTTCCACTTTCACCGCGTGTTCGCCGCATGGATGGGCGAGACGCTGGGCGACTACGCGCGCCGCCGGCGCCTGGAAACGGCCGCCTTGCGGCTGGCCTGCCGCGCCGACGAAGCGATACTGGACATTGCCCTGGCGACGGGCTTCGGTTCCGGCGAAGCGTTTGCGCGCGCCTTCAAACTGAAATTCGGCTGTACCCCGACAGCCTGGCGCGCCGGCGTTGGCGCGAAAAACGCGTCCATGCTCACGGCCATGCGCCAGCGCCGGCAAGATAGCAATCCGGATCAGGCCATGCGCAATGCGGATCAGGAAAACGGGCCGAACTTCCAGCACCATGGGTACTCCAATCCATTTTACAGAGAGACTCCCATGCAAGTTACCATCCTCGACCTGCCGCCCGCCAGCGTGGCGTGCCAGCGCCATATCGGCCCCTACGGCCCCGCCATCGGCGCCTTCTGGCGCGACACCGTCGCGCCGTGGATGCAGTCGCACGGCCTGGCCGATGCCACCTGCTACGGCGTCGGCCATGACGATCCCAGCATCACGCCGCCGGACAAATGCCGCTACGACGCCTGCGTCGCCTTGCCAGATGGATTCCAGGCGGGTGGCCGGGCCAGCATCACCACCCTGCCCGGCGGGCGCTATGCGGTAACGCAGTTCAAAGGGCCGTCCAGCGCCATCGCCGAGACGTGGACGCGCATGACGCGCGAATGGCTGCCGGCCAGCGGCCTGCAGTGGGACGAGCGCCCCTGCTTCGAGCGCTTTTCCGCCGCCACGGCAATGGACCCGGCCACCGGCGAATTCTCTTGCGAGATCTGCATTCCCGTGCGGCCCCTGTAACAACAGCGTAGGTCGGATTAGCGGGGCCGCCGAGGCGCGCAAGCGCGTAATCCGACGCCACCAGGGACATGGCCAAGAATGTTGTCGGATTACGCTACGCTAATCCGACCTACGCGCAAGCAACTGTGCGACTTGCCCGACCCTGTCTGCGACCGTGCCGGACACATCGACATACGCGATCCCCCGCCGCGCCAGCTCGTCCCTGTACCACGCATGCTGGCGCGCGCGGAAATCGCCGTCGCGGCGCGTGCCATCCTGGATGAAGGGAAAGTCGGGCGCGCACAGCAGCACCAGGTCGTAACGATGTTCGGCCAGATGCGCCAGTTCCTGCTCGGCCCTGCCGAACATTTCGACGCAGTAAAAATACGTGGTCAGGGGCGAGGTATCGCAAAACAGCCAGCGCCGCGCCTGTGCGGCAGCGGCAGCTTCACGCTTGAGCTGTTCCCTGCCGATTTTCAGCAGATCGTCGTAGTGCAAAATGCCATCCTGGCTTTCCCACAGCTCGCGGCCATACTCGGCCACCCAGCCGGTATCGAAATGCACTGCCAGCGCGGCGGCCAGGGTCGTCTTGCCGCTCGATTCGCCCCCCAGCACGCACACCCGCGTGACAAAGTCGGCGCGCACGACGGGCGACAGGAAGGCGCTGTGGGCCTGCGGGTCTTGCCTGACCCGCGTTCCGGACACGGGCACCAGCGTTCTCGCCTGATCCACGCTGACATGCGCCACCGCGCCCATCGCGTACTGCCGTTCCAGCACCTGCGCAAAGCCGGGACCGTAATCCTCGCTGCTGAACACCGCATCGACGGGCAGCGCCAGCACCGTCCAGCACAGCCAACCCATGAAGTGGCGATGCGCGTCGCCCTCGTCGTCGTTGTGCGGCAGCGCACGCGCAGGCACGCCGCGCGCCGCGCACAGGGCGGCCAGGCGCGCATCGTCGAGCACGACGATATGGGCCTGCGGGAACTGCGCGCGCAGCCAGGTTTCCCGGCGCGCCGGTTCCAGGCCGGGAAATTCAGGCCTGGTGTAGCTGACCACCAGCAGTTCCTCGCACGCGTCCGTGGCGCGCTGTATCAATAATTCATGACCCAGGTGCAGCGGACAGAATTTGCCCACCACGAGGCCGCGTTTATAAAGGTTCATGCCACTGCTTCCCGCAAATCCGAGGTGTATTGAATGATCTTGTCTTCCGCCAGCAAAGTCTCGACCTTGATGGCGCCGAAAAAGGGCGCCATCAAGGTGCGCGCCCGGTCAGCCTGCGGCATGGCGCCCGGCGCCAGGCGCAGCACGACGCTGCCATCGCCATGCTGGTGCACGCCGTACAGGGCGATGGCCAGCGGCTTCAGGGCATGCGTGATGTCGATATTGTTGATCCATGTGCCCTTGACCGTGCGATAGCGCACGGGACTGCGGCCGGCCAGGCCCACCAGCACGGGACCGTGCGGGCCATGCACGAGCGAGGCGTAATCGCCCGTGCGGTAGCGCACCAGAGGCAGGCAAAAGTTAAAACCGCCCGTCACCGTGATTTCGCCGCGTGTCCCATCCGGCACGGGCTGGCCCGCACTATCGAGGATTTCCACATACAGCCGGTGCTGCAGCAGCACGTGGCCGCCCGCCTGCTCGTCGTAGACGGCCACGGGACCCACTTCATTGAGCGAATAGATGTCAAGCACGGGACAGCCGAAACGCTGTTCCAGGCGCGCGCGCATGCCGGGCAAGAGCATCATCGAGACCGACAGCAGCGCGGCCGGCTTGTGCGTCATGGGCAGGGTCAGCAGCTCGGCAAACGAGATGGGGTCGCCCGCGATCAGCTCGGGCGCCATGGCGTCGAGATAGCGCGCACGGTCTTCAGGTTGACGCCAGTCGTCCGGATGCAGATTGATCTTCGCCAGGCCCGATTCGTCCATCGTCGGCGTGACGGAGACATAGGTGAAGCAGCGGCGCTGGTGCCCCAGCAACATGACGCCCACCTGGCCCGCGCCATGGCGCAGGGTGACGCCGAAGCGGCGCAGCGCGCGCTTGTGGAAAGCCAGGTAGCGCCCCGCCACCAATGGATGCGAGGCGATCAGCAGCGGGTGGCCCGTGGTGCCCGTGGTCTGGAAATTAATCATGCGCGCCAGATCCGCCTCGTCGGGCACGAAGGCGGCGATATCGTGCGCCAGCTCGGCGCGGCTGATGGGCGCCACGTCCGCCAGGCGAGAAGGCGGCGAACCGCAGGCGCGGTAGTACGGCACCGTGGCGTAAGTCGCCTTGAGAAAATCGAGCAGCCAGGATGGCGGCGCGGCCGCGCTCCAAGCGACTACCGCCTGCATGACTTCCTGCTCATAGGCGCGCAGCGCTTCGACCTCCCCGGCCAGCAGCTTGTTGCCGCTGCGGTTGCGGTACTGGGGCGCGCAAGGATGGCCGCGCAGTTTTTCCAGCATGCGCGCGCCCGCCGGCGTCAGGGTGGGACAGTAGTCGCGGTCAGATTCCCAGGCGCCGCCCGGCAGATTGACGTCAGGTTTGCCAGCGAGCGTCATTCGCGCGACCACTTGTCGGCCGATTCCTCGGCCGCCTTTTTCGCCAGCGCCTCGCGGATTTCGCGCGCGCGTTGCTCGGCCAGGCGGCTCGCTTCGAGCAGGCGGCGGCGCTCCGTGCCGCTGATGGCGGACAACCTGTCCGTGGACTGCGCCACGCTTTCGTCGCGCGGCCGAAAGCCCAGGCGCGCCAGCACGATGCGCGCCAGTTCCTCGCGCCGCTCGGGGTCTTGCGTGAACTGGTGGGCGGGCGTACTGGCGGCCAGTTCGCGCGCCGCCTCGCCCAGCACCTGCAGCAAGGCGGGTTGCGGCAGCTGCTGCCCGATGAACCAGTCGTCGGCCAGCAGCCAGCACAGGATCATGGCCAGCGCCAGCCGGTTGCGGTCCGCCTTCACCTGCGCGCCGATAAAACCCTGCAAGGACGCGGCCGGCGCACGGGCGCCATGCAGCAGCAAAATGTCGTTGACCAGCGCGGCAACGGCCACCGCCTGCGCGTTGGCGACACCGGCGATGCGCGGCTCGGCGAGGAATTCGACGGGGGTGTCGGCCAGGCGGTGGGTCAGGGTTTCGAGGTGGGGTCCGGGAGTCTGCATGTCATGGTTGTATATAGTGGCGCCGGCTGAACGCGCGCGCAAAGTCCAGCAAGTCCTCGTAGCGCTCGACGGCGTGGATATCCCAGCCCTGCTCGCGGCGTGCGCGCTTTAAATCGTCATAGGTTTGCTGCAGCCACTTGTTGGCCGCCGCGCCATCCCAGTCGCGCTCGAGGTTCAAGGCCATGGTGCCGCCCGCGCCGCCCTGGGCCAGCGCCTTGGCGGAAACATCCCAGCCGCTGTTGCCCAGTTCATCGTTGTCGAACATGGTGGTGATGCCATCGTCGGAAATCATCAAAATGTGCGCGGGCCGTTCGCGTTTGGCAGCATACGTCTGGCGCAGGCGGTGGATGGGAAAGCAGGTGCCGCCGCCAAAGAATTCCGTCAGCACGCCGAGGATCATGTCTTCATCGCGCACAAAACCTGGCGTCTGCATTACCTCGTTCTTGCCGCTCCACAGGGTCACTTGCACTTTCGCGCCGGCGCGCAGGGCGGACAAGGCGATGACGGCGCCGGCCAGGGTCAGGAACGAGGTGTGCGCCTGCGGGTTCGGCATGGAGCCGGAACTGTCCACATACATGTCCAGGTCGACGGGCACGGCGTCGATGGCACGCGCCGGCTCGCGGCCATATACGCGGCGCACGGTGGTCACGCCCGGCACAGGGCGCGGCGACTGCATCACGGACTGGAGCCAGTCGATGTCTGCCAAAGGATCGCCGATCTCCCACGCTTCCAGCCCTTCCATCTGCGGCTCCTGCGATTCGGGCGCGGGGCGGCTGGGAAACGCCACCAGGTGCGGCAAGGCCCGCTCGCGGTAGTAGCGGATGGCGATTTCATGGTCGCTCAGGTTCACGCCCGAGGCCTTCAGAATGTCACCCAGCTCGAACGGTTCGCGCAGTTGCCCTCCCCCCGATCTGGCAGCCGCCTCGGCCGGCGGCTCCTCGCCATCGAGGCCGGAAATGCGCTTGTCGTGCACGGGATGGATGGCGCCGCCCTCCTCGTCATCCTCGATCTGCTGCGCGCCATAGGTCTGGCAGCCACGGGCCGCGTCGCGCGTGTCGAGCAGGTAGCGACTCGGGTTCAGAGCGTCCGTATCCTCGACCAGGTAAGGCAGCAGCAAGGTGGCGAAACGGCCCGCCGCCAGCATCCAGTCATTCGCATACACGCGTATCAGGCGCGCGCCCAGCCAGGCGTCCGTGTCCAGGCGCTCATCCACATTGGCGCCACCCAGCTCGCCCTTCTCCAGCTGCCACAGGTTTTCATAGATGCGCATGTACAGGGTCCATACGCCGCCGCTGGCCTTGTTCTTGGCGTCAGCTTGCGCCGTGCGCCCCTGCTGCAGCTTGCGGTAGATATCGGCCATGCGCAAATTCGCCTGGCGCTGCAAACGGTCGTTGATGAACAGGTCCGTGTACAGGTTGGCCACCATGGGCGCGTGCTGCTCCAGGGTCGGCAAGGCGCGGCGCATGCGCGCCAGCAGGCGGAACTGGTCGCTCGCGCTGCCCGGCG
This sequence comes from Janthinobacterium tructae, assembly GCF_006517255.1. Lineage (NCBI taxonomy): Bacteria > Pseudomonadati > Pseudomonadota > Betaproteobacteria > Burkholderiales > Oxalobacteraceae > Janthinobacterium > Janthinobacterium tructae. The sequence continues at coordinate 86,851 of NZ_CP041185.1, read as the reverse complement.
CGAGGATGTGGTGGCCGATTTCATGCGCGAGGATTTCCAGCGCATAGTCGTCCAGCCCCAGTTCCGTCACCAGCGGCAGGTCCACCACCACGCTCTGGTCCAGCAGGCGGATCATGGCGAAGCTGCCGGACAAGCCCTGCTTGCTGGCCTCGACATGGCTGGCGCACAGGCTGGGGTCGCGCAGGCGCGTAAATTTGCTCCACACGGCCAGCGCCTCGGGCCAGGCGGCGCGCCAGGCCTCGATCAAGGTGGTGTCGGCAGCGTTCTTCATGCGAGCGGCAGCAGGCGGATCACGTGCGTCCACGGCGACGTGATGGCCAGCGTGTGCGCATTCGCGGCAAGCGCAATGTCGCCGGCCGGCAGGTCGAGCGCGATGCTGCGCGCGCCAAGATGCACGGTCGCGCCATCGAGGCGCACGGACGATGGCGTGCCCGTTTGCGCCTGCTCGAACTCCTGCGCCGTGGCGCTGTGCAGCACGGCGCCATAGGCATCGGCTACCAGCAGGTAATGGCGCTCGCCGCTGCACACGACAAAGCCGTCGACCGTGGCGCGCACCTGCGGCGGCGTACCGAAGTCACCGCCCAGGCCCGTAAAGGAACCGAACTCCCTGCCCTCGGCATTGCCGCGCCAGGGATAGTCCAGCAACTGCGCACGCACCTGCGGCCATTGCGCACCGGGCTCGCCAAAGGCGGCCAGCGCCAGCGCGGGCGGCAAAGTGTCGGCGGCGGCCAGCGCGCCCTGGCGGAAATGCGCGACACCGGCGCGCCAGGCCAGCACCTGACCCACGGCGCGCAGCTGCGCCAGCGTGACGATCTGCGCTGCCAGGGCAGCCAGCTCGCGCTGCCACTGCGCGGGCCGCGCACCGGCCACGGAGGCTATGTGGATGGCGGCGTTGCTGAGCATGCCCAGTACCTCGACGGGGGCCATCGCCAGCAGCGGAGAAAACCGCGGCGCGAGTTCGCGCCAGACGGTATTGACGAAAGGGTTTTTCGCGGCCGGACCGGCCAGGCCGTGGCCCACCAGCTCCAGGGCCATGTCGTAGGCGGCCAGGGTCGCGCTGCCCACGCGCTCGGGCGCAGCGGCGGCCACGGCTACCACCAGCGGATCGACGCCATCGTGCAAAAAGGCGCCGAAGGCGGCCATGTCGAGCGAGGGAAAGCGCCGGCGCGCTTCCACCGCGCGCGCATTGAACTGGGCGCGGCCGCTGGCGAGTATCGAGGCAAAGGCGGGAGAAATCATCGCCACTCCTCAGTCGCTGTGCGAAAAGTGCAGCAGATAGCGTTCATCCCCCAGTTCGAACGCGATCTCGTCCCAATGAATCGCATACCAGAAACCGGAGGGCGGCGTCATCGTCACGGCGTGCAGGGAAAATCCGCCCAGCGCATCGTCGAGCGACGCCAGGAACGCGGCCACCAGCTGCGCGCGGAAGCGCCCGGGTGGCGCCACCTGCATGTGCCGCGACGAGAAAAACCAGCGCTGGCATACTTGTTCCAGGTGCGCGCGCCCGCACGGCGCCGCACGGAGGTGCCACAAGGCCGCCGGCAAGTCGCGTGCGGGTTCGATGACGTTCAGGGCATAATCTTCGACGCGCAAGCCCAGCGCCGTGGCGAGATCGGGCGCATCGGGCAGGCGCTGCAACTCGTAGCTCGCACACAGGTCGCTCGCTTCACTATTGAGTAGCGCCAGCGCTTCCAGGACGCCTTGACAATGCAGGACACTCATTGCGAACGCAGCCAGCTGCGGTAATTCGTATAGCGCTGATGCAGGTATTTGAGTTTCAGCAAATCGTCGTACAGGGGGCCATACAGTTTTCTGCCCTTCGTGCGTTCGCCGATCAGCTTTTCAATGCGGTTCAGGCGCGCCAGGGTCTCGCGCTCGCTGACGCCATCGAGGCCCAGGTCGAATTCGGCCGACAGCACGCCCACCGGGTCATCGCGGTCCAGGTCCAGGCGGTTGAATTCATCGTTCGACAAATCGAACAAACGGCGCAGCCAGCCCAGTCTGTCGCTGCGGTAGGCGGCGTTTTCCGGCAGCGCGAAGAATGGCGCGTCCGGGTCCGGCTGCAGCTTGTTATGCAGGACGAAGGGCAGCACCTGGCGCAAGTCTTCCAGCTCCACGTCACCGTTACCGCGAAAATACGCCATGGCCTTGGCATAGATCATGAGCGCCATCAGGGTGCGCACGGAAATGCCATTCAGGGTCTGGCAACCGAGGTCTTTCAGGCGGTCGCGCCCATTATCGGCCGCCTGCGCGGCGCCCCGGTCGGCACCGGCCAAACGGGCCGTATCCTTGGTCATGTATTCGAACTGGCCGCCGGCCGTCTCGAACAGCTCGAACTGGCTGGCAAAAAACTCCAGGCGCCGGCGCACCGCGTCCGGTATGCCTACCTGGCGGATCGCCTCGCCTATTTGATCCACCTCGCCTTCCGTGAAGATGATATCGGGCGGCACCAGCTCTTCGGGGCGCACGTTTTCTTCCACGCGCAGCAGCAGCTCATTCAAAAAGCGCGGATTGAAGGCCAGCGCCTGCACGGTCACGTCGACCCGGTCGCGCAGCGCCTCGATCACCTGATAGGTACCGCCGCCCTGGTCGTCGTTGGCCGTCAGATACCAGGCCGCTTCCGGGCACTCGTAAATGTGGTTCAGCACTTCAGCGTAATTGTCGCCCATGACGGTCAGCAACGCGCTTTGCGTGCGCGTGGGGATGCGGTTGTATTCATCGACGATTTTCACGCGCATGCCCAGCCAGGCGCGCCAGGCGATGCGGATATCGTCCATGCTTTGCGCGTTGACCAGGTCCGCCGGCAGCGGATTGCCGAGCAAATCGGCCACCGTCATTTGCGGGTGGCCGTGCTGCATGGCGCGCTTGACTTCCTTGACGGTGGAGCCGGCCAACACGCCCATCAGCAAGGCGCTGGCCGTCTTGCCCCGTCCCGGCCCGCCGACAAACAGGCATTTGCGGCGCGTGGCGAACGTCAGCAGCGGCAGCAAGATAAAACTGGAATAGCTTTGCGCCGACGGCAGATTCAGGGTGCGGCGGCTGTCGCCCACGGAGTAGGTCTGCGACGGGCCATCGTTGTACTCGATATCGTAATGGGGGCTGATGATGGCGTGGTTAACGATCCAGAAATACGCCTGGCGCAGCTTTTCATCGAACGGCCGCGCTTGCGCCTCGCCTTCTGCGCCCAGCGCGATGGGTCCCTGGTACAAATCCGCCACGTCGAACTGCCGCGCGGCGGGAGCGGCCTTGGGCTTGGTGGGGGCTTGGGACAGGCGCTGGAACAAATTAAAGGCTGACATAATGTACAGACAACGTGAGGGAAATGAAATTATTGCATATCGTTCCCATTACGCCTTGTTCAAATCGACAATGGTTTCGTCCAGCTTGCGCCAGCGCCACCAGCCCAGCGCCACGCAGGCCAGCAGCAAGGCCAGCAAGCCTGCCACTTCATGGCGGATTTCATGCAGCGACGCGCCCATCTGATTGAGCGCGACAAAACCCTGGATGCCGGCCGTGGACGGCAGCAGCCAGCGCAACCATTGCAGCACGATGGGCATGGACGAGACAGGCCAAGTCAGGCCCGCCAGGAACAGAATCGGCATCGAGGTGGCGATCATCAGCTGCGTGCCCCGTTCGCGCGTGCGGAACAGCATGCCCAGCAGCATGCCGAAGGCCGCTTCCGCCAGGGAAAACAGCACCAGCAGCAAGAGCATGCCGCCAAAGTTGCCGCCACGGGGGTAATCCTGGAACCAGAAGACGAAACCGAAGAAATAGCAGCAGTTCAGGAACGCCACGCAGGCAAAGGCCAGCAGCATGCCCGCATAGCCGCCCGCCGTGCGCTGACCCGCTATCGGAAAGCTCTTGCGCTGATACCAGGTGCCGAACAACATGGTCATGCCGATCAGCAAGGTCTGCTGCACGATCAAGGTCGCCACGCCCGGCACGACATACGCGCCATAGCCTTCCTTGACGTTAAACAAGGGCACGGCGTCAAACGCGATGGGCGAGCGCTGCTGGCTGGCCTGCACGGCCGACGGCGTGCCCGCGCCCAGACGCTTGAGCTCGATCCCTGCCGACACGGTGCCCACCACTTCGGCCAGGCCATTCAGGGCCACCTTGTTCAGCATCAAATACAAGCCATTGCCCGCCACTTGCGCATGGGCGGCGCGGCCGGCCAGCACGTCCGTCTGCAAGCCGTCGGGCAGGATCAAGACGCCCATGACCTGGTCGCGCCACAATAAATCTTGCGCGACGGGCAAGTCCGGCGTGACGGCCACGACTTGCAACGAAGGATGGGCCATGGCGAAGCGCGTCAACTGGCGCGACATGGCGCTGCGGTCCTGGTCGACGACCGCCACGGGCACGCGCTGGACGATTTCCGTCGAGTACGGCAGCGGATAGAAAAACGAATAGATGATGCCGCCGATGAACAGCAAGGTCAGCGCGCCCTTGTCCGTCAGCATGGCGCGCCAGGTGGCGAGAAAGGCGGGCCAGCAACTGTTCATGCGCGCCCCCATGCCGCAGGCGCATTCGCGCGGCGCGCCAGCAGGAATACACCCACGGCGCCGCAGCCGGCGGCAAAGCCAGCCAAAATGAGCATTTCCTGCACGCCATAGCGCCATGGCGCGCCGGCAAGCCAGTATTTCGTTTGCAGTTGCAGATAATGCGTGAGCGGCAAGGCTTCCGCCCAGGCGCGCGCCGGCGCCGGCATGGCCATCAAGGGAAAGGCCTGGCCCGCAAACGCGAAGGCCGGCGCCGTGATGAAGGCCGCGCCCGACAGGGCCAGGCGCAGCGACAGGGTGGCGGCGATCAGCAGGGTGGCCAGGCCACAGTAAGCGAGCACCAGCAGCAACATACTCAGCAGCAAGGCCGGCAAACTGCCCGCCACGGCCCAGTCCCGCACCAGGCTGAAGAACAGCAAGTACAGCAGCGCCAGCGCACAATAGGCGATGAGGGGAAACAGCAGCTTGGCGCCGACGGCACGCAGCCAGCTGCCATTGGCCGAGGCCAGCCATTGGGGCACCGTGCCGTCGCGCAATTCACGCCCGATGCTCGTGACGACGGCGACGACGATGAAAATCTGCAGCATGGCCGGCATCAGGGCCAGGGTCAGAAACGCTTCATAGCTGGTGTTTTCATTGTATAGACTGTTCAGTGTCGTACGGATCGGTTCGAACTGGGCCGCCGCCTGCACGCCCGACATGCCCTTTTTCACCCGCGCCGTCATCTCGATGCCGGCCGACAAGGTCGTGCTGACCGTGCGCACATCGCGCAGCAAGGCGCCCGCGTGCGAGGAAAACTGCGCGTTGTACAGCCATTGCACAGTGGCTTGGCGGCCGCCCAGCAGTTTCTGTTCGAAATCGTTCGGAATGACCAGATAGCCAAACGCCGTGCGTTCGCGCAAGCGGTGCAGGGCTTCGTCGCTGGACGCCACTTTCGCCGCCACGGCAATGCCGGGCGAAGCGTCGAGCCAGCGCGTCAGCTGGCGCGACAGGGTGGAGTTGTCGTTATCGATGACGACGATGGGCATGTCGCGCGCGATGCCGGCGGAAAACACCAGCCACAACAGGCCGCACAGCACGACAGGAATCCAGCTGAGCATGCCCAGATCCCAAAAATCGCCGCGCAGCCGCGCCCACTCGCGCGCCAGCGTAGAAACCGGCCCTTTATCCGCTTCGCTCATCGCGTATCAGAGCGGTGGAAACACGACCGACATGCCCGGACGCAAGCCATCGACCTTGATGGCCGGGCGCAGACGGATTTCAAACGTGCGCAAATCCGTGCCGCCCGGACGGGCCGCGCGCCACGTGGCAAAATCGGGCAGCACGGCCACCGAGCTGACCTTGAAGCTCACTTGCTGTTTCAGCGCCGGCACGTTGGCCGTATGCGTGCTGCCCATGCCAAACGCCGCCATTTCATCTTCGCGCACCTGCAGCACGGCCCAGGCATCGTCGAGGTTAACCAGAGTAATCACGGGGAAACCTTGCGGCGCCAGTTCGCCGGGCTGTATCTGGATCTTGCTGACCTGGCCCGCCACCGGCGCGGCGATCTTCGTTTCGGCCAGGGCGATCTGCGCTTCCGTCAGCACGGCGCCCACCTGGCGCGCCTGGGCGGCGGCGGCCGTCTTGTCTTCCGGACGGGCGCCTTTTTGCGCCATGTCGTATTGCGCGCGGGCCGCCTGCGCCAACTGGTCGGCGGCGCGCCATTGCGCTTGCGCCTCGTCACGTTTCTGCTGGGCGATCACGCCTTGCTCGTACATATTGTTGACGCGGGTGTAGGTAGTCTTGGCGATGGTCGCCCCCGTTTGCGCCCGTTCCCAATTGGCTTTCGCCGCGGCGACTTCTTCCGGACGCGCCCCCGCTTGCGCCTTTTGCGCCACGGCATCGGCTGCCTGAGTGGCGGCCGTCGCTTGCGCGATCTTCGCATCCACTTCCGGGCTCGTCAGCTGAAACAGCAGCTCACCTTTCGGCACCGTCTGGCCCAGCTTGACGTACAGCTCGCCCACCCTGCCCGGCACTTTCGACGAGACATTGACTTCCTGCGCATCCATCTGCCCCTGCAAAGGCAGGCGCTGCGGCTGGAATGCCTGGTACAAGCCCCAGCCGACGAAGCCCAGGATAACGATGCCGGCGACTATGGCCAATGGTTTTTTGGAGGTACTCATTATTTGCTGTCCACAGGTAATTGGATATCGGCCGCCGCGGCCAGGCTGCCCAGGCGCTGCGTCTCGCCCGTCGCTTCCAGCAATTGCGCCAGCCCCATCACATAGTTATAGGCGGTCTGCGCGCGCTGGGTCTCGACCTTGGCCAGGTTCAGGCGCGCATCGACCACTTCCAGCGACGTCACCTGCCCTTGCTGGAAGGCCACCGTTTGCAAACGGATATTTTCGCGTGCCAGTTCCACCGACGAGGCTGTGGACAGATACTGGATACGGGCGTTTTCCAGCGCGCGCCAGTTCTTCTCGATCAGGGTGGGAATGTCGCGCTCGGCCTGGCGCGCCACCACTTCCACGCGCTCCTGGTCGAGCTTGGCGGCGGCGATCATCTTGCCCGTATTGATGCGGTGCACCAGCGGCACGGACACGACCAGGCCGATGGCCCAGTTCGACCGCACGAGCTTTTCGCTGCCGCGATTCAAATTGTAATTACCGATGGCAAAGACGGTGGGCGCATATTCCTTGCCATGCAGCTTCAAGGCTTGCTCGGCCTGCACGCGCTTGCTGTCGATCTTTTTCCAGTTCGCATTTTCGCGCATGCCCGTGCTGATGAACGATTGCAAGGTGCCGACCGGCAAGCTGTTAACGAACAGCGGCGTGCTGGGCAGCACTTGCGAGTTGACGGCAAGCAAGCGGTCGAGCGCCACTTGTGCGATTTCCTCGTCGCTGCGCGCCTGCGCTTCCTCGCTGCGGGCGCTGTCCAGGGCCACGTCGGCGCGCAGGCGTTCCGCGCGCGAAATCAGGCCGCCCTTTTCCAGCTTGGCCGCGTCGCGCTGGTGCTGCGTCACGCCGGCCGTCACTTCGGCCCGCACGGCCACCACGCGTTTAGCCAGCAGCAACTGGAAATAGCGCTGCGCCACCAGGGTGGCCAGCTGTTCTTCCGCTTCCGTGTGCTCGGCCTGTGCGGCCAGGGTCAGGCTGGAAGCGAGGCCCTTGACGGCATCGAGGCGCCCGCCCGTGTAGATGGGCCACATGCCCAGCAAACCGAACGAGGTCAGGTCCGTCACCACTTCACGGTTCAGGGAATTGGGAATGTGCGGCGTGGGCAAACCGGGAATCGGCGGCAGCACGGATTCGATACCGCCCACCACGCCGGACAAGCCGCTCGTATCGATGCTCAAATCGGTCGACAAGCGGCCGCGAAACGCCGTCAAGTCCACGGACGGGCCGTCGATATTCGACAAGGCTTCGGCCTTCAGTGTTTTTGCGCGCACGTCGAGCGCGGCGCCCTGCACGGCGCCCGAAGCCTTGGCCGCTTGCTGCAGCGCTTCGTTGAATGTCAGCGGTTCCGCCAGGGCGGGCATGGCCGCGCCCAGCGTGCTCGCCAGCAATAATGATAAGTGTCCTTGCAATCTGCCCATGGAGCGTCCAGTCAATGAATGAGGGGAAAGCACGGGGTTGCCATGTTTATACTTTCACAATAGCAATTATATCCACGGATGTCCATTCCAGGCTGCACTGTTGGTTACTGGCGCTGGCATGCAAAAACGGGCGCCTCTTGCGGGGCGCCCGTTTTACTCAGACTAAGCGGCTAGCGGCTTACTTCTTCGCTTTCTTGCCGCCCTTTTCCTTTTCAAACACGGCAAAGAACTCGGACGCCATGTTGCGGATGGCGCGGCCGATGTTGGCGTAGTCGTATTCGTTCAGGTTGGCCAGCGACACGCGGCCGGACGGATGCGTGGTGCCGAAGCCGCGGCCCGGCAACAGGATGACGCCCGTTTCCTCGGCCAGGCGGAACAAGGCTTCGTTCGGTTTGAGTTTTTTCAGCAGCCACTGCGAAAACTCCACGCCATGCATCTGCGCGGCCAAAGACTCCATGTCCAGCAGGTGGTAGTAGCGCACGGAATTGGCGTCGTGCACCATCGGCAAGCCCAGTTCGCGGTACAGCGCTTCCTTGCGGCGCAGCACGATGCGCTTCATCGACTGCTTGTACTTTTGCTCTTCATCCATCAGCGAGAACAGCGAGAACAGGGTCATCTGCGCCTGCACGGGCGTGGACAGGCCGGCCGTGTGGTTCAGCGCCACCGTGCGGCTGTCGGCCACCAGGCGGTCGATGAATTTCAGCTGGCGCGGCTCCGTGGTGATCGAGTGATAGCGCGCATCGAGCTGCTTCTTGATGGTTTCCGGCAACTTGGCAATCTTGTCGTCGAGCACATTGTTTTCATGCGTGGCCACCACGCCCATGCGCCAGCCCGTCGCGCCGAAGTATTTCGAGAACGAATACACGAGGATGGTGTTGAACGGGCAAATGGCGAACAGCGAGACGAAATTGTCGGCAAAAGTGCCATACACGTCATCGGTGAGGATGATCAGGTCCGGGCGCTTCTTGATGATCTTGGCGATGTATTCCAGGGTCTCGTCATCGATCTTGACGGAAGGCGGATTGCTGGGGTTGACGAGGAAGAAAGCTTTGACTTTCGGGTCCAGCAGCTTGTCCAGCTCCTTCTTGGTGAATTGCCAATTGTTCGATTGCGGCGCATCGATGTGCACGGTGTTCAGCTTGTAGTCATTGAGCTGGGGAATCTCGATGTACGGCGTGAAGATCGGCATGCCCAGCGCGATGGTGTCGCCTTCCTGGATGATGTGGTTCGATTTCAGACTGGAGAACAGATACGTCATGGCCGCCGTGCCGCCTTCGACGGCGTACATGTCGAAATTGCCGATGAACGGATGGTCGCCGATCATTTCGCGGTGGATATACTGGCCGACGATTTTCTCGGACAGGCGCAGCATGCGGTCAGGCACGGGATAGTTGCAGCCTAGAATCGCTTCGCACATTTCATAGATGAAGTCGCCCGCGCTCAGGCCCAGTTGGTCGCGCACATACGACACGGCCGCCTCGATGAAATGCGCGCCCGGGTTGCCTTCGTGTTTACGCACGAAAATTTCAAAGCGCGCCTCGATGCCCTCGCGCGTGGGAAAGCCGCCCACGTCATCCATGTAGACATACGAGCGCTCCGCTTCCGTCATGGCGAACTGGCCGAACTGGAAGAAGCCGTGGCGTGGCGTAGTGGCCAGGAAATTCGGGTTGCCGCGGCCCGCGTTCAGCATCAGGCGGTTGCTTTGCTTGGCCGTCTGGATCAGCGCATCCTTCAGTTCGAAGGGGCTCAACAGGGCGAGTTTGGCGGGGTTACTGAAATCCATTTTTGCTACTCCTTATCAGACTGATAATTTTGAGGGTTCTTGCAAAGGTTCTTGCACATACAGCAGACTCAGACGAAGGCCACAATCAGCGGCCCCAGCAAGGTCAGGAAAACGTTGGCCAAGGCATACGTGATGGCAAACGGTACGGTGGGAATCGAGTTTTGCGCCGCGTTCAACACTTCGCCGAAGGCGGGATTGGCGCTGCGCGAGCCGGACAAGGCGCCCGCAAAGATGGCCACGTTGTCATAGCGCAAGATGTACCGGCCGATCAGCATGGTCAAGATCATCGGCAAGATGGTCACCACCACGCCCACGCCAAACAGGGTCAGGCCGTGTTCGCGCACGGTTTGCACGGCTTGCAGGCCGGACGTGAGGCCGACGACGGCAACAAAACCGGCCAGGCCCAGGTCTTTCAGGATTTGCACGGCGCCGCTGGGCATGTAGCCAAAGGTCTGGCGCTTGGCGCGGAACCAGCCGAATACCAGGCCCGACAGCAGCACGCCGCCGCCGCTGCCCAGTGTCAGCGGAATCGAGCCGATGCGCGCCACCAGCAAGCCCACCAGCAGGCCGACGACGAGGCCGGCGCCCATGTAGACGAAGTCCGTCTTGGCGCTCGGCACGATCATGTAACCCACTTCAGCTGCCACGCGCTTGACGTCTTGCTCGGCGCCATAAATGGTCACCACGTCGCCCGTCTGCACCACGGTTTCCGATTGCATGGGCAAGATCTTGCCCATGCGGCTCAGCTGCACGACAAAGATGCCGTGACGTACGCCGGGCGCTGTCGCGCTGCGGATCTCGCCCACCGTCTTGTTGTGGTAAGCCTTGTTGGTCAGCACCATGTCGCGACGCTGCATCACCAGTTCCATGCCTTCGACGGCCAGCAATTCCTTGCCCAGCTGGGAAGAGACGCTGAGCATGGCTTCGCGCCGGCCCACCAGCAGCACGATATCGTCGGCCGCCAGCACCAGGTCCGGGCTGACGTCGATGATCTGGCCATTGCGTTTCACGCGCTCGATGGTGATGGCCGTGTTCGGATGGGCGCTTTCGATCTCCGCCACCGAGCGCCCGGCACCGGGGCCCACATCGTAGATGCGGCCGATCAGGTCAGGCGCGGCCGGCGTCTGGCCAGGTCCCAGCACCTGCACGCCCGCCTGCAGCGCCGTTTCCGCCTTGATCGCATCTTCGCGGATGGTGCGACCCATGAGTTTCGGCAAGATATTGACGCAGACGATGATGGCCCCAAACGAGCCGAACACGTACGTCACGGCATAGCCGACGGCCACGTTGCCCTGCAGGCGCGCCACCTCGTCGGCCGCCAGGCCCAGCTTGGTGATCGCATCGCCGGCAGTGCCGATGATGGCCGATTGCGTCAAGCCGCCCGCCGCCACGCCGGCCGCCAGGCCCTTGTCCAGGCCAAAGACCTTGGCCATGATGACCACCGTCAGCAGCGCCGTCACGGCCAGCACGACCGCCAGGATGATTTCGCGCACCGACTGGCGTCCCAGGGAATTGAAGAACTGCGGCCCGCTTTCGTAGCCGACCGCGTAAATGAACAGGGCGAACAGTACCGACTTGACGCCGGGATCGATGGCCACGCCTACCTGGCTGACGAGTACCGCCACCAGCAGTGAACCGGCGACCCCGCCCAGCTGAAACGAGCCGAACTTGATCTTGCCGATGTAGTAACCCACTGCCAGGGAGAGAAACAAGGCAATTTCGGGCGACTTCTTGAATAACTCATGCAACCATTCCATACAGACCGCCTTTCGTGTTGAAGGAATTCTTTACTGCGTGTGCTCTTGCGTGCTTCACGCGTGGACGGAGCCGGCAAGGGCCACGATGAGCGGCCCCAGCAGAGGCAGCACCACGTTCGAGATCGCATACGTGATCGTGTAGCCCAGCAAGGGCGTCGAGTTGCCGGCCGCGTTCTGCACAGCCGACAGGGCCGGCGTGCTGCACTGCTGGCCGGCGATGGCGCCCAGCAGCACGGGCGCTTCCAGCTTGAGGAAAAAGTGGCCTACCAGCAACGACAGCGAGGCGGGAACGACGGCGATGAGCACGCCCATCAGCGGCAGCGACAGGCCGTACTGACGGATCAAGTCGATCGCCTGCGGGCCCGACGCCAGCCCCACGCAGGCGATGAAGGTGGCCAGGCCGATATCCTTCATCATGTCGAGCGCGCTGGAGGGGATGCCCTGCATGCCCGGCTTGCGCGCCTGGTACCAGCCAAACACCAGACCCGTCAGCAAGGCACCGCCGCCCGTGCCCAGCGAAAACGGGATGCCGCCCAGTCTGGCGGTAAAGCCGCCGATATACACACCGAGCACGATGCCGATGCTGGCGTAGACGATATTGCTGCGGTCCCCGGTGGGTACGCGCTTGCCGATGGCGGCCAGCGCCGTGGTCAGCTCGCGCCCGTCCTTCGTGCCATACAGGCGCAGCACGTCGTCGCGCTGCAGGGCCAGGTCCGGCAGGGGCGGCATGCTGTGCTCGCCACGCACGACGGCCGCCACATGCACGCCGGAGGGCAAGGCCAGCTGGCGCAGGGGCTGGCCCACGAGGGCCGCCTGCTGCAGCACCACTTCGACGGCCGAGACGGCCATGTTCAAGCCTGTCGTGTCGGCAAATTCTTCGCCCAGGACGGCTTCGGCCGCCACCAGCGCGGGACGGTGGCCGATCACCAGCACTTCATCGTTGGCGCGCAGGCGCAGTGCCGGTTCCAGGGTCAGCACCTTGCCGTGCCGGCGCACGCGCGTGATGCTGGCGCGGCCCGCAAAAATGTGCTGCAAGGCATCGAGGCGGCGTCCTGCACCGCGGCTGATGCGGTAGGCGCGGCCCACCATTTCCGGCGTGGCCTGCACCCCGTCGCCTTCGGCCTGCGCGCCGCCCATCTTTTCCCACAGCTTGTCCGCTTCCTCGCGCAGGTTGACCCGCAACAACAGCGGGAAAATCTGGCTGGTGACGATGACGATGGCGATCAGGCCGAAAATATAGGTGATGGAATACGCGGTGACCACGTTGGCTTGCAGCTCGGCGATGCGCGCCGCCGGCAGCGCCAGTTTCGAGATGGCATCCGTAGCCGTGCCGACGACGGCCGATTCCGTCGCCGCACCCGCCATCATGCCGGCCGCCGTGCCCTGGTCCAGGCCCAGGAAACGCGTGGCCAGCAGCACCAGCGCCAGTACCACCACCACTTCGATCAGGCAGAGTATGCCCAAGCGCAAGCCTTTGGCATTCAGGTTGGCAAAGAACTGGGGACCGCCCGCATAGCCGAGGGCAAAGATGAACAGCATGAAGAAGACATTTTTGACGCTGGCGTCCAGGGTGATGCCCAGCTGGCCGATCAGCAGCGCGGCGATCAGGGTGCCGCACACACCGCCCAGCTGGATGGGACCGAAGCGTATCTGCCCTAGCGCATAGCCCAGGGCCAACGCCAGGAACAAGGCCAGTTCTGGCACCTGGTGCAATACCGACGCGATCGAATCGAGCATGAGCAAACCTTCGAAAAGAGACGGTTGGTTACCCGTTCTCGGGCTGGCAGGCGCTGGCGGATGAACGGGCGTACAGGAGTCCACGCAGCACCGGCCCTGAAGGCCCGTACCGGGGAAATGTTGTTACGAGGAATCATGTTCGGTGAAAATTTTACAAGTGTCAACAGGTGTTCTATTGAACTAGCCTTGCGTTTCATCAAACATCCTGCGCACGATTGAAGCGGTAGTTTGACACCGATCAACAAAACCACTAGTAATGATTTGGACGATACCAAAGTGCCTTGCGCGCCAGCGGCGTCTCTTCCGGCAAGTCGGGATTGGCGAGTTCCAGCGTGTAGCGATGGGCCAGCTTCAGGCCATCTGCGAGACGGCCAAAATGCTGCTGGAACAGCTGCGCGAAACTGCCATCGGCGAGCATGCTTTCCAGTCCGATTTCAATATGGCGTGCCAGTTCCGGCCGCTGCTTGCCAACAAAAAAGTACAGCGCGGCCGGGTAGCGGATGACCAGGTGGGTGTCTAGCGCCAGCGGCAATTGCGCGTGGCTGGCCAGCTCGCTTTGCGCCTCGATCACGGAACGGGGAAAGTAATCGATGCGCCCTGCCGCCAGTTGCCGGAACAGGCCTTCGTAGGTGCTCGAGGTGTCGAGCCGCAAGCCATTCGCTTGCAGGATGGCGGAGTCGGGCCAGTCGCGCATCTGGCCGGCAGACAGCCGCGCCAGGGCGGCGATGCTGCGCACAGCGCGCAGCAACTGCGGCTGACGCGCCTGGATCAGGGCCACGCGCCAGCCGATCAGGCCACGGTCGATGGGGATGCGCACCGGCAGCAATTGCGTTTCGCGCTCTCGGCTCGTCATGGCCCATACGACATCGACGCTGCCCGACGCGGTGGCTATTTCCTGCATGGCGCGCGTCTGCACCATGCGCAATTCGGAACGGCGCAACGCATACGCCTGGCCCGAACGCGCCAGCGCCAGTTGCAGCAAAGCCGTCACATAGCCTTGCTGCGGATCATTGAATGCCTGATGGCGCGGATACACGAGCGGCAGCGGCGGCGACGTGCTGGCGGCGGCCGCGCCCAACGGCCACAGGGCGGCAAGTTTGAGCAGGGGGCGGCGTTGCATGGCCCTCCTTTCCAGCGCTTTCATAGCGTTCTTAACAGAATGACAGTATCGCGCAGCAGAGCACGCTTGTCGACTGGAATAGGGCAACTGTGTATCAAGCGACAGCTGTTTCAGGCTGACCAGGAGCGGTTGAAATTAATCCAGATCAATAAAACCGCAAATAGAAAATAAATCTTGCGTGCTGCTCTGGACGGCATGCGCACCGCTCGCCTACGCTGTTTTTTTATCTGAAAAACAAGAGGAACCCATGCAGACAGCACGCTTGAATATTATCGGGATGGATCACGAAGGCTGCGCCGACAGGCTGACAGGCGCGCTCGAGGCCGTCACGGGCGTGGCCACCGTGTGCGTCTCGCTGGCGCGCCACGGCGCCACGGTGCAATTTGACGAACGGCTGGCCACACAGGAGCGCCTGCTGGCCGCCGTCAACGATGCCGGCTTCATGGGCGAGGCCTCCGACGAGGAACAACTGCCGTCTTGCAGCGGCGCCTGCGGCCACTGCCGCCATTGAACGCCGGCTCCGGCAATTCTTCGCTCCCCCTGCTCCGCTCAGCCTTCCCGCGCGCCCCGGTCGCGCAGATGCGCCAGCACGCGGCGCGGTCCCAGCGCCTGTAAATCGAACGGCGGCAGCTCGATGGCGTCGAGCGTATTCTTGAACAGCAGACCCAGCTCCGTATCGCCTTCGAGGCTCAAACGACGGCTGAAGAACAGCGTGTCAGGATCTTCCTGGCGCCGCGCCAGCAGCATCAGGTCATGCACGCTGGCGGCGATGCACAGGTCCGGCACGTCCACATAGCGCTCGGCCACGAACACCGTGCCCTGCCACTCGAAATCGAAGGCAATGCCCGCGTCGATCAGGCGCAGGCGCAGGCTGCGCCCCTCCAGGCTGCGCCGCACATCGTCGGGCAATTGCGGTGCCAGCAAGCGGTTCAGGCCTTGCACGAACAGCCAGGAGGCGGGATACGGCGGCAGCTTGGACAGCAATTCGGCCAGCGGTTCGGGCAGCCGGTACGACATGGCGGGCTTGCTCATGGCGGGCTTGGCCGGGATGGGCAATCTTTCCAGTTGATCTTGCATGGTGCTTCCTTTCGATGCATTCAATGAGCGGCGTGCTGTTCCATGCCGGGCTGGCCGTGCCAGTAGCCGTCGCAGGCGCCGGCCGGCTGGCAGGCCGCCAGCTGGGCCTGCGCGCCCACACCGCTGACCTGGCCACGGCGGGCGCGGTCGAAGATGGCGATGACTTGTTCCGTATGCATGGCCTGCGGGCTGATGCGCGCCACCGCCACGCCCATGTCGCGCATGGCGTCGAGTTCGCGCACCAGGTTGTAGACCAGGGCAGACTGCGTCTGCGTGCCGTTCAGTACGAGGAAGGGCACCTCGTCGCGCGTGCGCAGCAGCAAGCCGTCCGGCTCCTCCAGGCAGCTGTAGCCGCAATCGTCCTTCGGCAGGTTGCGGTTGCGCGCCGTGAAACAGCGCGCGGAAAACGCCAGCGGCATGCGGCCGTAGGCGAACACTTCCGTCTCCAGCCCTTCCGGTTTCTGGCGCTGCATCTCGGCCAGCGCCGTCTGCCCCATTTCCAGCGGCATCACCCAGCGCCGCGCGCCCAGGCGCGCCAGCAGTTGCAGGCTGGGGCCATTGAACAGGTTCAAATGGGGGCCGGCGACGAAGGGCGCGCCCTTTTCCATGCAATGCACGGCGCCCATGTCGTTGGCTTCGACCGTATAGCGGCCATTGCCCGTGATGCGGCGCAGGGTCGCCAGTTCGGCGCCCGCCTCGATCAGCGCCTGTGTCGACAGCACCACCTCTTTGCCGGCAGCGGCCAGCATGTCGGCGATATCGAGCCAGTCGGCCAGGCGCAGCTCATGCCGGCGCGAGCACACGGTTTCGCCCAGATACACGATATCGACGGCGCTGCCGGCGATCTGCTGGTAAAACTCGAAGACGGTGGCGCGCGGCCAGTAGTACAGCAAGGGGCCCAACGATAGTTTTAGCATGCCTTTTCCAGTATTTTTTAAGTTACAAAACCGTAGCGAGCGGCTCGCGGCGAGGCCGAGAAGCGCAGCTGTGCTAGAGCACAGTGAGCATCGCAGGCCGCGCCCCGGGACGCGCAGTAGGTTTTGCTATTTCCAGGAGCGGTGGTAGGCGCCTAAAGTGTGCTGCTGGCCCTCGGCCAGCTTGTCCATGGCCGCCATCCAGCCCGGCTTGACGGCGTAGCGCGGATTGCCTTCGCGGCAGGCGTCGATCGCTTCGCGCCACACGCGCGTGACCTGGGCCACGTAGGCGGGACTGCGCTGGCGCCCTTCGATTTTCACGGCGCGCACGCCCATGGCGATCAGTTGCGGCAGCAGCGCCAGGGTATTCAAGCTGGCCGGTTCCTCGATCGCGTAATACTCTTCGTCATTGACTTCGAAACGCCCCTTGCACAGGGTGGGGTAGCTGGCGTTTTCACCGGGTGCGTAGCGGTCGATCAGCACGCCGTTCAGGCGCGACTCCAGACCGTCCGGCGTTTCCAGCCAGCGCACGGCCTTGGCCGGCGAGCACACGCCGTGGGTGTTCGGCGCCTCGCCCGTCGCATACGACGACAGCGCGCAGCGCCCTTCGACCATCACGCACAGGCTGCCGAAACCGAACACTTCGATCTCGACTTCCGTCTTGCTGATCAATTGTTCCACCTGCGCCATCGACAGCACGCGCGGCAGCACGGCGCGGGCGATGCCGAAGTGTTCATGGTAAAAATTGATGGCTTCGTAGTTGGTGGCCGAGCCCTGCACGGACAGGTGCAGGCGCAGCTGCGGCTGGTGCTGGGCCGCGTAGGCCATCAGACCCGGATCGGCGACGATCATGGCGTCGATGCCGGCCTCAGCCGCGCGGTCGATGGCACTGCGCCACACGGCCCAGTTGTGCGGCTGCGGATAGGTGTTCAGCGCCAGCAGCACCTTGCGTCCATATTGATGGGCGTAGCGCACGCCTTCGGCGATGGCCTTCTCATCGAAATTGAGGCCCGCGAAATTGCGCGCATTGGTGGCGTCGCGAAAGCCAAGGTAAACGGTGTCGGCGCCATTGTCGACAGCCGCTTTCAGGGCAGGCAGGCTGCCGGCGGGGCAGACCAGTTCCAGCGGTCCGGCCACGCGGGTGGCGGTGGTTGCTTCAAGCATCATGATGTTCACAGTCCTGTATCGGCTCAGGGTGCAGACTATAGCCCCGCCCATGCTGCCCAGTCCTTGACGCAGGTGAAGGAATGCATGCATGGCTGGCGCGCCTTCAACTTGCTTGACCTGGCTGTAAAATGCCCCACTTTCCTCCCTCGTCGATTGCCCACCATGACCCGCAAACCGCTGCTGATTTTCCTTCTGACCCTGTTCCTCACCGCGCTGCAAGTGCAGTGGGCCGGTCCGGCCGATGGCTATGACGCGGGGACCATCTCCGTGCTGTCGCCGGAAGTGCTGGGCGCCTATCCGGGCGTGCTGCTGCTGTTCCTGCTGGCCGTGTTCGCGCGCCGCCAACTGCCGCTGCTGCGTCAGGCCGCCATCTGCACGGGCCTGCTGGCCATCTACTGGCTGCTGGCGAACTACGTCACGTTCGACGCGCGCGTGGCCAGCTGGAGCACCTATACGCCGCTGGAAATCTGGGCCCACGTACTGCCCGCCTCCGTCGCCAGCATCGCCGCCTGCGGCGCCGCGTTCTTTTGCGCGAGCTGGCTGATCCTGCGCGAAACGCGCTGGAACAAAACCGGCTGAGGTGGTTTTTTCACCTGGATCAAGTATCCGCGAATCGCTTGCACGCCACCTTTGACGGCACTACATTTAGTGGATAACCTTCATAAAAACACCGCATGTTGTGTTTATTGGAGGTTTCATGACGACGAATGCAGTTTCCCCCACACGCGGCCAGGTCGATGTCGCCGCGTCCATCAATGAATACCTGGAGCGGCGCGACTGGCGCGTCAACGCCAACGCCAACCAGGGTTACTCACTGGGTGGCCTGATCCTCAATGTGTCGGGCAAGGTCATCGCCAACTACTGGCTGGACCAGGTGTATCCGCCGGAAGTGGGCGCGGCGCACCGCGAAGCGGCGCTGCACATCCACGACCTCGACATGCTGGCCGGCTATTGCGCCGGCTGGTCGCTGCGCACCCTGCTGCATGAAGGCTTGAATGGCGTGCCGGGCAAGATCGAATCGGGCCCGCCGAAACACATGTCGAGCGCCATCGGCCAGATCGTCAATTTCCTCGGCACCCTGCAAAACGAATGGGCCGGCGCGCAGGCGTTCAGCTCCTTCGACACCTACATGGCGCCCTACATCCGCAAGGACAGCCTGCGCTACGAAGACGTGCGCCAGTACATGCAGGAGCTGATCTTCAACCTCAACGTGCCATCGCGCTGGGGCACGCAGACGCCGTTTACCAACCTCACCTTCGACTGGGTCTGCCCGGACGACCTGCGCGAGCAGATTCCCGTCATCGCCGGCCAGGAGATGGACTTCAGCTATGGCGAGCTGCAGGCGGAGATGGACATGATCAACCGCGCCTACATCGAGATCATGATGGCGGGCGACGCCAAGGGCCGCGTCTTCACCTTTCCCATCCCCACCTACAACATCACCGAGGATTTCGACTGGCATAGCGAAAATGCGGAACGCCTGTTCGAGATGACGGCCCGCTACGGCCTGCCCTACTTCCAGAATTTCATCAATTCGGAACTCAAGCCGAACATGATCCGCTCCATGTGCTGCCGCTTGCAGCTGGACTTGCGCGAACTGCTGAAACGGGGCAATGGCCTGTTCGGTTCCGCCGAGCAGACTGGCTCCCTGGGCGTGGTGACCATCAACTGCGCGCGCCTGGGCCACCTGTGGCGCGGCGACGAAGCGGCACTGATGGCCGACCTGGACCGCCTGCTGGAGCTGGGCAAGACCAGCCTGGAAATCAAGCGCCGCACCATCGAAGAACTGATGCAGCAAGGCTTGTTCCCCTACACGAAGCGCTACCTGGGCACGCTGCGCAATCACTTTTCCACGCTGGGCGTGAACGGCATTAATGAAATGATCCGCAATTTCAGCGGCGACGCCTGGGACATCACGTCCGCCGAGGGCCATGCGCTGGCGATACGCCTGCTCGACCACGTGCGCGCGCGCATGGTGGCATTCCAGGAAGAGACGGGACATATGTACAACCTGGAAGCGACGCCGGCCGAGGGCACCACCTACCGCTTTGCCCGCGAAGACCGCAAGCGCTATCCGGCCATCCTGCAGGCCGGCACCGTCGACAACCCGTATTACACGAACTCGTCGCAACTGCCCGTGGGCCATACGGACGACCCGTTCGAGGCGCTAGAATTGCAGGACGCGCTGCAGCGCAAGTACACGGGCGGCACGGTGCTGCACCTGTACATGACGGAAGCGCTGTCGGACGCGAATGCCTGCCGCGAACTGGTAAAACGCGCGCTGAGCCGCTTTTCGCTGCCCTACATCACGGTCACGCCCACGTTTTCCATCTGCCCGCGCCACGGCTACCTGGCCGGCAAACATGAATTCTGCCCCATCTGCGACGCGGAACTGATCGCCCGCAAGCACGCCCACCCTGTTCCATCACTTGAGGAAACAACATGAACGCACGTCCCGACTTCACTCCCGCCATCACCCTGCTCGACACCGAACGCCAGCGCTGCGAAATCTGGACGCGCGTAATGGGCTACCACCGCCCCGTCGCCTCGTTCAACATCGGCAAGCAGGGCGAATTCCACGAGCGCCAGTACTTCATGGAAGCGAGCGCCCGGGTTGGCCAGCCCGCCTGCCGTGGCTGAGTTGAAAGTGGGCGGCCTGACGCCCTTTTCCGCCACCGACTACCCGGGCAAGCTGGCCGCCGTGGTCTTTGTGCAGGGCTGCCCCTGGCGTTGCGGCTATTGCCATAATCCGCATTTGCAGGCACGCACGCCGCAGGGCACCATGCCGTGGCAGGACGTACTGACCTGGCTGCGCCGCCGCGTGGGCCTGGTCGACGCCGTCGTCTTCAGCGGCGGCGAGGCGTGCATGGACCCGGCGCTGGCGCGTGCCATGCTCGACGTCAGGGAACTGGGTTTCGGCGTCGGCCTGCACACGGCCTGCATCTATCCGCAGCGCCTGCAGGAAGTGCTGCCCCTGGTCGATTGGGTGGGCTTCGACATCAAGGCGCCGTTTGCCGACTATCGTCATGTGACCCGCGTGGCCGGCAGCGGCGACCCCGCGCGCGCCTGCCTGGACGCCATCCTCGCCAGCGGCGTGGCCTACGAATGCCGCACCACCACCCACCCGGACTTGCTGCCGGACGAACAGCTGCTGGCCCTGGCCACCACCCTGGCCGCGAAAGGCGTCGACAACTACGTGCTGCAGCAGTTCCGCGCCGAAGGCTGCCTGGATATGGCACTGGCAGGCCGCCCCCTGCACGGCTATCCGGCGGCGAGCACGGTGGCGCAAATCGGCGCCATGTTTCCCCGTTTTACCTTCCGTAACCATGGCAGTTGATCCTGCAGTCACATAATTGCCGAAAGCCCCGAAAAATTACCCGTTCTACAACGCTGAAATGTCTGGCGTGCTGTAAGGTATCAACTGTGCCGCGCGCCATGCGCAGCCCGTCAGATTCCTTACACCGCATTACAGATAAGCGTTATCCATGAACGATTTCACCGCAGTCAGCCCAGGCACCCCTTCCACCCACGCCGACATCCTGTACGGCCCGCCGCGACCGGATCTGCTGCGCGAGGAAGTGCTGGCCGACCTGCTGGAGGCAACGGCCCGCCGCTGTCCCGGACAAATCGCCCTGATCGACGGCGAGCGCCGCATCACGTATGCGGAACTCGATGCGCAGGCTGGCCTGGCCGCGTCGCGCCTGGTGGCGGCCGGCGTCAAGCCCGGCGACATCGTGGGTCTGTGGCTGCCGCGCGGCGCCCCTCTGCTGCTGATGCAGGCTGCCATCGCCAAGGCGGGCGCCGCCTGGCTGCCCGTCGATGAAGACACGCCAGTGGAACGCCTGCAGGTATGCCTGGATGATGCCAACGGCTTTGGCGTCGTCAGCTGCGCGCAGTTCGCGCCGCGCCTGTTTGATGCTGGCATCGTGCGCCCCGTTTGGACGGCGGAAAGCCTGCTGGCCCCCGCCGCACCGGGCGAACTGCTGCCCGCGCGCGCAACCGTCCTGCCCGAACACCCCGCATATGTGATCTACACGTCGGGTTCCACGGGCAAACCCAAGGGCATATTGATCAATCAGCGCAGCATCTGCCACTTCCTGCGCAGCGAAAACGCCGTGCTGGAAGTGGCGCAAGCCGACACCGTCTACCAGGGCTTTTCCGTCGCCTTCGACATGTCGTTCGAGGAAATCTGGATCGCCTACCTGGTGGGCGCCACCCTGTGGCTGGGGCCGAAGGAAATCTCGGGCGACCCGGAAGCCTTGCCGCGCGCACTGGCAGCCAACCACGTCACCGTGCTGCATGCCGTGCCGACCCTGCTGGCCCTGTTCGCCGAGGAAGTACCGAGCCTGCGCCTGATCAACCTGGGCGGCGAGATGTGCCCCGAGTCCCTGGTCGAGCGCTGGTCGCGCCCGGGCCGCGCCATGTTCAACACCTATGGCCCCACGGAAGCGACCGTCTCGTGCAGCCTGGCGCGCCTGCGGCCCGGTGAACCCGTCACCATCGGCACGCCGCTGCCCAACTATGGCTTGCTGGTGCTGCAGGTAGCCGAGCCGGGAGAAAACCGTCCGCTGGTTCTGCTGCCGCGCGGCGAGACGGGGGAGCTGTGCATCATCGGCCCCGGCCTGGCCGAAGGTTATCTGGGCCGGCCCGACCTGACGCTGGAAAAATTCCTGCCCAATCCGTGGGCGACCAGCGAGGATGACGCGCGCCTGTACCGCACGGGCGACCTGGCGCGCATCGATCTTGATGGCCAGGTGCTGTGCCTGGGGCGCGCCGACGATCAGGTGAAGATACGCGGCTTTCGCGTGGAGCTGGGCGAGATCGAGGCCGTGCTGGCGCAGCAGGCCGGCGTGGGCACGGTGGCCGTCTTGCTGCGCAAGGATGATGGCATCGACCAGCTGGTGGCCTACATCGTCGGCAGCGACGATGCACCCGACGATGCCCTGGTGGCGAAGACCCTGCGCGCGGCCCTGAACCTGCATCTGCCGCCCTACATGGTGCCGGGCCGCTTCGAATTGCTGCCGCTGATGCCGCGCCTCACCTCCGGCAAGATCGACAGAAAAGCGCTGAAGGCCATGCCGCTCTCGACGCCGCCGGCCGGCGAGGCGGGCGAATCGGACGTGCCGGAAACGCCGGCCGAAGCGGCCCTGTTCACGGCGCTGGCGACACTGTTCCCGGGCCAGCCGATACGGCGCCAGTTTGACTTCTTCAGCGACCTCGGTGGCCACTCCTTCCTGGCCGCGCGCCTGGCGTCAAGCCTGCGCGCCAATCCAGCTTACGCCCACATGACGGTGCGCGACATTTATCACAATCGCCAGATCGGCAAGATCGCCGCCGTGCTGAATGAAGCGCCCGCGCTGGCCACGCCGGAAGCGGAGTGGACGCCGCCATCGGCCATGAAGCGCTGGCTGTGCGGCGCGGCGCAGGCGGCGGCCGTGCCGGGCCTCGTCACCCTGCGCATGGCGCAGTGGATGGCGCCGTTTTTCACCTACCACTTCTTCACGGGCGACACGGGAGATACCGTGCCGCGCGCCATCGCCGCCTCGATAGTCGTGTTCTTGCTCGCCACCCTGGCCGAATTTGCCATCGCGATTGCCGGCAAGTGGCTGATTGCCGGGCGTTTGAAACCGGGCAGCTATCCGCTGTGGGGCGTCACCTACTACCGCTGGTGGCTGGCCGACCGCCTGGTCGAATCGGCGCCCGCGTATCTGCTCAGCGGCTCGTCGCTGAACAGCTGGTGGCTTCGTGCGCTGGGCGCGAAAGTGGGCAAGGAAGTGGTCATCGGCTCGATGACCCTGCGCGCGCCCGACCTGCTGTCCATCGGCGACAACGTCAGCGTCGGCAATGCCGTCAATTTTGAAAACGCCCGCGTGGAACGGGGCCGTTTGCTGCTGGGCCAGATCAGCATCGGCGACGATGCCTGCATCAGCTCTTACGCGATTTTGGAAGGCAATACCAGCGTAGGCGCCTTCGGCCACCTGGAGGGACAATCCGCGCTGGCCGATGGCGTGAGCGTGCCGGCGGGCAGGGTCTGGACCGGTTCGCCCGCGCGCGACATCGGCCCCTACGACCGGGCCAGCCAGCCGCCGCGCCCCGCCGTCTCGCGCCTGCGCCTGACGGGCGAAACCCTGTTCTTCTGCTTCGGCATGGTTCTCATCGCCGTGCTGTTCTTCATGCCCGTCTTCCCCAGCTTCGTGCTGATCGACTGGTTCGACGAACGCGAAATGATGCCGTGGCTGCAGGGCCGCGACGTGACGACCCAGCTGGCCCGCTACTTCCTGCTGGCCTTCCCCGCCAGCGCCGTGCTGATCGTGCTGACGGCCCTGCTGTCGGCCGCCATCCGCTGGGGCGCACTGCCCCGCTTGAAGCCGGGCAGCTCGCCCGTGCACAGCAATATTTATTGCGCCAAGTGGCTGGTCAGCCATATCCAGGAATCGAGCCTGAACGTGTTGCACGGCATTTACGCCACCGTGTACGCACCGTACTGGTACCGTCTGCTGGGCGCCAAGGTGGGCAAGGGCGCCGAGATTTCCACGGCGCTGGGCGTAGTGCCCGACATGCTGACCCTGGGCGACGACACCTTCATCGCCGATGCCGTCATGCTGGGCGACGAGCAGATCGACGGCGGCTGGATGACCATGCGCCCCACCGTCATCTCGCACCGCAGCTTTGTCGGCAACGGTAGCTATATCCCGGACGGCACCACCCTGCCCGAGCACGTGCTGATCGGCGTGCATACGCATGCGCCGCGCAATGAGCAGATGCACAGCGGCGATACCTGGCTCGGTTCTCCCCCGATGCACCTGCCTGCGCGCGAACAGGTCAGCGGTTTTGCCGAGCACCTGACCTTCAAGCCGTCCATCCTGCGCCGCCTGGGCCGCAGCCTGATCGAAGCGTTCCGCATCGTCGCGCCGCACGCGGTGGTGATCGCCGTCGGCTACACCCTGGTGCTGGACGTGATGCCGATCGCCGGCGCCGGGCGCTGGGGCGAAGTGGTGGGCGACCTGGCCATTGCCGGCATCGCCTACGGCATCGGTAACTTTTTAGTGGTGGTGCTGTTCAAGTGGCTGCTGCTGGGACGCTACCGCAAGCACGCGGCGCCCATGTGGACGCCGTTCGTGTGGATTTCCGAAGGCGTGACCAATCTGTACGAAGGCATCGCCGTGCCCAACTTCATGCGCTACCTGCGCGGCACGCCGTGGCTGCCGCTGGCTTTCCGCCTGTTCGGCTGCAAGATCGGCCGCGGCGTCTATATGGACACGACGGACATTACGGAATTCGACTGCGTGCATATCGGCGACTACAGCGAATTGAATGCGCTGACCTGCCCGCAGACGCATCTGTTCGAAGACCGCGTGATGAAGATCGACCACGTGGACATCGGCCGGCGCGTCTACATGGGCCCGCGCAGCTCCGTGCTGTACAGCGCCAAGGTAGGCGACAATGCGCGCCTGGGACCGTTGACCCTGGTGATGAAAGGTGAGCATATCCCCGCCGGCAGCAACTGGGCCGGCTGCCCGGCGGCACCTTTGCGTAGCTGATCGCAGCTGATGGATGCCACCGTGCTGTGGTCGGGCGAAGGCATGCTGGTGATCGGCGTCGCCGCCGTCCTGCCGCGCTTGGAGGCCCGCCAGCGCATCCGCGCCGCCTTGCGGACAGCGGCGGCGCAGTGGCTGAAGGTGGATATCGAATCGATTTCGGTGGAGTCGACGCCGGGTGCTCCTCCCCGTTTGCTGCTGGCCGGTCGCGTGGCAGGTTTGTCATTGACCCATGACGAAGGCATGTCGCTGGCTGCCATCCACCTGCACGGCGCCGTCGGCATCGACGTGATGCGCGTGCAGGACGTTCCCGACTGGGCGAATCTGGCGCGCGATTACCTGGGGCCGCAGGTGGCCGAGGAACTGGCCGCCTGCCCCGATGCACAGCGCCCGCGGCGGCTGGCGCAGGCGTGGACGGCGCGCGAGGCGGCGCTCAAGTACTGCGGCCTGCAACTGGCCGAATGGAACGGGGCCGCGCCAGCCTGCCGCTGGCAGGCTTTACCCTTGCCAGCCCCCTACGTGGCAAGCCTCGCCTATTAATCTTCCTTGCCATTTCCCGCCGCGCCGATCTGGACGAAAATCAGTTTTGCGATAATACTGACGAGCAGTCCCAGCACCCCGATCAATTCCAGCATGGTCTTTCCTTTGCAGTGACAGCAGAGCAATCCACTGTAGCCTGAACGCCGGGGCAAGGCCAATATCAAATCAGGCAGTCAGCGATCTCGAAAAGGCATACGATTGATTTCCATCAGACAGTTCCGCTATTTTGTCGAAGTCGTCGATGCGGGCAGCTACTCGCGCGCGGCGGAAAAGCTGTATATCGCGCAGTCAGCCCTGAGCCGGCAGATCAAGGAGCTGGAAACCGAAGTACAAGCCTTGCTGCTGACGCGCGACGCGCGCCATATCGAACTGACGCCCGCGGGACAGATATTTTATGAACGGGCCAAGCGCATCCTCGAAGACATCGATGAAACCGTGCGCCAGACGCGCCACGTGGGACAAGGAGCGCAAGGCATCATCCGCCTGCTGCATTCGAGCTCCGTCACCCTCACGCCCGCCATCGGCGCCGTGCTGAACCGCCTGCTGGCGCAGTTTCCCGGTGTTACGCTCGACGTGTCGAAAGGCTCGTCGGAAAATCAGGCGGCTGACATCGAGGAAGGCCGCGCCGACCTGGGCCTGGTGCGCCTGCCCACCCTGCGCAAGCATGCCAATATCGTCGTGCGCGAACTGTTTACGGAAAAGCTGGTAGTGGCCGTGTCGTCGGCCTCGCCGCTGGCCGCGCTGCAGCGCACGACGATCGCCGCCCTGCGCGACGAGGCGTTCGTCTCGATCCCGCACAAGGACCGCGGCGGCCTCAGCTACCTGGTGGCGGGCCTGTGCCTGGCGCAGGGTTTCTTTCCGAAGGCGGCGCGCGCCCTGTCGCGCAAGACCTCGCAGCTGAACCTGATCGAGGCCAACATGGGCATCGCCATCGTCCCCGACAGCATGCGCCTGGTGGCGCCGCCCGGCGTGCGTTTCATTGCGCTGCCCGACGAGGAGTCGCATTCCGTCGTCGGCCTGATCTCGCCGCGCGCGGCCAGCGGCATGGTGGCCGCGTTTACGGAAGCGTTTGTGCGCGAGATGAACGCATTGGCAACGACGGATTAACCTTCCGCATACAGCGCCGCATCCACGTCGCGCACGGCCGCCATCAGCAGGGCCAGCTTCATGACATCGAGCTTGCCATCGGTGCGCACGCGCGAGCACAGGTCGATGCCGTAGGGCCGCACCTGGCGCAGCGCCTCCATCACGTTGTTGGCATCGAGGCCGCCGGCGAGGAATACGGGACGGGGACTGGCGCGCACGAAGCGCGCACTGACGGACCAGTCGTGCGTGCGGCCCGTGCCTCCCAGCTCCGGGACCGGCGCGCCAGGGCGACCGGAATCGAGCAAAAAGGCATGCACATGGGGTGCGTAGGCGGGAATCAGCGCCAAAGCCTCGGGCCCTTCCACATGGATCACCTGCACGCGCCGCACATGCGGCAGCAGGCGCGCCAGTTCCTCGACTTCACGCGGGTCGATATGCCCGACGATCTGCACGGTCGATGGCTGCGTGGCGCGCACGTGTTCGGCGATGGCTTGCGCCGTCGTCTCGGACGTCAGCAGAAACGTGGCCACGGGTGGCGGCGTCCAGGCGGCGATCTGCGCGATGCACGCGTCGGGAATCGGACCGGGGCCGGACGGCATGGCCGCCACCAGGCCCAGCGCGTCGGCGCCGGCGGCAATGGCCAGTTGCGCTTCGTCGATGGAAGCGATGCAGCAGATCTTGATGCGGGTTCTCATGGCCTTGCGTGTTCAAATGGAATGAGCAACATTACAACACAGGGCCGCGCGCGCACCAAGACACGCGGTCAAGGCCGTACACGATTGTGTGCCAGAATGGGGACATTTTCCACTTACCGACGATTCCATGGCCGACTACAAAAACCCCAGCTACGTGGCCCGCTCGATGCACCCGCGTTTCGATGAACTGACCTCGCCCGGAGAAGCCGTGCCGTACTCGGGCATCTACCGCTGCGACGGCTGCGCGCACGAGATCGTGTCGACGGAAGGCCACATCATGCCACCGCAAAACCACCATCAGCACAGCAGCGAGCAAGGTGCCATCCGCTGGCGCCTGATCGTCAGTCCGCGCTGATTGACAGGCGCCAGGTGGCGGATGATACTGGATTCATCCGGCATCGCCATTGGAATGTCACTGGAACACCAGCATGCGCATCGTCGATTTTGAAGTCCGCAAAGAGTGTCCGCCGCAGCTGTGCGACTGCGAACGCGAGCGCCTGCTCGACGATGCGCAGGCGGATCTGTCCATCCTGCGCCTGAACCTGACGGAAGAAAAGCGTTTGCTGGCGCACATCGAGGGCATCGCCACCTATGCGCAGTTGCAAAAGCTGCAACTACTACTAAAGAGCAACCTGGGCGTGCAATTGCAGATCGCGCCGGGCGGCGGCGAAGTGCGCACCGTGCGCGGCTTCCAGATCCGCCTGCTGGAGCAACCGGGCCTGTGCCGCAAGACGCGCGCCGCCATCCCGGCCGCCGTGCGGCGCTGCCTGGCCGCGCACCCCGAGATCGCGTTTGCGATCCTGAATGAAAACGATTTGCTCGGTGGGGTGTGAGCCGGGTAGGTCGGATTAGCGGAGCGTAATCCGACACCATTGTTGGCCTCGCAATGTCGGATTACGCGGTTCCCGCTAATCCGACCTACGCCGCTGACCCCGGTTTTACGCTGCGTGTATCTCGATCACTTTCTTGCCCTTGGCTTCACGCGCCCTTAACTGCCCGCAGCCGCCCTCCACGTCCTGCCCGGCCGAATCGCGCAATTTGGTCAGCACGCCGCGCGCATGCAGGGCGGCGGCGATGGCGCGCGCCTTTTCCCAGCTGGGACGCTTGAACGGCAAGTCATCGATGGTGTTATACGGGATCATGTTGAGCACGGCGTACTTGCCCTGCAAGAGCGCCACGATGCCGTCCATTTCATCGTCACCATCGTTGATGCCCTCCATCAGGGTCCATTGATACTGCACCGGGTAGCCGGTCAGGCGCGCATACGACTCGCCAAAGTCCACCAGTTCGCGCGGCGACAGCCTGGGCGCGCGCGGCAGCAACTGCTCGCGCAGCTCCGGCTTGGTGGTATGCAGCGACAGCGCCAGTGCCGGCTTGACTCTCCCTTGCGGCAGGCGCTCGAAGGCGCGCGGGTCGCCCACCGTGGAAAACACCAGGTTCTTGTGGCCGATATTGCCCTCGGTGCCCAGCAGCTCGATCGCTTCCATCACATTGTTCAGGTTATGCGCCGGTTCGCCCATGCCCATGAAGACGACTTTTTTCACGGGGCGCATGGTGCGCGCCAGGACTACCTGCGCCACGATTTCGCCACTGGTGACTTGCCGGATCAAGCCGTCGCGGCCCGTCATGCAGAACTGGCAGCCAACGGCGCAGCCGACCTGGCTGGACACGCACAGGCCGTCGCGCGGCAGCAGCACGCTTTCCACCGTCTGGCCATCGTGCAGTCCCACCAGCAGGCGCGCGGAACCGTCCGCGCCCGGATGGGTGCTGAGCAGTTTCAGCATGCCCTGCAATTCGAGGTCGAGCGCGGGCAAGGCCTCGCGCACGGGCAGCGGCAAAAAATCTTCGGCACGGCGCCGGCCCTGGTCGTGCGGCTGCCCCTGGATCCAGTCGCGCAGCACGCGCTGTTCGTGCAGGGGCTTGGCGCCGAGGGCGCGCAGGCGCTGGCGGAGATGATCGATTTGCATGGATTCTGAATAAAAAAACGGCGCGCAGGAATGAAGCCAGCGCGCCGTGTTACAGGTAAAAGCGTTACACCTTCTTGACGAACTCCGTCTTCAGGCTCATGGAACCGAAGCCGTCGATCTTGCAGTCGATATCATGGTCGCTGTCGACCAGGCGGATGTTCTTGACCTTGGTACCCATCTTGACGACACCGCCGCCGCCCTTCAGTTTCAAGTCCTTGATGACGCTGACCGTGTCGCCGTCCTGCAGGATATTGCCGGCCGAATCGCGGTACACCTTGGCGCCCTCTTCCGCCGCCTCGCCAGCCGTGGCCGACCATTCATGCGCGCATTCAGGGCAGATCAACTGGCTGCCGTCTTCATACGTGAATTCGGATTTGCATTGCGGGCATGGGGGTAATGTGCTCATTTTCTTCTCTGTCTGGTGAACAGCGCGTGCTGTAAAAGCCGACATTATACTGCCTACGCCCCGCATCAGCTTGCTTTTTTCACCATCATTATCAAGGGCGGCGAACAATCTCGATGGTGCTGTGGACAATTTCCTCGTGGATGCCGATGCGCGCACGCAGCTCGGCGCCTGTCAGCGTGGGGTCGCGGCTGACCACGGACAAGGCGCACGAATACAGCTGCTTGCCGACTCGCCACACATGCAGGTCGACGATGCGCGGCGTGTCGCCTGCGCTTTCCACCTCCACTGCCTCGCGGATTTCATCCACCACGGGGTGGTCCATCTCGCGGTCCAGCAAGACCTTGCCCGTCTCGTGCATCAGCTTTTTCGCCCACAGCGCCACCAGCACGGCACCGACGATGCCCATCACGGGATCGAGCCAGCGCCAGCCGTAAGCCCACGCGCCGCCAAGCGCAACGATGGCCAGCACGGACGTGGCGGCGTCGGCCAGCACGTGGAGGTAGGCGGCCTTCATGTTCAGGTCTTCTCCATGGTGGTGGCCATGGTGATCATGATGGTCGTGATGCTCGTGGCCATGGTGGTGATCATGGTCGTGGTGGCCGCCGAGGATCAGCGCGCACACCAGGTTCACCAGCAAACCGAAAGCCGCCACCGCCATGGCCTGCGGATAGTGGATGGGCTGCGGCGACAGCAGGCGCTCGACGGAAGCGGCCACCATCAGCACGGCCACGCCCAGCAGCAGGATGGCGCTGGTGTAGCCGGCCAGCACCTCGATCTTCCACGTGCCGAAGGCGAAGCGGGGGTCGCGCGCATAGCGGCGCGCCGCCGCATACGCAAAGGCGGCCAGGCCGATGGCCAGCGCGTGCGAACTCATATGCCAGCCATCGGCCAGCAGGGCCATGGAGTTGTACCACCAGCCGGCGACGATTTCCAGCGCCATGGTGGCCAGGGTGATCCACATGACGATGCGCGCGCGGCGTTCCGCCCTGTCGCTGGCTCCGCCGAAGACGTGTTCGTGCCGCCAGGCGGAGAGGTCTTCCTCGATATGTTGCGGTTGCATGCTGGTCTCTCCGATGGATTATTTGAGGTAGGTGCGCAGGATGCCCGCGATGTCGTCGGCGCCCCTGGCCCGCTCCTCGCCGGAGATATCGGGACTGGCCACGTGCTCGCGCAGGTGCTCTTCGATCACTTCGGCCATCAGGCCATTCACGGCGCCGCGCACGGCGGCGATCAGCTGCAGCACTTCGCCGCAGTCGCGGCCCTCTTCCAGGCCCCGCTCCAGGCCTTCCACCTGGCCGCGGATGCGCTTCACGCGATTGAGCAACCTGGTCTTGTCATGCGTTGTGTGTCCCATGCTTCCACCCCAATAAATACTATAGGGGGGTATACTATCAGAGAGAGCCGGGCGGCGCGATCTTTTGCAGCTTGCTGGCCAGCGAGGCATCGGACAATTCACCCAGGTGGGTATCGACCAGGCGCCCGCGTGCGTCATAAAACAGGGTGGTAGGCAGGGCCGAGGAACCGGCCGCCTTGCCCAGCGCCGCCGCGCTGTCGAGCACCACATTGCGCAAGGTGACGCCGCTGCTGTCCAGGAAGGCACTGGCCGCCGCCGCGTCCTCGCGCTGGTTCGCATACACGAAGACGATATCGGCGCGCGCCTGCTGCGCGGCGGCCAGCACGGGCATCTCGCGCCGGCATGGCGGGCACCAGCTGGCCCAGAGGTTGACCACCATCGGCTTGCCGCCGGCCAGCGTCGCCAGGGTCGCTGGCGTGCCGGCCAGCGTCTGCAGGGCCACGGCCGGCAAGGCCGTCGGCGGCTCATACGCCAGCCCCATCCCTGCGTTCAAGACGCCCCAGGCCAGCGCGCCGGACGCCACGCTGATGGCCAGGGGCCGGCGCATGGCCGCCATGGCGGGACGCCGGCAGCGCCACGCGGTGATGGCCAGCGCGGCAGCGATGCCGGCCGGCGCCAGGAAGCCGCCATCGCGGATATTCAAAATGGACCAGGGAGCCGCGAAGTATTGTTCGTACCAGCGCAGCACGAACGCCAGGCGCGCCGCCAGCAGGCCGGCGATCAGCAGGTCGGAAACGAGGGGGCCAGCGTCGGGCAGCTGGCGGTAGCGCCGCAGCCACCACGCCACGCCGTAGGCGACGCACAGGGAAAGGAACAGCAGGACCAGGCCCGTGGGCAAAGCCAGGGGGCCGATTTGCAGGGACAGCATGGGCGCTCTCTATCACGTCGAATGGATGGCCATTGTGGTCCATGCGGATTAAGCGTGCGTTAATCCGGCGTCAAGAAGCGGCCAGTGCCTGCTTGCGCACGAAATGCATGGCTTGCGGCTGGTCCACCAGCACGCACTGCTTGCCCGTGCGCTTGCAATGGTCATGCACGCGCCAGTAAGCATCGTGGCTGACGCATCCCGTCTGGCAAATCACCAGGTCGGCCGCCACCAGGCCCGCCTCCAGCGCCGCCACGTCGTCGGCGCCATCGTCGCCGCCCGCATGGTGCAGGAAGCGCCCGCCTGCCTGCTCGACGGCCTGCTGCGCCATCAGCGCGCCGTCCGCAGCCTGGCCCGCATTCTGGGCCAAATAGCTGCCCACATACAGCACGGCTTTTTCACGCACATCGGCCTGCAAGGCGGGTGCGGGCAACCACTGCAGGCGCAGCAACTCGCGCATCAGGTCCTGCACGCGCTCGCCGAGCCACTCGACCTTGCGCGCCAGCCGGGCGCGCGTCGGCAAGCCCGGCACGCTGGCCGCCAGATCGGCCAGTGCGTCGCGCGCCAGTGCCAGCTGCGTATCGCGGAGTACGACCTGCGCCCGCGCGCGCATCAATTCCGACTCCAGCTGTGCGATGCGCGCCGCCTGCGCGGCCAGCTGCGCACTACAGCGGGCCTGCGCCCGTCCATATTCGCCCATCAGCACGCGATGCTCATGCGCGATCGCGTCTTCGTTGCCATACACACTGCCCATCATGCCCTCCTTCACCACCCGTGGCGCCCTGGCGCCAGCCCATGCTACCCCCATTACTCGCATTATAAATGAGAATCATTATTATTTGCGCATGCACATGCGCGCAGCAGGGGTATGCGGTGGCCGCCAGCGTCACGTAGTCGGCGGGCAAGACAGCAGGCGCTGCCAGACGTCATCCTGCACTGCGCGCACATGCCGCAAGCCGTCGGCACAGCGATAGATGCCCAGCGTGTTCGACGCACCAGCGGCCCTACGTCAATACACTCAAGATATTCGCGGCGGCATTGACGCCGGCACCTGCGCGCCCGCGTGCAACCGGCGCCAGAACGGCGCAGCGGGCCAGCGCTGCTCCCAGCCGTAATACTGCTGGCGCTGCGCCAGGTACTGCGCATGGCGCAGCGCCACCGTGTGCGCCACCGCGCCCAGGGTCGCATGGCCGGCAATGGCGCCAGCGGCCGCCATGCCATTGGCGAGCGCCTTGACGATGCCTTGCGAGGTGACGGGATCGAAGGCCGAAGCGGCGTCGCCGATGGCCAGCCAGCCGTCGCCATGCAGATGGTCGAGGCAGTAGGACGGCGCGGGGAAACTCTGCACGCCGCCGGCCAGCGGCACCGCGCCGCGGGCCAGCGCGGCCGTATTGGGCGTGGCCGCCAGCCATGCCAGCCAGTGACATGACTGCTGCAAGCGCCGCGCCTTGACGGTGGCAGCATCAGTGTAGAACGCCAGCAGCAAGGTGGCGTCGGGCAGATGGGCGCCGTACCACCAGCCATGTTCGACCGCTTCCAGGTGCGTGAGGCCGGAGCGGGTGCCATCTGGCGCGGCGAAGCGCATGGCCAGACATACCAGCGGCAGCGTTTCGACCTTGCGGCTGCCGCGCTGGCGCGCGAAGACAGCGCGCGTGCCGCTGGCGTCGACTACCAGATCGGCATGAATGCGGGCCGGGTGCGGATGCGCAGGATCGCCCAGCCTCAATTCCAGGGCAAAGCCGCCGCCTTGTGCCGGGGCCGACGCGGCCAGGCTGGCGCGCTCAAGCACCTCCGTCCCGCGCAAGCGCACCTGCCGCGCCAGGAAGCGATTGAACCTGGCGCGCTCCAGATGCCAGCCATGGCCCAGCGGATGCATCAGCGCGTCGTTGTAGCCGCGCTTGTCGCTGCCCCACCAGGAACAGCTGCCATGGCAAGGCGCGTGCGCCTCGGCGAAGAACTCCTGCGCAATGCCCAGCGCCTGGAACAGGCGGTTGGCTTCGGGAGGAATGCTCTCGCCGATGCGAAACGGCGTGTAGTCGCCCGCCTCGATGACGAGCACGTCGTGCACGCCATGCCGGGCCAGCGCCAGCGCACAGGCGCAGCCGGCCGGGCCGCCGCCGATGATGGCGACCCGGTAGCGCTGCCGCGATGGCGCTGGTGCGCCGGGACCGTCTGCAAGCGCCGGCATCAGCGTTTCGGTTTCGGCTGCGGCTTCGGCCGGTACACCTTGTCGATGGCCGTATTGCGCCAATACTCGACCAGATTGCTTTCATCGCTGTCGAACAGGCTCTCGACTTCCAGGTAGTAATCGTGGCAGATGTTCTTGTTCCCCTGCGCCTGCGGGATGGCCGTGCTTTGTACCACCACCCCGATACGCTGCCAGTTCAGCAGGAACTGTGCGCGATCCTGATAGCGCCCCACATGCATGGCCGGCCGGTCGATTTCCGCATCGGCGGGCGTGGTCGACGGCACGTCATCGGCCCGCGTACCCTTGCCCCGCACGGAAAAACGCGGCGTCGGCAAGTCCGTGCCGCTGGCCACCACGTCATCGTAGGTGTAGACGGCCACGGGCCGCTGCGCCGGCCAGGACGAGTACAGCAAGGTATTGATGCCATTGCCAGGGGTCGCCGTGGCCGCGTCGATCGCATCCTGATTATTCAGCAGCTGGCGCTCGGGCGGCGCTTCCGGCAAATGCGTGGCGCACGAGTTGTAATCCGTATGCCACGGCAGGGCCATGAACTTGGACAGGTCGCCCGGCTGCACCGCCTCGCCGCGCAGCGGCGTGTAGCCGCCCGTCAGAAAAGGCGCACTCTTGTGCGCCTTGCGGTAATCGAGCCGCTCACGGTTGATGCGGAACGGTCCGCCGCTGTCGTGGCGCTGCCACTCCTGCTGATACAGGGCGGGGTCGCGCACGATAAAACTCATTTCGATGCCGGGGCTGTAACGCCCGCCCAGGCAGTTGAACAGCACCGTGCGGTCCAGCGCCTCGCCGGGGCCCGGCACGGCATCACTGCCGGCAGGCGCATAGTGCTCGTGCGCCCACTGCTTCATGAAAAAATACTGCGCGCGCGTCAGCGTCAGCAGGCCGCTGCCCGCGTCACCGAGCGACAAGGGCATTTGCGGCGTCGCCGTCGGCAGCTCCGGCTGATCCGGATCGCGGATGAAGTTCATGATGCGGTAGCCGCGCAAGCCGTCGGCCGCCATCTTGCCCAGCCGGTCATGCTCCTTGATCGCGCGCGGCGGCAGGCTGGTGGTCCACTTCTGCAGCGCGGCAGCGCGCAGGATAGGCTGCACATCGGTGCTGAAATCGCACTGGTAGCCGGCCTGATAGCTGCCCTGCGCATAAATGGCGGGACGCAGCGCCATCTTTTCCAGCCAGGTGCAATACAGGTCATCCCACAACGACACCACGCTGGCCGTTTGCGGCGCATACGACGGATCGCTGGAGATCACCCAGGCGCTGCCCTCGACGGCGCGACTGCTGCCGTCGGCGAACACCAGGCTGGCCGTGACGGGACCATCGGCCACGTCGTCGAACCAGTGATCGTTGTTGACATTGTCGCCCAGGCTGGCACTGGCCGAATAATGGCCTTGCGCGTCAAAGCCGCACGCCTTGCCATAGCCGCCCAGCACCAGCAGGCGGCCATTGTTTTCCGTCGTGATGGCGCCCAGGGACGCTATGATGCCGCCCGTGATGGCGCCAGGGCCATGGCCATCCGCGCCAGGCGGCCCGCCGAGGGGAAACGACACGGGATAGTCGGGCAAGGCGCATACGGCGCCGCTGTCGGCATCCACGCAGGACGGCTCGGTGGCGGCGTCACACTGCACCAGCGCCTGGCGCGATGCCAGTACCGTGCGCGGCCCCGCGTCGATGACCAGCAGTGCGCGGCGCTGCAGCTCGTCGCCGATGAAGTTCTTGTTGCGCAGGTCCGGCTCGCAGCCATGTTCAAAGGGCGCAATGCCGTCGCCGCCCAGCCAGCTATTCGCCTTCTTGTTGGCCAGGTGCACGGTCCACACGATGTCCTGGACGCGCTGGCCATCGACCATGCTGCCGATGGCCACTTCGACCGGTGTGCCCTGCTTGCCGAGCGGGTACGTTTCAGTGCCCGCCGCATCATCGAAGGCATATTGAAAAATCCGGAAACGGGCCGCCTGCCGCTTGAGTTTTCCGCTGCCGTCGCGCAGTTCGGTGCTGAGGATCGTGGTGTCTTCCGTGCCCGGCCGGATCGGCAAGCCTCCCGTGCAGGTCTTGCCCGGCAACTCCATGCCCGCCATGCTTTCCGGGCCGAGATAATATTCTTCGCTGTTGCCGACGCGGGCGATGCCGATGGCCGGATGGATTCTTAACGCGGTGTATGCCATGCTGAACTCCTGGTAATCGAAGATGTCTGTGCCGCCAGGCACGCGAAACTACGGCTGCATGCCGTCCCGGACCCATTCGTCGAAAATGTCGATGCCTTCCTGCGGCATCGGTCCGTCGGGCGGCATGGGATGGGGCGCGGACTGCACATACTCGCCCGCCTTGCCGCCCCGTTGCGGCAGGCGGTGCTCGGCGCTCACCCGCCACGTCCCGCTCGCGCCGTCATAGTCGTAGCCATGCAGGGCGACCTGGATCTGGTAGTAAAAATCCTTCACGCTCGCATACTCGTTCAGGCGCAGCAGGCGCACGCCCGAGGACGAGGGGTTGTTCAGCTTGACCTTGTTCATATCGGCGACATATTTGAAAAACAGGCCTTGCACATCGCGCTTGAAGCTTTTTGGCGTGCTCATCATTTCACTCCTTCATAGCTGGGCTGGGGAGGCTGTCGGCGATCGACGATGGCGACCGACGGTTTGGAGAAATCGCTTTGCCGCATCAGGCCGCGCCCCTTGTCATTGGTGGTAATGGCCGTCGTGATGCGCCAGGTCTGGCCGCGCTTCTTGGGCACCAGGCTGTCAACGATGCCGGTGATATCGACGTCGATGGCGTAAGCCGCGTGCGCATGCGTGCCGGACAAGGCCCAGTGGCTGGTGCTGGTGATCAGGTAACGGTCGCGAAACTGCTTGTCGCCGAGCCGCACGGCCACGTTCGCAGGGTGCATATACACATCGGCCTGGAAACTGTAGTCTTCCATGGCATGGGCGCGATCCAGGTGCAGGTTGGCGCGCTTGTCCCTGGCGACCGGCGCCCTGGCGATGGTATAGCTGCCGCTCAGGACGATGTCGGGCCGGGCCACCGTGCCATCGCTGGCCTCATCGCTCAACAGGGCGGCGAACAGGCTTTTCTGGTTGTCGCCAAAGGCGAAACCGGCTTGCTGACGCTGGTCGATCAGCACTTGCAAGTCCTTTTTCCGCACGAACTCGCCGCCGTAGGTGGGCTGGAAGCCATACCCTTGCTTGATGGTGTCGAAGTAAATCCCGGCCTGCCCCATGTTCGCCGTATAGCTGCCCGAATCGCTGCGCTGGGGATCGCCGTCGCCCGCATTCCAGCCGACGGGCCTGGCCAGGCCGGCATCCTGTTCGCTGCGCAGGAAGGTGCTGCGGCTGCTGCCCCGGATGCCGCTGTCGCCATGCTCGTCCAGCCATTTTTCAAAGCTGTAGTCGAGAAAATTATGGAAGGCGTAAAACAGCGGGTCCAGCCCTGCCGTGATGTTGTCGCCCATGTTGCCGCCCATGTAAAAGGCGTGCATGTGATTGTGGATGCGCGTTTCCAGGTTGCCGCCACCGCCGCTGCCATACTCGTCGCCGCCGAACTCGTTCCAGTCCATGTAATAGATCTGGTAGCCCAGCAAGTTCGGCGAGGCAGTGGCCATGGAACTGTCGAGGCTGCCCTTGATGCGGGTCGAATCATACAGCGGCGAATCGACGTCCTCGAAGGCTTTCGGATAGCGCACGCCGCTGGGCTTGCGGGTGAAATTCCAGTACGGCAGCGCGACATTGCGCGTGCTGGGGCCCCGCTCGCCGTTCGGGTCGGCGGCCTGCAAGGCTTGCTCATAGAAATACAGCTGCGCCCGGTGCCATTGCAGAAAGGTATTTTTCTGGTGTTCGCACTCGCCCGGGAATTCCAGATGAGAATTTTCCTGCGTGGGCGGCTGGTCGAGGAAATAGGCGACATCGCAGCTATTGCGCGACGGGTCGCTCAGCAGCCACTTCAAGCCCTCGCCAGGCAAGGACGCCTGGCGGTCATTGAACACATCGACAGACGGACAGTTGTGCACCCAGGCTTGCCACAAAAAGCCGCGCCGGTCATACACGTTTTCCTGGCTCTTGCGCTTCATCTCGCCCACCGCATGCTTGAATGCATCAAGCTCGGCAGGAGTGAGCTCATCGATGTTCTTGCGGTAGCGCACGATGCGCGCGCCGCCCTGCTCCGCCTGCGCCGGCAAGGCAGGGCTGCAACGGGCGACAGCCAGCGCGCCCGTGTCGGCGCCAGCCTGGACGCCGGCGCACGCCAGGCCAGCCAGCAGGGAAAAGGTCAAGGTTTTCATGCGTAACATGGGCAGATGCTCCAGAGACAGGTTAGGAGGGGCGCAAGCGCGGCAGGCGCGCCTGCGCCAGGAACGATCAGTGGCCGTGTCCGCCCAAGTCGCCACCGCCCTTGCCATCCGGCAGCACCACCTTGACGTTTTGCATCATGCCCTGGTCTTCATGCTCGAGGATGTGGCAATGCAGCACGTATTCGCCGATGTAGCGCTGATAACGCGTGGCAATCTCGATCTTGTGACCCTTCATCACCAGCAAGGTGTCTTTCCACGTGCCGATCAGATCCTTGTATTGCGCATCGACCGTGCCGCCGTCGGTGCGGGTGATGCCGATGATCTGGAAGGGATTGACGTGGATATGGAAGGGATGGTTGCCATTCTTCGAAGCGAGCTCCCAAATCTGCTCGGTGCCCAGCACCAGCGTGTGGTCCACGCGGTGCGGGTCATACACGTACTTCATCTCGGGTGTCGGTGAATCTTCCGGCTTGCCTTCCACCATGAAACGGGTCTTGCCGTCCACCGTGGCAATATTGAAGGTCGCATACCCTTTCGTCTTGCCGCGCATCGCGTCCTTGGCCGCCTCGCTGAAACTGGCATGCGGGACGAACTTGCCGAGCTTGAGGCCATCGTCCAGGTCGCCAAGGATGGTGCTCTTCACGCTATCGGGCAACTGGGCGCCGGGCAGGCTCTTGACGGCATTGCGCAACTCGGTCAGCAGGAAGTCGCGCGGCGACTCGCCCGCCCTGGCGCGGGCCGATGCCTTGGCGTTGGTCTTGGCGGCGATCACGCCGATCAGGCGCGTGTTGTTGACGTCATGCATGGTCGTCATGTTGTTGACGTTGGTTTCCGCATACACGCAATAGGCGCCCGCTTTCGGCAGCGAAAACAGGATATCGCTACGGTAGCCCGGTTGCAGGTAATTGAGCGTCTTCGGGATGATCCGGTCGTGCGTCAAGCCGTCGCTGGCCACCTCGAACTGCGTGACGTCCTCGCCATCGCACAACGCCATCACGTCCTTGTCCTGGTTGGCCACGCTGAGCGCCTGGAACAGCTTTTGCGGATCATTCGCGCGGCGGATGCGCAGCACCACGGTTGCCTGGAAACCCGTGTCGATCAGGCGCCAGCGGTACAGGCGCTGCGTCTTCATCTTCAGCACCGGCTGCACCTTGCCGTTGACCGAGGTATAGCGGCCCGACTTCAGCCAGGCATTCGGATCTTCGACCTGATCGAAATCCTCGAGCACGCCCACCGCATCCTTGTCGCACGGCTTGGCCGGCGTCAGGCTGTTGCTGGGGCAGTCATAGGGAATTTGCTGCAGCAGCATCACTTCGCCAGCACTGCCGCTGCCATCATCGGGCTGGAATTGTTTCAGCACGACGTCGAGGTCGCCATTCGCCGTGGCCGTCGGATAACGCTCGCCTTCGACCACCAGCGCCCCGGCCATGCCGCTGGCGACCTGCATCGCCGTCGCGCCATGCTGGTGCGGGTGATACCAGAACGTGCCGGCCGGATGGTCGATGGGAATATTGTATTCATACTCGAAATCGACGCCAGGCTTGATCGATATCAGCACATTGTCGCTATTGCCCGAAGGCGACACCCACAGGCCGTGCGAATGCAGATTGGTGTCGTTGAAGCAGCCGCGCGGGCGCGCCGCATTGATATCGGTGGTCGCGCACTGCTCGGCAGGCAGCGGCTTCAAGCGATTATGCAACTTGAAACGCACGGTCTGCCCCGGCGCCATCACCACGGTGGGCGCCATGAAGGTGGCGGCATGCTCGTCGCGACCATCGAGCGCCAGGCCGTCCGTCTGCTGGTAGGAGCGCAGGCGCACCTTGTCATGCCTGGCCGTGGTCGGGTTGTAAATGCTGCCGTTGGCATAGCGGATGTACATGTCATACGACTTTTCAAACTCGTCGCGCCTGCTCGCCGCGCGGTTGGCGGGCCTGGCGCGCGCCTTCAGTTTCGGCGGCTCCTGCAGCAGCCGCAGTTCGACGTTGGGCACGGCCTTCAGATTCAGGTCGAGATTCAGATTGACGTTGCTTTCCGCAGCGAAGGCGGTACTGCAGGCAAACGGCATGGCGGCCAGGCACAGCAATGCGTGCCTGCGGGGAAGACGAGAGGACATGACAACTCCTTGATTGGACTCGGCAATGGAAGCATGGCTGGGCATGCGTATTTTATTATTGGTAACATTGCTATTATCCATAATGACAAAGAGTCAATACTCACACTAAGTCACTTGTTGTATTTTGAGATTTGCGGCTTGCGGGTGGGGGCCGGCGGCGGAGCTGGCTGCTAGTGCCTGAGGTGAGGGGACGGCGTTGGCCGCGCTGCGGCCAGCGTGCCGCGCGTAGCGCGGTGGTTGGGCGATTCGGAGCGCCTTGCGCGAGTACGCGCAAGGCTTCGAATCCCACACGCAAAGCGCGCAGGCGCTTTGCTCGTCTCCGTAAGGCGGAAATGAAAAAACCCGCCGAAGCGGGTTTTTAAAAATACTGGCGGAGACGGTGTCCGTAGAACATGCCTATGAAAAACGACGCATGCGTCGGCGCTACCCCCCTGCCTACCCCCCTACAATTACTGGATTCAGAGGTCGCTTAAGCAATGGCAAGTGAGAACGCTTCGACGATTTGGAAAATATTTCATCAGCATCAAGTCCGCCGCCTAATGACTGCCCGATCTTTGCAATGCAAGTTTAAAATTACAAAAAAAGCAACAACATATCAAAATAGCCTACGAATGCGCAGGATAAAATAAGTAAGTACCGGTATCTTTTTTGCGCTGAAACGATCTGACGTCATATTCCATTGCCTAAAGCTTTACCGAAAGTATCCAAAGCATAAGAAGATGAAAAAAACCATAATAATAGATCCATTTTAAAAACGCTCGGCACTTCCCTCTCAGATATCGACTATTCATGTTTCTTAGCAGGGCTAGACGGCTCCGAAAATCTCACAAATTTGAACATCGGCGCAACCTCAACAAAGTTGGAATTAAATAATTTCTATTTTACTTAATTTTTCAACAATAATTTATTTAAAATAATTATTTATACTATTGAGCAAGCAAAGTGCCATGAAAAATACCATAATATCTTACTTATCCCAATCAGAACCATCAAGCTCAAATGCAGAGTGATCTTTAACCTCCCCAGCCGCTTTCAATAGCTCAACAACTGGAGGAGGCTGGCGGAACTTCATAGAGTCAAGCTCCACGAGGTCCGAAGCGGTTATGTCCGTCACGCATGGACGAACCAGAATCTCCCCGCACACATCACCATGAAGATTCGACGCAGTAACAACTACCCTGATCGATAGTCCGTCAGCGTGCGGATCGACCCAGCCAATTAACGTATATTCGTGTTCAAAACCGTGGCGAAAGTCCTGGCATGATATCTGAACTTGGGTCGTACGGTCGGGCGGTTCAATAACGATGAACTCATGAGTTCCAGGTTGCCGTTGCATCCACGCCTTT
Organism: Janthinobacterium tructae; assembly: GCF_006517255.1. Classification (NCBI taxonomy): domain Bacteria; kingdom Pseudomonadati; phylum Pseudomonadota; class Betaproteobacteria; order Burkholderiales; family Oxalobacteraceae; genus Janthinobacterium; species Janthinobacterium tructae. The sequence continues at coordinate 44,834 of NZ_CP041185.1, read as the reverse complement.
GAACTTAGTCCATGCATTGGATCAAAGTGATTAAATCGTGGTTTCGGCGCATGAGGTCCACAAGGACTTGCTAGCACGTAACGCTCATTCAACCAGCCACCGCTTGCTGTAAGCCTTATCAACAATGCTTCAGCAGGAACTTGACCAACATTATTGATTCGAAAGCGTACCTCGACCTGTCCAAAATTCAACTCCAACTTGCGCTCATACTCCTGCATGAAGTTGGGAATGACTTCTTTCTCCCATTGAGAATAGCGTCCATCTAGCGAGCTGTCATAATCGAAGGGACTGAATGAGAGTGGACCAGATCGTTCTTGCATTGGGATAGGATTCAACCCAACAATCGTCTGCTCAATCTCCTTGCGCTCTACACTTGAAAGACTCGTTATTCGATACGTGTCAACTGAATATGCCGACGCTTCAAACAGGACTTCCAACTTTGGCTCCCGGCTCTTAAGCGAGTTGAGTTCACGTTGCAGGTTACCGGCCTTTTTCTCGGACTCTGAAACTTCTTTCGGTCGAAGCCAGTTGTCTCCGATTTGATACACTTTTAAGCCGAGTTGCCGCGCAAGATATAACGGTCGAATGTCATGACTAATGAGAATACATTTATCAATATCTGGGCCGCGTGCGCAGTGTGCTTGCACTACAACCCTGGCATCAGCTTCTTCGCGGTCGAAATCTGGGTAGCTGTTCCAATCTGTTACACCACAATCAGCAAGCGCAACCTCAACGACTGGCGCTGGCGAGGAACGGACGACTACGGTTTCGTTCCCAGTCAATAGCGGTCTAAGAGTTCGATTGAAACGCCTGGCGTGATCCCCCAATCGAGCATGGTTCTTCTTTGAATCGACCTCTTGCATGACTGTTGGCGTAACAAGAATAAGAACGCTCCCTGCACCCTCAATTTCGCGCCAAGGCAGTTGTTCAAGCGCCAAACACTCAAGTGCCACATTTGAGTCAATAAAAGCAATGACTGCGTATTTTCCCCATTCGATGTTCATCTTATCTTTCTAAAAAATCGCTCTATCGCAGAGGAATTCGTCTGCAGCCCCTCTTCGCGAGCAGGGCAACTTGGCCGGAAATGGTCACAGATTACTAAAGCAAATTGCTAGCCAGACATCTCAATCAATACGAAATCTCGCCCCCAAGCCACGTCTATTACTGCCAAACTACGAAATTCCCTCTACTGCAAGTAATTCTTGATCTCGCGCTTCGCCGATTACCAAAGGTGTGTAGTCGGAACAAACAACGTCCAACGATTGAGCCGCTCGACTGCACGACAGATAGATCGAGATCCGCTCTCGAAGCTTCCCAAATTGCGATTGTGGAGGCGATATTCCTGCTGCCACGACAATGACATGGCTAAATTGAGTTCCACCAATAAATTGCCACGGAGCTACGACAATGGATCTTTTACTGTAAGCCAATTGTTCAATATCATCAAAACTGGCCAAACGAGTAACTGAAATCTTCTGCTCCTCCAGCAGCCTCGCTAACTCAACATCCACATCACCTAACGTTGCGAGGCAAATCCTGTCCGAAGACGAAGCTGTCTTATTGATTTGGCCAGCAAGTCCAACTGCCTTATCCAGAGCAGTCTTGTCATCCATTAATGTATATAATCGGGGTAGCTTTTCGCCTCTTTCTTCTGATTTCGCAATTTTCAATGGCAATGTATTAAGCGGAAATTTTTGATACATAAAACTAATAAGATCAAATATTTTTTTATTAAATCGATGTACGGTGTCCAAATAAACAAGCTCGTTTTGTGCGATTCCCGGACGTGAATTCAAGGCCGAAAAAATCCCTTGCGACGGATCTTCTGCAGTAACGAATGGGACACCTTTTCTCGAACGCCCCAACAATTCAAGTGCTGAACGCTCTTGTGGATCGAAGAGTTGAAGCTCATCAACAAAAATGTAATCATAACCATCAGTTTCCTTTCTCATGCGCCAAGTAAACGTCTCCAATACCCTTATCGAATCAAGAACAAATTGATCAGTTGTAATTGATGATCTATCTACCAGCGCCTGGATGAATTCCCGATAGATCGACACAACAAAGCCCCGGTCCGCCACTGTTAAAAATGGGGGCATCCAATCTTCCCTACTATTATTTATATATTGACGAATAGCATCAGGATCATCAGGAGCAACACCTGATGCCGTAAGAACACCAGAAATCTCATCATACAAATTAAGAATTAAATCTAATCGAGCGCGACTATCTTCATTTATTGCCAATCCGTCAATTATCCATTTTGACAATCCCGTTCCAGCTCCACGATCCGAAGTTCCAAGAAGGTTTTTAATTATCTCGATAGATTTAAATCGTCCATCACTGGAGTCGTCACCGATCACTTCCGTGCGTTGTTGCCCAATATGACCGGCATGTAGTTCGAGTAATGACAACAACGGGAATGTGGTAATTCCAGTTGGTGAAATACCTCCATTCAAAGCTCGTAACACGCCATCAATACGTTCTGACATTGCCCAGCTATGAGTCGCGATGAGAATTTTCTTACCCTTCGATTGCACCTCAATATCACGCGATATCTGGATAGCTCGCATAGAAAGCGCAAGAGTTTTACCAGACCCTGCCGGCCCGACAATTCGAATTGAAGCATTAATGGGATGCCCCAAGACGACATTTTGCGTCTTCGTGAGTTGCCCAGCCCACTCCTCAAAAGTGCGATTATTTGCAACAGAAGTACTCCCAATTGCTTGCAAATCAACCTCTTCGGATAATGACCCTGTATCGTCTGGGCGATTAGATTTAAATCCGTTCGCAACTAAAGCTGCCAATTGATTTTCAATATCATCGGGCCAAGCGGATGGGACATATCTACCAAGGTCAACATCCGTACTTGTAAGCGCCAGGACATCAAACCTCGCCGTATTAATCGCTCCACCTATATCAACAATCCATCGCCGAGTTGATTGCGTTTTTGGCAAAGCAAAAAAAGCTAAAAAGTTTTTATGATGATATTCCGACCACTGCCGCGGAAGATGAATTGGAGGAGCTTTCAGCTCTTTAACCACTCGCGCGATTCGCCGAAATGCATCGTCCGGTGTACATCCTGTATTTTTTAATTGTTCCAAACATGCCTTATTAACCAAGGCCGCATAAGGCATTTCTGGTTCGTTCGCAGTGTAAAAACCAACTACATCACTCGATAATTCTGCAGATTTTAAGTCATGCCCTTCAATTGGCATAAAATCATCCGAAAATTTCTCATTAATCAAGCAGTAATCCAATACGGCTTCGGTCATAATTATGTATTTAGTCATAGCCATACACCTCCGTTATTCTTTCTTCTACTGAGTGTGGAATATCAGGTAATCCAATATCAGAAAAAACTTGCGCCATCAATTGAGTCAGCCTATATCGATAAGGAGAGTCCAGTCTCGCAATTCGTTCTCCAGGTAATATTTTTACCTCAGATGTTTTAATGGCAATAGAACTAATTGGAACCTGCCATATATGTCGAACCCAGGCGATATCATCGGCAATCCCAAAATCTCGGGCTGTCGGCAAAATCAAGAGATCTCCCCTATCAACAATCTGCTTCGTAAGAGCTTCTATTTTTTTTACCTTAATTTTTATAGCATCCATTAATACTTTATATTCAGCAATGGAAATAGAATCAAGTTGATCTATCAAAAACTTAGCAGCAAGCAATGAGGCGGCATCTATATCACCAGAATTACTCGAAATTTTTTCAATTAATATGCTTCTTCTGGCATCTGGCTCTTGGGAACGATCAATACCAAAATTTTTCAATGCATAAATTTCAATTTGATCTCTTTTTCTTTCACAGTCTTCGGGGAGAAGATAATTTTCAAGAAGAGATTTTACCGAAACCACTGGAATTAAGGTAACTAAACGGGCATGCTTTTTCCGTTCAAGGTCACAGTCTGCAGTGACGACGATGCCCATGGATCTAAGAGGGTCCTCTTCGCTATCAAATCTTATAAGATCCCCCTGAGTAAGCCCCGCTCCTGGAGTTATAGCTTTATCAAGAACCCAGCCTGAAATTTCTGTGGTATTCATATACTGAATGCGCCCTATCATTACACGGTGACTAGCCTGCTACGCTAGATGATGGAAAATCATTCCAAAAAAAGAAAAACATTAACCTTAGGAACCACTGATTAATTCAAGTTTTTTCTCGCCAATGATGTGTAAGTATTTGATTTCATTGGCAGCTGTTTTCCGGAAAATTAATTAATCAGCGCCGCCCTTACAACGCCTAACAAAACCAAAGCGACCGGAAGGAAGTTGTGGTTGAGAAGCGCAACTGTATCCAAGTACAGTGAGCATCGCAGACCGTAAATTACGACGCGCAGTAGGTTTTGATAGGCGTTCTTAGTCAGCTCATAACTATGGATAAATTCAGAACGATACTATCCCAAAAATAAGGTTGTTGCATATGAACATACATTGAAAATTGTACATTTCCTCAAAAATGTACCGGACTTAGGGCTTGGTCACCATCTAGACATCACGCTTCGGTGCTGTCACCACACCAGCTATGCGCGAAGTTCCGCTGGTGCCACCCAGATCACCTCCGGGCTTGTCCTCCCCAGAGCGGTCAGCGCCCAAGAAAAAGTTAGACAAGTTCACAAGAGCATGAAACAAGATAAATGCCAAAATTCAGTACTTCCATTTCAGACATCGGCTGTTTAAAAAGAACGGTGCAGTAGCGGGCAGTATATTTAAATGTAGCTACATTCACTCCTGCAATTTCGTGCTACCTTACTCAATTGAATAGATGCAAATTTGACGCAGACGATAAGGCAGGGTCAACCCGCATTGCATTGATCTGTTTCTGCTAGGCACAAATTTCAGCCGGCCCATGTCGCCATTGATGTGCGCCAGTTGCTGGACTCGCCGGTGGTCGAGGATGCCCGGCAACCGGTGGCCCAGCCCGACCCTGCGCGGCCGGGCTGCAAGCCAGTTGATCTGCGCTTCTTCGTCTGGCAGCACCAGCACGCGCAGATACCGGGCCTTGCGGGTGGTGGCGTGTAATGGCTCTTGCGTAGCATCCTTGCGATTGGCGCGGAACGCGAAGGCCTCGCAGAGCAGGATGTCCGTTGAGCGCCGCAGGCGCGAATAAGGGACGTGAAGTTAGCCAACCGAAGGTTAGCTAACTTCACCTATCCTGCCCCGTTTCGGGCAGCGACTAAACCACAAAAATCATCGGACGCAACGTCGACCAAACCCTTTTTTGGCACGGTTGAAAGCAAATAAGGCCTTATATGTGCCATATCTGCCTTCAACCGTGGCATATCAGGGTTCAACCGTGTCAGATTTGTGGTTCAACCGTGCCAGATTTGTGGTTTAACCGTGCATGTTCCGCACGACATGAGGGCGATTAAATACCATGAAGAATCCTGTGCAGAACAACTGCGTGCCTTGCTCAAACGCCATCATCAGCGAAGCGCGGCCAGGATTTCGTCGCATTTCTGGCCTTCAGCGACGATACCCACAGCAACAATCAACTGGCGATGCAAGGATGGCGATCCGGTCTGCGCCATTGCCGTCGTGCTGGCACCGATCCTGCCTCACCGTTGAAGAGAAACACGTCCCGAGTGACTCCTTCCTCCACGCCAGAGTACCTTGGCGCGCCAACGCTCAACGAGGCGCGCTTCAGCCGCCTGCCTGAAGTGTCGGCATGCAGTGGAAAATGGCGTAGCAGGATTTAAGCAAGCGCCAAGGAAGCCACCTTCCTAGCCTCCGTAAGACTCCAGGGCCGCTTGCAGGCCTGGTTCAGGAACGCGTGCCAGCACGGGATGCGGACAGTGGCTGCAAGGCGCCTGAACACGCATGCCAGTCCTCAGCCCGCGCAAGGATACTCCATGGGGCATGCCATCACACGACAGACGGTGCGGGATTGCTGCAAAAGTCAGACCATGCCTGCATCAGCACGATACGCTTGTCGAACAAGTCGCCGCGCCGATAGGCGGCTTCCACCCTGTCCGGCAAGCGGTGCGCCAGCGCATGCTCGCATACCTCACGTGAAAAGGCATTGGCCGCCGCCTCGGCGCACCAGTCACGGAAGGAAGAACGGAAACCGTGCACGGTGATGTCGTCAAACTGCATGCGGCGCAAGACTGCCGTCAAACTCATGTCCGACAACTGCGTGCCACGCTTACGGCCTGAAAAGATGATGTCCCCCTGACGCGGCACTGCGCGCAGCAGCGCAAGCGCCCCACCAGAGAGCGGCACGCGATGCTCCTTGCCTGCCTTCATGCGCTGCGCTGGAATCGTCCACAGGGCCGCCTCCAGGTCAATCTCCGGCCACCGCGCACCCCTGACCTCTCCTGAGCGCGCAGCCGTCAGGATGGCAAACGCCAGCGCCCTGGCAGCAATCCCTTTCTGACCCGATAAGGCGGCCATGAATCTGCCGATCTCTTGCCACGGCAGGGCCGGCCTGTTTTTCACCGGAGAAACCTTGTTCGGATTGGCCAGCAGATTTTCCAGATGGCCTTTCCAGCGCGCCGGATTTTCTCCCTGACGAAAGCCGCTGACCGTTGCCCAGTCGAGTATGCATTCGATTCTGCCGCGTATGCGCGTTGCCGTCTCCGTCTTTGACAACCAGATTGCATCGAGCACCTTGACGACCAGATCGGTGTCGATCGCCGCGACAGGCAGCGCCCCCGCCAATGGGAACACATAGGCGGCCAGGGTGTTTTCCCACTGCGCCACATGTTTGGCATTTCTCCAGCCATGCCGGTGCGCCGCGATATACGACGCCGCACACTGTTCAAAGGTCATTTGACGCGCACGCGCCAGCATCCCGGCCTGTTTTTCCTGGCGGCGCATTGCCAGCGGATCGCGCCCTTCGCTCAGCAGCAAACGGCATTGCCGCGCCTTTTTGCGCGCCTCGACCAGATCGACTGCCAGACAAGAACCCAGCCCCATTTCGTGACGCCTGCCAGCTACGCTGTAACGAAACAGCCAGCTCCTGGCGCCAGCGCCGGATACTTGCAGCACCAGTCCGCCGCCATCCCCGTAATACCCTGGCTCCCTGGTGCGACCGACGACCAGCGCCGACAGCTTGTTCATCCTGATTGCCATGACACCACTCCCGCATTGCGAGAACCGGTACTAATTTTAGCGCGTGATCAAGCGCGCGCTGGCAACGACACTTGATCCCGCACAAGGCAAGTTGCGGCAACAGGCTGGACATAACAGGACCGGTGACGTATGCCTGAAGGCAGCGCACACAGCCATACCTACCCCCCAGCCTACCCCCCAGCAGATGCAGGATTGACGCGGCAGGCAGCGGACGCTGGCGGATGGATTTACGTGGTTTCTCCTATGAGGAGCGGAAATGAAAAAACCCGCCGAAGCGGGTTTTTAAAAATACTGGCGGAGACGGTGGGATTCGAACCCACGATACAGGTATAAGCCGTATGCATCCTTAGCAGGGATGTGCCTTCGGCCACTCGGCCACGTCTCCTAGCTGATTACTCAACTATGTCTCTGTAGCTAACTGCGCTGCAGCGACGAACGTCATAATATCGATTGCCCCCCCTTTGGTCAAGGGCGTGGGGCAATATTTTTAGATATTTAAGCTTTTTCCAGCTCGAACGCTTTATGCAGCGCGCGCACGGCCAGTTCCATGTACTTTTCATCGATCAGCACGGAGATCTTGATTTCGGAAGTGGAGATCATCATGATGTTGATGCCCTCTTCCGACAGGGTACGGAACATTTGCGATGCCACACCAACATGGCTGCGCATGCCCACGCCGACGACGGACAGTTTCGACACTTTCGCGTCGCCCGTGATGCTGGCCGCGCCCAGCGATTCGCGGTTCGCTTCCAGCACGGCCAGCGCGCGCGTGTATTCGCCGCGCGAGACGGTGAAGGTGAAGTCCGTTTTACCGTCGACCGACTGATTCTGTATGATCATGTCGACTTCGATGTTCGCGTCCGCCACCGGTCCCAGGATGTGGTACGCCACGCCTGGACGGTCGGGCACGCCGAGCACGGTGATTTTGGCTTCATCGCGGTTGAAGGCGATGCCGGAGATGACTGCTTGTTCCATGTTTGTATCTTCCTCAAACGAAATCAGGGTGCCTGAATTGGCTTCTACTTCCAGCGGCAACATCGGGTCGGTCAGCGACGACAGCACGCGCGTGGGAACGCGGTAGTTGCCGGCAAATTCCACCGAACGCGTTTGCAGCACTTTGGAACCCAGCGAAGCCAGTTCCAGCATTTCTTCAAAGGTGATGGTCTTCAGGCGGCGCGCCTCGGAGACCACGCGCGGATCGGTCGTGTAGACGCCGTCGACGTCCGTGAAGATCAGGCACTCGGCCGCCTTCATGGCCGCGGCAATCGCCACGGCCGAGGTGTCGGAACCGCCGCGGCCCAGCGTCGCGATATTGTCGTGTTCGTCGACGCCCTGGAAACCGGTAATGATGACAATCTTGCCCGCATCGAGGTCGCGTTTGACTTTTTCGTCATCGATCGACTGGATGCGTGCCTTGGTAAAGGCGGAATCGGTCTTGATCGCGACTTGCCAGCCAGCATAGGATACGGCTTGTTTGCCGATCGCCAGCAGTGCCATCGACAATAGGCCGACGGACACTTGTTCGCCTGTCGAGGCGATCATGTCAAGTTCACGGGGATCGGGTTGATCCATGATTTCCTTGGCCAGTCCAATCAGGCGGTTGGTTTCGCCCGACATGGCCGATGGCACCACCACGATTTGATGCCCTGCGTCGTGCCACTTGGCAACGCGCTTGGCGACATTCTTGATACGGTCAGTCGAGCCCATCGACGTACCGCCATATTTGTGGACGATTAAAGCCATAAGAGTGAAGTTTCCGCTCAAGAAGAATAAAAAAGGAGGGCTTTACTCTACATGCCGCAATGCAAAATAACAAGCTAAAAAGCGCATTAGCTCATACCGATTGCGCATATGGAAATAACCAATCCATGCAGTCGGGAGCGCATGGGCAGCCACTTGCCGGCCACCCCGAGAGTGGCCGTGGCGGCTGCCCTTACGCTCAGCAGGAGAGCCAGCGCAGGGTCACGCGGGGACGTTCCAGCAGGCTCAGGCAATGACAATCGAGGCCAATACCAGCCGCATACAGCAATTGTTGCGCCGCACAGACAAGTGGCAGGCGTTCGCGCTCCCAGGCGGGCACGTCAAACGCCTGATAATGGTATTTCAGACTTTTAGTCGGGCGGTTCAGGGCCAGCTTCAGGCGCTCGCCACCCTGGCGGAAGTCAATGGTCAAGGTTTGAGATTGCAACCAGGCAACATCAATCCCCTGCCCTTCGCCCTCGACCGTATCGAAATGCAGCACGCCGCCATACGCGGGAAAGGCCAGGCTCGCTTCGCCTTTCCACACAAATTGCTGGCCAGCCTTTTCCAGGCCGGGAATGCCCGCGTCGTCACGCTCGCGCATGCCGGCCAGGTCATTGAGCTTCGGCGTCAGATATAAACGGTCGCGGTGGCGCCGCACATGGCACTCGGGATGCGTCACCAGCAATTGCGCATCGGGCCGCGCTTCCAGCAATTGCGCCAGCATTTCCGCCAGCCATGCCGTCGACGGCATGCGCAAGCCGCGCGTGCCGAACCAGTGGCGCAGCAGGTTGTAGCAGCGGTCCGCGCTCAGCTCGCGCAACTTCGCCAGTTCGATACAGTCGCCATCGAGGCAATTTAACAAATCCTGCGTCGCCAGTTCCGTCAGCAGGCGCTGCGCCGACTGGGCGTGCTGTGCGCTGCGGGCGAAACGCTCCTGGAAGCCGGGAAACGCCTGCGCCAGCACGGGCATCACCTGGTGCCGCAGAGCATTGCGGGCAAAGCGGGGATCGTCGTTCGACTCGTCGTGGATGTGTGCGATCGCATGTTGCGCCACATATGCTTCGAGCTGTTTGCGCGACACGGACAGCAGCGGGCGCGCCATCACCAGGTCCGGATTGCCCAGCAGCTCGGGCGCGCTGTTGGCGCCATCCATGCCGGACAGGCCCGCCGTGCCGGAGCCGCGCAGCAATTGCAGCAGCACCGTCTCGGCCTGGTCGTCCTGGTGGTGGGCTGTGAGCAGCAGGCGCACGCCGTGCGCCGCGCACAGCTCGCCCAGGGCCGCATAACGGCGCTTGCGAGCCGCCTCTTCGGTGCCCGTCTTCGCATTCTTTTCCAGCGTGACGCGGCGTGCCTCGAAGGCGATGCCCAGGCCGGCGCACAACTGCTCGCAGTGGGCCAGCCAGGCATCCGCATTCGGGCTCAGGCCGTGGTGCACGTGAAACGCATGCAGGGTCACGCCGTGCTCCTGCGCCCAGGCATGCGCCAGGTGCAGCAGGGCCGCAGAATCGAGGCCGCCGCTCAGGGCGATGCCGACGGGACTGCCGGCTGGCGGCACGCAGGCGTCCAGCGCGCGGGCGAAGATATCGGGCACGGTGGCGGTTTGTTGCTTTTTCAATCAGGACTCCGGGAATGCAAAGAGGGACAGGCTGCTAAACGGATGGTGTCGTTTAGCGGACTGTCCCTGGTGTGTTCTACTGTCTTGTCGGCTTACGTCATGTCGGCTTACGCTTCGCTAAGCCGACCTACGCCGACCTACGCGGACCAACGCGGACCTGCACTGGTCGGCGATGGCTTACTCGCTCGGGGTGGTTTCCTTGAACTTGCCGTAGCTCAGCAGTTTCTCGTGGCGCGCGGCCAGCAGGTCCTTGGTTTTCATGCCCTGGAACTGGCGCAGGGTGTCGGCCAGTGCGCGTTTCAGCAAGGTCGCCATCTGTTTCGGATCGCGGTGGGCGCCGCCCAGTGGTTCGTTGATGATCTTGTCGATCAGACCCATGGCTTTCAGGCGGTGGGCAGTCAGGCCCAGCGCTTCGGCCGCGTCGGAGGCGCGCTCGGCGCTCTTCCACAGGATCGAGGCGCAGCCTTCCGGCGAAATCACGGCGTAGGTCGAGTACTGCAGCATCAGCACGGCGTCGCCCACGGCGATGGCCAGCGCGCCGCCGGAACCGCCTTCACCGATGATGGTGGCGATCAGCGGCACTTTCAGTTCGGCCATCACGTACAGATTGTGGCCGATCGCTTCCGACTGACCGCGCTCTTCCGCGTCGATGCCGGGGAAGGCGCCTGGCGTGTCGACGAAGGTAAAGATGGGCAAGTTGAATTTTTCAGCCACTTTCATCAGGCGCATGGCCTTGCGATAGCCTTCCGGCTTCGGCATGCCGAAATTGCGCAGGGCGCGCTCTTTCGTGTCACGGCCCTTCTGGTGGCCGATGACCATGCACGGCTGGCCGTTGAAGCGGGCCAGGCCGCCCACGACGGACAGGTCGTCCGCGTAGCTGCGGTCGCCATGCAATTCGTGGAAATCGGTAAAGATTTCATTCACGTAATCCATGGTGTAGGGGCGCTGCGGGTGGCGCGCGATCTGCGCCACTTGCCACGGCGTCAGCTTGGCGTAGATATCCTTGGTCAGCTGCTGGCTCTTCTTGGCCAGGCGGTCGATCTCTTCCGAGATGTCGACGGCCGAATCGTCTTGCACGAAGCGCAACTCTTCGATCTTGGAATCGAGTTCCGCGATCGGCTGTTCAAAATTGAGGAAAGTCGTTTTAGTCATTGTACCTCCAGGTTTTACCGGCCACGGCGCCAGGGCGCGCGGCGTCATCTATGTTTATTTTACCGTACCGGCTGCTGCGCCGGGGGCTGCATCGGGTGCGGCAGGGGCGGCTGCAGGGTCGAGACTGCGCCACAAATACCACGTCGCCACGGTGCGCCACGGTTCCCAATTGGCGGAAACTTCGCGCGCATCGCTGCGGGAAACTGGTTCGCCGGAGAAATAATTGACGCTGATACCCTGGATCAAACCGGGGTCATCGAGCGGCAAGACATTCGGCCGTAACAGATTAAATATCAAAAACATCTCGGCTGTCCAGCGGCCGATGCCGCGGATCTGCACCAGTTCGGCGATGACGGCTTCGTCATCCATCTGGTCCCACTGGCTGGCGTGCACGCGCTTGGCCTTGAAATGGTCGGCCAGGTCGAGGATGTATTCGGTCTTGCGTTTGGACAAGCCGCAGGCGGACAGTTGCTCGGCGCCCGCCTTCAGCACTTGCGAGGGCGTGCATTTCGGGCAAGCGGCCAGCAGCTTTTTCCAGGCGGCATCCGCCGCCTTGGGCGTGATCTGCTGCCCTACCAGCGAACGGGCCAGGGTAGTAAACGGGTCGCTATGGCCGACCAGGTGCAGGTCGCCAAATTGCGGGATGAGCTTTTTCATGATGCGGTCGCGCTTCATCAGCTCGATCTTCGCCTCTTCCCAGTAGTGCGGCACCTGGATCACTTGCGCCAAGTCCGCCACCTTGGGGGCTTCCCCGTTTTCCCTGGACGTTGGCATCATGCGCGGCGCCAGTTGGTCGAGCCGTCAGGCTTGTCTTCAAGAATGATGCCCGCCGCCAACAGTTCGGCACGGATCTTGTCGGACTGCGCAAAGTCGCGCGCCTTTTTCGCCGCGCTGCGCGCCGCGATGGCCGCTTCGATGCCAGCCGCCTCATCCCCGCCACCGGCGGCGGCGCCGACGGTCGCTTGCAGGAATTGCTGCGGCGTACGTTCCAGCAAGCCGAATACGCCCGCCAGGCCCTTCAATTGACGCGCCAGGGCCGGCGACTTGCTCTTGTTGACTTCCGTCGCCAGGTCGAACAGGGCGGCCACGGCCAGCGGCGTGTTGAAATCGTCATCCATGGCCTCGGCCACGCGCACGGCATGCGCCTCGCTCCAGTCGATGGCGCCCTCTTCCACCGCCACGTCGGCCAGCGCCGTGTATAAGCGCGTCAGGGACAGGCGCGCATCATCGAGGTGCACGTCCGAGTAATTCAAGGGGCTGCGGTAGTGTGCGCGCAGGATGAAGAAGCGGATCACTTCGGCATCGAATTTTTGCAGCACTTCGCGGATGGTGAAGAAATTACCGAGCGACTTGGACATTTTTTCATTGTCCAGGCGCACGAAACCATTATGTATCCAGTAATTCACGCTGGTATGGCCGAACGCGCCTTCGGATTGGGCGATCTCGTTTTCGTGGTGCGGGAATTGCAAGTCCGCACCGCCGCCATGGATGTCGAACTGTTCACCGAGCAAGGCGCAGGACATGGCCGAGCACTCGATATGCCAGCCCGGGCGACCCTTGCCCCACTTCGAATCCCATTTGACTTCTTCCGGCTCGGACTCTTTCGACGACTTCCACAGCACGAAGTCGAGCGGATCGCGCTTGCTCGTATTCACGTCGACTCTTTCGCCCGCGCGCAGGTCGTCGAGCGACTTGCCCGACAGCTTGCCGTAGTGGGGGAAGTTGCGCACAGCGTAATTGACGTCGCCGTCAAGCCCCTGGTACGCCAGGTCCTTCGCTTCGAGCTGTTCGATCAGGCGCAGCATCTGCGGCACGTACTCGGTGGCACGCGGCGTGTGGTCGGGCGTCAAAATGCCCAGCGCGGCCGTGTCTTCATCCATGTACTGCGTGAAACGCGTCGTCAGCTGGGAAATCGTCTCGCCGTTTTCCACGGCGCGGCGGATGATCTTGTCGTCGATGTCCGTAATGTTGCGCACGTACGTGACGTCGAAACCGGAGGCTTTCAGCCAGCGGTAGATGACGTCGAAGGCCATCATCATGCGCGCATGGCCGATATGGCAATAATCGTAGATGGTCATGCCGCAGACGTACATGCGTACCTTGCCCGCTTCCATCGGGACGAATACCTGCTTCTCGCGAGCCAGGGTGTTGTAAATCTTTAGATTGCTCATCGTACTTTGCAAGTGGAGCGGCCACCAGCCTGGCAAAACGACAGACAGGCGCGGACACCGGGGGTGCCGCGCCACTGAACTGCCGTGTGCGCCAAGACTGGTCGAGCCGCTATAGTGTTGTTCTTGTTTGTTAGAATTAGGGCGTTAGCGGTCAAGTATAACATTGATAAAAACCATACTGGCCCGATATGGATCAGGTTTTTACGATGTTCAACCGAAACTCACTTCTTTTAGCACTAAAGCAAGTTTAGAGAAAAATAACGATCAAGGACACCTTCATGCAAGAAATTAAATCGAAACGCCTGTCTTTCCTGGCGCGCTTTTGCACCCTGTTTGCCGGCCTCACCCTGGGCAGCGCCGTCGTGGCAGCCGCACCTGCAAGCCCTTCGGCTGCCCTCGGCCCCACGCCGCACGTGGCCCTGAAAACCAGCATGGGCGAGATCGTGCTGGAACTGGACCAGGAAAAAGCGCCGCAAAGCGTGGCCAATTTCTTGCAGTATGTCAACAGCGGTTACTACAAGGGCACCGTATTTCACCGCGTCATCGACGGCTTCATGATACAGGGCGGCGGCTTCGACAAGAACATGAAGCAAAAAGCCACCAAGGCGCCGATCAAGAATGAGGCGCAAAACGGCTTGCAGAACGTCACCTACAGCATCGCCATGGCGCGCACGGGCGACCCGCATTCGGCCACCTCGCAGTTCTTCATCAACGTGAACAATAACGGCGCGCTCGACTACCCTGGCCGCGACGGCTTCGGCTACACGGTGTTCGGCAAAGTCGTCAGCGGCATGGACGTGGTCGACAAGATCAAGGCCGTGCCCGTGACAGACAAGGGACCGCACCAGAACGTGCCCGTCACCCCCGTGGTGATCGAATCGGTGACTTTACTCAAATCAGCGCCCGCAAAACTGTAAAATAGCGTTTTTGCGGCCCTGAACCACGGGGGCCGTCGAATCATTCTTCATCTAATTTATTAAGGATCATCATGACCTCCGTCATCATCACCACCAATCTGGGCAAGATCACCGCTGAACTGGACGCCGAAAAGGCACCGAAAACGGTTGCCAACTTCCTGGCCTACATGCAAGCCGGCCACTACGACAACACGATTTTCCACCGCGTCATCGACGGCTTCATGATCCAGGGCGGCGGTTTCGAGCCAGGCATGAAACAAAAGCCGGCCGACACCACCGTGGAAAACGAAGCCAAGAACGGCTTGAAAAACGATACCTACACCCTGGCCATGGCCCGCACGTCGGACCCGCACTCGGCATCGGCCCAGTTCTTCATCAACATCAAGAACAACAGCTTCCTCGACTACCCAGGCCAGGACGGCTGGGGCTACGCCGTGTTCGGTAAAGTCACCGAAGGCAAGGAAGTCGTCGACGCCATCCGCGCCGTAAAAACCTCGCGCGCCGGCATGTTCGCCGATGTGCCAGTGACGGACGTCATCATCGAAAAAGTCGAAGCAGCGTAATCAAGCTACTGCATCATGAATAACAGGCATTGCAGCGTTTGCGCCTCTCCATGCACTTCACTTTTTGGGAGCGTTGAACGATGACAATGCCTGCCGCACTCTTTATTTCCGACCTGCATCTGCAGCGCTCGCACCCGCGCACCAGCGCGGCGTTTCTTTCTTTCCTGGAACATCATGCGCAATACGCGCAAGCGCTGTATCTATTAGGCGACCTGTTCGAATACTGGGCCGGCGACGATGACCTGGAAGACCCGTTCAATGCGCGCATGACGGCCGCCATCCGCGCCGTCAGCGATGCTGGCGTGCACGTGTACTGGATCGCCGGCAACCGCGACTTTCTTGTCGGCTCCGGCTTTGCCGCCGCCGCCGGCGCTACCCTGCTCAGCGAACCGCATGTGGCCACCATTGCCGGCCGGCGCATCGTCTTGCTGCATGGCGACGCCGAATGCACGAAAGACGTGCAATACATGGAGTTTCGCGCCATGGTGCGCCAGCCTGCCTGGCAAAAACAGTTCCTGTCCATGCCGCTGGCGCAACGCAAGGCCATCATCGATGGTTTGCGCCAAAGCAGCCGCGCGCACAATGGCGAAAAATCCATGGATATCATGGATGTCAGCCCCGATGCTGTCGCGCAAGTGTTTGCCGAACAGGCGAGCACCATCATGATCCACGGCCATACGCACCGCCCTGCCGTGCATAAAGTTGACGACACCTTGCGCTATGTCCTGCCCGACTGGGAATGCGACGTGACGGCGCAGGAACAAGCACGCGGCGGCTGGATCGCCATCGATGCACGCGGCAACATCACGCGCCATGACCTGAGCGGCGAGATCATCGACTAGGCTTGCGCCGACCGCCGCACGGGCGTTTGTCCGATAGCCGCGCCCGCCTGGCCTTGCTGTAATGGCGCCATGCACACTGTTTACATCGGCACGGCCGGCTGGAGTCTTTCCAGCGCCGCCGCCAGCCACTTCCCCCACGATGGCAGCCATCTGCAGCGCTATGCCCGTGTCTTGCCCTGCGTGGAAATCAACAGTTCCTTCTACCGCCCGCACCAACCCGCCACGTATGCGCGCTGGGCCGCCAGCGTGCCCGAACATTTCCGCTTCAGTGTGAAATTGCCGCGCAGCATCACGCACGAACGGCATTTGCGCAACTGTGCGGCCGAACTGGAGCGTTTTGCGGGAGAAGTCATGCACCTGGGGAATAAGCTGGGCTGCGTGCTGGTGCAGCTGCCGCCCAGCCTGCGCTTTGATGGGGACGCGGCCGCCGCATTTTTCCATGCGCTGCGCCAGCGCTTCGACGGCATGCTCGCTTGCGAAGCGCGCCACGCCAGCTGGTTCGCGGCAGGCGCGACCGAGCTGTTAACGATGCAGCGCATCACGCGCGTGCGCGCCGATCCGC
Organism: Janthinobacterium tructae; assembly: GCF_006517255.1. Taxonomy (NCBI): domain Bacteria; kingdom Pseudomonadati; phylum Pseudomonadota; class Betaproteobacteria; order Burkholderiales; family Oxalobacteraceae; genus Janthinobacterium; species Janthinobacterium tructae. Next base: position 28,183 of record NZ_CP041185.1, on the reverse strand, counting down.
CCGCCGGCCAGCCGGGGCCGCATGTGCCGACCACGGATATCGCCTACTTCCGCCTGCACGGCAGCCCGACCATCTATTACTCGGACTACCCTGCCGACTACCTGGCGGCCTTGGCCAATGAATTGGCCGCACGGGCGCCAATGAACAGCTGGTGCATTTTCGACAACACGGCAGCCGGTGCCGCCCTGTTCAATGCGCTGGACCTGCAGGCGCGGCTGGCCTGAAAATAGGTGTTGAATTTTTGAGTCTTAGTGTTATAGTTAACTACAACACCATTTAACTATATCAGGGAGCCTCGATGCCTACAGCATTTTTCACGCGCCGCACCGCCCCGCCTTTGTCGGAGCGCATCCCATGAGCGCGGCATGGAACGACAATAGCCCCATCTACCGCCAGCTCAAGGCACGGGTGGTGGGCATGATGCTCGATGGCGCGCTGCAGTCCGGCGACGCCCTGCCGTCGGTGCGCCAGGTGGCGGCCGATTATCAATTGAATCCCATCACGGTTTCGCGCGCCTATCAGGAACTGGTCGACGATGCCCTGGTGGAAAAACGCAGAGGACTTGGTATGTATGTCTTGGATGGCGCCCGCGATAAATTGCTGGCCAGTGAACGCGAGCGCTTCATGCGCGAAGAATGGCCGGCGATGCTGGAACGCATCACGCAACTGGGTCTGGACCTCGATCAACTACTGCAAGCGAGCCGCGACAGTGGCGCACAGGGAGAGAGTGCATGAATGCATTGAACAACGATAGCGTCATCAGCGCACGCGGCTTGCGCAAGCAATTTGGCAAGCAGGTGGCCATCGATGGCATCAGCTTTGATATCGCGCCAGGGCGCATCGTCGGCTTGATCGGGCCTAACGGCTCCGGCAAGACCACCACCCTGAAAGCCATCCTGGGCCTGACGGGCTTCGAAGGCGAGCTGTCCGTGCTGGGACGCGACCCGCGCGTGCAGCGCGACGCGCTGATGGAGGACGTGTGTTTCATCGCCGATGTGGCCATCCTGCCGGGCTGGCTGCGCGTGCGCGACGCGATCGATTTTGTCGCCGGCGTGCATCCACGCTTCGACCGCAGCAAGGCCGAGCGCTACCTGGCCCACACCAAGCTGGCGCCGAAGATGCGGGTCAAGAGCATGTCAAAAGGCATGATCGTGCAATTGCACCTGGCGCTGGTGATGGCCATCGACGCCAGGCTGCTGGTCCTGGATGAACCCACCCTGGGCCTGGACATCCTGTACCGCAAACAGTTTTACCAGAACCTGCTGGAAGACTATTTTGATGAAAACAAGACCATCATCATCACCACGCACCAGATCGAAGAAGTCGAGCACATCCTCAGCGACCTGATGTTCATTCGCGACGGCAAGATCGTGCTGGCCTCGTCGATGGAAGAAGTGGGCGAACGCTACATTGAAGTGATGGTGGGGCCGCAGCACGTGAATCCGGCGCGCGCGCTGCAGCCGATCAGCGAACGCAGCGTATTTGGCAAGTCCGTGATGCTGTTCGATGGCGTCGCCCGCAACCAGCTGGCCCCCCTTGGAGAATTGCACACGCCGAGCCTGGCGGACCTGTTTGTCGCGACCATGAAAGGATCGTACCCATGAGCATCACCCCTGTGAACAAAATGAAATGGCTGATCCGGCGCGAATTGTGGGAGCACAAGGGCATGCTGCTGTGGACGCCCGCCATCATCGGCATCGTCATGACGGCGCTGGCCGCCCTGATGACGGCAGGCGCCGTCGCCAAGCTCAAGATGCGCACGGCGCTGATCATCAACGGCGAAGAAATGTCCTGGAGCGCCATCTTCAACACCCGGACCTTGAGCCCGCGCCGGACGGAAATCATCGACACCATCGCCAACAACTATACCTACGTGGCCGCGCCGCTGTTCGTGGCCCTGGGCTTCCTGGTATTTTTCTATTGCCTGAGCGCCCTGTATGACGACCGCCGCGACCGCAGCCTGCTGTTCTGGAAGTCGCTGCCCGTCTCCGACGCCCAAACGGTGCTGTCGAAGCTGGCCATCGCCATCGTCGTCACGCCGCTGATCGTGGTCGCTGCGGCCTGCCTTACCTCGCTGGCGCTGATCCTGATACTGAGCGGCGTGCTGGCGCTCAACGGCATCTATGTCTTTACGGAACTGCTGGCTACGCCGGGCTTGTATCTCGGCCCGCTGCGCCTGTTCGGCCTGATTCCCGTGTATGCGCTGTGGGCCTTGCCCACCGTGGGCTGGTTGCTGATGGTATCGAGCTGGGCACGCTCGAAGGTCTTGTTCTGGGCCCTCGGCGTGCCACTGCTGCTGCTGGTCCTGACCGTCTGGGTCGGCAAGCTGAGCATGACGGAAGCCGATATCGGCTGGATACAAATGAACGTGATCGCGCGCGCCCTGCTGGGCACGATTCCAGGCAGCTGGTACCTCTTCGAGCCGGGACTGCTGCCACACATCAACACCATGGCAGCAGGCTCGCAGATGACGCGCATCGACATCTTCGCCAACTCCTGGTCCAGCCTGGCCATGCCAGCCGCCTGGCTGGGAGCGGCGGCCGGCGCCGCCATGATCTACGCCGCCATCCGCCTGCGCGGCTGGCGCGAAGAAGGCTGAGTCCCCGCCTGCGTAGGGTGACTTGAGCGGCGCCCTGCACGCGTATGCCGGCCCGGCATACGCGCAGCTGGCCGGCGAGAATCAGGCCCGCGTCAGCTGGCCGATCACGCTGGCCACCTTGGCGGTGATCATGTCGACGGCGGGGCCATTCGCGCCATGCGGCAAAATGACATCGGCGTTGCGCTTGGTCGGTTCGATGAATTGCTTGTGCATCGGGCGCACGGTTTCCAGATACTGCTCGATGACGCTTTCCACGGAGCGGCCGCGTTCCGTGATATCGCGTTGCATGCGGCGGATGAAGCGCACGTCGGAAGCCGTATCGACAAAGATCTTCAGCGACATCATGTTGCGCAAGTCTTCGTCATACAAGGCAAACAGGCCTTCGATGACGATCACCGGCGCCGGTTTGACGGGAATGGTCCGGCTGGAGCGATTGTGCAGCGTGAAGTCGTACTCGGGCATCTCGATGGCTACACCATTGCGCAAGGCCTGGATGTGCTGCACCAGCAATGGCCACTCGAACGCCTGCGGATGGTCATAATTCTGCTGGCGGCGCACTTCAGGGGTGAGGTGCGTCTGGTCGCAGTAGTAATCGTCCTGCATCACGACCGAGACCATGTCGGCGCCAAACGACGCCAGCACCTGTTGGGATACGGTGGACTTGCCACTGCCGCTGCCGCCAGCGACACCAATAACAAACGGTTGGAAGGAAATAGTATTCATGCCGAATGATACCGGAAACATGAGCGGACTGACAGGGAGCGGCTGATCCAAAATGCTGTTGCGCAGGCCGGATGCGCGGCGGCGCGCCGCGTCATCCGGGCCGCGCCATCATTCGAACTGCTTGCGGAACGCTTCGAACTGCGCCGCCAGGCCATCGAAGTCGCTGCGCAATTGCAGCACTTCCTGTTCCAGCTGGGCCACGCGGCTGCCCTGCTGCGGCGCGCTGACGGCGCCGGCGAAACCGGCCGCCGTCTCGATCCGCGCCAGCGCGTCTTCGCCGCCCAGCAAATGGCCGTAGCGCGGCTCCTTGGCGCCGGGCGCGACCGCCAGCCTGGCCACCAGCGGCGGGTATTTGTCGATCAAAAATTGCAGGCCGGATTCCACTTCCGCCACGGACTTGAATTCATGCACCCTGCCGCTGCGGCTGCGGATCTCGCCCGCCGTCTGCAAGCCGCGCAGCATCAGGATCGTCAGGATGGCCAGTTTATCCTGTTCCAGCGACCACTTGATGCGCATGCGGTGTTCATACTTGGCGACCCTGGCACCGGCCTGCGTGATGCCGTTGACGAATTTGCGCTGCATCAGGCGCTGCAGCACGTCGTAGACGGTTTCCTCGGACAGGGCCATGACGGGGTCGCGGCTCGAGAGCTGGTTGCAGCCGTTCGTCAGCGCGTTGAGCGAGAGCGGATAGCTGTCCGGCGTCAGCGCCTCTTTTTCGGCCAGCACGGCCAGCACGCGGATCTCGAAGGGGTCGAGCAGATTCGGATTGTCGCTACTCTTTTCTGCTGCGTTTTCAGCTATGTTTACGTCTGTAGTCATGCCTGTATCCTTAATCAACCAGCTTGTTCATTTGCTCAGAATCAAATTTATCACACTCAGGCACAGCCTGGCAGCAGATGCCCGCCGCCTTCAGGGTGGCCAGGATGGTTTCGATGCGCTGCTCCTGCGCCACGGCATGCGTGATCAGGCCCTGCAGGGCTTTCGACAGCGGATCGTCGCCGTTCGGCGTGACGCCATACGCGGCGAACAGGTGCGCCGTGCTGCCCTCGCGCAAGGCGCTGACATCCTTTTGCACGATGTGCGCGGGGTTGCCGACGGCCGTGGCGCCGGACGGCACGGGTTTCAACAGCACGGCGTTCGAGCCCACCTTGGCGTACTCGCCCACGGTAAAACTGCCCAGCACCTGGGCGCCGGCGCCGACGATGACGCCGCGCTCCAGGGTCGGATGGCGTTTGCTTCCGCTGTGCAGCGAGGTGCCGCCCAAAGTGACGCCCTGGTAGATGGTGCAGTCGTCGCCGACGACGGCCGTCTCGCCGATCACCACGCCGAAGCCATGGTCGATAAAGACGCGCCGGCCGATGATGGCGCCCGGATGGATCTCGATGCCCGTGATGATGCGGGCGATATAGGAAATGAAGCGCCCCACCCACTTCATGCGCCGCGTCCAGCACCAGTGCGCCCAGCCATGCATGACGATGGCGTGCAAGCCAGGATAACAGGTCAGCACCTCCCAGCCATTGCGGGCGGCGGGGTCACGTTCAATGATGCTGTTGATATCTTCGCGCAGGTGGTGGAACATAATGAAAATGGATAAGGTGGAACGCAAATGGTAGCGTATTCGGCGGCGTGCTGCCGGAGAGGCAGATAAACAACCGCCGCCTCAAGGGCGGCGGCTTATCAAAGAAGCGCTACAAGACGTTCAGGGCAAGGCGCATTGCCGAAGACAGTACGCAAGTACGGCGAGGCAATGCAACGCCGCCCTGGACGTTTTTTAGCCTTCTTTCGCGATGCGCTGGCGGCGGGCTTCATAGAGACACACGCCCGATGCCACGGACACGTTCAGACTCTCGACGGAGCCGAACATCGGGATGCTGACCAGGATATCGCAGGTGTCGCGCGTCAAACGGCGCATGCCTTCGCCTTCGGAACCCATGACGAGGGCCGTCGGGCCCGTGAAATCGGCTTCATACAAGCCTTTTTCGCCATCGTCGGTGGTGCCGATCAGCCAGATGCCACGCTCTTTCAATTCGCGCATGGTGCGCGCCAGATTCGTCACGGTGATGTACGGGACGGTTTCGGCGGCACCGCTGGCGACCTTGGCAGCCGTGGTATTCAAACCCACGGCGCGGTCCTTCGGCACGATGACGGCATGTGCGCCAACGCCGTCGGCCACGCGCAGGCAGGCGCCCAGGTTGTGCGGGTCGGTGATGCCGTCGAGTATCAACAGCAGCGGCGGGCCATCGATGGCGTCCAGCAGCTCATCGAGATTGCGCGCCAGCGACAGCTGCGACGCAAAGGCGATCACGCCCTGGTGGCGACGCGTGCCGACGATCTTGTCCAGACGCGACGAATCGACGGGCATGACGCGCACGTTGGCAGCCTTGGCGGCGGCGATCATGTCTTTCATGCGGCCATCGACGCGGCTGGCATCGACGAAAATTTCTTCCACGGACGACGCTTCATGACGCAGGCGCGAGGTGACGGCGTGGAAGCCGAAAATCATTTTATTCTTCATGTGTTATCGCTTCTTTTATCGCTTGCTTTTGCTTGTTTTTGATACAGTTTTTGCTGCACGTGGTGCCGCTGCGGCAGGTGCCGCAGCAGGTTTCTTGCTGCGCTTGGGCGCGGCGGCCTTGGGGGCTTCCTTCAGGACGGCCTTGGCTGCAGGCTTGGCTTGCGCCTTGGCGCCGTTGGAACGGCCGCCGGAACCATTGCCCGGTTTGCCACCGTTGTTGACGCTGGCTTTGATCTCATGGCGCTGCTCGGTCGCAGGACCGGGCTTGACCATGGATTTCTTTTCGCCCTTGCGCTTGCCGCCGCCGTTCGGCTTGGCTGGCGCTTCTTCGCCCGCCAGTTCCGCATCGGTCACCAGGCGCAGGTCGATCTTGCGCGTTTCCAGGTCGACTCTTGCCACTTGCACCGTCAGACGGTCGGTCAATTGATAACGTTTTCCCGTGCGTTCGCCGCGCAATTCATGGCGCGCATCGTCATACTGGAAGTAATCGGTACCCAGTTCGGTGACGTGCACCAGGCCTTCGACAAACAGGGTGTCGAGTTGCACGAAGACGCCGAAGGTGGTCACGCCGGTGATGGTGCCGGTGAATTCCTCGCCCAGCTTGTCCTGCATGAAGTAGCACTTCAGCCAGGCTTCCACGTCGCGCGACGCTTCGTCGGCGCGGCGCTCGTTGGCCGAGCAATGCACGCCCAGCGCGTCCCAGATCGTCAGATCGGTCTTCTTCGGCTTGCCGTCGGCCTTGTCCTTGGCTTGCTGCTTGCGCGTGGCGTTCGACACGTTGGTGTTCAACACGACCTTATCGGACAGCTTCGGCTCGTATTTCTTGCCTTGCAAGATGGCCTTGATGGCGCGGTGCGTCAGCAGGTCGGGATAGCGGCGGATCGGGCTGGTGAAGTGGGCATACGCCTCGTACGCCAGGCCGAAGTGACCGATATTGTCGGGGCTGTAGACGGCTTGCTGCATCGAGCGCAGCAACATCGTTTGCAACAGGGCCGCGTCGGGACGCTCCTTGATCTGCTGCATCAGGGCCTGGTAATCCGATGCCGATGGCGTGTCGCCGCCCGTCAGGTTCAGGCCAACCTGCTTGAGGAAGGTGCGCACTTGCGTGAGCTTTTCCTTGGTCGGGCTGGCGTGAATGCGGTAAGTGCCTGGATGCTTATTGCGCAGCAACAAGTCGGCCGCGCAAACGTTGGCCGCCAGCATGCACTCTTCGATGATCTTGTGCGCTTCGTTACGCGTGCGGGGGATGATCTTTTCGATCTTGCCGGCGCTATTGCAGACGATATACGTTTCCGTCGTCTCGAAATCGATGGCGCCCCGCTCCGTGCGCGCTTTCAGCAAGGCGCGGTAGACGGCTTCCAGGTTTTGCAGGTGCGGCAGGATGTCCGCGCGGCGTGCCGCTTCGGGTCCCTTGGTGTTGCCCAGCACGGCAGCGACTTCGTCATACGTGAGGCGCGCGGCAGAGTGAATCACGGCCGGGTAGAACTGGTATGCCTTCAGCTCGCCCTTGTCGCTGACGACGGCGTCGCAGACGAGGGTCAGACGGTCGACGGCCGGGTTCAGCGAGCACAAGCCATTCGAGAGTTTCTCCGGCAGCATCGGGATCACGCGGCGCGGGAAATACACGGACGTACTGCGCTCGAGCGCATCGATATCGAGCGCGTCGTTCGGCTTCACGTAATGGCTGACGTCGGCAATCGCCACGATCAGGCGGAAGCAGTTGGCGCGGCCGATCTTGACGGGTTCGCAATACACGGCATCATCGAAATCGCGCGCGTCTTCGCCGTCGATGGTGACGAGCGGCACGTCGCGCAGGTCAACACGCTCTTTCAGGTCGGCGTCGCGCACTTCGAACGGCAGTTTTTCAGCTTGCTTGAGGGCGGCGGCGGAAAAAATGTGCGGCACGTTAAATTTACGCACAGCAATTTCAATTTCCATGCCCGGGTCATCCAGGGCGCCCAGCACTTCGACGATCTTGCCGACCGGCTGCTTGAAGCGCATCGGTTGCTCGGTCAGCTCGACGCTGACGATCTGGCCGGCTTTCGCCTTGCCCACCGAACCGGTGACTAAAATGTCCTGGCCGATGCGCTGGTCTTCCGGCGCCACGACCCAGGTGCCGTTTTCCTGGATCAGACGGCCAATCACGTGGCTATTGGCGCGGTAAGTGACTTCGACGATCGTGCCTTCCGGGCGGCCACGGCGGTCCGTGCCGACGATGCGGGCCATGACCTTGTCGCCATGCAGTACTTTCTGCATTTCTTTCTCAGGCAGGAACAGGTCGGCGCTGGCGTCGTCGGGAATGACAAAGCCGAAGCCATCGCGGTGGCTGGTGACGCGACCGGCGACAAGCGCGCTCTGGTCGGCCAGGCTGAAAACACCGCTGGCGTCAGACTTGAGCTGGCCGTCGCGCTCCATCGCCTTCAGGCGACGGACCAGGACATCCATGGAATCGGCATGCACTTGCAGCGTTTTCCCGAGAGACTGCGGGTCAAGAGGCGCGTTGACGCTGCGGAATATGCCGAGAATGTCCTCCCGGCTGGGGATGGTGTGGGTATTTTGGCTCAAAAGTATTTCTATAGTTGTTATTGACAGTGATCAAACGGAAGACAAAGACCGATGACATCACCGTCAATATTGACACGGTGATGTCCGGTAGTGTACCGGAGGACGCCTTGGTTTGCCTAACGGACAGCGTGTCGGAAACAGTACAAGACGCCCGCCGATGAAAAAAAGGAGAAAAGCTGCGCAATGCATTTGACTTCGGCAAATATTGCTCTATAATCCTGGTCTCTTGCAGCGACAAACCCTCACGGGAATGCAGTTGCAGGAAAGCGGTACAGGGTTGATGTGCAGTATGGAGCGAAAGCTCATCTGGCGCAAAACTCTTCAAGTCGCTATAATAGCAGAATTGTTGCCAAGTTATTTTGCAACAAGTAGCACAGCAGCATCAGTGCCCACGTGGCGGAATTGGTAGACGCGCATGGTTCAGGTCCATGTGCCTTCGGGTGTAGGGGTTCGAGTCCCTTCGTGGGCACCATTACCTAATTCGCAAAAAGGCCGCAAACTTTCACGAGTTTGCGGCTTTTTTCATTTCCGCAGCGAAAAGCCCTCCCCTCCCGGCAAGCAAGTCACCAGACACGCCTGCGGACAGAAAGCGGCAAGAAAACGCTGAAAAAATAGGCAGATTTGAGATTTTTTCATAGGGAGCAGCCCTTTTCAGGGAAAAAAACATGTTTCTTGAAGAAAAGTGCAAAATGTTGATTGACCGAATGCGCGCCAGCCCTTATGATTTTGTCCTCGCTGCAGAACACGCAGCGACAAGCAGCAAGCAGTAACAATGCCCACGTGGCGGAATTGGTAGACGCGCATGGTTCAGGTCCATGTGCCTTCGGGTGTAGGGGTTCGAGTCCCTTCGTGGGCACCACCAGCAACAAGTTGTTGATTGTTGTGATCCGCAGTACAGTAGCAAGGCAGTATCGCAGTTAGCAGCACAATGCCCACGTGGCGGAATTGGTAGACGCGCATGGTTCAGGTCCATGTGCCTTCGGGTGTAGGGGTTCGAGTCCCTTCGTGGGCACCACCAGCAACGAGCTGTTTTCGTTGTAGTCCGCAGTACAGTAGTGAGATAGAGTAGCAAGCAGTAGCAGCATCAGTGCCCACGTGGCGGAATTGGTAGACGCGCATGGTTCAGGTCCATGTGCCTTCGGGTGTAGGGGTTCGAGTCCCTTCGTGGGCACCATTACCTAATTCGCAAAAAAGCCGCAAACTTTCACGAGTTTGCGGCTTTTTTCATTCCAGAATGCCGCGCGACCTTCCCGACCTGCGGCCCCCTCCCCCTTTATTTGGCCAGCGCCGCCTTCACGGCGTCAAGCAGGCGCGTCGTCGGACGGCCGATCAGCGCGCTTAATTGCTTGCCATTGTCTTCCAGAGCACCCTTGGCCGCGCCCGCATCGGAATCGGCCAGCAGGTCGGCAAAGCCTTCCGGCACGCCCACACCCACCAGCGCCGCCTTGAAGTCCGCCTGCGGCAAGTCTTTATACACAATCACCTTGCCCGACTGGCGGGCCACCTCGGCCGCATACTCGGCCAGGGTAAAGCCCTGGTCGCCAGCGAGTTCATAGATGGCTTGCGGTTTGTCGGCCGTCAGCACGGCGGCAGCGGCGGCGGCATAATCAGCGCGCGCGGCCGACGAAAAACGCCCGTTTTGCGCCGCGCCCAGCACCACGCCATGCTCGAGCACGGGCGCCAGGTGTTCCGTATGGTTTTCCAGGTACCAGCCGTTGCGCAGGAAAGTGTACGGCAGGCCGGACGCGCGAATCGCCGCTTCCGTGATCACGTGCTCGGCGGCCAGGCCCAGCGGCGATGTATCGGCGCGCAAGACGCTGGTGTAGGCCAGCAGGGCCACGCCGGCCCGCCTGGCCGCATCGATGACGTTCTGGTGCTGCTGCGCGCGCTGCCCCACTTCGCTCGACGAAATCAGCAAAATCTTCGTTGCACCTTTGAACGCCGCATCGAGACTGGCGCCATCGTTGTAGTCAGCCTGGCGCACTTGCACGCCCAGTGCCGTCAGGTTGACGGCCTTGGCCGGATTGCGCACGGCGGCGATGATGTGGTCTGCGGGGACGGATGTGAGCAGACTGGCGATGACGTGCTGGCCCAGCTTGCCTGTGGCGCCGGTGATGACAATCATGATTTCTCCTTGGTACGTGGGTGGTAAAACCCTATAATAGGACTATTACTTACTTATTGTAAGTACGTACCTTTTGGTAAGTATGAATTTTCAGTAAAACTTGAAAGCCAACTATCATGTCCACAGACACTCCCGGCGCCAGCCTGCGCGCCGCCCTCACCCGGCAAAACCAAGGTGCGCACCTGCTGGCGGCAGCCTGTCCGTCGCGTGCCGTGCTCAGCCACCTGACCAGCCGCTGGGCCGTGCTGGTACTGGTATTACTGCTGAGCGGCACGCGGCGCTTCAGCGAACTGCGCCGCGAAGTGGGCGGGGTCAGCGAAAAAATGCTGGCGCAAACCCTGGATGCGCTGACGGGCGACGGCTTCGTGCTGCGACAGGCCTATCTGGTGATACCGCCCAAGGTGGAATACAGCCTCACGCCGCTGGGACGCGAAGCGGCCGAACGCCTGGCCGTGCTGGTCGACTGGATCGAAGATAATTACCCGCGCATCGAACAGGCGCGCGCCGAACTCGCACTGCCGTACGCACAAAACGCAGCGTAACACGGCGCGCAAACGCATTGCTTTTGGCCATCAAGAATTATCGTTTACTCCTCCTTGCCTTGATGTAATACTAGCCTCACAATACGCGTAAGGACGCGACACCATGAATCAGTTGATTTCTTCCATCGCCGACCGGGCCAACGTGCTACTGGTCAGCAATTCGCCGAACGATGTGCGCGAACTGCTGTATGTGCTGGACCGGCATAACCTGGGCACGGGACTGGCGGGCGATATCGACGAAGGTGTGGAACTGGCCGCTGGCGGCACGGACCTGATCCTGCTCGACGCGGCCCTGGCCGGCACGAATATCGGCGCCACCTGCATGCGCCTGCGCAATGCGGGCGGACGCCATGGCGTGCCCCTGCTGCTGATGTCAGCCACCCCCAGCGCCGAAGAACAGGGCCGCAGCGTGGGCGCCGGTGCTAGCGACTACATCAAGATGCCCTTCAATGCACGCGACGTGGCGGAAAAAATCCTCATGGAACTGGCGCTGCACAAGGCCGAGGCGTCCGCCGCCCGCCCTTCCGCCACCCTTGCCACGCCGCAGCGGCCCCTGCATCCGCAAACGCTGGAAGTCAATTACCACTCCATCCTGGCAGGCTCGCCCGATGCGGTGCTGCTGTTCGACATCGACAACCGCCTGCTGATCGACGCCAACCACCTGGCCGAAGAATTGTTCGGCATGCCGCTGGCCGAGCTGCTGCAAGGCGGCATGGAGCCGCTGTTCCCCACGCATCAGGACGATGGCCGCGCCTCGCCGCAATTGCTGGAAGAAAAGATCCGCGATACCTTGCAAGGCAAGATCGTCGTCTTCCGCGCCAGCTGCTGCCACCGCGACAGCCACCCGATCGCCTGCGAAATCCGGCTGATGCGCTTGTCCGTGCCGGGCCGCCAACTGGTGCATGCGCGCATCATCGACTTGACCGAACGCAACCTCGCCGACGCGATGCGCGCGGGCCAGAGCGCCTTGCTGGAGATGGTCGCCAAGGGCGCGCCCCTGATCCCCACCCTGAGCCAGCTGCTGCTGCTGATCGAAGGCCAGTCGCGCGGCGTGCTCTGTTCCATCATGCTGCTCGACGACGACGGCATCCACATGCACAGCGCGGCCGGCCCCAGCCTGCCGCCCGAGTACATGGCCCTGCTCGAAGGCATGGCCATCGGCCCCGGCGTGGGTTCCTGCGGTACGGCCATGTTCCGGCGCGAACCGGTGGTGGTCAGCGACATCATGCACGATCCGCTGTGGGCCCCCTACTGCGAGCTGGCCGCACCGTTCGGCTTGCGAGCCTGCTGGTCGCGCCCCATCTTCGGCCAGGATGGCAGCGTCCTCGGCTCTTTCGCCATGTACTACCGCGAAGTGCACCAGCCCGATGCGCGCGACCTGGAACTGATCGACACGGCAAGCGACCTGGCCGGCATCGCGATTGGCCGCATGCGCCATGAACTCGAGCTGCAGCGCCACCGCACCCACCTGGAAGAGCTGGTGGCCGTACGCACGGCGGCCCTGACACAGGCGAAGGAGCATTCGGAGCAAACCAACCTGGAACTGGCCGCGGCACTGGAAAACCTGTCCATCACGCAAGCAGAACTGGTGCGCCGCGACAAGCTGGCCGCGCTCGGTGCGCTGGTGGCCGGCATCGCGCATGAACTCAATACGCCGATCGGCAACGGCCTGGTGGTGGCCACCACGATGGCCGAGCGCACGCGCGAAATCCAGGCCAGCTTCCTCGATGGCTTGCGCCGCTCCGAACTGGGCGCCTACCTGACCCAGGCCAGCGAAGCGGACGCCATCATGCTGCGCAACCTGCAGCGCGCTGCCGACCTGGTCTCGAGCTTCAAGCAGATCGCCGTCGACCGCGCCAGCTCGCAGCGCCGCCATTTCCTGCTGCGCCAGTTCGTCGCCGAACTGATGCTGCCCATGTCCACACCCCTCAAGGCCGCCGGCCTGAGCCTGACGCAAGACGTGCCGGACGGCCTGGCCATGGACAGCTATCCCGGTCCGCTGGGCCAGGTGCTGAGCAACCTGCTGGAGAACTGCCTGCGCCATGCCTTCGAGGGCCGCAGCGGCGGCAATATCGCCATCACCGCGTACGGCAGCGACGATGGGCAGACGATCACCCTGTCCATCAGCGATACGGGCGTGGGCATCGCCGCCGACGACCTGGCGCATGTCTACGACCCCTTCTTCACGACCAAGCTCGGTTCCGGTGGTTCGGGCCTGGGCCTGCATGTGGCGCACAACATCGTCACGGGCGTGCTGGGCGGCCATATCGACGCCATCAGCAGCACCGGCGCCGGCAGCGGCACCACCTTCACCCTGCAGCTGCCCGTTGCGGCGCCGCAATCGCCCGCCCCATGAATGACAGGCGCGCTACAATGCCCGCAGGCTTTTCTTTCGGAGCACCCATGAAATACCTGATCGCCACGGCCCTGCTGGCCGCTTGCGCCTGCGCAATGGCCGGACCGGCGCCCTGGTACCAGTGGCGCAGCAAGGTCGACGGCACCCTGTCGTGCGCCCAATCGACCTTGGGATTTGGCTGGGAACTGGCCTCTGGCCCCTACAAAGATAGCCGTTGCGAAAAACCGGCGCTTGTTAAATAATGGGGACATGACCACACGGGGCACCGGCTTGAGAGCAAGCGATGGCATTGCGGCGTCGAAAGAGTATGGAACGATAAGAACGTATCTATTCAAACCGAGGAGACCACATGTTTACGAATCCCGAACAATTCGCATCGGCCACCAAGGCCCTGTTTGAATTCCAGCTGATGACCTTCAACACCCTCACCTCCAAGGCCGTGCAAGGCGTGGAACAGGTGCTGGCGCTGAACATGGCCACCGCCAAGTCCGGCATCGAGGATGGCCTTGCCGCCGGCAAGGAAATCAGCCAGGCCAAGGATCCGAAGGCCGCCATGGCCGCCGCCGCCGCCCAGCTGCAACCGGGCGTGGCCGGCGCGAAAGCGTATAAACAGCAACTCGACGACATCATCAAGGAAATCCACACGGAATTCACCACGGCCGCCGAAGCCCATGTGGCCGAAGCGAAAAGCAATTTGAGCGCCCTGATCTACGACGTCACGAAAAACGTGCCGCCAGGCTCGGAGAACGCCGTGGCCATCGTCAAGGCGGCCATCGACAACGCCTTCCTCGGCTACGAGCAAGTCACCAAGGCCACCAAGCAAGCCGTGAAAACCGTGGAAGATCAAATTGCCAAAGCCAGCGCACAAGTGGCGCAGGCCACGGCGGGCGCACAAGCTGCGGCTGAAAAGGCGGCGCCAGCGGCCAAGCCGAAGGCGGCTAAAAAATAAACGATGTAGGTCGGATTAGCGCGGCAACGCCGCGCGTAATCCGACGCATTGTTGGCGCTAATGGTGATGTCGGATTACGCGCTTGCGCGCTAATCCGACCTACCCGACCTACAACGAATCCACCGGCACGATCCAGTACCCGCTCCGCCCCCCTCCAGCAGATATTCGCAGCCCCCCCCCCCCAATACCCGCCGAAAGATGAGCAGCTCCTAGCTGCATAAATCCTGGCATGCCTTCGCGTCAACGGCGCCGTCCAGCTGCCGGCGCCAGGCCACCATGCGCCACGCGGCCCAGGCGGCGGACAAGGCGCCCGCGACGAGTATCAGCCGCGTGTCGATCAGGGTCAGCACGGAGCCGCTGAGGGCGACAACGATGTTGGCGATGCAAAAGGTCGTGGCCAGCAAGCCCATTACGGCACCCTGCCCGTGCGCGCTGAAGCTCTCGGCGCACCAGCCCTGTATCACCGTGTTGTACAGCGCATTCGGTATGCCGAACAGCACGATGGCGGCGATGCCCACCCAGATGTTGCCCAGCGCCAAGACCCCTACGGCCAGCGCCACGCCGCACGCATACCAGCTGGCACGCAGCAGCGGCGCGTGGCGGCTGGGCCCGCCCGCCAGCAAGGACGTGATGGTCATCGTGCCGCACAAACCCACATTCACCCAGGCAATCTCCTGAGCATGGTAAGCGGCTGTCTCGACCAGCCACAGCGGATAGAACTCATAAAAACTGGCCACGCCGCAAGTGAACGCCAGCTGCACGATGAACAGGGTGCGCAGCTCTTCATGGCGCAGCAGGTTCAGCGAATGGCGGTCGCGCGCCACTTGCCACCATGACGTCGTCAAGAGCGAAGGCGTTTCGCGCGGCAAACCCACGGCCACCAGCACGGCGACGAGCATCAGGGCGGCGGCGGCGATCCAGAACGGCACCGTCACGCCCCAGTGCAGGGTCGCGCCCGCCAGGATGGGGCCCACAAGCCAGCCCAGGTAAAACGCGCCGTTCAGCCACGACATGGCGCGCAGGCGCAACGGCCCAGTCAGCTGGTCGGCCAGCATGGCGCGCGCCACGGCACCGTTCCCTTCCAGCAAACCCGTGATGAAACGGGCGACAATAAACAGCGGGTAGGACTGGATCACCAGCGCCCAGGCCGTGATGGCGTGGCCGATGGCGGCGCCCACGGCCGTGCGCATCAGCAAGGGGCGGCGGCCATAGCGGTCGGACAAGGGGCCCAGCAAGGCCGAGCCGATCAGCAAGCCCAGCGGGTTGATGGTCAGCGCCAGACCGAACAGCAATTTGGACGGCAAGCCGAGAAAATTATTGAAGGCATTCGGCGCCTCGGCCGCGAACAGCGGCGGCAGGATAGGATATGGCAGCGAGGCGCCGATGGTCGACAGCAGCGCCAGCAGACAGGCGGCGGAAATCAGGATGATGTTTTTCATGCGGGTTTGGCGGATTTTAATCTGGCAAGCATACGTGACCATGCCACGCCAGCAAACTTAAATGTTTATGAATGATGTCCATCATTACCGCCGTGAAGCGTGCCAGGCACCGCCTCGGCTATCATGCCAACATGAATCACGTTGAACAGGGCAAACATGACACTGTCAGAAATGGAACAGCAACACGGCTTTACTTACCCTTCGCTGTACCGCCAGCTGGAGCGCGACGGCATGCTGGCCGTGGGCGAATATGGCCCCGACTGGTACAAGCTGGTCTATCCCACATTAAAGGATAAACCCACACTGCTGCTGCATGCCGATGATTTTGAATTGCTCAATATCGAGGCCGTTGCCGAAGCAGCGGACACCTTGCGCGACGCGGACGATTACCGGCAGATCGATCCCGCCTTGCAGTTCATCCCCTTCGCGCAATCGGGCGCGGGCGACCATTACTGCTTTTTCGCTTCCAGCCAGCACGATGGCGAGATGCCCATCGTGCTGCTGTGGCATGACCAGAATGAAGCCCAATACCTGGCGAAAAACCTGCACGACTTCCTGTTTCACATGTTGTTGAACAGCATGGCGGACCAGGATACCTACAACGAGGTCAGCGATGAGGAATTCAGGGAGCAACTGACAAACACCCTCGGCACGCATGCGCGCTACCTGACGGCGCGGCAAGCTGAAGTGTTGCAGACTTTGCTGGCAAGGGACATCGTCGATTACGAGGTCGTGCTGCCAAAAGGAAGAAAAGAGGCGCATCGGGGCTTGCTGACCGATACCGAGCTGGCCAGCCTGCGCGAGGAATGCATTCCTTACGAAAAGTTCGGCAGCTGTTTCGCCTACAGCACGGCTGGCTGACCATAATTCGCTGGGCAAGCGGCAGCGGAAGGTTTAAACTGTATATAAACACAGTAAAAATCATCGCCTTGCCACTTGCCCTATTACCATCCCCATGCTGAGAGTCCTGGAAAATCCCCTGTACTATCTGGACAATTTCCAGGACGTGCTGAGCTGGATCTGCGCCCGTTACGCCGATCTGCTGAGCGCTGAAGAAACGCAGTTCATCGCCGCATTCGGCGCATTGCCGCAACCGTCGCGCGCGCTGTTCGTGCGTCTCGTCATGCGCAAGGGCTGTCTGTTTCGCGCCAGCAAGCTCAATTACCCGGAAATCGGCGACACGCGTGCCGCCGCCCTGCCCTTGCTGAATACGGGCTGGGTCGAGGCCGATCCCGCCATCTCGCTCGATGAGCTGTTCGAGCAACTGCTGAAGGCGGAGATCGCCCTGGCCTTCGGCCTCGCCGCGCCCCTGAAGGCGGCGCGCAAGGCCGAGCAGCTGGAAGCCTTGCGCGAGCAGCATGCGGAAAATAAACCGTTTTCCGCCTGGCATCCGGCCTCCGGCGACGTGCTGTACCGCATCGGCCTGCAAGCGCTGTGCGACCGCCTGCGCCTGATTTACTTTGGCAACTATCACCAGGACTGGTCGGAATTCGTGCTGTCCGACCTCGGTGTGTATCAATACGAAAAGGTGGAATTCTCGCCGCAGTCGCGCGGCTTTCGCACGCGCCGGGATATCGAGCACTACGAAGTGCTGCACCAGTGCCGCGAACGCTACAATGACAGCGCGCCGGCAGACGAGGTGCTGCAGGAGCTGGCCGCGCTCCCCTTGTCCGAGGACAATACCTGGCTGGCCAGCCGGCGCGACAAGCTGCGCTTCCAGATCGCCCAGCACCTGGAGAAATGCCAGGACTGGCCCGCCGCCTACCGCGCCTACGCCGATTGCCGCTATCCGGGGGCGCGCGGCCGCGCCATCCGCGTGCTGGAAAAAGATGAGCAGCCGCAAGCGGCCTACGAACGATTGACGCTCGCCCTGGCCGCGCCGGAAAGCGAAGCGGAACAGCAATTGCTGCTGCGCATGGCACCGCGTTTGCGGCGCAAGCTGGGCCATGCGAAACAGGCAACCAACGCGGCGGCCAGCGTGGAGCGTATCGACCTGCTGCTGCCATATCCAGGCGAAGCGTACTACGTGGAAAGCGTGGTGCAGCAACATCTGATGCAGGACGACGCACCCGTGTATTACGTGGAAAACACCCTGATCAACTCGCTGTTCGGACTGCTGTGCTGGCCCGCCATCTTCAAAGCCATGCCCGGCGCCTTCTTCCACCCGTTTCACCGTGGCCCGGCCGACTTGCACAGCGCCGATTTTCACCAGCGCCGCAGCCTGGACTTTGCCGCCTGCCTGGCGCAGCTGGACGACGGCACTTATCCAGTGACGATACGCGCCACGCTTGCGGCCAAGCACGGCATCGTCTCGCCCTTCGTCAGCTGGGACGTGCTCAAGGATGGCTTGCTGGACCTGGCGCTGGCCTGCATCCCGGCCAGGCACCTGAAGAAAGCGTTCGAGCGCATCTTGCTCGACATCAAAAGCAACCGCAGCGGCTTTCCCGACCTGATCCAGTTCTGGCCGGCCGAGCAACGCTACCGCATGATCGAAGTCAAGGGTCCTGGCGACCGCCTGCAAGACAACCAGCTGCGCTGGATCGCGTATTGCGCCGAGCACGCCATGCCCGTCAGCGTCTGCTACCTGCAATGGCAGGTGGCCACATGAGCGCCAGCAGGTACACGATCGCCGTGCGCGCCCTGTGCGAATTCACGGCCAAGGTGGGCGACCTGGACTTGCGTTTCACACCGTCCCCCACGGCGCAGGAAGGCATGGCCGGCCACGCCACCGTCACGAGCCGGCGCGACGACGATTACCAGCGCGAAATCAGTCTTTCCGGCGACTTTGGGCCTTTGCATGTGCGCGGTCGCGCCGATGGCTACGACCCGGCCCGGCGCCAGCTGGAAGAAATCAAGACCTACCGGGGCGAGCTGGATGCCATGCCCGCCAACCACCGCCAGTTGCACTGGGCGCAGGCGCGCATTTATGGCCATTTGCTGTGCCGGCAACTGAACCTGCCCATGCTGCGTGTGGCGCTCGTGTATTTCGACATCGTGAGCCAGAAGGAAAGCGTCATGCATGAAGAGTGCACGGCCGAGGCGCTGCGTCTGTTCTTCGAGCAGCATTGCACGCTGTTCCTCGACTGGGCCGAGCAGGAAATGGCGCACCGCGCCAGCCGCGACGCGCAGCTCACCAGCATGGCCTTTCCCCATGCGGACTTTCGCCCGGGCCAGCGCCAGCTGGCAGAGGCCATGTACAAGGCCAGCAGCCGCGGCTGCGGCTTGCTGGCGCAGGCGCCGACCGGCATCGGCAAGACGGTGGGCAGCCTGTTTCCCATGCTAAAGGCCACGGCCGCGCATGGCCTCGATAAACTGTTTTTCCTGGCCGCCAAGGTGCCGGGCCGGCAAATGGCGCTCGATGCCTGCGCCATCCTCAAGGATAGCGCGCCGCTGCTACCCTTGAGGGTGCTGGAACTGAGTGCCAAGAGCAGCGCCTGCGAGCATCCTGACAAAGCCTGCCACGGCGAATCGTGTCCGCTGGCCAAGGGTTTTTATGACCGCTTGCCGCTGGCGCGCGAGGTGGCGCTGGCCAGCGGCTTGATCCTGGATAAGGAAGCCGTACGCGCCATCGCCTTGCAGCAGGGTATTTGCCCCTATTATCTGGGCATGGAACTGGCGCGCTGGAGCGACGTCGTCATCGGCGACTACAATTATTATTTCGACCTCAGTGCCATGCTGTACGGCATGACCCTGGCCCACGACTGGAAAGTCAACGTGCTGGTCGACGAAGCGCACAATATGGTGTCGCGCGCGCGCAGCATGTATTCGGCCGAACTGGCGCAGATCAATCTGAAAATGCTGCGCAAGTTCGCGCCCGAAGGGCTGAAAAAGCCGCTGGATCGCCTCTCGCGCCAGTGGACGGCCTTGCTGAAGGAACAGGATGGCGATTACCACGTGCATCCCGCCTTGCCCGAGAAATTCTTTGGCGCGCTGCAAGGCGTGGCCACGGCCATCGGCGATTACGCGGCCGAGCACGCGGCGGCGCTCGATGAAGACTTGCAGCGCTTTTATTTCGACGTGCTGCTGATCAACCGCCTGGCAGAGAGCTTTGGCGCGCATTCGCTGTTCGACGTCAGCAAGACTGATACGGGTACCACCGTCTGCATCCGCAACATCGTCCCTGCCCCGTTCCTCAAGGACCGCTTCGCGGCCAGCCACAGCACGGCCCTGTTCTCCGCCACCCTGAGTCCGTGGAATTACTACAGCGACACGCTGGGCATGCCGGCCGACACGGCCTGGGTCGACGTGGAGTCGCCGTTCCAGGCGGAGCAATTGTCCGTGCGCGTGGCCGATACCATTTCCACGCGCTACCAGCACCGCGCCGCCTCGCTGCTGCCCATCGCCCAGCTGATGGCGAAGCAATACGCGGAAACGCCGGGCAATTACCTGGCCTTCTTCAGCAGCTTTGATTACATGGAAAAGACGGCCACGCTGTTTGCCCAGCATTACCCGGACGTACCCCTCTGGCAGCAGCCGCGCCGCATGGATGACGCTGCCCGCGCGCAATTCCTGGGCCGTTTCGGCCTGGACACGCGCGGCATCGGCTTTGCCGTGCTCGGCGGCGCGTTTGGCGAAGGCATCGACTTGCCCGGCGCGCGCCTGATCGGCGCCTTCATCGCCACCCTGGGTTTGCCGCAGATCAACCCCGTCAACGAGCAGATCCGCCAGCGCATGGGCGACCTCTTCGGCGCCGGCTACGACTACACGTATCTGTATCCGGGCATGCAGAAGGTCGTGCAGGCGGCAGGCAGGGTCATCCGCACGCAGTCGGACAAGGGCGTCGTGTACCTGATCGACGACCGTTTTTCGCGCCCGGAAATCCGCCAGCTCTTGCCGACGTGGTGGGATGTGCAGCTGGCCAGCTAGCCAACCAGTAATTTGAGCTTCTGGTAGCCCGCCTTGCTCACGGGGATCCGCGTGTCATCGCGCAGGATGGCCACGTGGCTGTCTTTGGTCGCCGCCTCGATGCGGCGGATGCCGTCGATATTGAGCAGATACGACCGGTGCACGCGCAGGAACTTGGCAGGATCGAGCTGGGCTTCCAATTCCGCCAGCGTCTGGCTTTTCAGGTAAGACTTGCCCTCGGAACGGATGCTGATGTAATCGTCCTGCGCCTCGATGTAGTCGATGCGCGCGCTGGCGATCACGTGGACCTTGGCGCCATCGCGTATCAGCACGCGGGCCAAAGGTGCGGCACGCGTGGCCGCCTCGCGCGCCAGCGTTTGCACAGCCTCGGGCGTGCCGCGGTTGGCGCGCGCATGGGCCAGCGCCTGGTCGAAGCGCTGTTCGCTGTATGGTTTCAACAGGTAGTCCAGGGCATGGCATTCGAACGCCTTCAGGGCATACTGGTCGTAGGCGGTGACAAAGATCAGCTTTGTCTTCGCGCCAATCAGCTCCGCCACTTCAAAGCCGTCCAGGCGCGGCATCTGGATGTCGAGGAACACCAGTTCCGGCTCCAGTTCCGCGATGGCCTTGACGGCGTCAAAACCGTTGGCGCATTCGGCCACG
This sequence comes from Janthinobacterium tructae, assembly GCF_006517255.1. NCBI lineage: Bacteria > Pseudomonadati > Pseudomonadota > Betaproteobacteria > Burkholderiales > Oxalobacteraceae > Janthinobacterium > Janthinobacterium tructae. The sequence continues at coordinate 6,862 of NZ_CP041185.1, read as the reverse complement.
ATGTCGATATCGTCATGGCGCGCCAGGTATTCGCGCAACACGCTGCGCGCCAGCAACTCATCGTCGACGATGGCCACCCGCATTCTTGCCTGCATCATGCTTCCTCCGTGTCGCCGGTCTGCGCCGGCATGGAAACCATCACTTCAAAATCGCCATCGCGCCGGCCCCAGTGCACGCTGGCCTCGTGGCCATACGCGCCCGCCAGGCGCTGGCGCACATTCTCCAGCCCTACGCCATTGCCGCGAGCTGGCCCTTGATCCGCATCGACCGGGTTGCGCACGGCAATCTGCAACAGGCTGCCCACGCGCCGCACCTCGATGGCGATCAGGCCACCCTCCGTCAAGCCGCAGATGCCGTGCTTGACGGCATTTTCCACCAGCGGCTGTATCAGCATGGGCGGCAGCAGACACGCCAGCGCGCCGGCGTCGACGCTTTCCGCCACTTGCAGGCGTGCGCCGAAACGCACTTGTTCGATGGCGAGAAAGTGGCGGATCAGCACCAGTTCCTGTTCCACGGTAATGTGCTTGTGCGCTTCCAGGCTCAGGCTCTGGCGGAAGAAACTGGCCAGTTGCACCGTCATCTGGCGCGCGCCCGCCGCATTGATGGACGTCAGGGCGCTGATGGAGTTCAGGCTGTTGAACAGGAAATGCGGATCGATCTGCGTGCGCAGCATGCGCAATTGCGCTTCCTGCGCCATCAGCTGCGCTTGCAGGCCCCGCTGTTCGGCCATCCTGGCGCGCACGAATTCCAGCAACAGATAATGCACGGCGGCGGCCAGGCAATACAGCAGCGCGCCCAGGCCGAAGAACAGGGCCAGCATCGACTGCGTCAGGTTCACGCCCAGCCAGCGCACGTCCGGCAACAGGCTGACACTGTTCAAAAACTGCAGCAGGGTAGCCCACAGCAAGCCCGCGAACAGGGCCGCCAAGCTCATCACGCCGGCAATGGCGAGCGGATGGCGCGCGTGCAAGGGGTAGGCGCGGCACAGGTAAAACGCGGAAAACCCCGAGCCGATCGCATACACGAGCGTGGCGGGCACCACCAGCAAGACGGCGTTGAGCCAGGGCGCGTGCGCCACCCTGGCCAGGATAAAGGCCAGCGCCAGGCCCAGTGCGATGCACACCAGGAACACCACCACGGCACCGCGCCGCTTCGACAAGGGTCCGGACATGCGCGCCTAGTTGCGGATTTCCAGGCCGCCCATGATGGCGTAGCCCGTCACGTACAAACGCTTGTTCTGGTTCGGCGGCACGATGGTCTTTTCTTCGAAGCCACCGAGGATGGGCGTGCCCTGCAGCACGACGCTCCAGTCGGGCGGAATCTTGATGGTGACGCCGCCACACAGGGCGAACACGTTGAGCACGGCTTCGCCGTCGATCGAGGCCTGGCGCAAGTCGATTTCGCAGCCCGCCATGATGACGTTGATATCGCCGCCCCTGAAGCGCTGCGACGACACACGCCGCACATAGCCGCCGAGGATGGCCGTCACTTCGATGATGCTGTCGTCGTCCGCCTGGCCGCTGGCGCCGGGCGCCGCAGTGGCACCGGCGACTTCCTTGTCGAGCGATACAGCGCCATTCCTGGCCTGGCCGAATGCGTCAGGCGCGGCGCTAGCATCGGGCGGCGCGGAAAAATGCCGGCGCCGCTGCCGCTGCTGTGCGCCGGGCAAGGACTTCGACACCACGGCCACGCCGGCGGCAATGATGAGCAGCGGCCACAGCATGCTCCAATTGATATACAACAAGCCCATGGCTTTCAAGGTCCAGCTCAGGCCCAGCAAGACCATCACACCGCCAAGGATGTAGCCGGAGCGGGTATGGCTTTGCGATATTTTCAGCAAGCCGAAAATGATGAGGATGGTGGGCCAGAAGCGGAAGGTATAGCGCACATTGATGAAGCCCAGGTTATCGAGCAGGAACAACAGCCCCAGGCCGATGACGATGACGCCCAGCACGATCTGCGATGGCGAGTGCAGCGGCGGTTTATTTTTCATGCTCGGACTCCCGATAGGCAATAAAATGTTTGTTCAGCAGCGGTTCCAGCACCAGGCCCACGCCCCAGGCGATCAGCAAGGCTGGCCAGCTATTGTAGAAGGTCATATTCCACAGTTCTTCGTACGATACATACCACCAGGCAGCAAAAAAGATCAGCCACAGGCCGCTCAGTACCTGCTTGGCGGACACGGGCGTGAGCAGCTTGTTGAGGCCGAAGACGAGCAGTATCAGCGGCCAATAATGCCATAGTGCATAGTAATCATGGAGATAGATCACATCGAGCCGGTCCAGCAGGATGACGGCGCCGATGGCGATCAGCAGCACGCCCCACAGCAGCTGGGTACGGCGGCAATAAGCTGGTTCAGGTTTCACGGTCGCCCCTTGAAGTTAGTTGATCGTAAAGATACGCGGATTTCGGCCGCGCGAGAACTGCGGTTCGGCGAATGGCGGACAGGCGGCGGTGAATGGCGCAGGGGCCAGAATGACAGGCAAAAAAAGACCGGCTAAGCCGGCCTTGAAAGGGTTCGCAGTACACACCGCGACCTGGAGTTGCAGTGCACAGCCGCGTGGCGCAGGGCGCAAACGCGAACAGAAATCTGGTGCCGATCCTTGAGGCGACCGGCTGACCTGCTGGAAGATCGAACATGCCGCCAACTTCACGGCAGTGCGTCTCAACCAAGCAAAGCCATCATACTCCTGATCGCAAAACAGCACCGTTCGCTAGCGCACACAGATTTCGCTTTGCTGAGCTGGATCAAACGGCGTTGGCGTGCAGCGGCTTGAGCATGTCGTGCTTGATCCACTCCAGCACGGACGGCCCCTGCGGCTGCCAGCCCAGCAGGGTGCGCGCCCGTGCGCCACGCACGCGGCTGTTGGAGCCGAGGCCGTACGACGCCATCTCGTAACCCCATTCGGCGATCGCCTCGGGCAGCGGCCAATCCTGCGCAGGACCCAGCTGCAATGCATCGGCGATGGCGGCCGTCATGTCGCGGAAGGCCGCTTCGCCCGACTCGACAAAGTAAAACGTGCCGGCCGGCGACTTTTTCAGCGCCAGCAGATACAGGCTGACGACGTCGTCGATATGCACGTTCGACCAGATGTTGCGGCCCGGCCCCACGTGGCGCACGATGCCGCTCTTGCGCGCCTGTTTCAGCAAACGGGGCAGCTGCACGCTGTCGCGCGGCAAGGCGCCGTGGCCGTAGATCAGGGTGTTGCACAGCACGCTGGCGCGCACGCCCTTGTTTGCACTGGCCAGCACCAGGTCATCGATGGCGACCCGGGCCGCCTTGTCGGCAGTGGGCGCCGGCAACTTGTCTTCGTGATAGATCTGTTCCGTGCCCTCGCCGCCCGAGGCGTCGCCGACGATGGACGAGCCGCTGGTGTGGAGGAAAGGCTTGTTGCTGCCAGCCAGCGCTTCAATGATGGCTTCGACGGCGGCCCGGTGGTCGCTGCTGGCCGCATTGATGACGGCGTCCGCCGCCCTCGCCTGCTCGATGATCAGCTCGCGGTCGTTCAAATCGCCCAGTACGCCCAACACGCCCACCTTGGCCAGCTCGGCCACCTGTTCCGGCTTGCGCACCAGGCCCGTCACTTGGTGGCCGGCGCGCACGAGGCCCGCCGCGATGGAACTGCCGATGAAACCTGCCGCGCCTGTCAAGAATACTCGCATCATTACTCCTTTGTTGGTTCAGATTGCAATCAATCACACCACCAAAGTATGCCCGCTTTCGTCTTTCACAAAAAGCGGCCGCACGGCAAAAGATTTATGCTTTCGGCGCAACAATCTTGTTTTTCAGCTGCAGGGCGGCGATGTAGCGGCTCCGCCAGGCGGGGTCCTCCGGCGTCAGCAAGGTGAGCCTGTCGCGCGCGCGCGTGGCGGCCACATAGAAACGGTTTTCCTCTTCCAGCGGGTCAGTCTTGCTGCGCGGGAATTCGTCGACGGCCAGGTAGGGCAAGATCACGTGGTTGTATTCGAGGCCCTTGATCTGGTCGATGCAGGCGATCACCAGCTTGGCCTTGCCGGTCGAGACCGTCACGGCCTCTTCCATCTCGCCCAGCCAGCCGGCAAAGCCACCGAGCGCCACGCCCGCTTCGCGGCACACGGCAATGAAACCGTGCAGTGAACGGGCGACGACCCGCGCCTGCGCCGGGTCGACATAGATGCGGCGCGCCGTCTGTTCCAGCTGCATCAGGCCAAAGATGTGCTGCAGGGCGTCGCCCGCCAAGGCGTCCGCTGGCAAGGCGCGCAGGTAATCGACGGCGGCCAGGGTCAGCGCCGCCTTGTCCTGGTTGTGCGACTTGGCCAGCTGATTCGTCAAAAAGCCTTCCAGCAGATCCGGGTAATTGGCCACGTCGGCCTTGGCTTGCTGCAGCTCACCGCGCGTAAATGGGATTTCCGCGAACGCCACCAGGGCTTCGAGAATCTCGCCGCGGCGCGGGCCGCTCTTGATCGCATGTAAATCCTTGCGGGCGATGGCGACCATGCCGCGCAGCATCAGCACTTCCAGGCTCAGCAAATAGCTGTTCATGTCCACCAGGCCATACGCGATGCCGCTCTGGAACAAGGCCGTTTCCACGCGGATGGCCTGGTCGCGGTCGCGCAGCAAAATGGCCGTGGTGCCCGCATGCGCGTGTTCGAGCGCGGCGATCAGCTGGGCGCTGCACGCTTGCGGCTGCGTATGATCGTACTCGAGCACGTCGATATGGGTGGCGCGCGACAGGGCCGACACGCTGGCCTTGTTTTTCAACACGCCGACGGCCTGCGCCAGCTGCGGGCCGTAGCGGTAGGATGCCGTCAGCGGCAGGCGCTGCAAGGCGGGGAATTCCTGTTCGAAGCGCTGGCGCAAGAAGCGGTGGTCGGCGCCCGACCAGGTATAGATGACTTGATCCTTGTCGCCGGCGCCGCAGAAAAACGCGTTGCCGCGGCGTATCAGCATGGTCAGCAGGCGGAACGACGCTTCGTTCAAATCGTGCAATTCATCGGCCACGATGATCTGGAAGGCCGGCAATTGCTGGCGCAGGGGCTCGTCGCCATCGAGCATGCGCACCAGGTCGTAGGTGGCGTCGAACGGCGCGCGGAACTGGATATCGCCCGTGTCGGCGCCACGCAAGGCTTCGTATTCGCGCAGCCACAGATAATGCGTGCGCGACATGCCCAGCAGCTCGAGGTTGTCATCGAGGGAATTGCTCTCGAAGTCAGGATTTTGAAAATCCAGGCGCGCCTTGGTGCGCAATTGCAGTTTCAGGAATTCGGCGATGGCCCCGTTGGTCGTATTGATTTCCAGCGGATAGCGGTGAGCGTATTTCTCGGAGACCACTTCCAGTGCTTCCCAGGCCACGGGGCGCAGCTCTTCATCGCTGCGCATGGATGCCACCTGCATGTTTTCCAGCTGCAGCAGCACCTTGGCGGCAAAGGCGTCGAAGGTGTCGATGACGAGGCGCTTGACGACGCCGAGCGGCACGCCCACTTCCAGCAGGCGCTGGCGCAGGGCCACGCGCGCCGCTTCCGTGAAGACGAGGGCCAGCATGCGCTCGGGCGCGCGGCCCCGGTGCAAGGCCTCGGCCAGGCGCAGGGCCAGGGTCGTCGTCTTGGCCGCGCCGGCATTGGCGTCGATCAAGACCACTTTCTTTTGCGCCGTCTGGATGGCGACCTGCTCCGGCGTGGGCGTGATGCGTTTTGGAATGAACTGCGGGGCGTTATCTGTACTCAAGGGTATCCTGAAATGATGTCTGTTCTCGGCGCGCTACCAGGCGCAGGTGCGCAGGCCGGCAAAGATATCGCCCCGTTCGGGCGCGTGGAAGGCGCGCATGCGGGCCGAATGCAGGCGCGGCGGCGTGGCGAAGGCGGCGCCGCGCAGCACCTGGTGCTGCATGAAATACGGCGCCGAATACTCGCGCCAGGCAGCGGGCGCAAAGCCCGGATACGGCTCGAACGGCGTCGCCGTCCACTCCCATACCTGGCCCCAGTGAAAGCGCGGGTGGCCGGACAGCGCAGCATACTCCCATTCCGCCTCCGTCGCCAGGCGGCGCCCCGCCCAGGCGCAGTACGCTTGCGCTTCATACAGATTGATGTGGCGCACGGCTTCATTCGGCGGCAAGGTGGTGCGCTGGCCGAAACGCATGGTACGCCACTGCGTCGCTTCGCGCAGCCAGTACATGGGCGACGAACGCTCCTGCCGCATCAGCCAGGCGCTGCCGGCCGCGCTCCAGAACTGGCGGTTCTGGTAGCCGCCATCGGCGACAAAATCAGCAAACTGGGCGTTCGATACAGCGCAAGCATCGATGGAAAACGGCGCCACATAGCAGGCATGGGGCGGCGATTCATTGTCGAAGGCAAAACCGGCCCCGCGCGGCGAACCCAGTACGATGGAGCCGCCTGGAAAGGCGATCTCGCCCGCGCCTGGCGGCAAGGCCGGGCGGGCAACAAGGGATTCGGGGGCTTCCAGGCCCAGCCATTGCAAGCCGGCCAGCATTTCCTCGCCACACAAGTCTTCCTGCGCCAGCGCCAGCCGGTACGGCGCCAGGGCGCTGTCGACGTTGGGTTCGCGCGAGAGTTTATCGAGCACCCGGTCGAGCACCTCGCGGCAATACGTTTTCACGGCGCCCGGACTGGGCAGTTCCAGCTTCCAGCGCGCACGATGCTCCACCATATTGGCGTCGAACATATCGTCGCCACGTGTCAGCAGGGAATTGTAGATGGCGTCGGCCGGATGGCTGGACGCGGCTTCGCGCAGGATGAACCACTCGGCGAACCAGGCGATATGCCCGAGTTGCCATAATGGAGGATTGAGGCGCGGATGGCGGGGCAGGCCCGCCACCACGTCCAGGCCGGCACTGACATAACAGTCGAACAGGGAAAGCGTGTCCTG